>CAVWKP010000018.1:0-522280 GCA_963755595.1 uncultured Alphaproteobacteria bacterium | reverse complement strand
ATGTTATGTATAGCCTGACACGGTCTCGTATTACTGGTTAACGAACCCTTCCACCTGCTCATAAGTCTCGTGTAGCCTACTCCCGTAGCGCGTCCAGAGGGACAGCAAGTCCACGAGATGGCGCCGGCTGGGGAGGAAGCATCGTGAAATTTCGCCGCCGCACATTCGTGCCTCTGGCCGTGGGCGCGGCTGCGTTGCCGGCCCTGTCCCGCGTGGTGCCGGCCGACGCCTATCCGTCACGGCCGGCGCGCCTCGGCGTCGGCTTTCCGCCGGCGGGGCGACCGACATCTTTGCTCGCCTGATGGGGGACTGGCTGTCGCAGCGCCTCGGCCAGCAATTCATCGTCGATAACAGGCCCGGCGTCAGCGGGAACATCGGAACCGAGATGGTCGCCAGGGCACCGGCAGATGGCTACACGCTGCTGCAGGTCGTCACTCCGAATGCGATCAATGCCGCGCTCTACAGCAATCTCAGTTTCGACTTCGTCAAGGACATGGCACCGGTCATCTACGTCGCGCGGCTGGCCTACGTCGTCGTGGTGAATCCGTCCATTCCCGCTGCGACGCTCCCCGAGTTCATCGCCTATGCCAAGGCCAACCCGGGCAAGACCAACTACGGGTCGGCCGGCAGCGGCACGCCGCAAAACATCTGTTGCGAGCTCTTCAAGATGATGACCGGTCTGGATCTGGTCCACATCCCTTATCGCGGCGGCGCGCCCGCGATCAACGATCTGTTGAGCGGCCACCTGCAGGTGATTTTCGCACCCGTCGCAGAGGCGATCCCACACATCAAGGCCGGCAAGCTGCGCCCCCTCGCGGTAACGACCGCGACCCGCCTGGACGTGTTCCCGGACGTGCAAACGGTGGCGGACTTGGTACCGGGCTATGAGGCCAGCGGGTTTACCGGCATCGGCGTGCCCCGGAACACGCCGGCCGAAATCGTCGACAGGCTGAACAAGGAGATCAATGCCGGCCTCACTGATGCCAAGATCAAGGAACGGATCATCGAGCTGGGCGGCACGGTGGTTGGCGGCTCACCGGCGGACTTCGCGACGATCATCTCGGAGGCCACCGAAAAGTGGGCGAAGGTGATCAAGTTCGCGGGCATCAAGGCTGAGTAGGGGCGGCCGCGGGCGCCTCCCCACATGAATGGCGAGGAATTCGAGACTCCCGGCGACCATGCGCACCTTGCGCGGGTGCGGCGAACCAGACCGCGACGGCGCCGACGACGCTGAAAGCCAGCGCCGAGCGCGAAGGCGATGGTGTAGTTGCCGTCGATGTCGTGCAGCACGCCGGTGACGAACGGCCCGACCGCGCCGCCGCCGATCAGCGACGACCATCAGCAGGCTGAAGATCGAGCCGAAGTGCGGGCCCTCGAAGATCTCGGCCACCACCGCGCCCATCATGGCGGTGAAGGCATAGCCCAGCAGGCCCTGCGACAGCACCATGACGTAGAGCAGCGGCTGCGATGGGCGCGGCGGCGAGCGCCAGGAGCGCGGCGTAGCAGATCGCGAAGCCCGCGCAGCTCATCGCTCCACACGATCTCGCGGCCGATGCGGTCCGACAGCGCGCCGAGCAGGATCTGGCCCGGAATGCCGGCCATCGCCACGACGCCCAGCGACCACGCCGCCTGCATCGGGCTGAAGCCGATCTCGACCAGGTACTTGGTCTGGTGGACCTGGACGGCGTACCAGATGTAGCCCGCCGCAGAAATAGCTCGAGCACCAGCCACCAGAAGCGTCGCCGTGCGCACGGCGCGCTTGCAGCGTCCATTCGATGGCCGCCCACTCGGCATCGACGATGTTCGACTTTTGCAGCGACGCCCTGCCGTCAGGTCCGTGCCGTTCGCGCGTCGGGAAGCAGGCCGAGATCCTGCGGCCGCTTGGTGACGAGGAGGTTGATCGGCAGCAGCACCACCAGGATCACGATGCCCGAGCGTCCAGCAGGCGCTGCGCCAGCCGTCGTTCAGGATCACGCTCTGCAGCCAGGGCAGGATCAGGATCGCGCCCACGCCGACGCCCGAGAAGGCGATGCCGATGGCCAGCGCACGCCGGCGCACGAACCAGTTGGGCAGGAACTGCGACTGGACCGAGTAGCTCATGCTGTTCGCGCCGATGCCCACCAGCAGGCCGAGCGTCGCATAGAGCTGCCAGGGCGTGCTGATCATCGTGGCGCCCAGCAGGCCCGCCGCGCAGCACCAGCACGCCGCCCTCGATCACGAAGCGCGGCCCCTGCTTGTCCATCAGCCGGCCGAGCACCGGGCTCACCAGGCAGACACCAGGAAGCCGAAGGAAAAGGCGCCCGCCGCCAGGCCGCGCTCCCAGCCGAACTCGTCGACGATCGGCGGGAACATCAGCGAGAAGGCGGTACGCGCCGTCACGCCCAGCGCCACGGTCACGAACGCCACCGCGATGATCACCCAGCCGAAGAAGAACGGCAGTCGGCGCAACGACAGGGACGTCCGCGCATGGAGCATTGCAGTGACATCTCGCTTGTCGTTTCGCCAGCCGCGTTGTCGGGACCGAGGCTGTGCCCAATGTGGTAAGCCGGCCGCGGGTCAATGACGCGGCAGGTAGTTGCACGTTCGGCCGTGGCCGGGGCTTGAACGGCGGGTCCGCCGCCGCTATCACCGGCGCTCCAATGGAAAAGGGAGCCCGGCCGTGAAGATCACCCGCACCGTCAAGAAGATCCTCGACAACTACGAGAGCGACTGCCCCGGCACCAAGGCCAACCTCGCCCGCATCCTGATGCACGGCCGGCTGGGCGGCTCGGGCAAGATGGTGATCCTGCCGGTCGACCAGGGCTTCGAGCACGGCCCCGACCGCTCCTTCGCGCCCAATCCGGCCGCCTACGATCCGCACTATCACTACCAGCTGGCGATCGACGCCGGGCTCAACGCCTACGCCGCGCCGCTCGGCCCGCTCGAGGCCGGCGCCGACACCTTCGCCGGCGCGATCCCGACCATCCTCAAGCTCAACAGCGCCAACTCGCTGTCGACCAACAAGGACCAGGCGGTCACCGCGTCGGTGAACGATGCGCTGCGCCTCGGCTGCGCGGCGATCGGCTTCACGATCTATCCGGGCTCGGAAGACCAGTACGAGATGATGGAGGAGATCCGCGAACTGGCCGAGGAGGCCAAGTCGGTCGGCCTCGCCGTCGTCATGTGGTCCTATCCGCGCGGCGGCAAGCTCGACAAGGCGGGCGAGACGGCGATCGACGTCTGCGCCTACGCCGCCCACATCGCCGCGCTGCTGGGCGCGCACATCATCAAGGTCAAGCCGCCGACCAACGTGCTGTGGCAGCCCGAGGCCAAGGCCGCCTACGAGAAGGCCAACATCGACATCTCGACCCTGGCCGAGCGCGTCAAGCACGTGGTGCAGGCGACCTTCAACGGCCGCCGCATCGTCGTCTTCTCCGGCGGCGAGGCCAAGGACCTCGAGGGCCTGTTCACCGAGATCCGCGGCCTGCGCGACGGCGGCGCCAACGGCTCGATCATCGGCCGCAACACCTTCCAGCGCCCGCGCGCCGAGGCGCTCGACATGCTCGACAAGATCATCGCGATCTATCAGGGCAAGATGTAAAGGCCTGATCGGAAATCCCCGTCAGCCCGGCGGGACCGGCCTGGTCGTCTACCAATGGATGGCCTGGCGGGGTTTCCTGGCGTCCAGCCTCTTTCCCAGCGGCGACGCGCCTGCATGCCCGTTTCGACGACTCCGTCGAGGCCGTGCTGGCGGCCATCCCACCCGAGCGCCACGCACTTCCTGTTCCATATCAATGTGACGGTGACGGCCGGCTTTCCGGCGCGCCGCGCCGAGCTCCTCGCGGCGCTTGCGGCGCGCGGCATCCGGACGATCAACGATCGCGTCACCGATCTTTCCAAGCCGGCCGTGCAGCAGATGTGCGCCTCCCTGGCGCTGCCCGTGGCCCTTGCCGATCGGTCGATGCCCGCCGATACGCCGGTGATCCTGAAGACATCGTTGAACCATGGCGGCCAGACGGAGAGGTACTTGCCTGCGGCCGAGCTGGCGCGGCTCGGCATGCATCTCGCGGAGCCCGGGCTGGGGCCGGCCAACTACCCGATCATGCGGGCGGGCGACGTGCCGGGGCCGTCATGGGACGACCCGGCGCTCTGCATCGAGCGCTTCATCTCGAACGACGACGGCCGGCTATCACCGCGCCTATCTCTGGCAGGACCGCCTCGTGCTGTGGGAGGGCATCAATCCCGCGCCGATCAAGAAGACCTTCGGAGACGTCAGCAGCCGGACTTCCCGCTTTGTCCTGGTCGAGGGCCGGTACCGGCCCGTGGCTGGATCAGACCAAGGACCGGAGGCTCTGCTGGCGCAGCTTGCCGCCTTCGTCCTGGCGATCGGCTTCAGCTTCGGCACGATCGACGCCGTCTAGCGACAACGACGGCCGGCACTACATCATCGACGTGAACACCACGCCCTATTTCGACGGAGCCGCCCCTTTCGCCGCTCGGACATTCTCGATCACCTGGGTGGCGGCGCGCAGTAATCGCCAACCTCACATGCCGCAGCTGTTGGCGACCTGGCGAGCCTGGTCTTCGAGATACGAGCTGCCGCCCATGGTCCTGATGGTGCTGCGGAAGACCACCCGGCTGTTGTTGTCGTCGATGCGATAGACGTCGAACTCGCCGACTTTCTGGCCATTGCTCTTCGAGGTCAGCAGCACGCCGCCGAGGTTCTGGCGCTGGTCGATGGCCGGCACCACCTGGTACTCGACCGGCGTCGTCTGCGCGAGGCAGCTCGTCAGGGCCTCGTAGGGTCTCGCGTAGGTCGCCGACCAGGCGAGCGGATTGGGATCGGGGCCGTTGCACGCAGCGAGGCAGAGCAGGCCGAGAAGAAGAGGAGCAGTGCGAGTCATCGTGGTTGCAAACTCCCATGGCATCGGCGGCATGGCAACAGCGCAGGCATTGCTCTAACTTCTCCGCTCGCCAATGGACCCCTCATCGACCCGTCTCTATCTCATCTCGCCCGAGCGCATCGAGCATCCGGCGATCTTCGCCGACGAGCTGCGCGCCGCGCTCGACGGCGGCGACGTCGCGGCTTTCCAGCTTCGCCTGAAGAACGTCGACGACGCCGCGATCGCCCGCGCCGCCGACACGCTGAGGCCGATCTGCCAGCAGCGCGGCGTCGCCTTCTTCATGAACGACCGGCCCGATCTCGCGGTGAAGCTCGATTGCGACGGCGTTCATATCGGCCAGGACGACATGCCCTACGCCGAAGCGCGCCGCATCGTCGGCCCCGACCGCCAGATCGGCGTCACCTGCAAGGCCTCTCGGCACCTCGCCATGGAAGCGGCCGATGCCGGCGCCGACTATGTCGCATTCGGCGCCTTCTTCCCGTCCGCCACCAAGGCTGTCACCACGCCGGCCGATCTCGAGATCATCGAATGGTGGAGCGGAATGATGGAAGTGCCGTGCGTGGCGATCGGCGGCATCACGGTCGAGAACTGCAGGCCGGTGATCGCGGCCGGCGCCGATTTCCTGGCGGTGGCGGGCGGCGTGTGGAACTCACAAAGGCGGGCCCAAGGACGCCGTCGCGAAGTTCAACGAACTCTTCTATGCTCGCGACTGATGCCGATCGTCGACACCGCCTCTCTGCCTGAAATCCTGATGCGCCCCGGCGTGGCGGGCAAATGGCTCTGCGCCCGCGAGCAGGGTGCCGCGAGCACCAGCGTGCTGCGCAACTGGGTCGAGCCCGGTGTCGCCATTCCTCGCCATCTGCACGACCAGGAGGAGATCGTCGTGGTCGAGCAAGGCGAGGTCTGGGTCGAGATCGACGGCGTGCGCCATCACGCCGGCCCGGGACAGACTGTCATCATTCCGCCGCGCGCCGCCCATGCCTGGGGCACGCTGCAGGGCAAGGCGCAGGTGCTGTTCATCTGGCCGGAGCTCGATCCATTCGCCGCCGGCAAGAGCACCTACCTCGAAGGCAAGCCACCGACCACGGCCTGATCGGCTGCGCCGAGCGGTGCCCTGGTGGAACGCGATCATGTTCCTGCCTCGTCAGGCGTGCCGTCTGGCCGGGCGATCAGCCAGAAGATCGTCCCCGAAACCACGCCTGCCCCGCCGCCCGGCCACAGCGCCTCGGCGAGCAATCCAGGTGAAGACATCGGCAGTACGAGAAGACGACAGCGACAACCACCAGCAGGCCACGTCGCCACGCCGAAGGCGAAGCCGCAGCCGACCAGAACGCCGTCCAGCCGCGCTCGATCAGCAGCACGAGGTCGGCAGCAGCGCGATCGGCACCGCAGCGGCGTCACCAGGAACGCCACGATGGTGCGCAGGTCGTCCTTAGCGGACCGGCAGCCACAGCACGTCCTCGATGTGCTTTGCGCCCGTCGCCAGCATCACCAGACGGTCGAAGCCCAGCGCAATCCCGAGCATTGCGGCAGGCCGTGGTCGAGCGCCGCCAGGAAATCGGGATCGACCGGCCAGCGCAGGCCGTAGAGCCGCTCCTTCTCGTCCATGTCGGCCCTCAGGCGCGCGCGCTGGATGGCGGGATCGGTCAGCTCGCCGAAGGCATTGGCCAGCTCGACGCCACAGGCATAGAGCTCGAAGCGCTCGGCAACGCGCGGATCGCCCGGCTTGGCGCGCGCCAGCGCCGCCATCGAGATCGGGTATTCGCAGAGGATGGTCGGCCGGCCCATGCCGAGCCGAGGCTCGATCTTGGCGAACATGACGCGGAAGAAGACGTCGTCCCATGTATCGCCGGCATGCATGGCGATGCCCGACGCCTGCGCGAGCTTTTCCGCGTCGCCGACCGCCGCCAGCACGTCGACACCGGCATAACGCTCGAAGGCCTCGGCGACGGTCAGCCGCTCGGGCGTCGCCTCGGGATCGCAGACCTTGTCCTCCCAGCTGAGCTCGCGCGCGCCGGTGAGCGCCGAGCAGCGCCGCGCAATCGTCCATGATCGTCTCGTAGCCCGCCCCGGCGCGATACCATTCGAGCATGGTGAACTCGGGATGATGCAGCGCCGAGCCCTCGCCGTTGCGGAACACGCGGGCGAACTGGAAGAGCTTCGGCACGCCGCCGGCCAGAGCTTCTTCATCGCGAACTCGGGCGAGGAGTGCAGCCAGCGCACCTGCTCCTCCTCGCCGTCGGGCGTCTCCCAGTCGGTGGCGAAGCCCTGCGAGATGCACCTCGGCGCCGGGCGCCACCTGCAGGATCGGCGTCTCGACCTCGACGAAGCCTTCCGCGCGCGAACCACTGGCGCAGCGCCGCCCTGGATGCGCGCGCGCGCCTGCAGGAAGGGCAGGCGGCGGGCGAGCTTGTCGGGGCGCCAGTCGGTCATGCCCGACCATCGCATGCGGCGCGCGCGGCGTGTAGGGTTGGCGCCGATGACGATGACTCCGAAGCAGATCGACACCTATTGTTCGCAAGCTGCCGGCGGCCAACGCGTTCCGTGCAATGGGAAGGCGTGCATCGTCTTCAAGGTCGGCGGCAAGATGTTCTGCCTGATCGCGCCCGACGACACGCAGCCCGCCGCATCTGTGCTTCAAGTCGGCCCCCGAGCACTTCGACGCGCTGTCAGCGCTCACCCGGCTTCCGCCCTGCGCCCTATCTCGCCCGCGCCAAATGGGTCTCGCTCGACGAACCCAAGGTGCTCACCGCCTGACCGAGATCAAGGCCTATCTCAAGCGCGCCCATGCCGTGATCGCTGCAGCGCTGCCCAAGAAGAAGCAGGCCGAACTCGGATATCTCTCCCCGCTAGGGGGAGAGGAGCATAACGAGCGCATTCGGTCATAGCCGGGCGCGGTTGCGGCCCCTCCCGGCCTTTGATACAAGCCCGCGCCGGCCTCGTTCCGCGCATTCCTTCATGCGTGCGAGGCCAATTCATTCATTCCGACCAAGCGGTTAAGCCCATGAAAGTCCCCGTCAATTCCATCCGCGCCGGCAATGTCATCGAGTACAACGGCAAGCTCTGGGTCGCGCTCAAGGTCCAGCACATCAGCCCCGGCAAGGGCGGCGCGTTCGTGGCCATCGAGGCCAAGGCGCTGCGCGAGGGCAACAAGCTGCAGGAACGCTTCCGCTCGGGCGAGACCATCGAGCACGTCCATATCGACGAGCGCGACTGCACCTACCTGTTCAAGGACGAGAACGGCTTCACCTTCATGGACAAGGAGAACTTCGAGCAGCTCGTCGTCGGCGCCGACGTCCTCGATCCCGACCAGTCGCGCTGGCTGCAGGACGGCATGGAAGTCACAGGTCTCGCTCCACGAAGCCACGCCGGTTGGCGTGCAGTTGCCCAAGACCGTCATGCTGGCCGTCATCGAGGCCGACGCCGTGGTGAAGGGCCAGACCGCCTCGTCGTCCTACAAGCCCGCCATCGTCGAAGGCGGCGTCCGCGTGATGGTGCCGCCGCACATCGGCGTCGGCACCCAGCTGGTGATCAACACCGACGACGGCGAACTACATGGAACGCGCCAAGGATTGATCGGCATCGTGGCCTCTCCTCCCGATCGTCGTCCCTCGCAGCGGCCTGCCCGCCGGTCGCGCGCGTCGGCCGCGGCCCGCTCGAGATGGGCCGCGAGCGATCGGGTCCGCCCGAGCGCAAGTCGCTGGCGGTCCGCTCGGCCACCATCACGGTGATGATCCGCGCCTGCTTCGCCGCCGCCAAGGCGCTGAAGCGCGACTTCGGCGAGGTCGAGCAGCTCCAGGTCTCCGAGAAAGGCCCCGGCGATTTCGTCAGCCGCGCCGACATCATGGCCGAGCGCATCCTGCGCAAGGAGCTCGAGCGCACGCGCCCCGACTACGGCTTCCTCGGCGAGGAAGGCGGCGAGATCAAGGGCGACGGCCGCAACCGCTGGATCGCCGATCCGCTCGACGGCACGACCAACTTCCTGCATGGCGTGCCGCACTTCGCGATCTCGCTCGGCGCTCGAGCGCGACGGCGAGATCATCGCCGGCGTCATCTACCAGCCGATCTCCGACGAGCTGTTCTGGGCCGAGAAGGGCAACGGCGCCTTCATCGACACGCCCAACGCCCGCTCGCGCCGCCTGCGCGTCTCGGGCCGCAAGGAGCCGGCGCGCGCGCTGGTCGGCACCGGCATCCCCCATATCGGCAAGCGGCGACCATCCGGCCTATCTGCGCAAGCTCGAGGCCGTCATGGGCAAGACCGCGGGCGTGCGCCGCTGGGGCGCCGCCGCGCTCGACCTCGCCTTCGTCGCGGCCGGGCGCTACGACGCCTACTTCGAATACGGTCTCGCAGCCGTGGGACGTCGCGGCCGGCATGCTGCTGGTGCGCGAGGCCGGCGGCCTGATCAGCGACGCCAACGGCCAGCCCTATGTGCTGGGCGGCCCGTCGCTCCTCGCCACCAACGTCGGCCTGCGCGACCCGATGGTGGAGATGCTGGCGTAGCGCTCGTGCTGGGAAGTCAAAATCGTTCAATATCAATGGCTTACGGAACGGTATCCTAGTACCGGTAACAGAATCTTTGATATCAACGACTTGGGTGGAGGGGTGGGCAAATGGGGAAAATCGCCTAAAACCCTTGTGCCATCGGCATCGGAGGCTTCCCAGGGAGACGGAAAGTTTTGGGAAACTCCCAGCGACGAGCTACTTCTTCTGCAGCACGTCGAGCAGCACCAGGCTCATCGCCTCCGTGCCGGTGCGGATGGTGGGTTCGGGCACAGGGGCGAACTCGGGCGAGTGGTTGCCGGGCACCGGAGTCTTGTTCGGCCGCCGCCTGCGCCAGGTCCTTGGGATCGAGGCCGCCGATGCCGAAGTAGAACGACGGCACGCCGGCCATGATGAACTCCGAATAGTCCTCGCTGGCCGAGCCGGGCTCCGACATCAGCCGCGCCTTGTCGCCGAACGCCGCCTTCAGCACCGCGCCGCTGCGGGCGGCGAGCGCATCGTCGTTGACCACCGCCTTGGCGCCTTCGCTGATCTTGATCTCGGGCTCGCGGCGCGCCGGCCATCATCGCCACCGCCTTGGCCGTGCGCTCGATGCCTTCGAGCATCTTGAGCCGCGTGGCGTTGTCGTAGGAGCGGATCGTGCCGCGCAGCGTCGCGCTGTCGGGAATGACGTTGCCGGCATTGCCGGCCTGGACCGAGCCGATGGTGACGACGCCGAAGCGCGCGGCGTCCTTCTCGCGGCTGATCACGCTCTGCACGTCGACGATGAAATGGCCGGCCATCATCACCGGATCGATCGTGGTGTGCGGCCGCGAGCCGTGGCCGCCCTTGCCGTTGAAGGTGATCGACAAGGCCGTCGGAGGTCGAGTTGATCGACGCCGGGCTTGTAGCGACACCACGCCAAAGGGACCCGGACCGACATGCAGGGCGAAGCCGTAGTCGGGCTTGGGGAAGCGCGTGAACAGGCCGTCGGCCACCATGGACTTGGCGCCGCCGCCGCCCTCTTCCGCCGGCTGCGCCACGAACATCAGCGTGCCGCTCCACTGGTCCTTCAGGTCGAGCATGGTCTTGGCCACCGCGACCCAGACGGCCATGTGGATATCGTGGCCGCAGGCATGCATCACCGGCGTCTCGACACCGCGCAAGGTCTGCTTGGCCGTACTGGCATAGGGCAGCCCGGTCTTCTCCGGCAACGGCAGGGCATCGAGCTCGGTGCGCACCATCACGGTGGGACCAGCGCCGTTCTTGTAGATCGCCACCAGGCCGGTCTTGCCGACGCCTTCGGTCACCTCGTAGCCCAGCGCGCGCATCTCGCCCGCGAGCTTGGCTGCCGTGCGCGCCTCCTGGAAGCCGAGCTCGGGATGGGCGTGGATGTCCTTGTAGAGCGCCTCGATGCGTGGATATTGCGCATCGAGTCCGCGTGCGATGCTGGCTCGCGTGCCGGCGAGGTCCGCGGCGTTGGCGGCGGGCGCTGCCGCGAGCCATAGTGCCAACATGCACAGACGGGATTTGATGGTACGCATGCGAATTCCCCCTCGAGCGGCGACGTTAACCCAGGGCCGGGTTGAGGCTCCAGCCGCCATTGGATATTGTTTCGGCCGCCAAAACCCCCTTGAAAGGCAATCGGTTATGACAAGGTCTTGGGTCGCCTGCAGCCTCGCGCTGGCCGCTTTCGGCCTTGGCGCTGGTGCGGCCTTCAGCCTCGGCGCGCCGCCCGCCTCTGCCCAGAATGTGCGGACGATGGGGTCGTTCGTGCAGGAGCCCGTAACAAAGCCCGCCGAGACGACCGCGCCGGAGGCCGAGCCCAAGTCGTCCCGACCCGCGCCGAACGAGCCGCGCGAGGCGCCTCCGTCGAGCGTGGCACCGACCGTCACCGTGCTGTTTGGCAGCAACTCGGCCGACATCAGCGACGCCGGAAAGGCAGATCTTGATCGCGTGGCCAAGACCATCAGCCAGCAGGGCATGGCGCAGGTCGAGGTTCGCGCCTTCGCCGGCGGCGCCGACCCCGCCGATGTGCGCAGAGTGGCACTCGCCCGCGCGCTCGCCGTGCGTAGCTATCTGATCGACCAGGGCGTGACGGCACGCATCGAAGTCGGCGCCTTTGCCGCCGGCCGCCGCGGCGGCGAACGCGTTGACGTCCTGATGCCCGGCCCGTGACCGCGCCGAATGCTGCTCTCCGCCGGCTGATCGCATGAGCAACCCCCTGCCCTACCTGGTCCGCATGCTGCTGTTCCTGGCGGTGGTGGCAGGGATCGGCTGGGTGCTGCACGAGGACCTGCTCAGGGTGTTCAACCACACGCCGATCCTCAACACGGTGATCGTGGGCGTGCTGGTGCTGGGCATCTTCTTCGTCTTCCGCCAGGTGCTGATCCTGTGGCCCGAGGTGAAGTGGCTGCGCCGCTACATCCATCGCGAGGAAGGCGCGCCGCCGCCGCCCGCCGAGTCGATCAACCTCCTGGCACCGATGGCGACCATGCTGGGCGAGCGCGACCAGATCAGGCTGTCGCCCACCGCCACGCGCGCCGTGCTCGACGGCATCGCCACACGGCTCGACGAGCGCCGCGAGCTCGCGCGCTACATCATCGGGCTGCTGATCTTCCTCGGCCTGCTCGGCACCTTCTGGGGCCTGCTGCAGACCATCGGCGCGGTGGCCGACGCCATCAACGGCCTGCAGGTCTCGGCCGGCGACGCCCAGCAGATGTTCGCCAAGCTCAAGGGCAGCATCGAGGGGCCGCTGGTCGGCATGTCGACCGCCTTCGGCGCCTCGCTGTTCGGCCTGTCCGGCTCGCTGGTGCTGGGCTTCCTCGAATTGCAGGCGAGCCAGGCGCAGGGCCGCTTCCATATCGAACTCGAGGAATGGCTGGCACGTGCCACCAGCCTGTCGAGCGCGAGCCTGCCGGGCGGGCCACAGGGCATCCCGGCCTATGTCGAGGCGCTGCTCGAGCGCAACACCGAGGGCGTCGACGGCCTGATCCGCGGCCTGCAGCGCATCGAGGACAGCCGCCACGCCACCGCGGCCAGCAACGCCACTCTGATCGAGCGCCTGGCGGCGCTGGCCGAGACCACGCGCGCCCAGCAGAACCTGCTCGCCCGTTTCACCGAGCTCTCGATCGAGTTGCGTGGCGCGATCAGTCGGCTCACCGACCGCGCCACTGCGTCGGAGGCCGACCGCGAGGCGATGCTGGGCCACCAGGCCGCCATCGAAGGCCACCTCGGCCGGCTGCTCGAGGAAACCGTGCGCAGCCGCGCGGCCCTCGCCGAAGAGCTGCGCGGCGTCGCCGGCAAGCTCGGCGACCGTTCGGCGGCGGAAGCCGACCGCGATACCGTCCTGGAGCAGCAACGCGGCCTCGCCGCCCAAATCGACAGCGCCATGGAACGGATGCGCGACCGCTCGGCGGCCGAAGCCGACCGCGAGGCGGTGCTCGCCCACCAGCGCGACCTTGCCGCCCAGGTGGCGCGGCTGGCCGAAGAGGCCGAGCGCGAGCGCGCCCGCCTGGTCGAGGAATTGCGCAGCCTGGCGGCACGCGTGACCGATCGTTCGGCCGCGGAAGCCGACCGCGACGCACTGGGCGCGCACCAGCGCAACGTCGAGAGCCGGCTGGCCAGCCTCTCCGACGAGACCGCGCGCCGGCACAACCAGCTCTCCGAGGAGCTCAGGCAGGCCGTCGACCGGCTTTCGGACGGCGGCAAGGCCGAGGCCGATCGCGAGGCGCTGGTCAACCTGCAGCGCAACGTCGAGAGCCAGCTCGGCCGCCTGCTCGAGGAGCATGCGCGCGACCGCGCCACCCTGGCCGACGATCTGCGCACCGCCATCGCGCGCCTGGCCGAGCGCTTCGTCGATGTCGATCGCGACGCCATGGCGGCGCACCAGCGCAACATCGAGGCCCATCTCGCCCGCCTGGTCGAGGACACTGCGCAGAACCGCATTGCGCTCGCCGACGAGCTGCGCGGCGAGATCCGCCTGCTGGCGCGCACCATCGCGCTCAAGAGCGGCATTGCGGTGGGCCAACCGTCCGCGGACGGCTGATCCGGCATGGCCGGTGCCCTCTCCCGCCGGCGCGCCGGCGCCGCCGACTACACCTGGCCGGGCTATGTCGATGCCCTGACCACGCTCCTGATGGTGCTGATCTTCATGCTGTCGATCTTCAGCGTGGCGCAGTTCACGCTGTCGACCACGCTCTCGAGCCGCGAGAGCGCCATCGACATCGCTGAACCAGCAGGTCGGCACGCTGGCGAGCCAGCTCTCGCTCGAGAAGAAGTCGGCCGAGGAGCTGCAGAAGGACGTCGCCCGTCTCACCCTGCTGGTCGGCCAGCTGCGCGCCGACCGCGACGCCGTCAAGGCCGAGCGCGACCAGCTCGCGGTCAACGTCAAGGCAGCTCGACACCAAGTCGATGGACCTGCAGAAGGAGACCGAGCGGCAGAAGCTCGAGCTGACGCGGCTTGCCGCGGCGCTCGCCGCCGCCAACAACGAGAAGGGCAAGCTGTTCTCCGACCTCACCGAGGAGCAAAAGCAGACCGCCGAGCAGAAGGCCAACATGGTGCGGCTCACCGCCGAGATGGCGGCGCTCAAGGACGAGCTCGCCCGGCTCAACGCCGCGCTCGAGGCGGCCGACGTCAAGGCCAAGGAGCAGAACGCCCAGATCGTCGATCTCGGCCAGAAGCTCAACCGGGCGCTCGCCAGCAAGGTCGAGGAGCTGGCGCGCTACCGCTCGGAGTTCTTCGGCAAGCTGCGCGAGGCGCTGGCTGGCCAGCGCGACGTGCAGGTCGTGGGCGACCGCTTCGTCTTCCAGTCCGAGGTCCTGTTCCCATCGGGTTCGGCCGCCCTGCAGCCCAGCGGCGAGAAGCAGCTCGCGAGCGTCGCCCAGCGCCTGATCGAGATCAGCGCCAAGATCCCCAAGGACATCAACTGGGTGCTGCAGGTCGACGGCCATACCGACAACAAGCCGATCAACACCTCGGCCTTCCCGTCCAACTGGGAGCTGTCGGCGGCGCGCGCCATCGCCGTGGTGAAGTTCCTCCACGAACAGGGCATCGCCAACGAGCACCTGGTGGCGGCGGGCTACGGCGAGTACCAGCCGCTGTCGCTGATGGACACCGCCCGCAACCGGCGCATCGAGCTCAAGCTCACCAACCGGTAGGGCAAGCCGCAACAACCCTACTTTGGCGCGGTCGCCGAATCGCTGCACTGGACTGTGCGGAGAGCGGAGGGCTAGTGTTGGCGGCGACGTGAAGGGAAAGATGACGAAGGCCAAGGTGATCACACTGCTACTTGCGCCGATTTGCCTGCTGGGCGGTTGCGACAACATGAGCACCGCCCAGAAAGGCGCGCTTGGCGGCGCGGCGCTGGGCACGGGCATCGGGCTGGCGGCAGGCGGCCCCTTCGGGGTGGTGATGGGCGCCGGCCTGATCGGCGGCGCGGTCGGCTATCTCGGCGGAACGGCGCTCGAGAAAAATTCACTGGAGACCAACTAGAAGGCCACAACGAGAGTTGGCCAAAACGGATATGACGCCGCCGCGAGAGCAATCGGGGGCTTTTGGCGAAGGGGGAATACATGCGGAAGAAAGCGATAATGCTGGTGCTCGCCGCGGCGAGCCTGTTGGGCGGATGCGAAAACATGAGCACCGCGCAGAAAGGTGCAGTCGGTGGAGCGGCGCTGGGCAGCGGCATCGGCCTGGTGACGGGCGGCAGCTTCGGCACGGTGGTCGGCGCGGGCCTGATCGGCGGCGCGGTCGGCTATCTCGGCGGCACCGCGCTCGAGAACAGCAGGAACTAGAGGGGGTTGCAATGAAGCTCGCGATTCTGACAGGCGCCGTGGCGCTCCTCACCCTCTCCTCGACGGCGCAAGCGCAGGTGGCGCAGCCGCCGGCGGCACCGACCACCTTCGACCAGGCGGCCTACATCACCTGCCGTGAGGCGCACACCATGCCGCCCGACCAGCGCAAGCAGGTGGCAATCCTGCTGGCCGAGCATGCGGCGCGTCACCGCGGAGTGATGATTCCTGATGACCAGCGCGGCGGGCAGTTGGCGCTGCTGGTGCGCGGCGGCTGCACACTGGCGCCGGATGCGTACCTGTTCACCGTGATCGACCGGGCGATCGTCGCAGAGACAGACAGGTTGCCGAAGCGATAGCAGCCAGACGCGCCACTAAAGCAGACCGAGCCTCTTCAGCTCGTCGGCCATTTCCTGGGGCATGTCGCCGGTGTCGCCCTTCGAAAGGTCAGGCGGGGCGTCCTCAGGCTTGAAGTAGCGCCAGCCCTGGAACGCCCGGCAAGCGCGCGGCGCGGTCCGGATGATCGTGCGCTTGACCTTGATTTTGCAGTACTTCCGGGCCTCTTCCTTGTCGAAATCCTCGTCGAACCCGACCAGCTCCTGGCGGCAGCGGATGACGCCGCGCACCACCCAGTAGAGCGAGCCGCCGGTCAGCAGCTCCTCGGCGCGCTCGGGCGTGTTGCGCGTATAGACCCAGTGCGGCGAGCGCGGCGTCTGGCGGCGCTGCTTCCTTCGGGCGGCCTGAAGCTTCTTCATGTGGGCGAGGTCGTCGACGCCGACGGCGAGCTTGATCATGTGGAAAGCCATGGCCTTCCAGTATCGCAGGCGTTGCTTGCGCGCCACAGAGGCGGATTATTCACAACTGCCGTTGCGGTCTCCACAGTCTCTGCACAATTGCGGCCTAGAGTCGTGCAGCGTCTCTGGCGGGGAGTTCTCGATGAACAAGTCGACGCTCAGCTGCCCTGGTCGTGGCTTTGATGCTGGGATCAGGCATCGCAGGTTATCTCATCGGCAAGCCAGGCGACTCGATCGATCGACCGCCGCCCGCCCGAACGGCAACGACCACCACGCCCCAGCCTGCGACGCCAGCCGCGTCCGGCCGTCACTCCGGCGGCCTTGCCGGCCGCCGCGCCCGGCGAAGCCTTCGCCTACCGCCGCACCAGCATCGACAGCACGCACGCCCGAAGCCGAGGCCTGCCTGTACTTCAACAAGCCGCTGTCGACAGCCGACTCCGTCAAGTACGCCGACTATGTCCGCATCTCGCCCGAAGTGAAGTCGGCGATGCGCGTGGTCGACGACCATCTCTGCGTCGGCGGCCTCGCCTACGGCCAGGACTATGCGCGTGCGCCTGCTTGCCGGATTGCCCGAGCAAGGACGGCGGCAAGTTGAGCGAAGAGCAGAAGGTCGATGTCGCGCTGGGCGCGCGGCCGGCCGTCGTCACGCTGCCGGGCAAGGGCTTCATCCTGCCGCGCGGCACCGCGGCCGGCCTGCCGATCACCACCGTCAACATCAGCAAGCTCGGCATCTCGGTCTATCGCGTCAACGAGCGCGGCCTCGACAAGTTCATCGAGCGCTACTACGCGACCTTCCCCGGCACCGAGCCGATCACCGAATCGTGGACGCTGCGCCAGTGGCTCGACGGCAACAACGGCAAGCGCCTGTGGCGCGGCACCATGGACGTGCGCAACGTGCTCAACCAGTCGGTGACCACCGCCTTCCCGATCCGCGAGACGATCAAGGACTGGAAGCCCGGCGCCTACTTCGTCGTGGCCTGGAATGCCGCCAACAAGCCCACGCCTGAGAACGAGGATGACGACGATGCGAGCGGCGGCAACGCCACCGGCATGTGGGTGATGGACACCGACATCGCGCTCACGACCTTCACGGGCCGCGATGGGCTGAACGTCTTCGCCCGCTCGCTCGAGACCGCCCAGCCGCTCCCCAATCTCGAGGTCACGCTGCTGTCGCGCGGCAACGAGCCGATCGGCAAGGCGATCACCGGCGCCGACGGCCGCGCCACCTTCGCGGCCGGCCTGATGAGGGGCCGCGGCGCGGCCGAGGCCACCGCCGTCATGGCGACCGACGACGGCAAGCAGGAATTCTCCCGGCTGGAGCTCACCAAGTCAGCCTTCGATCTCAGCGACCGCGGCATCGACGGCCGCGACCTGCCGGGTCCGGTCGATGCCTTCCTCTACACCGAGCGCGGCGTCTACCGGCCGGGCGAGACGGTCCAGCTGATGGCCATGATGCGCGACGATTCGGCCACGGCGCTCAAGGACATGCCGGTGACCCTGATCGTCAGGCGTCCCGACGGCAGCGAGTTCACGCGCTATGCGCTCGCGCTGGCGGGCTCGGGCGCGCTCTACCAGGCGGTGCCGCTGCCCAAGTCGTCGCGCCGCGGCCGCTGGTCGGTGACGGCGCATATCGATCCCAAGGCCGCGCCGGTCGGCCGTGTCGAGTTCTCGGTCGAGGATTTCGTGCCGGAGAAGCTCAAGGTCGAGCTCCAGCCCGAGGCGCCGATGCTCCGCACCAACCGCGCCAATACCCTGAACGTGCAGGCCGACTTCCTCTATGGCGCGCCGGCCTCCGGCCTGACGGTCGAGAGCGACCTGCGCGTCGATGTCGATCCGGCGCCCTTCCCGGCCTTCAACAAGTACTCGTTCGGGCTCGAGGCCGAGCGCGAGAAGTTCGAACCGCCGCTGATCACGCTCACCGCGCCCGACACCGACGACAAGGCAAGTCGAAGATCGAATGGGCGGGCGACAAGGTGAAGGAGACGGCGCTGCCGCTGCGCGGCCAGGTCCAGGCGCGGGTCTTCGAGCCCGGCAACGGCCGCGCCACCAAGAACGACAAGACCCTGCCGCTCCGCACGCGCGAGGTCTATCTCGGCATCCGTCCGACCTTCGAGGGCCGCTATGCGCGCGAAGGCGCCGAGACCGAGTTCGATCTCGTCGCGGTCGACGCCGAGGGCAAGCAGGTCGCGCGTCCCTCGGTCGACTACAAGATCGAGCGCATCACCTATTCCTACCAATGGTACGAGTGCGACGGAAGTGGCGCTGGCAGTCGATCCAGGCCGAGCGGCTGGTCGCCGCCGACACGCTCGCCCTCAAGGCGGATGCACCGACGCATCTCGCCAAGCAGCTGAACTGGGGGCCGCATCGGCTGACCATCAACGACCGCGAGGCCAATACCTCGACCAGCATGACCTTCTATGTCGGCTGGTGGGGCGGCAGCGGCACCGAAGACGCGCCCGACACCCTGCATGTCGCGAGCGACAAGAAGACCTACGCGCCCGGCGACACCGCGAAGCTCCGCATCGAGGCGCCGTTCGCCGGCGAAGCGCTGATCGCCATTGCCACCGACCGCATCGTCGCGACTTACACGACCAAGGTTCCGGCCGGCGGCACCACCGTCGAGATTCCGGTCAAGGCCGAATGGGGCGCCGGCGCCTATGCCTTGGTCACCGCCTGGCGGCCGCTCAACGCGCCGCCGAGCGCACGCCGACGCGCGCCATCGGTGCCGCCTGGCTTGGCCTCGATCCGGCGCTACGCACACTCGCCGTGCAGATCGCTGCGCCCGAGAAGGTGACGCCGCGCCAGAGCATCGAAGTGCCGATCCGCGTCGCCAACGCCAGCGGACCCGAGGCCTACGTCACGCTGGCCGCGGTCGACGAGGGCATCCTGCAGCTCACCCGCTATCGCACGCCCAAGCCGGCCGACTACTATTTCGGCAAGCGGCAGCTCGGCATCGACATGCGCGACGATTACGGCCGCCTGCTCGACGCCCATGCCGACGAGCTCGGCCGTATCCGCACCGGCGGCGACGCCGGCGACATCGGCGGCCTCGACATCGTGCCGACGCGCACCGTGGCGCTGTTCAGCGGACCGGTGAAGCTCGACGACAAGGGCGAGGCCAAGATCGCGCTCGACCTCCCCGACTTCATCGGCCAGCTCCGGCTGATGGCGGTGGCCTACGACAAGACCAAGGTCGGCTCGGCCGATGCGCGCCTGTTCGTGCGCGACGCCGTGACCGCCGACATCGTGCTGCCGCGCTTCCTCGCGCCCGACGACCAGGGCCGCGTGGCGCTGTCGCTGCACAATGTCGATGGCCAGCCCGGCGACTACAAGGTGACACTCGAGGCGACCGGCTCGGTGTCGCTCGAACAGCCGGTGGCCGAGACGATGCAAGCTCGCCGCCAACCAGCGCGAGCTGCTGGACCTGGACCTCGCATGCAGGCGATGTCGGCTTCGGCAACGTCACCGTCGCGGTGAGCGGCCCGGGCAACTTCGCGGTCAAGCGCGACTGGGACATCCAGGTGCGCGCCGCGCAGACGCCGAGCGCGGTCGACACGGTGCTCGCGCTCGACGCCGGCCGCGAGCTCACGGTCGACCGCAACCTCACTCGCGCCGTTCGCTGACCGGCACCGCGCAGGTGAGCGTGGCGCTGTCGCGCATGCCGGGCATCGACGTGGCGGCCCTGCTGCGCGCGCTCGACAAGTACCCCTATGGCTGCATCGAGCAGACCACCAGCCGCGCCCTGCCGCTGCTCTACTACAACGACGTGGCGCTGCTTGGATACGGGCCCGGCCGATCCCAAGATCACCGATCGCGTGCAGGAGGCGGTCTATCGCATCGTCGACATGCAGATGACCGACGGCTCGTTCGGCATGTGGGGCCCCTTCTCCTCGCCGGCCGCCGAATGGCTGCAGAGCTACGCCCTCGACTTCCTGCTGCGCGCGCGCGACCAGCAGATGGCGGTGCCGGCGGCCGTCGCTGCAGCGCGGCCTCACCTGGCTGAACCGCTCGGCCGACCGGATGGCCTCGCCCAACGCCCAGGCCTATGCCTGGTATGTGCTGGCCAAGGCGGGCCTCGCCGATGCCGGCCGCGTGCGCTACTTCCAGGACGCCAAGGCCGGCGAGATCAAGGGCGGCCTCGCCTGGGCGCAGCTCGCCGCCGCGCTGAACCAGGTGGGCGAACCCGGCCGCGCGCGGCTTGCCTTTACGCTGGCGCAGAGCCAGCTCGACGAACGCGACGCCACGACTATTACGGCACGCCGTTGCGCGACCGCGCTGCCCTGCTGGCGCTCGCCACAGAGGCCGGCGGCCGCGAGGGCGTGGCCGCGATCGTCGGCGCGGTGCGCGATCGCCTGGTCGCCCACGTCGACGAGACGACGACGCAGGAACAGGCCTGGCTGGTGCTCGCCGCGCATGCGCTGGGCGGCAGCGGCGAGCTCGCCTACTCCGTCGACGGCGACAAGCGCACGGCCAAGACCGATCCAGTCGTGATCAATCCCGACGCCGCCGCCGTCGCGCGCGGCGTCAAGGTCAAGAACGAGGGCGACCAGCCCTTCTGGCTGCAGGTCACGGCGCGCGGCGTGCCGAAGGAGCCGCTGCCGGCCGCTACCAAGGGCCTGAGCATCGAGCGCAGCTACTTCACGTTCGACGGCGACGATGCCGACCTCGCGAAGGTGCGCCAGAACGACCGGCTCATCGTGTCGCTCGCCGGGCTCAATCTGCGACGGCGGCTATCACGAGGTGGCGCTGCTCGACCTCCTGCCGGCCGGCTTCGAGATCGAGTTGGTGATCAACGACGACACGGTGAAGTCCTTCCCGTTCCTGCCCAAGCTCACGCCGACCCGCATGACCGAGGCGCGCGACGACCGCTTCTTCGCCGCCTTCGACCTCGGCACGCGGCCTCTATCGCTCGTGGTGGGACGACGACAAGAACTACGGCAACAGCCTTCCATGTCGCCTACATCGTGCGCGCCGTGACGCCGGGCCGCTTCGCCCTGCCCGCCGTCAACGTCTCCGACATGTACGCCCCGCGCATCTACGGCCGCACGCGACATGGGCCGCGTCACGATCGCGCCGCGCTGACATGAACCTCCGGCGCCTCCTCGTCCGCTCGGCCCTCGCCGTCGCCGTCCTGGCGGCGGCGGCGCTGGCGCTCGACCGGATCTTTCCGCCGGACCTCGCGCGCTACCAGGACCGCTCGACCGAGATCGTCGATGCCAACGGCCGCCTGCTGCGCGCCTTCACCACGGAGGACGGCAAGTGGCGGCTCAAGACCACGTCGACGGACGTCGATCCGCTCTATCTCGTCGCTGCTCAAGGCCTACGAGGACCGCCGCTTCGACGCGCATTGGGGCGTCGATCCGCTCGCCGTCGTGCGCGCCGCCGGCCAGTGGATCGCGCGCGGCCGCATCGTCTCCGGCGCCTCGACGCTCTCCATGCAGGCCGCGCGCCTGCTCGAGCCCACGGCCGCGCAGCCTGCCCACCAAGACGATCGAGTCGGCGCGCGCGCTGCAGCTCGAGTGGCGCTATTCCAAGCGCGAGGTGATGGCGATCTACCTCACGCTGGCGCCGATGGGCGGCAATCTCGAGGGCGTGCGCGCGGCCTCCCTCGCCTATTTCGGCAAGGAGCCGCACCATCTCAGCGCCGCCGAGGCCGCCCTGCTCGTCGCCATCCCGCAATCGCCCGAGCGCCGCCGTCCCGACCGCTCGCCGGCCGCCGCGCAAGCCGGCCGCGACCGCGTGCTGCAGCGCGGACTCGAGCACGGCGTGATCGACCAGGCGCTGTTCGACTGCGGCGATCAGCCGCGCCGTGCCGGCGCGGCGGCTCGCCATGCCGATGCACTGCGCCGCATCTCTCGGCCTGGCTCGCCGGCCAGTCGCCCGGCGCGATCGTGCCGACGACGATCCGCTTCGAATTGCAGAGCGCGCTCACCCAGCTCGTCGACGACGAACGCAGTCAGCTTGCCGACAAGGCCCAGATCGCGATGGTCGCGATCGACAATCGCACCGGCGGCGTCGTGGCCTGGCTGGGCGGCGGCGACTTCTTCGGCCGCGCCGGGCAGGTCGACCTGGTGCGCTCCCACCGCTCGCCCGGCTCGGCGCTGAAGCCGATGATCTACGCGCTGGCCTTCGATGACCGCACCCTGCATCCCGAACTCACTGGTCGAGGATGTGCCGGTGCGCTTCAAGGACTGGCTGCCGCGCAACTTCGACCGCGACCATCAAGGCGCCGTCACCGTGCGGCGCGCGCTGCAGCAGTCGCTGAACGTGCCGGCGGTGCTGGCGCTCGAGAAGGTCGGGGCCGCAGCGCTTCCTCGCCACCCTGCGCGCGGCCGGCGTCTCGCCTGGCCTGCCGCCCGGCGACAACGGCGCCTCACTCGGCATAGCGCTCGGCAGCGCCACCATCTCGCCGCTGGAGATGGCCGGGCTCTACTCGGGCCTGGCCAACGGCGGCGCAGTTCGCGCCGCCTATGCGTCCGCCGCGACCAGCCCAAGCCCACACCGGTGCGCCTGGTCGGACCGGCGGCCGCCTGGTACGTCTCCGACATCCTGGCCGACGCGCCGCTGCCCGAAGGCTTCGCCTCGCTGCCGGTCGCCTTGCGCGAGCGGCGCATCGCCTACAAGACCGGCACCTCGGCCGGCTTCCGCGACGCCTGGGCGGCGGGCTACTCCGCCAACTGGACGGTCGTGGTGTGGGTCGGCCATGCCGACGGCACGCCGCGGCCCGGGCCAGCTCGGCCGCCTCGCCGCCCTGCCTGTTCGTCTTCAAGGCCTTCGGCCGCCTGCCCGGCGAGGACAATCGCGCCGCAGCGGCCGCCGGCCGACGTGCTGCGCGTCGCCTCCAATCGCGACCTGCCGCTGCGCATGCGCACGCTCGGGCCCGCGGCGATGGCCGAGGGCGGCCCGCGCATCGCCTATCCGCCGCCCGACGCGCGCATCGAGCTCGCCGCCGCACGAGGCCGTGCCGCTCAGCGCCAATGGCGGCAACGGCCAACTGCGCTGGCTGGTCGACGGCAAGCCGATCGACGGCACGCAATGGACGCCCGACGGCCCGGGCACGGCGCGCGTCGCCGTGATCGACGGCCAGGGCCGCTCGAGCGCCGTGACGGTGCGCATCGTCACCGGCAATAGCCAGCGGCACCGAGGCCAGCAGCAGCAGGGCAAAGACGAGGTTGATGATCCGATTGCTGCGCGGCTCGCGGAAGAAGCGCGTCAGCAGCGCGCCCGACATCAGCCAGGCGATGTTGACGGCGGTGATCAGCACTGTGAGCAGCGCGATCTTGAGCGCGACATCGAGGGCGAGCCGGCCGCCGCAGCAGCACGAAGCCCGAGAACAGCGCCGCCATCGCTGCATAGCCCTTGGGATTGATCAGCGACAGCGCGAGCCCGCCGGCGAAGCTCGGCGGCTGGCCCTGGCTCGCCTCTTCGGTCAATGGCGGCGCCGTGGCGATGCGCCAGGCGAGCCACACGAAATAGAGGGCGGCGGCGACGGTGACGACGGGCGTGGCACCCGGCACCGCCAGCAGCAGGCCGACCAGGCCGCTCGCCGTGATCGCCATGACCGCCACCATGCCCACGACGATGCCGATGAAATAGCCCACGACACGCCGCGCGCCGAAGGCGGCACCGGCGGCAGCGAGACTCAGCGTCGCCGGGCCGGGGCTGCCGGCGAGCGCAATCGCGGCCAGCAGAAAACCGGGCAAGCCTTCCATGCCGCCCGATATGGCGCAGCGGGCGAAGGAGGTCTTGAACGTTCGTGCGTCAGGCCGCCTTGGCCTTCAGCGCCTGCGCCACCTTCGACGCGGGCTCGCGGCCGAGCGCCGCGCAGATCTCGCGGCCGGCCCTCGCGATGGCATCGAGATCGACGCCATGCTCGATGCCGAGGCCGTTCATCAGGTAGATCACGTCCTCGGTGCCGACATTGCCGGACGCGCCCTTGGCGTAGGGGCAGCCGCCAAGGCCTGCGACGGCGGTGTCGAACACCGCGATGCCGCGCTCCATCACCGCCATGATGTTGGCCAGCGACTGGCCGTAGGTGTCGTGGAAATGCGCCGCCAGCTTTTCCCGCGGCACTTTCGCGGCGACGGCATCGACCATGGCGACGCACTCGGCAGGCGTGCCGACGCCGATCGTGTCGCCGAGCGAGACCTCGTAGCAGCCCATCCGGAACAGCCGGTCGGAGACGTCCGCCACCGTCGATGGCGCCACCTTGCCGTCATAGGGACAGGCGATCACGGTCGACACGTAGCCGCGCACTTTCATGCCGTGCTTCTGCGCCGCCTCCATCACCGGGGCGAAGCGCTCGAAGCTTTCGTCGATCGAGCAGTTGGTGTTCTTGCGGCAGAACGCCTCCGACGCCGCGGTGAACACCGCGATCTCGCCGCAATGGGCTTCGACCGCGCCGTTCATGCCCTGCTTGTTGGGCACCAGCACGGGATAGGAGACGCCCGGCTTGCGCTTGATCTGCGCCATCACCTGGTCGGTGTTGGCCATCTGCGGCACCCATTTGGGCGACACGAAGCTGCCGGCTTCGACGGCGCCGTGACCGGCGGCGCTGAGCGCGTCGATCAGCCGGACCTTGGCCTCAACCGACACGGGCTTGGCCTCGTTCTGCAGGCCGTCGCGCGGGCCGACTTCCACCAGCCGGACTTTCTTCGGGTAATTCATCTTTGCCTCCCAAGGGCGGAGCGCCATACTTGCGCCAACGCGGGAGAATTTCCATGGCCCAGCAGCAGCTCAGCAATCAACGCATCGCCTGGTTCAACGGCAAGTTCATGCCGGAAGGTCAGGTCATGATCCCGTTCCGTGATCGCAGCTGGAAATACGGCGACGGCGCCTTCGACATGACTCGCACCTTCGAGGGCGCGCCGTTCCGCCTCAAGGAGCACATCGACCGCTTCTACCGCTCCCTGCGCTACCTGCAGATCGATCCTGGCCTGTCGCCCAAGGAGATGGTGGCGCACAGCGAGGAAGTCGTGGCCCGCAACGAGCATCTGCGCCCCGCCATCGGCGACTGGTGGGTCGGCCAGCGCGTCAGCCGCGGCGTCGATGCGGTGGGCGACGAGGGCTGGGATCACACCGGGCCCAACGTGGTGATCGAGGTCCTGCCGCTGCCGCTCGCCAAGCGCGCGAGGCTCTACAAGGACGGCGCCGAGGTGATCACCACGACGGCGCGCCGCACTGCGCCTTCGATGCTCTCGCCGCGCGCCAAGACGCACAACTATCTCAACATGATCATGGCCGAGAAGCCGGTGAAGGCGTTGAACCCCGACGCCTGGGCGATCCTGCTCGACGAGAACGGCAACCTCGCCGAGGGGCTGGGCTCCAACATCTTCATCGTGCGCGAGGGCGAACTCTTCACGCCGTCCGAACGCTACGTGCTGCCGGGCGTCAGCCGGCAAATGACCATCGATTGCGCCAAGAAGCTCGGCATCGCCTGCACCGCGGGCGACATCGACCTGTTCGACGCCGCCAATGCCGAGGAGATGTTCCTCACCTCGACCAGCCTCTGCATCCTGCCGGTGAAGAGCTTCAACGGCGCCGCTGTCGGCGATGGCAAGACGCCGGGACCGATCACGAAGAAGCTGATCGACGCCTACTCAAAGGACGTCGGCTGCGACTTTGTCGGCCAATACCTCAAGTTCCTGAATTGATCGGCGCAAAAAATTCCCGCACGGCGCACGCGAATGTGTGATTCCGCACATTCAAGCGGCGAAAATTATGAGTCTAGACTTCCCCAAAATTATGATGACAAGTGGTCCTCGCTTTTGACACAGTTTGATCACGCTTTGCTTTTGTCTCTCTGCAGAAATTTTTGAACGCGGAATATTTGCCCATTCATTTCGTCGGGGTCAGCCGATGGATATCCTGGTCATCGAGGATAACGATTACCGCCGCGTACTATCCTGAAATACCTGCTGCGCTGCGGTCATCGCGTGACGCCCTGCAGTTCTGTCAGTGAGGCGGAAGAAATCCTCCAGTTCGTCGCCGCAGGCGAGAGTCCCGGGGATGTCGTCATCGTGGCCCAGGAACTCATGGGCGAAGGCGGCGCTGGCCTACAACATGCGCTCAGCATGCACACTCCCGAGCTTCGCTGGATCCTGCTTCCCGCGAACCGCGGCGTCGCCTGGGCTGGGCGACAGGCTCGCCCATCCGGCCGACGACGACGTGGCCGACGGCAAGGCCGATCCGCGCCTCAACATCCTGATCATCGAACCGGACGACGCTCGCCGCTCGGCCATGATGGCCCGCATCGCCAATCGCGGCGACCGCGTCACCGCCTGTCGGCGTGTCGGTGATGCCACGACGGTGCTTACGAGCCTTGCTAGTGCCGGGCAGGCGCCGCATGCCATCGTGTCCGACGTGCACCTTGGCGACGGCGACGGCCTCAGCTTCTATCTCGCCGCCAGTCGCCGCTTTCCTGACATCCGGTGGATCGTCACGGCACCGCCGCAGCCGCTGCCGGCCATTGCCTGATATTTTTTGGAGTGTCGTCGTTTTTATAACCTGTCGTTTTTGTCTGTCGCGGATTTTTGAGTAGCCATTTAGAGCCGTCACATAAAAGCTGTCCGGATCCTTTGAATTGATAGCCGGGGCCTGATTATTCCCAGTGTATTGGGCCCCGGCGTCGCCCTGGTCAGTTGCCGGAAGCGAAAGACACCACCGCCTTCTCATAGTCGCCCGAACCCATGCGGCCTTCGGCGAAGATCTCGTGCCCGGCAATCCATTCGAACGACTGATCGTAGATCTCGCGAGAATAGGTCTCGAACACGATGCGCTCGCCCGGCCCCCAGCGCCTTGTGTCCATCATGGCGTGATAGCGCTCGGGGAATTCGTTCCTGTAGTAGTGCGTGTAGAGCTCGGGCCTGCAGGTCGATGTCGCGCTGCGCCTTTTTGCAGCGCCCGGAAGTAGCGTCGCACGTCCTCCGGATCGGGCGAGCCGTTGATCATGGCGGCGATCATGAAGGTGGTGTCGATCACCTTGCGGAAGCCGAGCTGCTCGACGAGGTAATACGGCCCGCTGAACAGCGCCGCCGCCCGACTCTTGCCCTCGATCAGGAGCTCGAGGCGGCGGAACAGCATGCCGTCCTCGAAGGTGAGGTTGATATCCTTGGGCGCGAGATACTGCTCCAGTGCCTGGATGGTCGAATAGTGACTGCCCGACTGGAAGCCGACCGAAATCGGCACGCCGGCCAGATCGGCGGGCGTGCGGATCGGCGAGCCGGCGGGAACGAAGATGCCCGACGGCGCGATCGAATAAGCATCGGCATAGAGCTTGGCATGGCCGTTGGAGGCCGCGACATTGACCGTCCAATGGCAGGCGCAACTCACGTCGGCCTCGCGGCCCTTCTCGATGCTCTGGAAGGCGCCCTGCCCTCCCTTGTTGTGATGCTGGCCGCCGGTCGAACGGATCAACTCGCGGAATTCGTAGTCGAGGCCCTCGGCGCGGAAGTAGCCCTTCTCCTCGGCCACCCACTCCTGCAGGCGGAAATGCGGCTCGACGATGAACTTGCCCATTGCGGTCTCCTCGCTCAGCTCTCCTCGAACTCCACCAGCTCGGCGCCCTCGGCGACCTGCTCGCCGACGGCATAGCGCACGCTCTTGATCTTGCCGTCGGTCGGCGCGGTCAGCGTATGCTCCATCTTCATCGCCTCGAGGACCAGCAGCGGCTGGCCCTTGCTCACCGTGTCGCCGGCCTTGACCCGGAGGTCGATGATCTTGCCGGGCAGCGGCGAGCGCACCGCCGCCTCGCCCGAAGCCGACCGCCTCGTATTGCGTGACGTCGAGCGGATCGACCAGCCGCAGGCGACGGCTGCCCGCCGTCGGCGAACACAGTATAGTCGATGCCGCCGTCGATCGCGGCGCGGCGCACCACGGTCGCGGCCACGAAGTGTCGCCGCCCAGCCGGATCGCCAGCCGGCCATCGTCCCGGCGCTGGACGCTGGCTTCGAGGGTGCCGCCCGGCAGTTGCAGCCGCAGCATGCCGTCGCGCCGCCGGCGGACGATCACGACGACCTCGCGCTCGCCGTCCTTCCAGCGCACTTCGTCGTGGCCTTTCGAGCAGGCGGAATCCGTTCTTCAGGTCCCACGGGGATCGGCCGAGGCGCGGCGCCCATTCCGCGACAGCGCGCCAGGGTCGCCACGGCGAAGGCCCGATCGTCGGCCGGAGCCGCCTTGGGGAACAGCTCGTCGCGATGGCGCTCGATGAAGCCGGTATCGACCTCGCCGCCGACGAAGGCCGGATGCGAACACAAGCGCCTTGAGCAGCGCCGCATTGGTCGTGACGCCCACCACCTCCGTCTCGCCCATCAGCGCCGCCATGCGCCGCATCGCCGAGGCGCGGTCGCGGTCGTGCACGATCACCTTGGCGATCATGGGATCGTAGAACGGCGTCACCGTATCGCCCTGGCGCACGCCGGTGTCGACGCGCACGTGCGCGTTCTCTTCCGGCAGGCGCAGATGCACCAGCGTACCGGTCGAGGGCAGGAAATTGCGCGCCGGATCCTCGGCATAGAGGCGCACCTCGACGGCGTGGCCATCGATGCGAAGCTGATCCTGCGTGAGCGGCATCGTCCCGCCGGCGGCGACGACGAGCTGCCATTCGACGAGGTCCTGGCCGGTGATCATCTCCGTCACCGGATGCTCGACCTGCAGGCGGGTATTCATCTCCATGAAGTAGAAGGTGCCGTCCTGGTTGGCGATGAACTCGACGGTGCCCGCGCCGACATAGCCGATCGCCTTGGCCGCCGCGACGGCCGCCTCGCCCATGGCCTTGCGCCGCGCCGGATCCATGTTGGGCGCCGGCGCCTCCTCGATCACCTTCTGATGGCGGCGCTGGATCGAGCAGTCGCGCTCGAAGAGATAGAGACAGTTGCCGTGCGCTGTCGGCGAAGACCTGGATTTCGATATGGCGCGGCCGCGTCAGGTACTTCTCGATCAGCACGTGGTCGTCGGCGAACGAGGCCTTGGCCTCGCGCTTGGCGCCGGCCAGCGCATCGTCGAAATTGGCCGCCGCCTCGACCACGCGCATGCCCTTGCCGCCACCGCCGGCCGAGGCCTTGATCAGCACCGGAAAGCCGATGCGCGCCGCCTCCTTGGCCAGCAGCGCCGGCGACTGGTCGTCGCCGTGATAGCCCGGCACCAGCGGCACCTTGGCCTTGTCCATGATCTTCTTGGCTTCGCTCTTGGAGCCCATGGCGCGGATCGCAGCAGGCGGCGGGCCGATGAAAACGATGCCGGCCTTGGCGCAGGCCTCGGCGAAGCCGGCATTCTCGGACAGGAAGCCGTAGCCCGGATGGATCGCCTCGGCGCCTGTCCGCTTGGCCGCCTCGATGATCTTCTCGACCACGAGATAGCTCTCGCGTGCCGGTGAGCCGCCGATATGCACCGCCTCGTCCGCCATCGCGACATGGCGCGCCTCGCGATCGGCATCGGAATAGACCGCAACCGTCTTGATGCTCATCCGCCGCGCAGTCTTGATGACCCGGCAGGCGATCTCGCCGCGATTGGCGACCAGGATCTTGGCGAACATCAGCCGACCCACTTCGGCTTGCGTTTGTCGAGGAAGGCCTTCATGCCTTCGAGCGCCTCGTCGGTGACGCACTGGTTGGCGACGTGCTCGCCCAAGATGTCGGCGGCGTTGGAATCGTGCGGCAGGGCGTTGATCTGCGTGACCAGCTTCTTGACCAGGGTCTGCACCGAGGGCGCGCCGAGCTTGAGCTCGCGGGCCAGGGTCGCCACCGTGGCGTCGAGCTCGGCGTCCTCGACGACCTGGTCGAGCAGACCGATGCGCAGCGCCGTCGCCGCATCGAACATGCCGCCATGCATCAGGAGCTGGCGCGCCATGCGCGGCCCCACTGCCTCGATCAGCACCGGGATGGCAATGCCGGCCAGCAGGCCGTTGCGCACCGAGGTGAGGCCAAAGCGCGCCGTCGCCGAGGCGACCGCGAAATCGCAGGCCAGCATCAACCCGACGCCGCCGCCGACCGCTGCGCCATGCACGCGGGCGATCGACGGCTTGGGAAAGTCGTAGATCACCTGCACCGCGGCCATCACGCGCATCGGCATCGAGCATGGCGGGTGATGGCGTCGAGCTCGGGCCAGCCCAGCACCCAGTTGAAGTCGCCGCCGGCCGAGAAGGCCGGCCCTTCGCCGGCCACGACCATCACGCGCACCGTCTCGTCGGCACCGAACGACTCGACGGCGTCGCGGATCAGGCGCGCAGCGTCGGCGTCGAGCGAGTTCATCTCCTTGCCGCGGTTCAGCCGGAGCGTGGCGACGCCGTCCTCGATGGAGGTCAGGATCAGGCTCGGTCATGGCACGCTCACATCCGGAAGACGCCGAACTTGGTCTGGCCCGATCGGCTGGTTCATGGCGGCCGACAGGCCGAGCGCCAGCGCCATGCGCGTGTCGACCGGATCGAGGATGCCGTCGTCCCACAGGCGCGCCGTGGCGTAGTACGGATGGCCTTCGCGGTCGTACTGCTCGAGGATCGGCTGCTTGAAGGCGGCTTCCTCTTCCTTCGACCAGCTGCCGCCCTTGGCCTCGATGTTGTCGCGCCGCACGGTCGCAAGCACGCTCGCCGCCTGCTCGCCGCCCATCACCGAGATGCGCGCGCTCGGCCACATCCACAGGAAGCGCGGGCCGTAGGCGCGGCCGCACATGCCGTAGTTGCCCGCGCCATAGCTGCCGCCGACGATCACGGTGAATTTCGGCACGCCGACGGTGGAGACCGCGGTCACCATCTTGGCGCCGTCGCGGGCGATGCCGCCCGCCTCGTATTTGCGGCCGACCATGAAGCCCGTGATGTTCTGCAGGAAGAGCAGCGGAATGCCGCGCTGGCCGCACAGCTCGATGAAGTGCGAAGCCTTGAGCGCCGATTCGTTGAACAGGATGCCGTTGTTGGCGACGATGCCGACCGGATAGCCCCAGATGCGCGCGAAGCCGGTCACGATGGTCGTGCCGTAGAGGTGCTTGAACTCGTCGAGCTCGCTGCCGTCGACCAGGCGGGCGATCACCTCGCGCATGTCGTAGGGCGTGCGGCTGTCGGGCGGCACGACGCCATAGAGCTCCTCGGCGGCATAGTTGGGCTCGCGCGCATCGATCAGCGACACCGACGGATTCTTCTTCCAATTGAGGTTGGCGACGATGCGGCGGACCATGCCGAGCGCATGGCTGTCGTTGTGCGCATAGTGGTCGGCGACGCCCGAGGTGCGGGCATGCACGTCGGCGCCGCCCAGGTCCTCGGCGCTCACGATCTCGCCGATCGCGGCCTTAACCAGCGGCGGGCCGCCCAGGAAGATCGTGCCCTGCTTGCGCACGATGACGGTCTCGTCGCTCATCGCCGGCACATAGGCGCCGCCCGCCGTGCACGAGCCCATGACGCAGGCGATCTGCGGGATGCCCTGCGCCGACATGTTGGCCTGATTGTAGAAGATGCGGCCGAAGTGGGTCTTGTCGGGAAACACCTCCGGCCATTGCGGCAGGTTGGCGCCGCCGGAATCGACGAGGTAGATGCAGGGCAGCCGGTTCTCCATCGCCACTTCCTGGGCGCGGAGATGCTTCTTCACCGTCATCGGATAGTAGGTGCCGCCCTTCACCGTGGCGTCGTTGCAGACGATGGCGCACTCGACGCCGCTGACCCGGCCGACGCCGGTGATCACGCCCGAGCCCGGCGCCTCGTTGTCGTACATGCCCATGGCGGCAAGCGGCGACAGCTCGAGGAACGGCGAGCCGGGATCGAGCAAGGCCCGCACCCTCTCACGCGGTAAAAGCTTGCCGCGCGAGACGTGGCGCTTGCGCTGCTCCTCGCCGCCGCCCAGCCGCACCTTGTCGGTGCGCGCGCGCAAGTCGGCGACCAGCGCGCGCATGGCCTCGGCGTTCTTCTTGAAGGTATCGGAACGGGTGTCGATGGCTGAGGAAAGGACGGTCATGCCCGGACGAAACTGCCCGGACCGTGCGCCCATGCAAGCCGCTAGGGCGGGTTCGATCAAGTGGAATCGCTCGGATTCCACTTGTCGGAAACGCGTTGTTCAAGGTGCCTCGACCTAGGGCAAGCGGGACATGCGACCGCCAGGCGACCCCTTGCGCCACGAACTTCTTCTGGTTGGCCCAGGCGGCGGCGAAGTCGCTATCGTTCTCGGCCCATTCCTTCAGCACGATGTCGGTGTTCTGGCGGAATGCCGCCAGAAGCTCCGGCGACCATTGCTTGATGACAACGCCGGCGGCCTGCAGCTTCTCCAGCGCCAGCGCCTGGGTATGCGGCGAGCGGCTCAGCATCCAGGCGATGTTGGCGCGGCAGGCGGTCTGGATCTGGGCGCGTTGCTGGGCGGTCAGCATCTCCCACTTGTCCTTGCGCATCAGGAAGTCGAGCACGGAGGCGGGTTGCTGCCAGCCCGGCATGTAGTAGGGCAGGCCGAGCTTGTCGAAGCCGAGCGCCGCATCGATCGCGGGCGTCGCCATCTCGCCGCCATCCACCTTGCCCTGCTGCAGGTGATAGAAGAATTCGCCGGGCGACAACGGCACCAGGTTGGCGCCCAGCCGCTCGATCACCTTGCTGGCGATGCGGCCGAAGCGCAAACGTGCGCCCTTGAAGTCGGCCACCGTGTTGAAGTCGCCGCGGAACCAGCCGCCGCCCTTCGGCCCTTGCACGCCGCAGGGAACGCCGACGACGCCGAGCTTGTCATAGGCCTCGTGATGGATGCGCCCGCCATCGCCCTCGAGCAGCCACGAGGTCATGTCCTCGGGTCCCGGTCCGAACGGCACGGTGGCGAACAGGCTGAAGACATGCGCCTTGGCCATGGCATAGCCCGACCAGGTGAAGGCGGCCTCGAGATCGCCGTTGACCACGGCGTCCAGCATGTCCGGCGTCGGCGCGACACGGCCGGGCTCGATGATCCTGATGGCGAGCGCGCCCGCCGACATGTGCTTCAGCGTCTTGGTGAAGGTCCGTACGCCCTCGCCTGCACCCGGCAGGTTCGGGTTGAAAGCGGTCTGCATGTGGATGAGACGGGGTGCCGTTGGCATCGGGCTGTTCGGCCACGGCAAAACCCGCTGCGGCCAGCGTGGCGACAGCGACCCCAAGAGCTACAAAACTACGGCGCACGGTTAACCATTCCGCCGCCCAGGCTCCCCTGCCTTTTGGAGCCGCTCAGGCGGCCCTCTTCATAGGGACTGAGTCTCGCACTTCGCAGGGCCAGCGACAAGCGACAGGCAGGTGTCACACCGCCGCCAGCCCCCGGCCGATCAGAAGTCTTTGCACGTCGCTGGTGCCCTCGTAGATCTGGCACACCCGCACATCGCGCCAGATTTTCTCGGCCAGGTAGTCGGCGACATAGCCGTAACCGCCGTGGATCTGGATCGCGGCCGAGCACACTTCCTCCGCCATCTCGGAGGCATATAACTTGGCCATTGCGGCCTCTGTGAGGCATGGGCGCGCCGCGTCGCGCAACGTCGCCGCATGCAGCACCATCTGCCGCGCCACCGTCACTTTTGTGGCCATATCGGCCAACCGGAATTGCACGGCCTGGTGGTTGATGATCTTGGTCCCGAACGCCTCGCGTTCGCCGGCATAGGCGCGGGCGAGTTCAAATGACGCACGCGCCATGCCCACGGCCTGGGCCGCGATTCCGATGCGTCCGACCTCCAGGTTTGCGAGGGCGATGCGATAGCCCTCGCCTTCGCCGCCGAGCATGGCATCAGCGCCGACGACGCAATCCTCGAAGGCGATCTGGCAGGTGTCGGACGATTTCTGCCCCAATTTCTTCTCGATCGAGGCCACGCGATAGCCGGCGGTCTTGGTCGGCACGATGAAGCAGGAGATCCCGCGCTTGACGTTGGCCGGATCGGTCACGGCGAAGACCAGCGCCATGTCGGCGGTGCGGCCCGAGGTGATGAACTGCTTGGTGCCGTTCAGCACCCAGCCATTGCCTTTGCGCTCAGCGCGCGTCCTGAGGTTGGAGGCATCGGAGCCGGCCTGCGGCTCGGTGAGGCAGAAGGCGCCCAGGATCTCGCCCCTGGCCAGAGGCTTCAGCCACTTCTCCTTCTGCTCGGGTGAACCGTAGGCCAGCAGCGCGGCGCAATCGGGCGAGTTGTTGACGCTCATCACCGTGGAGAGCCCGCCATCGGCGGCCGCGATCTCCTCCAGCGCGAGCACGTAGGAAACCATCGAGGCGCCGGCGCCGCCCCATTCGCTGGGCACGCACATGCCCATGAAGCCCATGCGGCCCATCTCGGCCAGCAGCGCGCGCGGGATCTCGCCGGCCGCCTCCCAGGCCCGGACATGCGGCAGCACCTGCTCCTGCGCGAAGGCGCGGGCGGTGTCGCGGATCAGGGTCTGTTCTTCGCTGAGCAGCATCGCGCTACCAGGGCAATTCGCTGCCGTCGTAGCTCACGAAACGGCCGTTGTCTGAGGGCCTGAGGGCATCGATCACTTTCACCATCGAAGGCACGCTCTGCTCGATGGTGAGCGTGGCCGTCGGTCCGCCCATGTCGGTCTGCACCCAGCCCGGATGCAGGGCAACGCAGATCACGCCCGCGGCCCGCCAGCTCCTTGGCGAGGCAGCTCCATTCCATGTTGAGCGCGGTCTTGCTGGCGCGATAGGCGTAGCGGCCGCCGTTGTTGTTGGCGAGGCTGCCCAGGATCTGAGGTGATAGCGATCAGCTTCTTCTGCTGCGAGCGGGCCACCATGCTCGACGAAGGCCTCGGCCATCATCAGCGGGCGCGAGCGTGTTGACTTCGAAGATCTGGCGCATCCCGTCGGCATCGAAGGAGCCCAGCACCTGGGCGCGCTGCCGCCGTCGCCGCCGATGCCGGCATTGCAGATCAGCACGTCGATCGCCTCGTCCGAGAGCTTGGCTTGGCGAGCGCCTTCACCGCCTTGTAGTCGGTGACCTCGAGCGTGTGGGGATGGATGTCGCCCTTGATGCCCTTGAGCCCATCGGGCTTGCGCGCGCAGGCCAGCACCTTCCAGCCCTTGGCGGCATACTGCTTGGTGAAGTCGAGGCCGAGGCCGCGCGCGGCGCCGGTGATCAGGACGGTACTCATGACGCTACTCCTCTACGCTTAGCGGCGCGCCAGCAACCGGCTGCGCTGGCGCTGCCAATCGCGATCCTTGATGGACTGGCGCTTGTCGTGCGCCTTCTTGCCGGTGGCCAGCGCGATCTCGATCTTGGCGCGGCCCTTGGGATTGAAATAGATCTGCAGCGGCACGACGGTGCGGCCTTCGCGCTGGATGGCCCCGATCAGCTTGCTCACCTGCGAACGGTGCAGCAGCAGCTTGCGCGGCCGGCGCGGCTCGTGATTGAAGCGGTTGCCCGAGGCGTATTCGGGAATGGTGGCATTGACCAGCCACGCCTCGCCTTCGAGCGCGGTGATGTAGGACTCGGCGATGGTGCTGCGCCCGCCGCGCAGCGACTTGACCTCGGTGCCGGTCAGCACCAGCCCGGCCTCGAAGGTCTCCTCGATGAAGTAGTTGTGCCGCGCCTTGCGGTTCTGGGCCACCACCTTGTGGTCCAGGTCCGGTTTCTTCGCCAATGAAAACGTCCTAGTTGATAAGTCCGGCGTGAACCATCGCCTCGCGCACCACCTTCTTGGTGGCGTCGGTGCATTCGACCAGCGGCAGGCGGAGCTTCGCCGAAGCCTGGCCGACCAGCTCGCAGGCGTACTTGACCGGTGCCGGGCTGGTCTCGACGAACAGCGCCTTGTGCAGCGGCATCAACCGGTCCTGGATCTCGAACACCTTGTCGAGGTCGCGCGCCTTCCAGGCATCGTGCATGTCCGCGCACAGCCTGGGCGCCACGTTGGCGGTCACCGAGATGCAGCCGTCGCCGCCCTGGGCCATGAAGCCCATGGCGCTGGCATCCTCGCCCGAGAGCTGGATGAAGCCCTTCTTGGCGCGGAGCTTGGTCAGCGTCGGCCGCGCCATGTCGTAGCTCGCGTCCTTGATGCCGATGATGTTCCTGACCTGCGACAGCCGCACGACCGTGTCGACCTGCATGTCGCCGCCGGTGCGCGGCGGCACGTTGTAGAGCAGGATCGGGATGTCGACCGCCTCGGCCACCGTCTTGAAGTGCTGGTAGAGACCTTCCTGGGTCGGCTTGTTGTAGTAGGGCACGACCAGCATGGCGGCGTCGGCGCCGGCCTTCTTGGCGTGCTTGGTGAGGTCGATCGCCTCGTCGGTCGAGTTCGAGCCGGTGCCGGCGATCACCGGCACGCCGCTGCCCTTGGCCGCGGCGATGCAGATGTCGATCACCCGCTTGTGCTCTTCCATCGAGAGCGTCGGCGACTCGCCCGTGGTGCCGCAGGGCACCAGGCCGTCGGTGCCCTCCTTGATCTGCCAGGCCACGAACTTCTCGAATCCTTTTTCGTCGACGGACCCGTTCTTGAACGGGGTGATCAACGCGACGAGCGATCCGGCGAACATGGCTTCCTCCCGGTTTTCCTGGAATTTTCAGCATAGGCCCCACCCCCCGGCGCGGCAAGGTGAGCAACTTGCCATTGTGATGCCGCGATGACCTGCCTACGATTCCTGGAGTGAAAAGAAGTACCCTCCCCCTCATCCTGCTCATGGCCGCGTTGCCCTCGGCAGCCCAGGCCCAGGGCGTCACGGTCCTGCGCGGCGAGAGCGGCGAGCAGCAGCGGCCGGGCGTGCCCGACACCGGCGTGCGCCGCGTGCCCTCGACGAACCATCCGGCGCCCGCCCCGACGCCCGGCTCGCCGCCCACAACCTCGAACGGTGGACAACTTCCGCTGGGCAACGGCACCGGCGTGGTGCCGGCCGAGCCGCCGAGCGAAGTGGCCAGGGAGATCGCCTCGGGCAAGCCGCTCAGCCCGGCCGAAGCCGCCGCCCTCGGCACCGCCTTCAAGGCGATCGACGACGGCCGCTACGCCGACGCCCGCGCCGCAGTCGCGAACTTCGACAATCCGCTGCTGAAGCGCATCGTCGACTGGCATGTGCTGCGCGTCGCACCCAAGACCGACGCCGATTTCGCCTCGACCTGGCGCATGCTGCGTGAGAATCCCGACTGGCCCGAGCCCGAGCTGCTGCGCCGCCAGGCCGAGGACCGCATCGGCCCCGACGCCTCGCCGCAGCAGGTCTTCCTTTACTTCACCGCCTTTCCGCCGCTCACCAGCGCGGGGCACCTCAAGCGCCTGGAGGCGGCAGCGGCGGCGAGCCCCAACGACGTGGCGAAGTTCGCCAGCGACAGCTGGCGCAACGCCACGTTCCGCGCCGCCGACGAGGACGACTTCCTCAACAAGTACGGCCGCTATCTCAGCGGCGACGATCATATCGCGCGCTTCGACCGCATCCTGCGCGACGGCCGCCCCCAGGTGGCGCGCGATCTGCTGCCCAAGCTGCCGCCTGACTACCAGCCGCTGGCCAACGCGCGGCTGGCCATGGCCACCAAGGCTGCCGACGCACCGACCATCCTGAAAGGGGTGTCTGCGGCCAAGCTGAACGAGCCCGGCATCAAGCTCGAGCGGCTGGCGTGGCTGCGCCGCAGCGGCAACTTCGACGAGGCCAAGGCGCTCGCCGCCGCGCCGCCGACCAGTCAGACCGACGCCTGGTGGAACGAGCGCCAGCAGCTTGCGCGCGATCTCTTGGCCGCCGGCCATCCCGCCGACGCCTATGCCGTCGCTGTGCAGCACGGCCAGACACGCGGCGTCGCTTTTGCCGAGGCCGAGTTTTTCGCAGGCTGGATTGCACTGCGGCATCTCAAGAAACCGGCCGACGGCGCAAAAGCATTTCCAGACGCTCTATGACGGCGTGTCGACCGACATCTCCAAGAGCCGCGCCGCCTACTGGATGGCCCGCGCGCTGGAAGCGGCGGGCCGTTCGAAGGAAGCGATCGGACTGGTTCGGCCGCGCCGCGGCCTTCGGCCAGACCTTCTATGGCCAGCTCGCCGCGCGCCGCCTGCCGGGCGGCGCCGTGAAGCTGCCCAGCGATCCCGTCGCCTCCGATGCCGATCGCCAGGCGTTGAGCGGCCGCGAGCTGGTGACGGTGGCGCGCTATATCGGCCAGGCGGGCGACGCCGAGCGCACGCGACCGTTCCTGCTCCGGCTCGCACGCATGGTGAGCGGTCCCGGCGAGACGCTGCTGCTCTCCCATCTCGCGACCGAGCTGAAGCGGCCCGACATCGCGCTGGTGATCGCGCGGCGCGCCACCGAGAACGGCGTCACGCTGTTCGAGGCGTCCTTCCCGGTGGTCGATCTCGGCTCGACCGGCGCGATCGAGCGCGCGCTGGCGCTGGCGGTGACGCGGCAGGAGAGCGCCTTCAACTCCGGCGCCGTCTCCGCCTCCGGCGCGCTCGGCCTGATGCAGCTGATGCCCGGCACGGCGCGCGACGTGGCCGGCCGCATCGGCGTGCCCTTCATCCAGGACAAGCTGACGCGCGATCCCGCCTACAATGTGAACCTGGGCAGCCAGTACCTCGCCGAGATGCTGCAGCGCTTCGGCGGCTCCTATGAGCTGGCGCTCGCCGCCTACAATGCCGGCCCCAACCGCGTGGCGCGCTGGCTCGACAGCATCGGCGATCCGCGCGCCGGCAAGATCGACATGGTCGACTGGATCGAGATGATCCCGTTCCGCGAGACCCGCAACTACGTGCAGCGCATCATGGAAGGCGTCGGCGTCTATCGCGACCGCCTGAACGGCCCCTTCCGCGCCGTCGCCCCGGCGATGGGGCGGTCGTAGCCGGAAAATATCCCAGATTTTCCGCGCCCAGCTTGGGAAACGGCTAATGCACGCCGCGCTTGGCTTTTAGGCAATTCTTCCAAATTCCGCGCCACCCCTGAAAGGTGTTTTCACTCCGCTGCAGACTTGCCCTCAAGTTGACGCGCTTCAGCGACCGCCTCGCGGCAACGGCCCCTTGTTCACCGCGGCGATGGCCGCCTCGAGGTGGTCCAGCGTCGAATAGCCGACCAGCATGGTCGATACCGCCGGGTGGGAGATCACGAAGCGCTCGGCGAACTCGGTGAGGTTGGCGGCGGCGCTCTCGCGCATCAGCGGCTCGAGCGCCTTGGTGCGCGCCACGTCGGCGGCGAAGTTGGTGCCGAGCCGATCGGATCGACCACCTGCATGGCGAGCGGATGGCGCTCGACGGTGCCGCTGAGCGCGCCACCCGCAAGCGCGCGGATGATGATGGTGCCGACGTCATTTGCCTTGGCGCGCTCGAGCAGCCGGCCATAGTCCTGGCCCGGCGCGCCCTTGGGCATCGGGCCGCCGGCGCTGGGGTTCAGCGCGTTGTAGACCACCTGCACCGTGTCGAAGAGCTTGGAGTCGATCGCCTTCAGGAGCGCCGGCGTCTCGCCGACGCCGCTGAAGCCGATGAAACGCGTCTTGCCCGCCTTGCGCAGCTTGTCGAGCGCCGGCGCCACTTCGTTCAGCGCGATGTCGATCGCGAGATGATCGCCGGCGTCCCTGGCGACCAGCGGATTGTGCAGCTGGAAGAGATCGACATGGTCGCGGCCCATGCGCTTCAGGCTGTCCTCCATGCCCTGCGCGATCGCCTTGCCGACATCGGCGCGATGCTGGGCGCCGAGCCGCACCTTGGTGCCGACCACGACGTCGGCTTTCAGCGCCTTCAGCACGCGGCCGAGATTGCGCTCGGACTCGCCGTTGCCGTAGAGCGCGGCCGTGTCGAAGTAGTTGATGCCGGCTTCGATGGCGCGCGCCACGGCGCGTTCCTGGTCGGCCGCCGCGCCCTTGGTGAACAGCCCGCCGACCGCGCCGGCGCCTAGCCCAGCACCGACACGTCAAGCCCGGTACGTCCCAACCTGCGCTTTTGCATCTCACTCCCCTTCGATACGGACCTTGCCCGCCTCGTTGTCCACGACGACATGGTTGTCGTAGTAGGTGACCTTGGGCTTGGCGCCGAAGGCCGCCTCCATGCGCTTCTCCCATTGCGGCGTGTACCAGGCGCGGGCGGCGGCCTCCGATTCCCAGAGGTAGACTCCGCCGCCGCCCGCCTCGCCGTTGAGATAGTATTTCTTCAACGAGCCCTTGGCGCCGAGAGCCGTGTAGGTCGGCGCCGACTTGCGCGCCGACTCGACGGCGGCGTCGCGCGGGCGCTTGGTCATGGGGATTTGAACGATGGCGACGAACATGCGAGTTAGCCTAGCACATGACGGGAGCAATCATGACGGGCATCGACATCTGCGTCTTCGACGCCTACGGCACGCTCTACGATTTCAATTCCGCCGTCGCGCGCCATCGCGCCGCGGTAGGGCCGAAAGCGGATGCGCTGTCCGAGATGTGGCGCACCAAGCAGATCCAGTACACCTGGCTGCGCAACAGCATGGCGGCCTACGCGCCGTTCTGGCAGGTCACCGGCGAGGCGCTCGACAACTGCCTCGCCGCACACGGCATCACGGATCCCTCGGTGCGCGAGAAACTCCTGGGCGCGTACCTGGCGCTCGATCCCTTCCCCGAAGTACCGGCGATGCTCGACCGGCTGAAGCGAGCCGGTATGCGGCTTGCGATTTTGTCCAACGGCAATCCCGAAATGCTGGACCCGATGGTCAAGGCATCGGGTCTCGCCGACCGCTTCGAGGCGGTGATCAGCGTCGATGCGGCCAAGGTCTTCAAGGTCGATCCCAAGGCCTACCGCCTGGTCGAGGCGCGCTGCGGCGTCAAGCCCGACAAGGTGTGCTTTCTCTCCTCCAACTGCTGGGACGCCCACGGCGCGGCGCATTTCGGCTTCCGCAGCATCTGGGTGAACCGCGCCGGCGCGCCGGATGACAACCTGCCGGGCAAGATCGCGACGCAAATCGAGGATCTCTCCCAGCTCCCTGCCCTGCTTGATGTCGCCTGATGTCCGCGCTGCCGACTTTCGCCGATGTAGAAGCCGCCGCCCGCCGCCTAAAAGGCATCACGGTGCGCACGCCGCTGCTCGAGAACGAGCGCGTCAACGCCATGCTGGGCGGACGGCTGTTCATCAAGGCCGAGTGCCTGCAGCGCACCGGCTCGTTCAAGCTGCGCGGCGCCTACAATTTCCTAGCGTCCATGACCGAGGCCGACCGCAAGAAGGGCGTGGTCGGCTGGTCGTCGGGCAATCATGCGCAAGGGCTGGCCGAGGCGGCGCGGCTGATGGGCGTGAAGGCCACCATCGTCATGCCGGCCGACGCGCCGTCGCTGAAGGTCGCCAACACGCGCGCTTCGGGCGCCGAGATCGTTCTGTACGACCGCGTCAAGGACAGCCGCGAGGAGATCGGCCTTGGCATCGCCAGGAAGACCGGCGCGACCGTGGTGCCGCCCTACGATCACGTCTGGATCCTGACCGGCCAGGGCACGGCGGGCCTCGAGCTTGCCGAGCAGGCCAAGGCGATCGGCGTCACCCTCGATGCCGTCGCCGCGCCCTGCTCCGGCGGCGGGCTGTCGACCGGCGTGGCGCTCGGCGTCAAGGGCATCAGCCCGAACACGACCGTCCATGCCGGCGAGCCGGCGGGCTTCGACGATCTCGCCCGTTCACTGAAGAGCGGCAAGAAGGAGAAGAACGACAAGCTCTCGGGCTCGATCTGCGACGCCTGCTGGCGCCGACGCCGGGTGACGTGACCTTCCCGCTGGCGCAGAAGGTGCTGGGGCCGGGCCTGGTCGTCACCGACGACGAGGTGCTGGACGCCATGGAGCTCGCCTTTCGTGAATTCAAGCTGGTGGTCGAGCCGGGCGGCGCGGTGGCGCTCGCCGCGGCGCTGACCGGCAAGTTGCCGGTGAGGGGCCGCAAGGTCGCGGTGGTTTGCTCGGGCGGCAACGTCGACCACGCGACCTTCGCCCGCGCCCTGTCGCGGCGAGCCGCCCCATGAGCATGTCGCATCGCGCCCGTCGCGAATGGCGAATCATTCTCTGGGTCAGTTTGGCGAGTGCCGTGGTGAGCGCCATCTTCGGTGTCCGCGTGGCACCGGCCGACGAATGGTGGCTGCGCTCGGCAACGCACGGCGCGATCTACTCGCTGGTGATCGCCACGCCCATCGTGCTCTTCCAGCTGAAGGGCGATCAGCTGGCCTTCATGCGTCGCCTGCGCCGCCGCCCGCTCGCGGTCTATTTCGCCTTCAAGGTGCTTTTCTATTTCATCGTGATCGTGGGCGGCCTGCTGATCGTGCGCCTGCTCCTTTCGGACGACTTCGCGACCTACGTCAATTTTAGTCCGGTCTTCCGCCAGTCGCTGGTCTTCTCGATCGTCATGTCGGTAGTCGGCACCCTGTTCTTCGAAGCCGGCAGCCTGCTGGGCGTGACCACGCTCCGGAACCTGCTGACCGGCCGCTACGTGCAGCCGAGACGTGAGCAAAGGAGCTTCCTGCTGATCGACATGAAGGACTTCGACGGGCATGGCCGAGCGGCTGGGCGCCGTGCGCTTCCACGAGCTCCTGAACCATTTCTTCCGCGACGTCGCGGATGCCGCCCTCGAATGCGAGGCCGAGATCCACAAATACGTGGGCGACGAGGCGATCCTGACCTGGAACGCCGATGCGGGGCTTGTGGACGGCGCGACCCTTCTCTGCCCGTTCGTGGCCCGCGACTTCATCGCGGCGCAGAAGACGCAATATCTCGCCCAGCTTCGGCGCCGTGCCGGAATTCCGCGCCGCCCTCCATTGCGGTGAGATCGTCGCCGGCGAAATCGGCGACGTGCGGCGCGAGATCGCCTATGTCGGCGACACGCTGAACGTTGCCGCCCGCCTGCTCGACGCCGCCAAGGAACTCGGCCACGACGTGCTGGTCTCGGCCCTGCTGCGAACCGCCCCTTGCCGGAGGGACCTCAAGGTCGGAGACCTGCCGACGCTCCCGTGCGCGGCCGTGCGGCCCCGCTCGGCATTGCGGCGCTGGAGCGCGTCTAGCGCCGTTTCCTGAACGCGGGCGAGCACGCTGCCCAGGATGCCCTTGGGCAGGAAGATGATGAACAGCACCAGCAGCACGCCGTAGATCAGGTTGTCCCAGCCGACCGCCTTGGTGCCGAAGCCGATGCGCAGGATCTCGGCCATCAGGATGGTGATGATGGCGCCGACCGTCGGGCCCAGCGCGACATAGAGGCCGCCGACGATGGCGGCGAACACCATTTGCAGAGATACCGCGATGCCGCTCACCGTGTCGGGCGAGATGAACATCTGGTACTGGCAGTAGAGCCCGCCGGCGAAGGCCGTCATCAGGGCGCTGATCACCGTGATCTTGAGCTTCTCCACCGTCACGTTGACGCCCGCCGCGGCCGCCGCGTCCTCGTCCTCCGAGATCGCCTCGAGCGCATAGCGATCCATGCTGCGGTCGACCCAGCGCCAGATCAGCAGGCCGACGGCCCATACGCCGAGCGCGATCAGGTACCAGGTCGTCTTGTCGTCGAACTGCAGCGCCAGCAGGTTGCTCCCCTTGGTGCGCTCGGGCGTGTAGCCAAGCGAGCCGCCGGTCCAGTCGCGCGTGGCGGTGATCACCTGCAGCACGATGCCCGAGAGGGCAAGCGTCACCAGCACGAAATAGTGGCCGGTGATGCGAAAACGAAAGCAAGGATAGCCGACGACCACCGCCAGCGCGCCGGCACAGACCAGCGACAGAGGGATGCCGATCCACGGCGACACGCCGAGATGGTTCCATAGCAGTGCCGTGACGTAAGCGCCGATGCCCATGAAGCCGCCGTGACCCAGCGACACCAGGCCGAACCGCCCCATCATCGACCACGAGGTGTAGGCGAACGACCAGATCAGAATCAGGATCATGATGTGGACGTGATAGGGATCGCTATGCACGAAGGGCAGCGCGATCAGCGCCGCGCCGGCGATCGCGTAGGCAAGCAGGCGTTTGTTCGTGAGCGAGGTCACTTGTGTCGTCACTGGCGCCTCGCCAGCAGGCCGCCGGGCCGGATGAACATCATGATGATGAAGAAGCCGAAGGCGAGCACGTAGCCCCATTCGAGGTCGGAAAACAGCCCGCCCATCGAGATGATCTCGGCGAACACGAAGGCCGCGACGAAGCCGCCGACGAAGTTGCCGAGCCCGCCCAGCACGCAGACCAGGAAGGTGATCGGCCCGATCGACAGGCCGACGAACGGATGGACGTCGTACATCAGCACCAGCAGGCAGGCCGCGAGTCCGGCCAGGGAACCGCCGAGCGCCGAAGTGATGAGGTAGATGCGGCGCGTGTCGACACCCATCAGCGCCATGATCTGGCGGTCCTGGGCAATCGCGCGGATGGCGGTGCCGGTGAAGGTCCGCTTCATGAACACGTAGACCGAGACCATGCCGACCAGGGCGGCGATGAACGAGAGCAGCCGCGCGTAGCTGAAATTCATCTCGCCCAGCCGCAGCACCGGCAGCTGGATGCCGATATTGTGGAACTCGATGCCGAAGGCGACCGTGGCGGCGCTCTGCAGGAAGAACAGCACGCCGCCGGTGGCCAGCAGCTGGTTGATCGGCGGCCCGGAGAGCAGCGGGGCGATCACCAGCAAATGCAGCAGCGCGCCGAGGCCCGCCACCAGCAGAATGCACATCGGCGCGGCGACCCAATAGGGCACGCCATAGACGTTCACCAGATAGTACATGCCGTACATGCCGATCATGATCAGCTCGGCGTAGCAGATCCAGGTGACGTCGATCACGCCGAAGATCAGGTTGAGCCCGAGCGCCAGCAGCGCCAGCACGCCGCCGAACAGGATGCCGTTGATCATGGCCTCGAGCAGGTAGATGTCGAAGATCTCGAGGAAGGACTTCATCACCTTCTCCTCATTGGACGAGGCCTAAACACCGAGATACGCCTGCTTGATGGTGTCGCTGGCCAGCATCTCGGCCGCCGTGCCCGAGGCGCGGATGGTGCCGGCCTCCAGGAGATAGGCCCGGTCGACCACGCGAAGGACCTGCTGCACGTTCTGCTCGACGATCAGCACGGTGAGCCCGCCGCCGCGAATGCGCCTGACCAGCTCGAAGACCTGCTGCACCACCACCGGCGCAAGACCCGCCGACGGCTCGTCGAGCAGAAGCAGCTTGGGCTCCGACATGAGCGCGCGGCCGATGGCGCACATCTGCTGCTCGCCGCCCGACATGGTGCCGGCAAGCTGCAGGCGACGCTCTTTCAGTCGCGGGAACAGGTCGAAGACGAAGTCCAGCCGTTCGGCGAACTTCGCGCGCGCCCGCGGCATATACGCGCCCATCTTGAGGTTTTCCTCGACCGTCAAGCGGGGAAACAGGCGCCGGTTTTCCGGCACATGGGCGATGCCGAGGCCAATGATCTGGTGCGCCGGCGTGGCGACGAGGTCGGTGCCTTCCATCGCGAGAGACCCGGCGCGCGGCCGGATCAGCCCGGAGATGACGCGCATCAGGGTAGTCTTGCCGGCGCCGTTGGGCCCGATCACGCCGACGGCCTCGCCCGCCTTGACCTCGAGGCTGACGCCGAACAGCGCCTGGAAGCTGGCATAGCCCGCATCGACGGATCTGAGCTCGAGCATTCAGCGACGCGCTTCCGCCGCGGCGGCCTGGGTGGCGTGCGCGTCAGTGCCGAGATAGACCTCGATCACGCGCGGATCGCTCGCCACCATGCTGGGCAGGCCCTCGGAAATCTTCTCGCCGTGGTCGAGCACCATCACGCGGTCGACCACGCGCATCAGCACGCCCATGATGTGCTCGACCCAGATGATGGTGATGCCGAGGTCGTCGCGGATCTTGCGCAGCATGTCGGCCGCCTGGTCCATCTCAGTCTCGTCGAGCCCACCCAGGCTCTCATCGGCCAGCAGCAGCTTCGGTCCAGTCGCCAGCGCCTTGGCGAGTTCGAGCTTCTTGAGTCCGGCAGCGCCAAGGCCGTCGACGCGGCGCGTGGCGGTCGGTCGGCAGGCCAACCAGCGAGAGCGCACGTTCTGCCGCTTCTTCCGCTTTCGCGAGGCTGTGCCGGCCCTGGCCGAAATAACCGGCCAGCGCCACGTTCTCGAAGATCGTCAGCCGACGAAAGGGCCGCGGAATCTGGAAGGTGCGGCCAATGCCGCGATTGATGATGCGATGCGGAGCCAGCCCCGCCGATCTCATGCCCGTCGAACGTGATCGAGCCTGCCGTGGGCGGGAACGTGCCCGAGAGCATGTTGAAGATCGTGCTCTTGCCAGAGCCGTTGGGGCCGATCAGGCCGAGAATCTCGCCCTGATCGACCTTGAACGACACGTTGCTGACGGCCGTGAAACCGCCGAAACGCTTGACCAAGCCCTCCACCGCCAGCATCGGCAAACTCTACTCCCGCAGCCGACACCTATTTGTAGCTGTAGGTCATGCCGGCGGGCAGCGGCAGGACCGGCTCGGCCTGCTGCTGGCTCTTGGGCCACACGACGACGGCCTTGCCGTCGACGTACTGGGTGACGACCGGGAAGGCCCGCACATTCTGGCCTGCCATAGGCGAGTCCTCACCGTTGAACTTCACGCCGAAGCCCAGCATCGTGCCGCCCTCGGGGATATCGACGTCGAGTGCAGCTTTGCGCAGAGCCTCGGCATCGATGCCGCCATATTTCTTGATGGCCCGCGGCAGCACCTCGGTGAAGAAGAGATAGGTGTTGCTGGCGGCCATGCCGATATGGGCCGAGCGGATGGCGAGCCCGGCTCCATCTTGTCGAACTTGTCTCCGACCATCTGGATGATCGGCGGCAGCTTGGGATTCAGGCTTTTGGGATTGGTGAGCCAGATCGAGATCGGGTCGATGGTGAAGAGGTAGTTGGCATTGGCGCCGAGGCTGTCCTTGAGCTTGTCATAGACACTGTAGCCCGCGCCCTGGCCTACGATGGCGCCGACCTTCAGCCCCTGTTCGCGCGCCTGCCGCAGCAGCAACGTGATGTCGGGGTTGTAGCCGGTATGGAAGATCACGTCGGGCTTGGCGCGCTTCAGCTTGGTGACCAGCGCCGACAGGTCGGGGGCGGTAACCGAGTAGCCCTCGTTCAGCACGACGTTAAAGCCATGCTTCTTGGAGCCGGCCTCGTCACCCTTGGCGACGTCCACGCCGTAAGCTCCATCCTCGTGCATGATCGCCACGCGCAGGTCCTTCGGGTCCTTGCCGAACTTGCACTTCGCATATTCGGCAATCATGTCCGTCGCAGCGAGCCGTAGAGATTGCCGCTGATCTGTGGGCGGAAGACATAATGCAGGTGCCTGTTCTCCAGCACGGCGCTGGAAATGCAGGTGGTGATCCACATGAACTTCTTGAGCTGCTCGACCTTCGCGGCGGCCGGAACGCATTCCGCCGAGGCATAGAAGCCCAGCAGCATGTCGACCTTTTCCTGCTCGACCAAGCGCGTGGCTTCGTTGATTGCCACGTCGGGCTTGCTCTGGGCGTCGGCGTAGACCGCCTCGATCTGATAGCCCTCCACCCCGCCCTGCTTGATGAAGTAGTCCATCATGATCTTGGCGCCGTGTACTGCAGCTTGGAGCCGCCGCCCGCGAACGGGCCGGTCAGGTCATAGACCACGCCGATCTTGATCTTCTTCTCCTGGGCCCCGGCGGATGCCGCCAGCCCCAACGCCGCAACCGCGGCGAACGCAGCGCCCACAAGACGCCCGATCCTGCCCTTGGACATGCTTCACTCCCTGTTATTTGTGTGTTTTTTGCTTTTTTGTTGACGTGCATCACAGGGGCCGTGCTGTCCGATGTCAAGCGCCTAGCGGCCGGCACCGGGCTTCAGGACGTCGAACATCAACCCTGGCGGCTGATCGAGCATGCCGAACAGCAGCGCGAACCGCGACGGATCGCCGTCCACCTTCAGGGCCCCAGAACCCAGGGCCTCCTGTGCGGTGATCTTACGCAGCACCAGATCGTCCAGGATGGCGCGCGTGGTGGTGATGGTGGCGGTGGCCACGCCCGACCAGTCGCCCATGCGGTGCGTCAGCGTGCAATGCTCAAGGCAGAGCGACAGCGTTTCGTTGCGATCGGTGAAGCGCCAGTTGAGCACGAAGCTCTGGCCCGCCGCCTTCGCCGGATCGAGCCGGATGGCGAGCGCGTCGAAGAACACATCGGTGCTGAGGCCCGCCAGCATATCGGCGCTCATGAGGCCGCGCGCCGGAACCTGAAACACGCCATGGCGCAGCTCCTGCGCGCCATAGAGGAAGGCGTTGCGCCAGGTCGCCGACTCGGCCTGGTAACCCATCTGCTCCAGAGCGTCGGCGCACAGAGTGCACGCCTCCCTGTTGTCGGGCTCGGCGTAGACGACTTCCTTCATGACCTGCGCCACCCACCGGAACTCGCCCTTGGCGAAGTCGGCCTTCGCGCGCGCGATGGCGGCAGCCGCACCGCCCATGTACTCGACGAACTTCCGGGCTGCCGGCGCCGGTGGCAGCGGATGGAGATTGCACGGATTGCCGTCGTACCAGCTGAGATAGCGCTGATAGACCGCCTTCACGTTGTGGCTGACCGTGCCGTAGTAGCCGCGCGCAGACCAGCGCTCGGCCAGGCCCGGCGGCAGGTCGATCGCCTCGGCGATCTCGGCCGGCCGCCAGCCCTTGTTCATGTAGCGCAAGGTCTGGTCGTGGATGTGCTTGTAGAGGTCGCGCTGCGCTTCGAGATAATCGATGATCGTGTCGCGGCCCCACACCGGCCAGTGATGCTGGCCGATCAGCACGTCGGTGCCGGGTCCGTACATCGTGATGGCATCGCTGATGTATTTCGACCAGACGCGCGGATCGCGCGCCACCGAGCCGCGCAGCGGGATGAAGTTGTGCAGCAGCGGGCAGGCGTTCTCCGCCATGTTGAGCACGCCGAGCTCGGGATAGAACATGTGCATCTCGGCCGGCGCCTCGGTCTCGGGGGCGAGCTGGAAGACGATCCTGACACCGTCGATCGTGTGCTCCTCGACCGGCTGCACGATGAGCCGTGTCGGCGCGATCAGCCCGGGCGTGCCGCGGGCCGCGCCCTTGCCCAACCCGGCATCGACCTGGCCCTTCGGTCCGCGCGGCAGCAGATGCCCGAACTGGAACTGCGCACGGCGCACCATCGGCAGCCCTGCCAGCACGTTCTCGCCGCCCACCGCTTCCATGAAGCCGTTGGGTGCGATCACTTGGATCTTGCCGGCCTTGACGTCGGCCTCGTCGATCACGCCGCGCACGCCGCCATAGTGGTCGGCATGACTGTGGGTGTAGATCACCGCCACGATCGGCTTGTTCGGCCGATGAGCGCAGTAAAGGGCGAAGGCTGCCCGCGCGGCCTCGGCCGTCGTCAGCGGATCGATCACGATCAGGCCGCTATCGCCCTCGATCACTGTCATGTTGGCGAGATCGAAGCCGCGCAGCTGGTAGAGGCGCTCCGTCACCTTGAAGAGGCCGTTGGCGAGATTGAGCCGCGCCATGCGCCACAGGCTGGGGTTCACCGTGGACGGTGCCAGCTCGCCGGCGATGAAGGCGTATTCGCCGAGGTTCCACAGCACCGTGCCGCTCGTCGACTTGATCATGCCCTCGGGCACCGTCGCGATCAGGCCGCGCTTGGCCGCCTCGAAGTCGCGCGTGTCGGCGAACGGCAGCCCGGCCGCCATCGCCGCGTTGGCCGCCCGCGTTGCCGGATCGGCGTCGCGCGCCGCGTCGAGATGCGATGCCGGTACCGGCACGGCGGAGGCTGCAGCCATTTGGTCTTTTCCTTCTTGCCCTGACGCGGCACTTTGGGTTTCGCCATGGCCGCCCGCAAGCTCACGCTCTCGACGATCCGCCGCGTCGCTTCAGCGCTGCCCGGACTGCAAGAAGGCACGTCGTACGGCACCCCCGCCTGGCGCCACAAGGGCAAGCTGCTGGCGCGCCTGCACCAGGACGGTAAATCGCTGATGCTGAAGGTCGGCTTCGAGGCGCGCGAGCACCTGGTGCGCGCCGACCCCGAGACCTTCTTCGTCACCGAGCACTACCGCAATTATCCCAGCGTGCTGGCGCGACTGGATCGGTTGAGTGCGGCCGACCTGCGCAAGCTGCTCGTCCGCGCGGTCGAGCGGCGCTAGGCCTACTCGGCGGGCTTCAGGGCCGCCATAGCGCGCTGCCGCTCGTTGGGCAGAAAGGCGATGGCGATCATGGTGAGGCTGGCGACACCGGCCAGCAGCATGAGCAGCACTGGAAAGCCCGCCTCCTTGACCGACGGGCCGATGCCCGCCGTGACCAGCGAGCTGACGCCAAAGCCGATGGCGAGCCGCATGCCGGTGACGCGGCTGCGCAGGCGATCGTCGATGTATTTCACGATCATCGCATCGGTGAAGGGAATGGCGCCGAACACGAACACCATGAAGAGCGTGGTGACGATGAGCAGCGCCCAGCCCTCGACCTGCGAGGCCAGCAGGAACAGCGGCACCTGGCAGAGCAGGATCGGCAGATAGATGTTCTTCAGCGGATAGCGATCGATCAGCGCGCCGACCACGATCTGCATCAGCGAGGCCACGGAGAAGATGACCAGCAGCGCCATGCTGAGCAGCCACGGGCTCTGCGCCAGCTCGGCGATGCGCGCCTTCAGCATCTCGCCGTTGCCGTTGGTGGTGAAGTTGAACACGATCGAGCCCGATACGGCCGCGCAGGTCATGATGAAGAAGACCCGGGCCATGATGTTGGGCGGCAGGTCGAGCACCTTGCTCCTGCGCTTGGCCGGCGCCTCCTCTTCCTTGGGAACCGCGATCGCGAACAGCACGGCGGAGATGAGGCAGATCACGCCCGGCAAGACATAGGCCATCTGCCAGCCATAGCGCGTCGCCAGCAGCACCGAGACGCTCGAGCCGAGCGCGATGCCGAGGTTGCCGACCAGCCCGTTCACGCCGATCACGAAGCCCGGCTTCTCGGCCTTCTGCACCAGCATGGGAATGCCGACCGGATGGTAGATAGAGGCGAAAGCGCCCATCAGGGTCAGCGCCGCGCCGATCTGCCATTTGTTCTGGCAGAGCGCGATCACCAGGCAGGACACGCCCATGCCGGCGAAGAACAGCACCATCATGGCGCGCCGGCCCCACTGGTCGCCAAGCTTGCCCGAGACGACCGAGCCCGCGCCGAACATGAACGAGGCGCCAAAGGCGTAGGGCGTCAGTTCCTTCCAGTCGGCGCCCCAGACGCCGGCGATCACGCTCACCGTGTAAAGGAAGATCGCCAGCACCCAATGGTCCATGGCGTGGCCGAGATTGAGCAGGAGGGAGGTCGGGCTGCTGAGCTTCATGGCCGTAGAATAGGTGGAGCGGTCTTGGCTGTCTTGCGCTAGAATGCCAACTTATGTTGCGAAAGAGACAAACCGCCCGCTCCACCAACCCGGCCGACTATCAGCGCGTGCCGCGCGCGGTCGTGGCCATGCCCAAGGACTTCACTCCGGGCTTCGAGATCGCGCCGCACAGCCACAAGCGAGCTCAGCTGATCTACGCCACGGCGGGCACGATGCGCGTCGCCACCAGCGACGGCATGTGGATCGTGCCGCCGCAGCGCGCGCTGTGGATGCCGGCTGGTGTGCGCCACGGCATCGTGATGCTGGGCGAGGTCACCATGCGCACGCTCTACATGTGGCCCGATGCAGCGGCCTTCATGTCTGGCTCCTGCCACGTCGTGCCGGTATCGCCGCTGCTCCGCGAATTGATCGTGCGCGCCACCGAATTGCCCGTGCACTACGACGAAGGCGGACCGGCGGGTCATGTCATGGCATTGATCCTGGACGAGTTGCGCGGACTGCAATCCCTGCCCTTGCAATTGCCGATGCCGCGCGATGCGCGCTTGCGCGCCCTCTGCCAGGCGCTGCTCGACGCGCCCGGAGACCAGCGACCGCTCGCCGCATGGGCGAAAAGCGTGAATGCCAGCGGGCGCACCTTGGCGCGTCGGTTCCAAAGCGAAACCGGTCTCAGCTTCGGCGCCTGGCGACAACAGGCGCGGGTGCTGGAAGCGATGGGCCGGCTGGGCGGCGGCGCGCCTGTCACGCAGGTCGCGCTGGATCTCGGATATGAAAGCGTGAGCGCCTTCAGTGCCATGTTCCGGCGCGCCGCCGGCGCCTCGCCCAGCCACTACCGCCACCGTCCGCAGACCGACTGAGAAATCCCTTTAGGCAGTGGGGATTTTTTGTGTCCCTGCAACCTCTTAGCGCACAGAATCCTTGACGGAATGCTTGACGGAAAGCCCCTGAATATCCCCAATGCGCCACCCATTTGCGGTACTCTAAACCGTCATTTACACCAGATCGGCCGCTGCTCGGCGCAGCCCGGAGTTCGTTTTGAAGCCGACCGAAATCGCCAATCCCGATTACTTCCACAAGGTCGTGGATTGTCAGTGGGCGTGCCCCTCCCATACGCCCGTTCCGGAGTATATCCGCCTGATCGCCCACGGCCGGTACTCCGACGCCTACATGATCAATTGGAAGTCCAATGTCTTCCCGGGGATCCTGGGCCGGACCTGCGACCGCCCGTGTGAGCCGGCCTGCCGGCGCTCCCGCGTCGAGGACGAGACCCTGGTGAAGGGCAAAAAGGAGCCCGTCGCGATCTGCCGGCTGAAGCGCGTCGCGGCCGACTACAAGGACGATGACGGCATCAAGGCCGCCATGCCCAAGGCGCCAAAGAAGAACGGCAAGCGCGTCGCCTGCGTGGGCGGTGGCCCGGCCTCGCTCACCGTGGCACGCGACCTCGCCGTGCTGGGCTACGAGATCGTGATCTACGACCAGGATCCCAAGCTTGGCGGCTTCATTCGCACGCAAATCCCGCACTTCCGTCTCCCTGAGTCGGTGATCGACGAGGAAGTCGGCTACATCACCGACATCGGCAATATCGAGTTCCGCCACAAGAAGATCGACTCGATGAAGGCGATCCTGGCCGAAGGCTATGACGCGGTGTTCGTGGGGTCAGGCGCCCCGCGCGGCCGCGAACTCGACGTGCCGGGCCGCAAGGAAGCTGCGGACAACATCCACATCGGGCTGGACTGGCTGAGCTCCGTCTCGTTCGGCCACACCACCAAGGTCGGCAAGCGCGTGATCGTGCTCGGCGGCGGCAACACGGCGATGGATTGCTGCCGCACCGCCCGCCGCCTCGGCGGCGAGGACGTAAAGGTGATCGTTCGTTCGGGCTTTGACGAGATGAAGGCGTCTCCCTGGGAGAAGGAAGACGCGATGGGCGAGGACATCCCCATCCTCAACATGCTCGTGCCGAAGGAAGTGAAGCACGAGGGCGGCAAGATCAAGGGCGTGCTGTTCGAGAAGGTGAAGGCCGAGTACGACGCCAAGGGCCGTCGCTCGCTGATCCCCTCGGGCGAGCCCGACGAGTTCCACGAATGCGACGACGTCCTGGTGGCGATCGGCCAGGAGAACGCCTTCCCGTGGATCGAGAAGGATGCCGGCATCGAGTTCGACAAGTGGGGCCTGCCCAAGCTCGGCGAGAAGACGCTGCAGAGCACGCAGAAGAAGGTGTTCTTCGGCGGCGATGCAGCCTTCGGGCCCGAAGAACATCATCTGGGCAGCCGCGCACGGCCACGATGCGGCGATCTCCATCCACAAGATGCTGATCGGCGAGGATGTCGAGGAGCGCCCGGCGCCCGGCGTCAACATCGTCAGCCAGAAGATGGGCATCCACGAGTGGAGCTACGACAACGCGCCCACCATCGACCACCGCTTCAAGGTCCCGCACCGCAAGAAGGAAGAGGCGCTGAAGGACATCATGGCCGAGGTCGAGCTGGGCTTCGACCCCAAGCTCGCCTTCGAGGAGGCGCGGCGCTGCCTGAACTGCGACATCCAGACGGTGTTCGAGGGCAAGCTCTGCATCGAATGCGATGCCTGCGTCGACATCTGCCCGATGGATTGCATCACCTTCACCGAGAACGGCGAGGAGAATGACCTGCGGACGCGACTGAACGCACCGGCCGTCAATCCGACCCAGGATCTCTACGTCGCCAACGACCTCAAGACGGGCCGGGTGATGGTCAAGGACGAGGATGTCTGCCTGCATTGCGGGCTGTGTGCCGAGCGCTGTCCGACCGGCGCCTGGGACATGCGCAAGTACTACATGGAAATGACTCAAGCGGAGCACGCATGCCGCAAGCACTAGCCGCCGTTAACGACTTCGTCGTCAAGTTCGCGAACGTCAACGGCTCCGGATCGGCCTCGGCGAACGAGTTGTTCGCCCGCGCGATCCTGCGCATGGGCGTGCCGGTCAGCCCGCGCAACATCTTCCCGTCGAATATCCAGGGCCTGCCCACCTGGTACGAGGTGCGGGTCACCGAAAAGGGCTATCTCGGCCGGCGCGGCGGCGTCGACATGATGGTCGCGATGAACCCGCAGACCTGGGCCGAGGACGTCAAGGAGATCGCGCCGGGCGGGTACCTGTTCTACGATTCGACCAAGCCCATGCCGTCGTCGATGTTCCGCGAGGACATCAACGTCGTCGGCGTGCCGCTGACCGCCATCACCAACGCCACCTACTCCGACGCCCGCCAGCGCCAGCTGTTCAAGAACATCATCTATGTCGGCGCGCTCTCGGTACTGCTCGACATCGACGAGAACGAGATCAAGCGGCTGTTCGGCGAGCAGTTCAAGGGCAAGGAGAAGTTGCTCGATTCCAACGTCAAGGCGCTGGCGCTCGGCCGCGACTGGGCCAAGCAGCATATCGACGCCGACGCGGTAAAGCTCAAGGTTCGCCGCGCCGACAACGTCGGCAACAAGATCTTCGTCGAAGGCAACAATGCCGCCGCGCTGGGCGCGGTCTATGGCGGCGCCACGGTGTGCGCCTGGTATCCCATCACGCCCTCCTCCTCGCTTGCCGAGGCCTTCCAGCAGCACTGCAAGCGGCTCAGGCACGACAAGGAGACCGGCAAGGCCAAGTACGCCATCGTGCAGGCCGAGGACGAGCTCGCGTCGATCGGCATTGTGATCGGCGCCGGCTGGAACGGCGCGCGCGCCTTTACCAGCACCTCGGGACCCGGCATCTCGCTGATGACCGAGTTCATCGGTCTCGCCTCCTTCGCCGAAGTGCCGGCGGTGATCGTCAATGTGCAACGAGGCGGCCCTTCGACCGGCATGCCGACGCGCACCCAGCAGTCCGACCTCCTGTCGTGCGCCTATGCGTCCAACGGCGACACCAAGCACGTGTTGCTGTTCCCCGAGGACCCAAAGGAGTGCTTCGACTTCACCGCCACCGCACTCGACCTCGCCGACCGCCTGCAGACGCCGGTGTTCGTCATGACCGATCTCGATATCGGCATGAACCATCGCCTGTGCGAGCCGTTCGTGTGGGACGAGAAGCGCGCCCTCGACCGCGGCAAGGTGATGACGGCTGCCGACCTCGATGCCGGCAAGGTGTTCGGCCGCTACCTCGACGTCGACGGCGACGGCATTCCCTTCCGCACCTATCCCGGCACGCACCCGACCAAGGGCTCCTATTTCACGCGCGGCACCACGAAGGACGAGTACGCCAAGTACTCCGAAGCGGGGCCGGTCTATGTCCGCAACATGGAGCGGCTGCAGAAGAAGCTGCACACGGCGGCGAAGATCGCGCCACAGCCGCTGCGCTACTCCTCGCCCAAGGCGACGCGCTACGGCGTGATCTATTTCGGCTCGACCAGCCCCGCCATGAAGGAAGCGCTCGATCATCTCGAGGAAGCCGGCAACCACGTCAATGCGCTGCGCGTCCGGGCGTTCCCGTTCTCGCAGGCCGTCGAGGACTTCATCCACGAGCACGACAAGGTGTTCGTCGTCGAGCAGAACCGTGACGCCCAGCTGCGCACCATGCTGATGGCCGACTTCACGCTCGATGCCCGCAAGCTCGTGCCCGTCCTGCACTACGACGGCACGCCGATCACGGCGCGCTTCATCGCCGCCGACATCGCCAAGAAACTCGCCCAGCTCAAGGTCGTTCCGTTCGAGAAGGCCGCGTCATGACCTACATCGCCAAGCCCAAGCTGCACCATCCGTCGCTGGTCAAGAACAAGGCCGGCTTCACCCGCCGCGACTACGAGGGCGCGGTCTCCACGCTGTGCGCCGGCTGCGGGCACGATTCGATCAGTGCCGCCATCATCCAGGCCTGCTACGAGCTCGATACCCTGCCGCACCAGGTGGCCAAGCTTTCCGGCATCGGCTGCTCGTCCAAGGCGCCGACATACTTCGTGGGCGCAAGCCACGGCTTCAACACTGTGCATGGCCGCATGCCGTCGGTGATGACCGGCGCCAACCTCGCCAACCGCGACCTGATCTACATGGGCGTGTCGGGCGACGGCGATTCGGCCTCGATCGGGCTCGGCCAGTTCGCCCACATCATGCGCCGCGGCGTGAACATGACCTACATCGTCATGAACAACGGCGTCTATGGCCTGACCAAGGGTCAGTTCTCCGCCACCGCCGACAAGGGATCGATCAGCAAGAAGGGCGTCTCCAATCCCGAGGAGTTGATAGACATGGTGTCGCTCGCCATCCTGATGGGCGCCACCTTCGTGGCCCGTTCCTTTTCCGGCGACAAGCACCAGCTCGTGCCGCTGATCAAGGCGGCGATGGCGCACAAGGGCGCGGCCTTTCTCGACGTCATCAGCCCCTGCGTGGCCTTCAACAACCACGCGGGCTCGACCAAGAGCTACGAATATGTGCGCGAGCACAACGAGGCCCTCAACCGTCTCGACTTCATCGAGAGTCGCGAGGAGATCACGACCCAGTACGATCCCGGCACGGTGAGCACCGTGCAGCAGCACGATGGCTCGATCCTGCGCCTGCGCAAGCTCGGCGAGGAGTACGATCCGTCCGACAAGATCGCCGCCATGAAGCGCGTGCAAGAAGGCGAGGCGGCGGGCGAGGTCGTGACCGGCCTGCTCTATGTCGATCCCTCCCCCAAGGATCTGCACGACAACCTGAACACGGTCGCAGCGCCGCTCAACACGCTGAATTCCGCCGAGCTCTGCCCGGGTCCTGCCGCACTCGACCGCATCAACGCCAGCCTGCGCTAGTCCAGCACTCTCCTGATCAGGCCGGCGCCGGCAACGGCAGATCGACCAAGCGGCCGACCTCTCCCGGCGCGCGTTGCAGTTCGATCCGGCGGTCATGCCACTTCTGCAAGGTCGGGCGATGGCCGATCGACACCATGGTCGTCGTCGGCAGGCTGCGCTTCAGGGAGTCATAGACGGCCGCCTCGGCGGCATCATCGAGCGAAGCCGTGGCCTCGTCCATGAACAGCCAGTCGGGCTTGAACACCAAGGCGCGCGCCGCCGCCAAGCCGCTGCTGCTCGCCGCCCGACAGCACGTTGCTCCAATGCGCCTCCTCGTCGAGCCGGTCGGCGAGATGGCCGAGATTGACGGCCTGCAACGCCGCCACGATCTCGGCATCGCTCGCCGTCGACTGCTCATCCGGATATTTCACCGCGTCGCGCAGGGTGCCGATCGGGATGTAGGGTTTCTGCGGCAGGAACAGCACCCGCGCGCCGGCCGGCACGTGCACATGGCCCTGGCCGAAGGGCCAGATGCCGGCGAGCGCCCGGAAAAGTGTGCTCTTGCCCGAGCCGCTGACGCCCGAGATCAGTGTCGCCTGCCCTTTTGGCAATTCGATCCGCGCATTCTCGAGGATCGGACTGCCGGTCGGCAGCGCGAGCGTCAGGTTCTCGGCGCCCACCGCGACAGCGCCCGGCTGCGGCACCACGTCGAGCCTCGTCTCCGGCTTGGCGTCGGTTGCTTCCTGCAGCCCCTTGAGGCGGTCCATCACGGCGCGAAGCTCGGCGAGCGTGGTGTAGTTGTCGATGAAGAACGACAGCGCCGACTGCACCTGGCCGAAGGCCGATGCGGTCTGGGTCATGACGCCGAAGGTGATGGCGCCGGCGAAGAAGCGCGGTGCGGTCACGACATAGGGGAAGATGATGGCGAGCTGCCCGTAGCCCGACTGGTAGAAGGCGAGCTGCGCCTGCGTGAACAGTACCCGCCAGCCGTTGTTGAAGACATCGATGAAGCGCGCGTTCAACGTCTCGGCCTCGCGCTGCTCGCCGTGATAGAGGGCAATGCCCTCAGCGTTCTCGCGCACGCGCACCAGGGCGAAGCGGAAGTTCGCCTCGTAGCGCTGCTTCAGGAAGTTGAGTGAGATCAGCCGGCGGCCGACCATATTTGCCAGGAACGTTCCCACGAAGGCGTAGATCAGGCACACCCAGGCCATGTAACCGGGAATGGTCACGTTCAAGCCGATCGACGCCAGCGACAGCGGACCCGACAACTCCCACAGGATGAACAGGAACGACAACAGCGTGGCGACGGCGCCCAGCAATCCCAGCAGCAGCGTCATCGTGTACTCGCCGAGAAAGCGCAGATCTTCGGCGATGCGCTGGTCGGCGTTGTCGACGGTGCGCTGCAGCTCTATCCGGTAGTAGCCGCGGCCGTCGAGCCAGTGCGCAAGGTAGCGCTGCGTCAGCCACCTGCGCCAGCGCAGCCTCAGATAGGGACTGACAATTGCGCGGGCGACGTAGTTCAGGATGAAGAAAGCGGCCAGCCATGAAAAGACGATGATCTCGCGCCAGAACACGGCTTCGTCCTTGTTCTGGATGCTGTCGTAGAAGCGGCGGTTCCAGTCGTTGAACAGCACCTCCAGCCCGACACCGCTGAAGGTCAACGCGACCGCACCGATCAGCAGCGGAATGGCGAACGGCCAGTCCTCCGACTTGAAATAGGGAATGACGAGCCGCCACCAGTCGCCAACGAACGAGCCTACTCTGTTCATGCGGAAATCCTTTCAGAGCCCGCACAGTAGCCTCACATCTGACTGGGCAGCCAGAGCGCGATGATCGGGAAGGCGATCAGGATAATCAGCCGCAGGATGTCGGTGGCGATGAACGGCAGCACGCCCTTGAAAATTGACGAGAACGTGACCTCGTGGATCACGCTCTTGATCACGAACACGTTCATGCCGACCGGCGGATGGATCAGCCCGAGCTCGACGGTCATGACGATGATCACGCCGAACCAGATCGGATCGAAGCCGAGCTCGGTCACCACCGGGAAGATGATCGGCACGGTGAGGATGATCATCGCCAGGGCGTCCATCAGGCAGCCCAGCACCAGGTACATCAGCATGATCAGCGCCAGCACGCCGTAGGTGCCGACGCCGAGACCGGTCAGGAACTCCGTCACCTTCTGCGGCACCTGGGTGATGGTGAGGAAATAGCCGAACAGCAAGGCGCCGATCAGCACGGTGAACACCGCCGCCGCCGTGCGCGTGGCCTGCAGCAGCGAGGCGCGGATCCCGGCCTTGTCCGAGCTTGCCGCGCAGCACGCCCAGCAGGAAGGCGCCGCTGGCGCCCATGCCGCCCGCCTCGGTGGGCGTGAACACGCCGCCATAGAGGCCGCCGATCACCAGCACGAACAACAGCAGTGGCGCCCAGACATCGCTGCAGGCCGGCCAGCCGCTCTTCCCACGAGGCCTTGGGCACCGTCGGCAGGAAGTTCAGGCCGCACGCGGCACGATCACGGCGATGGTCAGCATGTACATCGTCATGGCGAGCAGGCCCGGGCAGGATGCCGGCCTGGAAAAGCTTGCCGACATCCTGCTGGGTGATCAGCGCGTAGACCGCGAGCACGGTCGAGGGCGGCAGCATGGCGCCCAGCGTGCCGCCGGCCGCGATCACGCCGGTGGCGAAGCTCTGCGGGTAGCCGTAGCGGCGCATCTCGGGATAGGCGACGGCCGAGAAGGTCGCCGCCGTGGCGACCGACGAGCCCGAGATCGCGGCGAAGCCGCCGCACGACACGATGGTGGCGAGCCCCAGCCCGCCCTTGCGGTGGCCGACGAAGGTGTTGGCGGCGCGGAACAGCTCGCGGCTGATGCCCGAATGCGAGACGAAGGCGCCCATCAGCAGGAACATCGGGATGACGCCGAACTGGTAGCTGGTGACCGTGCGCATCGAGGTCTGGCCGACCAGCTTCAGCGCCGGCGCGCCGCCGCTCAGGTAGGCATAGCCGGTGACGCCGACCAGGCCCATCGCCATGCCGACCGGCACGCGCAGCAGCATCAGCGCGAACAGCACGACGAAGCCCAGGACGGCGACGGCGTCGGGGCTCACGCAGCGCGTCCCGCGTCGTGGATGTCCTCGGGATGGAAGATCAGCCGGTAGGTGCGGATGGCGATCAGCACGACTGCCGACACGTCGCCCACCCAGGCGACGGCGAAGAACGGCCAGGTCGGCAGGCCGAGATCGAAAGTCAGGACATGGTCGTTGTAGGTGGCGCGCACCTTGTCGAACAGCGTGTAGGTCTGCACCGTCACCACGAACAGCAGCACCAGCGTGGCGAAGACGTCGATCGCCCGCTTCCCGCGCGGCCCGGCCTGCGCCCATATGAGATCGACCGTGATGTGGCCGCCACGATAGGAGGTCGCCGCGATCCCCCAGAAGATCAGGATGCCGAGCAGCATCGAGCCGAAATCGTAGGCGTCGGGGATCTGGGTGCTGAAGAAGCGGCGCAGCATCACCGAGATGAAGATGTCGGCCGCCACCAGCCCCACGAACAGGGCGGCGATCGCCTCGATCGTGTCGATGATGCGGTCCATGACGCTACGTCTCACGGCCGCCTCTCTCGACCATAGCCGCGGTAGGGCAGTTTCTCCGCGGTAACGCTTATAATAACGGAAAAAACACGGGGGTCCTCCCCGCATCTCCCAATAATTCTCATCGAGGCAGGCACATCGAGATGTTTGGACCGCTGGCACCATGGCCTGACTATAAGCGCGTTCGCCGCCGCGACCTATTTTGGTCATTAGAAGTTCGACCGTATCGGCGCGGCGGCCCAGATCACAAACCGCGCGCCGTTCTTGGCGATGCTGGCCTCGAGCTCCTTGTAGATCTCGTCCGGATTGCCGCCCGCCTTGGTGACGGCGTCGGCCCATTGCTTCTGCAGCGGCGCGACCACCGCCTTCCACGCCTTGAGCTGGTCGGGCGTGAGCGGATAGACCTCATGACCGGGTGCCGCCAGCATCTTGGCCGGCCGGCCTTCTCAAAGTCGGCGAAGGGCGAGGCGACCTTGACCGCCCATTCATTGGTGCAGTGCTCGTCGATCACCTTCTTCTGCGCAGGCGACATGCCGTCGTACTTCGCCTTGTTCATCGAATAGGTGAAGACGGCCGTAAAGAGCGGCACGTCCATGTCGTACTTGGTGACCTTGTCGAGGCCGAACAGGAACATCGAGCCCCACGGGAAGAAGATGCCGTCGGCCACACCGCGCTCCAGCACGTCGCGCGCCTCCGGCGCGGAGGCCTGCACGTTGGTGCCGCCCAGCATGGTCACCATCTGGCCGATCGTGCTCTGCGGCGGGCGGATCTTCATGCCCTTGATGTCCTCGGGCAGCACCACTTTCTTGCGGCCGTGATAGCCGCCCGGCTCGAGCATGAAGGCGAAGCAGAAGTGCGTATCCTTCATCTCGCTGGCGGCATACTTGCGGTACCAGGCATCGAGCGCCGCCGTGCCCTTCTTGGCGTCGGAGAACATGAAGGGAAGCTGGCCTGCCGAGATGATGGGGAAGCGGCCCGGCTGGTAGCCGGGATTGACGTAGGTGATGTCGGCGATGCCATCGCGCGCCATGTCGTAGTGGTCGAACGCCTTGCCGAGCTGCTCGGACGGGAAGATCGCCGTCTTGATGGTGCCGCCCGACTGCTTCTCGATGTCCTCGGCCCATGCCTTGGTCGCCGGCACCAGCGGATGGGCGGGCGGCAGCCAGATCGAGATTTTCAGGTCCACTGTCTTATCCTGGGCGAGCGCAGACGAGCCGAGCAGGCCGATCGCCAGCGCCAGAGCGAGCTTCTTCATTGGGCCGTTTCCTCCGATTTGTTTGTAGGTCCAACATACCGGGCCATGACAAGAGCGCCAACCGCGTTTATAGCGCCGGGCGATGGATGCCCTTCTCGCCTCCCGGCGCGCCGCGCTCGAGCTTCTGGTTGCCTGCCTCGACAAGGGCCAGCCGCTCGACGAGGCGCTGTCGCGGCACAACGGCTTCCCGGTCCTCGACCCGCGCGACCGAGCCTTCGTCCGCCTCCTGCTCGCCACCACCCTGCGACGCCTGGGCGAGATCGACACGGTTCTGGGCCTGCTGATCGAGCGGCCGTTGCAAGGCGCCAACGCCCTCGGCCATCAGGTCCTGCGGCTGGGCGCCGCGCAGCTCCTCTTCCTCGGCACGCCGGCACACGCCGCCGTCGATACGTCGGTCCGCCTGATGGAGATCACTAATCAGACGCATCTCAAGGGGCTGGCCAACGCTGTGCTGCGCAAAGTCGCCCGCGACGGCGCGGCATTGCTCGGCGATCGCGATCCGGCGCGCCTCAATACGCCGCAATGGCTGTGGGAAAGTTGGACCGAGAGCTACGGCGAGGACACGACGCGTGCCATCGCCGCCGCCCATCTCATCGAGGCGCCGCTCGATCTGACGACCGCGCGCCGATACAGAATTCTGGGCCGGGCGCCTCGACGCCGAAGTCCTGCCGACCGGCACGCTGCGCCGGGCGGCTGGCGGCACCATTGCCGATCTGCCGGGCTTCGCCGAAGGCACCTGGTGGGTGCAGGACGCCGCCGCCGCCCTGCCCGCCCGCCTGCTGGGCGACATCAAGGGCAAGCGCGTCGCCGATCTTTGCGCGGCGCCCGGCGGCAAGACCCTGCAGCTTTGCGCGGCCGGAGCGCAGGTCACGGCGGTCGACATCTCGGAGCGCCGAATGATGCGGCTCGGCGAAAATCTCACACGCGCCGGGTTCTCTGCCGAGCTGGTGACAGCCGATGCCAGCAAATGGATGCCCACGGAAAAGTTCGACGCCATCCTGCTCGACGCGCCTTGCTCCGGCACCGGCACGCTGCGGCGCCATCCTGACATCGCTTGGCTGAAAGATGAGGAGGACGTCAGCCGCCTCACGCTGACGCAGGATCGCCTGCTGGTTCACGCGCTCGAGCTGCTGAAGCCGGGCGGCACGCTGGTCTATGCCGTGTGCTCGCTGCAGGAGGATGAAGGGCCGGCGCGCGTCGAAAGCCTGATGGCCCGCGAAAAGCGGCTGCAACGCGTGCCGGTACAGCCGGCAGAATTGCCCGGCCTCGCCGAGGCGATCACCCCGGCCGGTGACGTGCGCACCCTGCCCTCGATGTGGGCCGAACGCGGCGGGCTCGACGGCTTCTATATCGCGCGGCTGCGCGCCTAGACCATCGAGCTCGGCCGGTAGAACGGCTGGTGCTTCGAGGTGTCGATGTAGTTGGCGTAGAACTTCCGAACGTGCGGCAGCAGCGCCACCGAGAGCTTGCGCCGCTCGACTTCGTCGTCGCTCAGCGCCTTGCTGAGATCGTCGTGCAACGCCTTGAGCGCCGCGGTCTTGTCGACCTTGGTGAACTTGCCGTCCTGGTAGATCACCTCGCCGTCGCACATGGTCATGGTGACGGCCTGGCTCTTGGCGCGCTGCACCACGGCATCCAGCGTCGGCGTCAGCTCGTCGAGATAGGGATAGGCCACGCTCTCCCAGTCGATCAGCACCATGTCGGCCGCCTTGCCGACCTCGAGCGTGCCGATGCTGGTGCCGAACGGCGTCGTCTTGGCGCCGCCGACCGTTGCCATGCGCAGCACCTGCGCCATGGTCGGCACGTCCTCCTCGACCATGCCGGGCACACGATGGGCGCGCAGCACCAGCTTCAGCTCCTGCAGCATGTCGCGGTCGTCGTTGATGCCGGCCTCGTCGAGGCCGATCGCGGTGTTGATGCCCTTCTTCTCGAAGAAGTTCAGCGCCGCCACGCCCGAGCGCAGACGGAAATTGGACGAGCAGTTGTGGCAGACGCAGCCCTTGGCCGCCGCCAACCGGTCGATGTCCTTTTCGTTCAGCCACACGCCATGGCCGAGCGTCAGCCGCTCGTTCACCATGCCGAAGCGGTCGATGTATTCCAACGCCGTGCAGTCGCCACGCCGCCTGGCATATTCCTTCTGGTAGGCTGTCTCGACCAGATGCATGTGCATCGGCGCGTTGTACCTGGACGAGGCCTCGGACAGGAGCGTCAGCGCCTTGTCCGAGCACCAGTGCAGGTTCGCGGGCGCCAGCTGGATCTTGACCCGGCGCTTGTTGTGATGCTGCGAATGGAACGACTTGAACATGTCCATCGCGTCGTCGAGGCTCATCTTGAAGCGGTCGTACCAGCGCTGCATCGGGCCCTGCAGCTCCTTGGGCAGGCTTTTCACGAATTCATCGTCGGCCTGGTAGACTAGCCGGTTCTGGTCACGCACGGCGTAGCAGTAGCTCACCCGCATGCCGACATCTTCGTAGGCCCTGATGGTCTCGGTCGCGCGCTTCTCGACCTCCGGCAGCGTACCCGGCATCCAGCCCTGGATGTGCTGCACCGTGGTGATGCCCGAGCCGATCATCTCGAAGGCCGAGTAGAGCGTGTCGAGATAGAGATCGAGGTTGCGGATCACCATGCGGGTGATGAACCAGAGCTCGAGCGGCATGTCGGGCGAGCCGAGCTGCACCGGCGTGAGGCCAACGTGGTGATGGCCATTGACGAAGCCCGGCAGCAGGATCTCCTTGCCGGTGCCGATCACCGGCGCGGTCGGATATTTCCGCTGCAGCTCGTCGTAGGTGCCGACGGCGACGATCACGCCATCCTCCTGCAGGATGGCGCCGTCCTTGATCTCGTTCCAGGTAAGGCGATCCTTGGTGCCGGTGATGGCGGCGCGGCTGCGGACAAGGCTGGTGGCCATTGCGGGCTTCTCCTCAAGCAGGCGTTCTAGAGTGCGGGTACCAGAGCTTCCTGTTCGGCAAAGGCGCGGTCAACTTCGTCGCGCAGCAGCTCGGTGAGCTGGATGCGCAGCGCCTCGGCCTCGCGCGAGAAGAGATTGCGTGGCCGCGCCAGCTCGATCGGCATGATGGTCTTGATGCGGCCCGGGCGCGCGGTGAACACCACCACGCGGTCCGCCAGCGCCACCGCCTCGTCGATGTGATGGGTGACGAACAGCACCGAGGCAGCCGAGTCGCGCCAGACATCGAGCAGGAAATCCTGCATGCGCGCCCGCGTCTGCACGTCGAGCGCGGCGAACGGCTCGTCCATCAGCAGCACCTTGGGCCGCATGGCAAGTGCGCGGGCGACGGCGACGCGCTGGCGCATGCCGCCCGACAGCTCGTCGGGTCGCTTGTCGATGGCGGCCGTCAGCCCGACGCGCTGCAGCGCCTCGGACGCCACGCTGCGCCGCTCTGCCTTGCGGGCGCCGCGGATCGACAGGCCGAAGCTCACGTTTTCCCACACCGTCAGCCAGGGAAAGAGAGAGGTTTCCTGGAAGATCAGGCTGCGGTCGGGCGACGGCGTCTCGACGCGATCACGGAACGACCAGATCTGGCCTTCCGTCGCCTCCTCCAGCCCCGAGATCAGATAGAGCAAGGTACTCTTGCCGCAGCCCGAGGGGCCGAGGAAGACCACGAACTCGCCCGGCTTGATGTCGAGATCGATATCGCGCAGCGCCTCGTGGGCGCGCTTGGTGCCGGCCGCCCAGGTCTTGCCGACGCCGCGGCAGACCACGGCGTCCTTCGACGAGTAGCTGGGCGGGGCGTCAGAGGACACGCAGCTTCTCCCTCTGGTCGGGCAGCCAGTAGAGGATGCGGCGCTGCGCCTGGCGCAGCAGCCAGTCGAAGGCGAAGCCCAGCACGCCGATCACCGCGATGCAGAAGAACACCAGTGAGGGATTGAAGGTGTTGCGCGCCAGCATGATGACCTGGCCCATGCCGTAGCCGACGCCGGTCGATTCGGCGATCAGCACCACCATCCAGCCGGCGAACAGGTTCATGCGGAGCACCGCCAGCATACCAGGCAGAATCGCCGGCACGATGACGCGGCTGTATATTTGGCGCTTGGTAGCGCCCATGGTGCGCGCGACGTTGATCAGGTTGGTGCTGACATTGTCGATCTGCTGGATGGTGGCCAAGACCATGTGGAAGAACAATGCGATCACGACCATGAAGATGGCCGGACCGTTGCCGATGCCGAAGATGAAGATCGCCACCGGCAGCCAGGCGATCGGCGACACCGGCGACAGCAAGGTGATCGTCGGCAGCACGAGCTTGTCGAACAGCGCATAGTAGCGGACCAGCACGCCGATGCCGACGCCCAGCACCGAGGCAATTGCCAAACCCGAGAACACGCGCATGGTCGTGGCACCGATCGTGACCATCACCGATTCGAAGGCCGACGGGCCATCGGTCATCGACTTGCCGACCTGCCAGCGCGTTGCCGTATTGAAGAACTTGCCCTGGTCTATGATCGAGCCGAGGAATATGTGCGGCGGCGGCAGCAGCTTGGGATCGGCCCAGCCGACGGCCCAACAGAATTCCCAGATTCCGGCAAACAGACCGATCGACAGGCACGTCCACCAGATCTTGCCCAGCAGGCCCTCGCCCGCCATGGAGGCGAACAAGCGTGCAGCCGCCGCCGGGCGGGATGCACCGGCGGCGGAAGACGCCCCGTCGGAATAGTCGGGGGGCGTGACGACGGCCATCAGGCCGCCGATTTGTACTTGAGCTTGCCGTAGAGGTCGGGATTCTCCTTGATGACCTCCTCGAGCAGCGTCCAGTCGATGGCGTCGCGGCCGGGCTTCTTCTTGATGTAGCCCATCTCCATTACGCTGTCGGTGCGCTGCAGGATGAAGTCAGTCTGGCTGCGCGCGTCGACCACCGCGGGCTGCTTGCCCTGGGCGATCTTGGCATTCTCCATCGACGTCTTGTAGTACGTGCCAACCAACTCCTTCAGCACGGCATCGGTCTGGGTCTCGGCGTCGTACTGCGCCTGCATCATGGCCTTGATGATGGCCTTGAGCCCCGCCGGGTTGTCCTTCATCAGGCTGGCGCGTGCGGCCAGCACGCAGTCGGTATAGCCCTTGCCGTACATGTCGACGCCGTTGGTCAGCATGACTGCGCCCTTGACGTCGTTCACCAGCGCCGAGGCGTAGGGCTCGATGGTGCAGATCCAGTCGAGCGCGCCCGCCTTGAAGGCCTCGATTGCCTCCGGCGTGTTGCCCATATAGCGAACTTTCACGTCCTTGAACGAGACGCCGTGCTTCTTCAGGTAGTCGTAGGGCATGACTTCGAGCGTATCGAGCTGAAAGGTGCCAAGCGTCTTGCCCTTGAGCTTCTCCGCCGAGTCGAGTCCCGGCTGGGCGACGATGGCGCAGCCTTCGATGCCGCCGCCGGCCACGATCTTCACCGGCGCGCCGGCGTCATAGAGCGCCATGAAGCTAGTGTAGGGCATCAGGCCGACATCGACCTGCCCCATGCCGAGGAACGTCACCATCTCGGCCGAGGTCGGCGTGTTGACGAATTCGAGCTCGACGCCTGCCGCCTTGGAGTACTGACGCGAATGGGCGAGGAAGATGTTAAGGTTGCAGAAGCCCGAGCCGTGCGTCGACTTGATGCCGCCCGCCGCATGGGCGGGCCCACCAACCAACATGCCGGGTCCGGCAGCCATTGTGATCGTCATCGCAGCCGAAGCGCTTTTCAGGAACTTGCGGCGCGAGGCGACGGCGGCGCCCGAGAAATCCATGTCCTGCAGCTTGGGAAAATGCGTACAGCCAATTCGGTCACACATGAGGTGCCTCCTCGATCAGTCTGTTGGGAGTTGATGGACTACTCGGTGCCTGGGCTCTGACGACTCCTGCCGGCCGTCGAACAGGACAGCCGTCGCGAAATTGTCGGCACGCCAACCGAAGAAAACCGCCTGAGCGGCCTGCGCTAAGCAGGCATCGTGCAAAGCCTGTGCCACCGGACGCCAAGTCGCGTCGATGTCGGGCAGCAAGCGATTTGCTGCACTGCACGCGCTCAAATCTTGGTCAACTGACCAAAACTTGCCCGGCCCAACAGGACCACGCCATCACGACGACCCGCTTGCCTTGCTCAGGCGATAGCGCACCCGCTCGCGGTATCCGATGTAGAGCCCCGACGTGATGATCACGGCCGCGCCCACCCAGGTCCAGAGGTCTGGCAGGTCGTGGAACACCAGGTATCCCAGGATCGCCGCCCCGATCAGCTGGGTGTAGTTGAACGGCGACACGATCGCGGCGGGCGCCTGGCTGTAGGCGATGGTGAGGAAGTAGTGGCCGGTGCCGGCCATCACGCCCATGCCGACGAACAGCGCGAGGTCCCAGCCCCAGGACGGCATCATCCATTCAAACGGCAGGAACGGGCTGGCCGCCACCGTGCCGACGATGGTGGCGACGGTGGCCGAGGCATCGGGCCGCTCGGTCTGGCCATAGCGGCGCGAAAACAGCTGATAGAAGGCGCTGCACACGGTGCTCGCCACGATCAGGAGCACGTGCCAGTCGAACGCCTCGTGGCCCGGGCGCACGACGATCAGCGCGCCGACGAAGCCCACGCCCACCGCTGCCCAGCGGCGCGGCCCGACATGCTCGCCGAGCAGGCGCGGCGACAGCGCGGTGACGATGATCGGGCTGGAGAGCGAGATCGACGCCGCGGTCGCCAGCGGCATGTAGGCGATGCCGTGGAAGTAGAGATAGGACGAGAAGAACAGCAGCAGGCCGCGCACGATCTGCGTGTCGAGCCGGCGGATCGAGAACAGTTTCAGTCCGCTCCTCGGCAGGAACATCGCCAGCATGAAGATGAAGGCGAAGAAATATCGTGCCCAGATGACCTCGAGCACCGGGTAATGAGCGGTGGTCAACGTCTTGGACATGGCGTTGAGCACCGAGAAGCACGACATCGCCAGCACGGTCGACAGGATGGCGCGCAGAATGCGGTCGGTCGGCGCCGGCGGGGGCGTGCTGAGGCTCACCGACCCAACCTAACGTGCCTCCGCCTCTTCTGTATCGCTCGGCCACAGCAGCAGCGAAACGACCAGCAGGATGGCGAGCCCGCCGGTGATGCCCGCGAAGCGGTCAATCCCGGGCATGATGCTGGCGGGCGGCGCCGCACCCTGGATCAGGGTGACGATGAACACGAATGCCGCCTGCGTGCCGACATAGCCCACGCCATGTTTGCCGATCTGGACATGCATGCCGATCCAGACGGCAGCGCCGATCATCGCGAGCCACCACGGAAAGGCCGTCACGTTGAGCGCCAGGCAACCCAGCGCGATCACGCCCCCGATCAGGCATCCGATGACGCGATGGATCGATCGAACGGCTACTGCATGTCGCGTCGCGAGGCCGCCCCCAGCGGCGATCGGCGCGGCCATCACGATGGCTACCGTGATGGCCATTTCGGTGACCTGCGGCAGGTCGATCAGGATCCAGATCATCATGACGGCAACGACAGAGATCGCCGAGCGCACGGCGTGCAGCACGACCGGCCATTGTGAGCCGAGCAGATGGCGCCAACCCGGCACGGTCGGCGGCGGGTCGGCATGCCAGTCCTGCAAAAGGTTTGCGACGATGATGGCCGATGCCACACCGACCGCCACTTCGAGCGTGCGGTTGCAGGCGACCGTGAAGGCCTGCTGCGGATCGTTCAGGCTCGACAGCAGCACGAGACTGAAGGTGATCGAGACGAAGAGCCAGGCGAGCCCATGGGGGCTGACTTGCATGGCGACCACGCCAAGCATGGTGACGGCGGCAAGGGACAAGTAGAGCGCGAAGGGATCATAAGGCAGCCATCGCGCCATTATGAACGCCATCGCCGCGCCGGCGATCGTGCCGGTGAGCCGCAGCACGCCGCGACGCAGCGAGCCGGCGCCGGTCGACATTAGCGACATGAAGCCGCTGATCGCCGCCCACCAGGGCGATTTCAGCCGGAGCAACAACGCCAGGGTGGTGGCGAGCATCACCGAACAGGCCGCGACGATGCCCTGGCGTGTGCGCACCGGATCCTGGCCGAGTTCGCCCAACTCGCGCCAGTAGCCGTCGAGCGTGTCCCAAACCATGTCGCCGATCTCGGCGATGTCCTCGAGAGCTTCCTTGGCGTAGTGGCGGAACTTCATCGGGGGAAGATGACGGTGCGGGCGTCCGCTCCCATGTAGAGCTTGCCGCCCAGCGGCTGGTCGATCAGCACGATCGTCACAGGAATGCGCCGCTGCAGGCGGATCCAGTCGGTCGTCGGGGCGACATAGGGCAGCAGCATCGGCGCCTGCGGATCGCGGCTGAAGCCACGGGCAATGCCGGTGATCTTGGCGCGATAGAAATGCCACGGATCGCTGTCGAGCCACACCCAGGCCGTCCCGCCGTCCTCAAAGGAGCGGACGTAGTACTGCTTGTAGTTTGCCATGATGCGCCAGGCATTGGCATCGACGATGCCGATCATCGGGATGTTGATCGTCCCGGTGTCGCCGACGCGCAGCGTGAGATTGGTGATCGTGCCGTCGGTCGGCGATATCACGTCCGTGCGATCGAGGTTCCATTGGGCCGAGGCCATCTCGGCCTGGGCGACCTTGATCGAGGCCTGATGGGCGCCGATGTCGGTCTGCGCCTTCTTGATCGCGACCTCGGAGATGGTCATCTCGGCCGTGGTGCGGCGGAGTTCGTTGTTTGCCCGGTCCAGCTCCGCAACGGGCGCGTACTGGCGCGCCGCAAGGTCGGAGTAGCGCGCCTGCTCCTGAACAGCATAGGTATGCGCGGAGGTCGACGCCGCGAGGGCGGCCTTTGCGGTGTCGAGCTCCTCCTGCGCCACCTTCAACAAGGCGGTCTCCTTTTCGATTTCGGCCTTGTACTGGTTGACCACGAGCTGAAACGGCACCGGGTCGATCGTCACCAGCTTGTCGCCCTTCTTGACGGACTGATTGTCGACGACGTGGACGGCGATGATGCGCCCCGTTATCTCCGGTGCCACCGCCACGAGATCGGAGCGCACGTAGGCATCGTCGGTATAGGCGATGAAATAGGTGAAGGTTTCCCACAGGATGAACAGCACGAGCAGCGTGCCGCCGACGGTGACGACGCGGCGCAAGCGGCTGCGCGCGAGCGCCGACATCGGCGTCGGCGCGGCGGGCGCCGGTACGGGAGAGACAGCAGCGACATCGGCATCATCGACCGGTTCCGGCTTCCGGTCGACCGCGGGCGCGGGTTCGGCGTCGTCCGACGGCACGGGTTGGGCTGTGTCGGGACTCATGGGCCGAAGATACCGCCGCCCGCAGGAGTTGGCAAAGGCTGCGCTCCTTAGCCGGCTATCGACGGCCCGGCTTCATGCCCGAGCCATTCTTCGATCAGCCGGCGGGCGATCGAATTGCGGCGCGGCATGAAGAACGAGCCGTCCTTGGGCATGTTCTCGGGCTTCAGATCCTCGCGGCTCATCCAGCGCGCGCTGTCGAGTTCGTCCTTGTTGACCTCGAAATCGAGCGACTCGGCCTCGGCATGGAAGCCGATCATCACCGAAGCGGGGAACGGCCACGGTTGCGAGGAGCGATAGGTGACGTCCCTGACGCGGATGTGCACCTCCTCGAACACCTCGCGCGCCACGGCATCTTCGAAGCTCTCGCCCGGCTCGACGAAGCCCGCCAAGGTCGAATGCATGCCGCGCGGAAAGTGCTTGCCACGGCCCAGCAGGCACTTGTCGCCATGATGCACCAGCATGATGACGGCGGGATCGGTACGCGGAAAATGCTCGGTCTTGCAGTTCTCGTTGGTGCAGACACGGACATGGCCGCCGCGCGTGACCTTGGTGCTGGCGCCGCACACGCCGCAATAGCGGTGCCGGCGATGCCAGTAGGTCATGCCCCGGGCATAGGCCAGGATCGAGCCCTCGCGCGCGAACAGCAGCCCGCCGACCTGGCGCAGGTCGACGAACTCGCCCAGCTCGGCCAGCGGCGTCTCCTTGCCGGTGACGTCGATGGCGAAATACGGCGTGCCGTCGACATAGCCCAGGAAGATGTGATGGTCGGCGGCGCTGGCCACGGCACGCGCCATCATGCCCTGCAGGAACACCGCCTCGGGATTGCCGCCGGTCTTGACCAGGTTCTTTTCCGTATCGATCGGCACGAAGCGCGCGGCGCCCGACGACGCCAGCTCGATCATGCGCTCCTCGTTCTCGCGCTCGTGGCTGGAGCGGTCGATCTCGGCGCTGGAATAGGGATTTCTAGGACGCTGCTGCATGCCGCAATGTGACCTCAAGCGAGCGCGCGTTCCAGCACTTGTGCGACGTGTATCGCCTGTCGGCTGACGCCGTCGGCGATCTGGTGGCGGCACGAGGTGCCGTCGGCCACGACCAGCGCATCGGCCGGAGCCTTGCGAAGCGCCGGCAGCAGCGAGAGCTCGGCCATGGCAATCGAGGTGTCGTAGTGCTCGGCCTCGTAGCCGAAGCTGCCGGCCATGCCGCAGCAGCTCGAGTCGATGGGCGTGACGGCAAGGTCCGGCACCAGCGCCAGCGCTTCTTGAACCGCACTCATGGCGCCGAACGCCTTTTGATGGCAATGGCCATGCAGCAGCGCCGTCTTCTGCGGCAGCGGCTTGAGCTCGAGCGCGAGGCGGCCCGCCTTTTTCTCGCGCGCCAGGAACTCCTCGAACAAGAAGGCATTGTCGGCCGTCTTGCGCGCCTGCTCACCCAATCCCAGCGCCAGGAACTCGTCGCGCAGGGTGAACAGGCACGACGGCTCCAGCCCGACCACCGGCACGCCGCGCGCCACGAACGGCGACAGCGCCTCGAGCAGCCGCGCCGCTTCAGCGCGCGCCTTGTCGACCTGGCCGGTCGCCAAATAAGTGCGCCCGCAACAGAGCGAACGCGCGCCAAGGGTGGGCCAGGCGACGGCAACGCGATGGCCCGCCGCCTCCAGCACGCGTCGCGCGGCATGCAGGATCTCCGGCTCGAAGTTGTTCGAGAAGGTGTCGGCGAAGAGGACCACCGTGGCGTCCTCGGCATCGACATCGGTCGTCGCCAGGAACGTGTCGCCGCGCCATCTGGGCAATAGCGCGCTGCCTGGCGAAGCCGAGCCAGGGCTGCACCAAGGCCGCGAGATTGAACAGCCAGGGCAGACGCCGCGCCCAGGGCGCCATCGCCGGCAGATCGCCGATCAGCCGGTCGCGCAGGCTCAAGCCCCTGCTCATGCGCCGCGCCGACTTCACCTCGATCTTCATGCGCGCCATGTCGACGCCGGTCGGGCAGTCGCGCTTGCAGCCCTTGCAGCTCACGCAGAGGTCGAGCGCCTTGGCGACCGTGTCGGAGGTGAGCGCCGCCTGGCCGAGCTGGCCGGACAAGGCGAGGCGCAGCGTATTGGCGCGGCCGCGCGTCAGATGGACTTCATCGCGCGTCACGCGGAAGGACGGGCACATCGTGCCGGCATCGAACTTCCGGCAGTGGCCGTTGTTGTTGCACATCTCGACGGCCTTGGCGAAGCCGCCGCTGGGATCGCCGCCGCTGCCCGGTTCGGTCAACGTCTCGGTGGTGGGATCGTTCTGCACGTTCCACGCCGACCAATCGAGCGCCGGCTTGTAGTCGATCGCCTCGTAGCCCGGCTTGAAGCGGAACAGCGAGCGGTCGTCCATCTTGGTCGGGCGCACGATCTTGCCGGGGTTGAGCCGGTTGTCGGGATCGAACAGCGCCTTGATCGTCTCGAAGGCCTTGGTGATGCGCGGCCCGAACTGCCAGGCCACCCATTCGGAGCGCACCAGGCCGTCGCCATGCTCGCCCGAATAGGCGCCCTTGTATTCGCGCACGATGGCCGACGCCTCCTCGGCGATGGCCGCGCATCTTGGTCGCACCCTCGCGGCGCATGTCGAGGATCGGCCGCACATGCAGCGTGCCGACGCTGGCATGGGCGTACCAGGTGCCGCGCGTGCCGTGCTTGGCGAAGACGTCGGTGAGGCGTTGCGTGTAGTCCGCCAGGTGCTCCAGCGGCACCGCGCAATCCTCGATGAAGGAGACGGGCTTACCGTCGCCCTTCATCGACATCATGATGTTGAGCCCGGCCTTGCGCACTTCCCACAGCGCCGACTGCGGCCCGGGCTCGGGCATCTCGACCACGCTGCCCGGCATGCCGAGATCGGCCATCAGCTCGACCAGGCGCGCGAGGTCGCGCAACTGCGTCTCGCGCTCGTCGCCCGCGAACTCGACCAGCAGGATCGCCTCGGGCTTGCCGATCAAGGCGCGCTCGATCACCGGCCGGAACGCCGGATTGGCGCGCGCCAGCTCGATCATGGTGCGATCAACCAGCTCCACCGCCGTGGGCTTCAGCTTGACGATGTGCTGGGCGCTCTCCATCGCCTTGTAGAAGGACGGGAAGTTCACCACGCCCAGCGTCTTGTGCTTGGGCAGGCGCGAGAGCTTCAGGGTCAGCCGCTCGGTTACCGCCAGCGTGCCCTCGCTGCCGACCAGCAGGTGCGCGAGGTTCACCGAATTGTCGGTGGTGTAGGGCCGCTCCGACTGCGGGAAGAAGATGTCGAGGTTGTAGCCGCCGACCCGCCGCAGCACCTTGGGATAGCAGGCGCGCGATCTCGTCCTGCTCGGCGATGGCGAGCGCCGCCACCTTGTCGGCTATGGCGCGTACGCGCGGGCTGCATGTCCTCCGGCCGCTTCGAATCGAAGCGCGCGCGCTTGCCGTCGGCCAGGATGGCGTCGATGGCGGCGACGTTGTGCACCATGTTGCCGTAGCGGATCGAGCGGCTGCCGCAGGAATTGTTGCCGGCCATGCCGCCCAGGGTGCACTGCGCCGAGGTCGAGACGTCGACCGGATACCAGAGGCCGTGCGGCTTCAGCCAGGCATTGAGCTGGTCGAGCACGACGCCGGGCTGGACCGTGACCTCGGCGCGCTGCTTGTCGAAGCCCACCACCTCGCGCATGTACTTGGAGAAATCGACGATCAGGGCCGCGCCCACCGTCTGGCCGCACTGCGAGGTGCCGGCACCGCGCGGCAGGATCGCGGCCTTGGCGTCGCGCGCCACATCGAGGGCCAGCGCCAGATCGGTCTCGTCGCGCGGCACCACGATGCCGACGGGCTCGATCTGGTAGATCGAGGCATCGGTCGAATAGCGGCCGCGCGAGGCCTTGTCGAAGAGCACCTCGCCCTTGATGGTGCGGCGAAGGGTTTGTTCCAACGGGGTCACGGAGGCTACAATAGCGAAATGCGCCTGAACTCACATCCCAGCGGCCGTCATTTCCTGCAGATCCCCGGCCCGACCAACGTGCCCGACCGCATCCTGCGGGCGATGGACAATCCCACCATCGATCACCGCGGACCGGAATTCAATGCACTGGCCAAGAAGGTGCTTAGAAGCGTCCGGCAGGTGTTCCAGACCAAGCAGCCGGTCATCGTCTATCCGGCCTCGGGCACCGGCGCCTGGGAGGCCGCCCTCGTCAACACGCTCAATTCGGGCGACCCGGTGCTGATGTGGGAAACCGGCCATTTCGCCTCGCTGTGGAAGAAGATGGCCGACAAGCTCGGCATCAAGTCGGAATTCATGGGCGGCGACTGGCGCAAGCCCGCCGATCCGGCGGCGATCGAGAAGCGCCTGAAGGAAGACAAGGAGCACGCGATCAAGGCGGTGTGCATCGTCCATAACGAAACCTCGACCGGCGTCGTGAGCGACATCGGCGCGGTGCGGCGCGCTATCGATGCCGCCCGGCATCCGGCGCTTCTGCTGGTCGACACCATTTCCTCGCTGGGCTCGATCGACTATCGCCACGACGCCTGGGGCGTCGACGTCACGGTCGCGGGCTCGCAGAAGGGCCTGATGCTGCCGCCGGGACTCTCCTTCAATGCGGTGAGCGAAAAGGCTGTCGCGGCGTCGAAGACGTCGAAGATGCCGAAGTCGTTCTGGAGCTGGGAGGAGATGCTGGCGTCGAATGCCAACGGCTGGTTCCCCTATACGCCCGCCACCAACCTGATCTACGGCCTGAATGAAGCCTGCGACATGCTGCTCGAGGAAGGCCTCGACTCGGTGTTCGCCCGCCACGCCCGCCATGCCGAGGCGACGCGCACGGCGGTGAACGCCTGGGGGTTGGAGATCCTGTGCAGCGATCCCAAGGCCTACTCCGGTTCGCTGACGGCGATCGTCATGCCCGAGGGCCACGACGCCGATGCCTTCCGCAAGGTGGCGCTGGAGAACTTCAACATGTCGCTCGGCCAGGGCCTCAGCAAGGTCGCCGGCAAGGTATTCCGCATCGGCCATCTCGGCGACTTCAACGACCTGATGCTGATGGGCGCGCTTTCAGGCGTGGAGATGGCATTGGGTCTCGCAAAGGTACCGCACAAGCCGGGCGGCGTGCAGGCCGCCCTCACCTATCTGCAGAAGACCGCACCCGGCGCACGGCACGCTTAAGGCACTGTCCCCGCCGGCAAGTCGGCGCAATGGCGGGCGATGGCGCCGGGGGTGGTGAGCCAGATCTTGTCGCGATGGGCCGCAATGTGGCGGAGCGCGCGCTTGAGATGGCGCAGCCGGTAGGGCTGGCCGACGATGTAGGCATGCAGCGCCACCCCCATCACCAGCGGCCGCGTCTGCGAGAGCTCGCTCATCTCGTCGAACTGATCGACGATCATGTCGGCGAAAGTGGCGGCGCTGGCGCGGCGCGCGGCGATGGCCGGGATGTCGTTCAGCTCCTGCGGATAGGGCACGGCCATGACCCGCTTGCCGCCGCGGCAGCGGAACCAGATCGGCTGGTCGTCCATGCACCAGTCGAGCAGATAGCGATAGCCCGCTTCCGCCAGGAGATCGGGCGTGAGCCGGCTCTGCGAAATCCACGGCCCGAGCCAGCCTTCCGGCGCCCGCCCCTCGCCCTGGCTCAGTCGCGCCGTCGTGTCCCGGATCAGCTCGCGTTCGGCTGCTTCGTCCAGCGTGCCCTGGCGCTCGGAGTTGGTGCGGCCGTGGCCGACGATCTCATCGCCACGCGCGCGATGCGCCGCCACCAGCGCAGGTGCGTAGTCGTACATCGTGCTGTTGACCAGCGCAGCCATCGGCAACTTCAACGCATCGAAGGCGTCGTGCAGATACCAGGCGCCGACGCGGTTGCCGTAGTCGCGCCAGGCGAAGTTCAGCACGTCCGGCTGCGGACCGCCGGGCGAAAGCTCGGCGCCCAGCCCGTCGCCGAACGAGAAGTGCTCCAGATTGAGCGCGAAATAGACGGCAAGTCGTTTCCCCGAGGGCCAACTGTAGTCGGGACGACCGCGCAGCGCCGAATAGTCGTAGCGGTCGTGGCTTACGAGCTTCATGAGCCGACCGTAGCGCGGCAAATCACGACGGGCTACGGGTTAGGCCCGGGCGCCAACCCTCGGGCAGAACGGCGAGATCGCCCTCGCCGTTCCGCCCGACATGTGCTGGCCTACCGCGACGACGGCGCCGCCGTAGATTGACGGCCGAGTTGCACGAGCTGCCGGATCGACAGCACGTGCAGCACGATGGAGCTCGGCACGGCGAAGGCCGGGATCATGACCGTCGGGTAGGTGCCGATCAGCGTATTGGGCTGATCGAACGCGAAGAGCTGCAAGGGTCCGGGCGAGCTCATGGCGCCGAGGCTGATGGCGCTCGCGAAATCGAGCAACCCGAGCAGGTTCCAGGCGATGCCGATGCGCCGGCCGAACGGCGTGCCGGTTGCAACGTACGCGGCGGCCGGCAGGGCGAGCAGCCCCGTCGCCACGTCGCCGATGCCGGCTGGCAGTGCGAATACGCCGGGGACCAGGCCGCGCGCGTAGTAGATCAGGAAGAAGCCGCCCAGCACGCGATAGACCTGCAGGCCGACGAGCCAATGCGCGGGCATCGAGTTCGAGCAGCGCCGTCACCCGTTTGGAGCGCAGCAGCAGAACGAGAGCGGCGATTGTCGGAAGCAGGATCGCGATCGGCAACCGCGGAATGGGCGGCCGGCCGGGCACCGGCGGCCGCGGCACGAAGACGCCACCCGCGGCGAGCGTCCAGATGACGGCCAGCCACAGCGTGAAAGGAATGGCGATGGCGAGCCATGTCCGCACCTGAGCCTCGCGTGAGAGGCCGGAGAGGCCAAGGCCCAGCCACAGGCCCCACAGGGTCACGGCGTGGACCGCGATCCGCAGCGCGCCGATCTCGTTGAACGCTGCGCCGATCCCGGGCACGAGCCAGACCAGCGCAAACCAGGCGGCAGCAACTGCCGCCACCGCCAGCAGCCTCGTTATTGCCGCGTTGTGTGGCAGAACGACGGGACGTTCCCAACCGAGTGCGACCATGGGGATCCTCCGTGAAAGACGGTTGATCCCATATTCATAGTGACTATATTAATAGTAGTCAATGCAAATGATGGATGGATTGGGTTATAATGCGGCCATGACCTACGACATGAAGTGCCCCATCGCGCGGACGCTCGACATCATCGGCGAGCGGTGGACGATGCTGGTGCTGCGCGACCTGTTCACCGACGGCCCACGCAAGTTCCAGGATTTCCAGCGCTCGCTCCCCGGCATCAGCCCCAACACCTTGTCGGCGCGCCTCAAGACCCTGGAAGAGAACGACATCGTCGCCCGCCACTTCTACGAGGACCACCCGCCGCGCGCCGAATATCGCCTGACCGACAAGGGCAAGAGCCTCGGCCCGATCCTCAGGTCCCTGCTCGAGTGGGGCACCAAACACACGATGGGGCGCTAGACCCGCGCGATGATCGCCACGGGGCCGCCGCCGGCCGGACCCTGGTGCTCGGCGCCGCCCGAGACGTAGAGCATGGTGTCGCCGATCACGCCGGCCAGCACGCCGCCCACCAGGGCGCGGGCGTGGCGGGTCGAATGGATGTCGCTGTCGTCGAGCATGGTGTGGCGGCGGCCGCGGATCTCGCCGGACGGCGCGGCCTCGGCCTTGGCCAGCACGGCGACCGTCGTGCCGCCGAGTTCCTGCCAGCACGCGGCGCGCCGCGTCGGCGTCGATCGCGTCCTTCATCACGTCGTGGCCGATTACGAGATCGCCGGCCCAGCCCGCGGCGTTGCCCAGCACGACGATCTCGTTGCGCAACAGCTCGACGCCGGCCGAGGTGCTGGCGACGCCGGAATGGAGCGACCAGTCCTTGCAGATCGCGGCCTCGGGCGCCTGCTTGATCTCGCCCAGCGCCAGCGCGACGCCCAGGGCGGAGGCACCGCGCGAGATCGCCATGGAGTAATAGGTGTCATCGGTCGCGGTCTTCGCGCCGCGGCGCGCCGCCTCCTCGATGCGCTCCTTGGTCAGCAGCGGGCACTTGATCTGCACGAAGTGGACATCCGCAGCCGAGGCGATGCCGGCGTCCTTCATCGCGGCCGCCACGGCGCTCGCCGTCTCATCGATCTGCGGCTGGCGGCCGATCTCCTCGGGCTGGAAGGCCCGCGTCAGGCCGACGCCGATGGCGAGCCGCGGCGCCGCTCCCGCGGCCGGAACCTCGTCGCGGCAGAACACCAGCAGATGCGGCGACAACCCGCCCTCGGTGCCGCCCGACATCACCACGGCGACGCGCTTCTCGATCTCAGACGGCGGGCACTTCAGGCGCTCGGCCAGCAGGAGTTTTAGCGCCAGGGTCGCATAGCCGCGCGTAAAGTCGTTCACGCAGCCATTGCCCTCGGTCTTGCCGACGATCGCCACGATCGTCGCGGGATCGACCTCGCCGCGGTCGATGGCGGCGGCGAGCGGCGCGGTGTCGCTCGGGCCTGCCGTCGCCAGCCGCAGCACGCGGGCGCGGCGGGCCACCTCAGGCCGCCTTCCCGGCGTCGCTGCCGTGGCGCTCGCGGCGACGGCGCACGATGATCGTCGAGACCAGCGCCAGCGCGATCACCAGGAACGACACGCCGGTGGTGACGGTGCCCAGCGCATAGAGCACAGGCGTGGTGACGTTGGTGGTCATGCCGTAGATCTCGAGCGGCAGGGTGTTGAAGGTACCCGACGTGTAGAGGCTGCGGGCGAACTCGTCGTAGCTCAGCGTAAAGCCGAACAGGCCGACGCCGATCAAGCTCGGCAGCAGGATCGGCACGATGACGTGGCGCACGGTCTGCCACGAGGTCGCGCCGAGATCGCGCGCCGCCTCCTCGTAGCGTCTATCGAATCGGTTGAACACGGCGAACATGATCAGGAGCCCGAACGGCAGCGTCCAGGTGAGATGCGCACCGAACGCCGAGCTGTACCAGGCCGATTCCAGGTCGAGCACGCGGAACAGCAGCCCGATGCCGAGGCTGATCAGGATCGAGGGCACGATCAGGCTGGCGATCGCGAGATAGAAGACGGTGGCCGAGCCCACGAAACGCTTGCGGAAGGCGAGCCCGGCCGAGAAGGAGACCAGCACGGTCACCACCATGGTGGCGAGCCCCAGGATCATCGAGCGCTGGAAGGAGCCCGCGAAGTCGCCGACCATCTGCTTCTCGAACAGATTGCCGAACCAGTGGAACGACGCGCCGCGCATCGGGAAGGTGAGCCCGCCCGACGGCCCCTGGAAGGAGAGCACGACGATGGTGATCGTGGGCCCGTAGAGGAACAGCACGAACAGCGCGAAGAAGGCCGCGAGCAGCCAGAAGGCGGGTTTGCGGCGGCCGTTGCCCACTTCAGAGCTCCTTGCGGATGTCGACCAGCCGCATCATGGCCGCGACCGTGATCAGCACCAGGATCAGGAGCACCACGGCATTGGCCGCCGCGGCGGGATACTGCAGCAGCGACATGGCATTCATCATCATCAGCCCGACCGAGGCGCTCTGGCCGCCGCTCATCAGCCGCACGGTGACGAAGTCGCCCATGACGATGGTGACGACGAAGATCGAGCCGATGGCAATGCCGGGCTTGCAAAGCGGGATGATCACGTTCCACAGCGTCTGCCAGCCCGAGGCGCCGGCATCGAGCGCCGCCTCGAGCAGCGAGCGGTCGATGCGCATCATCGAGTTGAAGATCGGCACCACCATGAACAGCGTGTAGAGGTGGACATAGGCCAGCACGACCGCGAAGTCGGAGAACAGCAGGAACTCCAGCGGCTGGTGGATCAGGCCGAGATGCAGCAGCGCCGAGTTCAGGAGCCCGTTGCGGCCGAGGAACGGGATCCACGAGATCATGCGGATGATGTTGGAGGTCCAGAACGGGATGGTGCAGACCAGGAACAGCACGGTCTGCCAGGTCGCCGAACGGACGTGGAAAGCGAGAAAGTAGGCGATGGTGAAGCCGATCACCAGCGTCAGCGCCCAGGTTATGACGGTGAACTCGAGCGTCTGCAGGTAGGTCTGCCAGGTCACCGGCGAGAGCAGCAGCTCCTCGTAGTTCTGGCTGAGGAACGCCGGGATGATCGAGGTGGTGTTGTAGTCGAAGAAGCTCACCACGATGATGGTGAGGATCGGCACGACGAGGAACAGCAGGAACACCAGCGCCAGCGGCGCCACCTGCAGATACGTCACCCAGGCATCGATGCGTTTCATTCTTGCAAGACAAGGGCGCCGCTTGCGCGGCGCCCTCTCTCATGTCCAGCGGTTAAGCGGCGATGAACGAGTTCCACTTCTGGACCATGTAGCGGTCCTCGTCCATCACGGCGTTCCAGCACGATACCGAGCCCATGCGGTCGTAGAACGAGCCGCCGTCGCGCACCGTGCCCGCCTTCTCCATCACCTTGCCTTGCGGGCTCATGATGTCCTTCTGCGCGGGTTTGCCTTCCATCCAGAAGCCCCACTCGTCGGGCGTCATGTTGGCCTTGGCCGTCTCGAGCACCGCCGAGTAGTAGCCCTGGCGGTTCAGGAACGCGCCGACCCAGCCCGACATGTACCAGTTGATGTAGTCGTAGGCCGCGTCGAGCTGCGTGCCCGAGAGGTGCTTGGCGAGCGCCAGCCCGCCGCCCCAGGCGCGATAGCCTTCCTTGAGCGGCTGGTAGATGCAGGGCACGCCCTTTGAGCGCACCGCCGCGACCGCCGGCGACCACATCGACTGGATCACCACCTCGCCCGAAGCCATGAGGTTCACCGATTTGTCGAAGGTTTTCCAGAAGGCGCGGAACTGGCCGTCCTTCTTGGTCTTGATCAGGAAGTCGATGGTCTTGTCGATCTCGGCCTTGGTCATGTTGCCCTTGTCGACATACTTGGTGATGCCGGCCGATTCGCAGATCATCGCCGCATCCATGATGCCGATCGACGGGATGTTGAGGATCGAGGTCTTGCCCTTGAACTTCGGATCCAGGATGTCCTTCCACTGCGTGATCGGGCGGCCGACCAGATCGGGACGGATGCCGAGCGTGTCGGCGTTGTAGATCGTCGGGATCATGGTGAACCACTGGGTCGGCGCCTTGGCGAAGGTGGTCGAGTCCTTGCCGTCGACGAAGCCGACCGTGCTCGGCGCCGTGCCCTGGGCGATCACGCTGTCGGGCTTCAGCTTGCCGGTGGTGAAGATCGGCACGATCTTGTCGAAGTACTTGATCTTCTTGGTGTCCATCGCCTGCAGCGTCTTGGCGGGGAACACCTTCTTGACCATCCAGTACTCGATGTCGCCGATGTCGAACGAGTTGGGCTGCGTCACCACGCGCTGCACGACGGCGTCCGAATCGAGCGCCGTCATCTGCAGGGTGAAGCCCAGGTCGGCCTTGGCCTTGTCGGCGATCTCGTTGAACGCCGACACGCCGGTGCCGCACTGGCGCAGCGTGATGTTCTTGATGTTCTGCGCCCAGATCGTCGGAGCGCCGATGACGCCACTCCCCAACGCCGCGGCGCCAAGACCCGCCGCACCTTTCAGGACCTTGCGGCGACCAAAGCCGCCATTGAGTTTACGAGCCATCTTGAACCTCTCCTTCTCCTATCGCCCCTCTATCGCCCGAGGGCGTGCACGTCCCCGGGCATCCACGACAACGTCACCGCCTGGCCGGGCGCCACGGGCGCCGCATCGAAGCGCGCCTCCGGCACCACGGCTGACAGCGTATCCAGTCCCACGACATCGATGCCGACCTGCACGGTCGAGCCGAGATACTCGACCGAGCGCGCCACGCCCGTGAGCGAGGAGGCGTCGGTCGGCGCCACGCCCGGCTGCACGGTCATGCGGTCGGCGCGAATGGCGACGAAGGCCGCCTCGCCACCCCCATGTGCTACTCGTGCGCGGGCGACCGCGGCCGGCAGCACGTTGTGGCCGCCGATGAACCGCGCCACGAAGGCCGAGGCCGGCTTGTTGAAGACCTCGCGCGGCGGCGCGGTCTGCTCGATCTTGCCCTGGTTCATCACCACCACGAGATCGGCGAGCGCCATAGCCTCGTCCTGGCTGTGCGTGACATGGATGAAGCTGATGCCGAGCCGGGTCTGCAGCGCCTTCAGCTCCTCGCGCATCTTCACTCGCAGGAACGGATCGAGAGCCGACAGCGGCTCGTCGAGCAGCAGCACCTGCGGATCGGTGATCAGGGCGCGCGCCAGCGCCACGCGCTGCTGCTGGCCGCCCGAAAGCTGGGCCGGCAGGCGCTTGGCGAAGGGCTCCATCTGCACGCGCTTCAGGAGCTCGAGCGCCCGGGCGCGGCGGGTCTCCTTGTCGACGCCGCGCATCTTCAAGCTGAAGGCGACATTGTCGGTGCAATCGAGATGCGGAAAGAGCGCGTAGCTCTGGAACATCATGGCCGTGCCGCGCGCCGCCGTCGCCAGGTGGGTGATGTTCTCGGCCCCCAGGATGACGTCGCCCTCGCTCGCCTCCTCGTGGCCGGCGATCATGCGCAAGGTCGTGGTCTTGCCGCAGCCCGAGGGGCCCAGCAGGCAGCAATAGGAGCCGGCCGGGATCTTGAGGTTGATCGAATCGACGGCGAGCGTGTCGCCATAGCGCTTGCTGAGCGCTACCAATTCGATGTCGGGCCGTTTCGCCATGGGGTCTTGGGAAGCAAGTGCCATGCCAGTACTGTAAAATAGGCCTGGCGGGCACTGCCTCAGTTTGAAATGAACCCCAATAGGTAGGCCGCTGTGGAAAACCTAATTCGCCTTGGTGCCCGGTGGGGGCTTGAGCATAGCCTCAACCTTCTCAATCGAGTTTTTAAGAGCCGCCATCGTATGAAGCGGCATTCGCAAGTGAGCTACCACTACGCGGTCGCGCAAGACCTTCCCTTCGACGACCATATTGCGCAGAGCTTCCAAGGTGAAGGAAGCAACCCCAGCGTTGTGGCCGTGAGCGCTTACCCAGTCGGTGTAAATGAACGGTGCGCTCATGCTGCCAATGCCAGATACTTGGTCAACGCGGCTCGGAATGACTTCGGTGATGGCGAGCTCGGCAACAGTGGGTTTGTCCTCGGGTTCGTCGGCCATAAATCTGCCTCCTCTAGTTAAGCGGCCTCTCTCTTCCGATATGGACCGCGCTTTGCGGGAGCCTGCGGCGCCCCTAGAGCGGCGATCTCTTCCAGCGACCACACATGATCGGCAACGCCGGCTTGCATCGCGGGAGTGACGCGCAATGACTTGTGAATGCGCGTGAAATTGTAATGCATCATGTGCAGCGCCACGGCGTGCGCGTGGTTCTCAACCTTTTTTGAGTGCGCGTTGGTCAACCGAGTGAAGCGGCGGCAGCCCATCCGCATCGTCAGGTTGCTGCGCTCAGCGTAGGACGTGCTGACGTGGTCCATATCGGGGTCGCCCGTAACCACACCCTTGGTCGCGCCGATGCATTCAGCGGGGCTATAGCGGCGCTGCGGGCCATCCGGAGCGGGACCGTAGTGCTTGACCAGCATAGCGTGGTCGATGCGGCCATCGGGGAACGCGCGGTCAACGGCTTGCAGATAGACGCGATGGCCGTCGCTGGTTAGCTGGATGCGATTTGCCATCCGCGAAGCCAAGTCCTCAATGAACATGATGCCGGAGGCGGTATCGCGACCGCCGACGAACCATGACGGAATCAGCTTGGTATCGGCATCGATGGCCGTCCATGTCCACACGTCGCCATAGCCGAGCGCCTTCTTCTCCGGCTTTACGTTCCGCTGCTTCGCGCCAACGAACGACCAGATTTCATCAACCTGGACCCGCTTGCAGTTCAGGCGGCGGAAAGCCTCGTCCTGATAATCGGACGCCGCGCGGCCTACATCGACCAGCAGCTTGGCGACAGTGTTGTTCGACACATCGGCCAATCGCGCGGTGGCGCGCATGGACAGGCCTTCGGTCAACATGCCGATGATCTGAGCTCGTTTGGACACAGGGAGGCTCTTCATGGATTGGAGTAAAGCCAATCCACCTTGGGTCGTCAAGCATTTTATTCAGTTTGAATTTAGGGGATTCCACCCCACACCCAACTGACGTATAAGCGTCCCCGGACGGGGTTGCCGTCCGGGGAGCATGACCTATCTATGCTCTTCTCATGTGCCGCCTACCTTTCTGAACAGATTGAGTGGTGGTTCTGGAAACGAGCGATGGAGGCGTCCGGGATTGAACCGGAGGCCGCAGGGTCCTAAGTCCGGCAGCACGCGCCAGCGTCGCCCCCGTTGCTCGTTTTCTACAGCATCTTCGCTAGCTCCTGGTCGATCCAAGAGCCTCGGCGGGGACTTCAGCCGGGACCATTGGGGTTCTTAACGATATCGTTTGCCTGCCCCAAATAGGCCGAGACGACCGACGATGGCGATGATTCGCCGCCAAAATGATACCCCCTGGCCAGCAGCCTAGCGGCGACCTGACCCGTTGTGACTGACTGGCCTTTGCCCTCTTTGAAGAGGAGCCGAGCCATTTCGATCACTTCGGCCTTCCCGACTTTGCGTGGGCCGGGCTGGCTTGGGGCTGAGGCTGGAGTGGGAGGGGAAAGCCGGCTGGCGATGGCCTGAGCGGTGCGCAGGAACGCCGCAAGCTCGGCATCCTCCGTCTCCAAGGATGTCCTGAGGCGAGCAATTTCCTGTCGTCGCGCGCGGGCTGCGGCGACGATATCGAGACCGTCGCTTGGCTGTTCTGTGTCTGACATAGGCAGTGATTTAGCCAAGCGACCCAAGGATTGCAAGGGGCCGATTGGACTCTTATTGGGTCTTTTTCTTCACCCACCGTGCAGCCGCAGCTTGGCTCGCGATCTTCTTCCGTTCTCCTGGCGATAGTTGGCTTGCACGGGCCTTGCCTCCCGCCTTCCCGCCCAGCGTGCCGCGTGACGGCGCGGGCTTGTCCTCGGCCTCGCCGCTTGCGATGCGCACGATGTCAAAGGCGCGGCGGTTTAGGTCTGCCGGCCGGCGCTCTCCTTTAGGTCCTCTTGCCATGTGTCAATGATAACACCTCGCGCGTGTGAGGCATCGACTACATCTTGATTGCGAATTTCAGACTGCGGCAGTACCGCCTGGCGCGATGGGGATAGACGGCCGGGTTGGCCCGTGTCTTGCTCCCTTCCGGCGCAACGAAGGTCGGGAGCGGGCGATGCGGTTGATCGGCGTGGATGTTGGCGGGACGTTCACCGACCTGGTCTATGCCGACACCGACGCCGGCCAGACAGGTGTCCACAAGATCTCCACCACCCCCGACGACCCTTCGCGCGGCGTCATCGCCGGCCTGACCGCGCTTTGCGACAAGTACAACATCCCCCGTGAAACCATCGACACGGTGTTCCACGGCACCACCATCGCCACCAACTCGATCCTCGAGCATGACGGCGCGGTCACCGGCATGATCACCACCGGCGGCTACCGCGACATCCTGCATATCGGCCGCCACCAGCGGCCGCAGCACTACTCGATCATGCAGGACATCCCCTGGCAGGACCGGCCGCTGGTCAAGCGCCGCCACCGCAAGACGGTGAAGGAGCGGCTGGTGCCGCCGAAGGGCGAGGTACTGGAGCCACTCGACGAGGCGGGCGTGCGGCAGGCGGTGAAGGAACTCAAGGAAGCGGGCGTGCAGGCGATCGCCATCTGCTTCCTGTTCTCCTATCTCGATGCCGCGCACGAGGCGCGGGCCATGGCAGATCGTGCGCGAGGAATATCCCGAGTGCTTTGCCACCACCTCCTCGTCGGTGTCGCCGCAGTTCCGCGAGTTCGAGCGCTTCACCACGACGGCGATGAACGCCTTCGTCGGGCCGAAGGTGCGCAACTACGTCACCAAGCTCGAGAACGACATCGAGCGATCGGGCTTCAAGGCGGACCTGCGCATCATGGCGTCGAATGGCGGCGTCGCGACGCCGGCCATGGTCGCCGAGCGGCCCGTCCTCACCCTGCTCTCGGGTCCGGCCGCCGGCGTGATCGGCGGCGACTGGGCGGGCGGCCTCAGTGGCCAGCGCAACCTCATCACCTTCGATGTCGGCGGCACCTCGGCGGATATCGGCATCGTCACCGCAAGGCGGCTTCGGCGAAGCCACCGCGCGCGACACCTGGATCGCGGGCTTCCCGGTGCTGGTGCCGATGATCGACGTGCACACGATCGGCGCCGGCGGCGGCTCGATCGCCTTCGTCGACCAGGCCGGCGCCTTCAAGGTCGGGCCGCGCTCGGCCGGCGCCGTGCCCGGCCCGGCGGCTTACGGCCGCGGCGGCAATCGTGCCACGGTGACCGACGCCAACGTCGTGCTGGGCCGGCTCGACTCCAAGAACTTCCTGGGTGGCGGCATGTCGCTCGACGAGGTGGCGGCGCGCCGCGTGATCGGCGAGCTGGCGCGCGAGCTTGGCATGAGCGAGCGCGAGGCGGCGGAGGGCGTGGTCACGGTGATCAACGCCAACATGGCCAACGCCATCCGCTCGCGCACCGTCCAGAAGGGCATCGACCCGCGCAACTATGCGCTGGTGGCGTTCGGCGGCGCGGGTCCCGCTGCATGGCGCCGAGGTCGCCGACATGCTGGGCGTGCCGGAAGTGATCGTGCCGCCGCATCCCGGCATCACCTCCGCCGTCGGCCTCCTGATCAGCGACCTGCGCTACGACGCCATCCGCACCTCCTTCCAGGTCTCGGGTGCCGCCGACCTCTTACGCATCAACGCCGACTTCGCCGCCATGGCCAGGGAGCTGGCCGAGCGGTTCACGGCGGACGGCATCGATCTCGCCAAGGTCACGCTTCGAGCGCCGCGGCGATCTGCGCTATGTCGGCCAGGGCTACGAGCTGAAAGTGCCCTTCCCCAACGGCACGATCGACGAGGCGGCGCTCGCCAAGGCCTTCGAGGCCTTCCACGAGATCCATCGCCGCGAATACGGCCATCACTTCGCCGACTCCGGCATCGAGATCGTGAACCTGCGTCTGGTCGGGGCGGCCAGCGCCGCCAAGATCGCCAAGCCCACGGTCGGGGCCGTCGACGTCGAGCGCCGCGGCCAAGGTGAAGAGCGGCACCTGCACCTTCCGCGTCGAGGGCAAGCTCGCCGACTATCCCACCGACTTCTACCGCCGCGACCTCTTGCCGGTCGGCGAGCGCATCGCCGGGCCCGCCATCGTGCTGCAGATGGACTCGACCACCGTCGTGCCGCCACAGCACAATTTCGAGGTCGATGCCGCCGGCAACCTGATCATCAGGAGACACCAATGAGCACCGCCGTCCGCCGCGTCCCGGCGCCCAAGCCCGACCGCATCGACCCGATCACCACCAGCGTGATCCAGGGCGCGCTCGAGAACATCGCGGTCGAGATGGGCTACAAGCTGATGCGCATGAGCTACTCCTCGATCATCCGCGAGTCGGAGGATTTTGGCGCAGCTCTCGTGGACGCCGAGGGCCGCGGCCTCGCCGAATCGGCGCAATCGACGCCGCTGCAGTCGGGGCCGATCCCCGGCTACGTGCGCGGTGTCCAGAAGATCTTCGCCGAGCGCGGCGACCAGTTCCGGCCGGGCGACGTGGTCATGCACAACGACGCCTATTCGGGCGCGAGCCACGGGCCGGACGTCGCCTTCATCGTGCCGGTGTTTGTCCAGGGAAAGCTGATCGGCTTTGCCGCGACCACGGCGCACCATCTCGACATCGGCGCGCTCTCGCCGGGCTCGTGCGGCATCGTCGAGGCGATCGACGCCTATGCCGAGGGCCTGCAGTTCAAGGCGATCAAGGTCTACGACCGCGGCGTGAAGAACGACATGGTCTGGCAGATCGTGCGCGACAATATCCGCGCCTCCGATCTCGTGGTCGGCGACATGGATGCGCAGGTGGCGGCCGCCCGCATCGGCGCCGAGCGCATGGCCGAACTGGTCGAGCGCTATGGCGTCGCGACATTCGACCTCGCCTGCACCGCGCTGATGGACCATGCGGAGCGGCTGATGCGGCAGGCGATCGCCAAGCTGCCCGACGGCGTCTATCGCGCCGAAACCGCGATCGACGGCTATCTCGACAGCGACGATGCCAACAAGAAAGAGCTGCCGATCGTCGTCACCATCACCAAGAAAGACGATTCGCTGGTCGTCGACCTCACCGGCACCGCGCCGCAGGTGCCCGACCGGCCGATCAACATGCCGCTCGAAGGCACCGCCGACATCGCGATCTGGCTCACCATCCGCTCGGTGCTGCTCGACACCGAGATCCACGGCCACATCCCGGTCAATGCCGGCCTGATCCGGCCGATCACCATCGTGGCGCCCAAGGGATGCCTCGCCAACCCGACCTTCCCGGCGCCGACCATCGCGCGCTTCTGCCCGGGCAATCAGCTCGCCGACACGGTGATGAAGGCGCTGAGCACCGCGATGCCCAACAATGTCTCGGCCGGCATCGGCAATCTGAAGGTCATCGCCTTCTCAGGCCTGAAGGACGAGACGCACTGGGTGCACATGGAGATCTTCGAGGGCTCCTATGGCGGCCGCCAGGGCAAGGACGGCATGGACGCCGTCGACACGCTCTACGCCAACACCCGCAACAACCCGATCGAGGACATCGAGACCCACCTGCCGCTCGCGCGTGCTGCGCTACGAGTTGCGCGAGGACGTGGCGGGCGCCGGCAAGTGGCGCGGCGGGCTGGGCTCGGTGCGCGAGTTCGCGTTCCTCTCCGATGGCGGCGCCTCGGTCGAAGGTGAAGGCCATCGCTACCGTCCGTGGGGCTTCTTGGGCGGCAATGAAGGCATGCCGGCCAAGCTCGACCTGGTGGCGGGCGGCACGACGCGCGCGCTGCCCTCGAAGGTGCCGCACATGAATGTCGGCAAGGGCGGCCGCTTCATCTGCTACGGCCCGGCCGGCGGCGGCTACGGCAACCCGCTGGAGCGCGATCCCGCCAATGTGGCCGACGACGTACTCGACGAGGTGATCTCGCCCGCGACGGCGCTCAAGGACTATGGCGTGGTGATCTCGGCCAAGGGCGTGGTCGACGAAGCGGCGACCAGGAAGGCCCGGTCCGGCCGCGCGCCGTAGTCATGATCCGCGTCGAGCGAGCGTCGTCGCGCTCTTTGATCAGCAGCTGGAGCTTCGCCTCCTGTTCGGCGATGCGTTCCGCCGCCAGTTCTTCGCTCGAAGCGCCGGAGTAAGCGGCGGCCTGCTCGGCCAACTCGCGAAGGTTGTTCCGTATAATGGCGATGCGCTCGTCGAGCTGCGCAACGGCCGGCGAAGCGGCAGCCTTCCTGACGACCTTCGTCTTGGCAGCCTTTGGCTTGCGCGTCTTCGCGATCTTCTTCTTGGCCGCCGCCCGGGGCTTCCGCTTCTTCGATGCCTTCTTCTTCGCAGCCATGTTCCCTCCTGGACCGGAGCCGCAGTGTATCGGCCTGATCGCTGCACGCCTAGCGCGACCGGACCCCGCGTGCAATCGTGTCCTCGTCAATCGGGCGAGGCCAATGGCGTTCAAGCTGATTGCGATCCCGTTCCTCATCACCTGCGTGCTGGTCGGCGGCGGCATCGCCTTGTATGTCGGCGGCCTCGTCGGGGGATCGCCGGACGCCGGCCGGCTCTATCACGCCTGCATCGACGGACTGTGGCCCGACGAAGAGACGATGCCCAGCAACGCTCGGACGCCTGCTCGCGAGCCCTGCAGACCCGTCGCCTGCGGCCCGAGGAGGTCGCCCTGGCCCGCCTCACGCGCGGCGTCGCGCGGACCATGCTCGGCAGCATTGTCGCGAGCTCCGAAGACTATCGGGAAGCGCTGAAGTACTACGATGGCGCCATCGATCCGACCCATCCCGACGCCGCCATGTTCCGCCGCGCCATCGCCGAACAGGGTCTCGGCCTGACCGGCCGGGCGCTGGCCGACTATAACGCCGCCATTCGGCTCGATCCCAAGAACCAGTTCGCCTATCTGTGGCGCGGCACCCTGCTCGCCGCGCGCGCGCGCAACTACCGCCGCGCCATTGACGATTTCAACCGGGCGCTCGAGATCGAGCCGCGCAACGTCAACGCCCTGATCGCCCGCGGCGAGGCCTTTAGCCAGCTCGGCGACTTCGGGCCGGCGCTCGCCAGTCTCGACGAGGCGATCAGGCTGGCGCCCACCCACCCGCATGCGCTGGTCGTGCGCGGGCTCGTCCATGCCCGGCAGGGCGACAAGGCGCTCGCCCTGCAGGACTACGATGCGGCGCTTCGGGTCACGTCCAGCGAGCCGTTCGCCCTGATGAGCCGGGCGGCGCTCAACGCGGCCGACGCCAAGTACGGTCTCGCCATCCGCGACCTCGACGCCTCGCTCGCGATCAACGACAACAATGCGCTCGCCTTCTACAATCGCGGCGTCGCCCACTTTGCCCTGGGCGAGTATGCAGCCGCCATCGCCGACTACGACGCCGCGCTGAAGCTCGACGAGGATATGGGTCTCGCCCATCTCAACAAATGCCTGACGCGCGTGATCGCCGGCCTCGGCGACAAGGACGACCTCGCCGGCTGCGACACCGCCCTGAAGCTGATGCCGCTCAGCCTCGAGGTCCGAGAGACGCGCGGCTTCGTCTTCCTCAAACGGGCGGAGCCGTCGAAAGCGCTGGCGGAATATGATGGCGTGCTTGCGATCGACGCCAAGCGGGCCCAGGCTCTGTACGGCCGAGCCTTGGCCGAATGCCGGCTCGCCCGGGACAACGACTGCAAGAAGGACAAGGCCGCCGCCCTAGCGCTCGATCCCGACGTCGAGCAGAATTTCAAGCGTTACGGGGTCAACTAGGCGTCCGACCTGCGGGCGTCCGCGGTTGAAGACGATTGCGTTGCCACGCATCGCTGGCCTACCGTCGAGACCGACATCCACCTCCAGGGATCAGCCCCCTCCCCATGCCCCGCAAACCTCGTCCGCCCGCCGCTCCGGCGCCGGGTTTCGACGCCCTGAAGTGGCGTTGCATCGGCCCCTCGCGCGGTGGCCGCGTCGTCGCCGTCTCGGGCGATCCCGTGAACAAGATGACCTTCTATTTCGGCGCCTGCGCCGGCGGCATCTGGAAGACCGAGGATGGCGGCGTGTTCTGGCGCTGCGTCTCGGACGGCTTCATGGGCAGCTCCGCCGTCGGCTCGATCGCCGTGGCGCCGTCGGACCCCAACGTGATCTATGCCGGCACCGGCGAGACCGCGATCCGCCTCGACGTCTCCTATGGCGACGGCCTCTACAAGTCGAGCGATGCCGGCCGCAGCTGGAGCCATGTCGGCCTCGGGAACTCGAAGTTCATCGGCCGCATCTGCATCCATCCGCAGAACCCCGACCTGGTCTATGTCGCGGTGCTGGGCGACGTGTTCGGCCCGAATTCAGAACGCGGCGTCTACCGCTCCAAGGATGGCGGCAAGAGCTGGCAGAAGATCCTGCATCGCAGCGACGTGGCAGGCACGATCGACCTCACGATGGATCCCAACAACCCGCGCCTGCTGTTCGCCTCGATGTGGGAAGCGCGGCGCAATTTCTGGAACGTATCGAGCGGCGGCCCGGGCAGCGGCCTGTTCAGGAGCTTCGACGGCGGCGACAGCTGGGAAGAGATCTCGCGCAAACCCGGCCTGCCGGACGGGCTTCTCGGCAAGATCGGCGTCACCATCTCGCCCGCCCGCTCGGGCCGCGTCTGGGCGCTGGTCGAGGCGGAAGGCGACAAGACCGGCCTCTACCGCTCCGACGATTACGGCGCGCGCTGGACCATGGTGTCGCCCAACCGCGACCTCATGCACCGGCCCTGGTACTACACCCACGTCTTCGCCGACCCCGGCCACGCCGACACCGTCTATGTCACCAACCTCAACATGTGGAAATCGACCGACGGCGGCGCCTCGTTCAGCGAGATCACCACGCGCCACGGCGACAACCACGATCTCTGGATCGACCCCAGGGATCCGCAGCGCATGATCGAGGGCAATGACGGCGGCGCCAACATCTCGTTCAACGGCGGCGCCTCGTGGTCGACGATCTACAACCAGAAGACCGCGCAGTTCTATCGCATCGACATCGACAACCAGTATCCCTACCGCGTCTACGGCACGCAGCAGGACAACACCTCGATCTCGGTGCCCAGCGCCTCGGAATGGGGCGTGATCACGCTGGCCGACTGTTCCTACCCCGGCACCGGTGAGTCGGGCTTCATCGCCGTCCATCCCAAGAACCACAATATCGTCTATGTCGGTGCCGTCGGCTCCAGCCCGGGCGGCGCGGGCGCGCTGCAGCGCTACGACCACCGCACGCGCCAGCTCCAGCTGGTGAACGTGTGGCCCGAGGAATCGACGGGCATCGCGCCCAAGGACCTGAAATACCGCTTCGCCTGGACCTATCCGATCGTGTTCTCGCCGCACGATGCCAACACGCTCTATGTCGGCGGCAACTGCGTGTTCCGCACCCAGGACGAGGGCATGAGCTGGCAGCGCATCTCGCCCGATCTGAGTCTCAACGACCGCAAGCGCCAGGGCGCGTCAGGCGGGCCGATCACGCGCGAGAGCGCCGGCGCCGAAGTCCACGCCACCTGCGCCTGCGTCACCCCCTCGCCGCACCGGCCGGACGAGATCTGGGCCTCGACCGACGACGGCCTGGTCCATGTGACGCGCGACGGCGGCAAGAGCTGGAAGGACGTGACGCCCAAGGCCATGCCCGAGCTTGCCTATGTCGGCTGCGTCGAAGTTTCGGCGCACGATCCCAACACGATCTACCTCGCCGCCACGCGCTACAAGCTGGCCGACTACAAGCCTTACCTGTTCAAGAGCGGCGACGGCGGGCGGAGCTGGAAGTCGATCAATGGCGACCTGCCGAAGGACGAGATCAGCCGCGTGGTGCGCGCCGATTCGGTGGCCAAGGGCCTGCTCTATGTCGGCACCGAGACCGGCATCCATTTCAGCCTCGACGACGGCGCCCATTGGACGCGTATGGCCGGCGGCCTGCCCAACGTGCCGATCTACGACATGAAGCTCAAGGACAGCGATCTGGTGGCGGCCACGCACGGCCGCTCGTTCTGGATCCTCGACGACGTCTCGGCGCTGCGCGGCCTGGCGAAAAGCCGCAAAGGCACCCGCCTGTTCGCCCCGCGCACCACCATCCGCACCAAGCTGCACTGGAGCGCCGGCGCCAACGTGCGCCAGGGCATCGCCTATGGCCCCGCCTTCGGCATCGACGGCAGCACGGTGATGGTCGAGCGCGCCGACGGCACGCGCTACCGCGAGCATCTCGATGTCGGCGAGAACCCGCCCAACGGCTCGATCGTCTATTACTGGCTGGCCGAGGAGCCCAAGGAAGCGGTCACGCTCACCTTCCGCGATTCGCGCGGCCGCAAGATCGCGTCCTTCGCCAGCAACGACGAGGCGCTGCCGCCGCCGCGCCGGCCGGGCAAGAAGGCGGGGCTGAACCGCTTCGTCTGGGACCTGAAATATCCCGGCCCCACCAAGCTCGACTATGACCTCGCCCCGTCCCGGCCCAAGCCGCTGACGCCCGACCCCGACAATCCACCCGGCCCGACAATCGTGCCCGGCAGCTATGGCGTCGATCTTGCGGTCGCCGGCAAGACGCAGTCGGCGAAGTTCACGGTGGTCAAGGACCCGCGGCTGCCCACGACGCAGGCCGAGTACGAGGCGCAGTTCGCCTTGCACCGCGATATCGTTGCCTCGCTTTCCAAGCTCAAGGCCGCGGTCAATCGCCTGCGCCGCACCAAGCGCGAGCTGGCCGAGATCGCCGGGCGCACGGCGAAGTCCGACAAGGCGCTGAAGCGCGCCGCCACCGCGATCGTCGACAAGCTCTCGGCCATCGAGCGCATCATGGTCGATCCGCAGCGCAAGTCGGTGCGCGACGTGCTGCGCAACCCGGCTGGCCTCAACGACACGCTGATGGACATGGTCGCGATGGCGACCACCGCCGACCGGCCGCCGACCAGCCAGACCCGGGCGGTGTCGCGCGAGATCATGGCCAAGGTCGACAGCGAGGTCGCGAAGTTCGAGGCGCTGGTCGCGGGCGACATCGCCAAGCTCAACGCGGCCCTCACCAAGGCCCGCGTGAAACACCTGGCGGCGGCTTAGGTCCTGATGACCGCTAATCGCCCAACCCTCATCCTGAGGAGCGCCCGAAGGGCGCGTCTCGAAGCGGAGGAACCTCGTCTTGCAAGTTGCTTCCCTTCGAGACGCCACTCTCGCTTCGCTCCTCAGGTCAGGGGCGACGGCTTGCCAAAAGAAAGGGAGATACGACCATGGACTTCATCGAACGCCTCTTCGGCCTGTCGCCCGACAATGGCGATGGCTCGACCGAGATCCTGTGGCTGGTCGTGCTGGCGCTCGCCATCGCGACATTCGTCTATTTCCGTGTCCAGCGGCGCAAGCAGCGGTAGACATCATCGTTCCTGCGGGGCGTCGCGAACCGCCAGCACCCGCGCCACGAATTCCTTGCCCCACAGCCAGAGGTGAATGATCTCCGGTGCCTTGCTCGGCCGGCGTTCGGGGCCGGGTTCCGTCCGCGGTTCATGGCCCGCCTTGAGGGCCCGGTCGGTCATGTTGTCCTTCTGCGTGCCGAGGAACAGGTGATCGGGATTGATGCAGGGGCGCACGTCGCAGCGATGGCAGACATAGAGGCCCTTGGGGATGGGGCCGTGCTTGGCGAACCACGCCGCGCGGTGGGCGAGCTGGGGAACACCCTTCCAGAAGACGTGGCCGTAGCCATTGGCATTGCGGCTCGCCGTCCAGAGGAGGCAGCCGGTTTCCGGATCGAGGACGCTGCGCTCGGCAAGGCGGCGCTGCAGCGACCAGTGGGGAGAACAACGCTTTACGGGCATCGGATACTCACGCTGATGCTCTGATGTGCGCGACTATAAGCGAACCCGCCCTCAACCACCTACTTTGGTCATTAGAAGTTCGCCTGAAAGAAGAGGTTTGAGACGGCTGGCCTTCCCCCGCCAATTCGGGGAGGCTCTGGCGCAATGGTTCGGATCGGCATCCTGGGCGCAGGCGCGATGGGCAGCGTACATGCGGTGGCCTATGCAGGCCTGACTGACGTCGAAGTCGTCGGCGTATTCGCCCGCAATGGCGACAAAGCTCGCGCCGTGGCCGGCATCTGCAATGCCAAGCCCTTTGCCGACGCCCAAGCGCTGATCGCCGACCCGAGCATAGACGCGATCGACATCTGCCTGCCGAGCGCCAAGCACCCGGCCGTCGCAATCGCGGCGCTTGAGCTCGGCAAACACGTCTTCTGCGAGACACCGATGGCGCTCGGCATCGAGGAGGCACGGGCCATGGTGGCTGCCGCACGCCACGCCGGCTGCCTGCTGCAGGTCGGCCTGCTGGTACGCTCGATCGCGCCCTACCGGCACATCAAGGAGTTGGCGGCGGCGGGCACGCATGGCCGCCTGCTCGGCCTCTCGACCTGGCGGCTGGGCTCCTACCTTCGTCCCGACGCGCCCGACCACAAGGCGCACTATGGTGACCCGACCACCGAGCTGATGACCTTCGACTTCGATTTCGTGGGGTGGGTGATGGGGAGACCTTCGCGACTGTCGGCGACCGGCACGGGCGAAGTCGCGGCTCTCCTGGGCTACGACGATGGCCGCAGCGCCACGGTGTTGGCGAGCGGCCTGATGCCGGCGGGCTCGCCGTTCACCGTCGGGTTTCGCGCGCTGTTCGACGACGCCTGCTTCGAGCTGCGACAGGTGTTCGAGCAGGGTCCGCCGCGCATCTCCTTCACGCTCGCCGAAGGCCGCTCGGCGCCGCGTGCCGTTCAGCTGTCCGGCGGCAATCCCTACGAGGCCGAGCTCAGGCGCTTCGTCGATTGCATCGCCGGCCGCGCCGACCCCGCGTTGCTCGATGCCGAGTGTGCCGTCGAAGCGCTGGTGCTTTCGCTGGCAACGCAGCGCGCGCTCGCCGAGCAGAGCACGATTGCGCTCGGTTGATATGCTCTACTGACCGAGACTGGTGCGCGTCAGTTGCAATCGTCATTGCTGGCCTTCGCTGCCGATTTCAGGAAGTCTCCCGTCTGATGGCTGAATCTTCACATCGCCAGATGCGCCTCGGCGTTTTCGTGCAGACGCCCGGCCACCATGTCGCGGGCTGGCGGCATCCCGACGCCACGGCGACCGGCTGGCCGAACCTCGCGCTGATGCAGCACATCGCGGCCACCGCCGAGGCCGCGAAGTTCGACATGTTCTTCCTCGGCGACGGCTTCGCCACCGGCTACGGCGAGCATCCCTCGACCATCGGCAAGTTCGAGCCGCTGACGCTTCTGTCGGCGCTGGCCATGACGACCTCGCGGCTCGGCCTCGCGGCCACCGGCTCGACGACCTACGCCGAGCCCTATCACGTGGCCCGCAGCTTCGCCTCGCTCGACCACCTGTCGGGTGGGCGCGCCGGCTGGAACGTGGTGACGACGGCCTATTCGAAATCCTCCGCCGTGTTCGGCCGCCAGCATCCGCCGCACGCCGAGCGCTATGCCATGGCCGAGGAGTTCGTCGAAGCCTGCCGGCTGCTCTGGGATTCGTGGGACGACGATGCCTTCACGGCCGACAAGAAGAGCGGGCAATACGTGCGGCCGGGCAGCCTCCGCGTGCCGCACTTCACGGGGAAGTATTTCACCGTCGATGGCGGGCTGAACGTGCCGCGCTGCCCGCAGGGCCATCCGGTGCTGATCCAGGCCGGCTCCTCGGGGCCGGGCCAGGCGCTGGCGGCGCGCATCGCCGACGTGGTGTTCACCGCGCAGAACGACCTTGGCGAAGCGCAGGCCTTCTACAAGGGACTGAAGGCGCAGGTGGCGGGCTTCGGCCGCGATCCTAAGAGCGCGCTGGTGATGCCCGGCGTTTTCCCGGTGGTCGGTCGCACCGAGAAGGAAGCGCAGGAGATCTTCGCCGAGCTCAACGCCAACATCGAGACGACACGGCAGGCGCTCACCGTGTTGTCGGATCGCCTCGGCACCGACATGTCGGTCTATCCGCTCGATGAGCCGGTGCCCGAGCTGCCCGACACCGAGCATCTCAAGAGCCGCGCGGCGCTGCTGCTGCAGATGGCGCAGCGCGACAGGCTGACCTTGCGCCAGCTCTTCCACCGGGTGGCGGCCGCGCGTGGGCATCTGCTGCTGGTGGCCAGCCCGGTGCAGATCGCCGACACGCTCGAAGCCTGGTTCCGCGCCGGCGCCGCCGACGGCTTCAACGTCATGCCACCCTTCTTCCCCGGCCAGTTCGACGATTTCGCCCAGCTGGTCGTGCCGATCCTGCAGGAGCGTGGCCTGTTCCGCGCCGATTATGCCGGCACCACCCTGCGCGACCATCTCGGCTTGAAGCGGGTACCTCGGCGCCAATAGCGCTCCCAGCAGAACTCGATTGTGCCTTTCGTCACCGATTTCCCATCCCGCCAGATGCATTTGTCACAGGCGCTCCGCACAAAGTGCGCAACCGAACAGAGTCCGGTTGCGTTGGGTCTGCGGTTGGGGGAGTGCGTGGGGGAGCTTGGCCTTGTTTTTTGCGGTGTATCAGTATGTTGGAACTTCCAATGAACGCCGGCGCCATGGCAACTGACGCGCGGCCCAACGACCAGCCCCTCAACGACGAGCTCCGGGAGCCGGCCGCGTTTGACGCCAAGTTGGCTCATCTGCATGAGCAGGAGCAGCTGTGGTTCTCCTGGGTAACCATCCTGCATGAGCGGATGGACAAAGCCGACATGGCCGGCAACCTCGCGGTGCTGGAAATCGCCCGGACGCGCTGGCTGGAGGCCAAGGAGGCCCTGCTGCGCTACCGCCCAGGCGTTTGAAATCCCTGCCGAATTCCGCCGCGCATTCCATCCCCGGCTTCCCCTTGTGCCGGCCACACGGACTCCTGATATAACCGCCTCGAGGGGCCGGTGTGGGCGGAGCAGTCGCCAACCCGGTCAGATCCGGAAGGAAGCAGCCGTAACGAATTCGCTTCGGGTCATGCCGGTCTCTCACCCGTAGCTTCCGCGCGCCGCCGCGGCGGCCGGGCGGCCCGGGCGCGACGACCGCCGGGGCATAAGGGGGCCGCGGCATTCGAGCGGGTGACGCCATGGCGAAAGCCACAACAGCGACCGGGGACAAAACCCTCCCCTATCGCGTCCTCGCCCGCAAATACCGTCCCGTCGATTTCTCCACCCTGATCGGCCAGGAGGCGATGGTGCGCACCCTGCGCAACGCCATTGCCACCGGCCGCATCGCGCACGCCTTCATGCTCACCGGCGTGCGCGGCGTCGGCAAGACCACGACCGCCCGCATCATCGCCCGTGCTCTCAATTGCATCGGTCCCGACGGCAAGGGCGGGCCGACGGTCGATCCGTGCGGGGTGTGCGAGAACTGCAAGTCGATCACCGAGGACCGCCATGTCGACGTGATCGAGATGGATGCCGCCTCGCGCACCGGCATCGACGACGTGCGCGAGCTGATCGAGGGCGTGCGCTATCGCCCCGTCTCGGCGCGCTACAAGGTCTACATCATCGACGAAGTGCACATGCTGTCGGAGAAGGCGTTCAACGCGCTCCTGAAGACGCTGGAAGAACCGCCGCCGCACGTGAAGTTCGTGTTCGCCACCACCGAGATCCGCAAGGTGCCGGTGACGGTGCTGAGCCGCTGCCAGCGCTTTGACCTCAAGCGCGTACCGCTCGAGGTGCTGGTCGAGCATTTCGCCGGCATCGCCGCCAAGGAAAAGGTCGAGATCTCGCCCGAGGCGATGGCCCTGATCGCGCGCGCCGCCGACGGCTCGGTGCGCGACGGGCTCTCGCTGCTCGACCAGGCCATTGCTCACGGAGGAGGCGTGGTCGATGCCGCCCAGGTACGCGACATGCTGGGGCTGGCCGACCGCAGCAAGGTGCTCGACCTCTTCGAGAAGACGTTGCGCGGCGACTTCCAAGGCGGTGGTCGCCGCACTTGGCGAGATGCACGATGCCGGCGCCGACCCGGTGGTGATCCTGCAGGACCTGCTCGAGCTCACGCATTGGGTGACGCGGCTCAAGGTGGCACCGGACGCCGGCGCCATGGCCGCCGACTTGGAGCGCGCGCAGGGGCTGGCGATGGCGCAGAAGCTCTCGATGGCCTCGCTTACCCGGGCCTGGACGCTGCTGATGAAGGGCCTGCAGGAGACGCTCTCCGCTCCCTCGCCGGTGCGCGCCGCCGAGATGGCGCTGATCCGCCTCTGCTACGCCGCCGACCTGCCCTCGCCGTCCGACGCGCTGAAGGCCCTGCAGAACGGATCGACTCCCAAGGCAGTCACGGGGGCGATGACCGGCGCTCCCGCCGCAGCGCCGCCGCCGCGCGGTGGCGGCGGCGCGCACGGCACTCGCGACCCAGCCGGCGAATGCCGTCGCAGCCCAGCCTGCTGCGGCGATGGCCAATCCCAAGAGCTTCACCGACGTGGTCGCCCTGCTGGAGACGCGGCGCGAAGCGCGCCTCGTCCATCACCTGATGCATCACGTGCACGAGGTGCGGTGCGAGCCCGGGCTGATCGAGTTCCGTCCCGAGCCGCAGGCGCCGCCCGACCTCGCCCCGCGCATCGCCGAGCTTCTGGGCCGGTGGACCGGCCGGCGCTGGATCGCCACGGTGTCGCGGGCCGACGGCAAGCCGACGCTGGCGGCGCAAAAGGCCGCCAACGCCGACACGCTGCGCGCCGCGGCCGAGAGCAATCCGACGGTGCAGGCCATAATGAAGACATTCCCCGGCGCCAAGCTCGAGGCCGTGCGGCGCAAGGGTGAGGAGGCGTCGCTGGTTGCGGGGCATGGGCGGCATCGCCGGCGACGAGCCGCCGCCCGCGGACGAGTATCCCGCCGACGACGATATTCCGGAAAGCGAATAGAAAATGTTCGACAAGCTCAAGGACCTCGGCGGCCTGATGCAGCAGGCGCAGGCGATGCAGCAGAAGGTGCAGGACCTGCAGGCCGAGCTCGAGCGCATGGAAATCGTCGGCAGCTCGGGCGCCGGGCTGGTCAAGGTGACGGTCAACGGCAAGAACGAGACGCGCAAGGTCGAGATCGATGTCTCGCTGCTCAAGCCCGACGACAAGGGCGTGGTCGAGGACCTGGTCGTCGCCGCCTGCAACGACGCGCGCACCCACGTCGAGGACCTGGTGCAGGAGAAGATGAAGTCGATCACCGGCGGCCTGCCGCTGCCCCCGGGGTTCCGGCTTTAGATGAACGGGCCCGAGATCGAGCGGCTGATCCAGTTGCTCGGCCGCCTGCCGGGCCTCGGGCCGCGCTCGGCGCGGCGCGTGGCGCTGCACCTCTTGAAGAAGCGCGAGACCCTGATGCAGCCCTTGAGCGCGGCGCTCGCCGATGCCGCCGGGCGATCCGCGCCTGCTCGACCTGCGGCAACCTCGACACGGTCGATCCCTGCTCGATCTGCGCCGATCCCGAGCGCGACGCCGGGTTGATCTGCGTGGTCGAGGATGTCGGCGATCTGTGGGCGATGGAGCGCGGCAAGATCTTCGCCGGCCGCTATCACGTGCTGGGCGGCACGCTGTCGGCGCTGGACGGCATCGGCCCCGACGAGCTCAACATCGCGGGCCTGGTGGCGCGCGTGAAGGCGGGCCCGGTGCGCGAGGTGATCGTCGCCACCAACGCCACGGTCGACGGCCAGACGACGGCGCACTACCTCGCCGAGCGCCTGGCCCGGTGCAACGTGCCGGTGACGCGCCTGGCCCATGGCGTGCCGATGGGCGGCGAACTCGACTGGCTCGACGACGGCACGCTCGCCACCGCGTTCAAGGCCAGGCGAGCGATATGAGGGGAGCAGTATGAGGAGCGCCCCCTGAGCGGCGAGACCCTGGCCGCGCTGGCCGTCGCGCTGGGCGCGGGCTGGGCGAGCGGGCTCAATACCTATGCCGCCGTGCTGGTGCTGGGCGCCGCGCAACGGATGGGTTTCGTCACGCTACCGCACGACCTGCAGGTGCTGGCCTCGCCCTGGGTGATGGGCGTGGCAGGGTTGCTGTTCGCGCTCAATTTCTTTGCCGACAAGATCCCCTACGTCGACAGCCTGAACGACCTGCTGCACACCGTCGTGCGCGTGCCGGCGGGCGCGCTGCTGGCCTACGGCGCGGCCGACCAGCTCGGGCCGGAGGTCGCCGTCATCGCGGGCCTGCTCGGCGGCACGCTGGCGGCGGGCAGTCATGTCGCCAAGACCGGCTCGCGGGCGCTCATCAACACCTCGCCCGAGCCGCTCAGCAATATTGCCGCGTCCTTCGCGGTCGACGGCGTGGTGATCGGCGGGCTGGTGCTGGCGATCGCCCATCCGATCATCTTTTTGGCCCTGCTGGCGCTCTTTGTCGCGGTCCTGGTCTGGTTGCTGCCCAAGCTGGTGCGGCTGGTACTGGTTCCCTTCCGCCGCCTCAGCCGTTAGACTTCCCGTCACGCCATGTTCATCCGCCAGAACATCCAGACCCTGCGCTTTTTCCGCACCACGCCGGCGATGCGGTGCCCGTACCTGCCGCACCGGCTGGAGACCAAGCTGGTCACCGAGCTGAGCGGCCCCGATGCGATCTCCCAGCACGACACGCTGACCGACGCAGGCTTCCGCCGCTCGCACCACTTCGTCTACAAGCCCCTGTGCGACGGCTGCCGGGCCTGCGTGCCGGTGCGCATCCGGGTGCGCGACTTCGAGCACAATCGCGTGCAGCGCCGCATCATCCGCAAGAACGAGCATGTCCATGCCGTCGAGACCCAGCCGCTGGCGACCGGCGAGCAGTACGCCCTGTTCTCGCGCTACGTGATGGCGCGCCACCACGACGGCGACATGGCCGACATGGATTTCGACGACTATCGCGCCATGGTCGAGGAGAGCCCGGTCGAGACGGCGATCGTGGAGTTCCGCGACGACTCGGCCGAGGGCCGGCTGGTCGGCGCCTGCCTGGTCGACTGGCTGTCGAGCGGCGTGTCGGCCGTCTACAGCTACTTCGATCCGCAAGACCCGCGGCGCGGGCTCGGCACCTACATGATCCTGTGGCTGGCCGACGCCGCCGCCAAGCGTGGGCTGCCTTACGTCTATCTCGGCTACTGGATCGCGGATTCCAGCAAGATGGCCTACAAGCGCGCCTTCCGGCCGCTCGAATTCTTCGGCCCCGAAGGCTGGATGGAACTGCCTACGCTGTAGGCAGTTTTGCCGCTAGCGCGCCTTTGTCCGACGCGTTATTAGGGCTGGCCCCTGGCGGGAGGGGCAAACCGACAACAACAACTCGCGCGCGGGGAGTGGGATGCATCTTCTGCTGAAGTTCAGCGCCGTCATCGATGCAATCAACGAGAAGATCGGAGTCGTCTGCAACTGGCTAGTGCTGCTGAGCTGCATCGTCAGCGGCGGCAACGCCATGGTTCGCTACGCCTACGACGAAAGCTCCAACGCTTGGTTGGAAGTACAGTGGTATATGTTTGCCGTTATCGTCATGTTTGGCGCGGCGTATACGCTGAAGCGCAATGAGCATGTGCGGGTCGACATCTTTTACATGACGCTCGGGCGGCGCGGGCAGTTGTGGATCGACATCCTGGGCACCATTGTGTTCCTGCTGCCGACCTGCGCCATCCTGGCGTGGCTGAGCTGGCCGTTCTTCATGCAGTCCTACAACGTGCTCGAGCATTCCTCCAACGCCGGCGGGCTGGTGCGCTGGCCGATCAAGCTGGTGCTGCCGGTCGGCTTCGCGCTGGTCGCCCTCCAGGGCCTTTCCGAGCTGATCAAGCGGGTGGCCTTCCTCAACGACATCCCGGTCGAAAGCCTCGAGGCGCACTACGAGAGGCCGACGCAATGATCATCCCTCTCGAGTGGATGCCACCGCTCATGTTCACGGGGCTGGTGGTGTTCATGCTGATCGGCTACCCGGTCTCCTTCTCGCTGGCCGCGGTGGGCTTCTTCTTCGGCTTCCTGTCGATCGAGTTCGGCTACTTCACCATGCCCTTCATGCAGGCCATCCCCGGCCGCGTGTTCGGCTCGATCCTGAGCAACGAGCTCCTGCTCGCCATCCCGTTCTTCACCTTCATGGGCGCCATCCTGGAGAAATGCGGGCTGGCCGAGGACATGCTGGAATCGATGGGCCAGCTGTTCGGCCCGGTGCGCGGCGGCCTGGGCTACTCGACCATCATCGTGGGCTTCATCCTGGGCGCCATCACCGGCACGGTGGCCGCGCAAGTCATCGCCATGGCGCTGATCACGCTGCCGATCATGATCCGCTACAAATACGACATGCGCTACGCCACCGGCGTGCTGGCGGCCTCGGGCACCATCACCCAGCTGGTGCCGCCGTCGCTGGTGCTGATCGTGCTGGCCGACCAGCTCGGCCGCTCGGTCGGCGACATGTATCTCGGCGCCTGGGGCCCCTCGATCCTGCAGATCGCCCTGTTCGCGGCCTACACCTTCTATCTCGGCATCGTGAAGCCCGAGGCGCTGCCGCCGGTGCCGCGCACGCTGTTCGGCAAGGCGCTGCTGATCAAGTGCGCCTGGGGCATCATCCCGGCCGCCGTGCTGATCTTCCTGGTACTGGGCACCATCATGATGGGCCTGGCCACCCCCACCGAGGCGGGCGCCATGGGCACGATCGGCGCCATCGTGCTGGCCGTGGTACGCAACGCGCCGCTCACCAAATTCGACAAATGGGTGTTCAGCACCGGCTGCGCGGCGGCGGGCGTCGGCTTCGTGATCGGCCTGTTCGCCTTCAAGTCGCTCGCCTTCAAGGCGGCCTTCACCTGGATGTTCGCCGCCATCGTCTGGCTGTGCTGGCGGGCCTGGGAAGACAAGCCGCTGCACGACCTGATCGTGCAGGCCTTCCAGGCGACCATGCGCATCACCGCCATGGTGGCCTTCATCCTGGTCGGCGCCACCTGCTTCTCGATCACCTTCCAGGGCGTCGACGGCAACAAGTGGGTCGAGCACCTGATGTCGAACCTGCCGGGCGGCGTGTGGGGCTTCCTGGTGGTGGTGAACCTGTTCGTGTTCTTCCTCGCCTTCTTCCTCGACTTCTTCGAGATCGCCTTCATCATCATCCCGATGCTGGCGCCGGTGGCGCAGAAGATCCTCGAGCCGGTGGTCGGCCACGACGCCGCCCTGATCTGGTTCGGCGTCATGATCTGCGTCAACGTGCAGACCTCGTTCATGCACCCGCCGTTCGGCTTCGCGCTGTTCTATCTCAGAAGCGTGGCGCCCAAGGAGGTCAAGAGCTCCGATATCTACTGGGGCTCGATCCCCTGGGTGCTGCTGCAGCTCATCATGGTGGTGATCGTGATCGCGCTCCCGCAGTCGGTGACCTATTTCCTCGATGCGCCCTCGACCGTCGATCCGAGCAAGATCAAGATCGAGATCCAGGCGCCGCCGACCGAGGACTCAGCACCTCCGGTCTTCAAGTAACGCCAAACGCTCGCCTCCTCGTCGCGGTCGTCGCGTGCCTCGGTCTCGGCCTGGGCCTTGCCCTGGCATCGAGCGCCCAGGCGCAAATCGTCGAGGACGGCGGTCTGATCACCGTCGGCGGCAGGACCTATCGTCTGTGGGGTCTGGTGATGCCGGACCACGACACCGACTGCATCGGCGAGTGGAACGCCGCCCGCGCCGCGCTCAAGAATCTCGAGCAGCTGACCAGCGGGCGCGTCGTCGACTGCGAGTATCGTGGCAAGGCAGGACGGCATGCCCCTTGCCGTGTGCCGCGCCGACGGCCGCGATATCGGCGCCGACCTCGTGCAGGCGGGCTAGCCTGGTCGAACGGCCGCGCAGAGCCACGACTATGTCCTCGACGAAGGCCTGGCGATGTCGCGCTTCCAGGGCGTCCATGCCCGTGGCTGCCGCGTGCCGGCGCTGCTGCTCAAACGGCCGAAGGTGCAGTAGCGTCATAGACGCTGACGATTTAGTAACTCATCGGATTCAAACGTGAGTCATGTTCGCATCGTCAGGTAAAAAATGCCCATGAGGGTATTCTAGGTATGCGTGTATGTCGTTTGTCGGTTCGCGCAAGCCGTGCGAATGTCTGCGTCGGTAGCATTGCGTAGGGGGAGCCATCGATGATGGCCGATGCTGAGACCGCACGGCGGCGCAAAGCACTGACGACGGTCGTGGCGTTCCTCGCCTTCATGATGGGCGCTGCCGGCGCCGCACAAGCGCAATGTGCGCTGCCATACACCCTGACCAACGGTCAGCTGGCCGACGCCTCGCAGGTGATGGCAAATTTCAACGCCTTGGCCAAATGCCTCGGTGCCGCTGGATCGACCAATGCGATCCAATACAACAACTCAGGAAGTCTTGGCGGCGTCGGGCCGTTGAACAACGGCCAGCTCGTCATCGGCTCGACAGGCAATGCGCCTCAGGCGCAGGCATTCGCCGCGGGGCCAGGCATTGCGATCACCAACGGCAGCGGCAGCATTACGATCGCGACGGCCGGCGGCGAGCCAGGAAATGGCTTGTTCAATCGGTACATATCGGTAACTCCAACGTCTTCCAGTACAGGGTTGACGACATGGCTCAATCAAGGAACAGCATCGGTCAGCGATAGCGCCGTCGGCATTTGCATCAACGCTCCGTCTAGCGGTACCACGCCCGGCGTCATAAGCCGCTACATGGCGGCGCCCTCCACCCCTTACACAATCACCGCACTCATTGCGGCAACTCGCAATAGCAGCAGCTCAAACGGTGTAGGCATCGGTTGGTACGACGGTAGCGCCAAACTTCACGTCATCTCGTATTCGACTGTCAGTGGAGCTCCGGCTGTCTTTCAGGTGAACAAGTTCAACAGCGTCTCTTCGTTCAACGGCAGTGATTTCACGAGCAACGCAAACCAATTCTCGCAGCCGGTTTGGGTGCAAATCCACGACGACGGCACCAACGTATCGTTCGCTTTCAGCCAGGACGGATTTTTCTTCCTAACGGTTTTCTCAGTGGCCAAGTCGTCAGGTTTTCTCGGCGCGACCGGCTACAGCTACATCGTGTTCTTTGTCAATCCGCAGGGCAGCCAGACGTTGGGCACCGTGTTGTCCTGGACGCAGAGCTAGGCATATCGAGAAGGAGCCCCCGTGCCACATCACCTCAAATCGGTAGGCATTCTCGCCATAGCGACCGTTGCATTTGCGTTTTGCCCCAATGGCGCAGCAGCGCAGTGCGCGCTGCCATTTAAGATCACGAACGGCCAAACGCCGGACGCCACGCAAATGATGGCGAATTTTAATGCCTTGGTCGGTTGTCTCAACGTAGGCGGCTCTGCAAATGCGATCCAATACAATGCGGGTTCCGGAAGTCTGGGTGGCGCCGGTCCTTTGACCGACGGCCAACTGGTCGTCGGCTCGACTGGTGGAGCGCCACAAGCACAGATGCTCACCGCGGGGTCGGGGATCGCAATCACAAACGGATCCGGCAGCGTCACGATTGCGACTACTACCAGTACGGCGGGTACCGGCCTCTATCGTCAAGTCATGTCCGCAACTCCGACTTCCGCGAACACTGGCTTGACTACTTGGCTCAACCAAAGGACTTCCGTCGTCGCTGACAGTGCTGTGGGCATGTCGATCGATGCACCGCAAAGCGCTAGCACCAAGTTGACCGGGCGCTACATGACCGCTCCCTCTACGCCCTATCCGATCACTGCGCTCGTATCCGCGACGCGCAACAGTGCCGTGGCCAGCGCCGTTGGCATCGGCTGGTATGACGGCACCGCCAAACTTCATGTGCTCTCCAACATAGTTCCTAATGCCAACTTCTGGCCGCTGCTACAGGTTGCGAAATATGCGTCGGTCACGGGCCTTGCCGGCACCGACTTCGTAAGCACCCAAACCAATTTCTCCTTGCCCATCTGGTTCCAACTACGTGACGACGGCACCAATGTGTCGTTCGCGTTCAGTCAGGACGGTGCAAACTTTCTGACAGTCTTCTCGGTCGCAAAGTCCTCCGGCTATCTCGGAGCGAGCGGCTACAGCAACGTGATTTTCTTCGTCAATCCGCAGAGTACCGGCGACACGATCGGCACGATCCTATCGTCGGCGCAAAGCTGAGCCATCGCAAACGGGAGATCGGGCCATGCCGACCGAATAGGCAATTTGCTTCGATGGTGATCGCGGCGTTGCTGACCTTTGTCCTTCAAATTCGGCATGGGCGCAGTGCACGCTGCCATTCACGCTTAGTAACGGTCAGCCGCCTGATGCGACAAAGGTCATGCCGAACTTCAATGCCCTTGCGGCATGCCTCAACCCAGGCGGCTCCGCCAATTCAATTCAATACAATTCTGGGTCGGGAACACTGGCGGGTATTGCAGTCTCTGACCAACGGTCAGCTCCTGATCGGCTCTTCCGGCAACGCACCGCAAGCACAAACTCTGACGGCAGGCAGCGGAGATCGCCGTTACCAATCAAGCCGGAAGACGTTTGCCATCCAGCGACTGGCGGCGCCGCAAGTACCGGCCTCTACCGTCAGGTCATGTCTTCGACGCCTACCGTGGCCACGACGGGTCTTTCCAACTGGGTAAACCAGGGAACGACAATTTTTAGCGAGGGCCTGGCAGGGCTGTCGCTCAACGCGCCGGGCATCGGATCCAATTTCAATCTCGTTGGTCGCTACAGGCCCGTACCAGCGACGCCGTACACCATTCGCGCATTGGTTTCCAACACTCGAAATAGCGCAAACGGCAGTCGCGTCGGTATCGGATGGTACGATGGCTTCGCAAATTCCACGCCATCTCCTACGTTACGCCTGTCGTCGTCGTCGAAAAGTACAGCGCGGTCGGTGCGATCCCCGCAGCTGATGTTACATCGGCATCAAATGGCTACTCGCAGCCAATATGGCTGCAGTTGAAAGACGACGGCACCAATGTGTCGTTCGCGTTCAGTCAGGATGGCGCCAATTTCCTCACGTTGTTTTCGGTGGCGAAATCGTCCGGCTTTCTCGGGGCCAGCGGCTACAACCAGGTGATCTTCTTCGTCAATCCGTCAGGCGCCAGCAATACGATTGGCACACTGATGTCCTGGACGCAGACTTGAAGGTGGCGCGAATGCGTATCAGTCGCCGAGCCAGGGGGTACGTGACAGCTGCGGCGCTGGTGCTGTCTGCCTTCCTCATCACCGACGCATCGGGCTCCGGCGTGACCTATACCTACGATCCGCCGGGCCGCGTCACAACGGCCCTCTACGACACTGGGCTCTGCGTCGCCTACAGCTACGACGCCAATGGCAACCGCACCGCGCAAGCCAACGGAACACCGGGCGCACCGGCCTGGGGCTCCGGCACCTGGGGTTGCTTCTCCTGGACACCCTGATCCTGTCGACTGGGGAGCGAGCACGATGAAGGCGCACGTACGACCTACAGTGATTGCAGCCCTCCTGGCCGTGCTCTCGCTCGGCCTGTACCAAGGGCCTGTGCTCGCGCAGACGACGGGCATCGTCGCACCCTCTGACGCCACGCTCGCTCGGGCGACCATCTCGGCCGCACTGCTGGCGGAGCCGCTGGTGCCGGCGGGGCCAACATCAGCAGCGGAAGACCAGGCGCTGGCGCAGACATTGGGATCCCATAGGCTCGGCCTGCAGCCGCAGGAGCTGAGCAGCCTCAGGGGCTTCCTGGCGCGCAATCCCAACTCCGGCTGGGCTCCCGCCCTGTTGACCAATCTCGGCTACAGCTACCTGCACGACGGCTATTTCTCGAAGGCGATCGACGCCTGGCAGAAGGCGTGGCGCCAGGGCAACGGAGCGACCACGCCCGAGGCGAGGGCGCTGGTCGACCGTGCGGTGGGCGAGCTCGCGATGCTCTACGCATCGCTTGGCAAGATGACGGAACTCGCTGCCCTGTTCAGTGAGATCGGCAATCGCCCGATCGTCGGCTCGGCGACGGAATTGATCCAGGTCGCTCGAGAGACATTGACCGTCGCGGCCAAGGACCCGCGCCATCTTTTTCTCTGCGGGCCGCTGGCTCTGCAGTCCCTGATGCTGCGCCTGGGCGCGACACCCGAAAGCACGGCTTTTCTGCAGTGGTATCAGGCCGGTCCAAACGGCACGACACTCGCCGAGGTGGCAGGACTGGCCGACAAGGCGAAGTTCCAATACCGGCTGATCTACCGACAGGCCGGCCAGCCGGTTCCGGCGTCCGGCATCGTTCATATGAAGGTCGGTCACTTCGCGACGATCATCGCCGAAGTCGACGGACGCCTCCATGTGCAAGACCCGGCGCTCTCTGGCCGCACGCTCGTGATGACCCCACAGGCACTCGACAGCGAGGCCAGCGGTTACTTCCTGGTGCCAGCCGGATTGCCGGATCGAGCGGGCTGGCGTCAAGTTGATGCCGCGGAAGCCGCCAAAATCTCGGGCAAAGGCGTCACCAACGGGACCATGCCTGGCGGCGTGAGCAGCGATATTCCCGCGAACGGCCGCTGTTCCGGCGGCGGTATGTGCGGCTACAACATCAAGGAATCCACCGTCAGCGTGACGCTGTCGGACACGCCGGTCGGATACGTCCCGCCGATCGGACCTTCGGCCAAGGTCGTCATCACCTATAACCAGCGCGAGGACAGCCAACCGGCAAATTTCAGTTTCTTCAACATCGGCCCGAAGTGGACGTTCAACTGGCTCTCGTTCGTGACCGACGATCCGGTCAATGTCGGAATCAACATCTCGCGCTACATCGGTGGCGGCGGCGCCTATTCCTACTCCGGCTACAGCAGCAGCACCGGCCGATTCACCGCCCAGACCGACGACGGGTCGGTCCTCGTGCGTATATCGGGGACGCCGATCGTGTATCAGCGCTGGCTGAAGCATCGAGGTCTACTGCACGCTCCGATGGCGCCGTCACCTCGCCGCGCCGCATCTTCCTGACCCAGATCATCGACCCGCAAGGCAACGCGCTCACGCTCAACTATGATAGCCTGCTGCGCCTGACGTCGGTGACCGATGCGGCCGGGCGTCAAACGACCTTGACCTACGGCTTCACGCCTCGGCCGTTGCAGATCTCGCAGATTACGGACCCGTTCGGCCGCAGCGCGACCTTGACCTATGACGGCAGCGGCAACCTCGCGTCGATCACCGACGTCATCGGATTGACGTCGACCTTGGGTTACGACGCCAATCAGCTCGTCAATTCGCTCACCACGCCCTACGGCACGACGGCCTTCGCCTATACCGCGCCCGGCACCGCAGCGCCGCCGCGCTTCGTCCAGGCGACCGATCCGATGGGCTTCAACGAGCGCGAAGAATGGCTCGAACCCGCACCGGTCTCAGCCACCGATCCTGCGGCGACGGTGCCGACCGGGATGCCAGGAGGGGTGACGAATAATTATCTGCCAGTACCGCAACAGCTATCATTGGGACAAGAACGCCTATGTCGCTGCGGGCTGCACGCCGACCGGAGGCTGCGACTACACAAAAGCGCGAAGCCGGCACTTCACGCACTGGTCCGCCAATAACGCCCTGAAGAGCACGGCGCTGGAAAGCGAGAAATATCCGCTGGAAAACCGCATCTGGTACAACTTGCCCGGCCAAACCGCTTCATACCTGAGCGGGACCTTCTCGCAGCCATCGGCGATCGGCCGAGTTCTTGACGACGGCACGACCCAGCTCCGCCTGTTCTCCTACGACACGACGGGCTACTTCAATCTGACGCAAGGTCATCGATCCGCTCGGACGTACCACGACCTTCAGCCTATGCCGAACCAGATCGATCTCGCCGCGATCACCCAGGCCACAGCCAACGGCATCTCGACAACGATCGCGCAGTTTACCTACAACTACCACCATCGGCCGGTCTCCGCGACGGACGCTGCGCGGGCAGACGACCAACTTATCGCCTACAATTCCGTAAACCAGCTGAGCGCGGTCACCAATGCCGCTCGGCCAGAAGACGCAATACACGTACGATGGCTCGAACAATCTCACGTACCATCGTCAACGCCAACAACGTCACCGCAGCGACTTTCACCTACGACAGCTTTCGCCCGCGTCCGGACCTTCACCGACTCCGAGGGCTGGACTGTTCACCTACGACTATGACGCGGCCGACCGCGTCACCCAGATCACCTATCCCGACGGCACGTTCGGAGACCTACACCTACGACAAGCTCGACCTCGCCTCGTACCGGGACCGCCGAGAGTCGCACCTGGACCTACGCCCACGACGCCAACCGACGTCTGACCTCGACCACCGATCCCGCCGGCGCACAGACCCAGTTCGGCTACAACAACACCGGCAAGCTCACCAGCCTGACCGACCCCAAGACCAACGTCACGCAGCTGGACCTACGACGTGCAGGGCCGGCTGATCGGCAAGCAATATGCCGACACCAGCACCGTCACCTACACTTACGAGACCACCACCAGCCGCCTGAAATCCATCACCGATGCCCTCGAGCCAGGTGAAGACACTTCAGCTACGGCAAGGATGACCGTCACGACTGCCATCACCTACACCGGCCGCCGTCCACACCACGCCCAACGTCAGCTTCGCCTACGATCCCTTTTTTCCGCGCCTGGTCTCGATGACCGACGGCACCGGCACGCGGCAGTACAGCTACGTGCCGGTGGGCTCGCTAGGTGCCCTGCAGCTGCAGCAGGAGAGCGGTCCGCTCGCCAGCAGCGCCATCACCTCGGCCTACGACGAGCTCGGCCGGCTGGCCTCGCGCACCGTCCAGGGCGCCGGGGCCGAGACCTTCGCCTATGACCCGATCGGCCGGCTGATCACCCACACCAACGACCTCGGCGCCTTCGCGCTGGGCTACCTCGGCCAGACCGGCCAGATCACCAGCCGGGCGCTCGCCAGCTCGACCCTGGCCACCACCTGGAGCTACCTCACCAACACCGACGACCGCCGCCTCGCGGGCATCACCAACACCGGCCTGACGGCGGGCCAGTTCTCCAACTACAGCTACACCACCACGCCCGAGAACTTCATCAGCAGCATCACCGAGGCGAGCGACGCCAGCGCCGTCTATCCCGCCGCCGGCTCGCAGACCGCGACCTACAACAATCTCAACCAGCTCACCAACCTCTCGGGGCAGGCGGTGACTTTCGATGCCGTCGGCAACGTCACGTCGGACGGCCAGCGCACCTACACCTGGGACGCCGAGAACCGGCTGGCCGGCATCACTTATCCCGGCGTCTCAGGCAAGGCGACGGCTTTCACTTACGACGGGCTGGGCCGGCGCCTCACAATCGCCAGCACGCCACCGGGCGGCGGCAGTGCCACCACGACGTCGTACCTATGGTGCGGCGACGACATCTGCCAGGCGCGCAACGCCGGCAACACAACCATCCGCAGCTACTACGACGAGGGCGAGTTCGTGCCGGGTACGCCGAACCAACTCTTTTACTACGGCATCGACCAGATCGGCTCAGTGCGCCGCGCCTTCGCGAGCACCTCGAGCGCGCCGGCTTACAGTTACGATCCTTACGGCGTGCCGCTGCAGGCCACTGCACCGGTCACCGACTTCGTCTATGCGGGCATGTTCTTTAACGCCGACAGCGGGCTCTATCTGACGAAGTATCGAGCCTACGATCCGGTCTCCGGACGGTGGCTTTCTCGCGATCCACTCGGAGAAGATGCAGATCCTAGTAAAATTTGTACGCCTATGTTGGAGGCGATCCAGTCGCAAAGATAGATCCGCGCGGCCTACAAGCTACTAGACTCTCGTTCAACGCCGCCGACGAGCAAAGGGAAGCAGTCGCTTTGCGCTGCGCCCGATGAGAGTCAAGCATTGGCCAAATGCCATGCGAGCTGTGTAAGCCAAACCGTGGGCAGGGGCCTTTCCAATTCTTTCGGCTCTTATCGCAAATGCATGCGGGCGTGCATGACTGCCAGCGGATATCCTGGATATTGAAAGGCCGGAAACACCATTTGAGGGGAGAGGTCCTATGCAGAGAGACATTGCCTCACGGATACTTCAATCGGCGCTTTCGCTGGGAAGTCCGATAAACGAACTGGATTCGCTGGTTAGTCAACTTCAAGATCCAGCCGAAAAAGAGCAGCTCGTCCAGGCGCTCGGCAACATAATGGGGATCGTTACCAGAGACATTGTCCTCCGGATTGTCAGAGAATTTCCGGACCTTGATCCTGACAAGTAGGCCCGCCGACCATCTCGATGGGCAGCATCACCAAGGTCGCTTATCTCCACGGCACGTTCGAAACTTACACTTACGACAAGCTCGATCTGGCGTCGTACAAGGATCGCCAGAGCCGCATTTGGCTTTGCGCGCACGATGCCAACCGGCGCCTGACCAGCATCACCGATCCGGGCGCCCCCAAGACCAACGTCACACAATGGACCTACGACGTGCAGGGCCGGCTGCCCGGCACCAGTACCCCGACACCAGCGCCGTCACCTACACCTACGAGACCACCACCAGCCGCCTGAAGTCGCTCGAGGACGCGCTTAACCAGGTCAAGGCCTACAGCTACGCCAAGGACAACCTGCCGCTCGGCATCGCCTACATCAGCGTGGCCCGTCCCGGCTTTGGTAAACCACAATTTTAGGCGACACCTGCTTGCCCTTCGACCGCCCGCCACGGCTGGCGATGTCGCGCTTCCAGGGCGTACATGCCTGGCTGCCGCGTGCCGGCGCTGCTGCTCAACCGGCCGAAGGTGGCGCCGTGAGCAACCCCCAGTGAGCAACGCCCGGCGGTGACGCGCGGGCCGGACTCGCCCTGCACCTTGTTCTCTGTTGAGATACCAAGCCAGAGGCTCGACGGCCATGCGACGCATCGGGAGCGACGTTCGATGAATGCCGCCGAGTACACCGCCACCGAACGCTTGCGCAACGGTGCGGAGCTCCAGGTCCGCGCCCTGTTGCCCAGCGATCGCGCCGAGATGCTGGCCGCCGTCGGGCGGCTCGGCAAGGAGGCGCTATACCGCCGGTTCTTTGCCCCCAAGCGAAGCTTCAGCGAGCGCGAAATCGAATACTTTCTCGATGTGGACTTCATCAACCACGTGGCTTTGGCGGCCGTGCTCTCCGAAGGCGGACGACAGGTGATCGTGGGCGGCGCGAGGTATATCGTCTCGCGACCTGGTTGCGCCGAGGTTGCTTTCGCGATCGATGACCCGCACCAGAGACTGGGCATCGCCACGCACCTGATCCGTCATCTCATCGGGATCGCCCGCGCGGCCGGCCTGAAGGAGTTCGTGGCCGAAGTGTTGGCCGAGAATTTGCCGATGCTCAAGGTGTTCACGCGCTGTGGCCTTGCCATGACGACCCGCCGCGAAAGGGGCATCGTCCACGTAACGCTCGCCCTAACCGCGCCGCGCATGCGCCTAGCCCCTGCAGGTCGGGCGTTTGGGCGAGCGCCAGGTCGTCCGGCAGCAAATTGAGACGCGCCAGAGTCCGGTCGAGCAGGTCCAGCTCCTTGCGCAGCGCGGGCCCCCGCGCCTCGGGCAAGGCGTGCTGCAGGTTCTCGAGCATGGCCCGCATCCGGCGCGCGACCTGGAAGTTCGCCGCGCCGTAGAGCCGGATCTCGCGGCAGGAAAGCTGCACGAAGTCGTCCCAGTCCGGCGTTCTGTAGATGACGCGGAGATTGCCGGCTGTGTCGCGGATCACGTCGTCGTGCAGATGACGCCGGCCGACGGAGCGCAACAGGCGGTGGAGCTGGTCGAGCGCCAGCACCGCGGTCGTGGGATCGTTGATGGCGCTCGACAGCGCCTTGATCGCAATGTCGACGATGACGCGGAAGGCGAAGGTGGGGTCCTGTTCGATTGTCCGCTCGGGACCCATGGCGATGGCCGCGCGCAGTTTCGGGTCATTCGCCGCGACAGCGCCGCCATACAGCCTGAACAGCGTCTCGCCGGTCGGCACGAAGTCGCCGACCCGGTTGACGCACTCGACGACGCCGCCCGTCCGCTCGGCCTCGAGCCTCAGCGTGTCGAAGTGGATCGCCAGGATGATCGCCGATTTGCGCCGGTGGAACATCTCGTGGGCCGGCTTGCCCAGCACCGGTGGGTGAAGCGTGGGCGTGTGATGGCCCGCGATTTTCGACCGGGTAGACCTCCTCGACGACCTTGAGGCCGGCCTCGCCGATGTTCCGTACGATGCTGATCGGGCGCAGCAGCCGTGCCGCATAGTCCATCAGGTAGAGAAAGGCGCCGATCGAGCAGAGCGTGAGCGCGATAGAGACCGTCAACGGCACATAGAGCACCGCCTTCTGGGTGCGCGCCAGCAGGCCGAGGTCGAAGACGAAGCTCAGCACGAACAGGGCGGCGATCGTCCGAATGGTGTTGTCGCGCAGGAGCGCGGTGGCGATGATGCGCGGCGTGAGCTGCGCGCTGGCGATCTGGACCGCGACCAGGAGCGAGCTGAAGGTGAAGACGATAAAGGACAGCATCGCGGCGACCAGCATCTGCAGCAGGTTTTGCACGGCTGCGACCTCGATGTGCCAGGCCCACTGCCATTGCAGCCGCTCGTCCATCCAGCCGAGGATGCGGATCAGGACCAGCGACACGAGGTAGGCGGCGAGCGGCGTCAGCCACATCGAGGAGCGGAGGTAGCTCTTCAGTACGTAGCGGGTGCGCCATTCCATTGTCATTCTCCCCCGGTCAACCGCTCCGCCATCGGGCGGTCGATGACGGCAAACGAGTGCGTGTCGTCCTGCCACGCATACATGTCGCCCTTCGCGATATCGAACCACCAGGCGCTGAGCCGCAGGACGCCGTTCTCAATCGCAGTGCGCACGTCGGGATATGTCATCAGGTTATCGCGCTGGACCAGCACGTTGAGCTGCGAGAGCCGATCATACGGCGTGAGCCCGGCGGCGGTGCGGCCTCAAGCGCGAGGCGGGAGGCCGCTGGCCGGGCATGAGCCAGCCAGGCCGCGAGATTGGGGGCGTCGTCGAGCGGAGCCGGCGCCAGCACGGCCTTCATCGCGCCGCATCCCGAATGCCCGCAGACGACGATGTTGGCGACCTTCAGAACCTTCACCGAATATTCGATGGCGCTCGCCTCGGAGAGATCGCCGGTCGAGAGCCCGTCGGCCGTGGCCGGCGGCACCAGGTTGCCGACATTGCGCATGGTGAAGAGCTCACCGGGATCGGTCGAGACCAGCAGGTTCGGCACGACGCGGCTGTCGGCGCAGGTGATGAACAGCGTGTCGGGCGACTGACCGCCGGCGAGCTCGCGGAAATGCTCGGCGTACTGAGGCAGGCCGTTTTCGCGGAACTCGACGATTCCCCAGATCAGCTTGCGCATCGGTCCTACAGGATGGAGAAATGGACACAATCTGCAAGAGCTTTGCCCGGATCGCGGTTCTCTGTTGAGATGCGGGGACTAAAGTCGCGGCGGCTGCGGGGGAGAAGCAGTGGTCGGCTTCATCGGGAGACTTCGCCGCCTCGCCGCCGTGCTGGCGGCCGTGGCCATGCTGGGGATCGCCGCGAGCGCCCGCGCGGAGGGGCCGAACGACGGGCTGCCGATTCCCGATTTGCCGCAACACGATCTCACGGCCATCGACCGGCTGTTCCGCCCGCCGCCGCCGCCGCCGGTGTCGCTGTTTCCCCGCATGCGCGAGGAAATGACGGATGCCCCGGCCGTCGTGCGCGACTCAAAATGGTCGATCAACCCGCGCAGCTACTACCGCGACCAGGCCACGGCCAAGTCCACCGGCACGACCATCAGCGAAGCCTGGGCGGGCGGCGGCTCGATCGCCTTCGAGACCGGCCGCCTGTTCGATGTCGTGTCGGTCGGCACCGTCGTCTACGCCACCTTCCCGCTCTATGCGCCGCTCGACCGCGGCAACACCGGCCTGCTGCAGCCCGACCAGGCAGGCTTTGCGGTGGCCGGCCAACTCTATGGCCGCGCCCGCCTGTTCGAGAACACCTACTTCACCGCCGGCCGCTATCTCTACGACACGCCCTATCTCGGGCCGCAGGACAACCGCATGATCCCCAACACGTTCTACGGCTATGCCCTGACCGGTGCGTTCGACGACCCCGAGCACGACTGGTCCCTGCGCTACGGCGGCGGCTATATCGCCACGATGAAGCCCCGCGACTCGGCCACCTTCCTCTCGATGTCGCGGCAGGCCGGCGCCAACGTCGACAACGGCGTGGGCGTCGCCGGCGGCCGCTTGACGTGGGGGCCCGCGTCGATCGGCGCCATCGAGTACTACGCGCAGGACACGCTCAACATCGCCTACGTCGAGGGCAAGTACGGCGCCACCCTGCCCGGCAACATCTCCGCCATCCTGGCGCTCCAGTACGCCGACCAGCGCACGGTGGGCGCCAACCTCACCAATGGCGGCACCTACTACCAGACCAGCCAGTTCGGCTCCCGGCTCGAACTCGGCAGCAGCACCGGCATTCTCACCCTGGGCTTTTCCACAGTGAATCCGGCCTTCGCCATGATGAACCCGTGGAGCAGCAATCCGATCTACACCGACTTGCTCATCCAGTCGTTCCAGCGCGCCGGCGAGAACACGCTGATGGCGGGCCTGTCCTACGTCATGACGCCGATCGGCCTGCCCGGCGTCGCCGCCTCGGTCTTCTACTACAACGGCTGGACGACGGCCGCCGCCGCGGGCGGCCCGCTCGCCGAGTCCGAATGGGACTTCAAGCTCGAATGGCGACCCAATTGGAAGCCGCTGCCGGGGCTCTGGATCCGCGCGCAATACGGCTCCTCGGCCACCGACCAGAACAACAAGCGCACGACGATCGACGAGGTGCGGCTGGTGCTGAACTACACCCTCAACCTCTATTGAGCGCCCAGCCACGGTCGGCCGAGCTCAGAAGCGGCAGAATCCGCTCCGAGAAGGGGCAGCGGCGTTGACCCACGTCATTGTTCCGTCACTGCTCGGAGGCTACGAATGTCCCGCATGAATGAACCGATCACGGCCAATTCTCACAGGGCACAAGGCTCTGGTCGTCGGCATCGCCAACGACCAGTCGATTGCCTATGGCTGCGCCAAGGCCTTTCGGACGGGCAACATGCTGGCCAAGAGCCTTTCCTTTCTGGCGGGCGCCGATGCTGCCGGCATCGTGCTGGGCACGCGCGTGCCCATCATTCTCACCAGCCGGGCCGATTCGCTGCTGACGCGACTCGCCTCGTGCGCGGTCGCGGTGCTGGTGGCGGCCGCCCGGCGCCAGCAAGAGATCGCGCTGGCGCAAAGCGCGGTCTGACGGCGGCCGGCTGACATGGCGACGTCCCCAGGCTGCATCGCCGTACTTAACGCTGGCTCTTCAAGCATCAAGTTCGCGCTCTACGAGCCGGGCGCCGAGGGCGTCCTCCTCTTCCGGGGACAGGTCGAGCGGATCGGCCAGGCACCGCGTCTGGAGGCGAAGGATGCCGTCGGCAAGGTCCTGGCTGAGCGCACCTGGTCCGACGGCAAGCTCGATCACGAGGCGGCAACCACCGAGATCATCGCGCTCGGCCGCGAATTGCTGCAGGGACGGCCGGTGCTGGCCTTCGGTCACCGCGTCGTTCATGGCGGCACGGAATTCTCCTCCCCTGCCCTCATCAACGACCAGGTATTGGCCAAGCTTGCCGAGCTCGTGCCGCTCGCGCCGCTGCACCAGCCGCACAACCTGGCGCCGATCCGCGCCATCGCCCGGGCCGCGCCGCACATTCCGCAGGTCGCCTGCTTCGATACCGCCTTCCATCGCAGCCAGCCGGCGTTGGCGCAGGCCTTCGGCCTGCCGCGCGAGATCACGGCGGCGGGCGTGCATCGCTATGGTTTCCATGGCCTCTCCTACGACTACATCGTCACGCGGCTGCGCGAGACGGAGCCGGCGCTGGCGCGCCAGCGCCTGGTGATCGCCCATCTCGGCAATGGCGCCAGCCTGTGCGCGGTACGCGACGGCAAGAGCGTGGCCAGCACCATGGGCTTCACCGCGGTCGACGGCCTGATGATGGGCACGCGCAGTGGCGCGCTCGATCCCGGCGTGCTGCTGTATCTGATGCAGGAGCGCGGGCTCGATGCCGCGGGCATCGAGGATCTTCTCTACCGCCGCTCCGGGCTGCTGGGCGTTTCCGGCATCGCCTCGGACATGCGCACGCTGCGGCAATCCGAGGCGCCCGAGGCGGCCGAGGCCATTGCCCTCTTTGTCTATCGCATCGTCCGCGAGATCGGCTCCATGGCGGCGGCACTTGGGCGGGATCGACGCGCTGGTCTTCACCGCCGGCATCGGCGAGCACGATGCGGCGACGAGGGCCGAGGTGATCGCGGGCTGCGCATGGCTCGGCATTGCGCTGGACGAGGCACGCAACAGCTCGGGCAAAGGCCGTATCAGCACGCAAGCCTCGCGCGTGTCGGCCTGGGTCATGCCGACCGACGAGGAGCGCATGATCGCGCGTTACACCAGCGCGTTTGTGGCTGCCGCTTCGCCGAGCTAGGCAGGCGATTGCGCTGAATGCATTGGGATATCGGGGCAATGCTCCCTCACGTACGGCAACGCGACAGTCGGATATGCGCGCCTGCACTGGACGCTGCTGGCGGGGGCAGGCTAGGCTTCATGCCTCAGATAGAGGGGGCCGCCATGAAGCGACGCGCTTTGCTGGCGCTACTGGTTTCGTTGCTCGCGATCGGTCGCGTCCGACTCGCCGCCGCACAAAGCGACAAGCCAAAGTTCAAGCCGGAAGAGCTCGATCAGATGCTTGCGCCGATCGCGCTCTATTCCGACGCGCTGCTTTCTCAGATCCTCATGGCTGCGAGCTATCCTCTCGAGATCGTCGAGGCGGCCCGCTGGTCGCAGGCCAATCCCAACCTCAAGGGCGATGCCGCGGTCAGCGCCGTCGCCGACAAGAGCTGGGATGTCAGCGTCAAGTCGCTGGTCGCCTTCCCGCCGGTGCTGTCGCAACTCAACGAGCATCTCGAGTGGACCCAGAAATTGGGCGACGCGATGATCGCACAGCAGCAGGACGTCGCCGCGTCGATCCAGCGCCTGCGCGCCAAGGCGGCCGAGGCGGGCACGCTGAAGACCGGCAAGGAGCAAACCGTCTCCACCCAGACCCAGGGCAGCGAAACGATCTATGCCATCCAGCCGACCGATCCGGAGGTCGTCTATGTACCGACCTACGATCCCAACACCGCGTATGGCCAGTGGCCCGATCCCGGCTACCCGCCGACCTACTATCCGCTGGGTGGTGCCTTGCTCAGCGGGCTCACATGGGGGCTGGGCTTTGCGGCGGCCGGCGCGATGTTCGGCGGCTGGAACTGGGGATACGGCGGCAGCGGCAGCTATGTGAACGTCAACGCCAGCCGGGCCGTGAACATCGACCGCAACTTCAATCGCAACAACATCGGCGACGGCGGTCGCTGGCAGCACCAAGTGGATCATCGCAAGGGAGTGGCCTACCGCGACAACGCCACCCGCCAGCAATTCGGGCAGAACCGGCCGGGCGCCGACCAGCGCCAGCAGTTTCGCGGCCAGTTGGACCAGGCTTCGCGACCCGGAGGCGGACCGGCCGCTGGCCAGCGGCCGGCGCGGCGGTGCCGGTGCCGGCGCCGGCCGCCCCGGTGGTGCTGGTGGTCCCGGCGGCGGTCGCCCCGGTGGAGGTCCCGGCGGCGGCCAGGCAAGGCCGAGCGCCCAGCCACGCGGGCCGGGTGGCGGCGGAGGCGGACTGGGCGGCGTCGATCGCGGCCAGCAGGTGAATCGCCAGGCCCAGCGCGGCCGCGCCCAGCAACAGAGAGCCGCCCAGCCTAGAGGCGGCGGCGGTGGTGCGAGGGCAGGCGGCGGCGGTGGCGGACGACCCGCCGGGGCGGCGGTGGCGGTGGAGGTCGACCCGGCGGCGGTGGCGGCGGCGGCGGTGGCCGGCCTGGCGGCTGGTGGAGGACGTCGATGAGCAATTCATTCGCCGCGCCTTCGTGGCGCTCGCGCTGTGCAGCAGCCTCGCTGCGGCTGCGCTGGCACAGGCCCCGCAACAGACCCCGCAATTGCGCGGCTTCCCGACGCCGGAAGCGGCCGCCGATGCGCTGACCGACGCGATCCGCAACAATGACGACAAGGCGATGATGGCGATCCTGGGCTCGACCTGGCACGACTTTGCACCGGGCAACGACCAGGAAGACGACGAAGCGCGTGCCAAGTTCCTGAAGGGGTGGGACGAGAGCCACAAGCTCCTGCCGCAGGGCGATGACCGCGTCCTGGTCGGCGTGGGTACCACCGGCTGGGTGTCGCCAATGCCGATCGTGAAGCAGGGCAACGAGTGGCGCTACGACGTCGAGGCGGGGCGCAAGGAAATGCAGGCGCGCCTCATCGGACGCAACGAGCTGGCGGTCATTCAGACGCTGCTGGCGATCATCGATGCGCAGCGCGACTACGCGGCGCTCGATCCCATGAAGACCGGCATGGACGTCTATGCGCGCCGGCTTCTCAGCACGCCCGGCCACAAGGACGGGCTCTACTGGGAGACCAAGCCCGGCGAGCCGCCCAGCCCGCTGGGGCCCTTGCTGGCCAAGGCGCAGCTCGGCGACGTGCAGGAGAAGGGCTACTACGGCTACCGCTTCCGCCTGCTCTACAGCCAGGGACCCGACGCGCCGGGCGGGGCCTACGACTATCTGGTCAAGGGTCGCATGATCGGCGGGTTCGCCGTCATCGCCTGGCCGGTGAAGTACGGCGAGACCGGTGTCATGACCTTCATTGCCAGCCACTCCGGCGATGTCTACGAGCAGGACTTCGGTCCGGACACGGCGCAGGAGGCGGGCGCGATCAGCGTCTTCAATCCCGACAAAGGCTGGGAGAAGGCCGACATGACGCCGTAGCGGCGGGCAGTCGGCGCTTCGCGAGCCGCACCCAAGGAGGGTGAAGATGGCGAACGGCTCACACGATCTCACGCGCACGACGCTCGCCGTCCTGTTCATCGCCGGCCTGATCGCCGCGTCCTTCCTGGTGCTCCAGCCGTTTCTCGCGGCGACGGTTTGGGCGGCGACGCTCGTGGTGGCGACGTGGCCTGTGTTGCGCTGGCTGGAAGCCGCCATGGGCGGGAGGCGGGGATGGGCGGTCGCGGTGATGACGCTAATCCTGCTGGTGCTGGTCATCCTGCCGCTGTCGATCGCAATCGGCGCCGTCGTCAGGCATGCCGACCTGATTGCGGCCTTGCCGGATGCCGCTGCGAATTTCCGCATGCCGCCGCCGCCGGCCTGGCTCGCCGACCTCCCGCTGATCGGTGGCCCCGCCGTGGAAGAGTGGCAGCGCCTGTCTGCGAGCAGCAGCGGCGAAATCGCCAGCCTGTTGCGTCCCTATGCCAGGACCATCGCCCAGTGGCTGATCGGAATCATCGGCGGCTTCGGAGGTGTTGTCGTGCACCTCTTCCTGACCATCGGCATCTCTGCCGTCCTTTATGCGAAAGGAGAGGCTGCGGCCGACTGGTGCCGCCGCTTCGGCCGCCGGCTCGCCGACCAGCGCGGTGAGGAGGCCGCCATCCTTGCCGGTCAGGCGATCCGCAGCGTGGCCCTCGGCGTCGTCGTCACGGCCCTGGCGCAGTCACTGGTGACCGGCGTCGGCCTGACGCTCGCTGGCGTGCCTCAGGCCGGGTTGCTCACCGCCATCACACTGCTCCTGTGCATCGCGCAGCTCGGGCCGGCACTCGTGGTCATCCCAGCAATCATCTGGCTGTTTTCAACGGGAGCGACCGTGCCCGGGATCATCCTCGTGGTCTTCGGCGTCCCGGCGCTGCTGATGGACAATATCCTCCGGCCCATCCTGATCCGGCGCGGAGCGGACCTGCCACTCCTGCTCATCCTGGTCGGGGTGATCGGAGGCCTGGTGGCCTACGGGCTGCTCGGCCTGTTTGTGGGGCCGGTGATCCTGGGCGTCGCGTATACATTGCTGCGGCGCTGGATTGCAGAAGCGAGCCGATAGTGCATGAGCATCGAGGCGAGGGAGCGGAAACCCCAGCAAAAAGCCCCGCTGTCGCCAGCGGGGCTTTTCTTTGTCGCGATGACGACAGGTCTAGCGTTCCCTTTTAGCGTCCTTGGGCCGACATCGAGAAGTTGAAGTTGTCGAAGGTGTTCTCGGCCACCCGGAACCACAGGTTCTGGTCGGCGCGGAACGGCTTCAGGCTATCGTAGATCTTCTTGAACTTCGGGTCCTTGGCCGAGAGTTCATCGTACAACTTGTAGGCCTCGGCGAAGGACGGCTCGAGGATCGCGCGCGAGAACGGCCGCAATTCGGTGCCCGACGCCACGAGGCGACGGAGCGCCGCCGGATTGCCGGCGTCGTACTTCGGCACCATCCACGAGGTGACGAGCCCGGCGGCGGTCTCGACCATCGCCTGATACTGCTTGGGCAGCTTCGCCCAAGCGTCGAGGTTGATGTAGAGCGAGCCCACCGAGGCGCCTTCCCACCAGCCGGGATAGTAGTAGTACTTGGCGATCTTGTTGAAGCCGAGCTTCTCGTCGTCGTACGGGCCGACCCATTCGCAGGCGTCGATCGTGCCCTTTTCCAGCGCCGGGTAGATGTCGCCGCCGGCGATCTGCTGGGGCACGACGCCGAGACGCTGCAGGATCAGGCCGGCGAAGCCGCCGCAGCGGAATTTCAGGCCCTTCATATCCTCGAGCGTCTTCAGCTCCTTGCGGAACCAACCGCCCATCTGGCCGCCGGTGCCGCCGAAGACGAAGGAGCGGATGTTGTAATCCTTGTAGAACTCCTGGATCAGCTCGTTGCCACCGCCGTTGTAGAGCCACGCATAGTATTGCCGCTGGTTCATCGTGAACGGCAGGCCGGTTTCGAACACGAAGTTCGGATGCTTGCCGAAATAGTAGTAGGCGGCGGTCTGTCCCATCTCCACCGTGCCGTTCTGCACCGCGTCGGTGACTTGCAAGCCGGGCACGATCTCGCCCGCCGCGAACGCGCGGATCTGGAACTTGCCGTCCGACATGTCGTTGATCGCCTTGGCGAACACTTCCGAGCCGCCATAGAGCGTATCGAGCGACTTGGGGAAGCTCGACGTCAGGCGCCACTTCATTTCCGGCATGCTCTGCGCAATGGCCGGTGCCGCGACGGTCGAGGCCGCGGCCACACTGGCCGCCCCTACGCCCGCCGTTCTGATGAACTTCCTACGCTGCATTTGTTCTGTCCCTCCCAGGACTACAGAGCCGTTGACGCTCCCCTTTTGAGCGCTGGGAGACTGGCATGCAGAATGCGTCTTGGGAAGCATTTTGCCGTCGACATGAAGGCAAAAAACCCCGCCAATGCGGGGTTTTAGGCTCTCTCCCGTCTTCGGGGGAGAGGAATGACCTGAAAGTCTTGTTCGCGGCCGACTGGCGCGCCATGTAGTTGTCGAAGGTGTTCTCGACGACACGGAACCACAACACCTCCTCCTTGCGGAAGGCGACCATCGAGTCATAGACCTTCTTGAACTCGGCGTTCTTGGCCGTGGTCTCGGCATAGACCTGGTCGGCGGCCGCGAACGAGGCATCCATGATCGCCGGCGAGAATGGCAGCAGCTTGGTGCCGCCGCCCACCAGCTCACGCAGCGCCTTGGGGTTGTCGGCATCGTACTTGGCTGTCATCCAGCCTCCGGCATCCTCGCAGGCGGCACGGACGATCGCCTGGTAGCTCTTGGGCAGCTCGTTCCACTTGTCCAGGCCGATGAAGGTGTGAAGGTTGGCGCTGCCTTCCCACCAACCCGGGTAGTAGTAATTCGGCGCGATCTTGTTGAAGCCGAGCTTCTGGTCGTCGTACGGGCCGACCCACTCGGCGGCGTCGATCGTGCCCTTCTCCAGCGCCGGGTAGATGTCGCCGCCGGCGATCTGCTGCGGCACGACGCCGAGCTTGGTCATCACCAGGCCAGCGAGCACGCTGCCGATGCGCATTTTCAAGCCCTTGAGATCGTCGAGGGTCTTGATCTCCTTGCGGAACCAGCCGCCCATCTGGCCGCCGGTGTTGCCGGTGGCGATGCCGAACACCTTATAGGTCTTGTAGAAGTCGTTCAGCAGCTGCTCGCCGTTGCCGAACTTGAGCCATGCCGAGAACTGGCGCGTGTTCAGCCCGAACGGCACGGCGGTGCCAAGCGCGAAGGTCGGGTCCTTGCCGGAGTAGTAGTAGGACGCGGTCCCGCCCATCTCGACCGTGCCGTTCTGCACCGCGTCGAGCACCTGCAGGCCGGGCACGATCTCGCCCGCCGCGAAGGTGCGGATCTGGAACTTGTTGTCGGTCGCCTCGGCGACGATCTTCGTCATCCGCTCGCCCGCGCCCCACAGGGTGTCGAGCGACTTGGGGAAGCTCGAGGTGAAACGCCAGTTGAGCGCCGGCATCGACTGGGCGATGGCGGGTGCTGCCAAGCCGGTTGCGGCGACGGCCGCACCGCCGGTCGCGGCGGTACGCAAGAACTTGCGGCGTTGCATGGTCGTGTCCCTCCCAGGACTTTCTTTGTGTTTGCCGGGTGAGATTCCACTCAGCAGAATCAGCGTGCCATGGGCGGAAGGACTTGGAAAGATGCAAAGAAAAGCCCCGCCGAAGCGGGGCTTTCCGTTAGAGCTTATTGGCGGCCGACTGGCGGGCCATGAAGTTGTCGAAGGTATTCTCGGCGACCCGGAACCACAGGACCTCGTCCTTGCGGAACGCGGTCATCGAATCATAGACCTTCTTGAACGCCGGGTTCTTGGCATTGGTCTCGGCATAGACCTCGTTGGCCGCATTGAACGAGGCCTCCATGATCGCCGGCGAGAACGGCGCCAGCTTGGTGCCGCCGGCCGCCAGCTCGCGCAGCGCCTTGGGGTTCTGCGCGTCGTACTTGGTCGTCATCCACGTGTTGGCCGCAGCACAGGCCGAGCGCACGATTGCCTGGTAAGGCTTGGGCAGGGAGTTCCACTTCTCGAGCCCGATGAAAGTGTGCAGCGTCGGCCCACCCTCCCACCAACCCGGGTAGTAATAGTTCGGCGCGATCTTGTTGAAGCCGAGCTTCTGGTCGTCGTACGGGCCGACCCATTCAGCGGCGTCGATCGTGCCCTTCTCCAGCGCCGGATAGATGTCGCCGCCGGCGATCTGCTGCGGCACGACGCCGAGCTTCGACATCACCTGCCCCGCGAGCACGCTGCCGATGCGCATCTTCATGCCCTTGAGATCGTCGACGGTCTTGATCTCCTTGCGGAACCAGCCGCCCATCTGGCAACCGGTGTTGCCGGTGGCGAGGGCGAAGATGTTGTAGCCCTTGTAGAAGTCGTTCAGCAGCTGCTCGCCGCCGCCGTGGGTCAGCCAGGCATCCATCTGTCGCGTGTTGAGACCGAACGGCACGGCGGTACCGAGGGCGAAGGTGAGGTCCTTGCCGGAGTAGTAGTAGGAGGCGGTATGCCCCATCTCGACGGTGCCGTTCTGCACGGCATCGGCGACCTGAAGGCCAGGCACAATCTCACCCGCCGCGAACACTCGGATCTTGAACTTGTTGTCGGTCGCCTCGGCCACCGCATTCGACATGAATTCGGCGGCGCCATAGAGCGTATCGAGCGACTTGGGAAAGCTCGAGGTCAGGCGCCAATTGAGGTCCGGCATCGACTGCGCGATGGCCGGCGCGGCGAACGTTGCGCTCGCGGCAACTGCGGCGCCGCCGACGCCGGCGGTGCGCAGGAATTTGCGACGTTGCATGACAGCATCACTCCCTAATCTTCAGAGGGCCGGGGTTATGACACGCTGCACTGAGGCTGAAAAGCGCGGCCCGGAGCCGCAACCTCAGCGTGCCAAGAGCAACGCCAGCGCCAGCGCGCCGACCGCGATGCGGTACCAGGCGAAAGCGGCGAAACCGTGCCGGCTGATGAAGTGCACGAACGGCTTGATCACCACCAGCGCGGCAAGGAAGGCCACCACGAAGCCCAGCGCAATGACGCCGCTGCCATGCCAGTCGAGCGTCGCGCGGTTCTTGTAGAGGTCGTAGACCGTCGCTCCCAGCATGGTCGGGATAGCGAGGAAGAAGGAGAATTCGGCGGAAGTCGCACGATCCACGCGCAAAATTCGGGCCCCCATGATCGTGGCGCCCGAGCGTGACACGCCCGGGATCATGGCCAGGCACTGGGCAATGCCGACCCACAGCGCCGTCTTCCAGTCGATATCGTCGACCGATTTGACGCGCGGCCGCTGCACCAACCGCTCGATCACCAGGATGGCGACGCCACCCACGATCAGCGCCACGGCCACGACGAAGGGATTGAACAGGTGCGACTTGATGTAACCGTGGGCCATGACGCCGATGACGGCGGCGGGCAGGAAGGCCACGATCACGGCGGTGGCGAAGCGCAACGCGCGCGGCTCGCGCTGCAGGACGCCGGTCACCGTGCTCCAGATTTTCACGCGATAGAGGACGCACACGGCCAGGATCGCGCCGAGCTGGATCACGATATCGAAGACCTTGCCGGGCGGGCCTTCGAAATGCAGCACTTCCTCGGCGAGGATGATGTGCCCGGTCGACGACACCGGCAGGAACTCGGTCAGGCCCTCGACGACGCCGATCAGCACCGTCTTCCAGATCAGCGTCAGATCCATTCGTTCAGTCCCTGAACCGCTTCGCGCGCGGCCATCCCTTGCCGGGCATCTTGCCCGCTTGCGCGCGCTCGCCGCGCCAGAATTTCAGTTCGTCGGCCGGCAGCACCCGATTGGCCCACGCCAGGCCATCGGCCAGCTTGAAGGCCTGCGCGTCGGCGAGCTGGCCGCCCTTGGACTTCTGCAGCGTGACGCCGCGGCCGCGGCTCATCTCGGGCAGCTGCTCGAGCGGGAAGATCAGCAGCTTCTTGTTGCCACCCAGCGCCGCCACGGAGTTGGCGCCGTCCGGCACGACCGAGCACGCCACCGCCTTTTCCTTGTCGTTGAGGTTCAGCGCCTGCTTGCCGTTCTTGGTCTGCGCCATGACCTCGTCCTCGGGCACCACGAAGCCGCGGCCGGCGTCGGACGCCACCAGGAACCGGCGGCCACCCTTGAAGACCGCGAGATCGACGATGTCCTGCTCGTTGCCGAGCTCGATCATCAGGCGGATCGGCTCGCCATGGCCGCGCGCGCTCGGCAGCTTGTCGCAGCCCAGGGTGTAGAAGCGGCCGTTGGTGGCGAACACCAGGATCTTGTCGGTCGACTGGGCGTGCAGGACGAACTTCTTCTCGTCGCCTTCCTTGTACTTGAGCTCTGCCGCCGCCTTCTCGTCGAGATGGCCCTTGGCGGCGCGGATCCAGCCCTTGTCCGACAGCACGATCGACACCGGCTCGCGCTCGACGAAATCCTCGACCGCGTGCTCGACCTCGGCCGGCGCGTCGGCAAGCTCGGTGCGCCGCTTGCCGAGCTTGGTCTTGGGCCCGAACTTGTCCTTGGTCTCGCGGACCTCGTCGGCGATCTTGCCCCACTGGACCTTCTCGTCCTTCAGGAGCGCCTTCAATTCCTTGCGCTCGGCGGTGAGCTTCTTGTGCTCGCCCTTGATCTCGAATTCCTCGAGCCGGCGCAACGCGCGCAGCCGCATGTTGAGGATGGCCTCGGCCTGCAGGTCTGAAAGCTTGAATGCCTTGATCATCTTGGGCTTGGGCTCATCCTCCTCGCGGATGATCTTGATCAGCTTGTCGAGGTTGAGATAGGCGATCAGGTAGCCGTCGAGCACTTCGAGCCGACGCTCGATCTCGGTCAGCCTGTGGGTCGAACGGCGGACCAAGACGTCGCGGCGATGGTCGAGGAAGGCCTGCAACGCCTGCCTGAGGTCCATGACCTGGGGCGTGTTGTCCTTGTCGAGCACGTTGAGGTTCAGCGGGAAGCGGATCTCGAGATCCGTCATCTTGAAGAGCTGCTCCATCAGGAGCTCCGCCGGCACCTGGCCGGTGCGCGGCTCCAGCACGATGCGCACGTCCTCGGCCGATTCGTCGCGCACGTCCTCGAGGATGGGCAGCTTCTTGGCGTTGATGATTTCGGCGATACGCTCGATCAGCTTGCCCTTCTGGACCTGGTAGGGGATTTCCGAGACCACGATCCGGTACTGTCCGCGCGCCAGCTCCTCCTTGTTCCAGCGCGCGCGCAGCCTGAACGACCCGCGGCCGGTCTTGTAGGACTCGACGATCGATTCGCGCGGCTCGACCAGGATGCCGCCAGTCGGGAAATCCGGTCCCTTCACCAAGTCGACCAGGGTGTCGACGCGGGCGTTGGGGGTCTTGATCAGGTGCAGCAGCGCGTCGCACAGCTCGCCGGCATTGTGCGGCGGGATCGAGGTCGCCATGCCGACGGCGATGCCGGCGGCACCGTTGGCCAGCAAGTTGGGAAAGGCGCCGGGCAGCACGATCGGCTCCTGGGCCGAGCCGTCATAGTTGGGGCGGAAGTCGACGGCGTTCTCGTCGATGCCCTGCAGCAGCGCCTCGGCGACCTCGGTCAGCCGCGCCTCGGTGTAGCGCATGGCCGCGGGGTTATCGCCGTCGATATTGCCGAAATTGCCCTGCCCCTCGATCAGCGGATAGCGGACGGAGAATTCCTGGGCGAGCCGCACCAGCGCGTCGTAGATCGACTGATCGCCATGCGGGTGATACTGGCCGATCACGTCGCCCACCACGCGCGCGCTCTTCTTGAAGGCGCTGTTGGGATCGAGCCTGAGCTGCCGCATGGCAAACATCAGGCGGCGATGCACCGGCTTCAGGCCATCGCGCACATCCGGCAGCGAGCGCGCCATGATGGTGGAGAGCGCATAGGACAGGTAGCGCTCGGAGAGCGCCTGTCCGAACTGCACCGGCCTGACGGCGCTAAGCGGTACGACGTTGCTGCGTTTGGCCATCGCGCGAGGGGTTTTCAGCCGCGATTCATGCCGCGGCCTCTTGTTGTGCTTAGTGTAGCAGGGTTTCCATAAATCTCGCCCGCGCGGCAGGCAAGGGCTTGTTGTGTGGCCAAAACACGTGCCGCTCGAGGAAATAGCCCGTCAAATCGAGCCCCAAGCGCAGCTCGACGTCATCGGACGGTAATCCACCGGTGGACAGAAAGGTCGGCAGGACCAAGAGCTTCTCGCGATAAGGACCGGCCGCCGCGCGCGACACCGCGCGTCCGGTCTTGGGCGAGACAAAGGCGAGGTCTTCGGTCGCGCCGGTCGCGGCGCATTTCTCCAGGTCGAGGCCGAAGCCCAGCTCTTGCAAGAGGCCGAGCTCCAGCCTGACATAGATCGCGGGCCAGCCCGGGTGGCCAAGCGCGCCGAGAAAGGCATGAAAGCCATCGAACATGGCGGGGTGCGGTTCGCGCTCGGGCAAGGCCGCGTCCACGAGGGCGCAGGCGGCCGAAAGACCGGCGAGCTGCGAGGCATCATCGAGGACGCGCGCGGCGTTCGGCTCGCGCAGCTCGCCCGTGAAGTTGCCGAGCTGCTCGGCCAGTCGCGCCCGCCAGACGACCTCGACGACATTGCCGGGCTGCCACACCGGCCGCGCGCGGCGCGACACGCCGCCCGGGACGAAGCCCGCATGGCGGCCATGTGAACGCGTCAGCAGTGACGCAACGAGGCCGGTCTCGCCATGGGGGCGGCTTGCCAACACGATCCCGTGATCGTTCCATTCCATGCTTGGGATACTCGCATGGACGTTTGTTCAGCGTCGAGTAAGGCTCATCCGGTACGCTCGACACAATATCGGACAATCAATTCGCGCTACAGTCGCAGCATGAAGAGACTCAAACGACGTACCCTGCTCGGCGCCACCGCGCTGGCCGCCAGCCTGCCGACGCGCATTTTTGCCCAGACGGCGACGTCACGGCCGCAACTGCTGCAGAGCGTCCAGTCGGGCGATGTTTCGAGCGACGGCACCGTCGTGTGGAGCCGCGCCGACCGTCCGGCACGCATGATCGTGGAGTACGCCACGACCGAGGGCTTCATCGATCCAAAGCGCATCGAGGGACCTGTTGCGCTCGAGGCCACCGACTTCACCTCGCGCGTGCACATTCGCGACATCGCGCCAGGCCAGACTGTGTTCTATCGTGTCTCCTATCTCGACCTCGGCGACCTCAAGACGATGAGCGCGCCGGTCGGCGGCCGTTTCAAGGTGCCGCCTGCCGAGAACGGCAACGTGAGCTTCGTTTGGTCGGGTGACACGGTCGGCCAGGGCTATGGCATCAATCCCGACGTCGGCGGAATGACCATCTACGAGGCGATGCGCGAGATGCAACCCGACTTCTTCGTGCATAGCGGCGACACGATCTATGCCGACAATCCACTGGCGGCCGAGAAGAAGCTGCCGGACGGCAAGGTGTGGCGGAACATCGTCACCGAGGCCAAGTCCAAGGTGGCCGAGACGCTCGAGGAGTATCGCGGCAACCACCGCTACAACCTGCTCGACGACAACCTGCGCCGCTTCAACGCCGAGGTCCCGACCCTCGCCCAGTGGGACGACCACGACGTCCTCGACAACTGGTATTGGCAGAAGCGCCTCGATCCCGACCAGCGCTACCACGAAAAGAGCGTGGCCCGGCTCGCGGCCTACGGCCAGCGGGCGTTCCGCGAATACATGCCGCTGTCGGGCGGCCTCGAAGACCCGATGATCCTCTATCGGCGCTTCTCCTTCGGCCCGCGCCTCGACATCTTCCGCGTCGACATGAGGAGCTTCCGCGGCGCCAACGGCGAGAACCGGCAGTCCGCGATGGGACCCGATACGGAATTCCTGGGCCGCACGCAGGTCGAATGGCTGAAGGGCGCGCTCAAGAACTCGAAGGCGACCTGGAAGATCATCCAGGCCGACATGCCGATCGGCGTCGTGGTCTACGATGACTTCCGCGCCAAGACCGGGTCGGAGGCGGTGGCCAATGGCGATGACGGCCCGCCGCTCGGCCGCGAGCTCGAGATCGCGGACCTGCTGGCCTTCATCAAGCGCGAGGGCATCCGCAACGTGCACTGGATCACCGCCGACGTGCACTATGCCGCGACCCACCGCTACGACCCCAACAAGGCGCAGTTCTCCGATTTCCTGCCGTTCTACGAGTTCGTCTCGGGCCCGCTCTGCGCCGGCGGCTTCGGGCCCAACCTGCTCGACAAGACCTTCGGCCCCGAAGTCGTGTTCCAGAAGGTGCCGCCCGCTGGCCGCTTCGACCTGGCGCCTTCCGAGGGCTCGTGCCATTTCGGTCACGTCAAGATCGACGGCCGCACTGGCGCGATGACGGTCACGCATCGCGACGCCAAGGGCGGCGTCCTGCACGCGCTCGATCTCGCGCCGACGTAGGTCTCAGCCCTTGGGTTCGTAGTCGAGGCCGATCGCCCGATAGTGGGCGGGATCGTCGGCCCAGCGCTCGCTTACCTTGACGTGCAGGAAGAGATGCACCGGCCGCTCGAGCATTTGGCTGAGCTCATGCCGTGCCCGGGCGCCGATCTGCTTGATGCGGGCGCCTCCCTTGCCGAGAAAGATGGCACGCTGGCCGTCACGCTGGACGTGGATGGTCTGCTCGATGCGCACGCCGCCGTCCTTGCGCTCTTCCCATTTCTCGGTTTCGACCGCCGCTTCGTAGGGCAGCTCCTGGTGAAGCTGCAGGAACACCTGCTCGCGCGTGACCTCGGCGGCCAGCAGGCGCAGCGGCAGGTCGGCCGCCTGGTCTTCGGGATAAAGGAACGGTCCCGCAGGAAGCGCCGCCGCCAGGGTTGCCAGCACGTCGCCGACGCCGTCGCTCTTCAGCGCGCTCACCATGAAGGTGCGCTCGAACGGCAGCAGCGCGTTCAGCTCGGCCGTCAGCGCCAGGAGCTTTTCTCGCGGCACCAGGTCGATCTTGTTCAGGATCAGATAGCGCGGCGCCCGGCTCTCCTTCAGACGCTCGACGATGGCCGCCGTCTCCTGGCCGACGCCCCGCTCGGCATCGACCACAAGCGCCACCACGTCGGCATCCTCCGCTCCCTGCCAGGCTGCCGCGACCATGGCGCGCTCCAGCCGCCGCTTGGCGATGCGGAAGATACCCGGCGTGTCGACCAGCACGACTTGCGCGTGCTCACCGTCCGGAAGATCCGTCATGGCAATGCCGATCACCCGCATGCGCGTGGTCTGCACCTTGGGCGAGACGATCGAGACCTTGGAGCCAACCAGGGCGTTGACCAGAGTCGACTTGCCGGCATTGGGCGCACCGACGACGGCGACGAAGCCTGCGCGCGTTTGCGGCGCGTTCATGTCCGCGCCAGCCGGTCGAGCAGCGCCGCCGCGGCCAAGCGCTCAGCCTCGCGCTTGCTGCCGCCGCGGCCCTGCGCCGGCTCCTGGCCCTTGACCACGACATCGACCACGAAGACCGGCGCGTGCACCGGCCCCTCGCGGCCAACCTCGCGATACTTGGGCAAGGGGAGGCGCCGCGCCTGCGCCCATTCCTGCAGCTCGGTCTTGGGATCACGCGGCGCGGTTTCCTGGGCGATGAGCCGATCGCTGAACAAGCGTTCCACGACGCCCGCGGCGACCGCGAAGCCGGCATCGAGGAAGATTGCCCCCAGCAGAGCCTCGAGCGCGTCGGCCAGGATCGCGGGTTGGACGCCCTTGCCCTTCTCCGAGGCGCCGAGCACGACTTGCGCGCCGAGCCCGATCGCTTCGGCGACCTCGGCCAGCGTGCCGGCGCTCACCAGCGCATTGTGGCGGCGCGCGAGTTCGCCTTCGCGCTCCTGCGGGAAGTGGCGCAGCAGCAGGTCGGCCATCGCGAGCGACAGCACCCGGTCGCCCAGGAACTCCAACCGCTCGTTGCCGTTAGGGAACGCCGCCTTCAGCGCCGGCTGCCGATCGAGCGCGCTGCGATGGGTCAGCGCCTCGGCGGCAAGCTCCGGCCGCGCGAAAGCGTGTCCGATGCCCTTCGCCAGCGCCGCCAGAGTGGCGTCGCCTGGCTTCAGTGGATCGCCTGGAAGAAGCGGCTGAAGCGAATCGCCTGCGGCCATTTCCATGGCTCCAGCCATCCCGCGGCCGACGGGTCGTGGGAGAAGAAGATGAACTCGGCGCGGCCGACCAGGTTCTCGGCCGGAACGTACCAGCCGAGCTCGTCGCGCTGGCGCAGCGCGCCGCCGGCGTCGCGGATCTGGAGCTGGGTGCGGCTATCGAGCGAATCGTCGCGGTTGTCGCCCATGGCGAAATACTGGCCGGCCGGCACCAGGAATTCCGGCGTGTTATCCGATATGCCGTTGTCGGTAGTTTCGAGGATCTCGTGGCGGCGGCCGTTGGGCAGGACCTCGGTGTAGAGCGTGCCCTTCTTGTAGCTGCCGCCGCGCGTCACATAGTCGCCGATCTGGATGCGCTCGACCGGCTTGCCGTTGATCTGCAGGATGCCGTTGACCACGCGGATGCGATCGCCCGGCAGGCCGACGATGCGCTTGATGTAGTCGGTGCGGTTGGCGCCCTGGCCCTGGTCGCCCGGATACTTGAAGACGGCGACGTCACCGCGCTCCGGCGCGTGGCCGAAGATCCGGCCTGAGAAGAAGCCCAGGGAAAAAGGGAAGGAGTGCTTGCTGTAGCCGTAGGAATACTTGGAGACGAACAAGTAGTCGCCGACCAGCAGGGTCGGGATCATCGAGCCGGAAGGAATGTTGAAGGGCTCGATGGCGAAAGTCCGCACCACCAGTGCGATCAGGACGGCATAGACCACCGTCCGGATGGTTTCCCCCCAGCCGCCGGCCTTTTCTTGTCGCTTTCGACGCTCAACCACGTCCGTCATCGCCATACCAGTTTACAAGAGCCGGGCCTATAGCAGGGCTGAAAGACGCTGTCTCCCGTCCTGCTCGCCGCATGGGAGCGGTGCAAATTGGTCATTTCAAGGCTGCAGAGGGCGGCTTGGTATCGCAGAGATGATCACGATGGCCTGGGCCAGCGGATACTCATCCGTGAGCGTGAGGTCGATCTGCGCGGTCATGCCGGCCGGCGTGATCTCCTGCAGGCGGGCGAGCGCCCCGCCGGTCAGGGCGAGCGTGGGCTTGCCGCCCTTGATGTTGATTACACCCATGTCACGCATGAAGACGCCGCGGCGGAAGCCCGTGCCCAGCGCCTTGGAGCAGGCTTCCTTGGCGGCGAAGCGCTTGGCGTAGCTCGCCGCCCGCGTGGCGCGGCCCTCCGAGCGCTTCTGCTCGGTTTCGGTGAAGACGCGCTGCACGAAGCGCTCGCCGAAGCGCTCGAGCGACTTCTCGATGCGGCGGATGTCGCAGAGGTCGTTGCCGACGCCCAGGATCACGCCGTCACCCCGGCCCGCGCTTCATCCATGAGGCGACGCATTTCGCGGATGGCTTCCTTCAGGCCGACGAAGATCGCCTCGCCGACCAGGAAGTGTCCGATGTTGAGCTCGCGTACATTACGGATGGCGGCGATCGGCGCCACGTTCTCGTAGTTCAGGCCATGGCCGGCATGGCATTCGAGGCCGAGCTTCTGGCAATAGGCCGCGGCCTTCTGGATGCGCGCGAGCTCCGCCTTCTGCGCCTCGCCTACGATCTCGCAGTAGCGCCCGGTGTGGAGCTCGACCACTGGAGCTCCCAGCGACACCGCGGCATCGAGCTGGCGCGGATCGGCCTCGATGAATAGCGAGACTCGGACGCCCGCATCACTGAGGCGAGCCACCATCGGCTTCAGGTGATTGTGCTGACCGACCGCGTCAAGCCCGCCCTCAGTGGTACGCTCCTCGCGTTTCTCGGGCACGATGCAGGCGGCGTGCGGCCGGTGCTTGAGCGCGATCGCCACCATTTCCTCGGTCGCGGCCATCTCGAAGTTGAGCGGGAGGCCGATGGTGCCTTTCAGCCGGGCGATGTCGTCGTCGACGATGTGGCGGCGATCCTCGCGCAGATGGGCGGTGATGCCGTCGGCGCCGGCCTCGGCCGCCAGCAGCGCGGCGCGCAACGGGTCGGGGGTGGGGGTGCCGCGGGCGTTGCGCACCGTAGCGACGTGATCGACGTTCACGCCCAGACGTTGCTTGAAGGACATACGCTTTGCTTTCGGGTGATCAATTGCGCGCGCGTTCGACGGCGTTGATGGCGGGCGTGGCGCGCAGCGCCGCCGTGATGTCGGCGAGGTGCTTCACGTCATTCACCTCGACATCGATCACCATGTCGAAGAAATCCATCGAGCGGTTGACGATGCGCAGGTTGGAGATGTTGCCCTCGTGGCGGGCGATCACCGTCGACAGACTCGACAGGCTCCCGGGCTGGTTCGCCACCGTGATCTTGAGCCGGCCGGTATAGACGCCGGCATTCTCGCTGACCGAATCCCAGCCGACATCGATCCAGCGTTCCGACGCCTCCGAGAAGCTCTCGAGCGTGGCGCAGTCGATGGTGTGAATGGTGACGCCCTTGCCGGTGGTGATGATGCCGACGATGCGATCACCCGGCAGCGGATGGCAGCAGCGGGCGAAATGCACGGCCATGCCCGGGATCAGCCCCTTGATGGCGATCTGGCCGGTTTCCTTCTTCCCCCGGCTGGGCTCGCGGCTCTTGGTGGCCTTGTTGCGTGCCCGCGTGATCGGCACGACGTCGGCGCCACCCGGCTTGCGCGCCTGCTTCAGCCCCGGATAGACCGCGGTCAGCACCTCGCGCGCGCCGATCAGGCCCGCGCCCACGTTGGCGATCAGGTCGTCTGTGGTGGCCTGCTTGAAGTTCGCCTTCACGCCTTCCAGCCCCTTGTCGGTGACCTCGTAGCCCTCCTCATGGAAGGTCTTGTCGAGGAGCGACTTGCCGAGCTGCAGGTACTGCTCGCGCTGGCGCGTGCGGATGAAGCGGCGGATGGCGGCCTTGGCCTTGCCGGTGACGGCGAAGCGCTCCCAGGTCGGCGACGGCGTCTGCGCCTTGGAGGTCACGATCTCGATTTGATCGCCGTTGGCGAGCTGAGTGCGCAGCGGCAGCATGCGGCCGTTGATCTTGGCGCCGACGCAGGTGTCGCCCACCTGGCTGTGGACCGCGTAGGCGAAATCGATCGGCGTCGCGCCGCGCGGCAGGGCGATCAGCTTGCCCTTGGGCGTGAAGCAGAACACCTGGTCCTGGAACATCTCGAGCTTGGTGTGCTCGAGGAATTCCTCGGCGTTGGGCGCCTTGTCGAGAATGTCGATCAGGCTGCGCAACCAGGCATATTGTGGCGCATCGGTCGAGGGGCCGCCCTGCTTGTAGACCCAGTGGGCGGCGACGCCGCGCTCGGCCTGGTCCTGCATCTCCTCGGTACGGATCTGGATCTCGATGCGCTGGCCGAGCGGGCCGATCACGCCAGTATGCAGCGAGCGGTAGCCGTTGGGCTTGGGCACGGAGATGTAGTCCTTGAAGCGCTGCGGCAGCACCTGGTAGCGGCCATGCAGCAGGCCGAGCGCCTGGTAGCACTCAGCCACGTCGGCCACGATGATGCGGAAGGCCATGATGTCGGCGAGCTGCTCGAACGACACGTTCTTCTGCTGCATCTTGCGCCAGATCGAATAGGCCGTCTTCTCGCGGCCCAAGACCTGGGCCACCAGCCCGCCATCCTTCAGGGTCTTGATCAGCTCGGCCTCGACCTGCGGGACGATCTTGTCGCCCTTTTCCCGCAGGTAGCCCAAGCGAGCCTGAACCGACGCGCGGCCGTCGGGATTGAGCTCGGCGAAGGCCAGTTCCTCGAGTTCGCGCTTGACCCTCTCCATGCCGATGCGCGAGGCGAGCGGCGCGTAGAGGTCCATGGTCTCGTGCGCGATGCGCCGGCGCCGCGCCGGGTCCTTGATGTGATGCAGGGTCCGCATGTTGTGCAGCCGGTCGGCGAGCTTCACCAAGAGCACGCGGATGTCCGACGACATCGCGAGAACGAGCTTGCGCAGGTTCTCGGCCTCCTTGGTGCTCTCAGACTGGACTTCCAGGCGCGAGAGCTTGGTCACGCCGTCGACCAGGCGGGCGATATCCTCGCCGAACATGCCGGCGATCTCGTCGCGCGTGGCGTCGGTGTCCTCGATCGTGTCGTGCAGCAGGCCGGTGACGATCGACGAGGCGTCGAGCTTCATCTCGGCCAGGATGCCCGCCACCTCGACGGGATGGGAGAAATAGGGATCGCCCGAGGCGCGGAGCTGGGTGCCGTGCTTCTTCAGGCCATAAACGTAGGCGCGATTCAGCATGTCCTCGTCCGCATGCGGATCGTAGGACTGCACCCTTTCAACGAGTTCAAACTGCCGAATCATCGCAATCGTCCATTATATGGGGACGATTGCGCTCACTCCACGATCAATGCGGGTATTGCAGGGCTGAGCCCCGCTAATGCCACCCGGTGTGGCTACTCGGTAACGTCGTCTTCCTCGGCCATCGGCAAGGCCTTCGGCTGGGCCGCCTCGGCGCCGCCCTGGGCGAGCGCCGCTGCCAGCTCCTGCTCGAGCTCGGCCATTTCGTTGACCTCCTCGGGCTTGTCGATATCGGCGTGCTTCTGCATGCCCGAGATCAGTGAGTCCTTGAGGACGGCCTGGTCGAGCTTGGTCTCGGCGATCTCGCGCAGCGCCACGACCGGGTTCTTGTCGCGGTCGCGATCCACCGTGATCTGGGCGCCGGCCGACACGTCACGCGCGCGCTGGGCGGCGTACATGACGAGCTCGAAACGGTTAGGCACCTGCAGAATGCAGTCTTCGACGGTGACACGTGCCATGGAGACCTCTGATTTCCCGGGAGCGGCGGGTTATACGCGGATAGGCCCAAAATTCAAGTCTATGTGCGTTCTATGATTTGGTCCGCCGGCAGGGACGCGACAAGGGCCTGGATCGAGGCGCCGCTGACCGGGTGACGCCAATTCGGGGCAAGATCGGCCAGAGGCCGCAGGACGAAGGCCCGCCCGATCATCCGGGGATGTGGCAGGGTGGCCTTGCCGGGCCCTCCAGCCGCTATTTCCCCGCGATAATCGAGCAAATCGAGGTCGATGATCCGGGGTGCATTGGGGGCGCCGCGGACTCGGCCGAACACCTCCTCGACTGCATGCAGCTCGGCGAGCAGGCGGTCGGCTGGCAAAGCGCGTGGAGATTTCGGCTACCGCGTTGAAATACCAAGGTTGTTCCGATGCCGGCACGGGTGCCGTCCGATACCAGGGAGAGACCTGGCGAACCGTCACGCCGTGGCTTTCCAAGGCTGCCAAAGCCGCCTGCAAAGTCGCCTTCGGAGGCCCATATCGGGGGTGGGACAGATTTCCCCCCAAAGCAATGTAGATCGCGTTATCCACCAGAGACCGGCTCCAACCCCTTGTGATCTATGAGTTAATGTCCTACACTTAACACGCGGTCGGAGAGGTGTGGGTTACTGTGCTCCAACCGCTTAATAAATTATTTCGCTCCCTCTGAGCATATTTCTGGGCAAAAGGATAATGGCCATGAAAGGCAATTTTTATGAGAACGAGCGCGTTGCGCTCTTCATCGACGGCGCCAACCTCTATTCCGCCGCTCGGGCTTTGGGCTTCGACATCGACTATCGCCGCCTCCTCAAGGTGTTTCGCGAGAAGGGCCGCATGGTCCGCGCCTACTACTACACCGCCCTGGTCGAGGATCAGGAGTATTCGCCGATCCGGCCGTTGATCGATTGGCTCGACTACAACGGCTACACGATGGTGACAAAGCCCACAAAAGAATTCACCGACGCCATGGGCCGCCGCAAGATCAAGGGCAACATGGACATCGAACTCGCCATCGACGTGCTCGAGATGGCCGAGCATCTGGACCATGTGATCCTGTTCTCGGGCGACGGCGACTTCCGCCGCCTGGTCGAGGCCGTGCAGCGCCGCGGGCTGCGTGTCTCGGTGGTCAGCACCATCAAATCCTCGCCGCCCATGGTGGCCGACGAGCTGCGCCGCCAGGCCGACGACTTCATCGAGCTGTCGGAGCTCGCGCCGCTGATCGCCCGCAACCCGTCGGAGCGCACCCCGCGGCCGGCCGCAGCGGCCGGCAACGGCCATCGCGACGCCGACGACTACAGCGGCGACGCGCCTGCCGAGCACCTGATGCGCACGGCCTGATCACAGGCTCGTGGCTGCATCGCCGTTCGAAGAGCCGCCGCTCGACTGTCCGCGCTGCCCCCGGCTCGTGGCGTTCCGCAACGAGCTGCGGGGCAAAAACCCCGACTGGTGCAATGCGCCGGTGCGCTCGTTCGGCGGCGTCGATGCCGGCCTGCTGATCGTCGGCCTGGCACCCGGCATGAAGGGCGCCAACCGAACCGGTCGGCCCTTCACCGGCGATTATGCCGGCGACCTGCTGTACGCCACCCTGCTGAAGTTCGGTTTTGCGCGCGGCACCTACCGCGCCGATCCCAATGATGGCCTGCAGCTCGTCGACTGCCGCATCGCCAACGCCGTGCGCTGCCTGCCGCCCGAGAACAAGCCGCTGCCCGACGAGTTCACGCAATGCCGGCCGTTCCTGCAGGCCGAGCTCGCGTTCATGCCGCAGGTGAAGGTGATCCTGGCGCTGGGCAAGGGCGCGCACGACCAAGTCCTGCGCGCACTGACGGTGCGGCCGGCCGGCGCCTACCCGTTCATCCATGGCCTCCTGCACGACCTGCCGACGGGCCTCAAGCTCGCCGACAGTTATCATTGCTCGCGTTATAATACAAACACGGGTAGACTTACAACCGCCATGTTCGAGGACGTATTCGAGACCATCCGTAAGATGATCAAGCGCTGATGCGACTGTTCAAGCATCCCGCCCTGGTCGCGGCCGCACGCCTGCACTACGCGCAGCCGCACCGGGACTATCACGGACCCCAACACCTCGAAGAGCTGATCGAACTCGCCCGTCAGCACACGCCCGACCTCGACGAGGCCGAGCAGCTCGCTCTCCTCTTCCACGACGCGGTTTACGTCCCCGGCGCCGGTCCCGGCGAAAACGAGCGCCTGTCAGCCCTGCTCATGCGCGCGACCGTGGCAGCTTTCGACCTCGGCCAACTCGATCTGGGTCGCGCCAGCCGCATCATTGAGGCGACGATCCACGCCGCCCCGCCGCCGCCCGAAGCGGCGCGAGTGTGTGATCTCGATCTCTGGCGGCTGGCCGCGCCGTGGGACGCCTTCCAGCGGCATTCGCTCGGCATCCGTCACGAATACCTGCACCTGCATGCCGACGAGGCCGCCTTCTGGACGGCGCGCAAGACTTTCTACAAATCGACGCTGGCAAAGCGCGCACTGTTCGCGACGGCCTATTTTCGCGACCGCTTCGAAGCGGCGGCGCGCGAGAACCTGCGGCGCGCCTCAACCGAGCGCTGACTCGATCGACTTCCGGACCTCAGGCGCGCCGGGCGACACGCGGCTGCCGAAGGTCTCGACCAGCTCGCCCTTCTTGCCGATCAGGTACTTGTGGAAGTTCCACTTGGGCGTGGCGGCCTCGCCCGCTTCCTTGGCGATCCATTGATAGAGCGCGTGCGCGTCGGAGCCGATCACCTTCTGCTTGGAAGTCATCGGAAAGGTGACCCCGTACGACGTCTCGCAGAATTTGGCGATCTCGGACTCGGTCTTGGGCTCCTGCGCGCCGAAATCGTTCGACGGCACGCCCAGCACCACCAGGCCCTTGGGCCCATAGGTCTCGTGCAGCTTCTGCAGATCGCTGTATTGCGGCGTCAGCCCGCAGAACGACGCCACATTGACCACCAACACCGGCTTGCCGGCAAAGCTCTTCATCGGCAGCGGCTTGCCGTCGATCGTGGTGAAGTTGAAATCGTGCGCAGAGGCCATGTCACGTCTCCTCGTCGTAGCGCTGCTCAAGCCAGGGATCGCCGTAATTGTGGTAGCCGCGCACTTCCCAGAAGCCCGGCTTGTCGAGCACCGAGAATTCGATGCGCTTGATCCACTTGGCGCTCTTCCAGAAGTAGAGCTTCGGCATGACGACGCGCAAGGGGCCGCCATGTTCGCGACTGATCGGCTCGCCGTTCCAGCTCCAGGCCAGCAGCACGTCCGGGCCCACGAAATCAGACAGCGGCACGTTGGTCGTGTAGGTGTCGTAGGAGTGGAAGATGACGTGCTTGGCCTCGGCCTTGGGCTTCACGCGGGCGATGATCTCGCGGGCTGAAACGCCTTCCCATTTGTTGTCGTAGCGCGACCAGGCGGTCACGCAGTGAATGTCGCTGGTGAGGGTGGTCTTGGGCAGGTCGGTGAACTCACCCCACTTCCAGTCCATCGGCTGCTCGACCTCGCCGTCGACGAACAGCCGCCAGGCATGAGTTGGGATCTCGGGCTGCACACCGAGATCGAGCACCGGCCAGTTCTCGACCTTGCGCTGGCCCGGCGGCAGGCGCTGGCTGCGCGCCGCCGTCTTGCCGGTCAGCAGGCGGCCGTCCTCGGCCCACTTCTGCTTGCTGTCGATCAGCTTGCTCTTCAGCTTGCCGAACAGGGTGACGTCGTCGTCGGCCATTTCTTGTCCCTAGATGCTGCGCCCCGCCTTTTCCCAATATGGGGCGCGCAGCTTGCGTTTGAAGATCTTGCCGGAGTCCTCGCGCGGAAGGGCGGCGCTCAGCTCGACGACCTTGGGCACCTTGTAGCGCGCCAGGTGCTGGCGCGAGATAGCTGCGCACGGCTATTGCATCGATAGACGTGCCGCTGAGCGGCTCGACATGGGCGCAGATCTGCTCGCCGAACTCCTCGTCGGGAATGCCGAACACTGCGCAGTCGCGCACGCCCGGCATCTGGATCAGCACCGATTCGATCTCGGCTGGATAGATGTTGACGCCGCCCGAGATGATCATGTCGCGCTTGCGGTCGCACAGGAACAGGTAGCCGTCGGGATCCTGGTAGCCGACGTCGCCGACCGTCACGAGGTCGCCCAGCGCAATCTCGCGGCGCTTGGCGTCGTCGTTGTTGTAGGTGAACTCCGACAGCATCGGCCCGCGCAGGTAGATCTCGCCGACCTCGCCCTGCTTCACGTCGCGGCCCTGCTCGTCGACGATGCGCATCAGGGCGCCCTCGACGACATGGCCGACTGTGCCGGGCTTTCTCAGGGCCTCGGCCGAATTGTGCCAGACTACGATGCCGGTCTCGGTGGCGCCGTAGTATTCGTTGATGACCGGCCCCCACCAGTCGATCATCTGGCGCTTTACCGTCGGCGCGCAGGGCGCCGCACCATGGGTGATCCAGCGCAGCGAGGAGAGGTCGTAGTTGTTCTTCACCTCGGCCGGCAGGCGCAGCAGGCGCACGAACATGGTGGGCACGATGTGCATGTGGCTGACGCGATGCCGTTCGATCAGCCGCAGCATGTCCTCGGCGTCGAAGCGCGGCTGCAGTGCCACATTTAGGCCAAGCCGCGCGCTGCCCATGCCGTAGGCGGCGGGCGCCGAGTGATACATCGGGCCGTTCATCATCACCACGATCGAGGGATCGGCCACCAAGCCCCAATATTTGCCGATCTCCTCGGCCCCCTTGGCCTGCAGTTCGGGCGTCGAGGGCTGGCGGCGCACGCCCTTGGGGCGGCCGGTGGTGCCCGAGGTGTAGATCATGCTGCCGCGCGACAGCTTGGGGGGCTCGGGATTGGCGGCACTCGCCGCCACGAACGCGTCCCAACTCTCCACGCCAGACGCCGAGCGCCGCTCGGCTGGAACGCCATAGGCATCGCCGATTTCGGTTGGCGTCGGCACGACCAGCACCTTGACCCCGGCCGGAACGCCGGACGCGATCTGCTTCAGCAGATCCGCATGGGCCACCAGCACCTTGGCGCGGCAGTCGGCCAGAATGTAGCCCGCCTCCTCGGGCGTAAAATGCCAATTTATGGGCACGGCATAGGCGCCGAGCTGGCCCGCCGCCATGTTGACCTCGAAGGTCGCGAAGTCGTTGCGCAGCATCAGCGCCACGCTGTCATCTTCGCCGACGCCCAGCGCCCGAAGTCCGCCCGCGGCGCGCGCGGCGTTCGCCTGGATCTCCGGCCAGCTCCTGAAGCGATCGCCCGACGTGACGCCCGGTATCATCGTTTCTTCTCTTTCGCTCCCTTCAGCATGGTCGTGCCCAGAAAGGCCGACAGCTTCTTGTAGTCCGGTCCGTGCGTCAGCATGCCCGACTGGTGCAGCATGACAATGCCGTGGAGCGCAGCCCAGAACGCATAGCCGAACATGGCGGGATCGGCGTCGATGATGCCGCCTTTGGCCATCTCCTCGGCGCCGCGGGTGATGTGGCGCGCCGCGCGTTCGGCCTGCGGTCCAAGCTCGGGATGCTTCTCATCGATCGGCGCTTCGAGGTCGAACATGATGCGGTAGGCATGCGGGTTCTTGAGCGCGAAATTGAGGTAGGCCTCGGTGGTGCGCCGCCCGCGGTCCGTGGCCGGACCCTTGGCCGCCGCCTCGAGCGCATCGGCGAACTTGCCGAAGGCCTGGGCGCGCACGGTAGCCAGGATGTCGGCCTTGTCCTTGAAGTAGCGGTAGGGGGTCTTGGGGCTGCAGCCCAGCGCCTCGGCAAGCTGGCGCATGGTGACGCCCTCGTAGCCGAAGCGCGCGAACCGCTCGGTCGCGACCTTGCACAGCTCGCTGCGGAAGTCGGCGATGTCCTTGTCGGTGAGATAGCGTGGCATTTTCGATACACAGTGTGTATCTAAAGCGACCCCGCGTCAATCGCGCAGGCCCGCCAGCACGGGGGGCAACAATTCCGCCAGACGCTGGTAGTCGGCCATCTCGTTGTAGGCATAGGCCGAGAGCCGGAGCCATAGCGCGCCGGGCAGCGGATGCACGGGACTGTCCGCACCAGCATGGCGCAGGGCCTGCCGAATCCTATTCGATTCTGCGAGCTCGGGCTTGAGGGTGGTCGGCAGGCGGACCATGGCCATGCTTCCGGTCATCTCGAATGGGCCGCCGACCTCGGTACCCAGCCGATCTGCGACCAGCTTCGCGGCGTCTGCGACCAGGCCGCGGTTGCGCTCCATCAGCGCGGTTCCGCCCAGTCGCTCGAAAAATGCGATCGCCGCCGGGACAGCGAGGTATGCGCTCGGATCGACCGTGCCCGGCCAGTCGAACTCCGCGGTGAAGCCCTCGCGGTAGCCATGCGAGATGGTCCCGGGATGAAGGCCGTCGCGACGATCGGCGCGGGCATAGAGGAAGCCGCTGCCCTTGGGCGCCGACAGCCACTTGTGGCAATTGCCGACATACCAGTCGGCGTCGAGCGCCGGCAGGTCAAGCGGCACCTGGCCCGGCCCATGCGCGCCGTCGACCAGCACCGGCACGCCGGCGGCATGGCAGAGGGCAATCATCTCGGCGATCGGCAGCACCAGTCCGCTGGACGAGGTGATGTGATCGAACACGGCAATCCGGGTGCGCTTGGTAATGGCCTGCTCGATGTTGCGCAGGATCGCCGCCTCGTCAGGCTGGGGCCAGGGGATTTCCGCCACCACCATCTTCGCGCCGACGGCGTCGGCGACGTGAATCACGGTGTTGCGCACGGCGTTGTAGATGTGGCTGGCGTACAGGATCTCGTCGCCGGCCTCGAAGCTGAGCGAGCGCAGGACCGCGTTGCAGCCTGTCGTCGCGTTGGGCACGAACACCACGTCCTCGCCTTGTGCGCCCACGAAGCGTGCCAAGACCGCCGCCGCCTCGCGTATCGCCGGAACTGCTTCCTGTGAGAAGAAGCGTGTCGGCTGGGCCTCCATGCGCTTGCGCCAGACATCCTGGGCGGCGAGCACCGCGAGCGGCGTCGCGCCGAACGAACCGTGATTGACGGTCAGGAACTCAGGATCGAGCGCCCATTCGTGGCGGACGGCCGCGCCGAGAGCGTTGCGCACGCTAGACCGACTCCGCGAACAGCTCTCGGCCGATCAGCATGCGGCGGATCTCGCTCGTTCCGGCGCCGATCTCGTAGAGCTTGGCGTCGCGCAGCAGGCGGCCGGTCGGATAGTCGTTGATATAGCCGTTGCCGCCCAGCAGCTGGATGGCGTCGAGCGCCACCATCGTCGCCTTCTCGGCGGCATAGAGGATGGCGCCGGCTGAGTCCTTGCGCGTGGTCTGGCCGCGATCGCAGGCCTTGGCGACGGCGTACACGTAAGCCTTGCAGGCGTTCATCGTCGTGTACATGTCGGCGAGCTTGCCCTGCACGAGCTGGAACTCGCCGATCGCCTGGCCGAACTGGTGTCGCTGGTGGACATAGGGCACGACGATGTCCATGGCCGACTGCATGATGCCGAGCGGCCCCGCCGCCAGCACCGCGCGCTCGTAGTCGAGCCCGCTCATCAACACATTCACGCCCTTGCCGACTTGGCCCAACAGGTTCTCCTCGGGGATCTCGCAGTCCTCGAACACCAGCTCACCGGTCGAGGAGCCGCGCATGCCCATCTTGTCGAGCTTCTGGGCCACCTTGAAACCCTTGCGATCGGTCTCGACAATGAAGGTGCTGATGCCGCGCGGGCCCGCCGCGGGATCGGTCTTGGCATAGACCACGATCACTTGCGCATCGGGGCTGTTGGTGATCCACATCTTGGTGCCGTTCAGCACGTAGCGGTCGCCCTTCTTGTCGGCCCGCAGCTTCATCGACACCACGTCCGAACCCGCACCCGATTCGCTCATGGCGAGGGCGCCGACATGCTCGCCGGAGATCAGCTTGGGCAGGAAGCGCTTCTTCTGCTCGTCATTGCCGTTGCGGCGGATCTGGTTGACGCAAAGGTTGGAATGCGCGCCGTAGCTGAGGCCCACCGCCGCCGAGCCGCGGCTCAGCTCCTCGACGGCGATGACATGCTCGAGATAGCCCAGGCCCGACCCGCCATATTCCTCCTCGACCGTGATGCCGTGCAGGCCGAGCTCGCCCATCTTGGGCCACAGCTCGCGCGGGAAGCGATCGGTCTTGTCGAGCTCGGCGGCGATTGGCGCCACCTCTTCCGCCGAGAAGCGCTGCACCTGGTCGCGCAGGGCGTCGGCGGTCTCGCCCAGGCCAAAATCGAAGGGCGGCATGGCATTGGGGATCATGATGTCTGGCCTACTGAATTGAGGGAGCTAGTGAGCAGGACTTACTCTCACATTGATGCGGATCAGCTTCCACTCGCCCTCGCCGGAAATGAAGTCCATCTCGAAGGAGACCCGCGACGGCTCGGTTGGAAAGAAGCCGCGCACGATCAGCTTGCCCTCCGCGTCGACATAGGGCGGCTGGTCGTAGGTCGGCGTCATGGCCGTGACAATGTCGACGTCGACATTCTTGTCGTTGAACTCCTTGAACGTCGCCTTCAAACGGTCCGGCGTGTACTGCTTGCGAAACGGCTCCGACAGCCGGGCATGGAACACCCGGTAGTCGCCGGTCAAGTTGGCGTCGTTCAACGTCATGAGCGACGACTTGACCAGCGCCTCCAACGGCCGCGCCGGTGGCACCGTATTCTGCGCCGCCGCCGGTACGGCCAGCAGCAACAGCAAAACGAATCCTTCGACCGCCGCCGATCGCGATATCATGCACTCTCCCCCGGCCCACGATACCCCGGCGGGAGGAAGATGCGAAGCCTTGGCTACAGCAGGAACAGCGTCGCGAGCCCCAGGAACGCCAGGAAACCGATCACGTCAGTGACGGTGGTCAGGAACACCGTCGAGGACACGGCCGGATCGACGCCGAACTTTTGCAATCCGAGCGGGATCAGCGTGCCGGCCAGCGACGCCGCCAGGAGATTGCAGATCATGGCGGCACCGATCACCGCGCCCAGCCGCCAGTCGTGATACCAGACGATCACGGCCGCCCCCATGGCGATGGCGAAGATGATGCCGTTCAGCCCGCCGACAAAGAATTCTTTGGCGATGAAGCGCAGCGCATTGGCCGCCGTCAGCTCACCCATCGCCAGCGCGCGCACCGCGACGGTGACGGTCTGGGTGCCGGCATTGCCGCCCATGGAGGCGACGATCGGCATCAGCACGGCCAGCGCCACGATCTTCTCGATGGCACCCTCGAACTGCCCGATCACCAGCGAAGCGATGACCGCGGTGACGAGGTTCACGGCCAGCCACCAGGCGCGGCGCTGGGTGGTGCGAATGGTGTTGGCGTGCATGTCGTCCATGCCGACGCCGCCCATCTTCAAGAGGTCCTCGCTCGCCTCCTCGTCGATCACGTCGACGATGTCGTCGACCATGATCACCCCCAGCAGACGCCGGTCGCGATCGACCACGGGGCACGACACCAGGTCCTGGTCGCGGAAGAGATGCGCCACCTCCTCCTGCGGCGTGTCGGCCGGCACGGCGGGAATCTCGGGATCGACCAGCTCGATGATGGGGATCGGCCGCCTGGTGCGCAGCATGCGGCCGAGCTTGACCGAGCCGCGCAGCCGGCCTTGCGCATCGACCACGAACAGGTCGTAGACGTCGTCGGGCAGCTCGCTCGCCTCGCGGCAATAGTCGATCACCTGGCCGACGGTCCAGCTGTCCGGCACCTTGACCAGCGAGCGCTGCATGAGCCGGCCGGCACTGTCTTCGGGATAGGCGAGCGCCTTCTCGATGTCGGCGCGATCGGCGGCCGGCAGTTCGGCCAGAACCTCCTGGCGCTCTTCCTCCGGCAGGTCCTCGAGCAGGGTGGCGGCGTCGTCCGTCTCGAGCTCGCGCGCGGCGGCGGCGATTTCCTTGCTGTCGAGCTGGTCGAGGACGTCCTCGCGCACGTCCTCGTCGAGCTCGGCCAGCGCCTCGGGGTCGAGGTCGCGCTTGAGCAGGTCGACCAGCTGGTCGCGGTGCGGCTCAGCGATCTGCTCGAGGACGGCAGCCTGGCCGACAGCGCTGAGCTCGGAGAGCAGCCCCTTCGCCTCGTCGCCCTGACCGCCATCGAGCGCCTCCTCGATGCGCCGGACCAGCTCCGGCGTCACCTCGTCGAGGACTTCGCCCTCGGCGCTCATCCCCGCGCCTCGGCGAGGCGCTGCGCCTCGACAACCGAAAGCGCCGTCATGTTGAGGATGCCGCGGGCCGTTACCGACGGCGTCAGCACGTGCGCGGGCAGCGCCGTACCGAGCAGCATCGGCCCGACATGCAGCCCGTCGGCCGCGGTCTTCAGGAGATTGAAGGCGATGTTGGCGGCATCGAGCGACGGGCAGATCACCAGGTTGGCCGCGTTCCTGAGCTTGGAGTTGGGGAACACGTTCTGGCGGACTTCGGGATCGAGCGCGGCATCGCCGTGCATCTCGCCGTCGACCTCGAGCGAGGGCGCGCGCTGGTGCAGGATCTTCACCGCCGCCGCCATCTTGCGCGCCGACGGATGATCGGAGCTGCCGAACAGCGAATGCGAGAGCAACGCGACCCGGGGCTGGATGCCGAAGCGCAGCACGGCGTCGGCAGCCTGCAACGTGATCTCCGCCACTGTCTCGGCGTCGGGATCCTCGTTCACGTAGGTGTCGGCGATGAACAGCGAGCGCGTCGGCATGACCAAGAGGCTCAGGCCCGCCATGTGCTGCACGCCCTCGCGCGTGCCGATGACGTCGCGCACATGGTTGAAATGGGTACGGAAGCGGCCATAGGCGCCGGCGATCATGGCGTCGGCGTCGCCCAGGCGAACGGCAAGAGCCGCGATCAGCGTCGGGCTTGAGCGCACCAGGTTGCGCGCCGTCGGCTCGCTGACGCCGCGGCGCTCCATCAGCTGGTGGTAGGCACCCCAGTAGCGGTCGTAGCGCGGATCGCTCTGCGGATTGACGATCTCGGCGTCGGTTCCCGGGCGGAAGCGCAGGCCGAGCCGCTCGGCGCGGCGGCGGATGATCTCCGGCCGGCCGATCAGGATCGGCACGGCGATGCGCTCATCGAGGATGATCTGGGTGGCGCGCAGCACGCGGTCGTCCTCGCCAGCGCTGAAGATCACGCGCTTCGGATTGGAGCGGGCATGCTCGAGCACCGGCCGCATGACCAGACCGGACTTGAAGACGAACTGGTTGAGCTGCTGGCGGTAGGCGTCGAAATCGGCGATCGGCCGGGTGGCGACACCGGACTCCATGGCGGCCTTGGCGACCGCCGGGGCGAGCTCGACGATCAGGCGCGGGTCGAACGGCTTGGGAATGATCTGCGTGGGGCCAAAGCCGCCGCCGCCAGCTTCCCCGAAGGCGCGGGCCACCACTTCCGATGGTTCCTTACGGGCGAGATCGGCGAGCGCTCGCACGCAGGCGATCTTCATCTCGTCGTTGACCGCCTTGGCGCCGACATCGAGCGCGCCGCGGAAGATGTAGGGGAAGCAGAGGACGTTGTTGACCTGGTTGGGATAGTCGCTGCGGCCGGTCGCCATGATGGCGTCGTCGCGCACCGCGGCCACCGCTTCCGGTGTGATCTCGGGATTGGGATTGGCCAACGCGAAGATCAGCGGCTTGGCGGCCATCTTGGCCGCCATCTCGGGCTTCAGCACATTGGCCGCCGACAGGCCGAGGAAAACGTCGGCGCCCGCGATCACCTCGGCCAGCGTGCGGGCCTCGGTAGCGCGCGCATAGCGCTCCTTCCAGGGATCCATCAGCTCGTTGCGGCCCTTCCAGACCACGCCCTTGATGTCGGTGACCCACATGTTTTCGCGCGGCAGGCCCAGTTTCTCCAGCACGCCAAGACACGACAGCGCCGCCGCACCCGCGCCCGACACGACCAGCTTCACTTTCTTGATGTCCTTGCCGACCAGCGACAGGCCATTCAGCATCGCGGCGCCGACGATGATCGCGGTGCCGTGCTGGTCGTCGTGGAACACCGGGATCGACATGCGCTCCCTGAGCTTCTGCTCGACGTAGAAGCATTCCGGCGCCTTGATGTCCTCGAGATTGATGCCGCCGAAGGTCGGCTCGAGTGCGGCGATGATGTCGACCAGCTTGTCCTGGTCGAGTTCGGCGAGCTCGATGTCGAAGACATCGATGCCGGCGAACTTCTTGAACAGCACGCCCTTGCCTTCCATCACCGGCTTGGCCGCCAGCGGCCCGATGGCGCCCAGCCCCAGCACGGCCGTGCCGTTGGTCACCACGCCGACCAGGTTGGCGCGGGCCGTCAGCTCGGCGGCGGTGGCGGGGTCGCGCACGATCTCGTTGCAGGCGGCGGCGACGCCCGGCGAATAGGCCAGCGAGAGGTCGCGCTGGGTGGCCAGCGGCTTGGTCGGGACGACCTCGATCTTCCCCGGCCGCGGGAGGCGATGGTAACGGAGCGCGCTTTCGGTCAATTCATCCGCCAAGCTCGCCTCCCGTCCTCACATAACAAAAAGGGCCGCCACTGGACGAAACCAATGGGCGGCGACTTTGATCACCTTTTCGATCGAACCGGCAGTTTGGTGCGGCCAAGAAGACTCGAACTTCCACGCCTCGCGGCACTAGCACCTCAAGCTAGCGCGTCTACCAATTCCGCCATGGCCGCGCCGGTTCGATGCGGCGGGGGATACCAAATAGGCCCCGCAGTGGCAAGGCGTCGGCGGGGCCGTCCTGAGCAAAGACTTGCGCGCGGCCCCAGAAGTACCGATTTTGCCACAATGACCCGCCCCGAATGGCGCATATCGGACGGCCTCGTCCCCTATGACGAGGCCCTGGCGACGATGGAGGCCCGCGTCGCCGACATTCGCGCCGGCCGTGCGCGCGAACTGGTCTGGCTGCTCGAGCATCCGCCGATCTACACCGCGGGCACGAGCGCGAAAGCGGCGGATTTGCTGCAACCCCTGCGCTTTCCCGTGCATGTCGCGGGCCGCGGCGGGCAATACACCTATCACGGGCCGGGCCAGCGCGTGGTCTATGCCATGCTCGACCTCCGAGCGCGCCGGCAGGACGTGCGGCGCTTCGTGTTCGATCTCGAGGAATGGACCATCCGCACGCTCGCCCGCTTCAACGTCACGGCCGAGCGCCGGCCGGGCCGGGTCGGCGTCTGGGTCGCGCAGGCCGGGTCGCGAGGACAAGATCGCCGCCATTGGCGTCCGCATCCGCCACTGGGTGTCGTTCCATGGCCTGTCGATCAACCTCGAGCCCGACCTCAGCCACTATGAGGGCATCGTGCCCTGCGGGATCGCCCAGCACGGCGTGACCTCGCTGGTCGATCTCGGCCTGCCGGTGACGATGGCCGATCTTGACGTCGCGTTGGCCGAGACCTTCGACGAAGTGTTTGAGGCGCGTCAGGCCGTCGGCAGCTGCGTAAAGCCGTCCGGCAGGATATCGAGGTCCACCGGCTCGACATCGACCGCCTCGACCCGGGCCATCGAGGGCCCGCGCTGGCAGGCCTCGATCATCTCGCCGACCGCTGTTTCGTCGCCGACGATCAGCGCTTCGACCGCGCCGTCGCGACGATTGCGCACCCAGCCGCGTCAGGCCGAGCCGCCGGGCCGTGGCCATCGCCCAGTCGCGATAGCCCACGCCCTGGACGCGGCCCGTGATGGTGAGGCGGGCCTGCAGCGCCATGGTCTCAGGCGAACTCGAGGATCTTCTGGTCGACCTTCAGGCTGTCGCCGGCCTTGGCGTGCAGCACCTTCACCGTGCCGTCCTGCTCGCGCGCAGCACGTTCTCCATCTTCATCGCCTCGACCACGGCCAGCGCCTCACCGGCCTTGACCTCCTGCCCCTCCTTGACCGCGACCGAGGCCAGCAGGCCCGGCATCGGCGACAGCAGGAACTTCGAGGTGTCGGGCGCGGCCTTGACCGGCATCAGCGCGTAGAGCTCGGCCTGGCGCGGCGTCAGCACCAGCGCCTCGGCCTGGCCGCCCTCGTGGATCAGCCGCCAGCCCGATCCCACGGCATCGACCTGCACCACCAGACCTGCGCCGTCGACCTTGGCGTGGAACAGCGGCTCGCCCGGCGACCAGTCGGTTCGATCGCGATGCGCCGGCCGGCGACATCGACAGCGAAGTGCGGATCCGCTCCGCTCGACGGTGAGCGTCACCGGCTCGCGGTTCAGCATGACGACGCGGCTGTCCTGGTCACGCCAGCTGCGCTCGTCGCGCGACGCGCTCGGCAACGGCGGCGACGGCCGCCAGCACGGCCGGATCGCGCGGCGGCAGGTGCTTGGCCGGTGAAGCCGCCCTTGAATTCCTCGGCGATGAAATTGGTCGTGAGCTTGCCAGCCCGGAAGCGCGGATGGGCCATCAGCGCGGCGAGGAACGGCACGTTGTGCGACACGCCGCGGACATAGAACTCGTCGAGCGCGCGGCGCATGCGGTCGATCGCGGCGTTGCGGTTCTTTCCGTAGGTGCAGAGCTTGGCGATCATCGGATCGTAGAACATCGAGATCTCGCCGCCCTCATAGACGCCGGTATCGACGCGCACGTCCGGCCCGGCCTCGGGCTCGCGATAGTTCACCAGCCGGCCGGTCGAGGGCAGGAAGTTGCGGAACGGGTCCTCGGCATAGAGCGCGCGCCTCGACCGCCCAGCCGTCGAGCTTCACGTCCTTCTGCTGGAACGGCAGCTTCTCGCCCGCCGCGACGCGGATCATCAGCTCGACGAGATCGAGGCCGGTGATCAGCTCGGTCACCGGATGCTCGACCTGCAGGCGGGTGTTCATCTCGAGGAAATAGAAATTGCGCTGCTTGTCGACGATGAACTCGACCGTGCCGGCGCTCATGTATTTCACGGCCTTGGCGAGCGCGACGGCCTGCTCGCCCATCGCCTTGCGCGTCTTGGCGTCGAGGAACGGGCTCGGCGCCTCCTCGATCACCTTCTGGTGGCGGCGCTGGATCGAGCACTCGCGCTCGCAGAGATAGACGCAGTTGCCGTGGCCGTCGGCGATCAGCTGGATCTCGATGTGGCGCGGCTCCTCGACGTATTTCTCGATGAACACGCGGTCGTCGGCGAACGACGACTTGGCCTCGCTGGTCGCCGACACGAAGCCTTCCCGGGCCTCGGTATCGTTGTAGGCGATGCGCATGCCCTTGCCGCCGCCGCCGGCCGAGGCCTTGATCATCACCGGATAGCCGACCTTCTTGGCGATCTTCACCGCCTCTTCGGCATTGGGGATGGCGTGCAGATACCCCGGCACCGTGCTCACGCCCGCCTTCAGCGCCAGTTTCTTGGACTCGATCTTGTCGCCCATGGCGTGGATGGCGTGCGCCTCGGGCCCGATGAAGGCGATCTTGGCCTTGGCCAGGGCCTTCTGGAACTCCTGCTTCTCCGACAGGAAGCCGTAGCCCGGATGCACCGCCTGCGCGCCGGTCTTCTTGCAGGCCTCGACGATCTTGTCGATCAGCAGGTAGGACTGCGTCGAGGGCGGCGGGCCGATGAACACCTCCTCGTCGGCCTGACGCACATGCAGCGCGTCGGCGTCGGCTTCGGAATAGACGGCCACGGTCTTGATGCCGAGCCGCTTGCAGGTGCGGATGACGCGGCAGGCGATCTCGCCGCGATTGGCGATCAGGATCTTGTCGAACAGCTTGCCGGAGTCACCGGCGCGGCTTTCTTCGCAACGGCCTTCTTCTTCGCGACCTTCTTCTTCGCGGCCATACTCACGATCCTTCTTTATTTCGGTCGAACAGGCCCATGCCCCACGCGGTATGGATCGCGATCAGCGGCATCCAGGCCGTCAGCACCCACAGCCACCACGGATAGTGAGTGCTGGTGAGCGCATTGACGGCGATCAGCACCAGCAGCGTGAGCAGCGCCACGATCACATGCAGCCGTACCGACCGGGCCCGCTTCAGGCGCTCTTCCGGCGACAACCTCATAACGGGATGTTGCCATGCTTGCGCCAGGGATTCTCGAGCCGCTTGGTCTCGAGCGTCGCCAGCGCCTTGCAGACCCGCCGGCGCGTGCCGTGCGGCATGATCACGTCGTCGATGAAGCCGCGATTGGCGGCGATGAAGGGATTGGCGAACTTCTGGCGATATTCCTCGGTGCGCGCCGCGATCTTCCTGGTGTCGCCGATGTCGGAGCGGAAGATGATCTCGACCGCGCCCTTGGCGCCCATCACGGCGATCTCCGCGCCCGGCCAGGCATAGTTCACGTCGCCGCGCAGATGCTTGGAGGCCATGACGTCATAGGCGCCGCCATAGGCCTTGCGGGTGATGACCGTGACCTTGGGCACCGTGGCCTCGGCGTAGGCATACAGCAGCTTGGCGCCGTGCTTGATGATCGCGCCGTATTCCTGGGCCGTGCCCGGCAGGAAGCCCGGCACGTCGACGAAGGTCACGATCGGGATGTTGAAGGCATCGCAGAAGCGCACGAAGCGCGCGCCCTTGCGCGAGCTGTCGATGTCGAGGCAGCCCGCCAGCACCATCGGCTGGTTGGCGACGAAGCCCACGGTCTGGCCCGCCATGCGGCCGAAGCCGACCACGATGTTGCCCGCCCATTCCGGCGACAGCTCGAAGAAGTCGCCCTCGTCCACGACTTTCAGGATCAGCTCCTTGATATCGTAGGGCTTGTTGGTGTTGTCGGGCACCAGCGTATCGAGCGAGAGATCGTCGCGGTCGGCCGGATCCTGCGTCGGCCGCCGCGGCGCCTTCTCGCGGTTGTTCGCCGGCAGGAAATCGACGAAGCGGCGCAGCTGCAGCAGCGCCTCGATGTCGTTCTCGAAGGCGAGATCGGAGACGCCGGACCTCTGGGTGTGGGTGAGCGCGCCGCCCAGCTCCTCCTGGGTCACCGTCTCGTGCGTCACGGTCTTCACCACGTCGGGACCGGTGACGAACATGTAGGAGCTGTCCTTCACCATGAAGATGAAGTCGGTCATGGCCGGCGAATACACGGCGCCGCCGGCGCACGGCCCCATGACCATGGAGATCTGCGGGATCACGCCCGAGGCCAGCACGTTCCTCTGGAACACGTCGGCATAGCCGGCGAGCGAATCGACGCCCTCCTGGATGCGCGCGCCGCCGGAATCGTTCAGCCCGAGCACCGGCGCGCCGACCTTCATGGCCATGTCCATGACCTTGCAGATCTTGGCGGCGTGCATGCCCGAGAGCGCGCCGCCGAACACGGTGAAGTCCTGGCTGAAGACATAGACCAGCCGGCCGTTGATCGTGCCGTGGCCGGTGATCACGCCGTCGCCCGGGATCTTCTGGTTTTCCATGCCGAAGTCGATCGAGCGGTGCTCGACGAACATGTCGTATTCCTCGAACGAGCCCGGATCGAGCAGCGCATCGACACGCTCGCGCGCCGTCAGCTTGCCCTTGGCGTGCTGCGCCTCGATGCGGCGCTGGCCGCCGCCCTGCCGCGCGGCCGCCCGACGCCGTTCAAGCTCTTTCAGCATGTCTTGCATCAATTGTTCCCCGGACTTTGCCGTCTGTTTTAGGGTGAGATTGGTAACCTTGTCATCCTGAGCGCAGCGAAGGATCTAAGTGTTTCGACCAAAGGCCCCGTTGCCACGCTAGGTCCTTCGCTGCGCTCAGGACGACAATCAGCGCAGGAATCGCTTCTCGTCGTCCTTCACCTTGCCCATGCCCTGCAAATCGAAAACATCGTCGACCGTGGCGATGGCCGCTTCCACGCCGTGGATGCCGCCCTCCTTGCGGATCTGGGCGAAAGTCTTGCGCATGGCGCCGACCGAGGCGCGGATGGCGTGGTTTCCCCAGATCAGCAGGCCGACCTTCTTGAGCTCGCGCACCTTCGCCACGGTCATCTGCGGATAGGCCGTCGGCACCAGCGCGATCGGCGCCTTGCCGTTCCACGCCTTCACGAAAGCCACGACCTCGTCCGGCGTCTTCTGCTTGGAATGCACCAGGATCAAGTCGGCGCCCGCCGCCTCGTAGGCATGCGCCCGCTTCAGTGCCTCGTCCTGGCCAAGACCCGCGATCAGCGCCTCGGTGCGCGCCACGATCACGAAGTCCTTGTCCTTGCGCACCGAGCGCGCCGCCTCGATCTTGCCCTGGAACTCCTCGATGCGGACCATGTCCTGGCGGCCGCCGGCGATCAGGCTGGTGACCTTGGGGAAGCTCTTGTCCTCCATCACGATGGCCGCCGCGCCGGCGCGCTCGTACTGCTCGACGGCATAGAGCACGTTGATCGCGTTGCCGAAGCCGGTGTCGATGTCGGCCACCACGGGAATGCCGGAGCGCTCGACCATGGCGCGCGTCATGTCGAGATGCTGGGTCATCGAGACCACGCTGACATCGGGCACGCCGTACATCGCCGAGAGCTCGAAGCCCGAGGCCCAGATCGCGTCGAAGCCCGCTTCGGCCACCAGCATGGCCGACAGCGGACTGTGCGCCGCCATCGCCTCGACGAGGCCGTTCTTGGCCAGGATCTGCCGGAATTTGGTGCCCGCGCTCATCTTCATCCCCTCAATCGTTCTTTTTCCAGCAGCGCAAGGAAGCGCGCACCGGCCTCGATATCTTTGGCGACCCCTTCGCGGTGCTTCTGCGCCAGGGGATCGTCGCCCCAGCGCGCGACCTGGTAAAGCTCGTCGACCTGCGCGGCGGCAACCGCTTGTTGCGCCGTCAATCGTCCGTCCGATACCGCAAGCGCAATCACCAGCGAGCCCGATGTGTGGGTGAGGTTATAGAGTGCCGCCAGGGCAAGATCGGCGTGCGCGGCCACCGCATCGCGCAGGCGGGCTTTGGCGTCCTCGGGCTGTTCGACGAAGCTGATCCCTTCCACGACGGTAAGCCGAGCGCCGTAGCGTTCAGCGGCCCAATCGAGCAGCGGCTGCCAGGTCTCGCGCTGCGCCTTCACCAGGCTGTCGGGCGCCGTCGCGCGATAGCACAGGAGGTCGGAGCCGGCGTACTTCGCGGTGTCGCCGACGATCTCGGCGTGCCGGGAGGCCACGCGATCGAGGCCGGTCGCGGCCAGGCGCGTCAACGGCAGATGGGCGGTGTTGATCTCGGAGTTCTCCGGCACGGCGCGCCATTCGGCGGCGAGCGCCTCGGCCAGCCCATGGGTCGGCACCATCAGCATGGTCTTCGCCGGCGTGCGCATCGGCTTGCCGTCGAGCAACACCCGCCAACCGCCCTCGCCGGCATCGACTGCCGCATGCTTGTAAAAGCGCTTCATTGCCGGAACGCCTTACACGCCCGTGCGCCCCAACGACAAGGCCGGAGGCTAGGGCGTCCGCTTGGGCGTCTGGGCCTGCGCCGGCGCTCGACGCGGATTGCGCAGATCGGCCGACGGCACCGGCAGCTGGGCGCGCAGGCCGGGCCGCAGGCCCTCGACGCGCGGCGCCATGGTGGCGCAGGCGTTGGCGGTGGTCTGGCGCGAGATCGAGGTGAGGGTTCCGGCAAGGCTGGGCACCGCGCCGCCGCCGATCAGCAGCTTGGCGAGGCCGGGCTCGAGCGCGCCCGACGTCTGTTGGCCGGTGCCGCCCTTCAGGCGCAATGGTGAGGCGAGCGCGGCGCCCGGCGCATCGCGCGCCTCGGGGGCCAGGATGAATTCCCAGCTCTCGCTGCGCAGGTGCACGAAGCCGCCGCCGACCAGGGTCGCGCGCGGCGTGTCGACCACCAGGCGCCGCAGGTTGGCGACGCCGCCCGACACCTCGAAGCGGCCGGCCAGGCAATTGAACGGCACGCCGCTGTCGCTGGCGCCCAGCAGGCGCTGCGTCTCGACCGGCCAGCCGGCCATGGCGTCGTGCGGCCATACGCCCTTGGCGGCCGAGACCTCGATCACCCCGCTCGCCACGTTCAAGGCGTCGCGCGAGCTGCGCCCGCCGCCACGCAGGCGGAGATCGATGTCGCCGACCGCGTCCTTGAGCCCAAGATCGACGCCCAACAGCGCCGACAAGTCCTGAAACGAGACGCGGCTTGCCGTGGCGGTGAGCGTTGCCTGGCCGATGCGGCCCGCCGGATCGTAGACCAGGTCGAAGCCCGCCGAGCCCGCGCCGATCGAAGCGGCGGCGCGCAAGGCGAAGCGGGTCTCGCTCGAATTCAGGGTCACCGAGCCGTTGGTCACCTTGCTGCTGAGCCCCGTGACCTCGCCGATCCGCGCCGTGACCGCGAGGGTCGAGCGACCGAGCCAGGTCGCGGAAAACGGCATGGCCGGCAGGAAGCGGCGCTGCACCGGCGAGGTCGCACTGGCCGTCGCAGCCGCCGGCGAGGCGCGCAGGCCGGCGGCATCAATGACGTTGGCGTCGATGTTGACGGTGATAGTGGGCACGTCATGACGGTCGACGCGGAACAGCGCCTCGCCGCTCAGCTCGGACTGACCGATCTTGAGCGTCGGCACCTCGACCTTGAAGTTGCCGCGCAGGGTCGAGGCCTTGGCGTTCAGGACATAGGGCCCGCCGCCCGGCAGAGGCAGGCGGATATAAGGCCCGAAGGCCGCGATGTCGGGTCCTTCGCCCGTGATCTGGACATTGGTGCCCTTGATCCCGACGCTGCCCTTGATGGCGATCTTGCCGCCGCCGAAGCTGCCCTGCAGATCGATATTGCCCGGCAGGCCCCGCATCCAGCCGTCGAACGAGCCGATGGTGCCGGTGAGCGCGAACGCCGCGGCCTGCGGCGCGGCGAGACGTGCGTCCATCTGCAGGGGCTGATTGGGCGCCGACGATTTGAACGTGCCGTTCGCCACTTCCAGCACGACCGGCGGGCGGCCCGCGCCCTCGACGATGGTGAGCACGGAATCGCGCACCTCGATGGTGTCGATCCAGGGAAAGGCCGGGTTGGGCTTCAGCCTGAGTGACCGGTTCTCGCCGGGATGCGGGCCAGACCCCTCCGGCGGCGGCAACATCTCGAGGTTGGTGTCGCCCGCCTCGTTGCGCTCGACCAGGATGTCGGCGCCCTCGAGCAGCACTCGGCCGACCCGGGCCTCGCCCAGGAACAGCGAGAAGGGGTCGAGATACATCGTGACCTTGCGTACCCGCGCGAGCTCGGGCCGGCTGCCCCAGGCGGCGTTGGTGAGCGTCACGCCTTCGGCGACCAGCGCGGGCTCGCGGCTGATGCGCACGGAAAGCGGCACGCGCGTGGCGAGCTCGCGGCCGGTGACCTTGCGGATCTGCTCGGTGAGGCGGGCCTGGTAGCGCGACAGGTCGCGAGTGCTAAGCCACAGGATCGTGCCTGCCGCCGCCACTGGTATGAGCGCGATGATCAACCAGGCCAACCGCCGCCAAGGAATGCGCATCTTCAGCAGGGGGCCCGCTCAATCACCGGTCGTCGAGAAGCCAAATGCCTCGACGGTGCGGCGGAAGTGAGGCGGCGGCTCGGCCTGGAGCTTGAGCTCGCCCTTGCCCGAGGGATGCGGCAGCGTGAGGCGCCGGGCGTGGAGATGCAGGCGGCGCGAATCGGCGACGGCCGAGAGCAGCGCTTCCTCGCCGCCATACTTGCGATCTCCCAGGATAGGGCAGCCGATCTCGGCGCAGTGTACGCGCAGCTGATGCGTGCGGCCGGTGCGCGGCCACAGTGCCAGCAGCGCGGCCCGCTTGGCCGCCCGATCGAGCTCGCGGAAATGGGTCAGCGCCTTCTGCCCCTCCTCATGATCGACCTGCATGGTCTCGCGGTCGCGGGCGCCCGGCCGCTTGGCGAGCGGCAGGTCGATGGTGCCTTCGGGCCGGGGCGGCACGCCGACCACGACCGCCCAGTAGAGCTTCTCCGTTTCGCGGTCGCGGAACGACGCGGCGAGCCGCTTCGCCGCCTGGCCGGTGCGCGCGATCAGCAGCAGGCCGGAGGTGTCCTTGTCCAGGCGATGAACCAGCCGCGGCCGCTCCTCGTAGCCGAAGCGCAGCGCGTCCAGCATGCCGTCGACATGGCGCTCGGTGCCCGAGCCGCCCTGCACGGCCAGCCCCGGCGGCTTGTTGAGGGCGATTACCTCGGTCATCGCGGTGGATGACCAGCTTCTGGATCTCGGCCGCGTCACGGTCCGAGACAGGCCGGCCGCTCCCTGCATCTTGGGCGGCGGCGAGGCCGTCACGCCGGGCGGCAGGCGCACGGTTTGGCCGGGCTCGACCCGGTCCTTGCCCTCGGCCCGCTTGCCGTCCAGCCGAACCTGGCCGGTGCGCAGCAGCTTCTGCAGCGCCCCGTGGCTCAGACTCGGGGAAATGCCTGTTGAACCAGCGATCGAGCCGCAGGCCGGCTTCGTCGCCCGAAACGGCGCGCGTCTGGACCTGACCCCGCGCTTCGCTCATGGCGGGCAACCTACGGGACAAGCTAAAAAGCGTCCATGGAATCGGTGTCGTTCGACACGCTCGTCTTCGACCATCCCGCGGCCTGCCGGCCGGCGCGCGTGTCGGGGAGCCTGCTGCCTGCCGATGCAGGCGTCATCGCCGTTTCCCTGCATGGTGATCCTGACCAGCAGCGCCGGCGTCCAGCGCCACCGCGAGCACTACTATGCACAGGCCCTCAATGACGCAGGCTGCGCCGCCCTGATCGTCGACAGCTTCACCGGGCGCGGCGTGCGCCGCACGGTGGCCGACCAAAGCCTGGTGTCGGCGGCGCAAATGGAGGGCGACGCCTTTGCCGCCCTGGCGCTGCTGCGCGCCGATCCGCGCATCGACCCCGACCGGATCGGCGTGATGGGTGTCTCCAAGGGCGGCGGGGCGACCCTCAATACCGCCATCGCCGTGCGCCAGCGCTGGCGCGACGGTTTCGCCTCACCTGCTTCGACCTGCATGTCGCGATCTGCCCGGGCGCCACCGCCCAGCATCGCGATGCCGACGACGCACGACCGGCCGATCTACTTCATGCTGGCCGGCCGCGACGACTACACGCCGGCGCCGCTGGCCGTCGACTATGCCCAGCGCATGCGGGCGGCCGGCAACCGGCGGATCAAGGTCAAGGTCTATGGCGGCGCCCACCATGGCTGGGAATCGATCGGTCCGGTATTCGACATCCGCGACGCGGAAAATTGGTCGTGCTGCACAAATTTCATAGAGGACGACGGAAGTCATTTCGTCGTTGCCGCCGGCCGCGCCATGAGGGAGCCGGACTACCAGAGCTGGGCCCGTCGGCACTGCGTAACACGAGGCGCGCGCGCCGGCGGGGGCACGGTGGAGCTCAAGCGGCGCGCGACGGCCGACTTGGTCGCCTTTCTCTCAGAGTCATCGATTTGCCGTGGCAAAACCGCCACATGACAGTGCCATTCGGGACGAGATCGCCGTCTCGGCGTAAGTCGCCGGCTTAGCGCGAGTACAATTGCGGCGTGCGGTGGGCAGCTTATTTTGTCGCCTTTTTGGCGTTCGTCGCGCTTGGAAGTTCTCCATCCCAGGCCGACGAACCGCTGTGGACGGGATCGCGCGCCGCCCAGGCCCGCACCGACGCCCTGCTCAAGGCGCTCCGCGCCGCCGGCGATCATGGCCTCGATCCCGACTGGTACAGGCCATCCGATCTCGAGAAGATCGCCGCCGACGCCGAGAAGTCGGCGTCCGATGCTGAGAAGGCGCGCGCCGAACTGCTGCTCGCCGATGCCTTCGTGGCTTATGCCAGCGACATCTCGACCGGCCGTGTGCGCGCCAACCGCGTCGACAAGGACATCGACATCCAGCAACGCAAGGTCGAGCGCGGCGACCTCCTGAAGGCCGCCGCCGAGGCCAGCGACTTCTCCGCCTATCTCGGCTCGCTCCCGCCCAGGGGCGACTACCCGGCGCTGCAGAAGGCGCTTGCCGACCTGCGCGCCAAGCGTGCCGCGACGAGCTTCACGCCGCTGCCCAGCGGCGACCTGCTGAGGCCCGGCATGACCGATGCGCGCGTCTCGATCCTGCGCAAGCGCCTGGGCGAACTCGGCCTCTCCGTGCCGGCAGCCACCGGTCCGACGCCCGATTTCTACGACGAGCCATTGGCCGCCGTGGTGAAGTCCTACCAGGAGACCAAGGGCCTCACGGTCGACGGCGTGATCGGCACCAACACCACGCGCTCGCTCAACACCTCGATCGACGACCGCATCGAGCAGATCGTCGCCAATCTCGAGCGCCGCCGCTGGCTGCCCGAGGATCTCGGCCGCCGCTATGTGCTGGTGAACGCCGGCGACTACTCGATGGTCTTCGTCGATGGCGGCCAGCGCGTGTTCGAGAGCCTGGTGATCGTCGGCACGCCGAAGGACCCGACGCCGGAGATCCAGTCGGTGATGTACGGCTTCCAGACCAACCCGTACTGGACCGTGCCGCAGCGGATCTCGGGCGAGGAGTATCTGCCGCTGCTGCGTCGCGACCCCTATGCGCTGCAGGCCAACGGCTTCAAGATCTTTGCCAGCTGGAGCGACAACAACTCCGAGATCGATCCCGCCACGATCGACTGGAGCACGGTCCATCCCAAGGCCTTCCCCTACCGCATCCGCCAGGAGCCGGGCGCCAGCAATGCGCTGGGCTACATCTTTTTCCCGTTCGCCAACCAGTACGGCATCTACATGCACGACACGGCGAACCGCTGGCTGTTCACCGAGGGCAGCCGCAACTTCAGCCATGGCTGCATCCGGCTGCAGAACCCGCTCGACTTCGTGGAGAAGGTGTTCAAGGGCGGCAATGGGTTCGACAAGGAGAAGGTGCGGGCCGTGATCAACGCCGCGCAGCAGGTGCACTACGCGTTCCCCGAGTCGGTGCCGCTGTACGTCACCTACCGCACGGTGAGCATCGGCGCCGACGGCGCGCCGGTGTTCCGCGACGACGTTTACGGCCGCGACAAGCGGGTTGTGCAGGCGATGGCGCGGCCGCGGAGCTGAAACGACGCGGCGAGCGCCGCGTCAGGCCGCTTTCTCGGTCGTCGGATCGATCATCTTCGACACTTCGGTGATCTTGCTGGCCGGGAAGCCGCTGATCTCGGCGTGCTTGCGGATCACCGCCTCGTCCTTGGCGAGATAGACGCAGAACGTCTTGTCCTGGGCGACGTAGCTCTCGACCCACTGGATATCCGGCCCGAGCTGGCGCAGCACCTCGTTCGATTTGCCGGCAGCTTGGCGCAGCTGCTCGCGCTCAAAAGTGCCGACCTTCGGGATATCGCGCTCTATGATGAACTTGCGCAGTGCCATGGCGTTCCTCCTTTCGAGTCTCACTCCGACCTGATGTTGGCGGCCTTGATGATCGGCCACCATTTCTCGATGTCAGCCTTGTGGCGGGCGGCCAGCGCTTCGGGCGTCTGCTGATCGCGCGGCAGGATCTCCTGGCCCATCTCGATCAGGCGCTGGCGTACAGCCGGATCGGCCAGCGTCTCGACGACCGCGCTGTTCAGCCGGGCAACGATCTCCTTCGGCGTTCCCTTGGGCACCCAAAGCCCGTTCCAGTAAGGCATCTCGAGGCCAGGCAGGCCGCACTCGCCGGTCGTCGGCACGTCGGGCGCCGCCGCCCAGCGAGACTTGGTCAGCATGGCGAAGGCCTTGATCTTGCCGCTCTTCACATAGGGCAAGGTGCTCGAGGCCTCGAGCGAGGCGAGGTCGATGCGGCCGGCGATGATGTCCTGGATGGCCGGCGCGGCACCGCGATAGGGCACCAGCTGGAAGCGCGTGCCGGTCTGCTCCTGGAAGAACACCGCCCACACATGCGCCGGACTACCCGTGCCGATGGTGGCGACCGAGGCCTTGTCGGGATTGGCCTTCAGCCAAGTGACGACGTCCTGCAGGCTGCTGCCCGGCAAGGTGTTGCGCCCGATCACCCAGAGCGGCGAGGAGGTCAGCAGCGCCACCGGCTCGAGATCCTTCAGGAGGTCGTAGTTCGTGGCATAGGCCGCCCCGCTCATCACATGCGAGGTCAATTGGCCGATGCTGAGCGTGTAGCCATCGGGCGGCGAGCGGACCGCCTTGCCCACCGCGATGGTGCCGCCGGCGCCGGAGACATTGTCGACCACGACCGTTTGGCCGAGCGCGTCCTTCAGGCGCGCCGCCAGGATGCGCGCCAGCACGTCGGTCGGCCCGCCCGCCGGAAACGGCACGATCATGGTCAGCGCGCGCGACGGATAGGTCTCGGCGACGGCGGAAACAGCCGGGGGAACGCAAAGCGACGCAATCAGGGTACGCCTCAGAAACGCCCTTTTCGTCGGCATGGCGTTACTCCAGTCTAGCGAGAGCGCGCGCGAACCATAGCTGCGCGGCAGCCGGGAGAGAAGCATGGAGGAAGTGCCCGTGGACGTACCCGTCCTGATCGTCGGCGGTGGCCCGGTGGGGCTCACCGCATCGATCCTGCTGAGCCAGGCAGGCGTGCGCTCGCTCCTCGTCGAGCGCCATCCCGGCACCGCCATGCATCCCAAGGCGCGCGGCATCAATGCGCGCACCATGGAGATGTACCGCCAGTGCGGCGTCGAGGCGGCGTCCGCAAGGCGGGCCTGCCGCCCGAGCGTGCCGGGCTGATCGTCTGGGCGAAGACGCTGGCCGGCGAGGAGATCGAGCGCCGCGTGCCCTGGCGGTCGGGCCCGCAGAGCGCGATGGTGAGCCCGGTGCGCAATTGCCTGTGCGCCCAGGACGATCTCGAGCCCGTGCTGCGCACCTTCGCCGAACAACAGCGCCTGGGCGAGCTGCGCTTCAATGCCGAGCTGACGACTTCGCGCAGGACGCGGACTGCGTCACGGCAACGATCACCGATCGCCACGACGGGCAAGACGAACCAGGTGCGCGCGCAATACCTCATCGCGGCCGACGGCGCGCAAAGCCGCGTCCGTCGCGAGCTCGGCGTGCGCATGCTGGGCCGCGAGGACGTCTATGACAGCGTCAATGTCCTGCTGAACGCCGACCTCCGGCCGTGGACGGCGCATCGGCCGGCGGCGCTCTACTTCATCGAGAACCCGCGCATGCGCGCGACCTTCCTCACCATCAACGGCATCGATCGCTGGGGCTTCCTGGTGAACTCGCTGGCGCCCTACGGCTACACGCCCAGGACTTCACGCCGGAACGCTCGACCGAGCTGATTCGCCACGCCGCCGGCGTGCCCGACCTCGCCGTGAAGGTGCTGGGCGTCGCCCCCTGGACGGCGTCGGCGCACGTCGCCGAGCAATACCGCCACGGCCGGATCTTCCTCGCCGGCGACGCCGCGCACGAGATGCCGCCGACCGGCGGTTTCGGCATGAACACCGGCGTGCAGGATGTGCAGAACCTTGTCTGGAAGCTGGCGGCCGTCCTGGCGGGCGGGCGGCGCCGTCGCTGCTCGACACCTATCACGACGAACGCCAGCCGCTCGGCAAGGCGATCACCGAGCAGAGCCTGATCAACGCGGTCTCGATGGGTCGGCTGCACCGCACCAGACGCCAGCGCCAGCGCCCGCCCGGAATATCTCAACGAGCAAGGCATGATCTTCGGCGCGTCCTACGCGTCACGTGCCGTCGTGCCCGACGGCACGCCGCCGGTGCCGGTCGCCGATCCGGTCACCGACTATGTCCCGTCCGCTCGCCCCGGCGGCCGGGCGCCGCATGCCTGGCTGCAGCGCGATGGCCGGCAGGTCTCGACCATCGACCTCTTGGGCAAGGGCTTCGTGCTGCTGACCTCGGCCAAGGCGACGGATTGGAACGAGGCCGCGCGGCGTGTCGGCATCCCCGGCCATGATCTCGGCGACAAGGAATGGGCGGCCGCCTACGGCGTCGACGAGAGCGGTGCGGTGCTGGTGCGGCCCGACGGCTATGTCGGCTGGCGCAGCGCTTCGATGGCGAAGGACCCGGTCGCCGCCCTCGGCGGCGCCATGGCCACCATCATGGGCAGTAGCGGCTAGATGTTTAGTCCCGGCATTTGATGGAGCGGATCGAGGATGAATCGCTCGGGCTGAGCTGTCCAGGTCTTGCAGATGTATTCATAGGGCGTGAGACCCTTCAGGGTTTCGAGTCTGCGAGTGAAGTTGTAAGCAGTGACGAAGTTGGCGAGATGGTGGCGGAGCTGCTGGTGGCTCTCGTAGTGGAAGCGGTGGACCGTTGCTTCCTTGATGGTCCGGTTCATCCGTTCGACCTGACCGTTTGTCCAAGGGTGCTTGGGCTTGGTCAGACGATGGTCGATATCGTTCTTGGCGCAGGCAAACTCGAAGGCATGCGCGCGGAAGAGATGGCCCTTGGCCATGGCCTCTTTGATCTGCGCAACGGCCGAGCCTCCCGCGCCAGGTGTTGTGAAGTGAATGCCGTTGTCGGTAAGGACGGTATGGATCTTGTACGGCACCGCCGCGATGAGGTGGCGAAGGAAGTCGGCGGCCACCCTGGTCGTCGCTTTCTCATGCAGCTCGATAAAGGCGAACTTCGAAGTTCGATCGATGGCAACGAAGAGATGTAGCTTGCCCTGTTCGGTTCGCACTTGTGCAATGTCGATATGGAAGAAGCCGATCGGATAAGTCTTGAACTTGCTCTTCAAGGGCTTTGTTCCTTCGACAGCCGGCAATTGACTGATGCTGTGACGTTGAAGGCAGCGATGCAACGATGATCTTGTCAGGTGCGGAAGAGTCGGCTGCAAAGCATAGAGGCAATCGTCCAGCGGCAAGAGCGTGTGCCGCCGGAAGGCAACGATCACCGCCTCGTCCTCGATCGACAGGACCGTGGACTTGGGTTCCTTCGGGCCCGTGGGACGATCGCTGACCGCATCCCGGCTTCGCCACTTGGCGACCGTCTTCTGATTGATGCCGTAGCGCTTGGCCAGCGCTCTCAGGCTCTCTTGACTATGTTGTATCGCTCGACGGACTGCCTCAGTCGTCGTGGCGCTGCCATGAAGAAGCCGTCCCATAGCGCATCCTTCGCTCCTTGCGACAAAGGTGCACCATCAAACCCTGGGATCAAACATCTAGAGCATCGGACGCTCATGTTGACGCATTGGCGTAACCGCAATGTCGGAAGAAGTTCCAACATTGGTCTGGCGTGAAGAGAGAGCAGATGCTGCCGATGGCACGCCATAGCTGGTCGATGGTCCTGGCGTTGAGCTTGCGCAGCAGTTCCTTGAGCTTGGCGAAGGCCATCTCGATGGGATTGAGGTCCGGGCTGTAGGGCGGCAGGAATAGCGGCCAGGCACCTCGCTGTCGTATGAGCTGGGCCACGCGTTCGCTCTTGTGCGAGGAAAGGTTGTCCATGATGACGACGTCGCCCCGGGTGAGGATCGGAGCGAGCTGTGTCTCGATATAGGTCTCGAAGGCCTCGCCATTCATCGGACCATCGAGGACCCAGGGGGCGACCAGGCCGTCGCAGCGCAGGCCGGCCACAAAGGTCTGGGTGTGCCAATGCCCGAACGGTGCGGCCATCTTGAGCCGCTCTCCGCAGGGTGCGCGACCTCGCAGCCGCGTCATGTTTGTTGTCGTGCCGGTCTCGTCGAGGAAGATCAGGCGGTGCGGCTCCTGGCACATCCGAGGCAGTCGCCGCTGGATCCATTCGTCACGCCGTTCGGCTACGTCGGGGCGGCTCTGCTCGGCGGCCCGCAATGTTTTTTTTGAACCGCAGCCCGTGCCGGATCAGCAACCTCGACAGGCTGGCTGGGGCGGCTTTTGTCCCCCTCTCCGCCTCGAGGGCTGCTGCCAGCTCGGGCATGGTGATATCGCGCTTGGCCGCCACCCGGCCGAGCAGGAAGTCCTTGTGCGCCGACAGCTTGCCGACGCTGCCGCCGCGTTTGCCGGGTGATGCCGATCCAGTGCGCTTGAAACGCTCGACCAGCTTGACCGCGCAGCTCGCGCTCACCCCGAAACGGCACGCCGCGCCACGGCGAGACCCGCCTCTTGTCACAAAGCCAATGATCCGCCTGCGAAGGTCCAAGGAATACGGCACGCTCATGTTCCACCTCCCAAAAGGGTGAATCACCAATCCGACCGACAGGGAAGACCCTCCGCGATTCCCCTCAACAGTCCGATGCTCTAGCGCTTCTTCTCGCGCAGCTTCTCCCAATAGTCCAGGCGCTTCTTGATCTCGCGCTCGAAGCCGCGCTCGACCGGCTGGTAGAATTCCTGGCGCGCCATGCCGTCGGGAAAATAATTCTGGCCGGAGAAGCCGTCCTCGGTGTCGTGATCGTAGTCGTAGCCCTTGCCGTAGCCGAGCTCCCGCATCAGCCGGGTCGGCGCGTTGAGGATGTGCTTCGGCGGCATCAGCGAGCCGGTCTCCTTGGCGGCGCGCTTGGCGGCGCCGAAGGCGGTATAGGCCGCGTTCGATTTCGGCGCGGTCGCGAGATAGATCACCGCCTGCGCCAGCGCGAGCTCGCCTTCGGGCGAGCCCAGGCGCTCATAGGCGTCCCAGGCCGCGAGCGCCTGCGGCAGCGCCTGCGGATCGGCCATGCCGATATCCTCGACGGCGAAGCGCACCAGCCGGCGCGCGATGTAGATCGGGATCCTCGCCGCCGGCCAGCATGCGCGCGAGCCAGTAGAGCGCCGCATCGACATCCGAGCCGCGCAGCGATTTGTGCAGCGCGCTGATCAGGTTGTAGTGCCCCTCCTGCGCCTTGTCGTAGAGCGGCGCGCGGCGCTGCACCGCGGCGGCCAGGCCGCGCCGTGTCGAGCAGCGTGCCCGTTCGGCAGCAGGCGCGAGCTCCTCGGCGAGGTTGAAGAGGAAGCGGCCGTCGCCGTCGGCCATGCGCGCAGAGCGCCTGGCGCGCCTCGGCAGTCGAGCGGCAGCTTCTTGCCGAGAGCGGCTTCGGCGCGGTCAAGCAGGATGCTCGAGCGCCGCATCGTCGAGCCGGTGCAGCACGAAGACCTGGCAGCGCGACAGCGAGCGCGCCGTTGAGCTCGAAGGACGGGTTCTCGGTGGTGGCGCCGACCAGCATGACCGTGCCGTCCTCGACATAGGGCAGGAAGCCGTCCTGCTGGGCGCGGTTGAAGCGATGGATCTCGTCGACGAACAGCAGCGTGCCCTTGCCCGCCGCGCGGCGCTTGCTGCGCCGCCTCGAATATCTTGCGCAGATCGGCGACGCCGGAGAACACCGCCGACAGCGGCTCGAACTGCATCGCCGTGGCCTCGGCGAGCAGGCGGGCGATGGTGGTCTTGCCGCAGCCCGGCGGTCCCCACAGGATCATCGAGGACGAGCCGCTGCGCCGCGACCATGCGGCCGATCGGGCCGTCGGCGCCGAGCAGATGGTCCTGCCCCACGACCTCGGCCAGCGCCTCGGGCCGCAGCCGGTCGGCGCAGCGGGTCGCGGCGCGGAAGCGAAGAGCTCGGCCGGCACGACCCGCGCTCACCACGCCTCAGCGGAACTGGATGGTGGATACCAGCCCTTCGCGGCTGATGCTCACGCCACGGCACGCCGCGCGTCGATGCGCGTCTTGCAGGTCGGCGACGCTCGTCAGCGGCTGGCCGTTGACGGCCGTCGACCATGTCGCCCGGCTGCAGGCCAAGCGACCGGCATAGGTGCCGGGCGTCACTTCCGATGACGACGACGCCGCGCTGCCATTCGATCGAGGCCGAGCTCGTCGGCGATGGCCGGGACGAGTTGACCGACGGTGGCGCCCGACAGCGGCTGGCGGCCTTGCGAGCAGCGGTCGGTCGCGCGGCGGGTCCTCCGGCGGCGCCATCAGCGGCACGCTCGAGCGTGCTCTCGCTTGCCGCCGCGCATCACCTTCAGCCGGCACGGTGTCGCCGACGCTGCAGCGTGGCGAGGCGGAAGCGCAGGCCGGCCTCGTTGTCGATCGACACGTGGCCGTCGCAGCGCCACGATCACGTCGCCGACGCTTGAAGCCCGCCTTCGCGGCCGGGCTGTTGGGCAAGACCGTCCTTCACCACCAGCCGGCCGGCCGGGTGAGACCCAGCCCCGTGGCGATCTCTGCGGTGACGCGCTGCCCGGAGACGCCGAGCCAGGGACGCACGATGCGCCCGCCGGCCATGCCGGTCGCGACCACGCGGGCCACCATGTTGGAGGGCGTGGCGAAGCCGATGCCGACCGAGCCGCCCGATCTGCGAGTAGATCGCGGTGTTGATGCCGACCAGCCGGCCGTCGAGGCTGACCAGCGCGCCGCCGGAGTTGCCCGGATTGATGGCCGCGTCGGTCTGGATGAAGAAGCTCGAAATCGTTGATGCCGCCGGCCGAGCGCGCCAGCGCCGAGACGATGCCGCTGGTCACGGTCTGGTTCAGACGCCGAACGGATTGCCGATCGCCAGCACGACGTCGCCGACTTCGATCGAGTCGCGAATCGCGCATCTCGAGGAAGGGGAACTTTTCGCCGGCGTTCTCGATGCGCAGCAGGGCAAGGTCGTAGCGTTCGTCGGTGGTGACGAGCTTGGCGTCGAACTCGCGCCGGTCGAACAGCACGACGCGGATCTCCTCCGCGCCCTTCACGACGTGGGCATTGGTGACGATCAGCCCGTCGGCCTTGACCAGCACGCCCGAGCCCAGCGAGTTCTGCACCCGCTGGCCCTCCTGGGGCATGCCCGGAATCGGGAACGGCAGGCGGCGCACCCGCGCGGTCGTGGTGGTGTAAATGTTGACCACGGCCGGCGACACGCGCTTGACCAGCGGCGCGAAGGAATAGGCAAGGTCGCTGCGGCTGGTCGGCAAGGGTTGCGCCAGCACCGTTCCCGCGGTCGCCAACGCGAGGGCCATCCCGATGACTTGCCCAGCGCCTCATCGACCACCGCCGAGGCGATAGGTGCGGTAGGGTAGTTTCTCCGCGGTAACCGTTAAACTAACGGGAATATAACGGTTACGAAAAGTAACGCTTAAAATAATGGAAAAATAATGGGGTCGCTCCCCGAAGCCCCCAATAATCCTCATTGAAGCAGGCACGTTGAGATACCGAGGTGCAGGCATGATCGTGATTATAAGCGCGGTCGTCGCCACGACCTATTTTGGTCATTAGAAGTTGGCGGCTATCCGCAGCGGGAATAACCGCAGTTGAGGCAGATGTCACAGCCTTCCTGATGCGTCAGTGCCGCAGCGCCGCAGTTGGGGCACTGACCGACCCGCGCCGCCGTACCGCCTGGCCCGTCAGATAGCGGCTCGCGGCCCCCAGCCGCCAGCCGCATGCGCTGGTCGGCCCGTTCGGCAAGGCCCGGCGCGTCGGCCGGCGCCAAAAAGCCGATGTCGATCAGATGGCGCTCGATCACGCCGCCGATCGCCGCCAGCAGAGAGGGCACGTAGCGGCCTTCCATCCACTGCCCGCCGCGCGGATCGAACACGGCTTTGAGTTCCTCGACCACGAAGGAGACGTCGCCGCCGCGGCGGAACACCGCCGAGATCATGCGCGTCAGCGCCACGGTCCAGGCGTAGTGCTCCATGTTCTTGGAGTTGATGAAGATCTCGAATGGCCGGCGGCGGCCGTCCTGGATCACGTCGTTGATGGTGATGTAGATCGCGTGATCGCTGCCCGGCCATTTGATCTTGTAGGTCTTGCCCGGCAAATCCTCCGGCCGGTCGAGCGGCTGGGCGATATAGACGACGCTGTCCCGCGTCGCCGGCAGATTGCGCACGATCTCAGGCGCCTTCACTTCCAGCACCGCGCCCGTCACGTCGTTCGGACGGTAGGTCGTGCAGCCCTTGCAGCCCTGCGCATAGGCCTCCTCATAGACATGCTTGAAGGCCTCGAAGGAGATGTCGCGCGGCAGGTTGATGGTCTTGGAGATCGAGCTGTCGACGAAATCCTGCGCCGCCGCCTGCATGGCGAGGTGATCGTCGGGCGTCAGCGTCTGGGCGTCGACGAACACATCGGCCGGCGGCTCGACGGCGCCCTTCACCGCATGCCAGCGGCGCAGCGCGTGATCCTCCACGCTCTCCTCGCGCCGCGAGCCGTCGGGCTGCAGCACGTGGCGGACATGGCTGAATGCGAACACCGGCTCGATGCCGGAGGAGACGTTGTCGGCCAGCAGCGAAATCGTGCCGGTCGGTGCGATGGAGTTCAGCAGCGCGTTGCGGATGCCGTAGCGGCCGATCGCGGCGCGCACGTCTTCCGGCAGCGCCTTGATCGTCTCACCCGCCAGGTACTTGGCGCGGTCGTAGAGCGGGAAGCTGCCTTTTTCCGCCGCGATGTCGGCCGACGCGAGATAGGAGAGGCGCTGCACGGCCGCGAGCCACTGGCGCGTCAGCCGCACGGCCTCGTTCGAGCCGTAGCGCACGCCGCACAGGATCAGCGCGTCGGCCAGCCCGGTGACGCCAAGCCCGATGCGGCGCTTGGCCTTGGCCTCGCGCTCCTGGGCGTCCAGCGGGAAGCGCGAGACGTCGATCACATTGTCGAGCATGCGCACAGCGAGCGGCACCAGCGTCTCCAGCGCCGCCATGTCGAGACCAGCCTTCGGCGTGAACGGATCCTTCACCAGTGTCGCGAGATTGATCGAGCCCAGCAGGCACGCGCCGTAGGGCGGCAGCGGCTGCTCGCCGCACGGGTTCGTCGCCTGGATGGTCTCGCAGTAGGAGAGGTTGTTCCGGCGATTGACGCGATCGATGAAGATCACGCCGGGCTCGGCGCAGTCGTAGGTGGCGCGCATGATGCGCTCCCACAGCGCCTTGGCTTTCACCGTCCGAAAGACCTTGCCGCCGAACACCAGGTCCCAGTCGGCATCGTCCTTCACCGCCGCCATGAAGGCGTCGGTCACCAGCACCGAGACGTTGAACATGCGCAGTCGCTTGGGATCGCGCTTGGCGTCGACGAAGGCCTCGATGTCGGGGTGGTCGCAGCGCAAGGTGGCCATCATGGCGCCTCGCCGGCTGCCCGCGCTCATGATGGTGCGGCACATCGAGTCCCAGACATCCATGAAGGAGAGCGGCCCGGAAGCGTCGGCCCCGACACCGCGCACCGGCGCGCCCATCGGCCGAAGGGTCGAGAAATCGTGTCCGATGCCGCCGCCCTGCTGCATGGTGAGGGCCGCTTCCTTCACGCTCTCGAAGATCGACGCCATGTCGTCGCCGATCGTGCCCATGACGAAGCAGTTGAAGAGCGTGACGGTCCGGCCGGTCCCGGCGCCGGCGATCACCCGTCCGGCCGGCAGGAACTTGAAGCCCTGCAGGGCCTCGTGGAACCGGCCGGCCCACAGTTCCGGGTCGCGCTCAGGCGCCGCCAGGGCGCGCGCCACGCGCCACCAGGTGGCTTCCAGGTCGCCATCGGCCCCCCCGGAAACGTCGCGAAATCGGTATTTCATGTCCCAGATACGCTGGGAAACCGGCGCCCATTCCATCCCGGAAAAGTAGGCTTGCACCAAGGGGATATCAACAGAAGTTTCTACTTTGTTCCTTCCGAGCGAGCGACCTCGACCAGCCGTGCCGTGGCCGTCTCGATGCTCTCCCGCAGCGTCGCCATGAAAGCCTCACGGCTGAGCCCGGGAGCGATCGGCGGCAGCACCTCCATGGTGATCACGCCGGGCCGCTTGACCCATTGGCGCCGGCCCCAGAACAGGCCGGAGTTGAGCGCCACCGGCACCACCGGCACGCCAAGCTGGCGATAGAGGGCTGCCGTGCCGACCTGGTAGGCCCGCTGGTCGCCGGGCGCCACGCGGGTACCCTCCGGGAAGATGACGACCGATCGTCGGTCGGCGATAACGGCCTTGGCCTGCCTCAGCAGACCGCGCAGCGCCGCGGCGCCCTCACCTCGATCCACGGCGATGTTGCCGGCCCGTGCCATCGCCCAGCCGACGACGGGAATGAACAGCAGCTCGCGCTTCAGCACGATGGCGATGTTGGCAAACAACAGGGTGAAGGCCAGCGTCTCCCACGAGGACTGGTGCTTGCAGGCGATGATCACCGGCCCGGCCGGCAGGTTCTCCAGCCCGCGCAGGCGATGACTCAATCCACAGGTGACGCGCAGCCACCACAGGACGACAGTAATCCACAGCTTGGCCCAGGCGACGACCGCGCGGCGCGGCATCAGCAGGATCGGGGCGCCCGCAATGGCGATGATCGCAGAAGCCGCGTACCAGCCGATGTTGAAGGCGAGCGACCGCAGCCAGAGGACGAGGCCTGTCATGCTTGTCCGACCAGTTTTAGTGGCCTAATGTCCCGCCGCAAGTACATCTCGCGGCTCCCCTCGCGCTCGGCTTCATGATCGTCACCTGTTCGAATTGCGCGGCGCGCTACGCGGTCGACCCTCTGGCGATCGGCCCGGCCGGGCGAACCGTCGAGTGCGCGCGCTGCCACCATCGCTGGTTCCAGCGGGTCGAGGGTCCGCCGGCTCCGCCCGACCTGGTGATCCGTCCGCCGACTTGCGGCTTCACCGCCCAGCTTCCCGCCGTCATCGAGCCCAAGCCCGACTTTGCCTGGAGCCGGGTCCTGGCGGTGGCGGTCGTCGTGGTGGTCCTGTTGGCGGCGGCTGCCTTTGCCTTCCGCCAGGAGATCATGGCGATGATGTCCAACGAGGCGAGCGTGGGCCGCCCGGTTTCGGTCGCGGCCGCGCCGCCAGCCCAGCCGCGCGCCGCTCCGGCGAAGATCACCATGCCCGAGCCTCCGGCGCGCCCCCAGCTCGAGATCGATGTCGCCGCCAGCAAGATCGAATTGATCGACGGCCACTACGTGGTCCAGGGCGAGATCGTGAACACCGGGCAAGCCATCGGCTCGACCAGCACGCTCAAGCTCACCTTCAAGAAGGACAATGACGTGCTGGGCGAGCGTTCCTACGCCCTGGTCGAAGGGCCGATCGCTCCCGGGGCGCGGCTCGGCTTCCGCCAGACGCTCGACGATCCGCCTGACGGCACCACCGACATCGTGCCTGCCGTCGAATGAGCGCCGATAACATGGCTGACCGCCCCATCGTTTCCATCCGCTTCTCTGCCGCCGAGATCGCCGCCCGGGTCGACGTGATGGCGGACGAACTCGCCGCCAAGCTGCCGGCCGACACGCTGGTCGTGTCGGTGCTGAAGGGCAGCTTCGTGTTCGCCGCCGACCTCATCCGGGCGCTGAGCCGCGCCGGCGCCAACTGGTCGATGGATTTCCTGACTCTGTCGAGCTACGGCACCGGCACCCAGACCAGCGGCAACGTGCGCATCGTGCGCGACATCGTCGACGATGTGCGCGAACGCGACGTGCTCCTGGTCGACGACATCCTGGAATTGGGCCTGACGCTCAGCTTCGCCAAGAACCTCATCCAGGAGCGCGGCGCGCACCGCGTCTGGGTGTGCACGCTGCTCGACAAGCCACACAAGCGCCGCGCACCCCTGCAGGCCGACTTTACCGGGTTCGAGGCGGGCGATGAGTTCCTGGTCGGATATGGACTCGACTGGGCGCACCGGTTCCGCGGCCTGCCCTATATCGGCGTGGTCGAGAAGACCGCGGCCGAATGATCATTTCACCAGGCCCTCGATACACTGGAGAAAGGCGCCGGTGACGGCGTTCGAGCCGGCAAGGCTCAACGACCACTCCGTTCCATCCAAGCCGCTTAACTGGACGCGCAACGAGCTGCTGCCGCGGAACTCGGCGGCGAACTGGTCGAGTTCGGCCCTATTGATGGTGAATTCGAGCCCGGCGTCGCCGTCGTTGAAATGCATGCCCGTGCCGGTGGCGTTCCACGGCCGGTTGCCGTCGAGGATCATCTGCAGCGTTTGCTTGGCGCCATTTTCGATATGCCAGGACTTCGCGCCCATCTGGACCGTGAAGGTCGAATCGCCGGAATAGAACTTGAGGCCGAAATAGCGGTCGCCGGCGGACTGCGAGACGCCGCACACCGGACGGCCGCCGCTCGTCGTGCCGCCAAAGGCCTGCCAGGCCCCTGCCCTGGTGATCAGGCTGGTTTCCGCCGCGGCGTCGACTGCGGCGAGGCACACGGCGAGCGCCGCCGCCTTGGCGAAGATGCCCCCAGTCATGGATGTTTCGAGGCCGCACCAATGAAAAAGGGATGCCCGGCGTCGCGGGCATCCCACTATCGAGATAAGTTTAGACGAAAAGAAACAGTCTGGCAACTTCCGGTACATCGTATAGATGAGATCCCCTTCGCACCTGAAGGGGACAGAGATGATCGCTTGCGGATTGGATTTCGGGACGTCGAACTCGGCGATCGGCGTCGCTCGCGGCGAGACGGCTGCGCTCGCGCCGATCGAAGCGAGCAGCACGCTGATGCCGAGCGCGGTGTTCTTCGACTACGAAGCCAAGGGCCGGGTGCTGTTCGGCAACGAGGCCATCTCGGCCTATGTCGGGCAGACCGAAGGCCGGCTGATGCGCGCCCTCAAGTCGATCCTGGGCTCGCCCCTGATCGACGAGGAGACCAGCCTGGGAGACCGCAAGGTGCCGCTCACGAGAGGTCGTCGAGATCTTCGTGCGGCATCTGAAGAACAAGGCCGAAGCCTTCGCCGGGCAGGAGATCACGGCCGTCGTGCACGGCCGGCCGGTGCGCTTCGTCGACGACGACGACAAGGCAGATGCGCGGGCGCAGCGGGTGCTCGAGGCCATTGCCAGACGCGCAGGATTTCGCGACGTCGCGTTCGTGTATGAGCCGATCGCGGCCGCCCATCACTACGAACGGACGGTACAGAGCGAAGAGCTGGCGCTCATCGCCGACATCGGCGGCGGCACGAGCGACTTTTCCATCATCCGTGTCGGCCCGCGACACCGCGAGCGCGCCGATCGCGGCCAGGACGTGCTCGCGACCGCCGGCGTGCGCGTCGGCGGCACCGACTTCGACACCGCACTCAGCCTCGCGGCGGTGATGCCGCTCCTGGGCCTCGGCACGCAGCTCATCGAAAAGAACCTGCCGGTGCCGAACGCGCTTTATCACGAGCTTGCCGCCTGGCCGACCATCAACTTCGCCTACACCTACAAGAACGAGCGCGAGCTCGCCGAGCTGGTCTCGCTCGCCTGCGAACCCGGGAAAGTGGAGCGTCTTCTGAACGTGGTGCGCCGACGGCTCGGCCATCGCCTGGCGTTCGCCGTCGAGGATGCCAAGATCGCGCTGAGCGCCGAGGAGCGTACGGCGGTGCCTCTGGCCTTTCTCGAGGCGGGCCTCGCGATCACGGCGACGCGTGCCGATTTCGACCGCGCCATCGAAGCCAGGATAGATCGGCTGCACAAGGCGGCGAGCGATTGCATCGCCGCGGCGGGCCTCAAGCCTGCTGCGATCGATACGATCTTTCTCACCGGCGGGTCGAGCCGTGTGCCGGCCGTGCGCTCCGCGGTTGGGCGGGCGGCCCCGTCCGCCCGTCTGGCCGGCGGCTCCGATCTCCTGTCCGTCGCCTTGGGATTGACGCAGATGGCGGGAATGATGGCCTGAGTGTTGCGGGCTGCGACTGATGACGACATTGCTGCTGCGGCACTGCGGAAAACGCCAACGCCGTTGCCGACGCAGGGTTGCGGTGACTAAGGTGAGTCATGCCTCTTCATTGGACCCTGTCTCATCCACATCGCCTGGTGATCGCGATCGCCAAGGGCGAGGTGCAGCCGCAAGAGGTCGAGAAATACCTGGCCGACATTTTTGCGCAGGGTGGTGCGCCCTATCGCAAGATGTTCGATATCTCGCAGACGCAAACCGCCTTCGACGACAACGCCCTGAATGGATTTGCCGAAACGGTGCGCCGTCATGCCGCCGCCGGGCCGATCGGCCCCATCGCCATCGTGGCCGCCGACGACGAGAGCTTCCGCCAGGCCGCGGCCTTTGCCGAGGCAGCGACGGTCGACCGGCCAATCAAGATCTTCCGTGAGCAGCACGAAGCCAGGCGCTGGCTGAATGCCTTTGCCGAGGAAGAGCAGCGGATCGGCGAGAAACTCGACACGATCCGCGCCAAGCGCTCCTGATCTTTCAGCGTCCGGCAGCGAACATTGCCCGCGGCCGACGGTGCGGAACCCTTCTGCGCGCGGTGCATTGAGTAGTGAAGCCGCATCACAAGGAGGAAGAACCGTGAAGACAGCCCTGATCGCGCTGCTGGTCGTCGGCGTCGCCGGCGCCGCCAGTGCCCAGAACGCCCAAATGCCGGCCGGCCCGAGCAACCCGCCGCCGGGCACTTCCTATTCCGGCCATGGCCAGAACCCGTACCTGCCACCGTCGAGCACCGGCACGGCCAAGCCGAATGCCCTTAACGGCAATCCGTCGAGTGCCGAAGCCGCGGCGCGTTATGCCCTCGAGCAGCGCGGCTTCCACGACGTCAAGGGCCTGTCGCGCAGCCCGGACGGCGTGTGGTCCGGCCGCGCGGTGAAGGGCGGTGTCGAGATGGCCGTCAGCATGGACCCCGCCGGCAATATCAGCACCCAGTAGCGTAGCGTAGAGTACCCCTCGCAAACGATGGAGCCCGCCGGGTCGCCCCGGCGGGCTCTTTTCGTGGCCCGGCGTCACGCTGGTCCGACGCCGGCGGCCGATCAGTAGGTCTTCAGCAACCGATCGATGTAGTCGAGCTCTTCCTTGGGCCGCTGCTCGCCGGCGCGGCGGCGCAGCTCGTCGAGGATCTCGCGGCTCTTCTGGCGCTCGAGCTCGAGCGGAATCTTGTCGACACCGGTGTCGACCGAGTCGCCGTAGTTGCCGTCGGAACGGCCAAGCGGGTCGCGATCCTCGCTGCGGCGCTCACGCTCCTCGATCTCGGCGATGTCCTGGCCGTTGCCCGGGCCGCGGTTGCGCATCTGCTCGGCGAGATCGCCCATGCCCTGCTGCAGATTGTCGAGCGCGCGGCGCTGCGAGCGCGAAGCCTCGCGCGGGTCGCCGCGGCGCAGCGCATCCTCGGCCTCGCGCATCGAGCGCTCGGCGCGGCCCAGAGACTCCGGCATCGGCATGCCGTTCTCGTCCAGTTTCCGCATGAAGTCGCCAAGCTGGTTGCGCAGGCCCTGCTGCTGGCCACGCTGCTGCTCGCCCCATTGACCGTCGCCCGGCTGCTGGCCGCCCGGACCTTGCTGACCTTGCCCCTGCTGGCCTTGCTGTCCCTGTTGGCCGCGCTGGCCCTGCTGGCCGCGTTGTCCCTGCTGCTGCTGGCGGCCTTCGCGCTCGCTCTCGCCCAGCAGCTGGTTCTGCCGCCTGGACAGCCGGTCGAGCTGGTTCATCATCTCGCGGCCCTGCTGGTTGCCCTGGCCCTGCTGGCCCTGCTGCCGTTGCTGCCCGCGCTGGCCGGGCTGGGCCATCATCGGCGTGGCGTTCTCCATCATCTTGCGCAGCTCTTCCAGGAGGCGCTTGGCTTCCTCGCGCTGGCCGTTCTTGGCCATCTCGCGGATCTTGTCGAGCATCTTCTGGATGTCGTCGGAGGTGATGGTGTTGTTGGGATCCATCTTCTCCGCCTGCTCCATCATGCGGCGGCGTTCCTCGGGATCCTGCATGCGCTCGGCCAGCTCCTTCTGCCAGCGGTCCATGGCGCTGTAGAGCTGCTGGATCAGGCGCTCGATCTCCTCGTCGCCGGCGTTGCGCTGAATGGCGTCGCGCAGGTCCTGACGCGCCTGCTCGAGCTGGCGCTCGGCATCGGACGTGGCGCCCTGCTCGAGCCTGAGCGCCAGATCCCACAGGAGCTTCTGGGTATCGACGATGATCGGCTTGTCGCCGCTCTGCGCCAGGCGCACCGCGCCGATGCGCAGGCCGAGTTGCACGACGGGGTCGCTGCGGTAGCTCTCGGGATGGCTGCCGATCAGCCGCATGCCGTCGGCCACGTCGAGGCGCAGCGCCTTGGGATCGCGCGTCAGCTGCTTGCGCAGGACGATCAAGGCGCGCGCTGTCGGATCGTTGAACACGCGCTCGGGCAGCAGGAAGGTCTCGACCGAACTGCGGCCCTTTTGGCCGAGCGCATCGGTCGCGAACAGCATGACGCGGACCTTGAGACCGGCCCAGGGATTGCTGGTGAGGTCGCGCACGAAGGTGTCGGCCACCTTCTTGGCGCCGCCCGCCACCGGCAGGTCGACGCGCAGCACCTCGGGCTCCTCTTCGTCGGTCAGCATGTCCTCGCCCAGCACGCTGCCGTGCAGGCGGATCTGCAGCTGAACGCCGGTGACGCCGAAATCGTCGCCGGCGATGTACTCGATCTTGGTCGACCAGCGATCGACGCCGATCGGCCGGGCGAACTCGATGGTCGGCGCGAGGTCGGGGATGACATGCAGCTTCCAGCGCGCCTGCTCGTCGCCGCGCGCCTCGAGCACGATCTGCTTGCCGTCCATGATGGTCTGCTCGACCTGGTACTTGCCCTTGGAGACGGTGTTGAACTCGGTCTCCTTGCCGTCGATCACCAGCTTGGGCGCATGGCGGTCGCGCACGTCGTCGACGAAGCCCGCGAGCTTGCTGCCGACCGGCACGCGCAGGAGCTTGTCGTGCTCGGCCATGTCGAGATAGATCGGCGGCTTGCCGGTATAGGCCGGCGGCGCGATCCAGAGATTGGCCACCACCGGCGGCGGCGGCGGAAAGGCGGGCGTCACGGCGGCGGCCATGCGGTCGGCGCGCCAGCCGCCGGCGGCGGCGATGGCCACGATCAGCGCCAGGATGGGCACGATGCGCAGCGCCCACACATCGAGCTTGGCGAGGCCGGGATGAGCGGGCTTGTTGCTGAGGCCGGCGAGACGCGCTGCTTCGCGCCGGCGATGCGCGTCCCAGAGTGCTGCAGCCATCGAATTGCTTTCGCCGGCGGCGAGCGTGTCCTGCACCGCGACCAAAGGCCGGTGCGGCACGTCGGAGTCGCGTTCCAGGCGGCGGATCGCCTCTTCGCGGATCGGCCAGCGGAAGCTGCGCAACTGCCAGGCGGCGAGACCGCAGAACGTGACCGCCAGCAGGCCAAGCAGGACGGTATGGACCCAGGGATCGAGCCCGGCGAACAGGTCGAGATGGGCGGCCGCTATGAAAAGCGCCACCAGGGCAAGCAGCGGCATCAGCCGCGGCCACAGGCTCTCCCAGGCCAGCGCCGCCCACGCCAGGCCGATCTTGCGCGCCAATCCGGGGGCGGCGATCGGGGAGGCTTCGGTGGCGTCCATCGCTTCCTTTCGCTTACGCTTACTTCTCCATCCACGGCGGAAGCCGCTCGGCGGAGATCATCTCCTCGATCGAGGGTCTTGGCCGGGTGACCGCAAATCGCGTGCCATCCACCATGACCTCGGGCACGAGCGGCCGGCTGTTGTAGCTCGAGGCCATGACCGCACCGTACGCGCCGGCAGAGCGTATCATGACGAGGTCTCCGGCAGAAAGCGGCGGCAGATCACGGTTTAGTGCCAGATAGTCGCCCAATTCGCAGATCGGCCCAACAATGTCACAGCGGATCGTGGCGACACCGGGGCGTGCCTCGTCGGCCGGCAGGATGTCGTGCCACGCCTCATATAAGGTCGGCCGGATCAGGTCGTTCATGGCCGCATCGACGACCACGAAAGTCTTGGAAACACCGGGTTTGACCAGAATCACCTCGCTCACCAGCACGCCCGCCTCGCCGACCAGCCGTCGGCCCGGCTCGAAGGTGAGCTCGCAGCCCAACCCGGCCGTCTCCTTGCCGACCACCTGCATGAACTCGGCGATCGAGGGCAGCTTCTCGTCGGCATAAACAATCCCCAGCCCACCGCCGATATCGAAGCGGTCGATGCGGTGGCCGTCGCTGCGCAGCTCCTGGATCAGGCCGCGCATGCGCACGACCGCGTCGCGATAGGGATCGAGGCTGGTGAGCTGGGAGCCAATATGCATGGCCACGCCGACCACGCGCAGGTTGGGCAGGCGGCCGGCCAGCGCGAAGGCCTCGCGCGCCAGGTCGATATCGATGCCGAACTTGTTCCCCTTGCGACCCGTGGTGATCTTGGCGTGCGTCTTGGCGTCGACGTCGGGGTTCACGCGGATCGTGATGTCGGCCATCAGCCCGAGTTGGCTCCCGACGGCGCTGAGCATTTCGAGCTCGGCCGAGCTCTCGACATTGATCTGGCCGACACCGGCTTCGAGCGCGGCAGCAAGCTCGCTCGGCTTCTTGGCGACACCGGAGTAGATGATGCGCTCCGCCGGAATGCCGGCAGCGAGCGCGCGGCGCATCTCGCCGACCGACACGATGTCGGCGCCGGCGCCGAGATCGCCGAACAGCTTGATGACTGCCAGGCTCGAGTTGGCCTTGAGGGCATAACAGACCGAAGCCTTCATACCGCTCGTGCTCTTCATGGCGTCGGCGAATTCCTGCCACGACGCGCGCAGCGCGCCCGCCGAGTAGCAATAGAAAGGCGTGCCGACCTTGGACGCGATCAGGCGCAAGGCAACGCCCTCGGCGTGCAGTTCCTCATTCTTGTAGGTGAAGAACTTCATAGATAGCGCTTCCGGGCGTCCTTGACGGCGCGCGCGACATTGGCCGGCGCCGTCCCGCCGAAGCTTTTGCGCGCGGCGACCGATGCTTCGACCGTCAGCACGCGAAAGACGCCGCGGGTGATGCGCGGTTCGACGGCCTGCATGTCCTTGAGCGACAGCTTGTCGAGATCGACGCCCTTGGCAGCCGCCTTGGCCACCAGCGCGCCGGTCGCGTGATGGGCCTGGCGGAACGGCAGACCGACCTCGCGCACCAGCCAGTCGGCGAGATCGGTGGCCACCGAATAGTCGGCCGAGGCGACGGCGCGCATGCGCTGGGGGTTGGCCGTGAGATCGCGCACCATGCCGGTCATGGCCGCGACGCAGAGCTCGATCGAGTTGGCGGCATCGAACAGCGGCTCCTTGTCTTCCTGCATGTCCTTGCCATAGGTGAGCGGCAGGCCCTTCAGCAGGGTGCAGAGCGCCACGAAGGCGCCGACGATGCGCCCCACCTTGCCGCGCACCAGCTCGGCGGCGTCGGGATTGCGCTTCTGCGGCATGATCGAGGAGCCGGTGGTGAAGGCGTCCGACAGGGCAATGAAGCGAAACGGCGCCGAGCACCAGATCACGATCTCCTCGGCGAGCCGCGACAGATGCACGGCGCAGAGCGAGGCGGCGCTCAGGAACTCCACCACATAGTCGCGGTCCGACACGGCATCCAGCGAGTTGGCCATCGGCGCGTCGAAGCCCAGCGCCTTGGCGGTCTTCTTGCGGTCGATCGGGTGCGGCGTGCCGGCGAGCGCGGCGGCGCCCAGCGGCGACTCGTTCATGCGCTTGCGGCAGTCCCCGAGGCGCGTGCGGTCGCGGCCGAACATTTCGACGTAGGCCAGCAGGTGATGACCGAAGGTGATGGGCTGCGCTGTCTGCAAATGGGTGAAGCCCGGCATGATGGTGCCGGCATATTCCTCGGCGCGATCGATCAGCGCCGCCTGTAGGTCCCGCAGCATCGCTTCCAGGCGATCGACCTCGTCGCGCACCCATAGCCGCACATCGAGCGCCACCTGGTCGTTGCGCGAGCGCGCGGTGTGCAGGCGCCCGCCGGCCGGGCCGATCAGTTCGGTGAGCCGCGCCTCGACGTTGAAATGGATGTCCTCGAGCTTGGTCGAGAACTTGAACTTGCCGCTCTCGATCTCGGCACGGACCTTCTCGAGGCCCTGCTTGATGGCGCGGCCGTCGGCCGCCGTCAGGATGCCCTGGGCGACCAGCATGTCGGCATGCGCCAGCGAGCCCGCGATGTCCTGGGCGTAAAGCTTGCGGTCGAAACCGATGGAGGCGTTGATCCTCTCCATGATTTCCGCAGGTCCGAGCTTGTAGCGGCCACCCCACATCGCATTGGGGTTGGCTTTGCCTGCTCGCGTCCTTGTGTTCTTCCGTGCCATGAATAAGAGCCAGTAGTCCTGTAGGAACGCGGCTTATGACATATCCCGGTTCGGATTTCCTCCTCGCTCGCAGGCTGTTACTGGCCGGCGCATCGGCTTTTTTTGCCCTCCCGGCATTAGCCAACGTAGGGCCGGAGCTGCTGAAGGGCACGCTGGCCAAGTTCCAGCTCGCCAAGGAACCCAAGCCCCTGCCCGAGCTCGCCTTCAACGATGCCGACGACAAGCCGCTGAAGCTTGCCGACTACAAGGGCAAGGTCGTGCTGTTGAACTTCTGGGCGACCTGGTGCGCGCCCTGCGTGAAGGAGATGCCGAGCCTGGACGGTTTGCAGGCGAAGATCGGCAAAGACAAGTTCGTCGTCCTGCCGCTGTCGCTCGATGGCCCGTCGCGGCCCAAGGTGGCGCCGTTCTATGAGGACAAGAAGCTCAGCCATCTCGGCGTCTACTTCGACAAGGGCCGCAAGGCCATGCAGGCGCTCGACATCTCGATCCTGCCGACCTCGATCCTGGTCGACGCCCAGGGCCGCGAGCTCGGCCGCCTCGAAGGCGAAGCCGATTGGACCCAGCCCGAGGCGGTGGCGCTCATGACGGCGGCGGTTTCAGGCGCTTAACCGTCAATACTTTGTGCAAACTCCTAGCGCACATCTGCGTTCGTGATATCGTCGTGACGCCAACCAAGACCACCTTCTAGGAGCGGGACGTTCCATGGCCAATGAAATGCATAAACTAGCCTCCGCTCTTGCGGAGTTGCTGAAGCAGATCGAGGCCGACTACGGCGAGGAGGCCCGCGAGATCCGGGCCAAGCTCGCGGAAGCGCGCGCCGAGGCGGAAAAGCACGAGCCAAACAGCGCCAAGCTCAAGGCCATTCTCGCCGATTGCCGCGAGATGGTGAAAAGCTTCGCTGCCCTCGACCCGGCCTGGCGGACGATCCAGCGCGTGGCCCGGCTGGTCGGGCTCGACTAGCGGTGCGCGACTATCTGGCCTGGCGGCTGGCGTTCGGCGTGGCGACGCCGTCGACCAATACGGTCGTGCAGCCCGAGTACGACGACATGCGCCCGCCCGGCGTCACCAACCATCTTGCCCGCATGGCGATCGACGACCTCCCGGTGCGCAGCAACGAGGACTTCGACGAGCTGTTGCGCCTGATCGACCTGTCGCTCGAGGACGCGGTCGGCCGGGCCATGGACGCCAAGCCCAACGCCTTCATCCTCGGCATCTCCGCGCTGTCGGTCTGGGGCGGCACGCCGCAATGGGGCGAGGACCTGAAGAAGCGCATCCGCGCCGTCGCCAAGAGCGACATCCCGGTGGCGATCGCCTGCGACGCGGTGGTCGAGGCCCTGAAGCGCCACGGCGTTAAGAAGAAGATCGCGATCATGGAACCCTATTACCCGTCGATCGAGCCGCGCATGAAGGGCGTGCTGGGACCGCACGGCTACGAGATCGTCCGCTTCAACCACATGCGCGGCAAGAATCCGACCTCCTATTCGGTGCTGACGGCGCGCGACATGATCCAGGCGATCAAGTCGATCGACGGCGACGACATCGAGGCGATCGTGCAGTTCGGCGCCAACCTGCCGATGGCCAAGCTCGCCGACGAAGCCGAGCGCTGGCTCGACAAGCCGGTCGATCAGCGTCAATGTCGCGACCTACTGGCACGCCTGCCGCATGAACGGCATCGACGACAAGCTCTACGGCTTCACCCAGCTGTTCTCGCGCTTCTGATGGCCCGCCGATTTCTTGAGGGCGATGGACGACGCGCGCGGCTCGGCATCGTGGTGCCGAGCGTCAACACCGTGATGGAGCCGTGGGCGCAGCGCACCGTGCCTCAGGGCGTGAGTGTTCTTGCCGCACGCATGTTCATCCCGCCCGCGACCACGCCCGAGGCTTTCGTCGAAATGGACCGCAACGAGGGCAAGGCGGCGATCCGCCAGCTCTCGAGCGTCTTCCCTGACGTCATCGCCTATGGCTGCACCGCGTCGTCAATCGTCCAGGGGCTGGACTACGACTCCCATCTGCGCGCCGAGATCGCCGACACTTACAAAGTGCCCTCGACGACGGCTGCACACGCGATCCTGACGGCGGTGGACACGCTCGGCGCCCGCCGCGTCAGCATCGTCTCGCCCTATACCAAGGAAGTCGACGAGGCCGAGCACCGCTACTTCGAGAGCGCCGGCCTCGAGGTGCTGGGTAGCGCCTGTCTCGGCATCTCCGATGGCTTCCGCCTGGCCGAGCCCGAACCCGAGACGCTATTCGAACTCGGCCGCAAGGGCTTCGACCCGCGCTCGGACGCACTGATCATGACCTGCCTCAACACGCGCTCGCACACGGTGATCGACCGGCTGGAGAAGACGCTCGGCAAGCCGGTGATCACCTCGACGCAGGCCACGCTCTGGCACGCGCTCAGGCTGGCCGGCATCGCGGACCGCATCGCAGGCTTCGGCCGACTGCTCGAAGCCCACTGAACAGCTAGGCGCGGTTGCTCGCGCGGCAGCGGCATTTGTCGATCTGGTGCAGCTCGACCATGTTGCCGCAAGGATCGTTCATGAAGACCTGTGTGGAGTTCCGGGCTGGTGAGGCCCTCGATCACCCAATACTTCGTGCCCATGCGGTCGAGCTCCTTGCGCGTCGCCACGATGTCCCTGACCGCGAAAGCGATGTGCGGCCGTGTCGGGTCCTCGCCTGGCCCTTTGGCGACTGGCGAAGGTTGCTCACCGCCGATCAGGTGAATTTGGCCGACCTCGCCGACATTGATCCAGGCGCCCGGGATGCCGGGAATGGTCGGGCGTTTTTCGTCGCGATACAGTCCCAGCACGTCCTTGTAGAAGGTCTCGGTAGCGGCGAGCTTTTGCGCACCCGTGTCGATCCGCACGCCGGTGTGATGAATTTCAAGGATTTCAATGGCCATGGGTGGACCCTCCTTCATTCCTGGGCGTATGTTTGGCGGCATGACACGCGTGCGTGGAAGAGCGTCCTCGCGAAACTTCTTGGAGAGGTGGTGTCATGTCGAAATACCTGATTCAGGCATCCTATACTGCCGAGGGTTTGAAGGGTCTGCAAAAGGACAAGTCGTCGGGCCGCAAGGCGGTCGTCGCCAAGGCGGCCGAGGCGCTGGGCGGCAAGCTCGACGCCTATTACTTTGCGCTCGGCGAGCATGACGTGGTGGCGATCTCTCGACCTGCCCGACGCGGTGAGCGCCACCGCGCTGGCGCTCGCCGTTTCGGCCACCGGACTTGTGCGAACCAAGACCACGGTGCTGCTGACCGTCGAGGAGACGGACAAGGCGCTGCAAAAGAAGGTGGCCTACCGCGGGCCAGGAAAATAGACAGGGCAAATGAGAAGGTGAAGCGATGACAACGGCAGCTGAGAGCGCAGAACTCACCCGGGTGGGCGCGGGCACCGCGATGGGCGAGCTGATGCGGCAGTACTGGCTGCCGGCGCTGAAATCGTCGGAGCTGGAGCGCGACGGCGCACCGGTGCGGCTGATGCTGCTGGGCGAGAAGCTGATCGCCTTCCGCGACAGCGCCGGCCGGGTCGGCATCATGGATCACCGCTGCCCGCATCGCTGCGCCTCGCTGTTTCTCGGCCGCAACGAAGAAGGCGGGCTGCGTTGCCTCTATCACGGCTGGAAGTACGACGTGACCGGCCAGTGCGTCGACATGCCGAGCGTGCCGCCCGAGCAGGATTTCAAGCACAAGGTGCGCGCCAAGGCCTATCGCACCGCAGGAGCGCGCGGGCGTGGTCTGGGTCTACATGGGCCAGCGCGCAGAGGCGCCGCCCTTGCCGGCGCTGCGAGATCCTCGATGCGCCGGACGACGAGATCAACGTCGGCTTCGTCCTGCGCGAGTGCAACTACCTGCAGGCGCTCGAGGGCGAGATCGACACGGCACACTTCGGCTTCCTGCACGGCGGCCACGTCGAGGCAAACCAGGTCACGGAAGACGAGCCGCTCTATCACACCGTGACCAACCGCGCGCCGCAGTTCCACGTCGCCGACGCGCCGTGGGGCACGCAGTATGCCGGCTACCGCGCGGCCGGACCGGGCCGCACCTACTGGCGCTTCGCCAACTTCCTGTTCCCGTGCTGCATCGCAGGCGCCCAACGGTGAGTTCGACAGTCACGCCCATGGCCGCGCCTGGGTGCCGATCGACGATCATCACACCATGTATATCTTCCTGTGGTGGAAGCGCGCCAACTCGGCGATGAGCCTGTCGCAGCCCGCCTTCAAGGACGGCACGCCGATCGGCGGCACCGGACGCGGCAACCGGCTGCTGCCCGAATACGACCGATTGGCTGGGCCGCTGGCGGATGGCCGACAACGAGAGCAACGACTGGGGCATGGACCGCGCGGCCCAGCGCAGCAACGCGATCTATAGCGGCATCGACGGCATCCACCTGCAGGACCAGGCGATCACCGAGAGCATGGGGCCGATCACCGCTCACACCTTCGAGCACCTGGGTCCGTCGGACCACATGATCACCCGTACGCGCCGGCGGCTGCTGCTGGCGGCGCGCGCGCTGCGCGACCAGGCCACCCTGCCGCCCGGCGTCGAGGACGCCAGCATCTATCACGGCGCGCGCAGTGGTTATTTCGTCAGCGACGACCAGGGCCGTGGAAGGACGTCTACGAACGGCGGCTGGCCGCGGCCAAGCACCCGGCGCGCGCGCCGCTGCGCGCAGCCGAGTGATGATCAGGGGAAGCTGACGTCTCCGTAGGGGTAGAACTTCTTCACGTCGACGTTCTTGTAGGGCAGCGCGTCGAGCCGCACGGTGCCGAGGAACGGCTGCTCGGGCTCGACCAGCAGGATGGTCTTGGCGAAGCCACTGTCGTCGAAGCCGCGGCGGAAATGCACGCGCGACTTGATGGCGAAGGCCTTGAACTGGGCGACGTCGAACCCCTCGAGCCCATGTGGGTCCATCATCTGCGTCAGGTACTCGCTCAACAAGACGACATTGCCCTTGCCGAAGGCGACGGCGACCCAGTGCAGGCCGAAAGCATGCCTGACCCCCCTCGATCGTGCCTTTCACCCTGACCGGCTGCCCGGCTGATTCGTCGGCGAGCCCGCCGATCTCCATGTCGAACGGATCACCTGCTTTCAGGCCTTTGGCCTTCACCGCCTCGATCGCCTTGCGGTCGGCGATGGTGGCGAACAGCACGCCTTCAAGGTCCTGCTTGATTACTTCTTGCAAGAGCCAGGTGGCCGAGCCCGAGCGGTCGCTGTGATCGGCCAGCACAACGGGCGTGGCACCCTTGGCGATCGCCTCCTTGGCAAGCTTCACGCCTTCGGGGATCGGATGGACGTTCGCCGTCTTCAAGAGCGCCTCGCGCCGGCGCCAGGCCCAGGCGGCCACGTCGTCGGCCGCCTTGCGCGCCAGCTCGGGCTTGCCGTTGCTCATCGCCTGGATGGTCATGCCGACATCGGGTACGTCGGCAAAGGGGAAGCTGAAGAAGACATTCATATAGAGGTCGGGCTCGCGGGCCTCCCAGGCCAGCGCGCGCTGCACCAGGTCCATCCAGGGCGAAGCGCCGGTCCATTGCAGCACCGTCGGGGTGAGGATCGGCACCTTCACCGTGACCGTGGCGGGCTTGTAGTCGCCGCGGATGGCGCGGATCAGCATGCGCGCTGCGCGCTCGCCCTGCAGGTGGGCGTCGTAGTGAGGGAAGTACTTCACCGTGAACGCCATGTCGGCAGCGGCCAGAAATTCCTCGTCCTCGTTGCCGTGCGGATCGAAGGTGCCGACGATGAAGGCCTCGCGTCCCACCACCGCCCTCACCCGCCGCGCGATGTCGGCCTCGGGCTTGGCCACCCCGCGCACGCCCATGGCGCCGTGCAGTGCGAGATAGACGCCGTCCCACTTGCCGCCGGCCTTCAGTTCGGCGATCTGACGGCCGAGGAAATGCTCGTAGGCATCCTCGGTGATCCAGCCCGAGCCGGTCCCGGTCTTGGGCCACAGCGGCGATTCGATGCCGACCAGCTCGACGCCGTCATGTTCGCGCGCCACCTTCACGAAGCCGCCCATGTAGGAGCGCGGATCGAAGGCGAGCAGCGCCTCGCCCTTGGCCGGCGAGCCCTGGTAGATGAAGTCCTCGCGCGTGGTATCGTTCGGCAGGAACGTCACCGTCTCGTGGGCGAACATTCAGCACGGCAATGCGGATCGGCTTGCGGTTCATGGGCCTGTTCTACAAGGGAGGAACCAAATGGCAAACCGCGTCATCGACGCAGACGGCCACATTTGCGAGCCGCCCGCAGTCTGGAACGAATATGTCGACAAGCGCTATCGCGACCGCACCATCCGCGTCGAGCGCGATCCGGACGGCCGCGACTGGATCTCGATCAACGGCAGGATCCGACGCAACCTGCGCCCCGCCGCGGCCTGCGTGCCGTGGGGCATGGACGATCCCAATAACGTGCCGACCTGGGACGATATCCTGCCCGGCTCCTTCGACGGCGGCGCGCGCGCCACGGTGCTGGAGGAGGAAGGCATCGAGCATGCCCTGCTCTATCCTTCGCTCCATCTGATTCAGGGCGACGTCGAGGATCCCGAGGTCGCGGCCGCGACCTGCCACGGCTACAACGAATGGATCGCCGACATGTGCCGCGACGGCCGCGGCAGGCTCTCGGCCGTCGGCATCGTGCCGCTGCAGAGCGCCGAGGCGGCCGCCCGGGAGGTCGAACACATCGCCAGGCTTGGCCTGAAGGGCGCCTGCTTCCGGCCCGAACGCTACAAGGGGCTGGCGCTCTATGACGAATTCGCTGAAGCCGTTCTGGGAGCGCATCGCGGGCAACGGCCTGTTCGCCGCCGTGCACGGCAGCTTCGGTGCGCTGATGCCTTCCTTCGCCACCGGACGCTACGACAACCTCTTCTTCAGCCACATGATCTGCCATCCCTTCGAGCAGATGGCGGCGGTGCTCGACATCGTGGCGGGTGGCGTGCTGGAGCGTCATCCCGAGCTGCGCGTGGCGTTCCTCGAATTGGGCCTGGGCTGGCTGGAGTACTGGCTCGACCGGCTCGACGGCCATTTCGAATCGATGCACCAGCACGTGCCCTGGATGAAGCGCAAGCCGAGCGAGCTGTTCCGGGAGCAGTGCTACATCTCGATCGAATCGGACGAGGCGCACATGCTGCCGCGTCTGAAGGAGATGGGCGTCGACGGCTGCGTGTTCTGGGGCGCCGACTATCCCCACTACGATTGCACCTTTCCCGGTGCAGTGAAGGAACTCGAGGAGAATCTCGCGCCGATCGACAAGGCTTTGGCCGAGAGTGTGCGCTGGCGGACGGCGGAGCGGTTTCTCGGCCTCGGTCGCTGAAGCGCGTCAGCTCTCACCGCGTCGGGACTGGACGCTCACCCGAGTAGTCGTAGAAGCCGCGCTTCACTTTCTTGCCGACCCAGCCGGCTTCGACGTACTTCACCAGCAACGGGCACGGGCGGTACTTGGAGTCGGCCAGGCCCTCGTGCAGCACCTGCATCACCGAGAGGCAGGTATCGAGCCCGATGAAGTCGGCGAGCTCGAGCGGCCCCATCGGATGGTTGGCGCCGAGCTTCATGCCGGTGTCGATCGCCTCGACGTTGCCGACGCCCTCGTAGAGGGCATAGACCGCCTCGTTGATCATCGGCAGCAGGATGCGGTTGACGATGAAGGCGGGGAAGTCCTCGGCATTGACCGGCTTCTTGTCGAGCTTCACCACCACGTCGCGCACGGTGCGGAAGGTCTCCTCCTCCGTCGCGATGCCGCGGATCAACTCGACCAGGCCCATCAACGGCACCGGGTTCATGAAATGCATGCCCATGAACTTGCCGGGCCGGTCGGTCACCGAGGCCAGACGCGTGACCGAGATCGACGAGGTGTTGGTGGCCAGCAGCACGTTGGGCGGCAGGCCCTCGCACAGCTTCTTGAAGATGTCGCGCTTGACGCCCTCGTTCTCGGTGGCCGCCTCGACGATCAGGTCGCAGTCGGCGAACGGCTTGAAGTCGGTGGCGGTCGTGATGCGCTTCAGCGCCGAGTCCTTGTCCTCCGGCCGGATCATGCCGCGGCCGATCTGGCGATCCATGTTGCGGCCGATATTGTCGATGCCCGAGTTGATATGCGGCTGGTCGACGTCCATCAGTCGGATGTCGAACCCTTTCAGCGCGCAGACATGAGCGATGCCGCTGCCCATCTGGCCGGCACCAATGACACCGATGCGCTTGATCATGACGCGATACTCCGCGCTATTTCTTTGCGACCGCTGCGGTCAGTTCAGGCACGATCTGGAACAGATCACCCACGATGCCGTAATCGGCCACCTGGAAGATCGGCGCCTCTTCGTCCTTGTTGATCGCCACGATGGTCTTGCTGTCCTTCATGCCGGCGAGATGCTGGATCGCGCCGGAAATGCCGATGGCAATGTAGAGATCGGGGGCCACCACCTTGCCGGTCTGGCCGACCTGGTAGTCGTTCGGCACGTAGCCGGCATCGACCGCAGCGCGGCTGGCGCCAAGGCCCGCGCCGAGCGTGTCGGCAAGCTTCTCGAGCATCTTGAAGTTCTCGCCGCTCGCCAGCCCTCGGCCGCCCGAGACGACGATCTTGGCGGACGTGAGCTCGGGCCGCTCGCTCTTGGAGAGCTCGGCGCCCACGTAAGAGGAAAGCCCCTTGGCGCCCTCGCCACCGATCTGCTCGACCGGCGCGGAGCCGCTGCCGGCGACCGCCTTGAAGTTGGTCGGGCGAATGGTGACGACCTTGATCTTGTCGGCGGTCTGCACCGTGGCCATGGCGTTGCCGGCATAGATCGGCCGCACGAAGGTATCGGGCGACACGACCTTGATGGCTTCCGAAACCTGGCCGACATCGAGCATCGCCGCAACGCGCGGCGCCACGTTCTTGCCGACCGAATCGGCCGCCATGACGATGTGGCTGTAGTTGGGCGCGAGCTTCACGACCAAAGGCGCGATGTCCTCGGCGACCCAGTTGGCGTAGGCCGCATCCTCGGCCTGCAGGACCTTGGCGACGCCGGAAATGGCAGCCGCCGACTTGGCGGCCTCGCCGCAGTTACTGCCGGCCACCAGCACCGTGACATCGGAACCCATCTGGCCCGCGGCGGCGACGGCGTTGGCAACGTTGGCGCGGACGGTCTTGTTGTCGTGCGCGGCGACCACGAGAATGGCCATGGTCAGATCACTCCCGCTTCGTTCTTCAGCTTGTCGACCAGCTCGGCCACGGTCTTCACCTTGATGCCAGACTTGCGCTTGGGCGGCTCCTCGACCTTCAGCACCTTGAGCCTCGGCGTCACGTCGACGCCCAGCGCATCGGGCGCCAGGACCTCGATCGGCTTCTTCTTGGCCTTCATGATGTTGGGCAGCGAGGCGTAGCGCGGCTCGTTGAGGCGCAGGTCGGTGGTGATCACCGCCGGCATCTTGATCTTGATGTTCTCGAGACCGCCATCGACCTCGCGCTTCACCTCGATCGAGCCGTCGGCGACGTTGAGCTTGTTGGCGAAGGTGCCCTGCGACCAGCCGAGCAGGGCGGCGAGCATCTGCCCGGTGGCATTCGAATCGTCGTCGATCGCCTGCTTGCCGACGATCACCAGGCCGGGCTGTTCCTTGTCGACCACCGCCTTCAGGAGCTTGGCAACGGCCAGCGGCTGCAGCTCGGCGTCGGTCTGCACCAGCACGCCGCGGTCGGCGCCCATGGCGAGCGCGGTGCGGATGGTCTCCTGGCACTGGGCGGGGCCGGCGGAAAAGGCGATGATCTCGGTCGCGGCGCCCTTCTCTTTCAGCCGGATCGCCTCTTCCACGGCGATCTCATCGAAGGGGTTCATGGACATCTTGACGTTCGCCGTCTCGACGCCCGTGTTGTCGGCCTTGACGCGAATCTTGACGTTGTAGTCGATGACCCGCTTGACCGCGACCAGCACTTTCATCGCGTTATGCCTATTAGGTGTTGCAGCCGGACGCCCCGTCCGGCGAAGGGAAATTCGTGTAGGGGCGTTCAGTTGATCATGTCAAGGCTATGCCGCGCTGCACAAAATCGCAGCGCGGAAAGTTTATGACAGTTTTTCAATAGCTTAGCCAGCCTCGCGATGGGCGCCGGGCACCCACAGCACGTCTGCTGCACCGTTGTCGTTGAGCCGCCGGGCGAGCACGAACAGGTGGTCGGAGAGGCGGTTGATGTACTTGATCGCCTCGGGGTTGACCGTCTGCTTGGCCGCGAGCTGCGTCATGCGCCGCTCGGCGCGGCGCGCCACGGTGCGACCAAGATGCAGCCAGGCCGACGCCTCGCTGCCGCCGGACAGGATGAATGAGTTGAGCGGGCCAAGCTCGGCGTTCATCTCGTCGATCTCGCGCTCCAGGCGCTCGACCTGCGCCGGCACGATGCGCAGCGCCGGCTGGCCGCGCTTGGCCTTCACCGTGCTGAGATCGGCGCCGAGGTCGAACAGGTCGTTCTGGATGCGCGCCAGCATGCCGTCGACATGGCGGCGATGCGCGTCGTTCTTGACCGTGCGCTCGATGATTGCGCGGGCGAGCCCGATCACCGAGTTCGTCTCATCGACCGTGCCATAGGCCTCGACGCGCAGGTCGTGCTTGGCGACGCGCTCGCCGCGGCCGAGCGAGGTCTGCCCCTTGTCGCCGCCCCTGGTGTAGATGCGCGTGAGCTTGACCATCAGGCCTTGCTCGCGAGGTACCACAGCAGGATCAGCACGATGCGTCAGGAGCTGCAGCCGAACGCGCCACCACATCAACTTGTTGCTGTGGCGGGCGCGCTCGACGCTGTCGGTGGGGCCGCGCGCCATGCTGATCAATCCGGCAAACAGCACGCCAAGCGTTGCCAGACCCGAAACGATGACCAGGACGAAGAGGATGTTGGCGAGTTTCATGACTTCAGCGATTGTAGCACGCCCCGCCCCGCGCCGCGCGCCGGCCCAAGGACGATGGTCGCTCGTGGGTCGCCCGCCGGTCGACAGCTCGAAGATCGCTTCGGCGGCCATCTCGGCCGACCACAAGGCCGCGTGCACGGTGCCGTACTCGACCGGCTCGGTGGCCTCGCCCGCGAAGAACACACGGTTGGCGAGCGGGCGCGCATGATCGTCATGGTCCTCGGGCGGGCTGCCGATCGCGGGATAGGTATAGCCGCCCATCGTCCAGGGATCGGTGAGCCAGCGCGGAAAGACGAAGGCCTCAGGCTCCGGCACCTTGTTGTGCCCGAACATCTTGCGCAAGCTTGCGAGCGCCGCCTGCTTCACCTCTTCGTCGCCCATCTCGCGCTCATAGCGCACCGCCGAGTGGCCGTTGGCGAAGCTCAGTAGAATCGGCAGGCCGGTCTCCTCGGTGTGCGAGACGAAGGTGTTGAAGGTGCCGCGCCGGTCCGGTGCGTCGGGCAGCCGGCCGAACCATTTCGACGTCTCCGGCCAGAAGACGTGCGGGAAGCGCATATAGATCTTGCCCAGCACGCCCGCGCCGTAGCCCACCCGGTTAATCGCGGCCCATTGCGCCGGCGGCGGCAACGGATCGAGGCGGAAGCGGCCGTCACGCAACAGCCCGACCGGCAAGGTGACCACGGCGCGGTCGGCCTCGATGCGCTCGCCGCTCTGGAGCGTCGCGGCCACGCCATGCTCCGTCCAGGAAAGCGCTGTCACGGGCGAGTTGAGCCGGATGTCGACGCCGCGCACGGCGTCTTCGAGCAAAGGGTGAAAGCCGCCCTGGGGTTGGGCGTTGCCGTCCAGGCCTTCGGTCGGAAACCATTCCTCGGCTGAGAGCTGGTCCCACACCGAGCCGTTCACGCCCTCGCTGCCCTCGACGAAAGTGGCGACCACCAGCCGATCGACCTCGGGCAACCACGGGGCATGCAGCAGAGGTTCGATCGCATCCTTCACCGAGACCGAGCGCGGCCCGCGCACATTCGTCAGGAACTTGCTCTTCCAGCCCGCGAAGGCGATGGCGGTATTGAAGGCCGCGACGCCCATGAAGGCCTTGCGCCGTTGCGTCGTGCGCGTCGTGGCCGAGGCACGCTCATCGATGATCAGCCGGTCGGCCTCCGAGCTGATCAGCCTGACGCCGAGCTTGCCGCACCACAGCGCCAGCGGATTGCCCTCCACGCCATGCACCCACGAGCCGCCGAGATCGACTGGCGCGCCGACGCGATCGTCGGTCCAGACACGCCCGCCGATGCGCTCGCGCGCCTCCAGCAGCGTCACCTTGAAACCCGAATCGTGTAGCAACCTCGCGGCGACCAGCCCTGCCATGCCAGCGCCCAGCACGAGGATGCGCTCGGGCTTCGCTTCGCCCATGGACCACGAGCCGGTCATTGCAGCACCAGCGCGGGCAACTTCTTCATGTCGTCGAACAGGAACGCGCCGGCGCGCCGCCATCGCGTCGCGATCGGTGTGCGGCGCGCCGGCATAGCCCAGCACCCGCATGCCGGCCGACTTCGCCGCCTGCACGCCGGGAACCGAATCCTCGACCACGAGGCAATCGAACGGCTGCTCGTTCATCGCGATCGCGGCGTGAAGGAAAAGGTCAGGAAAGGGTTTGGCGCGCGGCACCTGGGTCGCGCTGAAGATGCGGCCTTCGAAGCGCGCCAGCAGGCCGGTGACGCCGAGCGACACCTCCATCTTGTCGAAGCCGCCGGAACTCGCGATGCAGGTGTTGATGCCCTGCGCCTCGATCGCATCGATCGCCTCGTTGATGCCCGGCACCGGCTGCAGCGGCGCATCACGGAAGGCCTGCAACGTGTCGGCCTGCAGCCTGTGCACGAAGTCCTCCGGCAGCTGGCGCGCCAGCAATCCCTCGATGATCTCGACACAGGCCTTCATCGATCGTCCCATCAGACGACGCATCGTCTCCTCGACGGACCAGTCGAGCCCCTCGCGCTTGAGCGCGCGGGCGAACACGGTGTTGGAGAGCGGCTCGCTGTCGACCAGCACGCCGTCGCAATCGAAGATGACGAGCACGCCGGTGCTTGTATCAGAACGGCTTGTCGCCCGCGACCGTGACGCGATTGCCGCTGCGGGTGTGCGGCCAGTAATCCCACATGGCGCGGTGCTGCACGCAGCGATTGTCCCAGAAGGCGATCGAGTTCTCGCGCCAGCGGAAGCGGCACTGGAACAGCGGGTTCTCCATGTGCTCGTAGAGATAGCGCAGGATGCCGTCGCTTTCGTCGCGCGGCACGCCGATCAGATGGCGCGTGAAGCCGCGGTTGACGTAGAGCGCCTTCTTAGCGGTCACGGGATGGGTGCGGATCACCGGATGCTCGGCGCGCGGATACTTCTCCTTCTCCTCGACGCCGAAATTCTTGTAGAGGCCGCGATAGACCAATTCGCCGTCATGGAAGGCGGTCATGCCCTCGAGATAGGTCTTCATCCGATCCGACAAAGCGTCATAGGCGGCGTACATCGAGGCGAACAGCGTGTCGCCGCCCTTGGGCGGACACTTCTTGATGTAGAGGATCGAGCCCATCGGCGGCTCGGTATCGCAGCTCACGTCGGTGTGCCAGCCCTCGCCGTTGGCGCGCGGCAAATCCTTGTCGGCATGGATGACCATCAGCTCCGGCCGACCCGGCTCGTGCGGCGCGGCCGGATGGACGTGCAGGTCGCCGAACAGCCGGCCGAAGGCCACGTGCTGATCGGGCGTGATCATGCTGGTCGCGGAAGAAGATCACGCAGTTCTCGGCCAGCGCGCGATGCACTTCGTCCTGCTGGCGGTTGGAAAGCGGCTTGGAGAGATCGATGCCGCCGATCTCCGCGCCGATGATCGGCGTCAGCTTGTCGATGGTGATGGTCTCGTAGGGCGCGCTCTCGTCCGCCTGGTGGCGGATGCGGGGGCCCTTGTTGCCGCGCAGCGAACCTTGCATGGCTCTCTCCTACTCGAGCCATTATAGCCAGATCAAACGCGACGGGGGAAACATGCCGCCATTCGATGCCATCGCCACGCACATACGACCGCCCGTGCATCGGCAGGATGTCAGGAAATACCCCCAGAAGGTGATGGGCGGAGGGTGGCGGACCAGCGAAGCGGCTAGTTGAAACGGCCGAGCGGTCTGGCGAGGTCGGGCAAGCAGCCGAAATAGATCCGGCAGTGCAGGGGGCCGGCCTCGGCCGTCTTGGCCGAGCGTCCCTCATCGGCGCGCAGGATGGCCGCACTGAGGCACAGCAGCACGAGGGCGAGAAGGGCCGACCAGGCGGCCTGCGCAATGGGATTGGTGATCGTCGGCACCATTTCGAATTGGCTCCGTCGTTGGAGAACGAGCCAATACCGATTGCCGCGGCAGGCCCTGAATTGTCGGGAGACGGGCCTAGTGCCGCTGAAATACGGCGTTAATAGGTCCTGATCCTGCGCGGACCATGCCAGGTCCTAGGTGCCGAAGGTCACGTAGCCCTCGGGGCTGATCGGCCAGGCGGGATTCCACGCGATCTCCCAGGCATGGCCGTCGGGATCGGCGATGTAGCCGCGGAAGCCGCCGTGCGGCGGCGCATCGGCGGCGCGCAGGATCGTGCCGCCGAAGCGCGCCAGGTGATCGAGCGTCGGCTGGACGTCGTGCTGCGTCGGCACGTTGTGGGCCAACGCAAATGCGCCCGGCCCCGCCGCGTGCTTGCGCTGCGAGTCCGCCTCCAGCGACGAGGCGAGCCAGGTGCCCAGCATCAGGCCGTTCATCTGGTAGAAAATGATGTCCGGCGTCTCCAGGACCGGCTTCCAGCCGAAGCCATCGGCATAGAAGAGGCGCGAGCGCGCCAGGTCGACGATGCCCAGCGTGACGACGGAGATCTGCTGCTGCATGCGGCGGCGCTCCTGCTGAACTTCTAATGACCAGAATCGTCGATTCGGACCCGTCGGATTTATAATGATCGGGTGCTGGAGATCACCCGTTGCGGCAGGCGCGCGACCCACGATGAGCGAGTCGAAAACCTCAGCAAAATCCGTTTTCTCACCGTTTTTGACCGTTTTCGACGGTTTTCCCGGAGGAGCTCGCGCCTAAAGTGTTCGCCGAATCAATGCATTGCGAGCGCGCACCGTTTTCCGCGCCGTTAGAAAACGGGGAAAACGGCAGAAAACGGTCGGTTAGTCCTCCAGCGCATCCTCGAGCGTGCGCAGGCCCGGCCGCTTGGCCGAGACCAGCACCGCCATGTTGCCCGGGCTTGTGCTGGTTCTTCCACATCTTGGTGTGGGCCTTGGGAATGTCGGCCCAGTCGAAGACCTCGCTCATGCACGGATCGATGCGGCGCTCGATCACCAGCTGGTTGGCCTGGCTCGCCTGCAGGAGGTTGGCGAAGTGGCTGCCCTGGATGCGCTTCTGGCGCATCCACACGAAGCGCGCGTCCATGGTCAGGTTGTAGCCGGTGGTGCCGGCGCAGAACACCACCATGCCGCCGCGCTTCACGATGAAGCACGACACCGGGAAGGTCTGCTCGCCGGGATGCTCGAACACGAAGTCGACGTCGTTGCCCTTGCCGGTGACTTCCCAGATCGCCGCGCCGAACTTGCGGCACTTCTTCATGTACTCGGCATAGCCCTTCTGGTCGTCGACGTCGGGCAGCTGGCCCCAGCAATCGAAGTCGTTGCGATTGACGACGCCCTTGGCGCCGAGGCTCATCACGAAGTCCTTCTTCGAGGGATCGGAGATCACGCCGATCGCATTGGCGCCGGCGGTGGCGATCAGCTGCACCGCCATCGAGCCGATGCCGCCCGCCGCGCCCCACACCAGCACATTGTGGCCAGGTCGCAGGATGTGCGGGCGATGGCCGAACAGCATGCGGTAGGCGGTGGCGAGCGTCAGCGTGTAGGAGGCGCTCTCCTCCCAAGTGAGATGCTGTGGCGCGCTTCATCAGCTGGCGCGCCTGCACCTTGCAGAACTGCGCGAAGCTGCCGTCCGGCGTCTCGTAGCCCCAGATGCGCTGGCTGGTCGAGAACATCGGGTCGCCGCCGTTGCACTCCTCGTCGTCGCCGTCGTCCTGGTTACAGTGGACCACGACCTCGTCGCCCACCTTCCAGCGCTTCACCTTGGCGCCGATCGCCCAGACGATGCCGGCGGCGTCGGAGCCGGCGATGTGGAATTCCTGCTTGTGCACGTCGAACGGCGAGATCGGCAGGCCGAGCCCGGCCCACACGCCGTTGTAGTTGACGCCTGCCGCCATCACGAGGACGAGCACCTCGTCCTCACCGATGGTGTGCGTCGGCACGACCTCGAGCTGCATGGATTGCTCGGGCGGCCCGTGCCGGTCGCGCCGGATCACCCAGGCGTACATGCTCTTGGGCACATGGCCGAGCGGCGGAATCTCGCCCATCTCGTAGAGATCCTTCTTCGGCTGGTTCGCCGTCGGATGCGGGCGCGGCGCGAAAGCGACAACGGACATGGCTCGTCCCTCCTGCAATGCAGCAAAGCTATTGTTGCGGTCGCGAGATTGCAACGCACAAAACATCATTCGGAACGATTTAACGTGGGCGAAAACAATAAAGTTGCGTGCTGCGCGCGCTGTCACAGATTGCGCTCATCCACAGGACTTGGCAGGCTTTGCGAGGTAAACGATCGTTTACCTGCGGTCCGAGTCCAGGGAGGACGCCTTGAAGCTCATGTGGTTTCACCTGATGCCGTACACGGAGCTTCCGGATGACTTCAACAAGAAGCATCCCTCGGTGTGGGTCGACATCCATTCGTCGCTGTTCGACCCACGCCGGGCGCATCACATGTACAACGATTTCATGGACGAGCTCGAATATGCCGCCGAGTGGGCTTCGACGCCATCTGCGTGAACGAGCATCACTCGAACGGCTACGGCCTGATGCCGTCGCCCAACCTGATCGCCGCGTCGCTGGCGCGGCGCACGAACGACACCGCGATCTGCGTGATGGGCAACAGCCTCGCGCTCTACAATCCGCCGACGCGGGTGGCCGAAGAGTTCGCCATGATCGACTGCATCTCCGGCGGCCGCCTGATTGCCGGCTTCCCCGTGGGCTCGCCGATGGACACCTGCTACGCCTACGGCCAGAACCCGAGCCTGTTGCGCGAGCGCTACTACGAGGCGCACGACCTGGTGAAGAAGGCGTGGACCGAGAAGGACACCTTCGCCTTCTCACGGCCGCTTCAACCAGCAGCGCTACGTCAACATCTGGCCGCGGCCGATCCAGAACGACCCGCATCCGCCGATCTGGATCCCCGGCGGCGGCTCGATCGAGACCTGGCGCTGGTGCGCGGAGATGGACTACGTCTACTGCTACCTGTCGTACTACGGCTACAAGGCCGGGCTGACGACGATGAAGGGCTTCTGGAACGAGATGGCCAAGCTCGGCAAGGACCGCAATCCCTATCGCGCGGGCTTCCTGCAGTTCGTCGGCGTCGCCGAAAGCCGCCAGCAGGCGCTCGATCTCTACACCGAGCCCGCCGAGTACTTTTACGGCCGCTGCCTGCATGTCGATCCGCGCTTCGCCCTGCCGCCCGGCTACACGACCGAGGGCACGCAGCGCGCCGGCATCGAAGGCATGATGACCAAGGCCGCCAACCTCGCCAATCCCGCGACCAAGGCGGCACTCAAGGCGACCAACATGAAGGACATCGTCGATGGCGGCTACGTCATCATCGGCTCGCCCGATGAGGTGGTGGAGCAAGTCCGCCACGTGGCGACCAGCCTCAATGTCGGCCACCTGATGCTGCTCTTGCAGTACGGCAACATGAGCAAGGCCACCACCAAGTACAACACCGGCCTGTTCGCCGAGAAGGTGATGCCCAAGGTGAAGGACCTGTTCTCCGACTGGGAGGACAAGTGGTGGCCGAAACCCATGGCCAAGGGCCAGCGCGCCGCCGTACCCGCCTTCCGCCCGCACGCCGTCGCCGCGGAGTAGACCTTGCCCGCGCCCACGACCACGACCGTTGAGATCAACGGCTTCCCCTGCCGCGTCTGGAGCAAGGGCCAGGGCCGCAAGCTCGGCTTCCTCGCGGGCCTCGGCGGCCTGCCGCGCTGGCTGCCCTTCCTCGATCGCCTCGCCGAGACGCGCACGGTGATCGCGCCGTCGCTGCCGGGCTATCCCGGCGGGGCGACCGGTCACACCGTGCTCGACACGCATCTCGACTGGGTGCTGGCGGTGCGCCAGCTGATCGACAAGGCAGGCCTCGCCGGCGCCGATCTCTTGGGCGCGTCGGTGGGCGGCTGCCTTCGCCGCCGAGATGGCGGCGATCTTCCCGAGCCACGTCCGCAAGCTCGCGCTGATCGCGCCGTTCGGCCTGTTCGACGAGGCCGAGCCCGCCGCCGACCCTTGGGCTCAACGCCGGGACAACGTGGCGGGCTTGATGTGCGCCGACGCCGCCAAGTGGCAGGCGCTGGTCGTCGCCGCCCGATGGGGCGAACTCGATCGAATGGCCGATCGAGATGGTTCGCGCCTCCGAGGCCGCGGCGCGCGCCTTCTGGCCGCTCGGCAACACGCATCTCGAGAAGCGCCTTGGCCTGATCGCCGCCCCGACCCTCGTGCTGTGGGGCGACAAGGACGCCGTCCTGCCGCCGAGCTATGCGAAAAAGTTCGCCACCGAGATCAACGGCAGCACGCCGCGTCGAAACGGTCGCCAACGCCGGACATCTCGCCTATCTCGACCAGCCCGACGCCGTCGCCAAAGCCGTCCTTGCGCATTTCTCCTGAAGGGTTGCAGCACCAAATTGCCGTCCTTCCGTCTCCCCGATATCCTCGCCGAGGTTTCGGGGGAGTAGGCATGGCTTGCACAGTTCGCTGGGCCCATCGGGTCCTAACCGTCTCGGCACTCGCGTTTGCAACAGCATCTGCGCTGGCACAGACGCCACAGCAGCGCGAGGTCTGCTACAGGACCAGCGCCGCCGATGACCAGACCATCAGCGGCTGCACCGCCGTCATCCAGGGCGGCAAGGAGAGCCAGGACAACCTGGCGATCGCCTACTACAACCGCGGCATCGGCTATCAGAACAGGAAGGACTACGAGCTCGCGCTGAAGGACTACGATCAGGCGCTCAGGCTCAGGCCCACCTACTCGTCGGCGTTCAACAATCGCGGCAACGTCTTCCAGTCGCTCCGCCAGTACGAGCGCGCCGTCCAGGACTACGACCAGGCGACCCGCATCGCGCCCAACGACCCGCTGCCCTACAACAACCGCGGCAACGCCTATCGCCGCCTCGGCAAGACCGACAAGGCCATCGCCGAGCTCGACCAGGCGATCCGGCTCAAACCCGACTACGCCGATGCCTACGAAAATCGCGGCCTCGTCTACTACGACATGAAGCAATGGGACCGCTCGATCAAGGATTACGACCAGAGCATCAAGCTGAAGCCCAACAACGCCGACGGCTACAACAACCGTGGCCTGAGCTATGCCGCCAAGGGCGACTGGGATCGCGCGCTGGCGGACTATGACGAGGCGCTCAAGCTCCGGCCCACCATGCACGAGACCTTCAACAACCGCGGCATCGCCTGGCGCAACAAGGGCCAGTACGACAAGGCGATCATGGATTACGACGAGGCGATCCGACTGCAGCCCGACTACGCCTATGCCTTCAACAATCGTGGCAACGCCTGGCGCTACAAGGGCGACTACGACAAGGCGATAAGCGACTTCACCGAGGCGCTGAAGCTCAAGCCGGACTACAGCCTGGCGCTGCGCAACCGGGCGCTCGCCTACGAAGCCAAGAACGACTGGAACAGCGCCATCCGCGACCTGCAGGAGGCGACGCGCATCAATCCGCACGATGCCAGCGCCTGGAATAGCCTGTGCTGGCAGCGCACCGTCAACGGCAAGATGGAGCGGGCGCTGGCCGACTGCAACGAAGGGCTGCGCGTCGATCCCAACCATGCCGAGATGCTCGACAGCCGCGCTTTCACCGAGCTGAAGCTCAAGCTCTATGACGCCGCGATCGCCGACTACAACGACGTCCTGAAGCTGAAGCCCAACAAGGAAGAGTCGCTCTACGGCCGCGGGCTGGCCAAACGCGCGACCGGGGACAAAGCAGGCGGCGATGCTGACGTCGAGGCGGCGCTCAAGATCCGGTCGGACGTGCCGAAGGATTTCGAGAAGTGGGGCGTGACGCCTTAGGCGATCTCGACGTCTTCCCAGAAGCCGATCCAGTGGTCGACCGGCTTCATCTTGGGCTGCGGCGCCTCGTAGGACCAGGCCGCGCGCGGGCTGGTCTTGCCGCCGTCGACGACGTCATAGAACTGCACGCCGTGCGGACATTCGAGGTCGCTCGCCGTCTTGGGCGTCAGCTTTAACAGGTCCATCCGCACGGTATCGCGCGGGAAGTAGCGATAGCCGCCGACCTCGAGGGTCGTGTCGCTCTTGGCCAGCACCTTGCCGTGCCAGGTCGCAGTATGGGTCATGCTCAGTCCCCTGATTGGCAACAGTTGGCCAATTAGATGGGGTTCCGCGCTCAGTTGGCAAGCTTCGGTTTCATCTCCGGCGGCGTCACCGTCGCTGCAAAGCTCGGGCGGCCGGCGATGTCGTCCATCCAGCGCCGGCAGTTGGGCTGGGTATCGAGAATGCCCCTGAGCTCGGCGATCTCGGGGCAATAGAAGAAAGGCGGGGCGGCCACCAGATCGGCCGCCGTAAGCCCCTCACCCGCAATGTATTTCGTCTTGCCGAGCTGGCGGTCGAACACCGGCAGGACCTCGCGGGTCTTGTCGAGATACTTCTTCGTCATCTCGGCCGGCACCGGCAGGAAGTTGAAGCGCGAAGCCATGTAGCGCTGCACCGAGTTCAAGAGAGAATCGCAGGCGGCACCCACCCACTGATCGACAAGGGCGGCAGCGCGTGCGTCGGCCGGCCACAGCTTCGGGCCGGGAAAGGCCTGGTCGAGGTAGCGCAGGATCGCCGACGACTTCGAACAGCGTCAGCTCGCCGTGCGTCATCGCCGGGATCTTGCCGAATGGATTGAGCGCGCCGACGGTGCCCGGAAAGGTCGGGACTAGCTCGTAGTCGATGCCTTTCTCGTGGCAGCCCATCAGAACGGCGCGGGTGAAGGTGCTGGGCGGGACGCCGTAGACCTTGATCGATGCCATCACGCCCTCCCAAGAAAAGCGAGAAGCTTGTCGAACGAGCCCTTCCAGCCCTGCTCGTGGTTGGCGAGGCTCGGCGCGTCGGCGAACGGTCCGTGCGTCAGCGTGAGCTCGGTCTTGCTGCCCAGCGCGCGCAACTCGATACGCACCGTCGTCTCGTGACCGCGTGGCTTGGCAAAGTCGCCATCTGCATGATGCGCCCAGGTGAAGACCAGTCGCTCGGGCCGCGTTACCTCGACATACCTGCCCGACGAGGCGAAGACACGACCACCACCGTCGTGAAGGCCGTCGATGCGCCAGGCGCCGCCTGGCCGCACGTCGATTTCGCACACGGTTATTTTCACGCCGGGCGGGCACATCCACTGGACGAATTGGTCCTGCTTCGTCCAGGCATCGAAGACGCGCTCGCGCGGCGCATCGAAGACGCGCACGAGGCGCAGAGTGCGGGTGTCGATCACGCTATCCATGGCGGTCCTCCTAGTAACGATCGTGGCGCTTCACCCAGGCCATCGGATGCTTGGGATCCTCGTCGCGGCCCTTCGAGGTCATGTCGAGCAGGTGATAGGTGCCGTTCAGCACGTCCAGCCCGCGGGCATAGGTCGAGTAGGTGCGATAGATCGCGCCGTCGTCGCCCTTACGGAAGGCGCTCAGTCCTGGGTTTTCCTGACCGTAGGGCTTGACGGTGTCGAGATTGTACTTCTTGGCCTCCTCGTCCGGCTGGAACGAGACGCCGTAGTCGAAATTGAAATCGTTGTTGAGGGACGATACCCAGCGGACCGTCCAGCCCATGCGCTTCTTATAGGCTTCGAGCTTGGCGATCGGCGCACGCGAGACCAGCACGAACGCCGTGTCGCGGTGCGCCAGGTGCACGTCGACGCCGTTGAAGTTGTCGGTCCAGAACGAGCAGCTCGGGCAGCCCTCGTTCCAGTCCGGGCCGAACATGAAATGCTGGACGATGAGCTGGCTCTTGCCATCGAACAGCTGGGCGAGCGTCACTTTGCCTTCCGGCGCGTCGAAGACGTAGTTCTTCCCGACCTTCTCCCACGGCAGCTCGCGGCGTTCGCGCGCGAGCTCGTCGCGGCGGTGGGTGAACTCCTTCTCCTTGGCAAGATGGGCCTGCTGCGCCTTCAACCACTCTTCGTGCGAAACGATGCGAGATGTCGTCATGGTGCCCTCCTGAGAAAGTCGCCGAGCTTGTCGAACGATTCGGTCCAGCCGCGATTGTGCGCCGCGAGCGCCGACTGTTCCTTGAACACGGCCTGGGTGAACAGCATCTCCGTGCGTTCGCCGACCGGGTTGAACTGGATGGTAACGATGCTCTCCTGGCCGCGCGGCGAGGCGAAGTCGTCCTTTTCATGCCACGCCCAGGTGAAAACCAGCCGCCTGGGCGGCTCAATCTCGAGATACTTGCCCGACACCGTGGGTCGGACGCGGCCGGGATCGTCGCCGACCGGGAATGTTGTTGCCTTCGCCCATCAGGCGCCAGGCGCCGCCGACGCGGGCGTCGAGATTGCATTCCACCGTCTTCATGCCGGCCGGCCCGAACCAGGAGCCGAAGTGATCGGGATTGGTCCACGCCGCGAACACGCGGTCGGGGGTGGCGTCGAAGGTGCGCGTCATGCGCAGGATCAGACCACTAGCGGACTCGGCCATGGCGTTTCCCCTTCGCAGGCTTGGTGGGCGCAGTGCGCTTCAGGAAGGCATCGAGCTTGTCGAACTGCGTCTCCCAGAAGCGGCGGTAATATTCGATCCAGTCGGCGGCGGCACGAAGACCCTCGCCGCGCAGCTCGCAGCGTCGCCATTGGGCCTCGGTGTGGCGCTCGATCAGGCCGGCATCGGTCAGCACGCGCAGATGCCGCGATACCGCCGGCAACGACATGTCGAACGGCTCGGCGATATCGCCCACCGTCGCCGCCCCCGTCGCCAAGCGCGCCAGAATGGCCCGGCGGGTGGGGTCGGCGAGGGCCGAGAAGGTCTGGGAGAGCATATCCATATTTAACAGGTAGGTTAAATACGGCAGACTGTCAAGCCCCCTATTTGGCAGGCTTTTCAAGGGGTCGACGTCATTCCTCTGCTAGCCGCGCTTCCAGGTCGTGCCCTTCGGGCCGTCCTCGAGGATCACGCCCTTGGCTTTCAAGTCGTCGCGGATGCGGTCGGACTCCTTGAAGTCCTTCGCCTTGCGCGCGGCCTGACGGGCGGCGATCGCGGCCTCGATCTCGGCATCCGTTGGGCCGGTGCTGCCGGCCGGAGTCCAGCGGAACCACGCTTCGGCGTCCTGCTGCAAGAGGCCGAGCGCATGCGCGCCCGCGCGCAGCACGGCCGGATCGTCGAGTTGGTGGATGGCGCTGATGGCAAGCGGCGTGTTGAGGTCGTCGGACAGGGCATCTTCGACGGTTTGCGGAATCGCATTGGCGACAGTTACCGGCTTGCCGCGCAGCGCGCCGTACCAGCGATCGAGCGTCGCCTTGGCCTGGACCAGCCCCTCATGCGTGAAGTCGAGCGGCTGGCGGTAGTGCGCGCTCAGCAACAGCAGCCGAATCGCCTCACCCGGATACTGGTCCAGGAGCTCGTGCACGGTGAAGAAGTTGCCGAGCGACTTGCTCATCTTCTCGCCCGAGATGTTGAGGAAGCCGTTGTGCATCCAGTACTTTGCCATGATGGCGTGGCCGAACGCCGAACGGCTCTGCGCGATCTCGTTCTCGTGGTGCGGGAAGATGAGGTCGAGACCGCCGGCATGGATGTCGAAGGTCTCGCCGAGCAGCGCGCCGCTCATCGCCGAGCATTCGATATGCCAGCCCGGCCGGCCGCGGCCCCACGGGCTCGGCCAGCCCGGCTGCGCCTCGGTCGAGGGCTTCCACAGCACGAAGTCGGCCGGATCCTTCTTGTAGGGAGCCACCTCGACGCGCGCGCCTGCGATCAGCTCGTCGCGCGTGCGCCGCGACAGGCGGCCATAGTCGGCCATGCTGGGCACGCTGAACAGCACATGGCCTTCAGCGGCGTAGGCGTGGCCCTTGTCGACCAGCTTCTGGATCAGCGTCACCATCTGCGTCACGTATTGCGTGGCGCGCGGCTCGTGATCGGGCGCGAGCGCGCCCAGCCGTCGCATGTCGCTTTGGTAGGCGTCGCCCGTGCGCGCGGTCAGCGCCTCGATCGGCTCCTTGTTGTCGGCGGCGCGCACGATGATGCGGTCGTCGATGTCGGTGATGTTGCGCACGTAAGTGACGCGCGGATATCGGCGCTTGAGCAGCCGGTACAGCACGTCGAACGCCACGACGGGGCGCGCATTGCCGATATGGACGTAGTCGTAGACCGTCGGGCCGCAGACATAGAGGCGCACATGCGCCGGATCGAGCGGCACGAACGGCTCTTTTTCACGCGACAGCGTGTTGTAGATGACGAGGGACATCGCCCCTTACTCCTGGATCAAACGTAGACGAAGGCTGACCGGCCCTGAACGGACCTCAGACCTCGATACATCGCGCGCCGACGGCGCCCCGGAGGAGAAAGAACGACATGGATGCACCTTATACGATGCGTTGTTGCCGCGCAAACCGCTAGCCGCAGAAACGCCTGCTGTCAGGCTGCCTTGCCCGCGAGACGCGCCACCGCCTTGGCGCGGCCGATCAGCGGCAGGAGCCTGGCCATCTCCGGCCCGTTCTCGCGCCCGGTGAGCGCCAGGCGCAGCGGATGGAACAGCGCGCGGCCCTTGCGACCGCTGGCGACCGACAGCGCCGTCGTCCAGGCCTTCCAGGTCTGCTCGGTCCATGGCTCGGAGGGCAGCGCCTTGGCGGCATCGGCGAGGAAGGCTGGTTCCTCGATCTTGGGCTCGATCGGCCCGCGCACGACCTCGGCCCAGATCTTGGTGTCGCCAAGCGTCGTGAGATTGCCGCGCACGGCGAGCCAGAAGGCCTCGCCGGGATCGTCAAGCAGACGCGCGCGCACGGCGGCATGGGGCATGGCGTGCAGCGTTCGCGCACTGAGATGGGCGAGCTCCTCTTCCGAAAAGCGCGCGGCCGAGCGGCCGACGCGCGCGAAATCCACGGTGGCAACGAGCGTGTCGAGCGAGGTGACCGGCTCGACCGGATCGGCCGTGCCGAGCCGCGCCAGCAGCGCGTCAATGGCGAGCGCCTCGATGCCGCGCTGGCGAAGCTCTCCGACCGACAGCGATCCGGCGCGCTTGCTCAAGCCGCCGCCCGCCGCATCGACCAGCAGCGGCAGGTGGGCGAAGGCGGGAATCGCGCCACCCAGCGCGGCAAACATCTGGATCTGCGCGCCGGTGTTGGTGACATGGTCCTCGCCGCGGACCACGTGCGTGATGGCGAAGTCGATGTCGTCGACGACCGAGGTAAAGCTGTAGAGGTACGAGCCGTCGGCACGCACCAGCACCGGATCGCTCTGGCTCGCTTCGTCGACATGCTGGGGGCCGCGCACCAGATCGTCCCAGCGCGCCTCCTCGGAGGCGAGCTTGAAGCGCCAGTGTGGCCGGCGGCCCTCGCCTTCGAACTTTTGGCGCGCTGCTTCGTCCAGCCGGAGCGCGGCGCGGTCGTAGACCGGAGGCTTGCCCTGGGCGAGCAGGCGCTTGCGCTTGAACTCGAGCTCCTCCGGCGTCTCGTAGCAGGGATAGAGCCGACCGGCGGCAACGAGCTTGTCGCGCGCGGCGTCATAGAGGGAGAGCCGATCGGACTGCCGCTCCTTGGTGTCCCAGTCGAGGCCGAGCCAGGTGAGGTCGCGGCCGATCGCCGCTTCGTACTCGGGCTTGCTGCGCGCGCGATCGGTGTCGTCGAGGCGCAGGATGAACCGGCCGCCGTGACGGCGTGGCGAATAGCCAGTTGAACAGCGCGGCGCGCACGTTGCCCACGTGCAGCAGCCCGGTGGGGCTTGGCGCAAAACGGACGACGGGTGCCGAAGGCGCGGGCGGGGACATGGCGGGACTTGTGGCGATGCCGGATTGGCGGGTCAAGCGCAGGTGAGCTAGTCTCGCCGACAATACGGTTGGTAGTACGCGTAACGGCGGCCCGGTCACGGCACCCCGTGAGCGAGCCGCTCAATGAAGCGCCTAAGCACAAAATAGCCGACCACACAGGGAGTCATCACATGAAACGCCGCCACCTGCTTGCGGGCGGCATCGGCGCGCTCGCGGCACCCGCCGTCGTGCGCGCCGACGCCAAGTATCCCGATCGCACCATCCGCCTGGTCGTGCCGTTCCCGGCCGGCGGGGCCACCGACGTCGCCGGCCGCATGTTCGCTGACAAGTTGACCCAGCAGCTCGGCCAGACCGTGATCGTCGACAACAAGGGCGGCGCGTCGGGCTCGATCGGCTCCAGCGAGGTCAAGAACGCCAAGCCCGACGGCTACACGCTCCTGGTCGCGACCTCGTCGACGCACGCCATCAACCCCACCGCGTTCGTCCATCCGCCCTACGACCCGATCAGGGATTTCACGCCGATTGCCTCGGTCTGCGTCAACCCGATCGTGTTCTTCACCCATCCGTCGCTTCCGCCGTCGGTGTCGGAGGTTATCGCCCTGATGAAGCAAAACCCGGGCAAGTACTCCTACGGCTCAGCGGGCATCGGCAGCATCATCCACCTCGCGGGCGAATACCTCAAACGCTCGGTTGGCGGCATGGACGTGGTGCACGTGCCCTACAAAGGCGGCGCGCCGGCCATCCAGGACACGATCGCGGGCAACATCGCCTGGTCGTTCGAGACCTTCAGCACGACCCTGCCGCTCCACCGGGCCGGCAAGCTCAGGATCCTCGCCTACTGCCATTCCAAGCGCGCCGCCATCGCGCCCGAGATTCCGACCATGAGCGAGGCCGGCGTGAAGGGATACGAGGTCTACACTTTCGCCCTCATCCTGGGCCCGGCCGGGATGCCGCAGAACGTCGTCGACACGCTCGACAAGGCGAGCCGTCGCGCGATGGCCGACCCGACCACCATCAAGTTCCTCGAGGACAACGCTGCCGTGCCCACGCCGGACACCACGCCCGAGCGCACGGCGCAATTCATCAAGGACGAGCTCGCCAAGTGGGCGCCGATCATTCGCGAGGCCAACGTCAAGATCGCCTAGCGGGCCCTGGAGCCCTGACGCGCCGCCGCGGCCGCAACTCGCCTTCACACTTTGTGAAGCCATGCTAGTAATGGGCATGGATTCGCAGGGAGTTGAGTGATGAAGCGTCGTAGCGTTCTGGTTGCCGGGCTTGGCGCCCTGGCAGCGCCCGCCATCGTCCGCGCCGAGGCCAAGTATCCCGAGCGCACGGTGCGGCTGGTGATCCCCTTCACGCCCGCCGGGCCGACCGACATCATCGGCCGCATGGTGGCGGAGAAGATGACCGGGCTGCTCGGCCAGACCATGATCGTCGACAACAAGGCGGGCGCCGCCGGCTCGATCGGCGCCATGGAAGTCAAGAACGCCAAGCCCGACGGCTATTCACTCCTGTTCGCGACCTCCTCGACACACGCCATCAATCCCACCGCATTCGTCAAGCCGCCCTACGATCCGATCAAGGACTTCACGCCGATTTCCTCGATCTGCGTCAATCCGCTGGTGCTGGTGACCAATCCCTCGATGCCGGATTCGGTGAACGGCCTGGTCGAGCAGATGAAGAAGAATCCGGGGAAGTACTCCTACGCCTCGTCCGGCATCGGCAGCATCCTTCACCTGGCGAGCGAGTACTTCAAAAAGGAAGTGGGCGGCATGGACGTCGTCCACGTGCCCTACAAGGGCTCGGGGCCGGCGCTGCAAGACCTGCTGGCGGGCAACGTTGCCTGGATGTTCGAGACCTTCAGCACGACCTTGCAGCAGCATCGCGCGGGAAAACTGCGCATCCTGGCCTTTGCCCATTCCAAGCGCGCCGCGATCGCACCTGACATCCAGACCATGACCGAGGCCGGCGTGAAGGGCTACGAGGCCTATACCTTCAACCTGATCCTGGGACCGCCCGGCATGCCGCAGAACGTCGTCGACACGATCGACCAGGCATCGCGCAAAGTGATCGCCGACAAGGCCGCCATCAAGTTCCTGGAAGACATCGCCGCGGTGCCGGCGACAGAGACCAGCCCGGCAATCACCGCGCAGTTCATCAAGAACGAACTCGCCAAATGGGCGCCGGTGATCCGCGCCGCCGACGTCAGGATCGAGTAGGCGAAACTACTTGGTCGGCGCAGGCGTGAGCGGCGTCGGCGTGCCGGTCGCGGACGGCTGCGTCGGAGGCGGCGAGGGGATGATCGTGCTGGGCGCCGGCATGGATCCGCTCGGCGCCGGGTTGGCGCTGCCCGGCCCATAGCCCGCGCCCGCCGCCGCGCCTTCGCTCGGCACCATGATGCTGCCCGGCGCATTCTTGCCGGTGCTGCTGATGTAGAAGCCAGCTACGGCGTTCGAGGCATCGCCCGCGGTCTTTGCCGGAATGTCGACCATGCCGATGCGCTGGCCCTGCTTGTCGAGGCGGAAGCCCTGGGCGTCGAGGGCATAGCCCTCGTTGTCGATCCACTGGCCGTTCTCGGTGCGATACGGCGCCGGCTGCTTGACGACGGCGTAGTCAGGCACCGGCAGGTTGCAGCCGGCCAAAGACAGGCCGGCCACGACCACGGCCATGTATCGAACTGACGCCATCACTGCCCCCCATAACGAACACTCTAGGGAGTGGTCGAGTGCGGGCTGATGATGTTGCCCCGCGCGTCGATCCGGTTCCCCTGGCCATCATAGCGGAAACCATACTCATCCCTAAAGGCCTGAACACCGGCTGGCGGCGAGGGCGGCGCCGGGGGGATATAGGCCGGAACCGGGGTCGGATCCGTATAAACGACGGTCGTGGGCGGTACATAGACAGGGGCCGCGACGGCGACCGGCCTGGGCGGCGGGACGACCGCCTCGGTTGTCGAGGTGTAGGAACAGCCGGCTGCGGCCAGTCCCAGCGCCGCCACGGCAAAAAGCTGCTTGCGGATCATCGGGGTGCTCCTCCAGCGAAAGGCATGAGGCCAACGCGGGAAACGCCCCTGGGTTGCGCTCTACGCGGCCTTCTTCAGCGCGCCGTCGCGCAGCTCGCGGCGCAGGATCTTGCCGACATTGGTCTTGGGCAGCTCGTCGCGGAATTCGATGTATTTCGGCCGTTTGTAGCCGGTGAATTGCTTGGCGCAGTAGGTGGCCAGCGCCTCCTTGGTCAGGCTCTTGTCGCGCCGGACCACGAACAGCATGACCGCCTCGCCCGACTTCTCGTCGGGCACGCCGACCGCGGCGCATTCCAGCACGCCGGGATGGTTGGCCACGACCTCTTCGATCTCGTTGGGGAAGACCTTGAAGCCCGAGACCACGATCATGTCCTTCTTGCGATCGACGATCTTGATGTAGCCGCGCGCATCCATCTCGCCGATGTCGCCCGACTTGAAGAAGCCGTCCGGCGTCATGACCTTCGCCGTCTCGGCCGGCTGCTGCCAGTAGTCGCGCATGACCTGCGGGCCCTTGATCGCGATCTCGCCGGCCTCGCCGAGCGGCAGCTCCTCGCCCTGCTCGCCCAGGATCTTGATCTCGACATTGGGCAGAGGCAGGCCGATCGTGCCGGTGAACGCATCGGAGTCGGTGGGATTGCAGGTGACGCCGGCCGAGGTCTCGCTCAAGCCATAGCCCTCGACGATCGGGCAGCCGGTGATGGCCAGCCACTTCCTGGCGACCGCCTCCTGCACCGCCATGCCGCCGCCGTTGGAGATCACCAGGCCGGAGAAGTCGAGCTTGGCGAACTCGGGTTGAGTCGGCCAGTCCATTGAACAGCGTGTTCACCGCCGGGAAGATGTTGATGTGGTACTTGGCCAGCTCCTTGATCGTGCCCTTCATGTCGCGCGGATTGGGAATGAGGATGTTCATCGCCGCCGGTGCGCATGCCGAGCAGGCCGCAGGTGATGAAGGCGAAGACGTGATAGAGCGGCAGGGCGCAGACGATGGTCGAGCTGGCCGGCGAGCGGCTTGCGGTGCAGGCCGGGCTGCATCCAGGCCTCCGACGCCAGCAGGTTGGCGACGATGGTGCGATGGAGCAGCGTGGCGCCCTTGGCGACGCCGGTCGTGCCGCCGGTGTATTGCAGCACGGCGACGTCGTCGGGCCCGAGACTCGGGCCGGCTGAACGGCATCGACCTGCCGGCGGCGATCGCGTCGTTGAACTTGAAGTGACCGGGCAGCGACCAGGCCGGGATCATCTTGCGGACCGTGCGCACGACGAAGTTGACAATCAGGCCCTTGGGAAAGCCCAAAAGATCACCGAGCGAGCCCACCACGACATGCTTCACCGGCGTGCCGGCGATCGCAGCCTGCAAGGTCGCTGCGAAGTTCTCCAGCACGATCACTGCCTCGGCGCCGGAATCCTTCAGCTGGTGCTCGAGCTCGCGCGCGGTGTAGAGCGGATTGACGTTGACCGCGATCAGGCCCGCCCGCCACACGGCAGCGACCGCGATCGGGTACTGCAGCACGTTGGGCATCATGATCGCCACGCGCGCCCCCTTCTTGAGGCCACGGCTCTGCAGCCAGGCGGCGAGCGCCTGGGAGAGCGCGTCGACCTCACCAAAGCTGAGCGCCTTGTCCATGCAGACATAGGCCTTGGCATCGCGGTACTTGGTGAAGCTCTCCTCGAGGAGCGACACGAGGCTGGGATAGACGGACGGGTCGATGTCCGCCGGGACGCCCGGCGGATAGTTCTTGAGCCAGAACCGCTCCATGCTTTCCCCTGCATTCACTTCGGCGCACTATAGTACGCGTGCAACGGAGGAAAACATGGCCGTGCAGTCGATGCGCAAGCAGGAAAGCCGCAATCCGCGCACCATCGAGGAAGCCCGGGCGCTGGTGAAGCACGTCGAGTTGCTGTTCATGCCGTGGAACGTCGATGCGCTGACCGATGGCTTCACCGAGGATTGCATCGTGCGCTTCGGCAGCGTGCCGGAATTCAAGGGCCGCGACGCCGTCCGCGCCTTCTTCAAGACGCGCAGCGCCCGTCAGAGGAACTATCGCTTGACCAAGCAGCTGCGCTCGCTCGCCGGCGACACCATCACCAACATCTGGAATGGCGCCTGGGAAGATGCCGAAACCGGCGCGCCGATGAAGGGCTTCGGCGTCGAGGTCTGGGTCCTTCGCGACGGCAAGATCGCCGTCTGGGAAGCCGCCTTCAACGTCGGCCGCGCCGACCAAACCGGAAGCGTCGCCGACGCCCTGCGCTAGTCGCTACTTCTTCTCCATTCCGGAGCGGATCTCGTCGTAGGACTCCTGCATGCGCTCGTGGATGATCTTGAGCGCGTCGGCGCCGGACTTCTGCGCCAGTTCGGCGATGTCGCGGGTGTTGGTGATGGCCGCTTCCATCGCCTTCTTTCCGAACTCGGCCTGCTTGGCGAAGATATCCTGCGGCGAGCCGTTCGGCTTGTAGTCCTTGGCCATCTCGGTGATGTCCTTGATCGCGCTCTCGAAGATCTCGCGCTGCTTGTTGGCAACGGCGGTGGCGCCGGTGGCCATCGCCTGCCAGGAGCGGCCCATGGCGTCGAGATTCTTCTGGTGGTGCTCCATGATTTTCTTGACGTCGAAGGAAGGTACCTTGAGCTGCTCACCAAGCTTCGTGAACATGTCCATGAAGTTCTGTGATGCGTCGGCCATCTGAACCTCCTCAAAAAATTACAGGGAGAGCTTCAACCCCTGCTCCAGCGCGTGCAAGGCCAATCCGGCCAGCCCGCCGATCAGGGCACCATTGAAGCGGATGTATTGCAGGTCGCGGCCCACCGTGAGTTCGATGCGGCCGATCAGCACGTCGATATCCCAGGACTTCACCTGGTCGGCGATGAAGCGGCCGACGCCGCTTTTCTGCGTTTCCACGAAATCGGCCAAAACCCGCACCATGCCGCGGTTGATCTCGGCGCGGATCGCGGCATCGCGCGCCAGTTGCCCGCCAATATCGACCAGCATGGTTTCGAGCTGACGTCGGATTTGTGACTGCTCACTCGCGGCGTCGCGCTCCAGGAAGGCGCGCAGGCTGTCCCAGGCGCCTTCGGCCAGCGCCACCACCTCCGGCCGCGCCAGCAGGTCGTGCTTCAACCGCTCGGCGCGCTCGGCGAAATCCGCCGAATGCCGCAGGCGCTCGATGAAGCCTTGGACGAAGCCGTCGAACTCGCGGCGCAGCGCATGGTTGGGATCGCCGCGGGCCTCCTCGATGAAGGCCGTCGTCGAGGCGACGATCTTGCGCAGGAGATAGGCATCGGCGCGATAGAGGTTGAACAACGCCGGCAATTCCTTGCGGATCTTCTCGCGCAACGCCGCCAGCGTCTCCTCGTTGGTCAGCACCTTGTCGAGGGCGCCCAAAAGTTCGTTGAGCAGTCGCTGGTGGCGGCCGGTCTCCGTCACCGCGCTCAGCAGTCCCGCCGCCAGCGGCGCCAGTTCGACGCGCTCGAGTTCCGCCCTCACCCGTTCGCCGAGAAAGACTCGCAGGCCCGACTGGTCGATGGCGGTCAGCGTCTGTGGCAGCAGCTTGAGCACGAAGGCCGCGAGCGAAGCACTGCGCTCGCGGTCGCTCAGCCATTCCGCCACCTGCGCCGCGAAATCGACCTCGCCCAGTTTCTTCTCGACGGCCTCGGGGGCGAGGAAATTCGTCTCGATGAAGGTGCCGAGATTCTCGGCGATGCGCTGGTGATTGCGCGGAATGATGGCGGTGTGCGGGATCGGCAGCCCGAGCGGCCGGCGGAACAAGGCAACGACGGCGTACCAGTCCGCCAGCCCGCCCACTGTGGCCGCGGCGGCGAACGAAGCGACGTAGCCCCACGCCCAGTGCGTCGGCTCGAAGTGCCGGGCGACACCGAAAAGCACCGCCGTTCCGACCAGCAATAGCGTGGCCGCCAGCTTGATGCGTTTCAGCGCCGCGGCGCGGTCGTCATCGCGGGTCGGCATCGTCTATAGTCGGCGCTTCGAATTCAGTCGGGGAGGAAACCGTGAAGGTCGGATTCATCGGCGTGGGCAACATGGGCGGCCCGATGTGCCGCAACATCATCAAGCGCTCCAACCACCAGGTGACGGTGTTCGACCTGAACCCGGCCGCGGTGAAGACCTGCACCGATCTCGGTGGCACCGCCGCCAAGTCGATCGCCGAGGTGACCAAAGGCGCCGATGTGGTGATGACGTCGCTTCCCATGCCCAAGGATGTGGAGGCTGTGGCGCTTGGCGACAATGGCATCCTGGCCAACATATCCAAAGGCCAGACCTATATCGACCTCTCCACCAACGCGCCGTCGATGGTGAAGAAGATCGGCGCGGCCTTCGCCGCCAAGGGCATCGCCATGCTCGACGCGCCGGTGAGTGGCGGCACGACGGGCGCCGAAGCCGCAACCATCGCCATCATGGTGGGCGGCGACAAGAAGGTGTTCGACGATGCGCTCCCGGTGCTGCAGTCGTTCAGCGCCAACGTGATCCACATGGGCGGGCTGGGCTGCGGCACCGTGACCAAGCTTTGCAACAACATGTTGTCGTTCTGCAACATGGCGGCGCTCTGCGAAGCCATGATGCTGGGCACGGGCTACGGCCTCGATCCCGAGAAGCTGCTGCACGCCATCTCGACCTCGAGCGGCAACTCCAACGCCATCAAGAACTTCACGCCTGCGTCCGCTGAAGGGCTACTACAATCCGCCCTCCTTCGCGCTCGACCTTGCCTACAAGGACCTTCATCTGGCGCTCGAGCTGGGCGACGAGATGGGCGTGCCGCTGCAGCAAGGCGCTTCGACGCACAATCTGCAGCGCCTCGCCAAGGGCATGGGCTGGGGCCCCGAGGACAGCACCTCGATCCTGCGTGTCTACGAGATGATGCTGAAGCGCAAGGTCAAGCCGTAGAACGCTTCTCTCTTAGGTTGTTCTCCGGATCATGATACAACGACCGTGCCAGAGCTTGGCAACGGAGGCGCGCTCGCATGACAGATGGTCCCATCAGGTACAAGGACATCCTCCAAAAGATAAATGCCGATTGGCTTTTCCGCGACCCTGGGCGCGACCTCAAACGTGACACGTTGTGGGCGCGCCTCACGCCCATCAGCAATCGGATTGATGCGCGGTCCCAGCCGGTTTCCACACTGATCTCCGCCGAGGCCGGATGGCTGCTGAACTATACCGAGGACTGGCCGCGGGCGAACGCCATCATCGACGCGTTGGAGGCGAGCCTCGAAGAATCCCCGCAAGAGCTCGAACAATGCCCCGATGGCTCGTGGGGACCGGGCTGCACGGAGTGGTATCGCAAACTCGAACCGACCTACATGGAATTGATGACGGACAAGTATATCGAGGGGCCCCGCATCGATCCTCCGCCTGGCCCACTGACCTTCATCGCGAATTTGAAGGATTGGAATGTTGTTCGGGCCTATCTCGACGGCCTGCGGACCAGCGACATCAGCAGAACCGGACGAAACAACCGCGATGAGTTCGGCGCTGTCATGACGGCCCTGTCACTGCTGATCTACAACCCCGACCTCAAGAAGGTCCTGAAGAAGTATCCGGAACTGAAGTTCGAACTCTCGGAAGACTGGAAACTGAACTACCAGAAGTACCTGAAGGATCTGCAGAACAAATTCACCGGCTGCTGGGGCCCCTCCTACCGCTTCCACGGGCACGCCGAAGTGATGGAAGCCCAGGACCTCACCTTCACGTTCCACAATGTCCACTATTGGTCGGAAGCCGGCTATCGAATTCCGCGCCTCGAGGAGATGGCCGAGACAATCCTGGATGACGATGTCGAGCGGGACAGGTTTCCGTACGGCTGGCAAACCAGCAAAACCAGTAAAACCGACCCCTACTGGCTCCGCTTCAACGACCATAACAACTACGATGTCTTGATCCCGCTGAAAGCCGCCTGGTCCCAGATGGCTGACGACCTGCAGGCGTACGCGACGCCCAAACTGCAGATGCTGCTCGACTGGTGTCTGCAGGAGTCCGCGCCTCGGCTGCTCAACGGCGACAGCACGCTGCCCCACGACTCCGGCTACAATCCACCGACCGCGACCGCCTTCTATTACGCCGTGCGCTTCCTCGATGACGCGGGCTACTGGGACGAAGCGAAGCGTTTCTGGCCAATGAAGATCAAGCCCCGAACGAAGCCGCTGGATCTCGCCTGCGCGCTCCTGAAGAAGTTCCTGAAGGACGTCGACGACCACTCACGCGAAGCGAAGAATGTTATCGACATCTTGAAGGGCTACTGCCCTGAGGCGGCCAAAACCCGGCGGCGAGCGCCGCCCAAGCCACGGCGGCGCGTCAAGGGCTGAGGTGCCCGGCAACCAGCGCCGCGACCGTCTTGGCGTAAGTCTTGGCCACGTCGTGATTGCCGCCGGCGACGATGTGCAGGCGCGCGACGGGAATGCGCTGCTCGAGATGCCGGCCGACCGCGACAGGGCTGATCGGATCTGAATCGCCCCAGATCAGCAGCGTCGGCGCGGTGATGCGCTCGACCGGCAGCGGCGCCGCGGTGCGCGGCTCGTAAATCCATTCGGCGGCGTTCGGAGAACGACTTGCGGTAGTCGGCGCGCCAGTCCGACGCGCCGAACGCGGCCATCTCGACGCCGCCGGAGGTCACCGTCAGCACCAGGCGCCGTACCAGCTGCGGGTGGGCGAGCGCGATGCGGGCCGCGATCACCCCGCCCATCGATTGCGCCACCAGATCGACTGGCGCCTCCATCTTCGCCACCACCATCGCGATTAGATCGTCGATGCCCCTGACCGCCGGATCGTGCGGCTGGCGGCCGAGCCCCGGCCAGCCGAAGTACACCTTGGGCCAGTCGGCCGGCAGCAACGAGCCCACCGGCTTCCAGAAATCGGGCGAGGCGCCGGAGCCCGGCAGGAACAGGATCTTGGTCACGCGCTGAGCCTCGCCAGGAAGTCCGGCAGCGTGCGGCCCTGGCTCAGCAGGTAGCGGCCCATCGCGCCTGCGACCTTGGCGATCGCTGGCCGCGCGCTCATGCGCTCGCGCCAGGCCTGCAGCCGCGGATGCGCGTCGCCCATGGGCGCGGTCATGCGCGCGCCAAAGAGCTGCGCCATGTAGAAGGCGATGTCGGCGTAGGAGTAGTCACCGGCCAGCCACTGCCGCCCGCCCATGGTGCGCTCGAGCTCGTCGTAGAATTGGGCGGCCGCGCTCCGCGCCTCGACCGCCGCTGGGTCGTCGGGCGTGGCCTGCAGGCCCATCAACCGCACGATCGGCGGGAAGTAGACCTCGTCCGATTTCAGCTCGAGCAGCCGCGCCCGGGCACGCGCCTTGGGCTCGGCCGGCCACAGCGCCGGCTCCGGCCGGATGGTCTCGAGATATTCGAAGATCTGGGTCGAATCGAAGATTTCCAGGTCGCCATCAATCAAAACCGGCACCTGGCGCTTGGGATTGATGCGCGCGACCTCGGGGTGCTTGGGCTGATAGAGCGTCTTCATTTCGAACGGCACCATGACCAGCTCGAAGGCAATGCCTTTCTCATGCAGTGCAATCTCGGCCTTGGCGCCGAACATGCTGAGCGGACCGGAATAGAGCTTCAGTTTCATGTGATCACGCTAACATGCGCTTGCCGGCCGTCGCCCGCGATCTAAGCTAGGTCTCGATGACAAGATTGCTCATGTCCGCGCTGGCCCTGCTGGCGCTCTGCTCGACGGTCGCGGCGCAGGAAACGCAAGCCTGCGGCACGCCCATTTCCAACGGCGACGGCTGGACGATCGACCGCCCCGAGAGTGTCGGACTGGACACCGGACAGCTCTGCAAGCTCGACAAGTTCATCGCCCAGTGGAAGGAGGCCAACATCCACGCCGTCGTGGTGGCACGCGCCGGCAAGCTGGTGATGGAGCGCTACTACACCGGCCCCGATGAGCGCTGGGGCTCGCCGATCGGCACGATCGCCTATGCGCCGGACGTGAAGCACGATCTGCGCTCGATCTCCAAGAGCGTGACGTCGCTGCTGGTCGGCATCGCACTCCGGCAAGGCAAGTTCCCCGACCTCGACTCGGCCGTCATCGACCAGTTCCCCGACTATGCAAGCCTGCGCAACGCAGACAACGAGCGCATCACCTTCCGCCAGTTGCTAACGATGTCGTCCGGCTTGAAGTGGGACGAGTCGATCCCCTACAGCAATCCCGCGAACAGCGAGCTGCAGATGATCCGGGCGGCCGACCCGATCCGCTACGTGCTGGAGCAGCCGGTGATCGCCCCGCCGGGCAGTGTCTACAACTACAACGGCGGCAACACGACCCTGCTGGCTGCCGTCCTTACCAAGCTCACCGGCAAGCGGCTCGACGACTACGCCAAGGAAAAGCTGTTCAGTCCGCTCGGCATCACCGACTTCGAACGGGTGAACCTGCCGTCCACCGGCCAGCCCGCCGCGGCCTCCGGCCTCAGACTGCGGCCGCGCGATGCCGCCAAGCTCGGCCACCTCATGACTGCCGACGGCGTGTGGAATGACACGCAGGTCCTGCCGCCGGGCTGGAGCGGCTCCTCGATGAAGCCGCGCATCAACGGCGAAGGCCTCTACTACTACGGCTATCAGTGGTGGCTCGGTCGTACCATGCGTGACGACAAGAGCGTGCATTGGGCGGCGGGCGTCGGCTATGGCGGCCAGCGGCTCTACGTCGTGCCCGATCTCGATCTCGTGGTCATGATCAACGCCGGCCACTATGGCGGGCCGCTGCAGAGCACGATCCCGTTCGGCATCTTCACCCGCGTCGTGCTACCGGCCGTCAAGGAGTGAGCTAGCGCCGTCACATCGACAGGAACATGCCGATCGAGGCGATGGTCATCATGGCCGTTGTCAGCCAGCCGAGGATGCGCTGGCTGAGGGTGGCGACGAACTCGCCCATATGCGCGCGATGCGACGCCACGATCATGGTTGCCACCATCATCGGCACGGTGATCACGCCGTTCAGCACCGCGCTCCAGATCAGCGCCTTGATCGGGTCGAGCGGCGAGAGATCGACGCAGACGCCCAGCAGGATGGCGATGCCGATCACGGCATAGAACCGCCAGGCCTCGCGCGGCGCTGCGCTCGAGCCCGGTGGTCCAGCCGCCGGTCTCGCCGACGGCGTAGGCCGCCGAGCCCGCCAGCACCGGAACGGCGAGCAGGCCGGTGCCGATGATGCCAAGGCTGAACAGCGCGAACGCAAAGTCGCCCGCGATCGGCCGCAGCGCCGCCGCCGCCTGTGCCGAGGTCTGGATGTCGGTCTGGCCGTGAGCGTTCAGCGTCACCGCCGTCGTCAGGATGATGAAGAAGGCGACCAGGTTGGAGAAGGCCATGCCGAGCCAAGTCTCCCAGCCGATGCGGCCGAGCTCGCGGCTCGCCTGCTCGGGATGGTCGATCAGCGGCCCGGCCTCGGGATCGGCCTCCTCGTCTTCGACCTCCTGCGAGCTCTGCCAGAAGAAGAGGTAGGGGCTGATGGTCGTGCCGAAGATGGCGACGATCAGGGTGATGGTCTCGCTGTTCAGCGCGAAGCGCGGCAACACCGCGCCGATGGCGACCGCGCGCCAGTCGATATGGACGGTGAACACCACGCCGACATAGGCGAACAGCGAGAAGGTCGTCCATTTGAGGAAACTGACATAGCGATGGTACGGCACGAGCACGACGGCGAGCAGCGACAGCACCGCGAGCACGAACGTGTAGACATGGCCCGGCCCGCCTACGACCAGTTCGACCGCTGCGCCCATCGCCGCGAGGTCGGCGCCGATGTTGATCGTGTTGGCCGCCGAGCAGCAGCCCGACCAGGACGTAGACGACCGGCCGCGGGAACACGAGCATCATGTTGCCGGCAAGGCCCTGGCCGGTGACGCGGCCGATGCGCGCGCACACCGATTGCACCGCGACCATCATCGGCCAGGTCAGCACCACGGTCCACAGCAGCCCCATGCCGGCCTGGGCGCCGGCCTGCGAATAGGTGGCGATGCCGCTCGGATCGTCGTCGGCCGCGCCGGTGACGAAGCCCGGCCCGAGCCGCTTGAAGAGGCCGCGAAGATGCCGCCGGCTGCCGACTTCAGCCACGGAAGCCATTGACGATGGGATAGCGCCGCTCCTTGCTGATCAGACGCGAGGTGATCTTGACGCCGGGCGGCGCCTGGCGGCGCTTGTACTCGGCAGCCTCAAGCAAACGCCAGACACGGTTCACGGTTGCGATGTCATGCCCCTCGGCGGCGAGCTCCTCGGCGCTGAGATCGCGCTCGATCAGGCCCTTCAGGATGGCGTCGAGCACGGGATAGGGCGGCAGCGAATCGGAGTCTTTCTGGTCGGGCTTGAGCTCGGCCGACGGCGGCTTGGTGATGATGCGCTCGGGGATCACCTTGCCCTTCACCCCCATCGCGCCCAACGGCAGATGGCCGTTCCGCCATTTGCAGAGCTCGAACACGGTGGTCTTGTAGACATCCTTCAAGACGTTGTAGCCGCCGCACATGTCGCCATAGAGCGTGGCATAGCCCACCGCCATTTCGGATTTGTTGCCGGTCGTCACCACCATGCCGCCGAGCTTGTTCGACATCGCCATCAAGGTGACGCCGCGGGCGCGGCTCTGGATGTTTTCTTCGGTGACGTCCTCCTCAGCGTTGCCGAACATCGGCAGCAGCATCTTGCGGAACGCCTCCATCGCGGGCTCGATGCCGACGATCTCGTACTTCACACCGATCGCCTCGGCGCAGGCTTTGGCGTCTTCCAGCGACTCGCGGCTGGTATAGGGCGACGGCATCATCAGCGTGTGCACGCGCCCCGGCCCCAGGGCGTCGGCGGCAACGGCCGTGGTGAGCGCAGAATCGACGCCGCCCGGACAGGCCGATGATCACCGAGGGAAAGCCGGTCTTGTTCACGTAGTCGCGCAGCCCCAGCATCATCGCCTGGTAGATCAATTCGATGTCGCTCAGCTCCGGCGCGATCTTGCCCGGCTCGCACTCCCAGCCTTTGCCCGCCCGGCGGCGGAACTCGACGGTCGCCACCTCCTCGCGGAACGAGGCGAGCTTGGCCTTGAGCTGGCGGTCGGCGCCCAGCACGAACGAGCTGCCGTCGTAGATCACCTCGTCCTGGCCGCCCACCTGGTTCAGGTAGGCGAGAGGCAGGCCGCTTTCGACGACGCGCTTGACGCCGAGCTGCACGCGCTGGCCGGTCTTGCCGACCTCGTAGGGCGAGGCGTTGGGCACCAGCAGGATCTCGCCGCCGGTCTCGGCGATGCATTCCACGACATCGGGCGTCCACACATCCTCGCAGATCGGCACGCCGATGCGCACGCCATTGAAGACCAGCGGCCCGGGCATCGGGCCCGGCGTGAAGACGCGCTTGTCGTCGAACACGCCGTAGTTCGGCAGGTCGACCTTATAGCGCTTGCCGATGATGTCGCCTTTGTCGAGGCAGATGATGGCGTTGTAGAGCTTGCCGTCCTCGCGCCACGGCGTGGTGACGAACAGCGCCGGCCCGCCGTCCTTGGTGTCGGCGCGCAGCGCCTCCACCGCCTCCTCGCAGCGCTTCACGAAGGCGGGTTTCAGGACCAGGTCCTCGGGAAAGTAGCCGGCGAGGACGAGCTCGGCCGTCAGCACAAGGTCGGCGCCCTGCTTCTTCGCCTCGGCGCGCGCGGCGCGCACCTTGGCCAGGTTGCCGTCGACGTCGCCGACCTTGGGATTGAGCTGGGCGAGCGCGACCTTGAGGCTGTCGGTCATGTCACTTGGGCGCGCCGAAGAACTGATAGAGCGCCGAATAGCGCATGCGGACCTGCTCGTCGCGATGCGCCGCATCGCAGCCGGTCGTGGGCGCCATGCCGCCCTTGGTCTCGGCGCGGCGAATGAAGGCGGTCGCGGCCACGGCGCCCGCGCCTTCGTGGCTCTTGGTCTTGAGCAACAGCCAGGGGATCGCCCCGCTCGCCGGCGCATCGGCGCGGCTCACCACTTCGCCCACGATCGTGGCGTCGCTCAGCTTCCAGGTCGGCCCGGCGAAGTGGGCGCCGATCTGCACGCCCTGCTGGTCGAACAGGTTGGCCTCGGGCGCCTTGAAGGTCCATTCGAAGCCCGGGCCCTTGGGCTCGCAGCTATAGACCTGCACGCCGTCGGCCATCACCTCGAGCAGCAAGGGCGCGCCCTGCGGCGCCGGCACCAGCGGTTCGGCGAGCATGAGCCGCGCCGCAAGCGCCGAGCAGAACTACGAGGCAAGCCAGGCGCTTCGTCATTTGGCGGCGATCACCTCGATCTCGATCAGCATGGCGGGATCGGCGAGGCCGGCCACGATCAGGAGCGTCGAGGCGGGGTACGGCGGCTCGGTGATGAACTGGTCGCGCACCGTGCGGAACGGGCCGACGAAGCGGGCGTCGGTCAGGAAGGTCGTCATCTTGACGATGTCCTTGTAGCCCATGCCGCCCGCCTTCAGGACCTGGGCGATGTTCTTCCAGACCTGCGCGGCCTGCTTCTCGAAGGTCGGCTGCAGCTTGCCGCGCGGATCGACGCCGACCTGGCCCGACACGTAAAGGACGCGCGCGCCCTCGGGAATCTCGGCGCCCAGGCTGTATTTGCCGGCGAGCGAGACGGACTTGGGATTGTGGTATTTGATGGCCATCGTGGGCTCCCCCATTGATCCAAAAAGGCGTAAGGAGGCGCACGGTTTCAGGTCGGGGCACATGGCGTCAAGCACCAAGCAGGCACGCAACGCGCGCCCAGTGCATATCGTGGGCGGCGGGCTCGCCGGCAGCGAGGCGGCCTGGCAGCTCGCGCGCGCCGGCGTGCCCGTGGTGCTGCACGAGATGCGGCCGGTGCGCGGCACCGAGGCGCACCAGACCGAGGCGCTGGCCGAGCTGGTCTGCTCCAACTCCTTCCGCTCCGACGATGCCGCCAACAACGCCGTGGGCCTCCTGCACGAGGAGATGCGCCGCGCCGGCTCGCTGATCATGCAGGCGGCCGACGCCCACAAGCTGCCGGCCGGCGGCGCGCTGGCGGTCGATCGCGCACGGCTTCTCGGCGAGCGTCCAGGAGGCGCTGCTCGCGCACCCGCTGGTCGAGCTCAGGCGCGAAGAGATCGCGGGCCTGCCGCCGCCGGACTGGGACAGCGTGATCGTGGCGACCGGCCCCCTCACCTCGCCGGCGCTTGCCGACGCGATCGCCAGGCTGACGGGCGAGGAGTCGCTGGCCTTCTTCGACGCCATCGCGCCCATCGTGCACTACGAGAGCATCGACCAGACCATCGCCTGGAAGCAGTCGCGCTACGACAAGGCCGGTCCTGGCGGCGGCGGCGCGGACTATTTCAACTGCCCGATGGACAAGGCGCAGTACGACGCCTTCGTGGCGGCGCTGCTGGCCGGCGACAAGACCGAGTTCAAGCAGTGGGAGCACAACACGCCCTACTTCAGCGGCTGCCAGCCGATCGAGGTGATCGCCGCAACCGGGCCGCAGAGCCTGCGCTTCGGGCCGATGAAGCCGGTCGGCCTGCGCGACCCGCGCACCGGCCATCGCCCATGGGCGGTGGTGCAGCTGCGCCAGGACAACGCGCTCGGCACGCTTTGGAACATCGTGGGCTTCCAGACCAAGCTGAAGCACGGCGAGCAGACGCGGATCTTCCGCACCATCCCCGGCCTCGCCAACGCCGAGTTCGCGCGGCTGGGCGGCCTGCATCGCAACACCTTCCTCAACAGCCCGCGCCTGCTCGACGGCACGCTGCGGCTGAAAGCCGAGCCGCGGCTGCGCTTCGCCGGCCAGATCACCGGCTGCGAGGGCTATGTCGAGAGCGCCGCCGTCGGCCTTTTAGCCGGCCGCTTCGCCGCCGCCGAGCGGCTGGGCACGGCGCTGAGCGCGCCGCCTAAAACCACGGCGATGGGCGCCCTGCTCGGCCACATCACCGGCGGCGCCGATGCCGCCACCTTCCAGCCGATGAACGTCAACTTCGGCCTGTTCCCGCCCATCGAGGGAACGCTGCGCGGCAAGGAGCGCAAGCAGGCGCTGTCGGCCCGCGCGCTCAGCGATTTCGACCACTGGCTCAGCCCCACGCCGCTCGCGGCAGAGTAATATTTCGAAATGTGTCGCAACGCGCCGTAACGAAACGTTATTTCCCATTCCCGCAGCGGTGCGGTGAAATGCGGCCATGCAAAGTTCCCCCGATCTCCTCAAGCCAAAGGTCGCGCGCGTTGAGCTCCAGATGGAGGTGCTGCGCGAGATCAGTCGGCAGCTCGCGCCCTACCAGATCGCCGACAAGCCGATCACCGGCGACATGGTGATCTGCGACGGCACGACGGTCGATTCGCTCACCGTGATGGACATGATCGTCGAGCTCGAGGACCGCTTCGACATCTCCATCCCGATGAAGCGCGTCACGGAAATCCGCACCGTCGACCAGCTCGCCGACACCGTCATCGCGCTCTACCTCGCCCGCTGATGGGGCCATGAGATAAGCTTGCGCGTAACGGCGCGTGGGGATGTTACCTAACGGCGTATGAGTCCCGCAGAGCGGCAGGCCGCCAGCAGATGATGCTTGCCGGCCCCATCGTGCCCACCATCTTGGTCCTCGCCGCGCCCAACGTGCTGAACGTGGCGATGCAGAGCCTGGTCAGCATTTCCGACAGCTGGTTCGTGGCCCAGCTCGGCATCGTCGATCTCGCCGCCCTGGCGCTGGTGTTCCCGACGCAAATGGCGCTGGGCCAGATGTCGGCCGGCGCCATGGGCGGCGGCATCTCCTCCTCGGTGGCGCGCGCGCTGGGTCGGGCAACCGCGCCGCCGCGGAAGCAGCGGCGGCGCATGCGCTGGTGATCGCGCTCGGCATGGCCATCCTGTTCGCGGTCGTGTTCGTGGGCTTCGGCCGGGCGATCTACGGCGCGCTGGGCGGCTCGGGGCGCGCGCTCGATGCGGCGGAGGCGTTCGCCACGGTCCTGTTCCTCGGCTGCGCCGCGCACTGGGTCGCCAACTCGATGGCCTCGGTGCTGCGCGGCACCGGCGACATGAAGACTCCCGGCTACGCGCTGGTGCTGACGGCGGCGCTGCAGATCCCGCTGACCGGCGCGCTGACTCTCGGCTGGTTCGGCCTGCCGGCGCTCGGCATCCGCGGGCCGGCGACGGCGTCGGTGATCTCCTTCACGCTGGCCGCGCTCTGGATGAGCTCGCGCCTGCTCGGCCGCAACGCGGCGCTTCGCCTGCACTGGCCCTCCCGCGTTAATGGGGTCGGCGGTTTCCGCTGGGCCTCGTTCCGCGACATCCTGAAGGTGGAACTCATCGCCTGCCTGGTGGTGATCCTGACCAACGGCACGGTGCTGCTCGTGACCGGCCTGATCGGCCGCGCCGGCGATGCCGCGATCGCGGGCTACGGCATCGGCAGCCGGCTGGAATACATGCTGGTGCCGATCAGCTTCGGCGTCGGCGCCACGCTCACCACCCTGGTCGGCACCAACATCGGCGCGCGGCAATATGAGCGCGCCAAGCGGCTGGCCTGGATCGGCGCGCTGATGGCGGGCGGCATCGCGACGGCGATCGGCGTCGTCGTGGCGATCTGGCCCGACCTGTGGCTCGGCCTGTTCACCAGCAACACCGGCGCGCTCGCCTCGGGCCGCACCTATCTCAGCATCGTCGGCCCGGTCTACGGCTTCTTCGGCCTCGCCATGGCGCTCTATTTCGCCAGCCAAGGCACCGGCGAGATGATCTGGCCGGTGGTGGCGAACCTCTCCCGCATCACCATCGCCGTGTGCGGCAGCCTTCTCGCGCTCGACGTCATGGGCTGGGGCACGCGGGGCTTGTTCGGCTTCGTGGCGGCGGGCATCGTCGCCTTCTCGGCCGTGCTCGCCTTCTCGACGACGCGCCGACGCGCCTGGCGCGCTTGACGCGTCATAACCACCACCTCATCCTGAGGAGCCACGCGTGAGCGAGGCGTCTCGAGGTGGGCACGCGCACGGTCGCCATCGAGCCGCGAGCCCGCTCGAGACGGCCGCTTCGCGGGCTCCTCAGGATGAGGTAGGGTCCGTTCAACACGACAACACAAAACCGAGGAGACCCAAGATGGCCGACACCGCACTCGAACTGCGCTCCCTGATCAAGAAGAGCGGCGAGCTGGAACTGTCGCTGGCCAAGGTGGCTGTGCCCGAGCCGGGCGAGGACCAGGTGCTGGTCAAGGTCGAGGCGACGCCGATCAATCCGTCGGACCTCGGCCTGCTGCTCGGGCCGGCCGACATGAGCGCGCGCCAAGGCGAGCGGCAGCGGCGACGGCATCGTGGTCACGGCCAAGGTGCCATCCAACGCGCTGACCATGCTGGGCGCGCGGCTCGACAAGTCGATGACGGTCGGCAACGAGGGCGCGGGCACGGTGGTGAAGGCGGGCAGCTCGCCCGCCGCGCAGGCGCTGAAAGGCAAGACGGTGTCGATGGTCGGCGGCTCGATGTACGCGCAGTATCGCCTGTTGCGGGCGAGCGACTGCCAGCCGCTGCCGGCCGGCACGACGGCGGCCGAGGGCGCCTCGTGGTTCGTCAATCCGCTGACCGCGCTCGGCATGACCGAGACGATGAAGCGCGAGGGCCACAAGGCGCTGGTCCATACCGCGGCCGCCTCGAACCTCGGCCAGATGCTGAACAAGATCTGCCTGAAAGACGGCATTCCCCTGGTCAACATCGTGCGCAGCGCCCGAGCAGGCCAGCCTGTTGCGCCGCATCGGCGCCAAGCACATCGTCGACAGCACCGCGCCCGCGTTCCTCGACGACCTGGTGCAGGCGCTGGTCGACACCGGCGCCACCATCGCCTTCGACGCGATCGGCGGCGGCAAGCTCGCCAGCCAGATCCTGACGGCGATGGAGATCGCCATCAACAAGACGGCCAAGGAGTACAGCCGCTACGGCTCGAGCATCCACAAGCAGGTCTATATCTACGGCGGCCTCAACACGGGGCCGATCGAGCTCACCCGCAACTACGGCCAGGCCTGGGGCGTGGGCGGCTGGCTGCTGACGCCGTTCCTGCAGAAGATCGGCCGCGAGCGGCCAGACGCCGCTCCGCCAGCGCGTGGTCAGCGAGCTGAAAACCACCTTCGCCAGCCACTACACCAGGACGATCTCGCTCAGCGAGGCGCTCGATCTCAAGAACATCGCCGTCTACAACAAGCGCGCGACCGGCGAGAAATTCCTGATCAATCCCAACAAGGGCTGAGGGACGCTCGGCCTCGCCGCCAAAACATCTGGGCCGTCAGAACGTCCGACGCGGCGGCTCTCCCGGGTTGTACGGGGCGGCCGTCCCTCCGGCATTGCGGGCGGCACTCGCGGCGAGTTTGTCGGCCGCGTACTGCTCCATCGCCGATGCTGTGGCCCACGTGAGCAGAGCTCCGCAGGCGACCAGCAGACCGGCCGTGACCCCTTGGTGCACCTTCATTTTTTGATCCGATCGCTCTGTTGATCTGGGAGCTATGCACTGCCTGTGGCGACAACAGGGCAACATCGCGTTCCTGCAGCAGCACCCTCTCGGTTAAACCTTCCGGCGGGCGAGAAGTTCCTGATCAATCCGCTAAACCTCATCCTGAGGAGGCGCCGAAGCGCCGTCTCGAAGGATGCGGCCACGAAAAGGGGTGCGGGTTGCCGACCCTTCGAGACGCGGCCCTTCGGGCCGCTCCTCAGGGTGAGGTGGTGGTCGGTCGATTCCCAAGAGCTCAAAACTTCCCAGAACTTCCCAGCCGTCTGGGAAACCGGATAATGCATGCCCGCTTGGCTTTTAGTCAATTCTTCCCAAAATTTGCGCCCCACCCCCTGCGATTTTGCGAGGCATTCGCAGACGGCGCCGGCGGGCTTGCAATCTATTGACGTTTAGCGTATATCTAATGAACGAAAATGCGTCTCCACCCCCTTCACCGCCTCCAGCTCCTCGACGCCGACCGCACCGTCGAGATGCCGCCCCAGCTCACGGCCGAGGAGCTGATCGGCGCCAACCTCCCCGAGCGCGAGACGCTGCTCGACCCGATCCTGGCAGCAACAGCCTCGCCCTGCTCTACGGCCCGCGCGGGCTGGGCAAGACCTTCCTGGCGATGGGCATCGCCTGGGCCGTCGCCTCGGGCGCGAGCTTCCTCAACTGGCACGCCAGCCGCCCGCGCCGCGTGCTCTATGTCGACGGCGAGATGGCCGCCGTCGACCTGCAGGCGCGGCTGAAACTCCTCGGCTCGGCGCCGCCGACGCTGAAATTCATGGTGGCCGATCTCGGCGAGCGCTCGCTGCCCGACCTCGGCTACTACGAGGGCCAGGGCCGCCTGCATCGATGTGTGGGGCGATCCCGAGCTGGTGGTGCTCGACAACCTCTCGAGCCTCGCCGGCTTCAGGACCGGCGATCCCGATTGCTGGAACGAGCTGCAACGCTTCCTGATGATGCAGCGCCGCTGGGCCGGGCGATGCTGCTGGTCCATCATGCCAACAAGGAGGGCGGGCAGCGCGGCACCAACCGCCGCGAGGACGTGCTCGACCTGGTGATGGCGCTCAAGCACCCCACCGACTACCAGGCGCGCGACGGCGCCCGCTTCGAGATCCATTTCGAGAAGGCGCGCGGCCTGTTCGGCGACGCGGCCGATCCGATCGAGGCGCGGCTCGAGACGGACGGCGTCGGCGTCGCGCGCTGGAGCTGGCGGCCCGTCCGTGTCGGCGAGCTCGAACGCGCCGCGGCGCTGCTCAAGGCGGGGCTGAACCCGAACCAGGTGGCGCGGGAACTCGGGATCTCCAAGAGCCAAAGCTATCGGTTGAGGGAGCGGGCGGTGGGGATGGGGTTGGTGGAAAAGCCTCTGCAAGCGTAACTCATGAGCTACAACGGGGTGGTTGTTTGCCCGAAGTCAGCGCAGCGACTTGATGCGCTCCTGCAAAGCAAGAGCGGTGGGCAAGCCAACCAACCACATCGGGTGCTGTCAAAAGTGCACAATGACCCGCCGCGCGCGACTCCCAACTGGACGTAATTACTCGGGCGTGGCAAGCCGCGAAACTGGCGTGAGCCAGACAGTCGCGACCACTCATGCGGCTCGCCATGGCGTCAGCCGCGGTATCCAGCGTGGGACGTTGGCGCGAATGGTTTCGTACTCCATTCCGAACTTCAGCTGGAGTGTTGGTTCTTCGTACAGCACAACGAAGAGATGGAATGCGAGCCACTCCACTGCGCCGTACCAAAGCAGGCGTCCATCGCCGAACAAAGCGCCTGACCCACCGTGACACTAACGAGCGCGATATAGATCGGATTTCGCACGTAGCGATAGAGACCCGTCACCACGAGGTTTTGCGTAGGCGCAATCGGCGCCGGCGTGCCCAGTCCCTGGAGTGCAAAACGCGCAAACGAATCAACAAGCCCAGGGATGCCGGCGATGATCAGCATAACTCCGATCACGCGGGTGACTTCGATCCCAAAAAAGCCGGCTGAAACTCCCAACGCATGATCCACCACGGGACCAATCCTGCCACGACCACGGGCGCGGCCACAAAGAATAGAACGGAGCCCAGGATGCTCATCGCCTTCGACATTGCGACCCTCCCCTCCGCGTCGTTGAGTGGATCGTCGGCCGGGGGTTAGGGTACCGACCCACAGCGCATTGTGCACCAGCAGTGTCGCCGGCAAAGCACACGGCCAAGACGCCAGACCGATGATAGCAGAGAGCAACCAGCGAGCCATCCTTCGGAACTGGAGCCGTTCACGGCGTGCCTCCTCGATCGGCCTGTTCAATCCGGGACACCATCAGCCCGGCCCAGTGCACAAAGTCCGGGATATTTCTCGCAAAAGAGCCATTTCCCGCCTTCACTATGCCGCCGGTAAAGCCCATATCCATATGCGCCCACAGGCAGTGCTCATGATGAGGCTCGCCTGGCAGGCCCCGCTTCGGGGTTAGCCCCCGGAAAGGGGATCGATATGACAATGAGTGCCAAGTGCAGCGGCCGTGGCCCGCCGGATCCCGCGCAGCGCCGGTCGCGCGCCGGCGCCTGAATGCTGGCCCTGTTCGGCTCCTTCGCCTCGCGCCTTAACGGGCACGCCCGGCCGGACTTCGTCCGTGACGACGAAGATCCCATCCGCAGCGAGCTGTTCAGCGTCGAGCGCCTCGAGCAGCACGCGCGCAGCCTGGCGGCCAACCAGCCCGTCCACCGCGGCAGGGCTGCCGGCAAATCGCTGGCCGCCCGCCTGCGCGACAACGAACGCGTGCTGCTGGCGGCCTATCGCCGGATCGCCGCCACCGCCGTCGAAGGCCAGCCGGGCTCGCCCGCCGCGGAATGGCTTTTGGACAATTTCCATCTCGTCGAGCAGCAGGTCCGCGAGGTCCGCACCGACCTGCCCGAGGGCTACTATCGCGAACTGCCGAAGCTGAGCGAGGGCCCGCTCGCCGGCTACCCCCGGGTGTTCGGGATGGCCTGGGCGTTCGTGGCCCACAGCGACAGCCGGTTCGATCCCGAGATGCTGACGCGCTTCGTGCGCGCCTACCAGACGATCCAGCCGCTCACCATCGGCGAATTGTGGGCGGTCGCCATCACGCTGCGCATCGTGCTGATCGAGAACCTGCGGCGCTCGGCCAGCCTGATCCTGCACCGCCGGACCGAGCGGCAGGACGCCGACCTGCTGGCCGACCGCCTGCTGGGCACCAAGGACCAGGCGCCCGATGCCGCGGCGCTGGCGTCGCCTCGAGCGCATGGCGCTGTCCGACAGCTTCGTCGTCCAGCTCGTGCAGCGGCTGCGCGAGCAGGATCCGGAGGCGATTCCCGCGGTCGGCTGGCTCGAGCGGCGGCTCGAGGAGGCGGGAACGACGTCCGACGACCTGGTGCGCCGCGAGCATCAGCTGCGCGGCGCCACCAACGTCACGGTGCGCAACATCATCACCAGCATGGGCCTGATCTCCGACGTCGATTGGGCGACGCTCTTCGAGTTGGTGAGCCTGGTCGACGAGGAATTGCGGTCGTTCGGCGTCTTCGCCGACATGGATTTCTCCACCCGCAACCTCTACCGCACCGCCGTCGAACAGCTCGGCCGCGGCACGGCGCTCAGCGAACCCGACATCGCCCGGCAGCGCCCAGCGCGGCCAGCGGCGCAGCGCCGCAGCAACGGGGAGGACGAAGAGCGGCGAAGGACGCCGGCTATCATCTGGTCGGCAACGGCCGCCGCGCCTTCGAACGGTCGATCGGCTATCGCACGCGCGGCCTGACGCTGCGCCGGCGGTTCGTGCGCGCCGGCATCTCGGGCTATGTCGTCTCGGTGGCGGCGATGGCGGCCATCGGGATGCTGCCTCCCCTGCTCGTCCTGGCGCTCTGCGGCATCGACGGCTGGCCGCTCGCCGGCATGGCGCTCGCCGGCCTGCTGCCGGCCATCGACAGCGCGCTGCTGCTGGTCAACCGGCTGCTCACCGGCGGCTTCGGCGCCACCCTCATTCCGGGAATGGCCCTGCGCGAGGGCGTGCCGGCCGATCTCCGCACCATGGTCGTCGTGCCGACGCTGCTGACCAACTGCGGCGGCGATCGAGGAGCAGATCGAGCGCCTGGAAGTCCATTACCTGTCCAATCCGGCCGGCGCGATCCACTTCGCGCTGCTGTCGGACTGGACGGATGCGCCCGCCGATCGATGCCCGGCGATGCCGAGCTGCTCGCCGCCGCCCGCGCCGGCATCGAGCGGCTGAATCGCCGCCATCCGGACGACAGCGGCATCGACCGCTTCTTCCTGCTCCATCGCAGCCGTGGCTGGAACGAAGTGCAGCGCCAATGGATCGGCTGGGAGCGCAAGCGCGGCAAGCTGCACGAGCTCAACCACCTGCTGCGCGGCTCGACCGGGACGACCTTCATCGACGCCGACGGCGCGCCCGCTGCCGGCGGACGTGCGCTATGTCGTGACCCTCGACTCCGACACCCGCCTGCCGCGCGACGCGATCGTGCGCCTGGTCGGCAAGATGGCCCATCCGCTCAACCGCCCGCGCATCGACGCCGCGCTGGGCCGGGTGGTCGAGGGCTACGGCGTGCTGCAGCCGCGCGTCACGCCCTCGCTGCCCGTCGGCACCGAGGGCTCGCTGTTCCAGCGCATCTTCTCGAGCAACAGCGGCATCGACCCCTATGCCGCGGCGGTGTCGGACGTCTACCAGGACCTGTACGGCGAGGGCTCCTACTCGGGCAAGGGCATCTACGACATCGATGCCTTCGAGACGCGCCCTGAAAGGCCGCGTCCCCGACAGCACGATGCTGAGCCACGATCTGTTCGAGGGCATCTTCGCGCGCGCGGGGCTGGCGTCGGACATCGAGGTCGTCGAGGAGTTCCCCGCGCGCTACGACGTGGCGGCGGCGCGCCAGCACCGCTGGGCGCGCGGCGACTGGCAGCTCCTGCCGTGGATGCTGGGACTGGTGCGGGCGGGAGCGACGCGCGCCCGGGCGGACTACCTCACCGCCATCGGCTTCTGGAAGATGTTCGACAACCTGCGCCGCACGCTGTCGGCGCCCGCCGTGCTGCTCGGCCTTCTCGCGGGATGGCTCCTGCCCTTCCCCGCCGCCCTGGCCTGGACGATTTTCCTGGTGCTGATCGTCGCCATGCCGACGATCCTGCCCGTCATCGGCTCCCTGCTGCCGCGGCACGGCGCGATCACCCTGCGCAGTCACTTCGGCGCGCTGTGGTCGGACGTCGTCGCGGCGAGCGTCCAGGCGGCGCTGCTCGTCGTCTTTCTCGCCCATCACGCCTGGCTGATGGCCGATGCGATCGGCCGGACCCTGTTCCGCCTTCTCGTCCATCGCCGCCTGCTGGAATGGATCACCGCCGCCCAGTCCAAGCACCGCCGCCGCGCCGGCTGGCTCGGTCTCTACGGCACGATGGCCGGCAGCCTCGTCGTCGCCGTGCTGGCCGCCATCTTCGTGGCGATTGCCGGTACGGCCGCGCTGCCGATCGCGGCGCCGTTCGTGCTGGCGTGGCTGGTGGCGCCCTCGGTCGCCCTGTGGGTGAGCCGCCCGCCGCGCGATGCCGCAAGCCTGCGCATCGCGCCGGCCGATGAAGCGGCCCTGCGCCTCGTCGCCCGCCGCACCTGGCGCTTCTTCGAGACCTTCGTCACCGACGCCGATCACATGCTGCCGCCCGACAATTTCCAGGAGGACCCGGCGCCCGTCCTCGCCCGGCGCACCTCGCCCACCAACCTCGGGCTGCTGCTGCTGTCGACCGCCTGTGCCCGCGAGTTCGGCTGGCTCGGCCGGATCGAGGCGGTCGAGCGCATCGAGGCGACACTGGCCACCATGCAGGTCATGAAGAAATTCCGCGGCCATTTCTTCAACTGGTACGGCACGGCCGATCTCCGTCCTCTCGATCCGCCGTACGTCTCCACGGTCGACAGCGGCAACCTGGCGGGCCACCTCGTGGCGCTTGCCGGGACCTGCGCGGCCTGGCGCGACGACACCATGGCGACGCCCGACAAAGCGCGCGGCGTGGCCGACGCCCTCGATCTCGCGCGCGAGGCGCTGGGCGCCCTGCCCGACGACAGGCGATCGCACCTGGTGACGCCGCGCGAGCTCACCCAGGCGATCGACGCGCTGGCGGCGGAATTGCCGCAGCTCGCGTCCTTCGCCCAAGGCGGTGCTGTCGAGCGCCACCACCGCGGTCGATCTGGCGCGCACGCTCGCCAGCGAACGCGACGATGCGGCGAGCGCGGAGCTGCTCTACTGGATCGAAGCGGCGCAACGCGCCATCGCCAGCCATGCGCCGCGACCTCGCGCCCTCCGCCGAGGAGACCGCGCATCTCGACCGCCGCCTGCGCGAGGCCGAGAAGACGGCGCAGTTGCTGGCGAACGCCATGGACTTCGGCTTCCTGTTCGACCGCGTCACGCCGGCTGCTGTCGATCGGCTACCTCGTGACCGAGGACCGGCTCGACACCAACTGCTACGACCTGCTCGCCTCCGAGGCGCGGCTGGCGAGCTTCATGGCGATCGCGGCAGGGCGACATCCCGGCGCGGCACTGGTTCCGCCTGGGGCGCGAGGCGACGCCGGTCGGACGCGGCGCCGCCCTGGTCTCGTGGTCGGGCTCGATGTTCGAGTACCTGATGCCGTCGCTCGTCATGCGGGCGCCGTTCGGCAGCCTGCTCGAAAAGACCAACCGGCTCGTCGTCCGCCGCCAGGTCCAGTATGCCGCCGGCCTCGGCCTGCCGTGGGGCATCTCCGAATCCGCCTACAACGCACGCGACAAGGAATTCACCTACCAGTACTCCAACTTCGGCGTGCCGGGGCTGGGCTTCAAGCGCGGCCTGAGCGAGAGCATCGTGATCGCGCCCTATGCGACGGCGCTGGCCGCCATGGTCGACCCGGCGGCGGCGGCCGCCAACTTCGAGCGGCTGGCGGCGCTGGGCGCGCGCTCGCGCTACGGCTTCTACGAGGCCATCGACTTCACGCCGTCGCGCCTGCCGGAGGGCAAGGACCAGGCGATCGTGCGCGCCTACATGGCCCATCACCAGGGCATGACGGTCGTGGCCATCGCCGACGCCCTGCTCGACGGCGTGATGCGCACGCGCTTCCATGCCGACCCGCGCATGCAGTCGACCGAGTTGCTGCTCCAGGAACGGGCGCCGCGCGACGTCGCGGCCGCCCATCCGCGCGCCGAGGAAGTCGGCATCGCCGCCCATCCAGGCGAGCTCGAACCGGCGATGGTGCGCCGCCTGCACAATCCGCATGCCGCCAGCCCCTCGGTCCACCTGCTGTCGAATGGACGCTACTCGGTGATGCTGACGGCGGCGGGGTCGGGTTTCAGCCAGTGGGACGAGCACGCCGTGACCCGCTGGCGCGAGGACACGACGCGCGACGACTGGGGCAGCTATCTCTTCCTGCGCGACGTCGCGAGCGGCGCCGTGTGGTCGGCCACCCACCTGCCGTGCGGGGTGCCGCCCGACCGCTACGACGTGATGTTCGCGGAGGATCGTGCCGAATTCGTGCGCCGCGACGGCACGCTGGCGACCAGCCTCGATGTCATCGTGTCGCCCGAGGACGACGCCGAGGTGAGGCGCGTCAGCCTGACGAATACAGGTCCGGCGGGACGCGTCATCGAGATCACCTCCTATGCCGAGATCGTGCTGGCCCCGCGCGCCGCCGACGCCGCCCATCAGGCTTTCTCGAAGCTCTTCGTGCACACCGAGTATCTGCCCGCCGCCGGTGCGATCCTGGCGACCCGCCGCCGCCGCGGATGGAGCGAGCCCGAGCTGTGGGCCGCCCACCTCGCCGTGGTCGAGGGCGACGCGGTCGGCGGCGTGGAGATCGAGACCGATCGCGCGCGCTTCCTCGGCCGCGGCAACGAGATCGGTGACGCCGTGGCGGTGAATGACGGCCGGCGCCTCTCCGGTACCGTCGGCGCCGTGCTCGACCCGGTGTTCGCGCTGCGCCGGCGCCTGCACATACCGCCCGGTGGCACCGCCCGCATCGCCTACTGGACGATGGTGGCGTCCTCGCGGGCGGCGCTGCTCGACGCCATCGACAAGCACCGCGACGCCAACGCCTTCGCGCGCGCGGCGACGCTGGCCTGGACGCAGGCGCAGGTCCAGCTGCGCCATCTCGATGTGAGTTCCGCCGAGGCCAGCCGCTACCAGCGACTGGCCGGCCATGTGGTCTACGCCAATCCGGCGCTGCGCTCCTCGCCGGGCACGATCCGGCGCGGCCTTGCCGGTCCCCTGGCCGGTCCGCCGTTGCTGTGGGCGCAGGGCATTTCGGGCGACCTGCCGATCGTGCTGGTGCGCATCGAGGCCGTCGAGGAGGCGGGCATCGTGCGCGAGCTGCTGCGCGCCCGCGAGTACTGGCAGATGAAGGGGCTCGCGGTCGATCTCGTGATCCTGAACGAGCGCAGCACGTCCTACGTGCAGGATCTGCAGACGACGCTGGAATCCCTGGTGCGGGCCAGCGCAGCGCAGGGCGTGTTCGTGCTGCGCGCCGACCTGATCCCGGCCGAGACGCGCGCGCTCCTGATGGCGCTGGCGCGTGTCGTGCTGCTCGCCGGCCGCGGCAGCCTGGCCGACCAGCTCGACCGCGTGCAGGCCCCCCGACGCCTGGCACCGCCCCGTCGCCGCGCCCGGGCTGCCGGGATGGCCGCCGCAAACATCGCCTCGCCGGTGTCTCCGCCGGCCCCGGCCACCGCTGCCCTGCAGTTCTTCAACGGCCTCGGCGGCTTTTCAAGCGACGGCCGCGAATACGTCACCGTGCTCGGGCCTGGCCAGTCGACGCCGGCCCCGTGGATCAATGTGATCGCCAATCCGTCGTTCGGCTTCCAGGTGGCCGCCGACGGCGGCGGCTACACCTGGTCCGAGAACAGCCGCGACAACCAGCTCACCGCCTGGTCGAACGATCCCGTGGCCGACCGGCCCGGCGAGGCCTTCTACGTGCGCGATCTCGAGAGCGACGAGCTCTGGGCACCGACGGCGCGCCCGGCGCGCGACGCGCAAGCCACCTACATCGCCCGCCACGGCCGCGGCTACAGCCGCTTCGAGGTGACCGCCAACGACATCACGCTCGAGCTGCTGCAGTTCGTGCCGTTGAGCGATCCGGTGAAGATCTCGCGGCTCACGGTGCGCAACAATTCCGGCCGACCGCGCCAGCTGGAGGTCACGGCCTATGTCGAATGGGTGCTCGGACTGGCGCGCGGCGCCGCGGCGCCGACGATCGTCACCGAACGCGATGGCGAGACCGGCGCGCTCTTCGCGCGCAACAGGTGGAACCTGCATCATGGGTCTCGCGTCGCGTTCGCCGACCTCGGCGGCCGCCAGACCGCGTGGACCGGCGACCGCACGGAGTTCATCGGCCGCAACGGCGGCAGCGACGACCCGGCCGCACTCGCCGGTACCGAGGCACTGTCGCAACGGCTCGGCGCGGGCCTCGACCCGTGCGGCGCGTTGCAAACGACGATCGAACTCGCCGTCGGCGAAGTGCATGAGATCGTCTTCCTTCTCGGGCAGGCCGCCGATGCCGACGAGGCGCGCACGCTGATAGAGCGCTACCGCGCGGCCGATCTCGGCGCCGTTCGTCGCGAGGTTGTCTCGTTCTGGGACGGCGTTCTCGACACCGTCCAGGTGAAGACACCCGAGCCCGCCATGGACATCCTGCTGAATGGCTGGCTGCTCTACCAGTCGCTCGCCTGCCGCTACTGGGCGCGCTCGGCGTTCTATCAGGCCGGCGGCGCCTACGGCTTCCGCGACCAGCTCCAGGACGTGATGTCGCTCGCAATGGCCAAGCCCGAGCTCGCACGCGCCCATATCCTGCGCGCGGCCGGCCGTCAGTTCGTCGAAGGCGACGTCCAGCATTGGTGGTTCCCGATCGCTGGGCAAGGCGTGCGCACGCGCATCTCCGACGACAAGGCGTGGCTGGCGACGGTTGCCGCGCACTATGTACGGACGACCGGCGATGCCGCGATCCTCGACGCCGACGTGCCCTTCATCGCAGGCCCGGTGCTGCAGCCGGGCGAGCACGATCATTACTTCCAGCCCGACCCCACCGACGTGACGGCGACGCTGTTCGAACATTGTGCGCTGGGCCTCGACGCCAGCCTGGCGACGGGTGCCCACGGGCTGCCGCTGATCGGCGCCGGCGACTGGAACGACGGCATGAACCGCGTCGGCGAGGCGGGCCGGGGCGAGAGCGTCTGGCTGGGCTGGTTCCTGCACGCCGCGTTGTCCGCCTTCGCGCCGCTCGCCGAGGCCCGCGGCGAAACGCGCCGCGCCGACGCGTGGAGGGTGCACGCCGAAGCCCTGCGCGCGGCCCTGGAGAAAGAGGGATGGGACGGCGACTGGTATCGTCGCGGCTTCTACGACGACGGCACGCCGCTCGGTTCGGCCGCCAGCGAGGAATGCCGCATCGATGCCATCGCCCAATCCTGGGCGACGCTATCGGGCGCCGCCAATCCGGCGCGCGCCGCCAGCGCGATGGCGGTGCTTGACCGCATGCTCGTTCATCGCGGCGATCGGCTCGCGCTTTTGTTCACGCCGCCCTTCGATCGCACGCCGCTTGATCCCGGCTACATCAAGGGCTACCCGCCCGGCATCCGCGAAAACGGCGGCCAGTACACGCATGCCGCGGCCTGGTCGATCATGGCGTTCGCGGCACTCGGCCAGGGCGACAAGGCGGTCGAGCTGTTCGAGCTGATCAACCCGATCAATCACACGGCCACGCGGGCCGGTGTCCTGCGCTACAAGGTCGAACCCTACGTCGCCGCCGCCGACGTCTATTCGATGCCGCCCCATGTCGGGCGCGGCGGCTGGACCTGGTACACGGGCTCCGCCGGCTGGCTGCAGCGCGCCGGCATCGAATCCATCCTCGGCCTCAGCGTCGAGGGTGAGTGGCTGGTGATCGCCCCTTGCGTGCCGGCGGCCTGGCCGGGCTTCACGATGACGCTGCGCTATCGCGGCGCGACCTACCAGATCGCGGTCGCCAATCCGCACGGGGCCGGCCGCGGCGTGCTGGCCATCGATCTCGACGGCGTTGCCCACCCTCCCGTCGACGGCCGCGCCCGCCTTCGCCTCCTCGCGGACGGCGCCACGCATGCGATCGCCATCACCCTGGGACCGGTGCCGATCTCTACTGCAAATTAATTTCCCCGCCCGCCCATCGACGCCGCACCATCGTTGCCTATACGCTCGCGCCGGTTGAACAGTCGCGCAGCGCTGCGTCGAACAAGAAACGGCATCCCAGGGGACAACGCAAATGACTGGACTACTGACGCTGTTCTATGGCGGGGCGTGCTACGCGCTCGCCATGGCGACGATACTCTATGCCATCTGCTTCATCGGCGGATTCGGGCCGCTGTCGCTCGACAAGGGCGGGCCGGCGGCGACACCGACCGTCGCGATCGTGGTCGATCTGGTGCTGCTCGGCATCTTCGCCATCCAGCACAGCGTCATGGCGCGGCCGGCCTTCAAGGCGTGGTGGACGAAGATCGTTCCGCCGGCGATCGAGCGCAGCACCTACGTGCTAGCCTCGAGCTTGGCGCGCTGCTGCTCTACTGGCAATGGCGGCCGATGGGCGGCGGGTCTGGGAGGTGCAGCAGCCGGTGGCGGCGGGGATCCTGGTGGTCCTGTTCTGGCTGGGCTGGGTAGTGCTGTTCATCAGCACCTTCCTGATCAACCACTTCGACCTGTTCGGGCTGGCCCAGGTGTGGAACGCCTGGCGCGGCACGCCGGCGCGGCCGCCCGAATTCCGGACACCGATGTTCTACCGCGTCGTACGGCACCCGATCTATGTCGGCTTCCTGCTGGCGTTCTGGGCGACGCCGCGCATGACCGAGAGCCATCTCTTGTTCGCCGCCGCCTCGACCGGTTACATCTTCATCGGCATCTGGCTCGAGGAGCGCGATCTCGTGGCGCATTTCGGCGATACCTACCGGCGCTACAAGGCGCGCGTGTCGATGATCGTGCCGATGCCGCCGGGCAAAAGCTGACCGGAGATCGCCAATGGCCAGCTCGAGACGCCAAGAGCTTCCTACCGCCTGCCAGACTGTCATGGGCTGGGACGGCCGAAGGCCTGGTGTACGCCGGCGTACCTTCTCCGCCGGAGTTCCGGGCCGCTGCTCTAGGTTAAGACGCTCGCCGCCTACGCCGACTGGATGAAGGGGATGTTCACCCCCTTCCCCGACGCGCGCTACGAGATCAAATCGTTCGCCGCCGATCCCGAGCGGAACAACGTCTCGGCCTTCGCGGTGTTTCACGCGCAACCACACCGGCCCCGGGGGCCCGGTACCGCCCAGCGGCAAGTCGCGCAAGACCGACTAAGTCACGTGATGCAGTTCACCGGCGACAAGATCAGCCACATGACCAAAATCTGGAACGACGGGCTGGCGCTGAAGCAGGTGGGCTGGGGTCTACGCCGGGCGCTTCCAGCGCGCCTGACCCCGCCGCCAACGCCGCGAGACAGGCTCCGCCGTGCCTGGTCCTTCGCCGCGCCGGCGTAGGCGACATAGCCGTCGGGCCGGATCAGGCGCAGCGCTGTCTTGTGCGTCGGGTCCTGGGCCGGTGCGGGCAGCACCACCTCGGCCGGGCCGAGCGCGGTGAGCCGGGCGCCGGCGGCGGCGGCCGGCAGGCGGTCGGGCCAGCACCAGCGCCTTCGACTTGTCGGTGCACGTCGGAGCCTTGTCGACGATGCGCACCGGCACGCCGTGCCGCGCCATCTCGTTGGCGAGCGTCAACCCGACGGGCCCCGCGCCCGCGATCAGGACCTTGGGATTGCTGGACATGCGCTACGTACTCCCCCGCGACTGTGGAACCAATCCTACCTCATTCTGAGGAGCGTCGCGCAGCGATCCGTCTCGATTGGGCGGCCAGCCTCGGCTAGGCTCCGGTCCCTTAACCAGAGGGAGAGCAGACATGGCAGCGAACGGAAAGCTCAGGACGACCCATGGGCGCGGCCGCCTGTTCGACAGCGTGCTGGACACGATCGGCGACACGCCCTGCATCCGGGTCAACAATCTCGCGCCACAATCAGCTCAAAGGGGCGTGCGGCTCTATGTCAAGGCCGAGGCCTTCAACCCCGCCTCGTCGGTGAAGGACAGGCTCGCGGTCAACATCATCGAGGCGGCCGAGCGCAACGGCACGCTCAAGCCCGGCCAGACGGTGGTCGAGGCGACCAGCGGCAACACCGGCATCGGGCTCGCCATGGTGTGCGCACAGAAGGGCTATCCGCTGGTCGTCACCATGGCGAACTCCTTCTCGATCGAGCGGCGCAAGCTGATGCGCATTTTCGGCGCCAAGGTCGTGCTGACGCCGCGCGCCCAGAAGGGCTTCGGCATGTACCAGAAGGCGGTCGAGCTCGCGAAGGCCAACGGCTGGTTCCTGGCGCACCAGTTCGAGACGCCGGCCAACGCCGAGATCCACGAGTCGACCACCGCGCGCGAGATCATGGCCGACTTCAAGGGCGAACGGCTCGACTGGTTCGTCACCGGCTACGGCACCGGCGGCACGCTGGCCGGCGTGGCGCGCGTGCTGCGCAAGGAACGGCCCGAGACCAAGATCGTGCTGTGCGAGCCGGCCAATGCCCAGCTGGTGGGCAGCGGCAAGCCGCAGCAGCGCGCCGCCGACGGCTCGCCCGCTTCCAGCCATCCGGCGTTCGAGCCGCACCCCATCCAGGGCTGGACGCCGGATTTCATCCCGCTGGTGCTGCAGGAGGTGCTCGACAAGAAATACTACGACGAGCGCGTGCCGATCCCCGGCCCCGAAGGCGTGAAGTGGGCCAAGGCGCTCGCTCAGAAGGAAGGCATCTTTACCGGCATCTCGGGCGGCTCGACCTTCGCGGTGGCCATGCAGGTCGCGGCCAAGGCGGCGGCGGGATCGGTGATCCTCGCCATGCTGCCCGACACCGGCGAGCGCTATCTCACCACGCCGCTGTTCGAAGGCATCATCGACGACATGGACGCCGAGGAGCTCAAGATCTCGAAGTCGACGCCGGGCTACCAGATGCCGGCCTGACGAACGTCACTCCTCCGGCACGCCTAGCGCCTGCAGCTGCTCGGCCATGCGGTCGAGCGCGCGCGGCGAGAAGACCATCGCCTCGCGGAACTTTCGTACGCTCCAGTTGGGATGTGCCGCGAGGAAGATCTTGAGCGACGCCTTGGCTTCTTCGACGCGGCCCGCGCCATAGAGGGCCGCCGCCAAATGACGATGGAGCCAGATGGCGTTAGGGCGTTCCTGCAACGCGCGAACCATGAAGTCGATTGCTCCGGCGTCGTCACCGGCCACCAGCCGCGCGCTCGCAAGGCCCGCTAGGTTGTTGAAGTTGATGGGGTCGAGCGGACTGAGCCGAAGCGCCTTCTCGAAATTGGCCTTCGCCTCCTCGGGCCGGTCGGCATAGACGTCGAGCCAGCCCAGCCGGCTCCACGCCCACGCCGCATTGGGATCGATGGCGACGGCGCGCTCGAGCATGACGCGCGCCACCCCGTAGTTGCGGGCGAAGGTGTGCGCGGTGCCAAGCACCGCCAGGATCAAGGGGTCGTCGGACGACTGACTGGCTGCCCGGTCGGCCAGTTTCAGCGCCTCGGCCTTCGCCATTGCCACATCGTCGACCCAGTTGTAGACGGAGCGCTGCGCCCAGCACCAGGCGGCGAAAGCCAACGCCAGCGGATAGTCCGGGTCGATCGCCAGTGCCTTGTCGAGCAGCTCCAGCGCCCGGCTCGCCGATTCTGAATCGAGCGCCCAGGCATGCCGCATGGCGCGCATCGTATAGTCGTAGGCGCCGAGCTCCTGCGGCCGCTTGCGCCGCGCGCGCTCGATCTCGGCCAGCCGGATCGAGGGCTGCAGGGCGCCGGCGACCGCCTCGGTGATGCGGTCCTGCAGGTCGAAGATATCGTCGAGCGAGCCGTCGTAGCGGTCGGCCCACAAATGGACGCCGCCCGCCGTCTCGATGAGCTGGGCGGTGATGCGCACGCGCGCGCCGACGCGCTGCACGCTACCCTCCAGCACATAGGCGACGCCCAGCTCACGGCCGATCTCGCGCACGTTCATCGGCCGGCCCTTGTAGGCGAAGGCCGAGTTGCGGGCGATGACGAAGAAGGAGCGGATGCGCGACAGCGCGGCAGTGATCGCCTCGACGACGCCGTCGGCGAAATGCTCCTGCTCGGGATCGCGCGACATGTTGTCGAACGGCAGCACGGCGATCGAGGGCTTGTCGGGCAAGGCGAGCGGCGCGGCCAACGACGTCGCCGGGGCGCCGGCTTCAGCCGGCGTCGCCTCGTCCGGCCACGGCCAGTCGGCACCTTCCCAGGTCACGCTGAAGGCCTGCACGGGCCGTTCGATATTCTTCAGCAGCAGGCTGCCCAAATCGTCGAAACCCGCCTTCATGCGGCCGGCCACCGCCTCATGCACGGTGCGCGAGATCAGGATGCCGCCGGGTGGTGCCTCGGCCTCGAGACGGGCGGCGACGTTCACGCCGTCGCCGAACAGATCGTCGTCCTCGACGATGAGGTCGCCGAGATGCAGCCCCATGCGGAACAGGATGGCGCGATCCTGGGCCTCGCTGCGGGCTTCCGCGCCCACCGCCTGCTGCAGCTCGATGGCGGCGGCGAGCGCCTCGACGGCGCTGGAGAACTCGACCAGCACGCCATCGCCGGTCAGCTTGACGATGCGGCCACCGCGCTTGGCCAGCAGCGGCACGAGCTGTTGCTTGCGGATCGCGCGCAGCCGGGCGACGGTGCCGCTCTCATCCCGGCCCATCAACCGGGAGTAGCCGACCACGTCGGCAGCCAGGATCGCCGCCAGTCGCCGCTGCTCACGGGCCAATCTGTCCCCCAGAATGCGGCCGAACGCAGCCTACGCTAGCGCCCGCCCGTCCTCGCGACAACGGCTCTTTGGGTTGGAAGCCCGCTCAGTGCTCGAGGTCGAGCTCGGCCGGCGCGGGCGCCGCCTTGAGGTTCATCCGCCCGTCGTAGATCGGCCGGGCGCCGGTGGTGGGGCCGGGATACTGCACGAACAGCACCGTGCCACCGGTCTCGGTGCGCATCTCGTTCTCGAAATGCGGGTCTTCCATGTAGACGATGGTGCCCGGGCCGTAGGTCTTCGCGCCCATCCGGAACTCGCCCTCGATGACGTACCAGATCTGCGCGAAGTCGTGCTTGTGCAGCGGGAAGCCGGCGCCCGGCTCGTAGCGCAGGAAGCCGACATTGGGCACGGTCGGGCGCTCGGCCGTCGGATGGAACAGGAACTTGGTGACGTTGCGGAAACGCCCCATCTCCCAGTCCATGTCGTCGGGATGTTTGAACTCAGGCGCGTGGTGGGTGTCGGCCGTCATGGCTAGAGGTACTTTGCCGGCCGGATGATGGCGCGCCACATGTGCGCGGTCGGGCTGTTGTCGTAGCCGAGCCCCTGGCTGGGCTGGCGGAAGTTGCGGCCGATGATGTCGGTGAACTCGTCGAGCTCGACATGCAGGTTGGGGTCGAAGGAATAGATGTCGTTCATCGTGATCTGGCGGCCCGACATGTACCAGCGGTGCGCGCGCATGCGCTTGTAATCCTCCTCGATGTAGGGGTCGGGCGTGTAGTCGCCGCCGAACATGTTGACGTAGGATTGCGGGTACTCATAGCCGACCGCCGGGTCGGCATAGAAGCGCAGCACCTGGTGTGCGCGGATCGCCCAGGTCACTTCCTCGTCGACATAGGGCTCGAGGAGCTGCGCGCCCCAGTAGCCGTGGTCGCCGCGGATGAAGCCGACGACGGCGATGTCGTGCAGCAGACACGCCAGGATCATCTTCTCCGGCAGGCCGTTCTTCTTGGCATGATGGGCGCTCTGCAGCAGATGCATGGAGGGCCCGAAGCGAAGCTTGAAGAAATCGATCAAGGTCGGCTTCTCCGGCATCTTGGGCAGGCGCGGATCGTCGCCCATCAGGAAATGCGCGCCGGGATTGGCCTTCTGCAGCGCAGCCCCGCTCAATGATGCATTCATGTCGCCGTCGGCCAGCGCATGCAGGCGCGATTTCACGACGATGTAATCGAGCTCGCGCGCCATCTTGGCTTCCAGCGCATCGGCGCGTTGCGCCATGGTCATGGTGTCGGTCATGCGGGAGTCTCCTCACTTTGCCGTAGCCTAACCATGAACGGCCCGCCTTGTCACTTGCGAGGCCCTTGGGAGAACGGCAGTCTCGCGCGTGTGACACAAAAAGATAATTGGGGCTTCAGGGCGCGCATCGGCCTGTTCATCGTCGGCAACGAGGCGGTGCCGGAAGCCGAGTGGTGGGCGATGGCGCCAACCGGTGTGTCGGTGCATGCCGCGCGCGTGACGGCCCGCGCGCCGTGGGCGACGTGGCACGCAGACCGCAGCGGCGTCGATCTCGCCGACGATCTCTTGCGCGGCGCCCGGCAGTTCGCCGCCATGCGTCTGTCGGCAGTGACGCTCGGCCATACGTCGAGCTCGGTGATCGGCGGCAAGGGTTGGGACGACGCGGCCGTTGCCAGCGTGTCTGCCGTGGTCGGCGACAGCATGGTGGTCACCACCAACGGCCTCGACACGCTGGCGGCGCTCAAGGCGGCCGGCGTGAAGCGGCCGTTCCTGGTGCTGCCGCCGTGGTTCGGTGACGACACGGTGAAGGCCGCCGTCGGCTACTACGCCGATCACGGCGTCGCGCCGGCCGGCCGGCATCGCTACGACCCCGGCGCCAAGTGGCGCCACCTGGCTCCGGCCGAACTGGTGAGCCGCGGCCTGGGTTTCGAGCAGGAGATCGAGCCGCTCGCTGCGCAGATCCGCGCCGGCTGCCCCAAGGACGCCGACGGCGTGCTGATCGCCGGCACCGGCTTTCGCTGCGTGGCGATCCTCGAGACGCTCGAGCAGGAGCTGAAGCGCCCGGTGATCTCGGCCAACCAGGCGAGCCTGTGGCACTGCCTGCGGCTGTCGGGCGTCAAGGACGCGGTCGCGGGCTACGGCAAGCTGTTGAGCCTCTAGCGTGCGGGAGATCGAAAACGCCTGGATACCGCTGAAGGACGGCACGCGGCTGGCCGCGCGGCTGTGGCTGCCCGACGATGCCGAGACGAAGCCGGTGCCGGCACTCCTGGAGTACCTGCCCTATCGCAAGCGCGACGGCACGGCGGAACGCAATTCGCTGACGCATCCGTGGTTCGCCGCGCACGGCTATGCCTCGGTCCGCGTCGACATCCGCGGCTCGGGCGAGTCGGAGGGCGTGCTGACGGACGAGTATTCGCAGCAGGAGATCGACGACGGACTGGAAGTGATCGGCTGGCTGGCGGCACAGCCGTGGTGCAGCGGCTCGGTCGGCATGTTCGGCATCTCGTGGGGCGGCTTCAACGCGCTGCAGGTCGCGGCGCTGCGGCCGCCCGCGCTGAAAGCCATCGTCACCCTCTGCTCGACCGACGACCGCTACGCCGACGACGTGCACTACATGGGCGGCGCCAAGCTCGATGCCGGGTTCGGCTGGGCGTCGTTCTTCTTCTCCGACATGTGCCATCCGCCTGATCCCGTGCTGGTCGGCGAACGCTGGCGGGAGATGTGGCTCGAGCGCCTTCAAGCGCTGCCGCTGTTCCTCGAGCGCTGGCTGAGGCATCCGCGCCGCGACGACTATTGGCGGCACGGCTCGGTGTGCGAGGATTTTAGCGCGATCCAGTGCGCGGTGTTCGCGGTCGGCGGCTGGACCGATGGCTACACCAATTCCATCCCGCGCCTGCTCGAGCATCTGAAGGCGCCGCGCCAAGGACTGATCGGGCCATGGGCGCATGCCTATCCGCATTTCGCGTTGCCCGGGCCGCAGATCGGATTCTTGCAGGAGATGCAGCGCTGGTGGGATCATTGGCTGAAGGGCACGGCCAACGGCGTAATGGACGAGCCGATGCTGCGCGCCTGGATGACCGAGAGCGTGAAGCCCGCGGCCCATCACGAGACCCTGCCGGGCCGCTGGGTGGGCGAGCCCACCTGGCCGCCGCCGCAACGCGAGACGCGGCGGTTGTTCCTGACCGATGGGGGGCTGAGCGCGGCGAAGGGGTTGCTCGGCGCGCGCGCGGTGTGCTCGCCGCTGACTGTCGGCAAGCATTCCGGCCAATGGTGCCCGTTCGGCCGCGGCGAGGACCAGGCGGACGACCAGCGCGAGGACGATGCGTTGTCGCTGGTGTTCGACACGCCGCCGCTCAGCGAGACGGTCGAGATTTTGGGCGCGCCGGTGCTGACGGTCGAACTCGCGTCCGACCGGCCGATCGCGACGCTGATCGCGCGGCTCTGCGACGTGCACCCGACGGAAGAGTCACTGCGCGTGAGCTTCGGCGTGCTGAACCTCACCCATCGCGACGGCCACGCCGAGCCCACGCCGCTGGTGCCGGGCCAGCGCTACCAGGTGCGGATCCAGCTCAATGACGCGGGCTCGACCTTCCCGGCCGGGCATCGCATTCGACTGGGGCTCTCCACCACCTATTGGCCGATGGTCTGGCCCGCGCCCGAGCCGGCGACGGTGACGATCCTGGGTGGCGCGCTCGATTTCCCCGTCCGGCCTGCCCGTGCCGAGTCACTGCGGCCTCTGCCTGCGCCCGAGAGCGCTCCGCCCGAGCGGCCGCGCCAGATCCGCCCCGGCGTGGTGCGCTTCGACCGCATCGGGCTGGAGGTCGGCAACGAGTGGAAATTCAGCAACGACCTCAGGGGCGACGATCCGCTGAGCGCCGTGGCCGAGATGAGTCGCATCACCACGATCGCGCGCGAGGCCTGGAAGGCGCGCATCGAGGCGTCGATGCGCATGAGCTGCACACGCGAGACCTTCCGCCTGCAGGCCTCGATCCGCGCCTTCGACGGCGCCACCGAGCTCTGCCACCGTACCTGGGACGAATTGATCAAGCGCGACCTCGTCTGAGCCTTCGCTGGGCGGAAGCGTATGCGAGCAGGCTTGAATCGCGTGCGGCGGTTCGAAATGCTCGGACAACGCCAATATCGGGAGGCTTGTGATGACCGTTGCCCAGCTCGACAGCCTGATCACCCTGCTGACCTCGCGCCCCGCTCCCGAGACGCCGGACGTCGGTCAGTCGCGCGCCCGCTACGAAAAGCTCGCGGTCGTGCTGGGCGGCGCGCCGGATGCCAAATGCGAGAAGGTTGATGCCGGCGGCGTGCCGGCCGAATGGGTGGCGGCGCCGGGCTTCGACGCCGAGCGCGCGGTGCTCTACCTGCATGGCGGCGGCTACGCCATCGGCTCGATCAACACGCATCGCCGCATGGCCTACGACATCTCTGCCGCCTGCGGCGCGCGCGTGCTTTTGATCGACTATCGGCTGGCGCCCGAGCATCCCTTCCCGGCCGCGGTCGACGACGCGGCCAAGGCGTGGCGCTGGCTGCTGCAGCAGGGCCTCAAGCCCGGCCGGCTCGCGATCGCGGGCGACTCGGCAGGCGGCGGCCTCACGATCGCCACCCTAGTCAACCTGCGCGACCTCAAGCTCGCTTTGCCGGCCTGCGCGGTGGCGATCTCGCCGTGGGTCGATCTCGAAGGCATCGGCACCAGCATGACTGCGCGCTCGGCGCAGGATCCGATGGTGCAGAAGGCCGGGCTGTTGTGGATGGCCGACATGTACCTCAAGGGCCAGAGCGCCAAAACGCCGCTCGCCGCACCGCTACATGCCGACCTGAAAGGCCTGCCGCCGGTGCTGGTCCAGGTCGGCTCGGCCGAGACGCTGCTGGACGACGCCACGCGCATCGCCGAGAAGATGCACAGCGCGGGTGTCGAGGTGAAGCTGTCGGTATGGCCCAATCAGCTCCATGTCTTCCCGTTCTTCGCGCCCATCCTGTCGGAAGGCCGCGACGGTTGCCTCGAAATCGGCAACTACATCCGTAGTAAGACGGCCTGAGAGCGGCATCATGAAATTCGGCGTCACCGTCGTTCCGCGCATCACCGACTGGCAGTTGTTCGTCGATCTCGAGGCGATGGGCTACGACTGTGCCTGGGCCGCCGACTTGCAGATGCTCTACTCCGATGCCTACGCGACGCTGGCGCTGGCGGCGGCCAACACCTCGCGCATCCGGCTCGGCACCGGCGTCTCCGTCGCGGGCGTGCGGCTCGCCCCGGTGACCGCCCATTCGATCGCCACCGTCAATCAGCTGGCGCCCGGCCGCGTCTTCCTCGGCATCGGCACCGGCCACACCGCCATGCGCGTCATGGGCAAGGACCCGATGAAGGCCGGCGCCTTCCGCGAATACCTGCGTGTGCTGCGCGCCCTGTTGCATGGCGAGGAAGTCGACTACGACCTGAACGGCGAGCGCACCGACATCCGCTTCCTGCATCCCGACCGGGGTTTCATCGACGTGGAGCATCCCGTGCCAATCTATGTCGCGGCCGATGGACCGCTGGCGCTGAAGGCGGCCGGCGCCTATGGCGATGGCCGCGTCTGCTCGCACAATCAGACGCGCGCGCGACTGCAGAAGAGTTCTGGAAACCATGCAACAAGGCGCCGCCGGCGTCGGCCGCACCCTGCCGAACGACTTCCACACCGCGGCGCTCAGCTACGCCTGCGTGCTGCAGCCCGGCGAGAGCGTTACGTCGGACCGCATCATCGACGCGATCGGGCCGATGGCCGCCGCCACCCTGCACTACTGGTGGGAGCTCTATCAGAAAGACGGCGACACCAGCACGGTCGCCCAGCGCTGCCGGAACCTGTGGGACGAGTACCTGGCCTTCACCGAGAAGATGAAGACGCCGCTTGCCAAGCGCTATCAGCAGGTCCATCTCGGCCATTGCGCCTTCCTGCCGGCCGAGGAGCGCCGCTTCATCACGGAAGACCTGATCCGCGCCACCGGCGGGCTGGTCGGCACGCCGGACGAGATCATCGCGAGCTTGCGCGAGCGCGAAGCGATGGGCCTGAACGAGATCACCCTGCTGCCCGCCATGGCGGAGGCGCGCAGCAATCTCAAGGATTTCGCCGAAAAGGTGATCGCGCGTTACTGAGTGCGTAGCTGAGCCTCGATCGAAACGGAGGAAACATGACCCGCACCTACAATGTCATCGATGCCGATGGACACATTCTCGAGCCGTTCACCCTGTGGGACGAATACCTCGATCCCAAGTATCGCGAGCGCGCGCCCAAGCTCGTGAAGGACGAGAAGGGCGTACAGAAGCTCCTGCTCGAGGAGAAGATGCTGGGCAGCCAGGCGGGCTTTGGCGGCATCGGCGCGGTGGGTGCGCGGCAGGGCACGGTCGTAGCCGACGGCATGGACTACAACGACGGCCGCAAGGGTGGCTTCGATCCGCACGCGCGCATCCCCGACATGGATCTCGACGGCATCGATGCCGCCTTCCTCTATCCGAGCCTCGGGCTGTTCATCGGGTCGATCCGCGATCCCGCCTTCGCCGCCGCCATGTGCCGCGCCTACAATCGCTGGCTCGCCGACTACTGCAAGCCCTATCCCGACCGCCTGTTCGGCATCGCCATGCTGCCCATGCAGTCGATTGAGGCGGCGATCGAGGAGATGCGCTTTGCCCGCAAGGAGCTGGGTTTCCGCGGCGGGTTCCTCAGGCCCAATCCCTACAACGACCGCAAGCTGCACGATCCCGACTACGAGCCTTTCTGGCGCGAGGCCGAGGCGCTCGATTTCTCGATCGGCCTGCATGAGGGCGGCAACAGCGGCATGCCGACGGTCGGCGTCGATCGCTTCGACGGCCGCGGCGCGCAGCACATCATCTCGCACACCATGGAGATGATGCTGGCGGCCATGAGCATGATCTGGGGCGGGGTGTGCGAACGGCACCCCAAGCTGCGCGTCGGCTTCCTCGAGTCGGGCGGCGGCTGGATCGCGCCCTGGCTCGACCGCATGGATCGGCATTTCGACGACAAGGGGTTCAACGACTCCGGCCTAAAAACCCGGCCGAGCGAGCTGTTCCAGCGCAACTGCTGGATCTCCTTCGAGCCGGTCGAGGGCTCGATCGGAGCGCTGGCGGAGTATATCGGCCCGCACAAGATCCTGTGGGCGACCGACTATCCCCACCGTGACGGCTTCTTCCCTGGCGCGCCGGCGATGCTGAAGGAGCGGATGAAGGGCCTGTCGGCCGAGGCGCAGCGCAAGATCATGGCGGGCGGCGCCATGGGGTTCTACGGCCTCAACTGAGGATCCGCTGCCGCGACGCGCGGATCATCGCCGCGGCCTTGCCGGCGTCGAAGCCCGCCAGCACGCCGCCCCTCATGCGCGGCTCGCCGTCGACGAAGACGGTGTCGATCTCGCGTGGGCTGGTCTGCAGCAGCACATGGGCGCAGGCGTCGCCGTCGATTGAGTCGCCGAACGGACCTTTGCGGATCAGCACGATGTCGGCGCGCTTGCCCGGCGTCAGCGAGCCGATCCGGTCGCCGAGGCCGAGCACGCGCGCCGCCCCGATGGTCGAGATCTCGAGCAGCCGCCGCGGCTTCAGGAGCGGCAGGCCGGGCCGGACGGACGGCCGCCGGCCGATCACGCTCGAGAAGCTGCGCTCCATAGCGCCGTCGAGATAGCCCTGGACGTTGAACATCACGCGCAGCTGGCCGAGCGTGTCGGACGCGATCGAACAGGGAATGTCGCAGCCGAACACCACCTCGACGCCGCGATCGATGGCGCGGCGCACGATGTCGGCCGGAGTCCCTTGCGTGTCGGCAGTCGGCGTGAAGCAGATCGGCATGCGGGCCTTGGCCATCAGCTCAAGCTCGGCATTGGTGATCAGGTTGCCGTGGATGACCAGGAAGTCCGGCCCCAGCAGACCGGCCGCGTGCAGACGGTCGATGGTGCCGGTTTCGTTGACATGGATGCAGCTAGGCGCCTGCAAGGTCCGCGCGAAGGCCAATTGCTTCTCGAGCCCCGCGGCGCCGATCGAATCGACGCCGAAGCCGATGGTGGTGAGGCTTTTGGGATCGTGGAAGCGGTCATAGACGGCGCGGGCGTCGTCGAAGCGGGCAGCCAACGGAAATTCGTCCGGCTGGGCGGCCATGAAGGAATAAGTGAACAGGTGCCTGATGCCCGCCGTCTTCAGCGCCTCGAGCGAGGCCGGCGCAAAGTCGGGGCTGCGGATGTTGTGGCAATAGTCGACGACGGTGGTGGTGCCGTAGGACAGCATCTCGAAGGCGCCGACATAAGCGGCATTGAAGTTGTCCTCGGCGCTGTAGCGCCGCCGGAGAGGAAGCAGCTGCGAGTAGTAGGCGCCGGGCCAGAGATCGGGCACGTAGCCGCGCAGCACGGTCTGCCAGAGACAGGTATGCGCATCGATGATGCCCGGCAGCGCGATCATGCCGGCGCCATCGATCTTGTCCGCGCCGGCCGGTACGGCGAGCGACGGCCCGACGGCCTTGATCGCGCCGCCCTCGATCAGGATGTCAGCGGACGGAAAATCGCCCAGGCGTTCGTCCATAGTGACGACCTGGGCGCCCTGAATGACAACGCTGTTCGCCATGACTGCTCCCTGCGCCCGGCCAAATCCGCCGGGCGCAGGGAGTGTGCGGCAGAATCAGGTCCGCTTGAAGCCTTCGAGCTCGCCTTCGGCCCAGGCGAGCACCTTGTCCATGGCCTCGCCCTTGGCGTAGCGGTTGACCATCAGGGACTGGATCGACTGCGCCCAGATCTGGGCGGCGATCAGCGGCGGAGCTGGCGAGCAAGTGACGCCCGCCACCTGATCGCCGCCCTTGATCGGATAGTGCGACAGCGCGCCCTTTGGCGGGCCCTCGTCCTCCCAGGTCTTGAAGTCGTTGAACTTCGAGTAGGGCGGGATGTCGTAGCCCTGGCTCGCCGCGACCTGCTTCTCCGCCGCCGGCCGCATCGCCAAGAACTCGAGCAGGCTCTTGGCAGCCGGCTTGTTCTTCGAGGTTTTCCACACGCCGTAGAAGCGTGGCAGGATCGGATTGAACCGGCCGGCCGGCCCCTTCGGGAAGCCGATGAACCAGCACTTCTCGGCGACCTGCGGCGCGTCGCGCTTGGCGACGGCCCAGGCGCTGGGCGGATTGAAGATCAGCGCGCCCGCGCCCGATATCAGCCACTTGTTGTTCGAGGCGTCGTCCCAGGCCGGCGCATCAGCCGGACAGAAGGCCACCAGCTTCTTGGCGTACTCCAGCACCTGCTTGACCTTGTCCGTCCGCACTGTGACGTTGCCCTTGGCGTCCATCAGATCGGCGCCATAAGCGAGGAACAGCGCGCCCAGCCACTGGTTGGTGTCCGTGGTGTTGCCGAGCGGCAGGCCGAAACCCTTGCCCGCCTTTTGGCACTTCTCGGCCGCGACCAGGAAGGCGTCCCAGGTCCAGCTCGCGTCGTTGGGCGGCTTGCCGGCAGGGTAAAGCGCCTGCACGTCGACGCCCGCCGCTTCCTTCATCATGTCGAAGCGCGCAGTGCAGCCGAGCAGCAGCGTGCCGCGCGTCATCGGCACGCCCAGCCAATGACCCTGGTACCTGCCGATGAACTCGACCGCCGGATCGATCGGCCCGTTCTTGGCGACGACGCTCTTGACCACGTCGTCGACGGGCTCGAGCGCCTGGTTCATCTGCGCCGATTCCCAGTTGGTGAACTCCATGATGTCGTGGCCGGATCCGGATTGCGCCTCGGCCGACAGAGTGAGCAAGAGTTTGTTGCCTTGGCTGGTGATGTAGTCGACTTTGACGTCGACCTTCTCCTTGTCCGCCCATTCCTTGATGATCGCGGACTGGACATCGTTGGCGCCGGGCACCCAGTGGTCCCACAGCCCGATGGTCAGGCTTCCGGCGGCATTTGCACTACGTACGAATGGTGCGGCGACGAGACCGGCGGCAACGCCTCCGGCCACGACTCCACGACGAGACACTTTTCTCAATTGCATGACTTCCGTCCTCCCTGAAGGAACGCGTGCACACGAAACAAACACGTGGCTTTTTTATCGTTAGGTACAGCTTAGCCGCCAGCCGGCCGCGGCGCCAGACAAGACCGCCAGGCCCTGGCCTCTTAGGCTGCGCTCAGGGCAGCGGCGCGCGGTCGCAGATCAGGCGGCCTCACGCCGGCACAGGCAGGAGGCGCGCACCGGTACCTCGCAGCGGGCAAGGGCGAGGTCGAGCCGTGCCTTGATCAGCGGCGCCTCCACCGTGTCGCCACGACGGGTCAGGCATTCGTGCAGGCCGTGCAGGCTCCAGACATTCTCGGGGTGCTGGCAGGCGCGGCTCAGCTTGCCGTCGAAGCCGAGATCGGAGCGGTAGACCGCTTCCGCCTCCTTGAGATGGCCCTGCTCGAGCAGCAGCGCGCCCAGCGCATGGCGCGTGGGCTGCATCCAGCCCCACGGCTCGTCGTAGGGCAGCGTGTCGTCGAGCTCGACCGCGCGCCGGAGATGGGCGAAGCCGACGTCGAAGTTGCCGCGGCGGTACTCGAGCTCGCCGGTCAGCATCTCGTCGGCGATGGCGAGCAGGTCGACGACCTTGTTGTTGTGGACGCGCCGCGTGTCGGGCACGCGCGCCTTGGCCGCGCGGAAGGCCGTGCGCGCCTGTTCCGCCTGCGGGATCTCGCCCAGGATCGAATGCGCCACGCCCTTGGCGTAGAGCATCATTGCCGTGGTCGAGCAGTAGAGGTCGCGGTCCTTGGGCAGCTCCTGCGCGATGATCTCGCGCCACTTGCCGAAGCGCACCAGCACGTGCTGCTTCATCGGGAGATAGCCCTCGATGAAATCCGCCATCGGCGGCGAGGGAATGCGCAGCAGCTCCTCGGGCGTGGTGTCGATCAGCTCCTGGGCCGCCTGCAGCGCCGGCGTGTACTGGCCCATGAACATCGCGCCGTAGATGACGAAGTGATGGTTGTGCGTGCGATAGAGCGAATAGACGTTCATCGCCCCTTCGCGCGCCAGGTACTTGCGGTCGACCGCGACCGCCTTCTGGTTATAGACCACGACGTCGCGGTAGTGGCCGCACAGCACGTCGATATGGGTCGGCATGTGGATCAGGTGGCCCGAATCGGGCATCAGCTCGCGCAGCCGGTCGCCCGCCCGGAGCGCGCGCTGCGGGAACGGCGACATCTCCATGAGATGCACGTAGAGATGCAGCAGGCCGGGATGATCCCACGATGCAGGCTTGTCGCGGAACAGGCCCTCGAGCAGCTCCTGCGCCTCCTTGGTGCCGGCGTCCTTGGCGACACCGCCGGTCGTGAGGTCCCACATCTGCCACGGCGTCTCGTTCATGATCGCTTCGGCGAACACGCAGCCGACATCGAGGTCGTCGCGGAAGCTTGCGAAGACCTTGCGCATTTCCTTGGTGAAGGCCTTGTCCCAGGGCGACTGATCCTCGATCGGATCGCGCTTCGGATAGCGGGCCGGCAGGGCGCGGATCAGCGCCTGCTCGACGGGCGTCACGCCGTCGACTAGAGCGAGCGCCGCCTTCATCGCGTCATAGGCGGCGGCGAGCGCCTGGGCCTTGCCGGCCGGATCGTAGAGATGCCAAGGCAGGTTGTAGTTCGGACCGGCCGCGTAGGCGATGCCCCACTGCGCCATCGCGCAGCCGGGATCGTGTTCCAGCGCCTTGCCGAAGCATTTGATCGCCTCGGCGTGGTTGAAGCCGAAGATCCAGTTCAGGCCGCGGTCGAACCAGACCTGCGCTTCGGAAGATTTGGTGGTGATTGGACGGGAGTAGGCACCGAGATCGTAGTAGCTCATGACTTGTCCCCCTAGACAGTGCCGCAGGGCGAGCGACTCTAGCCGCCGGGGTCGGAGCCACCAACACAAAAGACTGGATCCGCGTTACGTTCCGGACCACGCCAAGCGCCAGAGAAAAGAGGAAGCCGTGACACTACCGCTCGAAGGAGTCCGCGTCATCGAAGTGGGCCAGGCGCTCGCCGGGCCGCTGGCCGGCGTGCTGCTCGCCGACATGGGCGCCGACGTGATCAAGATCGAAAAGCCCGATGGCGGCGACGATGCGCGGCTGTGGGGCCCGCCCTACGGGCCGGACGGCGAGACGTCGCTCTACTTCTACAGCCAGAACCGCAACAAGCGCTCGGTCACGCTCGATCTCAAGCAAGCAGCCGACATCGACAAGCTGAATCTTCTTTGTGATACCGCCGACATCCTGATCCAGAACCTACGGCCCGGGGTGGTCGACGAGATCGGCATCGGCCCCGAGGCGATGCTGAAGCGCCATCCGCGCCTGATCTACTGCTCGATCTGGGCGTTCGGCTACCAGGGCCCGCTCAAGATGAAGCCGGGCTTCGATCCCCTGCTGCAGGCCTATGGCGGCATGATGAGCGTCACCGGCCGGGCGGAGGATCCGCCGACCTTCTGCGGCGCCTCGATCAATGACAAGGCGACCGGCATGTTCTGCGCGCTCGGCGCACTGGCCGCGCTGCGCATGCGCGACAAGACGGGCAAGGGCTGCCTGGTCGATACCTCGTTGTTCGATTCGGCGGTGCACTGGGTCGAGGGCGGCGTCAACAGCTACCTGGCGACCGGCAACGTCCCCAAGCGCCATGGCACCGGTGGGACGGTGATCGTGCCCTACCAGCTGTTCGACACAGCCGACCTGCCGCTTTGCCTGGCGCCAGGCAACGACCGGCTGTGGGCGCGCTGCGCGCAGGTGCTGGGACATCCCGAATGGGGCACCGATCCGAAGTTCGCCAAGACCGCGGCACGCGTCGCCAACAAGGGCGAGCTGCTGCCGATGATCGCTGCCGTGATGCGCACCCGGCCGCGCGGCGAGTGGCTGGCGGCGCTGGAGAAGGCGGGGGTGCCATGCAGCCCGGTGAACGACATTGCCGAGCTCGCCGCCACCGACCAGCTCGCGGCGGTCGACCTGGTACATCAGCTCCCTGCCCGCCCGGGTGAAGACAGCGGGCCGAAAGTAGTCGGGCTGCCGATCTGCTTCGACCGCCAACGCCCCCGCTCCCCACGCTCGGCGCCCAAGCTTGGCGAGCACACACGCGAGGTCTTGGGTGGAGGCTAGGTGCGCCGCGGGGAATTTGCAGTCGAGTTTCCCACCTTGGTGGGAAGCCTTCGATGCCGACGGCATCAGGGTTTTAGTCGATCCTTCCCAAAATCTGCGCCACCCCCTGCGATTTTAGTTTTCAATCGCAATTGGCCGAATATTCGCTGATGCCCCAGCGGTTTACTCGGCTGACCGAGTGGATTCGCCCAGCCAGCGATCCAATCCGATCGATTACGGCGCAATCAACACTGGCTTCAGAACCGCGGCGAGCCTGAGTTCTGGTCCCAGTTGGGATCGGTGCTGGGATTGATTGGCGGATCCTGGGCCAGCAGGCCCTTGCCGGGGATGAAGTTCACCTCGAGCCGGATGCCGTCGGGATCCTCGAACACGATGAAGTAGTAGCCGGGCGCCCAGTCGCCCTCGATCGGGCCGCGGTCGATATGCGCGCCCATGGCGCGCAGCTTGGCCGCGACCTTGTCGACATCCTCGTGGCTGCGCGCGCGGATACAGAGGTGATGGAGCCCGATGCGGTTCTGCACGAAGCGCTGCCCGCCATGCTCCTCGGCGCAGCGCTGGATGCCGATCGCCGTGCGGCCGCCCACGTGATAGAGAAAGTTGTTGCCGTCGAAGACTTTCTTCATGCCGAGGAACGGCAGCAGCTCGGCATAGAAGGCGTGCGACTTCTGCCAGTCGCTCACCGTCAGGATGACGTGGGCCAGGCCGTTCACTTCGATCATCGCAAGTTCTCCCGCGGCCGCTTGGGCGTCTCGCCCGGCGTGAGCGGAGGCACCGGCGCCGGCACGCCCCAGCCCATGTCTGCCAACTCGCGCTCCCCGTCGGGCACGATCACGACCGGCGCCTTGATACTTCGGACAGACCAGCGCCTCGTCGTTCGTGCCCGCCATCCGCTTCTCGAAGACATCGGACCACTGCTGACCGATGAGATTGATCTCGCCATCTCCTCGCGCGAGTGCTTGTAGGTGTAGAGGTTGCACATCCGAGCCTATGCCTCGGCCTTCATGATCTGGTCGAGCTGCGCCCGAAGTTGCTCGACGGTCACGCCAGCATTGGTGCTGACGTCGTTGGCGGCATGCTGGGGAACAGGCAGCGTCCGTTCGGCCTTGTCCATGGCGTCCTCGCCTGCGGGATATTCGGCCTCCTGGAGGTTCACCAAGGCGTGGCGAAGCCAGAATAGCTCGCGCCGGTTCGGCAGGCGTCGCGCGTGCTGGAGGACGCTCAGGAACCGGTCGAAACGTTCAGCGACATTGCGGCGCGCGGTCGCTTGGGCGGTGGGGTTCAGGGTCATGCGGGATTGGATACAGCATTTTGAGCGCGGCGGCTTTCGATTTGCTGTCCAGGAGGCCCCATCCGCCGATCGTGGCGTTCACGCGCACGACTGCCTGCCCACCTGGGAGTGGCGGGCTCGGCGTCGCCAAGACGTGGGGACATAGGAAGCTGCGAGCGTCGAGAGAAAACTGAGGCGTGTCAGGCTTGTGTAAGTGAAATGGCGCAATGACGCCATTTTTGCGGCGCTGACTGTAGGTGCTCCGACGGCTCGGCCTTGTACGCGCATGGCACGATTCTGTTGTACCGCCACACGTCGCACAAAAGGGTTCGCACCCCGCAAGCCCACGCCGCCGCCTCGGAGGTGTTGATGCGTGAGACAGCTCAACCTTCGGAGGAAACATCATGACAAGAAGCTTGCTTATCGTGGCGGCCAGCTTGCTGGTCGGTTCCACGGCCTGGGCGATCGATGCACCGATCCAGCCGGGCGGAGGCAACAACGTCGGCGCTCAGTTCAAGCTCGACGCCTGCTCCGCGCCTTCTTCGACACCAGCGCCTGGCATTGCTGACCACGCCGGGCCGATTAATGCACCGATCCAGCCGGGCGGAGGCAACAACGTCAACGCTCAGTTCTCGTCGACGCCTGCTCCGGCGCCTGCGCCTGCGGCCGCTCCGTCGCAAAACATGAGTCACGCGGCCTTCAATCCGAATGCCTACAACAACGCGTCCGAATGCATGACGGCCGCCGCCGCAGCCCAGCAGCCGCTCGGCCCGTGCGAGGCACTGAAGAAGTAATGCGCGTCCGCTGACCGCTCGGCACCGCCAACGCAATCGCGTTGGCGGTGTTGGCGGACAGTCACTGATCGCGCCACGACTTCGTCGGGGACATCGGGGGCGTCTAACAGGCCGCACTGCGGGAGTGCGGTCATGTCGTATCGGAAGGGCGAGGACACGCCGGCCAAGAAGCGCCGCGGCTTGGCATGGCCTCGAGAGAAGCCGTGCTCAACCCTCAAAGATCAGGCACGTCGTCGTGCCGTGGACGAGCAGGCGGCCACGCGTGTCGGTCGCTTTGCCTTCGGCGATGCCGATCCGGCGGCCGCAATTGACCACCCAACCCTCGGCCCTGATCAGGCCGGTCTCCGGGGTGATCGGCCGGACGAACGAGATCTTGAACTCGAGCGTCGGTGGAGTTGACGCCCTTGTCCAGGGTCGAGCGGACGGCAAGCCCCATGCAGCTGTCGAGCATGGTGGCGGCGAGGCCACCGTGCACGGTGCCGGCGGGATTGAGATGGATGTCCTTCGGCTGGGCGGTGACGACGACGCGCCCGTTTTCCGCCTCGGTAATGTCGTAGCCCAGCGTCTCAGCGATGGTGTTGAGCGGCAACGTTCCATCCGCGAGGCCGCGGACGAACTCCAAGCCAGTCATCGCCTTCTGCTGGTCGGCGCTCACAGTGCCGTAGGTTCTGCTTCCGCTCGGCATCGCTTTGTCTCCCCAAAGATCGAATGCGAATGGCATGCCCTGTCTCGCGGCGGCTTGCTGGCGGTTTTCGGACTTCGACGGCCAAACCGCGGTCAAAGTTTGGCAGCCGTCGGTTACCGTACCGACAAACCTCGCAACCCGGCGCTGCTGCAACTCGTTCGAACGGGGTCAGCAAAGGAGGACATGTCATGCCCCTGTTTTTCATCATTGCTATCGCTGCCGGTGGCATCGCGGTTGGTGCCACCACTGCCGACGTGACGTCGGACATGAGGGCCTCGCGCACCCAGGCGCAGGTGGTGAGCTTTGATCCGTCGCCCTATGCGACGGCGGCGGATTGCCAGGCTGCGGCGTCGCGGGCCGGTGCGCCGGCTTCCGCCTGCAACGGCAAGATCTAGCGACAACGTCGCGACAACGCCCCCACATTGCTCCGGCAGTGTGGGGGCACACGCGCTAGGCCTCTGACGCCACCAGCGACGCGTCGTGCATGTAGAGCCAACCGATATTTGCGATCGAGCGATCGCCTGAATGGGCCATCGCCGCGTCGCGCTGCTGCTGCTCGGGTCCATCATGCAGATGGAAGCGCACGCGGTTGGCCGCACTGGCCTCCTGCAGGCGGGTGGCGCGGGGCTTGCGCAGCGCCTCGTAGCGCTGCAGCGCGCGCGGCACATTGTCCGGCATCGCCTTTAGGAGCGCCGCGAGTGCCGCCCCGTCCTCGATCGATTGTGCCGCGCCCTGCGCCATGAACGGCAGCATGGGATGGCAGGCGTCGCCCAGCAGCGTAATGCGGCCTCTGCTCCATAGCGGCAGCTCGGTGCGGTCGTGCAGCGCCCAGACGAAGGTCTCGGAGAAGGCGGCGATCAGGCCGCGCACCGTCGGATGCCAGGCCGCGTAGCGCGCGGCGACATCGGCGACCCGGCCGGGTGTGGTCCAGCCCTCCTCCGTCCAGTCGCCATGCTCGGTGACGCAGACCACGTTCATGAAGCGTCCGGCGCCGACCCAATAGTGCACGACGTGGCCGTCCGGTCCCATCCAGTTGTGCGAGGCAACTTCTATGTCGAGGTGCCGGACGCGCTCGGCTGGCACCAGCCCGCGCCACGCCACGCAGCCGGTGAACCGCGCCTTCTCCGGACCGAAGACGAGCGCATGCACCTTCGAATGGATGCCATCGGCGCCGACCATCACGTCCGCCTCGGCGCGCGCGCCGTTCTCGAAGCGCGCGATCGACCTTGTCGCCCCGCTCCTCGAGGTCAACCAGCCGATGGCCGAGATGCACCCGCTCGGGAGGCACGGCATTCCCCAGCAGCTCCGCGAGATCGCCGCGGTGGAAATGGTAGTACGGCGCGCCGAAGGTTTCCTCGACCTGCTGGCCGACCGGCGCGCGCTGCAAAGTGCGGCCATCGTCCCAGCGCCGCTGGTGCACGGCCTGCGGCCGCACGCCTGCCTTGTCCAACGCAGCCTTCAGCCCGAGCCGGATCAGCAGGCGCGAGGCATTGGGGCTGATCTGGATGCCGGCGCCGATCTCGCCGATGCGCGGCGCCTGCTCGTAGACCTGCACGTCGAGCCCGGCCTGCAACAGATGCAGCGCGGCCGACAGCCCGCCGATGCCGCCGCCGATGATCGCCACGCGCAGGCTCACGCCAACCTCCCGTCCATCACCTTGCTCCACACCGCCTTGCCGTCGCGGCAATCGTTGCCGCGCCAGGCGACATGGGTGTCGGGGCGCACCAGCACAAGCTTGGCCTCATAGATCGGCGCGATAGCGGCATCGTCTACGATCACGGTCGTCAGCGGCGCCGGCGCGCTGTCGATCAGAGACGATGGATCAGCATCACCGAAGCAAAGAAGGGTGAACCAGGGGCCGAGCTTGTCGTAGAGGGCGCTGCCGTCGGCGAGAAATACGCTCGGCAGGCGCGCGCCGGGCGCGGTAGTCGGCGTGTAGATGACCGGATCGCCTTCGACGCCGTCGTAGCGATAGCCGAACTCCAGGCCCCAGCTTTCGTTTTCGGCGTTACCAAGGGCTGCAATAGCACGGCCAAGGGCGTCGGGATCGGCGATGGTCTGATAGAGCTCGGCGATCTTGAGCCGCACGCCGGTGTGACGCTCCGAGCCCAGCCGGTTGCGCATAGCCGATCGGCCGGCGCTCGCGTCCATAAGACTCGAGCAGGCCCTTCCCTGCCAAACCCTTGACCGTGGTTGCGAGTTTCCAGCCGAGATCGACGGCATCGCCGATGCCGGTGTTCATGCCGTAGCCGCCGGTCGGGATGTATTGGTGCGCCGCGTCGCCCGCCAGGAAGACGCGGCCGCCCTGGTAGCGCTCAGCCAGCAAGAGATGCGTGAACCAGGGATTCGCCACCAGGATTTCCCGCGCGAAGGAGCGGCCCGACCCAGGCATCGAGCATTGCCTGCGGATCGGGGTCGCCGTCGACGGGGCATGCGCGTCTGCAGGGTCCAGGTGTCCTTGTCGTCCTGGGCGATCAGCGTGCCCTTGTCGGTCTGGTAGTGCCAGGCGACGCCGAAGGCCTGCAGGACATCGCGCGCGTCCGACTGGAAATAAATCATGTATCGATGGGCAACGGCGGCCTTGCCGTCCAGCCCGATGCCGAGCTTGTCGCGCACGATCGAGGAGCCGCCGTCGCAACCGGCGAGGAAATCGCAGCGCACGGTTTCCGTCTCGCCGGTTTCCATCAAGCGCAACGTGCAGGTGACTCCTGCCTCGTTCTGCGCGAAATCTTCGAAGGCGACACCCCAGCGCGCGTCGATCAGGGGATCATTGAGGATTGAATCGCGCAGCACCGGCTCGATCACTACCTGGCTGACGCGCATGGCGGGCTCGCGCGGCTGCGTGCCGTCGTTGCGGGCGCGGATCTCGGCGCGCTTCTCGGCCACGTTGGGGTAGCGGAAGCGATGCAGCTCCCGACCGGTCAGCGACGTGATCCACGAGACATCGAAGTTGTTCTCCTCCGGCACCGCCACCGCGCGCAGCTTGCTGGCAAGGCCGAGCCGGCGGAAGAGCTCCATCGAGCGGCCGTTGGTGATGTCCATCTTGGGATGCCGCGTGGTCGAGGGATTGCGCTCGACCAGCAGGCAGCGCACGCCGAAGAGGCTGAGCGTGCGCGCGAGCGTCATGCCGACCGGCCCGCCTCCGGCGATGAGGACGGGCCAACTCATCATTCACGTGTTTCACGGCCACAGCGCCGCGACGCAGGCTCCGATCCACAGCAGCACGACGATGCCCATCGGCCAGTCGGTGAGGATGACGTCGGTCGGCGATTCGCCGCCATCGCGCGCCTCGACCAGGTACCAGTAGCGGTAGAGGCCGAAAAGCACCAGGGGGATGGTGACGCTGAGCTTGGCATTGGTCGAGATCACGAACAGGCTGTAGAAGACCAGCGCGCCGGTGGCTGACATCTCGGCATAGCGGTCGACCAGGGCGACCGAATAGTTCTGCAGCACCTCGCGCGAGACAGTGCCGGTGCTGCTGAGTTCCTGCCGCCGCTTGATCGCCGCGAGGTAGAGCGCCAGGCAGAGCGTGGTGATGGCCATCCACATCGAGAGCGGCACGCCGATCGCCTCGGCGCCGGCATAGACGCGCAGCACGAAGCCGGTGGCGACCGAGAAGATGTCGACCACCGGCTGATCCTTCAGCCAGTAGGAATAGGCAAGATTGAGCAGCACATAGCCCGTGATCGGCAGCATCGCCGCCGGCGACCACAGCCAGCCCGCCATGAGCACGCAGTAGAGGATGCCGAGCAGGATCAGGGCGGCCTGCGGCGTGACGGTGCCGGCCGCCAGCGGCCGGCGGCTCCGCTTCACGGGATGGCGGCGGTCACGCTCGATGTCGCGCAGGTCGTTGACGATGTAGCTCGCCGAGGAGGCCACGCAGAACAGCGCGAAGGCCAGCAACTCGTTCTTGATCGAGCCTGTATCGAGATAGGCGCGCGCGAAGACCAGAGGGGCCAGGACGAAGGTATTCTTGATCCACTGCCGTGGGCGCACGAGCCTCAGCAGCTCTTTTGCCGATGTTGAAATTGACCCCGCTCCTGTCGCCACGATTTCGGCTATATTAGCAGATCGAAACCGCAGCCATAGTCACATGAGGCCGGTATCGTCCTGGGGCCGCCTCAGCGCCGATCCGCACCAAGTCATCGACCTCACCGACCGCGACCGTGTCGCCGCCGAACTTTTGCGCGCGGGCGGCGCGGGGATCGCGCACGGTCTGGGCAAGAGCTATGGCGATGCCAGCCTCAACCCAGGGGGCATCCTGTGGAGCACACGCGGTCTAGACCGGCTGATCGCCTTCGATGCAACAACCGGCCGGCTGACCTGCGAGACCGGCGTCGTGCTGCGCGACATCCAGCGGCTGCTGATCCCGCGCGGCTGGGGCCTGCCGGTGGTACCGGGCACGCAGCTCGTGACCGTGGGTGGCGCCATCGCCAATGACGTGCACGGCAAGAATCATCACGTCGTAGGCACGTTCGGCGAACATGTGCGCCGGCTGCGACTGGTGCGCAGCGACGGCGAGACGATCGAGTGCGGGCCCGATCTCCGGCCGGAATTGTTCGCTGCCACGGTGGGAGGGCTTGGCCTCACCGGGGTAATCGTCGAGGCCGAGCTGCAGCTCCGCCCGACCCAGGGGCCTTGGCTCGAGGCCGAGACGCTGGCTTTCGAAGGCCTCGACGAGTTCTTCGCCCTGTCCGACGAATCCGAGATCGATTGGGAGCACACCGTTTCGTGGATCGACTGCACCTCCGGCCCTGCCGTGCGCGGTCTGTTCATGCGGGCACGGCAGGCACCGGCCGGCAGCGGGACTTGGCGCGAGCGGCGGCGTCGCTTGCCCATCACGCCGCCGGTCTCCCTGGTCAACGGCCTCTCGCTCCGGCCGTTCAACGCGCTCTACTACAATATCAATCGACGACGCACAGGTGTTCGCACCGTGCATCACGAGCCGTTCCTTTATCCGCTCAATTCGATCCTCGACTGGAACCGTCTGTACGGCCCGTCGGGCTTCTTCCAGTACCAGAGCGTGGTGCCGAGCAAGGCGGGGCTCTGGGCGACGCGCGATATGCTCGATGCCATCCAACGCGCCGGCCAGGGCTCGTTCTTGGCTGTGCTGAAGACGTTTGGCCCTCGTGCGCCGGCGGGCCTGCTGAGCTTCCCGCAGCCCGGGGTCACGCTCGCGCTCGACTTCCGCAACAGCCGCGCCCTGCCCGCTCTCTTCGCCCGGCTCGACGATATCGTGCGTACCGCAGGCGGTCGCTTGTATGCCGCAAAGGACGCGCGGATGCCACGCGCGCTGTACGAGGCCACCTATCCCAATCTCGCGGCCTTCGCCAAGCACCGCGATCCGGGCATGAGCTCGGCCATGTCACGCCGCCTGATGGGAAGCTGAAAGGAATTTGCATGAAGATCGTCGTTATCGGAGCGACCTCCGGCATCGCCGAGCATTGCTGCCGGTTGTGGGTGACCGCAGCCCCCGTCGAGCTGGTCCTGATCGCGCGCGACGCGCCGAAGGTCGAGAAGATCGCGGCTGATCTGCGTGTGCGCAGCCCGACCTCGACGGTGACCACCATCCAGGGCGACCTCCTCGACCGGACGTTCATCCAGAGCGTGGTCGACGGCGCCGTGGCGACAGGTCCGGTCGATATCGCGCTGATCGCCCACGGCTGGATGCCCGACAACCAGGTCGGCCTAGACCTCGCGACCTGCGAGCAGATCCTGGACGTCAATGCCGTCTCACCGGTGCTGTTCGCCGAGGCCTTCGCCGCGCATTTCGTCAAGGCGGGCCGAGGCACCATCGCCGTCATCGGCTCGGTCGCGGGCGACGTTACACGCAAGACCAACTATCTCTACGGTGCCTCCAAGGCGCTGCTGACGCGCTATGCGCAGGGCCTGGACCATCGCCTGATCGGCAGCGGCGTGAAAGTGGTGCTGATCAAGCCCGGCCCGACCGACACTGCGATGACCTCGCACATGAAAGCCGCGGGCAAGCGGATGGCGGCCGTGGAGGATGTCGCCCGCGCGACGGTCGACGGCATCAAGCGCGGCAAGCCGGTGGTCTACACGCCGCTGGTATGGCAGCTGATCATGCTGATCGTGCGCCACATCCCGCGGCCGATCTTCAATCGCCTGCCGCTCTAGGTTAGGCCCGCTTCGCCGCCGCTTCCTTCTCCGCCATCTTCTGCTTCAGCTGCTCGGGCGTGAGGCGGACGATGTGCTCGTTCTGGTGGCTGTAGATGTCGTACTTCTGGACGTCGAGGTCCTCGAGCACGATCTCGCGCGCCATGACTTTCTGTTTCCAGGCCGCATGCTCGGCCTCGGCGGCATGGAACTCCGGCATCACTTCCTTGGCGAACAGCTCCAGCAATTCGCAGATGTCGCGATGGCTGGTCTTGCCGGCCTGGTTGAGCAGGATCACCTGGTCGACGCGGCTCGCCTGGAACTGGCGCAGCTTCCGGCGGATGGTCTCGGGCGAACCGATCAGGCCCGACTCGAGCGCCTTCTTCTCCTCCGGCCCGCCCTTCCAGCTCTGGTACTCCTTCCAGAGATCCGACGTGCCCGGCGCATCGACGCCTTTGCGGCCGTAGTAGGAGAGCGCGAAGATGAAGAACGTCCAGCCCGCAGCCTTGGCCTCAGCCTCCGCGTCGGTCGGCGCACACATGAAGCCCGACACCATGGCGACGTTGGGGTTGCTCGGATAGTCGGTGAGCTTCTGCGAATTGTTCAGGAGGTTGTTGTAGTACTTGTGCACCCAGGCGCGCGCGGCCTCGGGCGTGACGAAGGTGAAACCGAGCGCGCCCATGCCCCATTCGCCGGCCTTGCCGATGGTCTGGATGTTGGAGCAGGCGACCCAGAGCGGCGGATGCGGCTTCTGGAACGGCTTGGGAATGACGTTGCGCGCCTCGAAGTCGTAGTACTGGCCGTGAAACTCCCAGCTCTCCCGGGTGAACATCGGGACGATGGCCTTGACCGCCTCTTCCCAGCGCTCGCGCTTGTCGCGCACGCGGATGTTGAAGGGATGCAGTTCGGCGGGACCCGCGGCCTCGCCCATGCCGAGATCGACGCGACCACCCGACAAGAGATCGAGCGTGGCGATGCGCTCGGCGACCCGGTGCGGCTGGTTGGTGGTGAGCTGGACCACGCCGTGGCCGAGCCGAATGCGCTTGGTGCGCTGGCTGGCGGCACCGAGGAAGACCTCGGGCGCGGAGGAGTGCGAGTACTCCTCGAGGAAATGATGCTCGACCTCCCAGGCGTAGTCGTAGCCCAGGCGATCGGCGAGCTCGATCTGGGTGAGCGAGTCCTGGAGGAGCTGATACTCGCTCATCGGCCCCCAGGGCCGGGGCAGCTGGTGCTCGTAGAAGATGCCGAATTTCATGAAGCACCTTTGCAGAAGCCGGCGATGCGGTCGGCGATGGTCGGGATCAGCTTGCCCGGGAAGTCGTGGCCCCAGCCGGGATAGCTCTGGAATTGCGCGCCCGGCACCAGGCTCGCCACGTCGCGGCCGCAGGCGATCGGCAACAGCGGATCTTCCTCGCCGTGCATCACCAGCGTCGGCACCTTGATGGTCTTCAACAGCTCGACGCGATCGCCCGAGGCGATGACCGAGAGATACTGCCGCGCCGAACCCTCGGGATACCAGCGGCGGTCGACATTCTTCTCGACGAAGGCGCGCAGCTCGGGCTCGGGCGTCGGATAGCCCGGGCTGCCGATGGTCTGGCGCAGCTTCATGCCGTGCTTGACCCGCTGTTCGCGCGACGGACCTTCAGGCTGCGCGGTCAACATGGCCAGCGCCTCGGGCTTGCCCTGCGGCAGGCCGGGCCGGCCGCTGCTCGAGTAGATCGACACCATCGAACGCGTGCGCTGCGGATACTGTGCCGCCACGATCTGCACGATCATGCCGCCCATCGACGCGCCGACCATGTGCGCGTTCTGGATGCCGAGCGCATCGAGCAGGCCGATCGCATCGGCCGCCATATCCTTCAGGTAATAAGGTGCGGCGACCTTCTCGCCCTTCATGATCTTCTGGATCTCCGCCGGAATGTTGGGCAGGCCCGACGAACCAAAATCGGTCGAAAGGCCGGTGTCGCGATTGTCGTAGCGGATGACATAGAAGCCGCGCTTCGCCAGCCCCTCGAACAGCGCGTCGGGCCAGATGGTGAGCTGGGCACCCAGCCCCATGACCAGGAGCAGCGCCGGATCTCCTTTTGTTGCCGGTAGCCTCGTACTCGATCTCGATGCCGTTGGCCTTGACGCGTGCCACGTTCCCTCCCTCTCACCGTCGCCCGATTGCTTCGGTCAGCCATACCACAGCCTTGACGGCGGCACCCAGCGCAGTGTCCTTCGAGGCATAGGTGGCGCCAGAATAGTACGCAACCGGCGTCCAGTTTCCGGCATCCTCGACATCCCGGCGAAATTCCTCGAAGCCGAAGCTGCCATCGGGACGCTGGAAGAGATCGACACAGCGATCGTGCTGGCGATTTTCGATGCTGTCGAAGACGACCCACGACTTGTCGATGCGCCTGGACATCAGTAGCGGCCCCGCCTGGCTGCCCACCAATAGGCGAGCGGCTTTCGCCAGGCGCTGAGACCATCGAGCGAAAGAGCCGGCAGCAGGATCGGCAGCGCGCGCGGATCGACATTGCCGCGTTGTGCTCTCGCCTCAGCGACCAGAGCGGCACGCTCGGGCCCCTCGCCCATCAGCCACGCCGCGCCAACCGCTTGCGCGGCCCGCCGCGTGTCGGCGTCGTCGACCTCGAGCACCGCCAGCTGCAGGTCGGCCAGTGCATGGCCTGCGCGTACGACATCGAGCGGGCCGTCGATCTCCTCCTCGCGCGCGTCGATCAAGGCGACGAGACGCTGCGGCCCGAGTTCGTGCCGGCGCACGGTTTCGCTGAGCAATTCGACGATCGGTTGCGCGCGCGGCTGGGCCAAGCTCGCCGCCTCGGCCACCGCCTCGCGCCACCATTGCAACCGGATGCGCGCCATCATCGGCTCGCGCGTGACAGTGCGTGTGCGGGCAAGCTCGTGATCGAACGCCAGCAAAGCCAGCAGATCACGGCGCTGCGGCTCTGGCGCGAACAGCGCCGCGAGGAAGCGGTCGCGGTCGGCCGCGCGCACCTCGTCGAGCACATAGCGGTGCGACGCATCCGGTGCGCGATAGGAACTGGCCATCGGATAATTAAGGGTTGTCGGCGACGTTGAATGCGAGCGTTTGCGAGATTACAATGCGCCGCTCGGGATTCGCCAATTCCTTCAACAAGATAGTAGGGGAAATCGACATGGGTGCCATTTTCACATCGCCCCGGAACACGGTCATAGCGGGCGTCGTGCTCCTCATCGTCATCGTTCTCGTCATCGGCGGCGTGACGGGCCAGATGACGCATCTCGACATGACCTGGTCGACCGCCGCCATGATCTGGCTGCACGTGATCAGCGGCGTGATGTGGATCGGCCTTTTATGGTACCTCAACTTCGTGCAGGTGCCGACCATGCCAACCATCCAGCCGGTCGAGCATCGTGCGGCGATCAGCAAGTTCATCGCACCCAACGTGCTTTTCTATTTCCGCTACGCCGCGCTAGCGACTGTGATCACCGGCCTGTTGGTGGCTTGGATGCAGCACTTCATCGTGCAGGCTCTCACCTTCCAGCCGGGCTTCATCTTGATTGGCACCGGCATGTGGATGGGGCTGATCATGGCCTTCAACGTCTGGTTCATCATCTGGCCGAACCAGCAAAAGATCCTGGGCTTGGTCGAAGCGACGGCCGAGCAGAAGGCGGCTGCCGCCAAGCCGGCGCTCTATGCCAGCCGGTTCAACACCATGTTCTCGATTGGCATGCTCTATTGCATGGTGATGCACCGCTTCTTGCCCGTCTGATCCGGGCCTAGAACACCATCAAAAACAGGGCCCTGCGGGCCCTGTTTTCATTTGTGGCTGGGGATGGTCCACGCCCACAATATGTTGCGCCACAGTTGTGTTCTTATTACAATAGCTTGTTGGGAATTCCGCCTGTCGGTTGTAGCCGGCCGCGGCTTCCGCGTGGTTCGTAGCTTAGTCCGCTCACGCGTACGCGTCCCCTCAAATGGCCAGAAGAAGAACCGCCGGGGCTCTCCGGTCCCCGGCGTCAACCGGAGGAACAACTGATGGAACTGTTCGACAGGGCCAAAGCCTGGATCGCCAAGATCACGGAGTTGGGCCTCTTGCTCGTTGCCCTCGGCATCGTGTTGCAGATGCTGTTCGGCAGCAACGTCGCCTTCTTCGGCGACATCGTCGGTAACGTGTTGAAGCTGGTGACCGCGCTGGGCAGCAACGGCGTCGTCGGAGTGGTGGCGATCGCCATCATTCTCTACCTGTTCAGTCGCAAGTAACCCCCTCGCACAAAAGAAACGACAAAGGAGATGGACATGGAATGGTTCGATCGAGCCAGACATATCGTCGTCAAGTTCACCGAGATCGGCGTGTCACTGCTCGCTCTGGGCATCATCCTGCAGCTTCTGTTCGGCAGCGCCACACCGCTGCTGGGCGCCGACATCGCTGGAAACATCATGGCCTTCATCAAGGGTCTGGGCGGACAAGGCTTCGTCGGCCTGATCGCCATCGGCGTGGTGCTGTTCATCCTCAACCGCAAGTAAAGCGCAGGCGAAGTCCTGCCTGGAGGAAGCCCCGCCGGCGACGGCGGGGCTTTCTCGTTCAGGGACGCCGCGCCAGGGCTAGGCCAAGCCCTGCTCCAACCAGCAGGCCGCCGGTGATGCGGTTGCGCGCCCTTGCTTGCGCCACCATGAGCGCGCGCAGCCGGCCGGCCAGGATCGCCCACACACTGTCGAGCACGATCGCCACCGCGAGGAAAGTCACGGCGAGCAGCAGCAGCTGGTCGGCTGCAGTCGGGCCGGGCGTGATGAATTGCGGGAAGAAGGCGCCGTAGAACAGCAAGGTCTTGGGGTTGGTGAGCCCGACCAGGAAGCCGCGGGCATAGATCAGCCGCGCCGAGCGCGCCTGCGGGCGGGTGGCGGCAAGGTCCACCGCTGGCGCGCGCCAGGTGGCGATGCCCAGCCAAACGAGATAGGCCACGCCCAGCCAGCGCAGCCAGTCGAAGCTCGCGGCCAGGAAAGAGAGCACCGCTGTGGCGCCCAGCACCGTGAGCGTGAGATGCGCCACGACGGCGCTCGAGGTCGCGGCCACCGTCAGCAGGCCAAAGCGCGTGCCGTGCGCCACGCTGTTGGCCACGATCAGCGCCACGTTGGGGCCGGGGATCACCATCAGGATCGCCGTCGCGGCGATGAAGGCGAGATAGAGCTCAAGCGACATCATAGGGGAATCAAGGCTGCCGCAACGCGCCGTCCCTCGGCAAGCAGCACGTTGTAGATGCGACAGGCCGAGCCGGTATCGACCACTTCCAGCGCCAGGCCAGCCGTCTTTAGCTCGGCGCGCAGCGCCGGCGGGATGAAGGCCGCGCGCGGGCCGCAGCCCAGTACCAGCAATTCCGTGGGTGCCGGCGCCTGCTTGAGCGCATCGAGGCTCGCGAGCGACAAATCCTCCGCGCGTGTGACGTGCCACGCTGTCGTCGCCGTTGGCGTGACCAGGACCGACCCGTGCCAGTCGCGCTCGCCAATCAGAAAATGACCGGGGCCATAGGTCCGGATGATCTGGACCTGCGTGGGGTCCGGCGTCGGCAGCGTCTTGTCGCCCGGGATCACGCCTTGGCCTTGGCGGCCTCGTCCTCGTGGCGCAGCTGCTCGGGCCGCAGCTTCATGAAGACCAGGCCCGCGCAGGCGATCCAGATCGAGGAGTAGGTGCCGACGATGACGCCCCACAGCATGGCGATCGAGAAGCTGTAGAGCACCGGCCCGCCGAAGATCACCAGCGCCAGCACCGCCACGAACACGGTGGTCGAGGTCATCAGCGTTCGCGACAGCGTCTCGTTGATCGAGAAGTTCAAGAGCTCGACCAGGTTCATCTTCTTGTAGCGCCGCAGGTTCTCGCGCACGCGGTCGAACACCACGACGGTGTCATTGATCGAGTAACCGGCGATGGTCAGCACCGCGGCGAGCGCCGTCAGGGAAAAGTCGAGCTGGAACAGCACGAAGATGCCGAGGGTCGAAATGACGTCGTGCAGCATGGCGATCAGCGCGCCGAGGCCGAACTGCCATTCAAAGCGGAACCACATATAGACGGCGATGGCAGCCATGGTGACCAGCACGGCGATGACGCCGCTATGCATCAGCTCCTCGCCGATCTTGGGGCCGACCGAACTCGGTGCCGCGCAGGTCGTACTTGGAGTTGATCGCGTCCTCGACCAGCTTGATCGCCACCTGCTGGCACCATTCGGCGCGCTGCTCGGGCGTCATGTCGATCTTGGCGGTGTTGGTCGTTCCGCGCGGCAGCTGGCGCTCCAGCACGGTGAGGCCGACGCGGCTCACCGCATCGCGCCAGCCCGCGGCATCGAGCGAGCCGGGCGCGGTGAATTCGACGTCACCGACATGCGTATCGGGTGACGGCTTCACGCTCCAGCCGTTGCCGGCCCGCTGTTTCATGACATGATCGGCATGGGCGACGCACGCCGCATTGCCCTCCTGACGCTGGACCCGGATCAGGGCGCTGGTATTGTCGCCAAACTCCTGCAGCGAGACTTCGCCGACGCCCAGCGCGCCGGTTGTGGCGCGCAGCTCGTCGAGATGGATGGCGCCCTGCTTGGCGCGCACCTGCATGGCGATGCCGCCCTCGAAATCGATGCCGAAGTTGAGCCCGACGAAGACGACACCCAGGAGCGACAGGATATTGATCGCGGTCGACAGGCCGAGCGCCCAGACGCGCTTGCCCATGAAGTCGAACTTGGTGTGGGCGGGAACGAGATGAACGGGTTTCCAGAGCATGGCGGCCTCAGATCACCAGCTCGGTCGGCCGGCGCCAGCGCACCCAGACGGCCAGCAGCATGCGCGTGAAGACCGTGGCGGTGAACAAGTGCGTTAACAGGCCGAGCGACAAGGAGGTCGCGAAGCCGCGGATCGGGCCCGACCCGAAGCCGAACAGCAGGACGCCAGCGATCAGGGCGGTGAGATTGGAATCGATGACCGCCGTCAGGGCGCGGTCATAGCCGGTGGCCAGCGCGCTGAAGGCGGAGCGACCGTTGTTCCTCTCCTCGCGCACGCGCTCGTAGATCAGCACGTTGGAATCGACCGACATACCCACCGTCAGAACCAGTCCGGCGATGCCCGGCAAGGTCAGCGAGGCGCCGAGCACCGACATGCCGGCGAATACCAGCAGCATGTTGATCGACATAGCGAGATTGGCGAAGCCGCCGAACAAGGGGCCGTAGGTGGTGAACATGAAGAGCATGACCAGCACCGTGCCGACGATGGCGGCGACCGTGCCGGCATGGATGGCGTCGGCGCCGAGATCGGCGCCGACGGTGCGCTCCTCGATGATGGTCAGCGTGGCGGGCAACGCACCCGAGCGCAGCAGGAGTGCCTGCTCTTGGGTCTGCTGGGTGGTGAACTGACCGGTGATGATGCCGCTGCCGCCGCAGATCGCGCTCTGCACGACCGGGGCGCTGATGATCTCGTTGTCGAGCTGGATGGCCAGCCGCTTGCCGATGTTCTGGCGCGTAGCAGCGCAGAAGGCGCGGCCGCCCGCGGTATTGAAGGTGAAGCTGATGATCGGCCGGCCGCCCTGCTGTTGCTCGAAGGTGGACTTGGCGTCGTCGAGATCCTCGCCGCCGACCACCACCCGCTTGAACACCGGCAGACATTGCGGCTGGTAGCGCCGGCAGATCTGCTCGGGCGTGAGTCGCGGGTTCGCGCTCTGGATCTCGTCAAAAGCCTTGGGGTTGCTGGCGCGCAACGCCTGCATGCCCTCGCGGGTCGGGATCAGGGTCGTGGTCGGAGGCAAGGTCGCCGGCAGGCCGCCCGCCAGTGACACATCCTCGTTCACCAGATGGAAGGTGAGCTTGGCGGTCTGGTTGATCTTGCGCTTGAGGTCGGTGGTGTCCTTGATGCCCGGCACCTGCAACAGGATGCGATCGTCGCCCTGGCGCACGATGGTGGGCTCGATGGTGCCGGTCTCGTCGACGCGCCGGCGCAGGATCTCGATCGACTGGTCGATCACTTCCTTCTTCTTGCGAAACAGATCCTGGGCGGCATAGGCGAGCTGGATCGTGTCACCGCTGCCCGAAACCGAGAGCGACGGATCGACGTTGCGAATCGCCTCCAGCGCCTGCGGCCGCTGCGCCTCGTCACGCAACACCACGACCACCGAGGTGCCGCCCTGGATGTTGATCTCCTTGAACGTCACCTGCTTCTTGCGCAGCTCGCCACGCACCGAGTCCGACAAATTGGTCAGCCGCTCGTTCAACACCGAGCGCAGGTCGGCCTCCAGCAGGAAGTGCGCGCCGCCGCGCAGATCGAGGCCGAGATTGATGCGGCTCTGCGCATACCAGCCGGGCAGCACATTGAGCACCGCGCCCGGCAGGATGTTGGGCAGCGCGAACAGCGCCGCCAGTGCGGTGACGGCGATGATCCCGATGACCTGCCAACGCGGAAGATTGAGCATGATCGTCGCTTCTTGCGGGCGCTATTTCCTGCCGAACAGGCTGCCCAGCAGGCTTTTCCTTTCGGTCGCCGCCGCCGGCGGCGGCAACATCGGCTTGGCGTCGTCCTCGGACTCCTTGCCGCCGCGCACCGATTCGCCGCGCGTGATGATCTCGGTGATGGTCTGCTTCAGCACGCGCACGCGCACGCCCTCTGCGAGTTCCACCTGCAGCTCGTTGTCGGAGATTACCTTGGTGACCAGACCGATGATGCCGCCGCCGGTGACGACGCGGTCGCCGCGCTTGACGCCGGACAGCATCTCGCGCTGCGCCTTCATCTTGGATTGCTGCGGACGGATCAGCAGGAAGTAGAAGACGATGAAGATCAGGACCAGCGGGAAGAGCTGCACCAGGAAATCGCTGCTGCCGCCACCTGCGGCCTGCGCCCAAGCCTGGGATATGAACATCGTCTGCTCCGATCTATTCGGCCTTTTCGGTCGCCGAAAAAGCGCGCGGACTATAGCCGCCCGCGCCCGCTTTGCAACGCAAGCGGCGGGCGATATGGTCGCCCCCTTCTCTCGCCCGGGCAACGATGGATCAAGACCTTAAAGCCACGCTTTCACGCATCGCCGAAGCTCTCGACCGGCTGGCGCCGCCGGCGCCGGCGAGCGCCGACATCGCTGCCGCCGAGGCCTATGTCTGGCACGCCGCCGGGCACCGGCTGGAAGCCGTGCCCAAGGTCAATCGCGTGCCGATCGACCTCCTGAAGGGCGTCGACCATCAGAAAGCCACCTTGCTCGAGAACACGAGCGCTTCGCCAAGGGCCTGCCGGCCAACAACGCCCTGCTGTGGGGCTCGCGCGGTTCGGGCAAGAGCTCGATCGTCAAGGCTGTCCACGCCCACGTGAATCGCGACATGGGCGGCCCGCCCGGGCCGCTGGCGCTGATCGAGATCCATCGCGAGGACATCCCGTCGTTGCCCGCGCTGCTCAGCCGCATCCGCGGGACCAAGCGGCGCTTCGTGGTGTTCTGCGACGACCTCTCGTTCGACGGCCAGGATGCGGCCTACAAGTCGCTGAAAGCCGTGCTCGAAGGCGGCATCGAGGGCCGGCCGGACAATGTCGTGTTCTATGCCACCTCCAACCGCCGCCACCTGATGCCGCGCGACATGATCGAGAACGAGCGCTCGACGGCCATTAGTCCTTCTGAGGCGGTGGAAGAGAAAGTCTCGCTGTCGGATCGCTTCGGCCTGTGGCTTGGTTTCCACAATGCCGATCAGGACACCTTCTTCGCCATGATCGAGGCCTATGCCGGCCACTACAAGCTCGGCGTGCCGGTCGAGACCTTGCGCAAGCAAGCGGTGGAATGGTCGGTGACCCGCGGCGCGCGCTCGGGCCGCGTCGCCTGGCAGTTCATCCAGGAAGTGGCGGGCCAACTGGGCAAGAAGCTGGAGTAACGATGAGCGCTCCTGAAGACGTCATGTTCTCGCCAGCGGTCAAGGCGGAGCAGACGCGTCTCGGATCGCGGCGCAGCTTCGAGGATCGCGAATGGAAAACGGAGATCACCGACGATCTCCGCCAGTTCCTCGCCGTCGTCGACACTTTCTTCTTCGCCACCGCCAGCGCCGATGGTCGTCCATACATCCAGCACCGCGGCGGTCCGCCCGGCTTTCTCAAGACCATCGGCACGAACACGCTGGCCTTTGCCGATTTTGCCGGCAACCGGCAGTACATCACGCTCGGCCATCTGAAGGAGAACGACCGCGCCCACATCTTCATCCTGCATTTCGCCACCCAACAGCGGGTGAAGCTGTGGGGCCGCGCCCGCGTGGTCGAAGGCGATCTCGAGCTGATGGAGCGGCTGGTCGATCCGACCTACAAGGCCAAGCCCCAGCGCGCGATCGTGTTCACCTTGGAAGCCTGGGACGCCAATTGCCGCCAACACATCGTCCCGCGCTACAGCGAGGCCGAGATGGCGCCCGCGGTGAACAAGCTGATCGCCCGCATCAAGGAACTGGAAGAAGAAGTCGCGCGCCTGAAGGGCGAGAAGTCCTAAGGCGCCGTAGCACCCTCACCCAGCCACTGTTTGATCAGCGCAGCAAGCGTGCCGTCTTTCGCAAGGGCCGCTTGCGCCGAATTGATTGCATCGCGCAGCGCTGTGTCACCCTTGCGCACGCAAACCCCGAGGATCTCGCGCGTGATGCCGGTCTGCACGACCCTGAGCTTGGGCCGATCGCGCACCAACCAGTGCGTCACCGGTGCGAGCTTCATGAAAGCGTCGCAGCCGCCGCTCGACAGATCGCCGAGCGCTGTCTCGATCTCGTCGTAGGCATAGACCCGCACGCGCGCCGCGCGGCCCTCGGCGACCAGCTTCTCGGCGACCGGCTGGCTGGTGTTGCCCTGCTGCACGCCGATCACCAGGCCCTTGAGAGCGTCGATACTGTGCACATTGGGATGACGGCCGGCGTCGACGACCAGCGACTGCCCGGAGACACAGTAGGGCGAGCAGAAATCGGCAATGGCCTGCCGGCCTGGCGTGATGGTGGTGCCGGAGGCGACGCAATCATAGCTGCCGTCGTCGAGGCCGGCGAAGATGCCGTTGAAGTCGGCGCCCTTGTACGGCACGAGCTGCCACTCGCGGCCGAGCTTCTCGGCGATGTGGCGCATCAGCTCGATGTCGAAGCCGGCCGGCCCATCCGTGCCCATCAACTCGAAGGGCGGGTCGGGCAGTGCCGCGCCCACCTTCAACGGCAGCGGTGCCCCATCTTTGCTCGCCTTCATCGCGTCGCCGTTCGGGCGAAGCGCTCCGCGCGATAGGCGCCGACGCTGACGGGCGGATATTTCGCCGCCGCCCCCGCCGGCAAACACGACGGCAGGCATTCGACAATGGTGTCGTAGTTCGCCTGGAAGAAGAAGGGGATGGAAAGACGGCGCTTAGACCAGCCGATCGGGGGATTGGCGACGCGATGCGGGGTCGATACCCAAAGATCGTTGGTCCAGCGCATCAGGATGTCGCCGACATTGACGACGTAGAGGTCGGCCGATGCCGGCGGTGCGATCCAGGCGCCATCGCGGGCACGTACTTCCAGGCCGCCAGTGTCGGAATTGGCGTGCACGAAGGTCAGCATGTTGAGGTCGGTATGAACGCCCGCCCGCAGCTGGCCGTCTTGCGGCGCGCCTTGGTAGGGCGGGTAGCAGATCAGCCGCAGCATGCTGATGTGCCGGTCGGTCATGGCGGCGAAGTAGTCGGCGGGCAGTTCCAACGCCAAGGCACAAATACCGAGCACCCGACGCGCCAACGCCGTGACTGCGTGCCAGTAGGTGCGCATCGCCGGCTGCAGGCTGACCGGCCTCGCGGGCCACAGATTGGGTGCGAAGGACGGATAGGCGGCTGGCGCTTGGTGATAGCCGTCGGCGGGCACATCGAATGGCCCAATCGAAAAGATCTCCTTGTGGTCAGGCGGCGTCTCGCGGCCGCCAAGGCGGGCCAGCGTCTCCTCGCCGTAGGCGATGTAGCCGCGGTTCTGGTCGGGCCGTGGCCGCGCTACCTGGCGCTTGGCCTCGGCGGGCAGATCGAAGAAGTCATCGGCCGCCGCATACAGCGCCTCGATCGTGGTGCTCGGCACGCCGTGATGGCTGAGCGCCACGAAGCCGATCTCGCGAAACGCCGTGCCCAAGGCCGGGGCGAGTACGCTGTCGGACTGGGAAAGATCAAGCGTCGGGATCATTGGCACACCAATTGCACGTCCCGGCCGTGGAAAATGGTGAAATCAGGGGAGATCGACGCCATGCCAAATAATCTCACGACTTTCTCGCGGCGTCGCCTGCTGGCCGGAGCGGGCATGGGCACTGCCGCGGTCGTCACCGGCTTTCCGTCGATCGTGCGCGCCCAGGCGAAGGAGATCGTGGTCGGCGGCGCCGCCAACTTCGCGCCGTGGATGAACGGCACGGTCGCCACGGCGTTCGAGCAGAAATACAAGACCAAGATCGTCTACGAGGGCACCAAGTCGCTGGTGAACCTCGAGAAGATGCAGAAGAACAAGGACAAGCAATATCTCTCCGTCGTCATGATGGACGACCCGGTGATGATCCTCGCGGTCAAGGAAGGCCTGCTGGAGAAGTTGACCCCGACGTCGGTTCCAAACCTTGCCAAGATCCGGCCCGCGGCGATCCACATGGACGGCATGTGGGCGAACTATCTCCAGCCGTGGCAAGGCATCGCCTACAACGTCAAAGCCTTGCCGGGGGGCGTGCCGACCTGGGCCGAGACCTATGATCCTAAGTTCAAGGGGCGCCTGATCATCCCGTCGCTGCAGAACACGGAGGGTCTCGCGAACCTCGTGGTGGCGGCGCATCTGGAGACGGGCAAGCCGATGGACAAGGCGCAGTACGATATCGACGCCGGCTTCAAGAAGATGAAGACCCTCAAGCCCAACCTGCTCACGGTCTACACGCAGATCCCTCAGGCCTTCAACCTGCTGGAGACCGGTGAAGGCTGGGCGATGGCAAGCCTGTTCTCGTCCGTCGTGATCCCCAAGGAGAAGGAAGGCGCGGTGAAGATGAGCGTGCCGAAAGAAGGCATCTTCGTCGGCCCGGCCGGTGTCTGCCTGGTCAAGGGCGGACCCAACAAGGAAATGGCGCTGGCGCTGATCGACATGCTGCTCAGCGCGGAGATGCAGGACAAGCTGCAACCCGAAACCTTCGCCTTTCCGTCGAACACGGCCGCCAAGTCGCCGTCCGGTATCGCCGCCGACGTCCCGGTCCACAACCTCGACTGGGAGTTCGTCGCCAAGGAACGCGACGGCTGGGTCAAGCGCTGGGACCGCGAAATGGCGATGTGACATCGCCGTCGGCGAGGTCATCCCGAACGAAGTGAGGGATCTTTCGTGAGCTTCCTCGACGTCTCGGGAGCCCAAAAGGCGTTCGGCGCCGCGACTGTTCTGGACGGCGTCGATTTGGGTGTCGCGCAGGGCGAGTTCGTTTCGCTTCTCGGCCCATCCGGCTGTGGCAAGACGACCTTGCTGCGCATCGTGGCAGGGTTGCTGGCCGTCGACCGCGGCACGGTGCAGCTCGACGGCGAAGACATCACTGCCAAGCCGCCGCATCGCCGTGACGTCGGCGTGGTGTTCCAGAACTACGCACTGTTTCCCCATCTCAGCGTCGCCGAGAATATCGCCTTTGGCCTGAAGGCGCGCCGGCGCGGCGCCGCCGAGACGCGTGACGCAGTAAAGCGCTTCCTCGAGCTGGTGCATCTCGGCGACTTCGCCGACCGATCGGTACGAGCGCTGTCGGGCGGCCAGCAGCAGCGCGTCGCCGTGGCGCGCGCCCTCGCGGTGCGGCCCAAGCTTCTGCTGCTCGACGAGCCCTTCTCGGCACTCGATCGCAAGCTCCGGGAAAACATGCAGATCGAGCTCCGCCGCCTGCTGCGCGAGCTCGGCACGACGTCCGTATTCGTGACGCACGATCAGGATGAGGCGCTGACCATGTCGGATCGCATCGCGGTGATGAACCGCGGCGCAATCGAGCAGTTCGCGACACCGGAGGAGATCTACCGCCGCCCCGCTACGGCATTCGCGCTGGAGTTCGTCGGCCTCTCGACGCGACTTGCTGGAAAGGTGGTGGCCAGCGACGCCGGCACGGTGACCGTCGAGACGGCATTCGGCCGATTGCGCGGCCCAGGCCGCTTCGTTACCGGCGCGCCAGTCGTGCTCGCCGTTCGGCCGGAACGGATCAGGGTTAATCCCCCGGGCGACTATGCCGTCAGCGTGCGGCTGCGCGATGCGGTTTTCCAGGGGTCGAAAGTCCAACTGCACTTCGAGGCGCATGACGAGCGACCAAGTGATGGTCGAGACCGCCGACTTGCCGGATGGCCTGCCGAGCCCGGGCAGCGAGATCAGGCTGGGCTGGGCCGTCGCCGACACGCTGATCTATCCCGCGTCATGAGAACCGGCGCCCCTTCACCTTGGCGCGACCCGGTCATCTTGCTTGCGATGCCGGCCGTTCTCTATCTCCTGGCGCTCTACGCGTTACCGCTGCTGTGGCTGCTCGCCAAGAGCTTCCTCGGACCGGGCGGCCTCACGCTGCAGCCCTATGTCGACTTCTTCGCCGATCCGTTCAACTGGCGGGTGATCGGCAACACACTCAGCACGGCGCTCTGGGTGACGCTGGTCTGCCTGGCCATCGGCTATCCCGCAGCCTTCGCCCTTGCCCGAGCCGCAACCGCCCTGCAGATCGCTATGCTGGTCGCTATCATCCTGCCCCTGTCGGTCGGCGTCGTCGTCAAAGCCTTCGCCTGGCAGATCGTGCTGCGGCGCGATGGTGTCGTCTCGCATCTGCTGGTCGCGACCGGCATCTGGGACGAGCCGCAGCGGCTCCTGTTCACCGAGACGGGCCTGGTGCTGGGCGCGGCCAACATCTTCCTGCCCTTCATGATCCTGCCGATCTACTCCGTGGTGAAGCTGATCGATCCACGCCTGTCGGAAGCGGGCGCCACGCTCGGCGCAGCGCCCCTCTACCGCTTCTCGCGTGTGACCTTGCCTCTCACGCTTCCGGGAGTTGTCTCGGGCATCGCCTTCGTCTTTTCGATGAGCGTCTCGATGTACGTCATTCCCTCGCTGCTGATTGGCGATCGGTTCCAGACGCTTTCGACGCTCACCGGCCGCTCCTTCCTGTTCATGCGCAACGAGCAGCTGGGCTCCACCACCGCCGTGATCCTGCTCGCCCTGGCGGTCAGCGTCGTCGTGGGTTCGAGCTGGCTAGCCCGTCGCCTGGGAGCGCGCGCATGACGGCCATCGAGCGGCTGGCGCGTCTTTGCATGTGGTCGGCGGCGGCAATCACGGTGGTGTTCCTGATGATGCCGCTCCTGGTGACGGTCGCTGTCTCGTTCGGCTCGTCGGGCATCTTCACCCTGCCGCCGCCCGACTGGTCCCTGCGCTGGTACGAGCGGCTGGCCAGCACGCGCGGGCTGTGGCCATCCTTGTTGACCTCGCTGCAGGTCGCGGCGTTCTCGACAATCGTGGCGCTGGTGCTCGGCACGCTTTGCGCCATCGCGCTGGTGCGCGGCCGCTTTCCGGGACGCGAGAGCATCGCCACCTTTCTGGTGTCGCCGCTGATGCTGCCGGGCCTGGTCGTCGGCATCGCGATGCTGCAAGGGTTCAAGGCCCTCGGGCTGCGCGAAGCCTATTCGAGCCTGTTGGTGGCGCATGTTGTGATCACCTTGCCCTACGTGGTGCGGACCGTGCTGGCGGCGTTGTCCCTGTTCGATTTCTCGCTGATAGATGCGGCGCGCACGCTCGGCTGCTCCTACCCCAGGGCGCTGACGCGCGTGCTGGTTCCGGCGCTCGGTCCGGCTTTCCTGACCTCGGGCATGTTCGCCTTTCTCGCCTCGATGGATAACTACCCGATCTCGATCTTCTTTACCGATGGCTGGACCAAGACCTTGCCCATCCAGATGCTGCAATATGTCGAGGAGAACCCCGACCCGACGATCGCGGCCATTTCGTCGGGCCTGGTGCTTCTGGCGATCCTGACCTTGATCCTGGGTGACCGCCTGGTGGGCCTACGCAAACTCGCGGATTTCTGATCATGAACGAGCAACCAAAGCCCTGCGACCTGCTCGTCACCGGCGACGTGATTCTTACGCTCGATTTGTCGGACCGCATCCTGAAGCACGGCGCCATCGCCGTGATCGACCGCGACATCGTCGACATCGGCCCTGCCGATGAATTGCGCGCGCGCTGGAGGCCGGCGGAGACGGTCGACGGCAAGGGCCGAATGGTCATGCCGGGCATGGTCAACGTCCACAACCATACGCCGCTCATGATCACGCGCGGCATGATCGAGGATCTGGGATTCGCGCCGATGTACACGCCGGGCATTCCGCAGGGTCACTGGCTCACGGCGGACGACGCCTACGCGCTCTCCCGACTTGGCGTCTACGAACTGCTGCGCGCCGGCTGCACGACGGTGATGGACTTCTATCGCTATCCGTCGTCCTGCGCGCGGGCGGCATCCGAGCTCGGCGTGCGCGCCGTCATCGCCGGCCGCGTGCATGACGCCGAGCCGGGCACGCTCGCGGATGGCAAGCACGTCTACAATCGCGCTATCGGCAATGCGAGCCTCAAGGAGAATGCCGAGCTGATCGAGCACTGGAACGGCCACGACAGGGGCCGCATCCGCTGCGATTGGGCTCCGCATGCACCGGACACCTGCTCCGACGATCTCCTGCGCGAGGTCAAGAAACTCGCCGACGCACATGGCGGCAATGTGCATACGCACCTCTCCCAACTCCCCGCCGAGATCGAGGCGGTCAAGACGCGCACCGGCCTCACCCCGCCGCAGCTCATGGACAAGCTCGGCCTGCTGAACGACCGGCTGATCGCCGCGCACTGCATTCACATGGATCAGTCAGACATCGAATTGTGCGGCAAGTCGAAGATGACCGTCGCGCACGCGCCGATCGGCAATGCCAAGGGCGGACGCATCGCACCCATCATGGAGCTCATGGAGGCAGGCGCGCGCATCGCCCTCTGCACCGACACCTTCTCCGGAGACCTGATCGAGGCCATGCGCTGGGCGATCTCCATGCAGCGCATCAACCGCCAGGGCAACGTGCTCGACCCGCGCACCGTGCTCGACTGGGGCACGCGCCAGAGCGCGGAGGCGCTCGGCCTCGGCGACCAGGTGGGCTCGTTGGAGATCGGCAAGAAGGCCGACATCGTGCTGCTCGATATCCGCTCGCCGACGCTCGCGCCCATGATCGACGGCTATGGCGTACTGGTGCACAGCGCTTCCGGCCACGACGTCGACACCGTGATCGTCGACGGCCGAGTCGTCGTGAAGGACCACCGCCTGACGCTGGCCGACGGCGACGCGATCGTGGCCGAGGCGCAGGCCGTCGCCAACACGCTGTGGGCGCGAGCGGGACGCCAGACGATCGGCTAGAGTCCGGCCCATGAAGATCCTCGTTGCCAATCCCAACACATCCACCGGCGTCACCGATCGCCTGATCGCGTCGGCCAAGCTCGTCGCCAGCACCGGCACCGAGCTGATCCCGATGACCGCGCCGCGCGGGGTGCCCTACATCGCCACCCGCGCCGAGGCGGCGATCGGCGGCGCCGTATGCTGGAGATGCTGGCGGAGAAGCGTGGCACGTTCGATGCGGCGATCGTTGCGGCCTTCGGCGATCCGGGCCTCGGTGGCGCGCGCGAACTGTTCGACTTCCCGGTGGTCGGCATGGCGGAGGCGGCGATGCTGGTCGCCTGCACGCTCGGGCGCTCCTTTGCCATCGTGAGTTTCGCCAAGGCGCTCGAGCCGTGGTTCGCCGAGATCGTCGCCTGGCATGGGCTGTCGGGCCGCTGCGCCACGATCCGCATGCTCGACGAAGGCTTCAGGTCGATCGACGACGTGCAGGAGGAAAAGCAGCAGCTGCTGATCGAGCTCGCCAACCGCACGGTGAGCGAACACGGCGCCGACGTGGTGATCCTGGCGGGTGCGCCGCTCGCCGGCCTCGCCACCAAGATCCGCGACCGTGTGCCCGTGCCGCTGGTCGACGGCATCCAGGCCGCCGTGACCATGGCCGAGGGTCTGGTGCGCCTGAAGCCGCGCAAGGCGATCGCCGGGACCTACCGCCGGCCGGGACCAAAGGACTCCAAAGGCCTCAGCAAGCCACTGGCCGACGTGATCGGACACAAGGATGCGTGACCTCAAGGGCTACGGCCGCACGCCGCCCAATCCCGAGTGGCCGGGCGGCGCGCGGGTTGCGGTCTCCTTCGTCATCAACTTCGAGGAAGGCGCGGAGATGTCGCTGTCGGCGGGCGACGCCTTCAACGAGAAAGCCTACGAGGTCACCGACGAGGTGACCGGCGTCGCCGACCTCTGCATGGAGACGCACTTCGCCTACGGCACCAAGGCCGCCTGGTGGCGCATCGCCGACGCGCTGGAACGGCTTGGCGTGCCGGCCACCGTCAGCAGCTGCGGGCGCGCCGCCGAGCTGTCGCCCTGGCTGATCCAGGATGCCGTGAAGCGCGGGCACGAGATCGCCTGTCATGGCTGGCGCTGGGAGAAGCATGCGCACCTGAAAGAGGACGAGGAACGCGAGAAGATCGCGCGCACGCACAAGGTGCTGAGCGAGATTGCGGGATCGCCGGTCGTGGGCTGGCACACGCGCTCGACGCCCTCGCCCAACACGCGCCGCCTGCTGGTCGAGCATGGCGGCTTCCTCTACGACAGCGACGACTATTCCGACGACCTGCCGTTCCACGTGGAGGTCTCAGGCAAGAAGCACCTGGTGATCCCCTACGCCTTCGATACCAACGACATGCACTATCACCAGGGCTTCCATCGCTTCGTGACGGCGCGCGACTTCGCCGAATACACGACCGACGCCTTCGACACGCTGTGGGCCGAGGGGCAGAAACACCGGAAGATGATGTCGATCGGCTTGCACCTGCGCATGGTCGGCCGGCCCGGCCGCATCGCCGCGCTGGACCGCATCGTCTCGCATATGAACCGCCAGGGTGGCGTCTGGTTCGCCACGCGCCGGCAGATCGCCGAGCACTGGCGGGCACGCTTTCCTTAGGCCTTCGCAGGATTTTCCACCTCGTGGAAAACGTCCGATGCCGATGGCATAAGGCTTTCAGGCCGTTTTTTCCATTTTCCGCCCCACCCCCTCATGACTAAGTCATTGATATCAAACGATTCATATTATTAACCCGTTGATAATGCTGCACAATCCTGCACTCAAACTCGGTGTCATCCCGAGTAGCGCGGGGTAACCCCCGCGCCTTAGCGAGGGACCTTTGGCGGACGTCGATCAAAGATCCCTCGCGTTCGCTCGGGATGACACCGCGTGGGGTCGGCCGCCTTGAGCCGGTCGCTAGCCCGTCTTCGGCCGCACGATCTTGACGGTGCAGGTGGCGTGGACGGCGAGCCGGCCCTCAGCGTCCCGGATGTCGCCCTCGAGGAAGCCGACCGAGCCGCCCCAGCGCAGCACGCGGCCCTCGGCGATCACGTGGCCCAGGCCGACCGGCTCGAAGAAGCTGACCTTGAGTTCGAGCGTCGGCACCGCGCAGGTGAAGCGCTCCTTCGCCAGCGCCGCGTTCGCCATGGCGATGTCGACCATGCCCGTCAGGAAGCCGCCCTGGCAGATCGTGCCCTGTGAATGGCAGAAGGCCGGCACGATCTTGAAGCGGCAGCGTGAGACGCCGCGCTTCGAATCGAGTTCCAGGAACTCGCCGTTCAGCGTGCGCGTCGCCGGCACGATGTTGTCCTGAAGGTACTTCAGCATCTCGGCGTCGCTCATCGACGAGGCGTCGAGGTCGACGAAGTCGGGATGGGTCGAGGCCATGCGGCGCGGACTATAGCGAACGAGCCGAGGCCCGCACCTTCTCCAAGAGCTCGATCAACGTCCGGGTTTCGGCCGCCGAAAGGCCCGACGCGATCCGCTTCTCATGCGCCTTCACCAGCCGCGCGAACCGCGCCAGCGCCTTCTCGCCGCTGGGCGTGAGGCCGAGCGCATGGGTGCGCCCGTCGCTCGGCGAGGCGCGGCGCACCAGAAGGCCGCGCGCCTGCAGTCGGTTCAGGATCGGCACCAGGGTCGAGCGGTCGATGCCGAGCGCCCGGGCGAGCGCCATCTGGCTGAGGCCCGCATTGCGCTCGACCAGCACCAGCAGGCCGAATTCGCCCGGCGTCAGCGCTTCGCCCGCCTTGGCGAAGGTGCCGGCGAAATCGGCGAACACTGCCGACTGCGTGCGCCGCAGCACATAGCCCAGCAGCGACGGCAGCATGCCGCGATCGAGAGTCTTGCCCAAGGAAGCGACGAGTGGACGGGCCATGGACCGAGTGGTAAACGGTGATTGTTTGGGGATCAAACAAATTCGCCAGGCGTTACATCTCCATGAGTTTCAAAGTCCGCATCGTCCAGGCTGACCGCACCGTCGAGGTGCCGACCGGCGGCACCATTCTCGAGGCCGCCCTCGATGCCGGAGTCGGCTATCCGTTCGGCTGCCAGTCGGGCAATTGCGGCGCCTGCAAGTCGCATCTCGTCAAGGGCGAGGTGACGATGGAGGGCTATTCGGAGTTCGCACTGTCGGACGAGGAGAAAGCGCGCGGCCTGATCCTCGCCTGCCGCTCGGTGCCGTGGGCGGACTGCGAGGTCGCCTGGCTCGAGGAGGACGACCTGATCGTCCATCCGCGCCGCGTGCTCGCCTGCAAGGTCGTGGGCCTCGACGACGCCACGCACGACATCAAGCGCGTGCGGCTCGCGATCGAGGCCGGCGGGCCGTTCGATTTCTCGGCCGGCCAGTTCGCCTCGGTGACCTTCGAGGGCTGCCCGCCGCGCGACTATTCCATGGCCAACGTGCCGGGCGACCCGGTGCTCGAGTTCCACGTGCGTCGCACCCAGGGCGGCGCCACCAGCGCGCATGTCGCCGAAAAGCTCGAGCTTGGCGACAGCGTGCGCGTTGAGGGCCCGTTCGGCGCCTCCTATCTGCGCGAGGCCCATCGCGGGCCGATCATCGCCGTCGCCGGCGGCTCGGGCATGGCGCCGCTGAAGTCGATCGTCGAGCGGGCGCATCCAGAAAGAGATGCCGCAACACATCTATTTCTATTTCGGCGTCCGCAGCGAGCGCGACCTCTACCTGCACGACCATTTCGCGGCGCTGGCCGAGAAGCACCCGCACCTGCATTTCATGCCGGTGCTGAGCGAAGGCGATGGCACTTCCAATGAGGGCGGCCGGCGCACCGGGCTGGTGCACGAGGCGGTCGCCGCCGACTTCGACGAGTTCGACGGCTGCAAGGCCTATCTCGCCGGCCCGCCGGTCATGGTCGAGGCGGCGACCAAGCTGTTCGAGCAGCGCGGCATGCGGCGCATCGACGTCCATGCCGACGCCTTCTACACGGCCGCCGAAATGGCGAGCGTTGGAAAGAAAACGGGAGCGGAACTATGACAGGCACCCTCGAAGGACGTTCGGCAATCGTCACTGGCGCCGGCCGCGGCATCGGCCGGGCCATCGCCGAGGCGCTGGCTGCCGAAGGCGCCAGCGTGATCGTGGCCGACGTCGGCGCGTCGATCTCCGGCGAGGGCGTGGACCCTCAGCCCGCGCGTGAGGTCGCAGAGAAGATCGGCAAGAAGGCGATCGCCTTCGGCGAAAGCGTCGCCTCAGCCCGGCGTCGCCAAGCAACTCGTCGAGATGGCGGTGAAGAATTTCGGCGGCATCGACATCGTGGTGAACAACGCGGCCATCCTGCGCGACGCCTTCGTCTTCCGCATGGATCCGCGCGACTGGGACGCGGTGATCCACAACAACCTGTCCGCTGCGTTCTACCTGATCAATGCCGCCTCGGCGGTGATGCGCGACCAGGGCAAGACAGGGCGTGGTGGTACCGGTGGCTACGACTGGGGCCGCATCATCAACATCGTCTCGTCGGCCGGTCTCTACGGCAATCTCGGCCAGGCGGCCTATGCCAGCGCCAAGGCCGGGCTCTTTGGGCTCACGCGCGTGGCGGCGATGGACTTGGCTCGCGCGGCGATCACGGTGAATGCCGTCGCGCCCTTCGCGCGCACCCGCGTCACCGACATCATCCAGCCCGCCAACGAAGCGCAGAAGACCTACAAGGAGCGCGCGCTCAAGATCGGCGCCCATCACGTCGCCAACCTGGTGACGGCGCTTTGCGCGCCGGCCGCCAAGGGCATCACGGGTCAATTGCTGGGCGTGCGCGGCCGCGAGGTCTTCCTGTTCGGCCAGCCGCGACCGGTCGCCAAGCTCGAGGTCGAGAAGCCCGAGGACGCTCGCGCAAGACCTCGTCGCCAAGCTCGGTGCCAAGTTCACCGACATGATGACCGATCTCGAAGCCTTCAACACCGAACCCCTCGTCTGATGGAGCGCCCCATGACCGACATCGTCATCAAGACCGTCGAAGAGCTGAAGGGCGCGCCGGAAGAGTATCGCGAGGCTGTCTCCAAGCTGGTGATCAGCCATGCCATCAACGAGCTCTACGGCGCGCAGGTGTTCGACGAGCCCGCCATCGCCTATGCGCCGACGCCCTACGCCAAGTGGCTGACCTGCCGCGTCGCCATGGAGGAGTACGGCCATCACGTGCGCTTCAAGCAGCTCGGCGCGCAGATGGGCATTCCCGAGGAGCGCATGATGCCGGGCGCGGGCAAGAAGCCGTTGTCGATCTTCGAGTTCCCGCTCAAGACCTGGGAGGAGTTCGTCGCCATCAAGCTGCTGGCCGATCTCGCCGAGATCCTGCAGGTCGAGGACCTGCTGCACTGCACCTTCCATCCGCTCCGGAACCTCGCGCGCGCCACCATGCCCGAGGAGCGCTTCCACGCGCAGTTCGGCGAGGATTTCTCGCGCCGAGCTGGTGAAGACGCCGGAGGGCAAGGCGCGCCTGCAGGCGGCGGTCGAACGAGTACTGGCCCTACCTGCCGCAGTTCTTCGGCGGATCGAAGTCGAAGAACAACGAGATCTTCCGCAAGTGGAAGATCAAGCAGCGCACCAACGACGAGATGCGCGAGGATTTCGTCAAGCGCGCGACCGAAGTCGCCGCCAAGTACGGCCTCACCCTGCCGGAGGTACGACAAGCGGCGTGACCGATCGTCGTCGCTGCCGCGCTGCGTGCTCGACAGATGAAGACCGAGCTGCGCGCGGCGTCCTGGTTTGCGGCGCTTGGCGAGCCGGTGACCGACGGCGACGTCGCGGAAGCACAAGCCTATGCCGGTGCGGTCGCGGTCACGGGCGTGACGTCGATGGCCCGAAGCCGAGGCTTTCCTGAAATCGCCCGACGCCTCGCTCGACTGGTGGGATCGCGAGGAAGCCCTGCGCAAGTCGCTGCTGGCCGAGGCCGAAGCGCGCCATCCCGAGCGCGCACTCTGGACGGCGCTCACCGAACTCACGACCGAGGCGGGCGATCTCGTGCACGGCAAGGCCGCAACCGCCGCGGCCCGCATGGGCAATGCGGCGCCGGCGTCGATCCACGTCGCGGCGGGAGCGGCCTCGCAGGCAGTTTACCAACTCGCCGTGGCGCGGCTCGCCGGAGACGAGACCTCGCCCTTCGAAAGCAAATTCCGTTTGTTCGCCGCGGGCCGCTGGCCGCTCGGCATCATGGGCTCTAGGCTGCTCCTCTTCTGAGGAGACGGCATGCAGCGTACGACCGGCAAGCTGAAGAGGCCTTTCGGCCAGCTCTACTATGAAGTCACCGGCAGCGGGCCGGCGCTGCTGTTCGCCCACGGCCTGGGCGGCAATCACTTGAGCTGGTGGCAGCAGGTCGCGCACTTCGCGCCGCACTACACCTGCGTGGCCTTCGCCCATCGCGGCTTCGCGCCGTCCGACCCGATCGCGGGTGGCCCCGACGCCGCCGACTATGCCGGCGACCTTTCAGCCCTGATCGAGCACCTGAAGTTCACCGACGTCCGACTCGTCGGCCAGTCGATGGGCGGCTGGACGATGCTGGAGTACGCCATCGCCAATCCTGCACGCGTAAGGGCGCTGGTGCTGAGCTCGACCTCCGGCACGATTGACCGGCGTGGCGCCGATCCATCCGGCGGCAAGGATTACGACGCCTGGCTTGCCAAGGCCGAGGCTGCGATCAAGGACGGCCTGGCGAAGGGCATCCATCCGGCGATGGGCGCGGGCGGCGCGAGGCGTTCCCCGGCGCTGCACCTTCTTTATCGCAGCATCGACGAGATGGCGGGCGCGCTCGACAAGGAAAAGGTGCGCGCCACGCTGCGCCGCACGGCAAAGCGCACGCTCGACGAGCTCAAGGACTTCGCCGTGCCGACGCTCCTGATCGCGGGCGCCGACGACGTCGTCTTCCCGCCCTTCCTGGCAAATGCCATCGCCGCAAAGCTGCCGTGCGCCGAAGCCCACACGCTGCCCGAGTGCGGCCACTCGCCATATTTCGAGCGGGCCGCTACCTTCAATGGTCTGGTGGAGGCGTTTTTCGCGCGCCACCGATAGGAGGAGACGTTGTCCAAGGACAACCCGCGGATCGCCGTGCTGGGATTCGCCATCGAGTGCAACCGCTTCTCGCCGGTCAGCACCGCCCAGGATTTCGACGACGACGCCGACATCCGCGGCAACCGCATCGTCACCGAGGCGCGCTCGGACGCTTCGATCACCCTGCCCGACCTGCCGGGCTTCTTTGCCGAGATGGACAAGAGCGGCGCCTGGACGCCCGTGCCGCTGCGCGTGGCGCTCGCCCAGCCCGGCGGCCCGGTCGAGGAAGGCTTCTTCAAGGGCCTGCTCGCCGAGCTCGGCGCCAGCCTGAAGGCCTCGTTGCCGGTCGATGGCGTGTTCGTCTCCTGTCACGGCGCCGCGCTCGCCCAGGGCACCGACGATCCCGATGGCGATCTGTTCGAGATGATCCGCTCGATCGTCGGGCCGGACGTGCCGGTGGTCTCGGTGCTCGACCTGCACGCCAATGTCTCGCGCCGCATGACCGACAATCTCTCGGTGTTCGTCGGCTACCTCGAGAACCCGCACACCGACATCCGCGAGCGCGGCATCGAGGCCGCCAGGCACATGCGCGAGTGCCTCGCCGGCCAGCGCACGACCGTGGCCATGACCAAGCTGCCGCTTGTGCCGCCCGCGATCACGCTGCTCACCTCGCGCGGGCCTTATGCCGACCTCATCAAGTACGGCCAGACCAAAGTCGGCGGAGACATCATGAACGTCTCGGTGATGGCGGGCTTCGCCTACTCCGATTCACCCAAGAACGGCCTCACCGCGGTGGTCACCGCGCGCAACGGCAATGCCAAAGCCGCGTCCGCACTGTCGCTCGACATCGCCAAGCGCGCCTGGGGCATGAAGGAGCGCTTCAAGAAGGCGATGATGGCGCTTTCCGACGCCGTGCAGCTCGCCACCTCGGTCGGCCGCGACCGCCGGCGCAAGCCGATCATCCTGGCCGACGTCGCCGACAATCCCGGCGGCGGCGCGCGCGGCAACACCACGTACCTGCTGCGCGGGCTCAAGATGGCCGGCGCCAAGGGCGTGATCTTTGGCGTGTTCAACGATCCGGCGGTCGCAGCCGAGGCCCACAAGCAGGGTGAAGGCGCGATCTTCAACGCCTCGTTCAACAGCCAGGAGCATCACGAGTTCTCGCTGCCGTTCGACTGCGAAGCCAAGGTCGTGAAGCTGAGCGACGGCAAGTATGTCGGCCGCCGCGGCGTCTTGAAGGACGTCTCGTGCAACATGGGCCCCTCGGCGCTGCTCGATCTCGGCGGCATCCAGATCGTGGTGATCACGCTGCGCTGCCAGTGCATGGACCCGATGCAGTTCGAGATGTTCGGCCTCGACATCGCCCAGGCGCGCGTCGTGGTGGTCAAGAGCCGCGGCCATTTCCGCGGCGGCTTCGATGAGTTCTTCAAGCCCGAGCAGATCTACGAGGTCGACTGCCCGGGCTTGACGTCGCCGGTGCTGGCGAACTTCACTTGGACCAAACTGCCGCGCCCGGTCTATCCGCTCGACGAAGAAACGAGCTGGACGCCGCCAACGACCTGAATAAGGGAGGCCGTCATGCTGCGTCGCGTTGTTCTCGCCATCTCGACGTTGCTCCTCGCCGGACCTGCGCTGGCGCAGTCGGGCAAGACCCTGCGCGTGGTCATGCATTCCGACCTCAAGATCCTCGATCCGATCTGGACCACCGCCTACATCGTGCGCAACCACGGCTACCTGATCTACGACACGCTGTTCGCGCTCGATGACAAGCTCGAGCCCCAGCCGCAGATGGTCGAGAGCTGGACGGTGAGCGACGACAAGCTCGTCTGGACCTTCAAGCTGCGCGACGGCCTCAAGTGGCACGATGGCGCCGCCGGTCACCACGGCCGACGTGCTGCCCTCGATCAAGCGCTGGACCGACAAGGACGCGCTGGGCGGCCTGCTCGCCAAGTTCGACCCAGGAAATGACGGCGGTCGACGACAAGACCATTCCAGATCGCGCTCAAGGAGCCGTTCGGCCTGATGCTGAAGGCGCTCGCCAAGTCGGCCTCGGTGCCGCTGTTCGTGGTGCCCAAGCGCGTCGCCGAAACGCCGGTCAGCCAGCAGATTCTCCGACACCACCGGCTCGGGCCCCTTCATCTTCAAGAAGGACGAGTGGAAGCCCGGGCGAGAAGGTCGTCTATGTGCAGCAATCCCGACTACAAGCCGCGCGCCGAGCCGCCCTCGGGCCTGGCCGGCGGCAAGATCGCCAAGCTCGATCGCATCGAATGGGTGTGCATCCCCGACACGCAGACCCCGATCAATGCCTTGCTGACCGGCGAAGTCGACATGATCGAAGCGCCGCGCCACGACCTGCTGCCCGTGCTGGAGAAGGACAAGAACATCGAGATCTTCACGCCCGACACGCTTGGGCAGCACCTACGTGCTGCGCATGAACTGGAAGCAGCCGCCGTTCAACGACGTGCGCTATCGGCGCGCCGTCGAGCTGGCGCTCAACCAGCAGGATTTCCTCAAGGCCGTGATCGGCGACCCGCGCTACTACAAGGTCTGCAAGGCGATGTTCGGCTGCGGCACGCCGCTGGAGAACCATGCCGGCATGGACGGCCTCCTCGATCGAACTTCGAAGCTTCCAGGAAGATCCTCAAGGAGGCGGGCTATGACGGCACGCCGATCGTGCTGCTGCAGACGACCGACCTCGTCGTGCTGACCAACCTCGCGCCGGTCGCCAAGACGCTGCTGGAGAAGGGCGGCTTCAAGGTCGACGTGCAGTCGATGGACTGGCAGACGCAGGTCACGCGCCGCGCCAAGAAGGATCCGGTCGACAAGGGCGGCTGGAACATTTCCATGACCGCGGCCGCGGCCGTGCTGCTGCTCGACCCGGTCAACAACCACTACGCCGAGGCGAGCGGCGATCGCGCGCAGTTCGGCTGGCCGCTCGACGAGGAGATCGAGAAGCTGCGCGACGGCCTTCCTGCGCGAGAGCGATCCCAAGAAGCAAATGGAGATCGCCGAGCAGGTGCAGAAGCGCATCATGGACCAGGGCGTCACGGTGCCGCTCGGCCAGTTCGTCCAGCCGCTGGCCCGCCGCAAGGGCGTCAGCGGCAACCTCAGCTCGCCGGTCGACGGTGTTCTGGAACGTCGAGAAGAAATAGCGCGCCGCCAGCAAGAGGTTGTCGCACACCCCGCGAAATGCCAACCTCGACGGCAACAACAACGGCTTCGACAACATCTTCTCTGGGGGAAACAACATGCTCAAAGCGTATTTACACGGCTTCGCGTCCGCGCTGGCGCTGACCGCAGGCCTGGCGCTCGCTCCAGGCAGCGCCCAGGCGCAGGCCAAGCACTACAAGCTCGCCTACGACCAGCCCGTCTCCACGGGCTACGGCGTTGCCGCCAACATCTTCGCCGACAAGCTCAAGGAGCTCAGCAAGGGCACGATGCTGATCGACCAGTATCCCGGCGCCCAGCTCGGCCAGGAGCCGCAGGTCCTGCAGCTGATCAAGGCGGGCGACATCGAGTTCTGCTTCAGCGCCTCGGCCAACGCCGCGACGCTGTCGCCGCAGGCCGGCGTGATGTCGCTGCACTTCCTGTTCCGCAACGAAGATCACCTCAAGAAGTCGGTGGCCGATCCCGCCGTCGTCAAGGAGGTCAAGGACATGATCGACGAGACCGTCCAGGGCGCGCACGTGCTCGCCCTGCTGACGCTCGGCTTCCGCAACATCTATTCGAAGAAGGAAATCCACAAGATCGAGGACATCAAGGGCATGAAGATCCGCGTCCAGGCGACGCCGACCGAGGACACGATGTTCCCCGCCTATGGCGCGCAGATCGTCCACATGCCGTTCGGCAACGTCTACACCTCGCTGCAGACCGGCGTGGTCGACGCCGCCGAGAACGGCGTCAACGTCTTCCTGGTGAACAAGCACTATGAAGTGGCGCCGATCATGTCGATGACCGAGCACGAGGCGAACAACAACCTGCTGTGGATCAGCGACAAGCTGTGGTCGAGCCTGACGGCCGAGCAGAAGGGCTGGGTCCAGGCCGCGGCCGACGAAGTCGGCAAGCTCGAGCCCGGCAAGGCGCTCGAGCTCGAGCAGCAGTCGGCGGTCAAGCTCAAGAGCCTCGGCGTCAAGATCGTGACCGACGTCGACAAGTCGGGCTTCGTCAAGGTGGCGCAGCCCTACCTGTACGAAGGAAGCCAAGGCGCTCGGCCCGCACGCCGCCAAGCTCGAGCAGCTGATCGGAGCGATCAAGTAACGCCCGACCGGCAGGAGGCCGAGTAGCGTATGGCTGATGACCGCTCGCTGGTGCTGCAACGACAGCGCAAGCTGAAATGGCGGGCGCTCGACTGGCTTGAGGCGACGCTGATGGTGCTGTGCGGCTTCACGCTGTTCGCCTTCAGCCTGTCGGTGGTGTGCGACATCGTCACCCGCGAGATCGGCCACCCGTGGCTGTGGCTGCAGGAGGTCACCTCGACCTTCTTCATCTACGGCATCTTCATCGGCGCCGCGGTGGCGACGCGGCGCAACGACCACCTCTTCCTCGCCGCGGTCGGCGACTCCTTCACCGGCCGGCCGCGTCTGCTCATCGAGGTCGCCATCCGCGTCGTCGTGATCGGTGTCGGCCTGTTCCTCACCTGGTTCGGCTACGTCAACTTCCTGCGCGGCTTCCAAAGCTTCCGCATGCCGTCGATGACGCCGATCGCCTCGCTCTATGCTGCGATCCCGATCTGCGGTGCGTTGATCGCGCTGTTCGCCTTCGAGCAGCTGGTCAACGGCTGCCGGCACGGCTTCGAGGGCACTGCCGAGGACGACTATGCCCGAAGAGGGAGCCGGCGTGCCATGAGCAACGCGGCGATCCTGCTGACCATGACGTCGCTCTTCCTGATCTTCGGCTACATGGGTGTGCCGGTCGCCTTCTCGCTGACGGCGGGCGTGGTCATTGGTGCGGCCTTCACCGACGTCACCTTCGCCGCCATCGTGCAGAAGATGTTCGACGGCGTGGATTCAGAAGCGCTTCTCGCCATCCCGTTCTTCCTGCTGGTCGGCGAGCTGATGAGCTCGGCCAACGTCGTGCAGCGCGTCATCAACCTCTCGCTCACCCTGGTCGGGCACATGAAGGGCGGCCTCAGCCAGGTCGTCGCCGTGTTCTCGATGTTCTTCTCGGAGATGTCGGGCTCGACCACCGCCGACGTTGCCGTCATGAGCCGCACGCTCGGCGTCTCGATGAAGAAGGAAGGCTACGAACCGCCGTTCGTCGCGGCCATCATCGCCTCGGCCTCGACCATCGCCGCCCTCGTGCCGCCCTCGATCACCGCCGTGGTCTATGGCGCGGTCGGCAACGTCTCGATCGCCGGCCTCTTCATGGCGGGCTTCGTGCCGGGTTTCATGATCGGCATCGGGCTCATGATCTACTGCTACTTCTTCGGCCCGATCGGCATCCGCCGGCCGCGCGCCACGCTCGGCCAGATCGGCGACGCAGCCCTGCAGTCCGCGCTGCCGCTGATGATCCCGATCATCCTGCTGGGCGGCATCCTGACCGGCTGGTTCACGCCCACCGAGGCGGGCGTCGTCGCCGTGAGCTGGATCCTGCTGGTCGTGATCCCGTTCCTCAATCCCAGGCACATCAAGAACCTGCCGCGCGACTTCTGCTGGGCCGGCCTGATCTATCTCGCTGCCGCTGATCACCATCGCGCGCCGCCACGGCGTTCGGCTGGATGCTGGCCTACCTGCGCGGCGCCATCGTCATCTCCGACTTCATCACCTCGCTCGCCGGCAACGATCCGCATTTGATCCTGCTGCTGCTGGTGCTGCTCTTCACCATCGTCGGCGACTTCATCGAGCCGGTGCCGACCATCATCATTTTCATGCCGCTGGTGAATGCGCTCACCGAGGCGGGCAGCATCAACCCCGTGCACATGGGCGTGGTGCTGATCGTGACCCTGGCGTTCGGCCTGATCACGCCGCCTTACGGGCTGGTGCTGCTGATGGCCTCGAAATTCGTCGGCGTGAAATTCTCGCACGCCTTGAAGGCGGCGCTGCCGATCTACGTGGTGTTCCTCGCCACCATCGTGTTCACGATCTTTGCGCCGAGCGTCGTGCTGTGGCTGCCCAAGCAGGTGATGCCGCAGGCCGTCGGCTGCTTCAAGAACCCCAGCGGCACGGGCTATATCTGCCCGTCCTAGTCAGCGGTCCGGCAGCGGAATGAACTCGCTGTCGCCCGGCACCTTGGCGAAGCGACCTTCCTTCCAGTCGGCCTTGGCCTTTTCGATGCGCTCCTTCGAGGACGACACGAAGTTCCACCAGATGTGCCGCGGCCCATCCATCGGCGCCCCGCCCAGCAGCATCAGCTTGGCGCCCGCCGCCCCCGCCAGCACCTCCGCCGGCGCACCCGCCGTCAGTACCGCGAGATCGCCGACGCCGAGCTGGCGGTCGCCGACCGTCACCGTACCCTCGGACACGTAGACGCCGCGCTCGGCATGCTCGGCCAGAACCGGGATCTTGGCGGCGGCCGGCATTTCGGCGGCAACATAAAAGATCGGCGAAAAATGCGTCGTCGGCGCCTGGCGTCCGGCGTAGCTGCCGACGATCAGGCGCAGCGACGCGCCGGCCTCCTGCCATGCCGGCAGCTCGCCTGCGGGAACGTGCTGGAACGACGGCGCGGTCTCCTCATGCGTCTTGGGCAGCGCCACCCAGGTCTGGACGCCGTGCATGCGAAAGCCACTTTTCTTCATGGCATCCTCGGTGCGCTCGCTGTGGGCGATGCCGCTGCCGGCGGTCATCCAGTTGACGTCGCCCGGCCGGATCGCCTGGGCGTAGCCCAGGCTGTCGCGATGGAAGATGCCGCCATCGAACAGGTAGGTGACGGTCGCGAGCCCGATATGCGGATGCGGGCGCACCGTCCATGCCGTCGCCGCCCGGCGGCACGACCATCGGCCCGAAATGATCGAGGAAGATGAACGGCCCCACCATGCGTCGCTTCACGCTGGGCAGCACGCGGCGCACCGCGAAGCCCGGACCAAGCTCATGCGCGCGGCCCTGGATCAGGAGCTCGATCGGATCGGCCATCTTGTTCTCCTCCCTGGGCTGTGCTGCAACCAGTCGACATGAGTTCGCGACCTCACGCCTTTCTTCGCGCCGCGCAGCATCGCCGTCGTCGGTGCCGGCGAGCGCGCAACCTCGTCCGGTGGCGCCATCATGCAGATGCTGCGCCAGGCGGGATATGGTGGAAGAGTCGTGCCGGTCAATCCCAAAGGCGGCGCCATCTTCGGTTACGACTCGGTGACCTCGATTTCCGCCATCGATCCGCCCGTCGAGCTCGCAGTGATCGTGATCCGTCCCGACGCCATCCTGGATGCCGTGAAGGAGTCGGCCGACCGCGGGATCAGGAACCTGCTGATCCTGCCCGGCGGCTTCGCCGAAGCGGGCCCGGCCGGCGTGGCGCGCAACGAGGCCCTGCTGAAGCTCGCCGCCGAGCGCGGCCTGACCATCGCCGGTCCCAACTGCGCCGGCATTATCCACCTCGATCCGAAGTGGCGCTTCGCCGCCACCTTCCTGCGTGACTTGCCGCCAGGCACGAAAGGGGCCGCCGACGCCAATGGCCTTGCCTTCATCTCCCAGTCCGGCGCGCTCGCCGAGGAGGTGATCGACAAGGCCAACGCGCGCGGACTGCCGCTCGCATCCGTCGTGTCGGTCGGCAATGCCGTCCATCTCGGCGTCGAGGATTATCTGGCCTGGCTGGGCGAGCGGCCGGAGATCGGCGCGGCGCTGCTCTATGTCGAATCGATCGACGATCACGAGCGCTTCCGCTCGGTGGCGCGCAAGGTGGCGGCGGCCAAGCCGGTGATCGCCCTGTTCGGCGGCCGCACCGGGGTCGGCGCCGAGGCTGCTGCTGCCCATACCGGCGCCGTGGCCAACGACGATGCCGCGATCGATGCGTTCTGCGCCTCCTGCGGCATCGTGCGGGTCGAGAGCCTGCGCCGCCTGCTGGTCGCGGCCAAGGCGTTCGGCCGCTTCCCGCAGGGTCTCGGCAAGCGCACGCTGATCCTCTCCAATTCCGGCGGTCCGGGGGTGATCTGCGCCGATCGCGCCGCGCTCGAAGGGCTCGAGCTTGGAGCGCTGCCCAAGGCGATGGCGGACGTCCTGCGCCAGCGACTGCCGGCCGAAGCGTCGGTGGCCAATCCCATCGATCTGCTGGCCGACGCGCGCGAGGATCGCTTTGCCCTCGCCTTCGAAACGACCATGGCTCACGCCGCCCAGACCTACGACCAGGTGCTGATGATCCACGTCGTGCCCTTCATGGTCGATGCCGGCCCGGTGATCGCCAAGCTCGCCCAACTCGCGGCCGGCGCCCCGCTGCCGCTGATGCACAGCATGATGGGAACGCTGCCCGGCAAGGCCGAATGGTTCGCTACCATGGAGCGTGCGGGCGTGCCGATGTTCAACGACGCCGAGGAGATGGCGGAGGCAGCCGGCCTGCTGGCCCGCTATCCCAAGCTGCGCGAGGACGCTCGCAAAGGTGTTCTGCCCACGGCTTTTTTTCGCGATCGCCGGCGTGGTTGAGCCGCAAAATGCTTTGTTCCCAGTCTCTTAGCCCTACTCGCAGGGGTGTTGCATTTTTGCAACTTTTTGTTGGACATGTGGATTTTCCGTGGCATTTATCACAATGGGAGCGCAATCGGCGGGGAGAACCGGCGGGGAGTCGGTGAATTCGCTGTTGGCCTCAAGCGTTTGAGTAACCGGTGCAATGGAGCGTGGGAGAGGCTGATGGCGTTCACGACGACGCGCGACAAGCGCGCCGACCGCTGGCGAACGATGCGTGCCTTGTTGGCCGCTACCGTCACGGTTACCACCCTTAGTATCTTCTGCGCCGCCGGTTCGATCGCGCAGGTCAAGGCTCCTTCCAAGAGCCAGTTCAAGGCCCCATCCAAGGCGGCCGCCAAATCCCCCACCGACACCGAGGCCGACCAGCTCAACGAGAAATGGCTGTCTGAATTCAACAAGACGGACAAGTCTGGCCGCCCCTGACAAGGCCGCGGCGACCACGCCTCCCGCCAAGCCAGCCGTCGAAACCGACGACGAACGCACTTCGAGCGTGCCCAGCATGGTGGCGCTGCCTGGCGCGGGCGCACGCACCGTCGTTGCCGGCACCGCCAAGGTCGTGAAGGCCAATGGCACGGCCGCCGCTTTCAGCGCCATTCCCGGCGCCGCCAATGCGCCGGCGTTCAAGGATCTCAGCCAGGCCTTCGCCGGCTTCGCGCCGAACGGCGCCGCCAAGGTCGAGATGGTCGAGGGGCGCACCGCCGACGGCACGACGCGGCTGCTCTGTGCCAGCATCGGCGAAGGCAGGAGCCGTCAGTCCTACTGGTGGTTCACGCCGATCGACCAGCCGGAAGGCTGGTTCGACGAGAACGGCAAGCGGCTCGGCGGCACGGCGCTCGGCGAGCCCAAGCCCAATTCACGCATCTCCTCGCCGTTCGGGCGGCGCACCTACTACGGCCGCAGCACGAGTTCAGCCTTCCACAACGGCATCGACTTCGAGGGCAAGACCGGCGAGCCGATCCTGGCGGCGGGCGACGGCGTCGTGAACCATGCCGGCTGGTACTTCAACTATGGCCGCACCGTAAAGATCAGCCACGCCGACAACTTCGAAACGCTGTACGCGCACATGTCGCGCTTCGCCGCCGGCCTGACGCCCGGCGCGCACGTCCACAAGGGCGATATCATCGGATATGTCGGGTCGACCGGGCGCTCCACCGGCTCGCACCTGCACTTCTCGGTGATCGTCGACGGCCAGTTCGTCGATCCGGCGCCATATATCTCCGAGAATGGCGGACACAGCATCCTAGCCGGCCAATCGTTGGTCGCCTTCCGGCAATGGCAGCAGGACGTGCGCAAGGCCGCCGACGGCAAGCGCGCCCGATCCGACGCCCAGCGTTTCAACAACCTTCAGGGCGCCGAGCCGTGGAGCCAGAACCCGTTCTCGACGCCGGGTGATCGCCGCCTGTAAGGCCGGCGGGCGTTGCGCCGGTCGATCTGATCGCCTATCCATCGCGGACCGCGCAACAAGACGCGGGGCACTGACGATCAGGGGCAATCACAGGGAGCCGGACTGATGTTGGACAAATTAATTGCCGCTGCCGCCTTCGCGGCGGCGCTGGCCGGCGCTGCCGGCACGGCTCATGCCGGCAAGGACCTCGATGCCGTCAAGGCACGCGGCCAGTTGGCCTGTGGCGTCGTCACCGGCGGCATCTCGGGGTTCATGTCGGTCGACAGCCAGGGCAAATGGGTCGGGCTCGACGTCGACATCTGCCGCGCCGTCTCGGCGGCGATCTTCGGCGACTCGGAAAAGGTGAAGTTCGTGCCCGTCACGGCGATCCAGCGCTTCACGGCGCTGCAGTCGGGCGAGGTCGACATGCTCAGCAACAACACGACCTGGACCCTGCAGCGCGACACCGCGCTCGGCTTCGACTTCACCGGCATCACCTACTATGACGGCCAGGGCTTCATGGTGAACAAGAAGCTCGGTGTTAAGAGCGCCAAGGAGCTGAACGGGGCCACCATCTGCGTGGCCCCTGGCAGTACCACCGAGCTCAACCTCGCGGACTACTTCCGCGCCAACAAGATGACCTTCAAGCCGGTGGTGATCGAGAAGGTCGACGAGATCCGCGCCGCCTTCTTCTCGGGTCGCTGCGACGTCTACACCACGGACCGCTCTGGCCTCTTCGCCACGCGCGTCGCCAATGCGCCCAACCCGGACGACTACGTCATCCTGCCGGAGATCATCTCCAAAGAGCCGCTGGGACCGGTCGTGCGCCATGGCGACAACCAATTCGGCGACATCGTGCGCTGGGCGCAGTACGCCATGATCGAGGCCGAAGAGTACGGCATCACCTCGAAGAACGTCGACGACATGCTGAAAAGCGAGAATCCCACGATCAAGCGCATCCTCGGCGTGACGCCCGGCATGGGCAAGGCGCTCGGCGTCGACGAGAAGTGGGTCTACAACATCATCAAGCAGGTCGGTAACTACGGCGAGGCCTTCGAGCGCAATGTGGGTTCGGGCTCACCGCTCAAGATCGACCGCGGCCTGAACAAGCTGTGGACCCAGGGCGGCCTGCAGTACGCCCCGCCGATCCGCTGACCTGGCGCCGGCTATCCGCACCCGTCATTTGGCCTGTTGCTTGCTTGCCCGCCAGAGGGGAGACTTGGGCCTGAAGGCAATAAACGGGAGGCAATGATGTACAAATATTCACTGGCGGCGGCGGCAGGCGTGGCGGCGATCCTCGCGTCGGGCAGCGCCATGGCCGGCAAGGACCTCGATGCCATCAAGAGCCGCGGCCAGCTGATCTGCGGCGTGCCGACCGGCACGGCGGGCTTCGGGCTGGCCGACAGCCAGGGCAAGTGGGTCGGGCTCGACGTCGACGTCTGCCGCGCCGTGGCGGCCGCCATCTTCGGCGATTCGGAGAAGGTGAAGTACACGCCGCTCACCGCGCAGCAGCGCTTCACCGCGCTGCAGTCGGGCGAAGTCGACATCCTCAGCAACAACACGACGGCGACGCTGACACGCGACACCGCGCTCGGCCTCGATTTCACCGCCATCACCTACTACGACGGCCAGGGCTTTATGGTGAACAAGAAGCTCGGCGTGAAGAGCGCCAAGGAGCTGAACGGCGCCACCGTCTGCGTCGCGCCCGGCACCACCACCGAGCTCAACCTCGCCGACTACTTCCGCGCCAACAAGATGAACTTCAAGCCGGTGGTGATCGAGAAGGTCGAGGAGATCCGCGCCGCCTTCTTCTCCGGCCGCTGCGACGTCTACACCACAGACGCCTCGGGTCTCTATTCCACGCGAGCCGCCAACGTGCCGCCGCCGGCGAAGCCGGAGGACTTCATCATCCTGCCGGAGATCATCTCCAAGGAGCCGCTGGCACCGGCCGTGCGCCACGGCGACAACCAGTTCGCCGACATCGTGCGCTGGACGCAGTACGCCATGCTCGAGGCCGAGGAGTACGGCATCTCGTCCAAGACCGTCGACGACATGATGAAAAGCGACAATCCGACGATCAAGCGCATCCTCGGCGTCACGCCGGGCATGGGCAAGGCGCTCGGGGTCGACGAGAAGTGGGTCTACAACATCGTCAAGCAGGTCGGTAACTACGGCGAGAGCTTCGACCGCAATGTCGGCGCAGGCTCGCCGCTCAAGATCGACCGCGGCCTGAACAAGCTGTGGACGCAGGGCGGCCTGCAATACGCGGAGCCGATCCGCTGACTCGGAGGCTAGCGCATGACAGTCGAGGCACTGGGCTCCACGCCGCGCGCCAAAGTGGCGCCGTGGAACGATCCGATCATCCGCGGCTGGGTGTTCCAGATCGTCGTGGTCGCCCTCGTCGGGTTGCTGGCCTGGTTCCTGGTCAGCAACACGGTCGAGAACCTCGAGCGCCAGAAGATCGCCTCGGGCTTCCCCTATCTCGAGCGCGAGGCGGGCTTCGAGATCGGCGATTCCATGATCGCCTACTCGCCGGCCGACACCTATGCGTCGCGCCATCCTGGTCGGCCTGCTCAACACGCTGAAGGTCGCGATCCTCGGCATCATCCTGGCGACCATCCTCGGCACCATGATCGGCGTCGGGCGGCTGTCGCCCAACTGGCTGCTCGCCAAGATCTGCGAGGGCTATGTCGAGATGTTCCGGAACGTGCCGCTGCTGCTGTGGCTGTTCCTGTTCTACAAGCTGATCAGCGAGGCCTTTCCCGGCCCGCGCCAGGCGCATCAACGTCCTGAACTCCTTCTTCCTCAGTAACCGCGGCCTCTACTTCCCGGTGCCGCTGGCAGATCCGATCCATAAATGGATGGGCGTGGCCTTCTGGTCGGCATCGCCGCGACCTTCGTGGTCAAGCGCTGGGCCAAGAAGCGTCAGGACGCGACCGGCCAGCCCTTCCCGACGATCAGGACGGGCATCGGCCTGATCGTCGGCTTGCCCACTCGTGATCTGGCTGCTGGGCGGCGCGCCGCACCACATGAGCTGGCCCGAGCTCAAGGGCTTCAACTTCGAGGGCGGCACGGTCATCCAGCCCGAGTTCACCGCCCTGCTGGTCGGCCTGGTGCTCTACTACCTCGGCCTTCGTCGCCGAGATCGTGCGCTCGGGCATCCTTGCCCTGCACAAGGGCCAGAGCGAAGCGGCGATGGCGATCGGCCTGTCGCGCGGCCAGGTCGATGCGGCTGGTCCTGCTGCCCCAGGCGTTGCGCGTGATCGTGCCGCCGATGACCAGTCAGTATCTCAACATCACCAAGAACAGTCGCTCGCCATCGCCATCGGCTATCCCGACCTGGTGGCCTCGATCAATGTCACCATCAACCAGACCGGCCAGGCGATCGAGAACATCCTGATCATCATGGCGGCCTATCTCTCGGTCAGTCTGTCGATCTCGGCCTTCATGAACTGGTACAACAAGCGCATCGCGCTTCGGGAGCGCTGAGCATGACCGACGTCCCCGCCGGCGAACGCCGCCAGCTCGCTCCACCCGTCCTCGAGACCGGCGCGCTGGGATGGATGCGCAAGAACCTGTTCTCGAGCTGGGGCAACGGCATCACCACCGTCGTGCTGGTGGTCGCCGTCGGCTGGATCCTCTCGAACTTCCTGAACTGGGCGGTGGTGAACGCCGTATGGACGGCGCCGACCGGCCAGGATTGCCGCGGCCACGGCGCCTGCTGGGCGCTGATCCACGAGAAGTACCGCTACATCTTCTTCGGCTCCTTCCCTTATGAACAGCAGTGGCGGCCACTGCTCGCCATCATCACCATGCTCGCGATGCTGATCCTGAGCTCGGACCGGCGGAATTGGAACTCCCGGCTGCTGTCGATTTGGGGCGTCGGCAGCTTCGTTGACCTTCCTGCTGATGTTCGGCCAGATCCACATCTCGATCAGCCTGATCCTGTTCGTGGCGCTGGGCGTGGGTGGGCTTGGCATGCTGATGCGCAGCGCGCGTCGGCACGCCAGCCGAGGTCAATGGCTGGCGCGCGCTGGCCGCCATCGGCGCGGTCGGCCTGATCCTGCGCGTCGCCGGCGTGCTGCCGGCCTGGAGCCTGCCGATCGCGCCGTTCGACTATGTCGAGACGCATCTGTGGGGCGGCCTGCCGGTCACCATCATCCTCGCCACCTACGGGCTGCTGTTCGCTTTCCCGCTCGGCATCCTGCTGGCGCTGGGCCGGCGCTCGCATCTGCCGCTGATCAAGGGCCTGTGCGTGGGCTTCATCGAGCTGATCCGCGGCGTGCCGCTGATCAGCCTCTTGATCATGGCCTCGGTGATGCTGCCGCTGTTCCTGCCCTCGGGCATGACCTTCGACAAGTTCCTGCGCGCGCAGGTCGCCGTCATCCTGTTCGCCGCCGCCTACATCGCCGAGATCATCCGCGGCGGCCTGCAATCGCTGCCCAAGGGCCAATTCGAGGCGGCCGACGCGATGGGTCTGAACTACGCCCAGAAGACCGCGCTGATCATCCTGCCGCAGGCGCTGCGCGTGGTGATCCCGCCGCTCATCAACACCTTCATCGGCTTCTTCAAGGACACCTCGCTGGTGCTGATCATCGGCATCTTCGACTTCCTCAACACCGCCAATCAGGCGCTGGTCGACCCCAACTGGGCGGGCTTCCCGGCCGAGGTCTACCTGTTCGCCGCCTTCGTCTATTTCTGCTTCTGCTTCTCGATGTCGCGCTACTGCGAAGTACCTCGAGATCGAGCTCAACAAGGGGACGCGCCGCTGATGGCCACGCGCTACCGCACAAGAACTTTCCAAGGCACCCTCGGTGATCACGCTCAAGGGCGTGAACAAGTGGTTCGGCCAGTTCCACGTGCTCTCCGACATCAATCTCGACGTCAAGCTCGGCGAGAAGATCGTCGTCTGCGGACCGTCGGGCTCGGGCAAGTCGACGCTGATCCGCTGCATCAACCGGCTGGAGGAGCACCAGCAGGGCGACATCGTGGTCGACGGCGTGATGCTCTCCAACGACGTGAAGAACATCGAGGCGATCCGCCGCGAAGTCGGCATGGTGTTCCAGTCGTTCAACCTCTTCCCGCACCTCACCATCCTCGACAATCTCACGCTGGCGCCGATCTGGGTGAAGAAGACGCCCAAGAAGGAGGCCGAAGAGATCGCCATGGACCTGCTGAAGCGCGTGCGCATCCCCGAGCAGGCCCTGAAGTATCCCGGCCAGCTCTCGGGCGGCCAGCAGCAGCGCGTGGCGATCGCACGGGCGCTCTGCATGCGGCCCAAGATCATGCTGTTCGACGAGCCGACCTCCGCCCTCGATCCCGAGATGGTGAAGGAGGTGCTCGACGTCATGGTCGAGCTCGCTCGCGAGGGCATGACCATGATCTGCGTCACCCATGAGATGGGTTTTGCCCGCGCCGTCGCCGACCGCGTGATCTTCATGGACCGCGGCGAGATCGTCGAGCAGAACGAGCCCGAAGAGTTCTTCGCCCATCCCAAGCACGAGCGCACCAAGCTGTTCCTCGGCCAGATCCTGCGCCACCACTGAAGCTGGGGTGGCGCGCCACCAGCAACTAAACTCGGAACATGAAGCTCCTGGTCACCGGCGGCGCGGGGTTCATCGGGTCGGCGGTCATTCGACACGTCATCCGCGACACCGACTGGCAGGTCGCCAACGTCGACAAGCTCACCTATGCCGGCAACCTCGAGTTGCTGGCCGAAGCCGGCGGAAGCAACCGGCACACCCATTTCAAGGTCGACATCCGCGATCGCGCCGCGATCGACCAGATCTTCCACCAGGTCCAGCCCGACGCGGTGCTGCATCTCGCCGCCGAGAGCCACGTCGACCGCTCGATCGATGGCGCCGCGCCCTTCATCGAGACCAATGTCTTGGGCACCTACGTTCTGCTCGATGTGGCGCTCTCCTACTGGCGCACGCTCGATGCCGAGGCCAGGGTGCGCTTCCGCTTCCAGCACATCTCGACCGACGAGGTGTTCGGCTCGCTGGGGCCAACAGGCACGTTCACCGAAGCGACGCCCTACGCGCCCAATTCGCCCTACTCCGCCAGCAAGGCTGCGTCCGATCATCTGGTGCGGGCCTGGCAGCATACCTACGGCCTGCCCACGCTCACCACCAACTGCTCCAACAACTACGGTCCCTATCACTTCCCCGAGAAGCTGATCCCGCTCACCATCATCCGCGCCCTGCGCGGCGAGCGCCTGCCGGTCTACGGCACGCGGCGAGAATGTGCGCGACTGGCTGCATGTCGAAGACCATGCCGAGGCGCTGACGCTGGTGCTTCGGAAAGGCAAGCCCGGCGAGACCTACAATGTCGGCGGCGACAGCGAGCGGCGGAACATCGACGTGGTGCGCGCGATCTGCCGGCTGCTCGATGAGTTCCTGGCCAACAGCACCAACCGCCCGCATGAGCGGCTGATCGAGTTCGTCACCGACCGGCCGGGCCACGACCAGCGCTACGCCATCGATGCCTCGAAGATCAGGAGCGAACTGGGCTGGCGGCCCCGGCACAATTTCGAGGATGGCCTGCGCGCCACCGTACGCTGGTACCTCGACCATCGTGGCTGGTGGGAGCGCGTGATGAGCGGAGCGTATCGCGGCCAGAGGCTGGGCCTGGCAAGCTAGGGCACTTGACGAGCGGGGCCAGAAAGCGAGAGGAATCACTCATGATCAAGCTGCAGCGCCTCGGCCATGTCCTCATCGCCGTCCGTGATCTTGAGAAATCCAAGGATTTCTATACGCGCATCCTCGGCTTCAAGGTGCTCGAGCAGGACCCCGAGCATGGCGGCGTGTTTCTATCGATCGGCGGACAGGGCAACACGCTCGATCTTTTTCCCTGCAAGGAGCCCGAGGCGCTGGCCCGTCCGACCGCCGATCCCACCAGCATGAATGGGCTCGGCGTCCGGCATACCGCCTTTGCAGTCGAGACCGAGGACGACCTGCGCGACGCCTGGCATGCGCTGCAGGCGGCCGGCGTGCCCATCCTGCGCGCCATCGATCACGTCAGCCAGAAGAGCATCTATTTCCACGATCCCGACAAGAACCTGCTCGAGATCGTCTGGGAGCGGCCCGATGCCCTGGAGATCTTCGCCCGCGGCCGGGGCGACGACGATAAGCCCTTCTCCTACTCGTCCTGACCGGCGCGGGCATCCCGATACCGCAAGGGGGGTGTGGTGAGAAAATGAGAAAGCGCCCCAAAACCCTTGTGCCAATCTGCATCGGAGCGTTCTCACCCAAGTGAGAAAAGGGTGAGAAAGGACTGAGAAAATAGGGTTATTCAGTCGCTCGGGTCCGGCCGTGAACCGCGAAGTCGCGCACGGTCTTGCGGCGCTCGATTGTCATCAGGATGACAAAGCCGCTGATGATGAAGAACAGCTCGACCCCGAAGTGTCCCGCGCCCATGTCGAACGACAGCGGGTGGCCCGGCGTAGAGCACATCGTAGTATTGACCATGATGATGCAGCATCACCGCCGCAGCCGCGCAGCGCATCCAGCCCGATCAAGCGTCTTGCCTGCACCCCGTTTCCTCGCAGCCGGAGGTTGTTCACGCGCGTGTGAACGTTAGCGACCTCGCGCGAGGCGCTGTGTGACAAGGCCGTGGCCGAATTGAGTCCGCCATCAGCGATCACGTTGTATGCGCAAATGCACACCACTCCCGTTCGAGCGGACGGGCGGGTGTGTAGCCTCTAGTTGAGCCGCGCCGCCTGCGCCATCACCTCGATCGCCTCGGGTTGGCGCGAGCGCACGCTGAGCGAATCGGCACCCAAGTCCTCCCAGGCGCGATAGCGTTGCCTGATGCGCGCCGCCGGTCCGACCAGCGACTTGTGGTCGACCCATTCATCGGGCACCGCGGCGATCGCCTCGTCCTTGGCTCCGGCAAGGTAGAGCTCCTGGATGCGCTTGGCAGCGTCGCCGAAGCCGCGGCGCACCATGATGTCGTTGTGGAAGTTCTTGGTCCGATGGCCCATGCCGCCAACGTAAAGCGCCACTTCCGGCTTCAGCCTGTCGAGCGCCGCCTTCACGTCGTTGTCGACCTCGACATGCACCGAGGCATGGATCGCGAAGTCGGCGAACCCCTTGCCGTTGCCGGCGCGCCGGAATCCCTCCTCGAGCCACGGCCGGTATTCCGCCATGGCGCCGGGCACGAAGCCCATGGGTAGCCAGCCATCGGCGATCTCGGCGGTAAGCTTGACCGTGCTCTCGCTGCCGGTCGCGAGATAGATCGGGATCGGGTTCATGTGCAGGATGGATTTCAGCGGCTTGGCCAATCCCGCCGAGCCCGGCCCGGTGTAGGGCAGCGAGATCTCGCGGCCGTCATGCGTCACTGGCGCCTCACGGGCGAAGATCTTGCGCATGATCGCCACGTAATCCTTCATGCGGTAATAAGGCCGGCCCCAGGGCTGGCCGTACCAGCCTTCGACGATCTGCGGACCGGAGACACCGATGCCGGCGATGAACCGGCCGCCACCCGCCATCGCATCGACCGTCGCCGCCGACATCGCGGCGTTCGCGGGCGTGCGGGCGGCGAGCTGCATGATGCCGGTGCCGAGCTTGATGCGCTTGGTCAGCGCCGCGAGATAGGCGAGCGGCGTGACGGCGTCCGAGCCGTAGGCTTCCGCCGTCCATACCGAGTTGTAGCCCAGCTCTTCGGCGCGCTGGACCAGCTTCACCGGTATGTCGAGCTGGGCGCGGGAATAGCCGATCGAAAGGCCGAGCTTCATGGCGCCGTCGCCGTCCACTTGCAGGTGCCGTCGAAGGTCCGCACGTTCAGGCGCTTGGGCCTGGTCGAGAAGTCGGCCTCGATCTTCATCTCGATCAATCCGCTCTGGAAGTTGTCGAAATAGACGTCGGGCCGGATGCGCGTCAGTTCGTCGTGTATGCCGCCATCGGTCTCGAACAGCGCCTTGTCGTTCCTGACCGTGACGGTGATCGGCCGCGTCATGCTGGAATCGGCCAACACGCACCCCTCGACGCTACCCGGCGCCACGGCAAGCGTGAACACCGCTCGCGCGCTGGGATCCACCGGGCCGGACAAATTCGGCGTCGGTATGTTGCCCCCCGTCTGCGTGCAGCCGCTGAACAGCGTCGCCATTGCCAATGCCATCGTCGCCTTGAGCCTGAGCATGTATCGGTCCCCCTCGCCGCGCATCATACAAGCGATTGCGCCGGCAACCATCGCCTCATGGGCCAAGTTATCTTCTTTGACCGGGCAACGGAGACAACCGTGAAATATGTCGCCTATATTGTCGTGGCGGCGCTTGTCGGAGCTCTCGCCGGCTGCGAAGAGCCGTACTATCAGGCCTACAGCTACATCTACCAATCGGACTACTACTATCCGAGCGGCCACGCGCGCTAGCCTGGGCTATGACAGAGCCTGGCGGATGGCGGCGGCGACCTCGTCCACTTGCCCGGGCGTCACGTGCGGGCCCATGGGCAGGCTGAGCACACTGTCGGCGAGCTTTTCGGCCAACGGGAACGCACCCTTGGCCAGGCCGAGATCGGCGTAGGCGGCCTGCAGATGCGGCGGGATCGGATAGTGGATCAGCGCGCCGATCTCCGCCGTCTCCAAGGCTTTCATGAGCTCGGCGCGGCGGCCGGTGCGCACGACATAGAGATGCCACACCGGCTCGGCCCATTGCGGCGCCCGTGGCAGACTGAGGCCGGGAATGCCGGCGAGCTTGTCGTCGTAGCGCGCGGCGATGCGGCGGCGGCGTTCGTTCCAGTCATCGAGATGGGCGAGCTTGACGCGCAGGAAAGCCGCCTGCAGCTCGTCGAGCCGTGAATTGTAGCCGCGCTCGAGGTTCACGTACTTGACGCGGCTGCCGTAATTGCGCAGCACGCGCAGGCGCTCGGCCAGCGTCGCATCGTCGGTCGTGACCGCGCCGCCGTCGCCGAAGGCGCCGATGTTCTTGGTCGGAAAGAAGGAGTGTGCGCCGGCATGGCCAAGCGCGCCGGCGCGCCGGCCGCGTACCTTGGCGCCCTGCGCCTGCGCCACGTCCTCGACAACCTTCAGGCCGTGCTTGGCCGCCAGCGCCATGATGGCGTCCATGTCGGCCGGCTCGCCATAAAGATGCACCGGCATGATGGCCTTGGTCCGCGGCGTGATCGCGGCGGCGATGCGCTCGGGATCGATGTTGGGTCCTTCGGGCGTCGGCTCGACCGGAACGACCTTGGCCCCCACCGCCGTGACCGCGAGCCAGGTCGCGATATAGGTGTTAGAGGGCACGATCACCTCGTGGCCTGTGCCGATCTCCCAGGCGCGCAGGCAAAGCTCCAGCGCCTCCAGTCCGTTACCGAGGCCGACGCAATGGCTGGTGCCGCAGAACGCGGCATACTCGGCCTCGAAGGCCTCGACCTCCTTGCCCAGCACGAACCAGCCCGAACTCCATGACACGCCGATAGGCGGCATCGAGCTCGGGCTTCAGCTCCGCATAGGCCGACTTCATGTCGAGAAACGGGATCACCGGTGCGCTCCGACCTCGCGCTTGAATACCTCGTAGTCGCGCAGATACTCGGCCTCGTCATACAGCGTCGAAGCGATCACGACCACGCTGGTGCCCGGTGTGAAATCTGTGAGCTCGTGCCACACCCACGTTCCGATGTAGAGCGCCCGCGCCGGGTCGTCGAGCGTCACTGTCTCCTTCATCGCGCCGTCGTCGAGATGCACGCGACAGGCCCCGTTCAGCGCCACCATCACCAGCTCGGTCTCGCGATGGCCGTGCCGGCCGCGCCACTGGCCCGCCGCGATGTGGTGCAGCCAGAACAGACGCTTGGGCTGGAAATTGAGACCCTTACCGAGCTCGAGAAAATTCACCCGCCCGCGCGGGTCCGCCGCGCCGGGCACGGCGATCCAACGGCAGTTGCGGGTTTTCAGCAGGTCGGTCATGCGGGCTGGGTAACGGCGAGCTTGCGCCACTGCATGTACACCACTCCGCTCAGTGCGACCAAGCCGCCAGCGATCTGGAAAGCGTTGGGCATGAAGCCATAGGTCATGGACCACAATACGGCAAAGAACGGCACCAGATTGACCCAGAGCGACGCCACCGCCACGCCGAGCCGGGCGGCGCCGATGTTCCAGCAGTAGCTGCCCAGCCCGCTCGCCAGGACGGCTACAGTGACGAGCTGGGTCCAGAGCCAGCCGTCACGCACCTCGAACGGCGAGCGCGCTATGCCGAGCGCTATCAGCACGACGCTGGCAAGGATCAACCAACCCATGGCCGACAGCGACGCGACATAGGCGCGATGAAGCTGGCTGGCGCGGTCGAACCAGGCCTGCGCCTTGACGCTGTAGAGAGTCCACAGCGCATTGGAGAGCAGCACGATGATCTCGCCGCCGCCGAAGGTCACGCCACCGCGACCGAACAGGCTGCTCGAGGACAGGATCGCTCCGCCCGCCAGGGTAAGCGCCAGTGCGGTTCCGAAGCCGGGGTCGAAGCGTTGGCCGGCGCTCAGCCGCACCGTCACCGCCGCGACCAGCGGGCCCGCCACCTGGATGGCGGCGGCGGTGATCGGATTGCTCCAGTAGAGGCCGAGCGCATAGATCGCGAAGAAGGCGGCCTGAATGAAGCCCAAGGCAAGGAAGCGGCCAAGGCGCAGATCGATGCGCAACGCCCGCGTCCCTTCGACCATCCACAGCAACAACGCCAGCGAGACCGCCGCCGCGACCGTGCGCACCGCCGCCATCGGGATCAGGTCGAAATGCAGCAGCATCACCTTGGTGACGGGGAGGTTGGCCCCCCAGCTCGCGCCGACGAACACCATCGCGGCGAAAGCGCCCAGCAAATGACGGGTTTGTTTGGACATCAGCCCTTGCGACGACGGGTGGCCTCATAGCCGACGCGGCAATCCTGATAGACATCGGGCTTCTCGGTCGAGACGCGTGCCTCGACCACGCCAGGTTGCGCAAGACACAGCTCGAGGATCGCCTCGACCAGCGTCTCCTGCAGGTTGAAGTGGCGGCTCTTGGCCAGTTTGGCGATGCCGTCATGCACGGTGTCGTAGTTCAGCACGTTGGCGATGCGGTCGCCGTGCGCCTTCTCAGGCTTCGCCAGTAGCAGATCGACATTGACCACCACGGTCTGTGGCGCCTTCTTCTCGAAGTCATGGATGCCGATCGAGACCTGCAGCTTGAAGTCGCGGATGAAGAGGCGGCGATCGGAATGAGGGGCCATTTCATTTCTTCTGGTGAAAGGCGATGTCACGCGGACGCGCGGTCAAGTGCTCACCGCTGTCGACGATCAACACATCGCCAGTGTAGCTCGGCGTCGCCACCACAAAACGCAGCGCGCGCACGAGATCTTCTGGGGTGACGCCGACGCCCAGCGGATTCTGCCGGTGCTGCTCGGCGAAGCGCGCATCGGTCTGGCTGCCGCTGCGCAAGGTGAGACCGGGAGCGATGCCCGCCACGCGCAGGCGTGGGGCGAAAGATTGTGCCAACAGGCTCGTGAGACCCTGCAGGCCGATCTTGCTGAGCGTATAGCTGAGGAAATCCGGGTTGAGGTTGAACAGCTTCTGGTCGAGCACGTTCACGATCAGGCCGGTCTCCCTGTCCGGCAGCTGCCGCGCCAGTGCCTGCGACAGCAGCAGCGGCGCGCGCAGGTTCACCGCCATATGACGGTCGAAGCCGGCGGCCGTCGCCATCGGCGCGCGATCGAGCTCGAACAGCGAGGCACTGTTCACCAGGCAGGTGAGCCGGACACCCCTGGCCTGGCATCGTCCCACCAGAGCTTCGGCCTGCTTGGCGGACGAGAGATCGGCCTTCACCGCCTTGGCCTTCCCGCCCGCCGCGGCGATCGCGGCCACCGTCTCGCGCGCCGCCGCCGCGGAGCGATGGTGATGCACGAACACGAAGAAGCCGTCGGCCGCCAACGCCATGGCGAAGGCGCGGCCGATGCGCATGCCCGCCCCGGTGACCAGCGCGCCTTTCATCTTGTTGCGACCTCAAGCACGCCGGTCTACTAGCATGCGCTCATGGAAACCGTCGATTGCGTCGTCGTCGGCGCGGGCGTGGTGGGCCTCGCCGTGGCCCGCGCCCTTGCCCTTGCCGGCCGTGAGGTCATCGTGCTCGAGGCGGCCGAAGGCATCGGCACCGAGACCAGCTCGCGCAATTCCGAGGTCATTCACGCCGGCATCTACTATCCCAAGGGCAGCCTGATGGCGCGCACCTGCGTCGAAGGCCGCCGCAAGCTCTACGCCTATTGTGCCGAGCACGGCGTGCCGCACCGCAATTGCGGCAAGCTGATCGTGGCCACCAACGCTCAAGAGAGTGAGTTGTTGCAATCGATCAAGGGCCGTGCCGAAGCCAACGGCGTTGAAGGCATGCAGCTCCTGAGCGGCAATGCGGCGACCCGGCTGGAACCCAACCTGCACTGCGCCGCGGCGCTGCTCTCGCCCGCCACCGGCATCGTCGACAGCCACAGCTACATGCTGGCCCTGCAGGGCGATGCCGAGGAACGCGGGGCGATGCTCGCCTTCCATAGCCCGGTGCAGAAGGGCCGCGCGACGGAAGCCGGCATCGAGATCGAGGTGGGCGGCGCCGCGCCGATGACCGTGCGCGCCAGGACGCTGGTCAACTGCGCCGGCCTGCATGCACCAAAGCTGGCGCAAGGGATTGCCGGCATGCCGGCCGACAAGATTCCCTCCGCCTATTACGCCAAGGGCAACTACTTCACCCTTGCCGGCCGCTCACCCTTCTCGCGCCTGATCTACCCCGTGCCGGTGCCGGGCGGGCTCGGTGTGCACATCACCGTCGATCTCGGCGGCCAGGCCAAGTTCGGGCCCGACGTCGAATGGATCGACGGCATCGACTACACCGTCGATCCACACCGCGCCGACAAGTTCTATGCCGCCGTGCGCAAATACTGGCCGGCGCTGAAGGACGGCGCGTTGCAGCCGGGCTATGCCGGCATCCGGCCGAAGATCGTGCCGCAGGGCGCGCCGGCCCAGGATTTCGTCATCCAGGGCCCGGCCGAGCACGGTGTCACAGGATTGATCAATCTCTTTGGCATAGAGTCTCCCGGGCTGACCGCTTCGCTGGCGCTTGCCGAGCAGGTGCGCGCGCTGGCCGGCGACGCCTGAACGCCTTCAACCCCGGAGGACCGACATGCTGAAGATCAATCGCACTGCCTCAGCCGCCTGGTCGGGCGGCCTGCGCGACGGCAAGGGCTCGATCTCCACCGAGAGCGGCGCGCTCGCCGCCTATCCCTACGGTTTTGCCGCCCGCTTCGAGGGCAAGAAGGGCACCAATCCCGAAGAGCTCCTGGGCGCCGCGCATGCCGGCTGTTTCACCATGGCTCTGTCGCTGATCCTCGGCGAAGCCAAGCTCACCGCCGAGCAGATGGACACGACGGCCAAGGTCACCCTGGAACAGGTCGAGGGCGGCTTCGAGATCTCGGCTGTGCATCTCACGCTCAAGGCCAAGATTCCTGGCACCGATCAGAAAACCTTCGAGGAACTGGCCGGCAAGGCGAAGGCCGGATGCCCGTTGTCCAAGGTGCTGAAGGCCAACATCACCCTCGATGCCAGCTTGGTAACTTGATCCGCGCTGCGGAAGGTCGTTCCGGGGGCTAGTGCGCCCGCGTGCCGTTCGCTAATGCTGGTCCAACGGATTCCAGCGGGGACGGACGAATGATCAAGACGCGCTTCACCGAGATGTTCGGCATCAAGCACCCGATCGTGCAGGGCGGCATGCAATGGGTCGGCCGCGCCGAATTGGCCTCGGCGGTGTCCAACGCAGGCGCGCTCGGCATCCTGACCGGCCTCACCCAGCCCACGCCGGAGGATCTGCGCAAAGAAATCAAGCGCTGCCGCGAGATGACCGACCAACCGTTCGGCGTGAACCTCACCATCCTGCCGACCCTGGTGCCACGGCCCTACGGCGAATACATCGACGCCATCGTCGACAGCGGCATCAAGATCGTCGAGACGGCGGGCAACAATCCCAAGCCCTTCCTGCCCAAGCTCAAGGACGCCGGCATCAAGGTCATCCACAAATGCACCTCGGTGCGCCACGGCGTGTCGGCCGAGAAGGTCGGCGTCGACGCGATCTCGATGGACGGCTTCGAATGCGCCGGCCATCCCGGCGAGGACGACATCCCCAACCTGGTGCTGCTGCCGGCGGCCGCCAACGTGATCAAGATCCCCATGCTCGCCTCGGGTGGCTTCGGCGATGCGCGCGGCCTCGTCGCGGCGCTGGCCTTGGGCTGCGAAGGTATCAACATGGGGACGCGCTTCATGGCGACCAAGGAAGCGCCGATCCATGACAACGTGAAGAAGGCGCTGGTCGAGAGTGACGAGCGCTCGACGTCGCTGATCTTCCGCACTCTGCGCAACACCAGCCGCGTGTTCGGCAACTCGGTGGCCAAGAAGGCGATCGAGATGGAGCACGAGGGCAAGACCATCAAGGAGATCGGCCCGATCGTCGCCGGCACGCGCGGCAAGGTCGTCTACGAGACCGGCGACATGGAGCACGGCATCTGGTCGGCCGGCACGGTGATGGGCCTGATCAATGACGTGCCGACCTGCAAGGAACTGGTCGAGCGCATCGTCAGCGAGGCTGAGCAGATGATTCGTGGCCGGCTGGCAAGAGCCATCGCGGCCTGAACCAGGCGAAAGAAAATTATACGACTTTGCCGCCCCGATTGCCGGCTTTTTGCCGGGGGTTGGCAATCGTCCGATGCCGATAAAATAAGGGTTTTGGGCACTTTTTGCTGCTTTGGCCCTCCCACCCCCTCGATTTGTAACTTGACGGGTTTTCGCGCCCGCTAGGCCTTCGCGCGACGGCTCGCCAGCCAACGGACGGCGAGGCCAATCAGCGGCGGGATGAGGCAGATGCCCATGGCTACGCGGGTAGGCCTCGGAGAACATGCAGTCCCAGCCGGTCTTCTGGCCAACCAGGCAATCGTAGTTTTGAAAGGCCAAGAAGGCCGCCACCAGAAACAGTGGATTGGCGATCGTGCCCACCAGCCAGAGCTGCCAGCCTGGTCCGGCAAGGCCCGGCCACAGCCAGCAAACGAACGCGCTCGCCAGCGCAGACCCGGCCATCACGCCGCAAAAGATCGCGACGGCCGTGAGGTTGAGCAAGGCGCCGCCGACGAAGCCGAGCAGCAAGGCGCTCAACACGTGGCCGTAGACGAAGGACGGAATGCGGCGCACGAAGTCTAGATCGGCATGACGCCGCGCCGCGGCGCGGCCGAGGCGTAGGTCTCGGCGCTGATCGGCGCGCCCATCTCCCTGAGCTTGTCGCGCTGCTGGCTGATCGGGGTACGCAGCACGCCGTCCTCGATTACGGCGAGCTTCTTGAAAGCGGGTGTGGCCAGTGTACGCCCCATCCAGCCCGCCGTCCGCGGCCAGCGCGCCGCATCGACCTGGAAGCGCACGAAGGCAGCGGTGCGCAGGAAACAGGCCGGCGCAATGTCGGCGATCGAGACCGCACCGAAGCGAAAGCCCTCCGCCGGCGCCTCAGCCTCGAGATAGTCCAGCACCGCCGGGATGTCCTCGCTCAGGGTTTTCTCGACCAGCGCCTTGTCGCCTTTCTCGCCCCACACCGACGGCCGGATCGCGATCTGGTTGAAGTAGCGCCAGATGAAGACGTCACCCATGCGCGTGTCGGCGAACTCCTCGAGCCAGCGCGCCCGCGCCCGGTCGCGGACGTCTTTCGGATAAAGTGACGGTTCGGGCTTCAGGTCTTCGAGGTATTCGCAGATCACCGTGCTGTCGGTCAGCACGAGGTCGCCATCCACCAGCACCGGGATGCGGCGCAGCGGGCTCAGCGTCGAGAACCGGTCGTCGCCGAAGAACGGCACCATGTGGTCGACTTCGTAGGTGATGCCCTTCAGCTCGAGGCAGACGAGCACCTTGCGCACATAAGGCGACAGGTAGCTGCCGACGACCAGCAGCGGCTTCATTCGAGATTGATCCGGCAACCGCAGACCTCGACCTGGGCCACGCCATGCTGCTTGTGCCGCTTCTTGGCCGCAGCGATCACGCGGTCACGGTCGACGACGTTCACGTCGTAAGCCGACACGCCCGGCCCGCGGTCGTCGGCGACCGGAACGAAGCGGATCTCGCCCTCTTCGTCGAGCTGGATGATGTTGCCCTTGGCTGGACGGTTAAGGATCTTCGACCACAGCGCGGCGGCGCCATCGGGATCGGGGTGCTGGATCTCGACGCCGCAGAGCCCGTTGGTCACGTCCGAGCGGGCATGCTTCAGCCAGTCCTTCTCGGCCGGCGGCCACCACAGCTTGGGATCGGTCCCGGCCGGCGCAATGGTCTGGTCGAGCGACAGCAGGACGCCCGCCGTGTCGGAGGGATGGAAGTGGGTGTACTTGTAGCCCGCCGTGTCCTTCTGCTCGACGGCGCGCACGCCCAGCCCCGTCACACGCTGGCGCTCGGCCGCCGCGTCAGGCACTTGGATGATCACCATGTAGCCGCCATCGCCCTTGCGGCGCTCGATGTAACGACCGGCCGACGTGCCGTCGCGCGTCGGCGCAACTATCTCGAGGAAATCATGCCCGGTGGGGCAGACCACGTTCGCCAGGCCCCATTTGGCGACGCCGGGATCGCGGTAGGCCACTTCGATGCCGAGTGTGTCGCACAGCTCCGCGCGCGAGCTCTCGAGGTCCTTGCACACGAACACGCATTGCCGCAGCTTCATGGTGCGCCTCCCAATCCCCTATAGTTTGGCCCTTGTCGTTCGGCTTATGGTAGCGCCATGCGGGCCGTGTGGACCATGGGCTTCGTGGCGGCGGCCGCGCTGTCTTTCCTGTTTCCCGATTTCATGGTGTTTCGCTTCACCCAAGCCGTGGTGTGGGCGATCGCGCTGGTCGGCCTCGTGCTGCTGTGCGGTGTCAGCGGCCAGTTCTCCTTCGCCCAGGCGGCACTTTACGGCATGGGCGCCTATACGGCCGCGATCATGGCCAACCACACCTCGCTCTCGCTCTATTGGGCGATCGGCCTTGCTCCCGTGATCGGCTACGCCGCGGGTTACGGCCTCGGCCGCGTCGCGGGTGGGCACAGCCTCTGGACGCAGGCGCTGATCAGCTACGCGCTCGCCATCGCCTTCCCGCAGCTGCTGCGCTGGCGCGTCATCGAACAGTGGACCGGCGGCGTGCAAGGCCTCTACATCGACCTGCCCGAGGCGCCGGCCAGCCTGTTAAGCAACGACCGCTGGTGCTTCTTCCTGGCGCTCGGCTTGTTGGCGCTCGGCCTGTGGCTCGCCGCCAACCTGATCGCCAGCCGCTCCGGCCGCGCGATGATGGCGGCGCGCGATCATGACCTCGCGGCTGTGGCGCAGGGCGTGAACGTGGTCCATGTCCGCGCCGTGGCCTCGGGCCTGGCCGGCGGCTATCTCGCCGTCGCGGGTTGCCTGTCGTCGTTCCAGTTCGGTTTCGTCGGGCCGACCTCCTACAACTTCGCGCTCTCGGTGCAGATGCTGTTCGGCCTGGTCGTGGGCGGCATGAACTCGCTGGCCGGCGCGCTGATCGGCGGCCTGTTCCTGGAATTCTTCCCGTCGCTCGTCGCCACCCTCGGCAAGGGCCTGTCGGCCCTGCTCTATGCCGTGCTGCTGATCGTGGCCATCGTGGCCATGCCGACAGGCATCGCGGGCGCGCTTTCCAGCCTCAAGGCCACGCTGACGCGCAGTCCAAAACTTCCCAGAACTTCCCAGCGCGGCTGGGAAGCCTCCGATGCCGATGGCATAAGGCTTTTAGGCGATTCTTCCCAGAATTCGCGCCACCCCTCGAACCAAGTCTTTGATATTAAACGATTCCGGTACCGGTATTACGATACCGCTCGGCAAACCATTGATCTTAAATGGGTTTTCGGCTTCCCGTCAGTAGCCCTTGAACATGGGCGCGCGCTTCTCGACGAAGGCACGGGCGGCTTCCTTGTGGTCCTCGGTCTCGCCAGTGCGGATCTGCCGGGCTGCCTCGCTGTCGAGCGCTTCGGCCAGCGTGCCCTCCTCGGCCACTTTCATGTTCTGCTTCACATGCCACCACGCGACGCGCGGGCCGGCGGCGAGCTTCTTGGCAAAAGCCATCGTCTCGCTCTCGAGCTTGTCGTCCTCGATCACGCGGTTGACCAGCCCCAGCTTCTCCATCTGCTCGGAATTGAGGATCTCGGCGGTGAAATAGAGCTCGCGCGCCTTGGCGGTGCCCACCAGCTTGTGCAGGAAATAGTGCGAGCCGAAGTCGCCCGAGAAGCCGACCTTGGCGAACGCGGTGGTCATGCGCGCGCGCTTGCCGGCGAAGCGCATGTCGGCGGCCAGCGCGATCGACAGGCCCGCACCCGCCGCCACGCCGTTCACCATGGCGATGGTGGGCTTGCCCATCTCGTGCAGCAGCTCCGACACCTTCATGCGGTCGCGGATGTCGTGCACCTTGTCCTCGAAGGTCTTCTCCTGGTCGCGCGTCCCGGCCGCCATCGATTTCACGTCGCCGCCGGCGCAGAACGCCTTGTCGCCCGCGCCGCGCAGCACGACGCAGCCGATGTCGCGCGAGCCCGCCGCTTCCTCCAGCGATTCGCTGAACGCGCTCAGCATGTCGCGGCTCAGCGCATTCATCGCGTCGGGACGGTTGAAGGTGAGCTTCATCACTCCGTCTTCGACGGATTTCAGCAGGTCGGGCATTGTTTCCTCCGGGGATTGCGGATCGGGGCTGTTGCGGCGAATGTTTCGTAAACCACGCAGTCGCGCAACGGCATTCCGTCTTGCTGGGCGGAACCCTGCAGGAGGAAACTCTCGACCATGGACTACGAGACCTTGCTGACCGACCTTGCCGACGGCGTGATGACGGTCACGCTCAACCGGCCCGACAAGCTCAACGCCTTCAACACGGTGATGAGCAAGGAACTCATCGACTTCTTCCAGCGCGTCAATGCGATGGATGAGGTGCGCTCGATCGTCGTGACCGGCGCCGGCCGCGCCTTCTGCGCCGGCGCCGACATCTCGGGCGGCAGCGGCGCCTTCCAGGTCTGGAACGACGGCAACCGGCCGCAGAAGCGAGAAGCAAGCGATTCCATCACGCTCGCCATCTTCAATTGCCTGAAACCCATCGTGGCGGCGATCAACGGAGCGGCGGTGGGCGTCGGCATCACCATGTGCCTGCCGATGGACATCCGCCTGATGTCGACCAGCGCCCGCATCGGCTTCGTGTTCAACAAGCGCGGCATGGCGATGGAAGCCGGCTCCTGCTGGTTCCTGCCGCGGCTCGTCGGCATGCAGCAGGCGCAGGAATGGGTGATGACGGCGGAGCTGTTCGGCGCCGAGGAGGCGCTGAAGGGCGGCCTGGTGCGCTCGATCCATGCACCCGAGGACCTGTTGCCGGCGGCCCAGGCTCTCGCCCGGAAGTTCGCCGCCAGCACGCAGCTCGGCGGTCGCCGCCGCGGTCAACCGCCGCCTGATGTGGAGCATGCTGGGCGCGCAGGACCCGATCGACGCCGTCACGCTCGACCTGCAATGCGTCGGCTACCTCGCCGCCGGCGCCGACGCGCAGGAGGGCATCAAGTCGTTCTTCGAGAAGCGCGCCCCGGCTTTTCCCCTGAAGCCCTCGGAGGACATGCCGCCATTCGGGCCGTGGGCTAAGGCCGCTGGGGATCTAGGTGGTTGACCTCCCCAGATTCAAGAACATCAGGCATAGCGGCAGGAGCAGCAGGAAGACCTGGAAGGCGGGATCGAACTCGGCCGGCAGCCTCATGTGCAGGGTCGTCGTGAAGAACTTCTCTTGTCCGACCGAGCCGAGGGATTGATCGCTGCCTTGGCGGTAAAGGTGATAAGGCCGCGACCGTTTGCGCAACGAGAAGCTTTCCTCGCCGCGGCCGACCGCGAAGTCCTTTCCCATCAACTGGCCCAGCGCCAGTGTCTGGCCGTCGCTGTTCTTCAGCGCCCACGGTTGGAGTTGCGGCTTTTCGCGTCCGGCGAACGCCCGGATCAATGCCTGGTAGAGCCGCTCGTCGTCGCCTGAGGTGTCGTGCGCCACCGTGTAGGTCTTGCCGCCGAGCGTGATGGTGGCCGTCAGGTTCGCTTTGTCGAAAACCACGGCGCCGAAGGGCTTGTCGTCGTCGAAAATGTCGAAAAGCACGTTGAGGCTGAACCGATTGGTCTTGTCCCGCTTGGTCGGACGCGCAGTGAGCATGGACAGTCTCCCGACTTTTCCAATACCACCCCACGAACGGCGGGCAAAATAGCGGCTTGGAAGGACGGCCCGCCGGGCGTCTAATAGCGGCGTTCGGAGGTTGCCATGTCGCCAGACTCTGCGTCCGTAGCGAGTACGCGTTCCGATCCCCTCTATGCCGCGCTCGAGGAGCGCGTCATGGAGCGCGACCAGAAGGGCGCGAGCGAAGTCTACTACAAGCTGGTGAAATCCGGCCGGCCCCTGCCCGAGATGCTGCGCGAGGCGGTGCGCATCCACGGGCCCTACACCCACGTGCCCTATCACGAGCGCATCGACGACGGCTACGTGAACTTCGTCAACAACGACCATTGCCTGTTGAGCGCGCGCGCCACGCTGCATCTTTCAAGGATGCTGCCGGGAGCCGCCTCGGGCCTGCCGATGGCGCAGACCATCTGGTACATCCCGACCGGACTCGACATCTGGAACCAGAAGATCGGCAAGGCGCCTGGCCACTATTCGCGCGGCATGCAGGTCGCGAGCGGCCCGCCGCCCGCGCCGGTCGTGCACTGGCCCGACCAGCAGCCGCTCGCGCTCGACGGCCCGTTGAAGGAGCGGCTGGGACACTGGGCGACGCTGGTTCATCGCGGCCAGGTGATCGATGCCTATCGCGTGTTCCTCGGCCTGATGGAAAATCCCGCGGATCGGCAGGCGGCGCTGGCCGAATTGGCCTTCGCCGGGCTCATCGATGTGCAGGACCGGTCGTTCCAGAACCGCTCCTACACCACCGGTCACAAGTCGTTCCGTGCCCGCGCCACGGTCGAGCTGGGCGAGGCGATCGGCTGGGACAATGCGCACGGTGTGCTCTATGCCGGCGCGCTCGACATCGCCGTCGGCCCGCGCTGGTACTCGCTGTACGAGGTCGCCTGCAACGCCATCACCGTCTATCTCGAGGGCCAGAGCCTGCACGCCGTGCCCTATGGCGGCACGACCGAGCAGGAACGCGCCATCCTCGCCAACAACAAGGCGCCCCTCGACGAGGCCGAGACCGAGGCGCTGATCGAGGCGGTGGTGCGCCAGCCCGAGCCCGCCTACCTCCTGCACCTGACGGCGCTGCTGAAGGCCGGCAAGAGCCCGCGCGCCATCCTCGACGCGATCCAGATCGGCGCCACCCAGGTCGGGCTCGAGACCCACGGCGAACTCAGCTTCTCCCTGCCGCAGCATTGCTACGAATACGTCAACACGCTGGGCTGGTTCTGGGACAAGTTCGAGCACCCGCAACGGCTGAAGCTGCTCTATCTCGCCGCCGCCTACCTCAACCAGAATGCCGCTCACCAGCGGCTGACCGGCGAGCTGACGCCGCTGATCGTCGAGAAGCAGTCCGCCGGCAAGCTCGGCGCCGAGGAGTTGGCGGCGCGCGTCGAGGCGTCCGTCATCGCCCTCGACTTACCCAAGGCGCTGGGCTGGGTGCAAGCCTATCTCGAAGGCGGCCACGACACGGCACCGCTGGTACGCGCGCTCGCCATGGCCTGCTCGCGGCTGGGCAACGATCCGCACAATCAGGAAATCGCGCTCTGCATGCTCGAGGACTATGGCAAGAACCGAAATCCCGGGCGCAGCCGCCTCCTGATGGCCGCAGCGCATCACACCGCTCGCCATCGCAAGTACGGCGATCCGCTGGATTGCAGCCGGCGGTTCGGCAAGGCGCTGGGAGTGGCGGAACTCGCTTAGCGCGCGTTGACAGGCCGGACGCGCCTGCCCATGCTGGCGACGCTGCTGTAGGGCGCATCGGCCGAGGCCGAAGGGGCAATGCCCACCTACGTGTCGTCAACCGCAATGCGCCTATGCCGAATCTCGAAAATCTCCGCAAGCAGGCCAAGCTCTATCTGCGCTGGCATCGCGACGGCCATTATCCCGTCGCCGCCCAGATCAGCACGGTGCTGCCACGCTTCAAGGGCCTCAGCGACCGCGAGGTGCTGCAGCAGCCCTTCAAGCTCGCCGACGCGCAGGAGCTGGTGGCCCGCCTGGCGGGGTTCGAGGACTGGCAGGCGCTCAAAGCCGGAGTGCAAGCCATGACCGACAAGCCCACCGTGACCACGGCCGCCGAGCCGGCGCCGATGATGTCCGAACCCGAGGTATTCGTCTCCGATTTCGCCGAGGCGCGCACCTTCTACACCGAGAAGCTCGGCTTCGAGGTAGTCTTCACCTATGGCGAGCCGCCGTTCTACGGCCAGGTGCGGCGCGAGAAGGCGCTGCTCAATCTTCGGCTGATTTGCGAGCCGGTCTTTGTCGGCGATGTCCGGGAGCGTGAGGAACTCGTTTCGGCCGGCTTCACGCTGGGCAGCGCCGCGGCGATCCGCCAGCTGTTCGCGGAGTTCCAGGCGGCCGGCGTCGATTTCTTCCGCCCGCTGAAGCAGGAGCCATGGGGCGCGCGCACCTTCATCGTGCGCGATCCCTTCGGCAATCTCTTGCTGTTCGCCGGCACCGCCACGTAAATAGGCCCATGGCCTACATCTTCGATCTCGGCAACCCGGCGACCAACGCCAACCCGTTCCCCGAGTTCGCCCGCCTGCGGACCGAAGACCCGGTGCACTGGTCGCCGGCCATGAAGGCGTGGATCGTGACGCGCTATGCCGACGTGAAGCAGGTGGCGTTGAACAACCGGCAGATTTCGGCCGACCGGCTGACGCCGTTCTTCAAGGCCAATCCGGAATACCAGCGCGGCTCGATCGAGAGCCTGGTGCGCTATCTCAATCACTGGATGGTGTTCCGCGACCCGCCCGACCATACCCGCCTGCGCCGCCTGTTCACCAAGGCCTTTACCCCGACCGCGGTCGAGAATCTCCGAGCGAACATCGAGGATATTGTCGGCCATCTGATCGACGACATGCAGGCCAAAGCCAAGCGTGGCGAAACCGTCGATTACATCGCCGATTTCGCCTATCCCCTGCCGGCGTCGGTGATCATGGACCTGCTCGGTGTGCCGCGCGCCGACCTCGAGCGCGTCAAGGTCTGGTCCGACGACATCGCCCTGTTCATCGGCACCGCCCAGGTCGCGGGCAACAAATACCTGCGCGCCGAGCAGGGCGCCAAGGCGATGGCCGACTATTTCCGCGGCCTGGTGGAGGCCCGCACGGCGGCGCCGACCGCCGACATGATCAGCCAGCTGGTGCTGGCGCGCGACGACCGCGACGCGCTCACCACCGACGAGATCATCGGCACGGCCATCCTGCTCTTGTTCGCCGGCCACGAGACCACGACCAACCTGATCGGCAATGGCTTCTTCTATTCGATGAAGAACCGCGCGCAATGGGAGCGCCTGGTCGCCGACCCGTCGCTGGCCGATAGCGCTGTTGAGGAATATCTGCGCTACGATGGCCCATCGGGAGCCCTGGCTCGCGTCGCGGCGGCCGACACCGAGCTTGGCGGCAAGACCATTCGCAAGGGCCAGCGGCTCTTCGCCTTCATGAACTCGGCCAACCGCGATCCCGAGGCGTTCGACGATCCCGAGCGCTTCGATATCGGCCGGCCGCAGAACCCGCACATGACCTTCGGCCACGGCATCCATTTCTGCCTAGGCGCCCCGCTCGCCCGCCTCGAAGCGCGTATCGCCGCGGTACGGCTGGCCGAGCGCCTGCCCGGCATTCGCTTGAGCGGCGGCGAGCCGGATTGGCACGATTCGCTGATCCTGCGCGGCGTGAAGAGTTTTCCGGTCTTGCTCTAGCCTCTCATTCTTATGGGGAGGTGTCGACGCCGACGGAGGGGGAGTCATCGTGACCATGACCCCTCCGTGCGATTCGCCGCCACCTCCCCGAAGACGGAGGAAAGAACATGAAAGCGATGATCTGCCGCCAGTGGGGCGAGCCCGAGGATCTGCGGCTGGAAGACGTCGAGCGGCCGGCCCTCAAGGCCGCCCAGGTGCGCATCAGGATCCACGCGGCGGGCGTGAGCTTCGCCACCACCCTGGTGATCGCCGGCAAGTACCAGCGCAAGCCGCCCCTGCCGTTCGCGCCCGGGACCGAGGCGTCCGGCGTGGTGATCGAGGCCGATCCGGCCTGCAGGCGGCTCAAGGTCGGTGACGAGGTCGTGGCGGTGCTCGACTGGGGCGGGCTGGCCGAAGAAACCGTGGCGCATGAAGTCAATGTCTTCCCCAAGCCAAGGAACGTCGGCTTCGTCGAGGCGATCCAACTGGCGATCTCCTATCCGACCTCGGCCGGCGCGCTCACCTGGCCGATGGCGCTCGATGTCCAGAAAGGTCACACGCTGCTGGTGCACGCCGCGGCGGGCGGCGTCGGCATGGCCGCGGTCGAGATCGGCAAGATCCTGGGCGCCACGGTGATCGCCACGGCCGGCGGCGCGCGCAAGGCAGCCTTCGCCAAGGCGCATGGCGCCGACCATGTCATCGACTACAGCGTGGCGGACTTCCGCGAGGAGGTCCTGAAGCTCACCAATGGCCGCGGCGTCGATCGGGTCTACGACCCGGTGGGCGGCGAGGTCTTCACCCAGTCGCTGCGCTGCCTCGCGGTCGAGGGCCGCATCTGCCCGATCGGCTTCGCCGGCGGCGCCATCCCGCAGATCCCGGCCAATATCCTGCTGGTGAAGTCGATCGCCGTGATGGGCTTCAACTACGGTTACTATGTCGGCTGGAGCCCGCACGATGCGCGCTTCGAGCAGGCCGAGCGCACCTTCGCCCTGATGGAGCGCATCCGAGGCTGGTGCGAGGCCGGCCTCTGCCATCCGCACGTCGACCGCACGTTCAGCCTGACCGAAGCGCCGCAGGCGATGCGCGCGCTCCTGCAACGCAACGCCGTCGGCCGGCTGGCCGTTGTCATGCAGTGAACACGGACGACTTCCTCAGTGCCGCCATTCGAGACAAACAGTGCCTGACCGGCCTCTACGACGGCGCTGTGCGGCACTTCGCGCCGCATGCGCTGGGCGCCACGGCCGACGGCACGCCCGCCGTGTTCGTCTTCCAGTATGCCGGCGAGACGACGTCAGGCATGCCAACTGGCGGTGAGTGGCGCTGTTTCCACCTCGACCGCCTGTCGCACCTGCGTCTCAACGAGCATCGCTGGCGCTCACGCTCCAACTACAATCTCAAACGCCAGACCTGCCTGACGATGATCAAGGTCGGCTTGCCCATCTCTTCGTGAGCTTGCCGTCGTGCTTCACTGCTTCTTGGTCAGCGGACCTTCGAACTTGCAGTAGCCGTCGAGCTTGATCTTGCCGCCGGCGTCGGTGATCTCGCCGATCACATCCATCATGCCGCCGCCGCCGACCATCGCCGCGGTCTTGATCTTGCCGCCCTTGTCGAGGGTCGTCTCGAAGTGGCGCTGGTCGCGGTTTTCCTGCTGGAAAATGCCCTTCACGGCCTTGCCCGTGACCGTGACCTCGATGTTCATCTTGTAGGTCGGGCATTTGGAGCTGCCCGGCACGTTCACGCCATACCCGGTCCATGTGTAGACAACAGGCGCCTGGGCGAATGCCGCGCCGCCAAAGACGAATGCCGCGATCACCCCTGTTGCCAATATCCTGCTCATCGATGCGTCTCCTCGTCAGAAGAAATCCCGGATCGCCTTCAGCACTGCCGCCGGCTTTTCCTGCCCGACCGCATGGCCCGCCTTGGCGATCCTGACCAGTCTCGATTTGGAAATCGCCTTTTTGAAGGCCTCCCCATAGACCGGCGGAACAAGCACATCTTCGCGGCCCCAGACGATCAATGTCCTTGCGGTTATACGACGCAGGCGCTGTACCAACCCCCGGTCGGGAATCGGGAACAGCAGCTTGCCCGCCATGCCCAGCCGACGGGCATTCATCACCAGGAACTGCTTGAGGAACTCGATATCCCCCATATCGCCGCCGCCGGCGGTCATGAGCTGTCGGCCCGCGTCGGCGTCGTGGAACAGCAGGGCCGGCAGCTCGTAGGGCAGCTTGGCGAAGATATCGGCGATGGGATGCTCGTCGAGCCATAGCCCTGCCGGCGCCAGCAGGCAAAGCTTCTCGACCTCGGTCCGGGCGATCGCCGCCATCTCGGCCGCGATCATGCCGCCCATCGAATGGCCGACCACGATCGGCTTGCGCAGCTTGAGCCTGTCCTTGACGTCGAGCGCGTGCAGCGTGACGTCGAGCATGTCGCGCAGATCGTCTTCGCCGCTGGATTGGCCGTAGCCGGGCAGCAGCGGCGCCACGACCCGGTATTTGGTGGCAAGCGCGGCGATCAGCGGATCGTTCGGCAGGTGCCCGCCGGCGCCGTGCAGGAACAGAAGGTCCTTGCCCCTTCCCGCCTCGATGACCTCGAATACGTGAGCCCGCCTCGAGCTTCAGAAAGCGCGAGCTTCATTCGGCGGCCACGCGCATGCGGCACGGGCTTCATTCATCGGATGGCACCAGAACCGATCGTCATGGTTGTTCCAGTCCGGCCACAGGTTGCGCAGGTGCGGCATCACCTTCTCGGCGAACAGCCGCGTGGAGTGGCGCACCTTGTCGTCCGGCATGTTGCCGACGTGCAGCAGGCAGAAGACGTTGCCGACGCGCAGCGTCTTGATCAGCTCCTCCATCTGCTGGCGCACCGTCTCGGGCGAGCCCGCCACGATATAGCGGCCCTCGGTCAGGTCCTTCCAGGTCATGTTGGGATAGTCGCGGCCCGAGCCCGGCGCGAACTGCGACAGAGCGCCGGTCTGGATGGTCTTGATGGTGCGATAGCCCGGCGCGTCGGCGAAGCCCGGATAGACGTGCAGGCAGCGATTGTAGAAGTAGTTCACGTGCGGCCAGTACAGCGCTCGGCCTCGGCATCGGTGTCGGCGACGCAGATCACCTGGGCGAAGCCGGCGCGATAGGGCGACTCGTCGACCTTGCGCTCGGCCACCCGCTTCCAATAGCCCTCCATCAGCATCTTGGCGCGCAGGTAGCCCGAGTAGCTGAGGTATGAATAGGAGTAGGTGTTGTCGAGGCAGAAGTCGTAGGTCTCGACCGAGCCGCCGCCGGGAATGAAGACCGGCGGTCGGGTTCTGGATCGGCTTGGGCCAGCAATTGACGTAGCGCAGCTTGGTGTAGCGGCCGTTGAAGGCGAACGGCTCGTCGGCCGCCCAGGCCTTGCGGATCAGGTCGTGCGCCTCGGCATACTTCTCGCGGGTCAGCGCCGGGATCGTGCCGTAGGCGTAGTTGGTGTCCATCGAGGTGCCGACGGGGAAGCCCGCGATCAGCCGCCCGCCCGACAGGACGTCGAGCATGGCGAACTCCTCCGCCACCCGAAGCGGCGGATTGTAGAGGGCGATGGAGTTGCCCAGCACGACCAGCGCCGCCTTCGAGGTCCGGCGCGTCAAGGTCGCCGCCATGATGTTGGGCGACGGCATCAGGCCGTAGGCGTTGGCGTGATGCTCGTTCACGCCGATGCCGTCGAAGCCCACCTTCTCGGCATATTCGAGCTGGTCGAGATACTGGTGATAGGCGATGTGGCCGAGCTCCGGCTCGTACATGCTGCTGGGCAGGTCGACCCACACCGAGCGGTGCTTCTGCCGGAAATCGTCCGGCATGTGCGGCCAGGGCATGAGGTGGAACCAAGTGAATTTCATGGTCGGCCTCCCGTTTCTTCGGTCTATGGTGGCGCAGGAGAATACGCCACGCCATGCAAAACCGTTTCATCGATCTCTACAGCGATACCAAATCCAAGCCCTCGCCCGGCATGCGGAAAGCCATGGCCGAGGCCGAAGTCGGCGACGAGCAGAAGTACGAGGACCCCACCGTCAACCGGCTGCGCGAACGGATCTGCGAGATCCTCGGCAAGGAGGACTCCGTCTTCATGCCGAGCGGCACGATGTGCAATCAGTCTCCGATCCGCGTCCATTGCCGGCTGGGCGACGAGGTGATCGCCGATCGGACCGCCCACATCATCAACGCCGAGACCGGCGGTACGGCCGCCAACTCGGGCGTCATGATCCGCATGCTTGATGGCCCCAACGGCGTGTTCACCGGCGAACAGGTCAAGGCCGCCCTGCGCGACCCCAACAGCCGTAACGCGCCGCGCTCGCGGCTCGTCTCGGTCGAGAACACCTCGAACGGCGGCTGCGGCACGGTGTGGCCGCTCGCGACGCTGCAGGGCGTCTCCAAGGTCGCGCGAGACGCCGGCCTCGCCGTCCACATGGACGGCGCGCGGCTCTGCAATGCGGCGGTGAAGTCCGGCACCAAGGCCCAGCGACTACGCCGCCTGCGTCGAATTCGCTGTGGCTCGACTACACCAAGGGCCTGGGCGCGCCGGTCGGCGCGTGCCTCGCAGGCTCCAAGGACTTCATCAAGGAAGCCTGGCGGCAGAAGCAGATGCTCGGCGGCTCGATGCGCCAGTCCGGCGTGATCGCCGCGGCCGCGCTCTATGCGCTGGACCACAACTGGGATCGCCTGGCCGAGGATCACGACAACGCCCACCAGCTCGCCGCCGGCATCGCCAACATCAAGGGCCTCGACTGCGAGGTCGACAAGCATGCAGACCAACCTGGTGTTCTTCGAGATCAAGAAGCCCGGCATGACGGGCGCCCAGTTCGTCGCGGCCTGCAAGGAGCGCGGCGTCGGGCTGGGCGCCAGCGCCGGCAGCCCACGCGCATCCGCGCCGTCACCCATCTCGACGTCAATCGCGCCGACATCGACGCCGCGCTCAAGGTCATCAACGACGTGATGGCGGCGTGAGCAGTCGGACAGCCGTCACGCGGCGCGAGGACCAACGGTTCCTCACCGGCCAAGGCCGCTACGCCGACAATACGGCCCCGCGAGACGCGCTCGCCGTGCTGTTCGTGCGCTCGCCGCATGCGCATGCGCGGGTCAATGGCATCGACAAGACGGAGGCGCTGGCGCTCCCCGGCGTGGCCGCGATCTACACCGCCGAGGACACCGCGGCCGACAGGCTCGGCCACCTGCCGGCGATCAGCGAGATCCGCGACGCCTGCCGGCAACCGCCATGTCGAGCCGCCGCACCTGCCCATGCCGGTCGGCAAGGTCCGCCATGTCGGCGACATCGTCGCCATGGTCGTGGCCGGACACGCTCGATCAGGCGCGCGATGCCGCCGAGGCGCTGATCGTCGACTACGAGCCAGCTGCCCGCCGTCGTCACCGTGGCGCAGGCGCTTGGCCCCTGGCGCGCCGCAGATCCATGACGACGTCGCCCGGCAACCTGATGTGCCGCTGGAGCAAGCGGCGACGCCGCGGCGACCGACGCCGCCTTCGCCAAGGCGGCGCACGTCGCGCGTCTCGCGATCCGCTCGCCGCGCCAGATCGTGCACTATATGGAAACGCGCGCGGCCTGGTCGGCCTATGAGGCGGCGAGCGACCTCGTCACCGTGACACTTCCCCTCGCAAGGCGTGCAGATCCTGCACCGGCTGATGTGCGAGCGCGTGCTCAACCTGCCGAAGGACAAGCTGCGCCTGATCACCGAGGATGTCGGTGGCGGCTTCGGGCCGAAATTCCACGATCTCCGCCGAATCGGTGCTGATCGCCTGGGCGACGCGCAAGCTGAAGCGCGGCCTGCGCTGGAGCGCGCGAGCGTGCCGAGCATGCCCTGTCCGACAGCCAGTCGCGCGATCTCGTCGGCCTCGGCCGAGCTGGCGCTCGACGCGGACGGCAGGTTCCTCGGACTGCGCGTGAAGGCCGAGGCCAATTTCGGCGCCTACCTCTCGATGTTCGCGCCGTCGATCCCGACGACAGGCATGGCCAAGGTGATCTCCGGGCTCTATCGCATCCCGGCGATCCATGTCGGTTTCGACTGCGCCTTCACCAACACCGTGCCGGTCGACGCCATCCGCGGCGCCGGCAAGCCCGAGGCGCTGTTCCTGCTCGAGCGGCTGGTCGACATCGCCGCTCACGAGACCGGCCGCACGCCGGCCGAACTACGCCGCCTCAATCTGCTGACGCCGGCCGATATGCCCTATAAGGCCGCCAGCGGCTACACCTACGACGCGGCCGACTGCCCGCGCCTGTTCGAGACGGCGCTGAAGGCGGCCGGCGAGCCCGGGTTCGCCGCGCGCCGCACCGCCAGCGAGGCGCGGGGGCTGAGCGGCGCGGCCTCGGTCTCTCCTGCCATCTGCATGGCACCGGCGGCATCGCCGACGAGCACGCCGTCGTCATGGTGACGCCCGATCGCCTGATCGCCCATGCCGGCACCCAGAGCCAGGGCCAGGGCCACGAGACGGTGTTCGCCCAGATCCTGTCGGCGGCCCTTGGCGTGCCGATCGAGAAGATCGACGTGCGCCAGGGCGATACGCGCACCATCCCGCACGGCGGCGGCACCGGCGGCTCGTCCTCGACCATCATCAGCGGCACGACCCTGCGGCGCGCCGCCGATGTCGTGATCCAGCGCGGCCGCGACCTTGCCGCCGAGCGACTGGAGGCGGCGCCCGCCGACATCGCCTATCGCGACGGCAGCTTCGAGGTCGTCGGCACCGACCGCCGCGTCGGCCTGTTCGAGCTCGCGGCCGACAAGCCGTTCGAGGGCGACGCGGTGTTCGCCGACAAGATCGAGGCCTATCCGACGGGCGTGATGGTGTGCGAGGTCGAGATCGATCCCGAGACGGGTACCGTTCGTATCGATCGCTTCGTTTCGGCGGTCGATGCCGGCGTCGTGGTCAATCCGCGCCTGCTGGAAGGGCAGATGCATGGCGGCATCGTGCACGGCCTCGGCAACGCGCTGATGGAAGAGGCGCTCTACGACGAGAGCACCGGCCAGCTGCTGAGCGGCACCTTGATGGACTACGCCCTGCCGCGGGCCGACGACATGCCGAACTTCACGGTCGAGACCATCGCCACGCCCTCGCCCAACAATTTCATGGGGCTGAAGGGCGTCGGCGAACTGCCGACCAACGGCGCGCCCGCGGCGGTGGCGAATGCCATCCTGGATGCCCTGCGGCCGCTCGGCGTGCGCCATCTCGACATGCCGATCACCGCCCAAAAGATCTGGCAGGCCCTGAAGGGCTAGCCCAGACCCAATCTCCGCAACGCCGCGGCGATCGCTTCGCGCGTCTCTGGTGGCTGTTCGGCGATCGCCTGGGCGAGCAGGCCGAGCTGGCTGCGCAACGTGTGCACCTGATCGACCAGTCCGATCACCGTCTCGACCGTGTCGTCATCGAGGCCGATATCGCTCTCCAGTTCTGCGAGCAGGCGCACCCGCGCCACGTCGACCTGCTCGAAGGTCCAGGAATCGGCGCCACCCACCGGACGCAGCAGGCCGCGCGCCACCCAGCGCTCGACATGGACGCTGGAGAGCGAGCGATGCAGGCGCAGTAGTTCGTCGAGCCCAATCATGAGGTCGGTCATGTGAACTGCTCCATCGCTTGGCGCGGATCCTCGGTCTTGCCGGCCTCCCAGGAGTCGAGGAAGGCCTTCAGCTTGTCGTCGGGCTTGTCGGGCAGAACGACCTTCAGCTTGACGTACTGATCGCCGCGCTGGCCGGACTTGCGGTCGAGCAGGCCGCGGCCCTTCAGCCGCAGCGCCGTGCCGGTATTGGAGCCTGCCGGCACGCTCAGCATCACCGAGCCGCCGACCGTCGGCACCTTGATCCGGTCGCCCAGCACCGCCTCTCGGAGCGTCACCGGCACCTCGACGTGGATATCGTTGTCGCGCGCTTCGAAGAAGGCGTGCGGCTGCACGCGGATCTCGACGAAAGCGTCGCCTGCAGGCTGACCCTTGGCGCCGGGCATACCCTGCCCCTTGAGTCGCAAGGTGGTGCCATCCCTCGTGCCTTCGGGCACGTCGATGTCGAGAGTGCGGCCGTCGGGCAGGCCGACGCGCTGCTTACCGCCGCGTGCCGCCACCAGGAACGGCACGCTCAGCGTATAGGTGACCGGCAGCCCTCCCATGTCGAAGCCTTCCGCGCCGCCAAAGCCGAAGCCCCGACGGTCACCGAACATTTCCGAGAAGATGCCGCCCATGTCGACGAACTCCTCGTGCCCGCCGGCGCGCTGGTACTTCCGCCCGGCCGGACCGCCCGCCTGATCGCGATAGAAGCCGCGCGGCGGCATCTCCTGACCGCTGGCATCGATCTCGCCCGCGTCGAAGCGCCGGCGCTTCTCGGGATCGGACAGGATCTCGTTAGCCTGGCTGATTTCCTTGAACTTGGCCTCGGCTTCCTTGTTGCCGGGATTGAGGTCGGGATGGTGCTTCTTGGCGAGCTTGCGAAACGCCTTCCGGATCTCGTCGTCCGTCGCCGTCTTTGCCACGCCCAGCACTGAATACGGGTCACTCATGCCCCGAATGTCGTGCTTTTCCAGGCGGTTGCAAGACCCCGCGGCTTGCCCGGCCGACGTTTCAGACCACCAGCATCCGGCTCATCGTCGTGGCGAGCTCGCCGACATGGATGGTGATGCAGGTGTTATGCTGGCCGGGCACCGCCTCCGAACTGCACGCTGCGCGCCAAGCCCTTCCAAACATCGGCCGAGAAGTCCTTCCTGGTCGAGTATTCGTCGCTCAGCAGACAAACCACGTCGCTGTCGATCGGCGGCGGCAGGTACTTCGACATTGCCTTGTAGTAGGACGATTGCCGCGACGGGCCGACCGTCGATCCCTGCGACAGCCGCGCACAGCCCGCATCAGGATCGCGCGATCCCTGCGCAAGACGCGGCGAGTCACGGCCCATAACGAAAGCATGCCGCGGTCATGCAGCGCCGTACCGCTCGACGTCGAGCCGGACCATGGCCGACAACGCCCGCGCCGCGGCGCGTATCGAGCGCGCGCGCGTTGATCGAGATACTGTCGATCATCACGATCTTCTCGACCTCGCGACCAGCCTCCTCGAGCTGATGGGCGATCTCCCAAGCGGCCAGGCCGCCGTGGCAGTAGCCGGCCAACCGGAACGGACCGCTTGGCGCGGCCGCCACGCATGTGCGGCAGGTGGTGCTGGGCCATTTCCTCGATGGTTTCGATTGCCGTGGTTCGTCGAGGTTCGGAATGGAACAGGATATACCGGCCCGTCGCCTTTCAGTAACTCGGCCAGACGAAAGGCGTAGAAGCCCCAGCCGTCTAATCGCCGTGGCACAGGAACAATGGCGTGCCCTGGCCGGCCTTGCACCTTGATGATGACCTCCTCGCTTGCCGCCGCCGCTTCGGCCACCATGATCGCCGGAGATGGCGGATGGTGAGCTGCGCCCGTACTTCGGACGGCGTGATACGATGGCGCGTGACTTCCTCGAGCTCAAGCAGCATCTCGGTGGCCTGCAGGGAATCGCCACCGAGCTCGAAAAAGTCGTCATCCATGCCGACATCGGTGCGCTTCGAGCAGCCGCTGCCAGATTTCGGCGATCAGGATTTCCAGCGGCGCCCCTGGCGGATCCTTGGGCCGCTCGTGGTTGGCGAACGCTTCAGTAAGTTGGGGCCGCGAGATCTTGCCGGTTGCGCCGATCGGCAGGCTTTCCACGACATGGACCTGGCGCGGCATCTGGAACGGCGCGAGGCGATCGTAGAGAAAGTCGATCGAGCTCGCGCGACGTGGCCGCGGACCCGGTATGGAGGACGACCGCAGCGCCGACATTCTCGCCGAGCCGCGGATGGGGGACCGCAAAGCACGCCGCCTCGCGCACCGCCGGATGAGCGAGCAGCGCCCTCTCGACCTCATAGGGCGCGATCTTCTCGCCGCCGCGATTGATGATCTCCTTGCTGCGGCCAACGATGGTCAGGAAGCCGTTCTTGTCGACGTTGCCGAGGTCGCCGGTCGACAGCCAGCCGTTCCAGGAGCCGCTCGGCGTACGCCGTCGATATCGTCGAGCAGGTAACCCGGCATGACGCTTGGCCCGCGCAGCATCACCTCGCCGACCTGGCCCGGCCGCACGAAAGTGCCGCCTTCACTCGCGGATGGCGAGCTCGCCGCGGGGCAGCGGCCGACCGTGCCTTTCGCGGGATTCGTCGGGCGGCAGCGCCGGTGCCGTCATCATGCCCGCCTCGCACAGGCCGTAGAATTCGACCACCGGCACGCCGAGCAGGTGCGCAGCTCAACCCGCGCCGCCTCCGGCAGATACGACGCCGTGGACAGCACGAAGCGGAGCGAAGGGCGCGGTGTTTCGGCTCCGTCGCGGCGCGCAACTTCTCGACGATGGCCTGCAAAAAGGCCGGCGCCGCGGTCAGCCAGGTCGGCCGCAGCTCGGCCATCCATTGGTCGAATTCCTGCGGATGGGTCTGTCGATCGGCATGGCGACGCTGCAGCCGATCAGGAGCGGCGCGAGAAGCGTCGCCTTGAAGCCCGCGTTGTAATAGATCGGCAAGATGCAGGCCGAGCGGTCGGCCGGCGAAAGGCCCAGCCACGCGCTGCATCTTGCGCGCCATCTCGATCAGGTTCTCGTGGGTCATCGGCACGCGCTTGGCCGCGCCGGTCGTGCCCGATGTGCGGAAGATGGCGGCCACCGACTTCGCGCCAAGGGGCACGGTGGGTTGCGGGGTGCGTGACCGGACGCACCTGGGCAAGCCCGATGTCGTCGAACGAAGCCGCCGCCTGCGTGACCTGGAACAAGCCGAAGTTGCTGCCAGGTCCCTGCGCCCAGGCCGGAACCTTGGTCCAGCCCGGCACGATCAGCGCATCCAGGCGAATCTTTTCCAACTCGTCCTGCAGATCGCCGGGCGCCAGATTGGGATTGAGCGGCAGGATGACGGCGTTGCAGCAAACAGCGACGCTGATCAGCGCCGCCTCCGGGCCGCGCGGCAGCGCCACGCCCACCCGTGACCAGGGGCCGATACCGGCCGACTGCAACTGCGCCGAGATACGCCGGATCTGTTGCTGCAGGCCGCCGAACGTCAGCGGCGCCAAACCAGGACACAGGATGGCTGGCTCGTCGGCGTCACGCGCAGCGTGGCGCTCGAGCACCTCGCCGATCGTCGAAGCCATTGTCGGATATACCCCTGCATCCATAATGCAATAATATACCGGGAGCGCGATTCAGTCTCTAGGAATTATTCGGGAATTGGCTGCGGTATTGCGCCGCTTAGAGCCCCAGAACGGCCTTGGCAATTATGTTGCGCTGTATCTCATTGGAGCCGGCATAGATCGTTGCGGCGCGATTATTGAGGTACAGCGGCGCGGCCGTGGTGCCGTACTCGGGTGTCACCGTCGGCTGATTGTGCCCTAGCAGCCTCGCCTGCGGCTCGAAGGGCGCGGCGTACCAGCCGAGCGCCTCGACGCCGAGATGGTCGATGATCTGCAGGGTTTCGCTGCCCCTGATCTTCATCAGCGACGACACCGCCCCCGGATTGCGGCCACGGCTGAGGTCGGACAGGACCTGCAACTCGATCATCTCAAGCCCCTGGATGGCGATCTCGACCTCGGCCAGCCGGGTGGCGAAGTCGCGCTCGTCGATCAGCCGGCCTGAGCCGTCGGCCGCCTCTTCGCGGGCGATGCGGCGGACATCCTCGAGGCGGGCGTGCAGGTTGGGCGTATAGGCGTCGCCGCCGCGCTCGAATTCCAGCAGGTACTTGGCAACCGTCCAGCCGGCATTCTCCGGCCCGATGCGGTTGGCGACGGGCGTGCGGACGTTGTCGAAGAATACCTGGTTGACCTCGTGGTCGCCGGCCAGGGTGACTATGGGCTTCACTGTCAGGCCGGGCGTATCCATCGAATCGAGTAGCACGAAGGAGATACCGTCCTGCGGCTTGCCTTCGGTCGAGGTCCGCACGAGACAGAACATGCGGTTGGCGACATGCGCGCCGGTCGTCCAGATCTTGGTGCCGTTGATGATGTAGTCGTCGCCGTCGCGCACGGCACGGGTCTTCAGGCTGGCGAGGTCGGAGCCGGAGCCGGGCTCGGAATAGCCCTGGCAGAACACCGAGTCGCCCGAGACGATATCGGGCAGGTACTTGGTCTTCTGCTCGGGCGTGCCGAATTTCATGATCACCGGCCCGACCATGCGGACGCCCATGGTGAAGATGCGCGGCGCGTCAACCGCGGTGCATTCGCGCGAGAAGATGTAGCGCTGCGTGGCTGTCCAGCCGGTGCCGCCGTATTCCTTGGGCCAGCTCGGCGCCGACCAGCCCCGCCTGGCCAGCACCTTGTGCCAGCGTTGGCTGGCGGCGAATTCGGCGAACACGCCGCCGGTCTTGCGACCGGCCTCGCGCAGGTCCTCCGTCAGGTTCTCGTCGAGGAAGCGGCGCACCTCGGTGCGGAACGCTTCGTCCTGCGGGCTGAGGTTCAATTCCAAAGGCTTCCTCCGACAGTCCGTGTGCAGAGGCTAATGGCGCGCCGCGGCCGCCGTCCAGCGCGCTCGGCGAACGGCTGGCCGGGGCTTCCGCCCGGCGGTATGCTTTTTGCCTCGTTGTCGGCAGCCGACGCGGAGATCCCTCATGCGTTCTCTCGCTTGCCTATTTGCCCTGCTGGTCGTCGCCCTGCCGGCGACGGCACAGGATAAGAAGGAAGTCGATCTCGCCTTGGCGATGGCGATCGACATTTCCGGCAGCATCGATCCGGACGAAGCCAAGCTGCAGCGCGAAGGCTATGTCCTCGCATTCCGCGACCCGGTGATCGTCAGGGCGATCCTGGGAGGTCCCAACGGCCGCATCGCCGTCGCCTACTACGAGTGGTCGGACTCCTGGATGCAGAAGCTCCTGATCGACTGGACGCTGCTCGACAGCGAGGCCTCGATCGCGGCTTTCGCCAATCGCCTGGCCGACCTGCCGATTTCGATCGCTCGCCGAACGTCGATCAGCGGCGCCATCCGATATGCCATTCCGCTGTTCGGCAGGAGCCCCTATGAGCCCACGCGCAAGGTGCTCGACATCTCGGGCGACGGCTCGAACAACGACGGCGGGCTGGTCACCGACATGCGCTACGAGGCGCTGAAGGACCGCATCGTCATCAACGGCCTGCCGATCATGAACGATCGGCCCAACCCGTTCGGCTTCCCCAACGAGGCAGATCTCGACCGCTACTATTTGCACTGCGTGACGGGCGGGCCGCGCTCGTTCGTCGAGGTGGCGCGCAACTTCGAGGACTTCCCCCGCGCCGTGCGCAAGAAACTCCTGCAGGAAGTGGCCGAGCGTGGTCCGCGCTCCGACTTCGACATCGGCGCGCTGCAGCTCCATGACGGCACCCAGCTCGCCCAGGGCGGACGGCCGCAACGCGCGCGCGAGGACGACGACTACACCAAGTTCGTCAAGCCCGAGTACGAGTTGGGTTGCGACGTCGGCGAGCGGCGCAGCCGAGAATTCTGGCAGCGTCGCTTCGGTGTGACCCCGGATTGATTTGCATCGGCTGTGCGACCGACTTTCGGCAGACACGTTCACCGGCATGCAACATCGCCTTCCTAGAGTTGCGGCGTGGCGATTGATTAGCAGTCGCTGCTCACCGGATGGAGGGCATCATGTCCAAAGACAAGATCGTCGAGCATCACCACGCCGCGGCCGAGCATCATGAGCACGCCGCCAAGCACCATCGCGAAGCCGCCAAGCACCACGAGGCGGACAGCCACGAGAAGGCGGCGCATCACGCCCATTCGGCGCATGGCCATTCGTCGCACGCCGCCCATCACGCCGGCGAGGCGAGCAAGCATCACGCCGAGCACCACGGCAAGCACTAGGTCGCGACGGCAGTAAAATGGCCGGCGCCGATAAAGCAGGCGCCGGCCGAACATGAAACAAGCGGGGGATTGGACGATGGAATCGTTGTTCGGAAGCGCCATGGGAATCAGCACCCTGGTGCTGCTGGTGGCTGCACTGTTCCTGGCGCTGAGCTTCGAGTTCGTGAACGGCTTCCACGACACCGCCAACGCCGTCGCCACCGTCATCTACACCCACGCGCTGACGCCGCCGCAGGCGGTGATCTGGTCGGGCCTGTGGAACTTCCTGGGCGTGCTCACCTCCACCGGCGCGGTGGCGTTCGGCATCGTTGCCCTGTTGCCGGTCGAGCTGATCCTCGATGTCGGCTCCGGCGCGGGCTTCGCCATGGTGTTCGCGCTGCTGCTCTCGGCCATCATCTGGAACGTCGGCACCTGGTATCTCGGCCTGCCTGCCTCCAGCTCGCACACCCTGATCGGCTCGATCGTGGGCGTCGGCCTGATGAACTCGCTGATCTCGAGCGGCCAGCAGTTCGGCGAAGGCGTCAACTGGGGCAAGGTACAGGAGACGGCGATGGCTCTGCTGATCTCGCCGGTGGTCGGCTTCGTCGGGGCCGCCCTGCTGCTGCTTGCAGCCAAGGCCGTGATCCGCAACCCGGCGCTCTACCAGGCGCCCGAGGGCAAGGCGCCGCCGCCGCTGTGGATCCGCGCCATCCTGGTGCTGACCTGCACCGGCGTGAGCTTCGCGCACGGCTCGAACGACGGCCAGAAGGGCATGGGCCTGATCATGCTGATCCTGATCGGCGTCGTGCCGGCGGCCTATGCGCTAAACCTCGCCACGTCGACCGACCGGATCCAGTCGATCGTCGTGGCCTCGCAGGCCGCACAGCCCATCTTCGGCCCCGCGCCCCTCGTCCACCGACGCGATGGCCAATCAGGTCGCCGACGCCGAGCTGTCGCGCTTCCTGACCAGCGGCAAGCCGACGCCGCAGACCATGACGTCGCTGGCCATCAAGAACGGCGCTGTCGCCGCCACGCTCGGCAAGATCAAGTCGATCGGCGAGCTGTCGACGGAGGGGCGCTCCCGCCTGCGCCGCGACGTCTATCTCGTCGAGGAAGGCATCGCCAAGCTGATCAAGGCCGGCGCCGTGCCCGACGCCAAGAACAAGGCGACGCTATCGAAGCTCAGGAGCGAGCTGCAGACGCTGACCGACTTCATTCCGCTGTGGGTCAAGATCGCCGTCGCCGTGGCGCTGGGGCTCGGCACCACCATCGGCTGGAAGCGAATCGTGGTGACGGTCGGCGAGAAGATCGGCAAGTCGCACCTCACCTACGCCCAGGGTGCCTCGGCCGAGCTGGTCGCCATGACCACGATCGGCGCCGCCGACATGTTCGGCCTGCCGGTCAGCACGACCCATATCCTGTCGTCGGGCATCGCCGGCACCATGGCGGCCAACCGCTCGGGCCTGCAGAAGGAGACGTTGCGCAACATCCTGCTGGCCTGGGTGTTCACTCTGCCGGCCTGCATGATCCTGGGCTCGGTGCTGTTTGCCGCCGGCCTGTTCGTGGTGCTGAGGCTCTTCTGACGGCTGCTCACTTCAGCGAATAGTCGTAGCGGATGAAGCCGCGGAAACGCGCGAGCTTGTCGTAGAGCGCACGGGCGCGGGCATTGTCCTGCTTGGTCTGCCAGTAGTAGCGCGAGGCGCCGCGCTTCTTGGCGGCGGCCGCGACCGCGTCGATCAGCGCCCGTGCAGCCCCTTGGCCGCGCGCGGCCTCGTCGACGAACAGGTCCTGCAGGTAGCAGACCTCGTCGCGCCAGATGTTGGAATGAAACAGGAAGTGCGCGATGCCGACCAACCGTCCGTCGTGCCGGGCGGCCAATCCATGGATCTCCTTGCCGGCCAGCAGGCGACGCCAGGCGCGCTCATAGTCGGAGTTGGGGAGCTCGGTCTCGTAGAAATCGTTGTACCCGCGCGCGAGCCTCTCCCAGGCGGCGCGGTCGGATTTCTGCAACTGCGTGATCTCGATCATGCGGTCCCTCTAGCCAAGCCGCGCCACCATGGCGTCGAGCGCGAGCACGTATGAATCGACGCCGAAGCCCGCGATCGTGCCGACCGCCGCATCCGCGGTGACCGAGCGGCGGCCGCGCTTTTCGATGTTGGTCACATGGATCTCGATGGCCGGCGCTTCGATCGATTTCAGGCAGTCGGCAAGCGCGCGGCCGGCCTGGAGGAAGCCGGCCGGGTTGAACAGGATGCCGTCGATGCCGGCCCGCTCGGCCCGCAAGATCGCCGACACCGCCTCGCCTTCACAGTTTGTGTAAAGGATGTCGAGAATCACCCCCAGCCTGCGCGCCTGCCGGCGCAACAAGGTATCGAGTTGCCGGGCCGTCGTCGTGCCGTACAGCCCAGGCTGGCGTCGGCCGAGCGCCTCCATGTTGGCGCCCTGGACGAGCAAGAACTTCATATGTCCTTCCCATGTAAAATCTTAGGGTAACTCCCGTCGGGACACATTATCCTCTCTCCAATCGGGGGGTGGGAGCTCTCTTGGCCATCAGGTTCTTCGACATCGTGCAGGTTGCCCTGCTCGGTCTCGGCACGACCAGCTCTGTCATCATGGGCGCGGCGCTGGGGCTTTACGTTCCATTTCCGAAGAAGGTGCTGGCCGGCATCCTGGCCTTTGCCGCGGGGTCGCTGATCGCCGCCCTCGCGATCGAGCTCGGCTTCGAGGGCGCCCACGAGCTCACCAAGCACGGCGCCAACGTGCATGTCGCCTGGGCGTCGATCGCCGGCGGCTTCGCGGTCGGCGCCGTGGTCTACTATGTCGCCGCGCTGTTCCTGGAGCAGAAGGGCGCGGCGCTGCGCTACCCTTCGCGCTTCCTGGAGTATGCGCTGAATCGCAAGCGCCAGGAGTCGGGCGCGACCCTGGCCCTGCTGTCGCAATGCGACCTGCTGCGCCATCTCGCGGCCGAGGATATCGAGCCGCTGCTCGACCGCCTGCATCAGCGCACGATCAAGGCGGGCGAGACGGTGTTCCGCCAGGGCGACCCGGGCGACGCGCTCTACATCGTGGCCGAGGGCAGCGTCGAGGTGCTGAACGAGCAGCACACGCTGGCCGAGCTCGGCAAGGGCCAGGCCTTCGGCGAGATGGCGCTGCTGAGCGGCGGCACGCGCACCGCGACCATGCGCGCCAAGACCGACACCGAGCTGCTGGCGATCGGCAAGGACGACTTCGACAAGCTGCTGACCGAAGATCCGTTCCTCGACGAGCAGGTCCGCACGCTTAGCCAGCAGCGCGCCTTGTCGAACCTGAATGTCGGCGGCACCAACCCGACCGTGTGGGTCCAGATGGCGCGCGACAACCTCGATCATCTGAGCCGCAGCGACGAGCACAAGCTGCTGCACGAGGCCAAGGCGGGCAAGGGCGCGGGCCTTGCCATCGTGTTCGGCAACATCCTCGACACCATCCCTGGCTGCCTGGTGATCGGCGCCAAGTTCGCCGGCTTCGAGAGCCTGTCGGTGACGCTGATCCTCGGCATGTTCCTGGGCGGCATCCCCGAGGCGGCGGCGAGCGCCACCATGCTGCGCAAGGCGGGCTACTCCAACCGCGCGATTTTTCTGCTGTGGTCGACCGTGCTGGCCGCCGGCGTCGTTGCGGCGGTTGCGGGCAAGATCTTGATCAGCGATTCCGAATCCCAAGTGGCCGTCCTCGCCCAGGCGGTGGCGGGCGGCGCCATCCTGGCGCTGGTCACCCATGCCATGATCCCCGAGGCGCTGCACAAGGGCGGCTCGGGCATCGTGCTGCCGGCGGTCGGCGGCTTCCTGTTCGCGCTCTATCTCGCGCTGCTCGAGACGGCGGTGGCGTAAGGCGCCTTACGTCAGCCGTTCGAGATCGACGCCGGCCACCGTCAGTCGCTGCCTCGCAGCCTCGAGCATCTCGGGCTCGAAATGCTCGGGATGGCGCAGCGTGATGGCCTCGCCCGTGAACTCGGGCATGCCGCGTCCCAGCAAGCTCTTGAAGCCGGCCGCTTCCTGGGGCCCGGCTGTCCAGTCGCGCAGCGTCTGCACGACGCCGACTTCCGCGGCCTTCCGGCGGGTGCGCGACAACTTTGTGTTCTTGCCGCGTTCCTCGGTGAGGGAATATTCGAAGGCCTGAACGGTCTGCCAGAAATCGTGCTCCACCGTGCCCGGACTCTGGTCCGGAACCAGCGAAATCCGCCGCCTGAAGGCCGCCTCGGCGACGACCTTGTTGCCGAGCTTGGTGGCATTGCGGATCAGCGATTCGAGATCCCCAGCGTCCTCACACCGCTCGACGAAGGCCAGGATCTTCTTGTCGCTCTTCTCCGCCGGCTCGACCTTCTCGGTCTTGGGAGCGGCCTTGTTATTCTTGTTTCTTGCCATGACTTGTCCTTTCGCCGTGCCCGTCATGATGGCTCGGTCACGTATCGGTGGCTTGGGGTCGAAATCAGCCCGGCGGCGACGCCTCCGGGGTGGCAAACAGGCTCGACTCTACCGGAACCTGATAGGCAACTTCGGTGCCGAAGTCGTGGACTGTAGCACGTTGGTGCGTCCGCGCGCACGAAACGGCACCTCCTGCGCCCTTGGAAACCCCGGAAAATGAATTTGCGAGGTTTCCAAGGACGCGGCCGGCGATCTCCTCGCGATCTAGCGCGGCAAAGTCGTGCTGCCCATCAGCATCTCGTCGACCGCGCGGGCGCACTGGCGGCCCTCGCGGATCGCCCAGACGACCAGCGACTGGCCGCGGCGCATGTCGCCGGCGGCGAACAGCTTGGGCACCGAGGTCTTGTAGTCCGCCACGGTGGCCGCGACGTTGCCGCGCGGATCGAGCGCGACGCCCGCCTGCTCCAGCATGCCGGGCTTGCGCGGGCCGAGGAAACCCATGGCCAGCAGCACCAGGTCGGCCTTGAGCTGGAAGGCGCTGCCCGCGACCTCCTGCATCTTGCCGCCGGCCCATTCGACGCGAACGCATTCCAGCGCCTCAACCTTGCCGTTCTTGCCGACCGCCCGCTTGGTCAGCACGGCGAAGTCGCGCTCGGCGCCCTCTTCCTGGGAGGACGAGGTACGCATCTTGAGCGGCCAATCGGGCCAGGTCAGGCCCTTGTTCTCCTTGTCGGGCGGCGGCCGGCAGCACCTCGAGCTGGGTGATCGAGGCGGCGCCCTGGCGATTGGAGGTGCCGATGCAGTCCGAGCCGGTGTCGCCGCCGCCGATCACGATGACATGCTTGCCCTTGGCGGTGAGCGTGCCCTTGGGCGCGGCGCGCGCCTCGTCGTCGCCGGCGACGCGCTTGTTCTGCTGCACCAGGAAATCCATGGCGAAGTGGATGCCTGAAAGCTCGCGGCCCGGCACTTCGAGGTTGCGCGGCCATTCCGCGCCGCCGGTCAGCGCCACGGCGTCATAGCCTTCGAGGAGCGACTTGACTGACAGGGTGGCGCCGACCTCGACGCCGGTCCGGAACTCCACGCCCTCGGCCTCCATCTGGCGCATGCGCCGGTCGATCAGGTGCTTCTCCATCTTGAAGTCGGGAATGCCGTAGCGCAGCAGCCCGCCGACGCGGTCAGCCTTCTCGAACAGGGTCACCGAATGCCCGGCGCGCGCCAGCTGCTGGGCGCAGGCCATGCCGGCCGGGCCCGAGCCCACGACGGCGACGCGCTTGCCAGTCTTCCTGGCCGCGATGAAAGGCTGGATCCAGCCCTCCTGCCAGCCGCGATCGACGATCGAGCATTCGATCGATTTGATGGTCACCGGATTGTCGTCGATGTTCAGCGTGCACGACGCTTCGCAGGGCGCGGGGCAGATGCGGCCGGTGAATTCCGGGAAGTTGTTGGTTGAGTGCAGCACATCGAGCGCGTCCTGCCAGCGGTCGCGGCGGACCAGCTCGTTCCAGTCGGGGATCAGGTTATTGACCGGGCAGCCGTTGTGGCAGAACGGGATGCCGCAATCCATGCAGCGCGCGCCCTGCCGGCTGACCTCGGCCGGGGCAGCGGCAGGATGAACTCCTTCCACGTCTTGAGGCGCGCCTCGACCTTTTCATAGGCCGATCGTTGCGCTCGATTTCCAGGAACCCCTTGACCAGACCCATGGACTATTCCGCCGCCACGGCCTTGGCCGTCGCACCGCTCGCGTGCCTGCACGAGTGCGCGCTTGTAGTCCTTGGGCATGATCTTGACGAAGCTCGACAGTGCCCGATCCCAATCCTCCAGCAACTCGCGCGCCCGCGCGCTGCCGGTGTGCAGATGGTGGCGCTCGACCAGGATCCGCAGCCGTTCGGCATCGAAGCGCAGCACGTCGCCCATGCCGTTGTCCTCGACGTTGAGCGCGCGCTGGCGCGGCCGGCCCGGATCGTCGAGCGGCGCGCTCGACAGGCTGCCGACCTTCTCGAGATCGACCATTGCCGGATTGCACAGATCCTTGAAGCGTGCCTTGGGATCGTAGACATAGGCCACGCCACCCGACATGCCGGCCGCGAAGTTGCGGCCGGTATCGCCCAGCACCACGACGACGCCGCCGGTCATGTATTCGCAGCCATGGTCGCCGGTGCCTTCGACGACGCAGACCGCGCCCGAGTTGCGCACGGCGAAGCGTTCGCCCGCCACGCCCTCGAAATAGGCTTCGCCGGCGATGGCGCCGTAGAGCACCGTGTTACCGACGATGATGTTCTCGGTCGGATTGCGCGCTCGTGCCCGGTGGCTGGCGCACCACGACGCGGCCGCCGGACAGTCCCTTGCCGACATAGTCGTTGGCATCGCCCGTCAGCTCGAGCGACACGCCGTGCGCCAGGAAGGCGCCGAAGCTCTGGCCGGCGGTGCCGGTGAGCCTGACCGAGATCGTGTCCTCCGGCAGGCCGATATGGCCGTAGCGCTTGGCGACCTCGCCCGACAGCATGGCGCCGACGGTGCGGTTGACGTTGCCGACCGGCAGTTCGACCTGCACCGGCTGGCCACTCTCCAGAGCGGGCTGCGCGGCCGCGATCAGCTTGTGGTCGAGCGCTTTGTCGAGGCCGTGATCCTGGCGCTCGCTGTTCCAGATCGCCACGCCCGGCTTGGCCGGCACCTGGTACAGCAGCTTGGAGAGATCGACGCCACCCGCCTTCCAGTGATCGAGCGCACGGCGCATGTCGAGCTTGTCGACGTGGCCGATCATGTCGTTCAGCGTGCGGAAGCCCAGCCGCGCCATGATCTCGCGCAGCTCTTCGGCGACGAAGAAGAAATAGTTGATGACGTGCTCGGGCTTGCCGGTGAAGCGCTTGCGCAGCACCGGGTCCTGGGTCGCGATGCCGACCGGACAGGTGTTGAGGTGGCACTTGCGCATCATGATGCAGCCTGATGCGATCAAGCGGCGCGGTGGCGAAGCCGAATTCGTCGGCGCCCAGCATGGCGGCGATTGCCACGTCGCGGCCGGTGCGGAGGCCGCCATCGACCTGCACGGCGATGCGACCGCGCAGCCCGTTCAGCACGAGGGTCTGTTGGGTCTCGGCAAGCCCGATCTCCCACGGGCGAGCCGGCATGGGTGAGCGAGGTCAGCGGCGAGGCGCCGGTGCCGCCCTCGAAGCCGGAGATCGTCACATGGTCGGCGCGCGCCTTGCTGACGCCCGCCGCGACCGTGCCGACGCCCACCTCGGAGACCAGCTTCACCGACACGCGCGCGCGCGGGTTGGCGTTCTTCAGGTCGTGGATCAGCTGCGCCAGATCCTCGATCGAATAGATGTCGTGATGCGGCGGCGGCGAGATCAGGCCGACGCCCGGCGTCGAGCGCCGCACGCGGGCGATGTTCTCGTCGACCTTGTGACCGGGCAGCTGGCCGCCCTCGCCCGGCTTGGCGCCCTGCGCCATCTTGATCTGGATGTCGTCGGCATTGACCAGATACTCGGTCGTGACACCGAAGCGGCCCGAGGCGACCTGCTTGATGGCCGAGCGCATGGAATCGCCGTTGGGCAGCGGCTTGAAGCGGTCGGCCTCCTCGCCGCCCTCGCCGGTATTCGACTTGCCGCCGATACGGTTCATGGCGATGGCGAGCGTGGTGTGCGCCTCGCGGCTGATCGAGCCGAAGCTCATGGCCCCGGTGGCGAAGCGCTTGACGATGCTGGCCGCGGGCTCGACCTCCTCGACCGGGATCGGCTTGTCGGCCCACTTGAATTCCATCAGGCCGCGGATGGTCAGCAGCCGCTCGTTCTGTTGGTTGATGGTCTCGGCAAACGCCTTGTATTCGGCCGACGAATTGCCGCGCACCGCGTGCTGCAGCCTGGCGACGCTCTCCGGCGTCCAGGCATGGTCCTCGCCGCGCAGGCGGAAGGCATAGTCGCCGCCCGGATCGAGCATGGTGCGGTAGATCGGGTTGTCGCCATAGGCGTCGCGATGGCGGCGCACCGTCTCCTCGGCGATCTCCTGCCAGCCCGCACCCTCGATGGTCGTGGCCGTGCCGGTGAAGTACTTCTCGACAAAGCCCGAATGCAGGCCGACGGCGTCGAAGATCTGCGCGCCGCAATAGGACTGGTAGGTCGAGATGCCCATCTTGGACATCACCTTCAAGAGGCCCTTGCCGACCGCCTTGATGTAGTTCTTCTGCACCTCGTAGGCCTTGAGCGGCACGCCGTTCTGGACGCGCAGCGCCTCCAGCGTCTCGAAGGCGAGGTACGGATTGACCGCCTCGGCGCCGTAGCCCGCCAGGCAGCAGAAGTGATGGACCTCGCGGACCTCGCCCAATTCGACGACCAGTCCGGTCTGGGTGCGCAAGCCCGCGGCGGATCAGGTGATGATGCACCGCCGCCGTCGCCAGCAGCGCCGGGATCGGCACGCGCTCGGACGACACCGCACGATCCGACAGGATCAGGATGTTGCGGTCGGCCAGCACGGCAGTCGGTCGCCTCGGAGCAGACGCGGTCGAGCGCCTTCTCCAGCCCTGCCGCGCCTTCCGACGCGGGCCAGGTGCAGTCGATCGTGGCGGTGCGGAACGCGCCGTCGAGCAGCTCCTCGATCGAGCGGATCTTCTCCAGCTCGGCATTGGTCAGCACCGGCTGGGCGACCTCCAGCCGCTTGTGCGTGCCGGCATGGCGGCCGAGCAGGTTGGGGCGCGGGCCGATCATCGACACCAGCGACATCACCAGCTCCTCGCGGATCGGATCGATCGGCGGGTTGGTGACCTGCGCGAAGTTCTGCTTGAAGTAGTTGTAGAGCAGCTTGGGCTTCCTGGAGAGCACGGCGATCGGCGTGTCGGTGCCCATCGAGCCCACCGGATCGTCCGGCTCCTTGCTCATCGGCTCGAGGAAGAAGTTCACGTCCTCCTGCGTGTAGCCGAAGGCCTGCTGGCGATCGAGCAGGGTCGTCGGATCGTTCGACGGTGCCGGCGCCGGCGCATCGGGCGAGCTCGCTCAGCTCCTCGAGCTTGTACTGGGTCTCCTTCAGCCACTCGTCGTAGGGCTCGGCCTCGGCGAGCGTGCGCTTCAGCTCCTCGTCCTCGACGATGCGGCCCTGCTCGAGGTCGATCAGCAGCATCTTGCCGGGCTGCAGACGCCACTTGCGTACGATCTTCTCTTCGGGGATCGGCAGCACGCCCGCTTCCGAGGCCATCACCACCATGTCGTCGTTGGTCACCAGGAAGCGCGCCGGACGCAGGCCGTTGCGGTCGAGCGTGGCGCCGATCTGGCGGCCGTCGGTGAAGGCGATCGAGGCCGGGCCGTCCCACGGCTCCATGAGAGCCGCGTGATATTCGTAGAAGGCCTTGCGCTTGGCATCCATCAGCGGATTGCCGGCCCACGCCTCCGGGATCAGCATCATCATGGCGTGGGCGAGCGAGTAGCCGCCGTTGAGCAGCAGCTCGAGGGCGTTGTCGACGCAGGCCGTGTCCGACTGGCCGTGCGGAATGATCGGCCACATCTTGTCGAGATCGGCGCCGATCAGGTCGGACTCCATCGTGCGCCGGCGGGCATACATCCAGTTGACGTTGCCGCGCACCGTGTTGATCTCGCCATTGTGGGCGATGAAGCGGTAGGGGTGCGCCAGCCGCCACGACGGGAAGGTGTTGGTCGAGAAGCGCTGATGCACCAGGCAGAGCGCCGACTCGGTCAGCGGATTGCGCAGGTCGGCATAGAAGCTCTCGACCTGGTGGGCCAGCAGCAGGCCCTTGTAGACCACCGTGCGCGACGAGAAGGACGGCATGTAGAGCTGCGACAGGCCGGGCAGCTTGTGCTTCTTCTCGAGGTCGACCAGCGGGTTCTGGGTCTGCTTGCGGATCGCCAGGATCTTGCGCTCGAAGGCGTCCTGGTCGGCGAGCTTGGGCCCGCGGCCGACGATGGCCATGCGGATCACCGGCATGCGCTCGATGACGGCAGCACCGAGGCCGGTCGGATCGGTCGGCACGTCGCGCCAGCCGACCAGCTTCTGGCCCTCGACCTTGATGAAATGCTCCAGCCGCTTGACGGCGAACTGCCGCGCCTTCTCGTTCTGCGGCAGGAAGCACATGGCAACGGCATAGTGGCCGGGCGGCGGCAGGTCGACGCCGGCCCGAAGCGCCCAGTCGCGCAGCAGGGCGTCCGGCGTCTGGATCATGCAGCCTGCGCCGTCGCCGACCAGCGGATCGGCGCCGACGGCGCCGCGATGGTCGAGGTTGACCAGGATGCGCAGGCCCTGATGGATGATGTCGTGGGACTTGTGGCCCTTGATATTGGCCACGAAGCCGACGCCGCACGAGTCGTGCTCGTTGCGTGGGTCGTAAAGTCCCTGTTTCTCCGGCAAATCCATCAAAAACGCCTGCTGCCCAACGAAAAACGCAGCATCCCCCCGGATGCGTGGCCCAGGGCATTATTAGCCCGGCAGCCCGCCGGGGCGAAAGCGATTGTTGGCCCGCAGAAGGCCTTGTAACCTGCAAAATAGAGCATTGCGAAGCGGGGGAGTTGGATGTCGAAGCGCGTGTTGGCCGTCCTGTTGCTGGCCATGTCGTTAGGCCTGTCGCTGGCGGCCTGCGAGCAGAAGACCAGCCCGAGCGTCGCCTACACCAGCCCCGGCTGGTACCTTGAGCGGCCGCGCACCGTGCTGGCCATGGGACCGGAAATCTTCGCCGGGCCGATTCAACTACGACCAGTGCGAGGTCGAGCGCTCGAAGTTCGATCCGCCCACGGCCCAGCGGCTGCTCTGCAACAGGGAACTGACCAAGCCCGGCCGCTTCGGGCCCTACTAGTCGACCCGCTAGCCGATCGTCATGAGGCTGGCATTGCCGCCGGCCGCTGCCGTGTTGACGCTGAGCGAGACCTCGTCGAACAGGAACTCCAGGGGATAGGGCGCCACGTGCACGGGCACGATCGGCCCGTCGCGCTCCGCCAGGCGGCGGTTGAGGGCGATCAATTCGTCGGGGCTCCCGGCGAATAGCGCCGTCGAAAGGTGCGGCTCGTCGATATCCATGGTCGCGCGATTGCCGGTAGCGCTGACGGCGGCAAGCTGGGCCTGCAAGTCGGCGGGATCGCGCGCGACGCAAAGGATCGTGCCCTTGGGCCGCAGCGCATACCTGTTGCACTCACCGACCGGGCCCGACGAGGTCACGAGGGAGATCGTTGGGTGACATCGGCGGCCGCTGCGATAGCAGACGACGCAGATAGAGCGGCCCGCCCGCCTTCGGTCCGGTGCCTGACAGTCCATGACCGCCGAAGGGCTGCACGCCGACCACGGCGCCGATCACTGTCGCGGTTGACGTATTGGTTGCCCGCCGCGCTGAGATCGGTGGCGCGCTCGATGGTCTCGTCGATACGGCTATGCACACCGAAAGTGAGCCCGAAGCCGGTGGCATTGGTCTGGCGCACCACCTCGTCGAGGCGTTCGCGCGCGATAGCGCAGCACATGCAAGACCGGCCCGAACACTTCGCCCGGCAGTTCGGCGATCGAGCCAATCTCGATGATGGTCGGCGGCACGAAGAGCCCGGGCTGCGTCTCGAGGGCAGCGCCGTCTGCGTCACGGCGTGACCGTTGCGCCCGCATGCGCTCGATATGATCGACCAGCCGCTGCCGCGCTTCGGCCGTGATCACCGGCCCGACATCGGTCGAGAGCCGGTCGGGATTGCCGAGGGCGAGCTCGGCCATGGCGCCTTTCAGCATCGGCAGGACGCGGTCGGCGATATCCTCCTGCAGGCAGAGCACGCGCAGCGCCGAGCAGCGCTGGCCGGCGGAATTGAAAGCCGAGGTCAGCGCATCCTGCACCAGCTGCTCGGGCAGCGCCGATGAATCGGCGATCAGCGCGTTCTGGCCGCCGGTCTCGGCGATCAGCGGCACCGGCTTGGCGTCGCGACCGAGGCGCTTGGCGAGTTCGCGCTGGATCGAGCGGGCGGCCTCGGTCGAGCCGGTGAAGACCACGCCATCAATCGCCGGATTCGCGACCAGTCGCGCGCCGACCTTTCCGTCGCCCGGCAGGAGCTGCAGCACGCCCGGCGGCAGGCCGGCGCCCAGGAAGAGCCGCATCGCCTGCGCCGCGATCAGCGGCGTCTCCTCGGCGGGCTTGGCGATCACCGCGTTGCCTGCCGCGAGCGCGCCGGCGATCTGGCCGGTGAAGATCGACAGCGGGAAGTTCCACGGGCTGATGCAGGCCACGATGCCCAGCGGTTTGTGGGTGTCGTTGCGACCAGCCGCGGACCTGGGCCGCGTAGTAGCGCAGGAAATCGACAGCCTCGCGCACCTCGCCCACCGCATTGGCGAAGGTCTTGCCGGCCTCGCGCACGATCAGGCCGACCAGCGGCAGCAGGCGCGCCTCCAGGAGGTCGGCGACGCGCACCAGGCACTCGGCGCGCGCCTGCGGTGTGGCTGACCACGGGATCGGCGCGGGCGCAGGCGGCATCGACCAGCTCAGGTGTCGCTTCGACGACGGTGCCGACGACATCGCCGAGGTCGGCGGGATTGCGCACTTCGCGTGAGGCACCCTCGCGCGGGCCGTCGCCCAGCATCGGCGTCGCATGCCAGGTCTGGGGCGTAAGCGCGGCGGCAAGTGCGGCCAGGCGCTGCTCGTTGCTGATATCGAAGCCCGTCGAATTGGCGCGCTCGGCGCCGAACAGATCGCGCGGCAGGGCGATCCTGGGATGCGGTGCGCCCGACGGGCTCGAGACGCTGCGCGCGCTCCACCGGGTCGGCGAGCAGCTCGTCGATCGGGAACGCCGGATCGGCGATCTGGTTGACGAACGAGGTGTTGGCGCCGTTCTCCAGCAGGCGGCGCACGAGATAGGCGAGCAGCGTCTCGTGCGTGCCGACCGGCGCGTAGATGCGGCATGGCCGGTCGAGCTTGTCCGGTCCGACCACCTCTTCGTACAGCCCCTCGCCCATGCCGTGCAGGCACTGGAACTCGTACTTGCCCACCTGGAAGTCCGGACCCGCCATGGCGTGGATCGTGCCGAGCGTCAGCGCGTTGTGGGTCGCGAATTGCGGGAAGATCGCGTCGGTCGCCGCCAGCAGCTTGCGGGCGCAGGCGATGTAGGAGACGTCGGTGTGCAGCTTGCGCGTGAAGACGGGAAAGCCCTCCAGCCCGTCGACCTGGGCGCGCTTGATCTCGCCGTCCCAGTAGGCGCCCTTGACCAGCCGCACCATCAGCCGATGCCCGCTGCGCCGCGCGAGATCGATCAGCCAGTCGATCACGAAGGGACAGCGCTTCTGATAGGCCTGCACCACGAAGCCGATGCCGTTCCAGCCGGCCAGCTCCGGTTCGAAGCAGAGCCTGTCCAGCAGGTCGAGCGAGATCTCCAGCCGATCGGCCTCCTCGGCATCGATATTGAGGCCGATGTCGTAGCTGCTGCGCCAGCACGGTCAGCGCCTTGAGCCGCGGATAGAGCTCGGCCTGTACGCGCTCGAGTTGGCTGCGCCCGTAGCGTGGATGCAGCGCCGAGAGCTTGACCGAGATGCCCGGGCCTTCATGGATGCCGCGCCCGGCGGCGGACTCGCCGATGCGGCGGATCGCCTGCTCGTAGTCCGCGAAGTAGCGGACGGCCTGATCCGCCGTGATCGCCGCCTCGCCCAGCATGTCGTAGGAATAGCGGAAGCCCTTGGCGACCCACGGCCGGCCGTTCTCCAGCGCCTCCTCGATGGTCTGCCCGGAGACGAACTGCTCGCCCATCAGGCGCATGGCGAGATTCGACGCCGTGCGCGGATCAGCGGCTCGCCGCCCTTGGCGACCAGCCGGGTCAGCGCCGCCGACAGGCCGCGCTCGCTGTGGGTCGAAGTGAGCTTGCCGGTGAGCAGCAGGCCCCAGGTCGCGGCGTTCACGAACAGCGAGCGGCTGTGGCCGAGATGGGCCTCCCAGTCGCCGCCGCCGATCTTGTCGCGGATCAGCGCATCGCGCGTCTCGTCGTCGGGGATGCGCAGCAGCGCCTCGGCGAGGCACATCAGCGCCACGCCCTCCTGGCTCGACAGGGCGTATTCGTGGATCAACCCTTCCACGCCGCCGCCATGGCCTTTGGCGCGCAGCCGTTCGACCAGCCGGCGGGCAAGCGCCGTTGCCTCGGCCATGGTCCCGGCCGGCAGGGTCGCGGCCTCGATCAGCGGCGGCAGGCACTGCGGCTCGGGGCGCCGATAGGCCGACGTTATCGCCTCGCGCAGCGGACCTTGCGGGCGAAGCGATTGCACAAATGCCTGGAACGGCGGCGAACCCATGTCTGCTAACATAATCACATGAAGGGGCTTTTGCGCGCCGTGCTGTTGACGCTGCTGTTGGCAGTGCCCGCCTACGGCCAAGCCATCTATCCACAGAAGCCGGTGCGGGTGATCGTGCCCTTCCCGGCCGGCGGCTCGAACGACACGCTCTGCCGCATCGTCGGCGAGAAGCTCTCGACCGCGTGGAACCAGCCGGTGATCATCGACAACAAGCCGGGCGCCGGCGGCAATGTCGGCGCCGAGGTCGCCTACCGCGCCGATCCGCGACGGCTATACCCTGCTGTGCGCTCCGCCGCCGCCGCTCGCCATCAACCGCAACCTCTACAAGTCCCTGCCCTACGACTCGTCGAAGTTCGTGCCCGTCACCGTGCTGGCGCTGGTGCCCAACGTCATCACCGCGCGCAAGGACTTCCCCGCCGAGTCGGCCAGGGAACTGGTGGCCTACGCCAAGGCCAACCCGGGCAAGGTGACCTACGCCAGCCAGGGAAACGGTTCGACCTCGCACCTGACGGCGGAAATGTTCTCCACCATGGCCGACGTCAAGCTGGTGCACGTGCCTTACAAGGGCGAGGGCCCGGCCCTGGTCGACCTGACGGCGGGCAGGGTCGACATCTTTTTCGGCAACATCGCCGCCGCCCTGCGCTTCCAGAAGGCGGGGCAAGCCAAGTTCTTCGGCGTCACCAGCCGGACGCGCAGCCCGGTAGCGCCCGACGTGCCGACCGCCGCCGAAGCCGGCTACCCCGACCTGGTTTCCGTCACCTGGTTCGCGTTGGTCGTGCCGCCCGGCACGCCTGATGCCATCGTGCAGAAGATCAACGCCGACACAGCCGCGGCCCTGAAACTACCCGATGTGCGGACGAAATTCCTCGATCAGGGCGCCGAGCCGGTCGGACAGGATCCGGCCGCGACCGCCCAGTTCATCAAGGACGAGGAAAGGCGCTGGCGCGAGGTCATCAAATCGGCCAACGTTACCTTGGAGTAACCGGAGGGTCGCATGGACATCCGCTACGACGACACAGTCAACGCAACGGTCTGGCCGGAGGATTCCCTCGCCCGAGTGCCCTACTGGGTCTACCAGGACGAGGCCAACTACAAGCGCGAGATGCAGCACCTGTTCGAGGCGGCGACCTGGAACTTCGTCTGCCTGGAAGCCGACATCCCCAACAAGGGCGACTACCGCACCAACCAGTTGGGCGACATGCCGGTCATCGTGGTGCGCGACGCCGACGGCTCGATCAACTGCTTCGAGAATCGCTGCGCCCATCGCGGTGCGCTGATCGCCTTCGACGACGGCGGCAACGTCCAGAATCAGTTCAAATGCATCTACCACGCCTGGAGCTATGATCTCTGCGGCAACCTGCGCGGCATCGCCTTCGAGCGCGGCATCAATGGCTTGGGCGGCATGTCCAAGGATTTTAGGCGCGAAAGCTTTAGCCCGCGCAAGCTTCGAACGACGACGCTGTGCGGCCTGGTGTTCGCCACCCTCTCGCCCGAGACGCCGCCGATCGAGGAGTATATCGGTGCCGACGTGCTGGGCCGCATCAAGCGCGTACTCAACCGGCCGATCCGGGTGATGGGCCGCTTCGTGCAGCCGCTACCCAACAACTGGAAGCTCTATGTCGAGAACGTCAAGGACACCTACCACGCGAGCCTGCTGCACACCTTCCTGGCGACGTTCCGCATCTCGCGCCTGACCCAGGGCGGCGGCGTGCTGGTCAGCCCCGACGGCGGCAATCATTCGAGCTACACCATCGCCATTCCCGAAGGAAAGAACGCCACGGCCTACAAGGACCAGCAGATCCGCACCGATCAGGACGGTCGTTTCTCTCTGGCCGATCCCAGCGTGCTCGAGTCGGTCGAGGAGTTCGGCGATCACATCCAGCTGCAGATCCTTTCGGTGTTCCCGGGCTTCATCCTGCAGCAGATCTACAATTGCCTGGCGATCCGCCAGGTCGTGCCGCGCGGCGTCGGCAAGATGGACCTGGTGTGGACCTACTTCGGCTTCGAGGACGACACGCCGGAGATGAATCGGCGGCGGCTGAAGCAGCAAAACCTAGTCGGGCCGGCCGGCTTCATCTCGATGGAAGACGGCTGCGTCGGCGGCTTCGTGCAGCGCGGTACCCTTGCCGCCGCCGACCAGGTGTCGGTGATCCAGATGGGCGGCAGTACTGCCGAGAGCCAGGAAACCCGCGCCACCGAGGCCTCGGTGCGCGGCTTCTGGAAGGCCTACCGCCGGCACATGGGCTTTTAGGCCGGAGGAGCGGATGGACGTCGCGCGTCTCGTCGACCTGAACGCCAACTACGCGCGGGTCATCGACAACGAGCAGTTCGAGGAATGGCCCAAGCTGTTCCACGACCCCTGCCTCTACAAGGTGACGACGGCGGAGAACGTGGCGGCGGGCCTGGAGGGCGGCCTGATCTACGCCGACACACGCGGCATGCTGGAGGACCGCATTTCCTCGCTCCGCAAGGTCAACATCTACGAGCGGCAGCGCTACCGCCACATCGTCGGGCTTCCTGTGGTACTGGGCCATACCAATGGTGCGGCCGATGTCGAGACGCCGTTCCTGATCGTGCGCATCATGCGCGAGGGCGCGATGGATGTGTTCGCTACCGGCTGCTACCGCGACAAGGTGAAGCCCGACTTGGCCGGCGCGCTGCGCTTCGCCGAGCGCATCGTCGTGTGCGACAGCCGCCGCTTCGACACGCTGGTCGCCATCCCGTTCTGAGTTTCCCCGAGTAGGCTCGGCCGTCAGGCCTGCTTGTACGACGATACCTCGATCAGGTTGCCGTCGGGGTCGCGGCAATAGACCGAGACGATGGTGCCCAGCGCCCCCGACTTCTCGCCGGGCCCTTCCTCAATGGCAACGCCGCAGCTCTTGAAATGGTCCGCGACCTGCTGCGGCGTCGATTTGGTCAAAAAGCAAAGATCGTCGCTTCCTGGCGCAACCTGGCGGCCCGTGAACCACTGCTCCTGCGTCGCCGTATGGGGCCGCAGGTTGATCTTCTGGCGGCCGAAATGCATCGAGGTCACGCGTCGGCCGGGCCGCGGCTCGGTGACCACGCGCTTCATGCCAAGCACGCGCTCGTACCAGGACGCCGCGACCTCGACGTCCTTCACGTTGACGACTAGGTGATCAAGGGCTTCGACGGTGACGGCCATGGTTCAGAGCTTCGTTACCTTGGCATGCAGGATCGCCGAGCGGCCGCCGCGCACGGCATCGAGGCAGCGCGCGATAGCGGCTTCGACGGCGTCGGGATCGCTGACAAGATCGCCATGCGCGCCGGCGGCCTCGGCGACCTTGGAGAAATCCATGTCGGGCGCCAGCAGCGCGCCGTAGTCGGCGGCGGCCTTGGCCTCCCCATCGGGATAGACCCGTAAGGTCGCCTCTTTCACTGCGGCCCAGCCGGAGTTGTCGAGCACGACGGTGAGGATCGGCAGCTTGTATTGCCGCGACACGGCCTGCGTCGATTGCGGGTTGGAGAAGTAGAACGTGCCGTCGCCCGCGATCTGCACCACGGTGCGCTCGGGCTGGGCGAGCTTCAGCCCCAGCGCCATGCCGCCGGAGAAGCCCAGCCCGCCGCCCGCCAGGCCGACCAGGGTACCGGGCTCGGTGCGCGGCATCTGGGCGAACACCACGGGGCCGTTGCGGATCGCCTCGTTCAGCACGATGTCCGACGGTTTCAGGGCCTTGGCGAGCGCGGCGCAGACGAAATGCGGACTGATCTGCCCCGGCGTGCCGCGATTGGCCGCCAGCTTGGCCGCTGCCTCGCGCCGCGTCGCGCCCTCTTCCGCCAGCTTGGTGACCCGTGCCGCCGCGCGCGTCTTGAAGCCGGTATCGGCCTTGGCCTTCAGCGCGGCCAGCAGGTCGGAGAGGATGCGATGGCTGTCGCCCGGCAGGCGCAGGTTGCCGGGGAAGGTCCACATCGGGAAATTGCGCTTCTCGGCATCGATGTCGATGTGCGCCCACCAGGTCGCGGGATTGTCCGGCATGTCGCTCGGGATCCACGGCACGTCGACATCGACCAGCAATCCGACATCGGCCTCGGCCAGCGCCTTGGCCGGCGTGAAGCCGCCATGGCAGGGCAAATCGTGCGGCAGGCTCACGTAAAGCGGATTGAACTCGATCACCCGGATGCCAGCGAAGCGCGCCAGCTCGTCGAGCACGGCCACGGTCTTGTGGTTGCGCCCGGCATAGGCGGTGATCAGCAACGGCCGTTCGGCGGCGAGCAGCTTGGCAACGATGGCCTCGATCGCGCCGGCATCGACGCCGCGCGCCGCGACCGAGCCGAAGCGCTCCGCCGGATAGGAGCGGATGGCGCCCTCGCCAAAATTCTCGGTCAGGGTCTCGCGTGGGAAGGTGAGATAGACCGGCCCCTTGGGATCGCTCTCCATCACCGTATGGGCGCGACGCAGCGCCTCCTTGGCGATCACGCCGGACGGCAGGTTGTATTCCCACTTGGTGTAGGGCCGCACCACGCTCGCCTGGTCGAACGGCTCCTGCACGAAGTGCACGTAGGTATCGCGCGTGCCTAGCAGCTCGCCGCGGGTGGTGAAGGGCGCCTTGCCGGCCATCAGCATCACCGGAATGCGGGCGCGGCAGAGATTGTGCAGCGCCATTGCCGAGTTGGCCGTACCGGCATCGACATGCACCATCACGCCCTGGCCGCGGCCGGTGGCGACGGCGTAGCCCGCCGCCATGTGCACGGCGGTGTTTTCGTGCGGGCAGAGGATGGTCTTCGGCATCTCGCGGCCGGCGCGCCGGAAGGCGGCCATCGCCTCGATCAGCGGCGCATGGTCGGTGCCGAAGTTGCAGAACAGATAGTCGAAGCCGAGCTCGTTCAGGCCTTCGAGGAAATAATGCGCCGCCGAATGGCGCGCTTCGTTGCTGTCCATCGCTTCCTCAATCGAGCTTGATGTTGGCCTTCTCGGCGACCGCCTTCCAGCGGGCAGAGTCGGTCTTGATCAACTCTTGGAACTCCGCCGAGGTGGTGGAGCGCGGATCGACCGAGATGGCGTCGAGCGCCAATTCGACGGCCGGCATGTTGAGCGTGTCGGCGACGGCGTCCTGCAGGCGGTCGACGATCTCGTTGGGCGTGCCGGCCGGCGCCACCAGGCCGGTCCACAGCACGATCTCCATGTCGGAAAAGCCCTGCTCGGCGAATGTCGGTATGTCGGGGAAATTGAGCGGGCGCTTGGAGGTGGTGATGCCGAGCGCCCTGAGCTTGCCGGCCTTGAGCGGACCGGCAACCGGCCCTGAATCGACGAAGGCCATCAGCACCTGGCCCGACAGTACGGCCTGCACGACGTCGCCGCTGCCCTTGTAGGGGATGTGCTGGAATGAGGAGCCGGTGCTCTGGTTGAAGAGCTCGGCCGCGAGCTGGAACGGCGTGGCGCTCGAACCGTAGTTGGCGAGCTTGGGATTGGCCTTGGCGTACTCGACCAGCTCCTTGACGTTCTTGATCGGCGCATCGCCGCCGACGACCAGCAGCAGCGGGAACTCGGCGAGCAGCGACACCGGCACGAAGTCCTTCAGCGGCGAATAGGGCAGCTTGCTGTAGACCGCGGGATTGATGGTCATCGGCCCGCTCGCCGCGACCAGCAACGTGTAGCCGTCGGGCGGCGCCTTGGCGACCAGCTCGGCCGCCACGATCGACTGCGCCCCCGGCTTGTTCTCGACCAGCACGGTCTGTCCCAGCTTGTCCTGCAGCTTGGCCGCCACGATGCGCGCGATCAGGTCGTTGCCGCCGCCCGGCGAGTAGCCGACGATCAGGTGGATCGACCTCGTCGGAAAGGTCTGCGCCAGCGCCACGCCGGCAACCAACAAGGCCGCGCAAAAGGCAGGAATCAGTCGTCGCAGGGCGTTTCTCCGGATTTCGCCGCCGATCATAGGCTATAAGCGCCGCCCATGGCGATGAGTTCCCTGCCCGTCGACGAAGCATTGCCGCGGCTGAAGGCGGTGCTGGCCGAGCGCAACGCCGCCGTGCTGGTCGCCCCGCCCGGCGCCGGCAAGACGACGCGCGTGCCGCTCGCCTTGCTCGACGCGCCGTGGCTCAAGGGACGCAAGATCGTCATGCAGGAGCCGCGCCGTCTGGCCGCCCGTGCCGCGGCGCGCCGCATGGCGGCGACGCTCGGCGAGCAGGTCGGCGAGACGGTGGGCTATCGCGTGCGGCTGGACAGCAAGGTCGGCCCGCGCACGCGCATCGAGGTCGTCACCGACGGGCTGTTCCTGCGCCTGCTGCAGGACGATCCGTCGCTCGAGAGCGTCGGCTGCGTGATCTTCGACGAGCTGCACGAACGCGGCCTCGAGAGCGACCTCGCCTTCGCCCTGGTGCGCGAATCGCAGGGCGCGCTGCGCGAGGATCTGCGCGTCCTCGCCATGTCGGCCACGCTCGACCCCGGCCCGGTGTCGCAGCGCCTCGGAGACAGCTCCGGCGGCGCGCCGCTGGTCGGAGTCGGCCGGCCGCATGTTCCCGGTCGAGACGCGCTATCTCGATCGCGAAGCGGCGGGCCGCATCGAGGACACGGTCGCGAGTGCCGTACGGACGTGCGCTCGCCGCCGAGAGCGGCAGCGCGCTGGTGTTCCTGCCCGGCGTCGGCGAGATCCGCCGGGTCGAGGAGCGCTCTGGCCGGCCTCGCCGCCGACATCGACGTGGCGCCGCTGTACGGCGACCTGTCGCCGGCCGAACAGGACCGCGCGATCTCGCCGTCCCCGGCCGGCCGGCGCAAGGTCGTGCTCGCGACCTCGATCGCCGAGACCAGCCTGACCATCGAAGGCGTGCGCATCGTGATCGATGGCGGCCTGATGCGCGTGCCGCGCTTCGATCGCCGCGCTCGCGGCATGACGCGGCTCGAGACGGTGCGCGTGAGCCAAGCCTCGGCCGACCAGCGGCGCGGCCGCGCCGGACGGCTCGAACCCGGCATCTGCTATCGGCTGTGGACCGAGGAAGCCCAGCGCGGCCTGCTGCCCTTCACGCCGCCGGAGATCCTCGATGCCGACCTCGCGCCGCTGGCGCTCGAGCTGGCGGCCTGGGGCGTTGCCGACGCCGCGAGCCTGCCCTGGCTGACCCGCCGCCGGCCGCGTCGCTCGCCACAGCCCGCGAGCTGTTGCTCGATCTCGGCGCGCTCGATGCGGCGGGCGCGATCACGCCGCACGGCCGCGCGATGGCGCGACTCGGCCAGCACCCGCGGCTGGCCCATATGGTGCTCAAGGGCCGCGAGCTGGGGCAGGGCCGCGTCGCCGCCCTGCTCGCCGCGATCCTGAGCGAACGCGATTTCGTCTGCGCCTGCCGCCCGGCCAGCGCGACGTCGATCTGCGCCATCGCGTCGACATCGCGCTCAGCGGCAAGGCGACCGCGGCACGATCGTGCGAGATAGCGCGCCGCGGATCGACGTCCGCGCGAAGCCAGAGGACGAGACGCCCGACGTCGCCGATGACCGGCGCGCTGCTGGCGCTGCGCCTATCCCGACCGTATCGGCCGGCGGCGTTCTGGCACCGCCGGACGCTATCTCCTGTCGGGCGGCCGCGGCGCCGCGTTGCCGGAGGGCGATCGCGCTGGCCAACGAGGAATTCCTGGTCGTCGCCGATCTCGACGGCTCGCGCCAGGACTCGCGCATCTTCCTCGCCGCACCGATCGCCGCCGACGAGATCGAGGAGCTCTACGCCGACCGCATCGTGGCCGAGCAGGTCGTGGAATGGAGACCCGCGAGGGGCCGTGCTGGCGCGCCAGCGCCGGCGGCTCGGCGCGCTGCTCCTCGAGGACAAGCCGCTCAACAAGCCCGAGGCCGACAAGGTCAAGGCGGCGATGCTCGACGGCATCGCGCCAGCTCGGGCTGGCCGCCTTGCCGTGGAGCGACGAGCTTCGCGCGCTGGCGCGAGCGCATCGCCTTCCTGCGCCGACGCACGACGAGAGCTGGCCGGACCTCTCCGACCCGGCTTGCTGGCCTCGCTGGCGGAATGGCTGGGACCGTTCCTCGACGGCATGTCGCGCCGCGACCACCTCAGCCGCGTCGATCTGTCGGCCGCGCTCAAGACCCTGGTGCCATGGGACCAGCAACGCCAGCTCGACAGGCTGGCGCCGACCCATATCGAAGTGCCGAGCGGCTCGCGCATCCCGGTCGACTACGGCAATCCCGCCGAGCCGACGCTCTCGGTCCGCCTGCAGGAGATGTTCGGCCTTACCGACACGCCGCGGGTCGGCGGCGGCAAGGTACCGGTGCTGATCCATCTGCTGTCGCCGGCACGCCGGCCGGTCCAGGTGACGCGCGACCTCGCGAGCTTCTGGGCCAGCGGCTATCAAGGCGGTGAAGGCCGAGCTCAGGGGCCGCTACCCGAAGCACTACTGGCCCGACGACCCGCTGGTCGCCGAACCGACGGCCCGGGTGCGGCCGCGGCGCTAGCAATCCTTTCCCTTCCCCGTCTTCGGGGGAGGGGAAGGTCGAGTACTCCTCCTCAATCACGTGGCTCAGCGCCCGGCGCACCACCCACCCGAGACCAGGAAGGTCATGAAAAAAGATGTGCCCAGCGGCAGGGCAAATCGGTGCAGGCTGGCGGGTAACTTCTTCACGGCGGGCGGCACAATATGGTACGGCGTCTGTCGTCGTCCATCGCCGGAGCGGAACCCCAGCCCATGTCCCAAGCCCTGCCGTTCCGGACCGCCAAGCAGCTCGCTGCCGCCGTCCGGAAGAAGAAGATCGGCTGCCTCGAACTGCTCGAGCTCTATCTGAAGCGCGTCGAGCGCTACAACCCCACGCTCAACGCCATCATCGCCACCGACTTCGCCGGCGGCGCGCCAGCGCGCCGAGGCCGCCGACACGGCGCTGGCAAGCCGGCGAGAGTCTGGGGCCGCTGCACGGCGTGCCGATGACCATCAAGGAATCGTTCGACGTCGCCGGCATGCCGACGACCTGGGGCATGCCGGAGCTCAAGGACAACTCCCGAGCGAACGCGCTTGCGTCGCCCAGCGCCTGCTCGCCGCCGGCGCCACCCTCTTCGGCAAGACCAACGTGCCGCTGTTGCTCGCCGACTGGCAGAGCTACAACGAGATCTACGGCACCACCAACAATCCCTGGGACCTGGCGCGCTCGCCGGGCGGCTCCTCGGGCGGCTCGGCGGCGGCGCTCGCCGCCGGGCTCACCGGCATCGAGGCCGGCAGCGACATCGGCGCCTCGATCCGCAACCCCGCGCACTACTGCGGCGTCTACGGCCACAAGCCGACCTACGGCATCGTGCCCGCCGCGCGGCCACGCGCTGCCCGGCGCCGTGTCGCCCGGCGCCGACATCGCCGTGGTCGGGCCGCTGGCCCGCAGCGCCGACGATCTCGCAGATCGCCCTCGACGTGATGGCCGGGCCCGACGAGATCGACGGCGCGCGGCTGGACGCTCGCCCTGCCGGCGCCGACAGAAGCGCCTCCGCGACTTCAAGGTCGCGCGTGATGCTCGACGACCCCAACGCCGAGGTCGATCACGCCGGTGCAGGAGCGGCTGCAGGCGCTCGCCGATTTCCTCGCGCAAGAAGAAGGTCAAGGTGAGCGACAAGGCCCGGCCCGACATCGACACCGCGCAGATGCAGCGAGGTCTACATCGCGCTGTTGCGCGCGGCGACCTCGGGCCGCACGCCGACGACGCGTTCAAGCGAACCAGGAGCTCGCCGCGCACGCTGCCGCGCCGGCGACGAGAGCTACGTCGCGCGCAGATGGTGCGCGGCGACACGATGCCACATGCGACTGGCTGCCGCTCAACGAGGCGCGCCACCGCATGCGGCTCGCCTGGGCCGCGTTCTTCGAGGACTACGATCTGCTGCTCTGCCCGGCCGCGGCCTCGCGCCGGCCTTCCCGCACGATCAGACCGGCGAGCGCGCACGAGCGCACCATCATCGGTCAACGGCAAGCACGTGCCGACCACCGACCAGCTGTTCTGGGCCGGCTACTCCTGCGTCGCCTACCTGCCGGCGACCGTCGCGCCGATCGGCCTCACGCCGGCGGCCTGCCGGTCGGCGTGCAGATCGTCGGGCCGCAATACGGCGACCGCACCTGCATCGAGTTCGCCAGCTTCTGGAGCAGGAATATCACGGCTTCGAGCCGCCGCCGGCGTATCAGTAAGGACAGAACAGGACATGGCCGCCAAGATCGACCTCAAGAAGCACATCCGCTCGATCCCGGATTTTCCCAAGCCGGGCATCCTGTTCTACGACATCTCGACGCTGCTGGCGCACGCCAAGGCCTGGCACGAGACCATCGAGCAGATGGCCGAGCGGGTGAAGAAGCACAAACCCGACGTGCTGGCCGGCATCGAATCGCGCGGCTTCCTGCTGGCCGCGCCGCTTGCCCTGGCGCTCGGCACCGGCTTCGTCATGCTGCGCAAGAAGGGCAAGCTGCCCGGCATCACGGTGCGCCACACCTATGCGCTGGAATACGGCACCGACACGATCGAGATCCAGAGCGACGCGATTCACAAAGGCACGCGCGTGGTGCTGGTCGACGACCTGCTGGCCACCGGCGGCACCATGGCCGCGGCGGTGACGCTGCTCGAGCAGGTCGGCGCCGTCGTGCCGGCCGCGGCCTGCATCATCGAGCTCACCTTCCTCGACGGCCGCAAGCGGCTCAAGACGCCGGTCGAAGCGCTGCTCCGCTACGACAGCTAGTCGCTCCGCTCCGCGGAGCGAGCGGCGGCGTGTAGCGCTGCAGGGAGCCATGCGACCGAAGCGCGGGCGCCGCACAGGCCAGAATGAATCGAGGCGCCGCCGCAGCCTACCGCTGCTCGGCGGCGAGTTTCAGGCCTAAGGCGACGAGAGCTACGCCGGTGACGGCCTCGAGTGTGCGCCAGATCGCCCTGCGGCGCACGAAGTCGCCGGCCAGCGAGATCGCGATCGCATAGGCCAGCAGCCAGACGAAGGTCATGGCGCAGAACAGCACGCCGAGGAGTGCCAGCGAGCCGAAGCTGGCGTCGCTGAATTGCGGCAGCAGGCTGGAAAAGAACACCGCCATCTTCGGATTACCGAGGTCGCTCAGCAGACCCTGCCGGAATGCGCCTGTCCGGGACAGCCGTGGCGACGCCGTCAGCGGGCTGACCGCCGGCGCAGCACGGCCGCGCCAGGCGCCCCAGATCGAGTGCGCGCCGAGCCACACCAGGTACGCCGCGCCCAGCCATTTGACCGCCTCGAACACCGGTTCGGAGGCCACCAGCAGCGCCACCAGGCCGGCCGAGGTGGCGAGCGCCCAGATCGTCTGCCCCGCCGCGACGCCGGCCGCGGTGAAGCTGCCGCCGCGCCTGCCGCCCAACAGCGTGTTGCGCACCGTCAGCGCGGTGTCAGGGCCGGGCGTGGCGATAACCAGCACGGAAATCCCAAGAAACGCCCACAAGGTTTGTGTCATGCAGCACCCCTAGCCCGGTCATGCTAGCATCGGTCGAAGCGAGTTGTAGGGGAGGAGTTGTCGTCAATGGTGTCGATTCCAGCGTGTTTTTCCGAGAGCTACGCCGAGGCGCGCGCGAAGTTCTGTAGTGCCGCGGCCACGGCCGGCGGCGCGATTCGGTCGCGGCTCAATCCACACGTCAAAGGGCCGAACGGCGAGCTGCTTTTCCTCGACACCGCTCGCTTCGGACCGGCCGACGCCCCCAACATGCTGGTGCTGATCTCGAGCACGCACGGCGTCGAAGGCCATTGCGGCTCGGGCGCGCAGATCTCCTGGCTGGCGACCGGCGGCCCGACCAAGCTGCCCAAAGACACCGGGGCACTCCTGGTCCATGCCATCAACCCCTACGGCTTCGCCTGGACCCGCCGCGTCAACGAGGACAACGTCGATCTCAACCGCAACTTCGTCGACCACGACAAGGCCTATCCGAAGAACGAGGGCTATCTCGCCATCGCCGAGGCGATTCTCCCTAAGGAGTGGAGCGAGGCGAGCAAGACGGAAACCCAGCGCGTGTTCGACGCCTATGCCCAGAAGCACGGCGCCTATGGACTGCAGGGCGCGATCAGCAGCGGGCAGTACACCCATCCCGACGGCATCTTCTTCGGCGGCGCCAAGCAGACCTGGAGCAATCGCACCATCCGCGCCATCGCCCGCCAGGAACTCAGCCGCGCCGCCCGCAAGGTCGGCATCATCGACTTCCACACCGGGCTCGGCCCGTTCGGCCATGGCGAGCTGATCTGCGCCGTGCCGCCTACCTCCAAGTCCTTCGCTCGCGCCAACGCCTGGTACGGCGACGAGATGACTTCGCCCGAGGGCGGCACCTCGACCTCGGCGGTGGTGGTCGGCATCATGACCGACGCCTTCCCGCAGGAACTGCCCGACGCAGTGGTGGTGCCGATCGCCATCGAATACGGCACTTACGCGGTGCCCGAAGTGCTGGGCGCGGTGCGCGCCGACAACTGGCTGCACCATCGCGGCGACCTCAAGTCGCCGCTCGGCAAGTCGCTCAAGGCCGACATGAAGGAGCGCTTCTTCCCGGCCGGCGACAAATGGCGCGAGATGGTGTGGGCGCGCGCCGACCAGACCATTGGCTGGGCGATCAAGGGGATGCAGCGGATGAAGTCGAGATGAGGACCGCGTGAGCCTGGTCGAGCCGAACGAGGACTCCGCGCGGCTCAGGCTGCGTCTGGCGCTGCGCCGCGCGCCGTTGTTCGCCGATCTCGACAGCACCGCCGTGGCGGCGGTCGAGCGCGAGCTCAGCCTGCTGGTGCTGCCGGGTGGCGCGCCCCTGTTCCATCGCGGCGAGCCGGCCGATGCGGTCTATATCGTGGCGAGCGGTTGCCTCGGCGTGTTCCGCTATGACGACGACGAAGCGGTCCGAGGGCCGTCCGCTGCTCGCCGAGCTGACGCCCGGCAACATCGTGGGCGAGATGTCGCTGCTCTCGCACAGCGCAGCGCTCGCGCAGCGTCGCCGCGTTGCGCGACAGCGAGGTCTGGCGGCTGTCACGTTCGAGCTTCGAGAACCTCACCAATCATCATCCCGAGGTGCTGCCGGCGCTGATGCGCAACGCGGCGTCGCGCAACGCCATGAGCCCGGGCAAGCGCCGCCGCCAGCCGCGCACCTTCGCCCTGCTGCCGGCCGGGCCAGACGTGCCGGCGGCGCGCTTCGCGGTGATGCTGTCGGCGGCGCTCGGCCGGATCGGCGATCGGGTGCAGATGCTGGGCAGCGAATCGATGCACGAGGAGCCGGAGTGGTTCGCGCGCTGCGAGATGGAATCGACGTTCGTGCTCTATCGCGCCGACGCCGGACTGACGCCGTGGACCGAGCTCTGCCTGCGCCAGGCCGACTGCCTGGTCGTGGTGCGCAACGCCGACACCGATTTGCCCACCAAGCTGCCGTTCGAGATCGAGGCCGCCCAGCCCGGCGCGGTGTTCCACCGCCGCCGCGAGCTGGTGCTGCTGCACGAGGGCCACGATCCGCGCGCCGGCTCGACCGCGCCGCTGCTGGCCGGCGGCATGTATGGCCAGCACCACCACGTGCGGCTCGACCTGCATTCGGATTTCGACCGCTTGGCCCGGCTGATCACCGGCCATGCCGTGGGCGTGGTGATGGCAGGCGGCGGCGCCCGCTCGTTCGGCCATGTCGGCGCCGTCAGGGCGCTGCGCGAATTCGGGCGTGCCGATTGACCAGACCGGCGGCACCAGCATGGGCGCCATCGTCGCCGCCGCCGTGGCGGCGCGCTGGACCGACGAGGAGCTGGTCGAGCGCTTCCGCCGCTCCTTCGTCGAATTGAACCCGCTCAGCGACTACACCCTGCCCTTCGTGTCCCTGTTCGGCGGCCGCCAGGTCGCGCGCCTGCTGCGCATGGCGTTCGGCGACAAGGACATCGAAGACCTGATCCTGCCCTACTTCTGCGTCACGGCGAACCTCACGACCTCGAGCGCCGACATCCACACCGTGGGCAAGCTGTGGCGCTGGCTGCGCGCCTCGATATCGCTGCCGGGCGTGATGCCGCCGTTCAACGACGCCGGCCAGGTCCATGTCGATGGCGGCGTGATCGACAACTTCCCGGTGCGCGAGATGCGCCGCCTCGGCCGCGGGGCGACGATCGGCATCGACATCGATACCGGCGGAGCCTTGTCGGCGGGCGCCGGCGTCAGCGTCGAGGAATCCTGGTCGGCCTGGGAGTTCTTCCGCCGCCTGATCTGGAAGCGCAAGGAGACGCTGCCCATCCCGTCGATCGTCCGCATCCTGCTGCGCTCGGCCCTGGTCGCGAGCGCGGCCCGCACGATCGAGGACCGCGCCGCCGCCGACCTGCTGATCACGCCACCGTTGCAGCAATTCGACCTGCTCGACTGGACGAGCTTCGACCAGGCCATCGAGATCGGCTACCGCACGACCATGGAGGCGCTGGAGAAGGCACGCACGCTGCCGACCGGCGCCCGCATCTTCATCGGCTAGGCCAGGAACTTCAGGCTATTGATCACCTTGTCGATGGTCTTGCGCGGGCCATGCACGCCGATGCCGACGAAGTCGAGCGCTTCGGTCGGGGCCGCCGCGAAGGCGGCGCGGTTGTCGGTATCGTTGGTGGTCTTGAACATGGCCTCGATGTAGACGGCCGGCACCAGCTCGCGCGACAGGGCGCGCTGATGGGTGCGGCGCAATTCCTCGACCGTGCCGCCATAGACGAACACGGGCTCGCGGATCAGCGCGCTGTAGGCCTTGCCGCCGCCGTCGCGGTAGGGCTCTCCCTTGAGCACGGGATGCGTCGCGGCCAGCCCGCCGGCCAGGAAGGCCGCGACATTGGCGATCTGCCACGGGGCGAGGTCGCGGCGCAGCACCAACGCGGTCTTGGTCTCGTAGATCATGCGCCCCATATCATGCAGGATGGAGCGACCGTCTTGAACGTTTGTGCATGAGCCCCTCTGATCAGATCCATTTCGAGGAACCCCAGGCCGGGCTGCAACGGCTGACGGCGAGGTTCGGCGGACATGCCTACGACCTGCACCGCCACGAGACCTATGCGGTCGGCCTGACGCTGTGGGGCGCGCAGTCCTTCCACTATCGCGGGAGCTTGCGCACCAGCCGCGGCGGCCAGGTCATGGTGATCCATCCCGACGAGGCGCATGACGGCCATGCCAACCACGATCGGGGCGTCGACCAGGGCTTCGCCTATCGCATGCTCTATGTCGATCCGGCGTCGGTCAGCGCCGCGCTGGACGGCGCCAACCCGCCCTTCGTGCCCGACGTGGTCGCCGACGATCCCGCCCTGGCCGACCTGCTGCGCGAGGCCTTCGCGGACTTCCCGCAGGCACTGGAGCCGCTGGCGCTCGACGCCATCGTCGGCCGCCTGGCCGAGCTTTTAGCCGCGCGGGGCGATGGCGCCAAGCCGAAGCCGGGCAAGACGGCCCGCCAGAGTGTCACGCGGGCACGGGAGTTCCTGTCAGCAGAGGCGCACCGCACCGTGTCGTCGGAAGAGCTCGAGAAGATCAGCGGCCTCGACCGCTTTGCCCTCGCCCGCCACTTCCGCGCCGCCTTCGGCACCTCGCCGCACCGCTTTCAGGTCGGCCGTCGACTGGCCCGGGCGCAGGCCATGATCGCGGCCGGCGTGTCGCTCTCGGAGACGGCGGCGGCGACCGGCTTTGCCGACCAGAGCCATCTCACGCGTCACTTCTCCGCGCGCTTCGGATTGACCCCCGGTCGCTGGGCAGCGCTATCGCGAACCTAGAGCCCGCCGTTCACCACCAGGCACTGGCCCGAGACATAGTCGCTGTCGGGGCTGCAGAAGAGATAGACCGAGCCCGCCGCTTCCGTCGGCAGGCCGCCGCGGCCGAGCGGGATCATCTGGTTCATGGCGGCGATGCGGCCGCCCTGCACGCCGATCTTGACCTTGCGGCCCTGGACCTCGATCTCGCCCGCCTCGCCCTCGTTCAAGCGGCTTGGTGAGGCGCGTCTGGATGTAGCCGAAGGCCACCGCGTTCACCGTCACGTCGTAGCGGCCGAACTCCTTGGCCAGCGTCTTGGTGAGGCCGACGATGCCCGCCTTGCCGGCCGAATAGTTCGACTGGCCGGCATTGCCATTGACGCCCGAGGTCGAGGAGATGTTCACGACCTTGCGCACGATGCGCTTGCCGGCGGAGCGCTCCTTCTCGACCTCGCCGCGGAAATGCTGCTGGAAGGCGCGCAGGATGCGGAACGGCGCCGTCAGGTGGACGTCGAGGATGGCGTACCACTGCTCGTCGCTCATCTTCTGGATCACCGAGTCCCAGGTGTAGCCGGCGTTGTTGACCACGACATGGCAGCCGCCGAAGGCGTCGACCGCGGTCTTGACGATGCGGTCGCCGAAGTCGGGCTTGGCGACGTCGCCGGTGCAGGCCACCGCCTTGCCGCCCATCTTCTCGATCTCGGCGATGGTCTCCTTGGCCGGCGCCTCGTCGATGTCGTTGATCACCACCTTGGCGCCGTCGCGCACCAGGCGCAGCGCGATCTCCTTGCCGATGCCGCGGCCCGAGCCGGTGACGATCGCCACCTTGCCATCCATCTGACCCATGTCTTGTTCTCCTGGTTGATGCGTTAGGCGGCCGCGACGGTGGCGTGGCCCTGCAGCGTGTCCTGGCCGTTCTGGTTGGTGCACCTGACCTCGAGGTCGATCAGCTTCTCGCCGCCCTCCTCGCGCTTGCCCGTCACCTTGCCCTGCAAGGTGATCACGTCGCCTACCCAGGTGATCGAGGTGAAGCGCGTGCCGAGCCTGCGGATGCGGTCGCGCGGCGCGTAGCTGGTGACCAGCCGGCCGAGGAAGCCCATCGACAGCATGCCGTGGGCAAAGACGTCCTTGAAGCCGAACTTCTTGGCGAAGTCGAGATCGACATGGATCGGATTGTGGTCGCCCGAGCCGCCGCAATAGAGCGCGAGCTGGTGCCTGGCTTATCGGCGGCAGCACGATCGGCTTCAGCTGATCGCCGACCTTGATCTCAGCGAACTTGGGAACGGTTGCCATGATGCCCTCCCTCACTTCTTCGCTGCGTCGGGATTGCGCACGACGGTGATGCCGGTGGCCTTGGCCACCAGCTTGCCCGCCTGGTCCTTCATCGAGGTCTCGGAGACCACGAACCACAGGGCGCCGCCCTTCTTGTCGTAGAGGTCGACCACCTTCTGCTGGCAGGTGATGCGGTCGCCGACGTAGACCGGCGCGTAATAATCGTAGTGCTGCTCGCCGTGCAGGATCAGGCCGATATCGACGTTGAGCAGCTTGAGCAGCCCGCCCTTTTCCGGATCGTCGTTGGTGATCGCCTGAAGGAAGGTCGGCGGCGTGGGGATCCGGGCGTAGCCCGCCTTCTTGGCGGCGGCCTCGTCGAGGTAGATCGGGTCTTCCTCGCCGATGGCCTTGCAGAACAGCCTGACCTTGCCGGCTTCGGCGACGGCGCTGAAGGCCTTGAACTCGTGGCCGATGATCTTCTTGTCGAGCTGCATTGCCCGCTTCCTCCCTTGAAAGAAAAACCCTCTCTCCGACCGGTCAGCCAGAGAGAGGGCTTGTCGTCTTGCCGACTATTCGTAGCGGCCGACGATGGCCACGCTGGAAATGTTCTCGCGCGGCGCGCCGCCGAGATTGTGGGTCATGCCGATGCGCGGGTCCTTGAGCTGGCGCGGGCCGGCCTTGCCTTGGATCTGCAGGTACATCTCGTAGAGCATGCGCAGGCCCGAGGCGCCGATCGGATGGCCGAAGCACTTCAGGCCGCCGTCGATCTGGCAGGGGATCTTGCCGTCGGCGTCGTAGAAGCCGTCGAGCACGTCCTTCCAGCCCTTGCCGGTCTCGGAGATGTGCAGGTCTTCCATCGTCACGAGTTCGGTCACCGAGAAGCAGTCATGGACCTCGAACATCGAGATCTCGTCGCGCGGGCTCTTGATGCCGGCCTCTTCATAGGCCTTCTTCGAGGCGATGCGCGTGGTGTGGAAGTAGCTGCCGTCCCACGAATTGTGGCCCGACTCCGAGCCGTTGGAGACCGAGAGCTGCAGCGCCTTGACCGAGACGATGTCGTGCTTGCCGAGCGACTTGGCGATCTCCGGCGTGGTCACGATGGCCGCCGCCGCACCGTCCGACACGCCGCAGCAGTCGAACAGGCCGAGCGGCGAGGCGATCATCGGCGCGTTCAGGATGGTCTCCATCTCGACGGCCTTCTGCAGATGCGCCTTGGGATTCTTGGCGCCGTTCTGGTGGCTCTTCCACGAGACGTGGCCGATCGCCTTCTTGAGGTCTTCGCCCGAGACGCCGTGCGCGGTCATGTAGGCGGTGGCGAGCTGGGCGAAGTTGCCCGGCGCCGTGCCGCTCGCGTTCCACAGGGCCTGCAGCGGGCCGCCGCGGCCGCCGGGCAGGCCGCCGTAGCCGGTGTCCTTCAGCTTCTCGACGCCCAGCGCCAGCGCGAAGTCGGCCGCGCCGGAGGCGACGGCATAGCAGGCGCCGCGGAAGGCCTCGGTGCCCGACGCGCACATGTTCTCGACGTGCGTCACCGGGATGTTGGGCAGGCGCAGCGTCGTCGACAGCGGGATGCCCGACTTGCCGACATGCACCTCGTCGATCGCGGTCGAGAACCACGCCGCCTGGAGCTGGTTCTGGTCGATGCCCGCGTCCTTCAGGCACTCCTTGTAGGCCTCGAGCATCAGCTCCTCGGCGCCGCTGTCCCAGCGTTCGCCGAACTTCGAGCAACCCATGCCGAGAATAGCGACCTTATCCTTGATGCCCCGAGCCATGGCAGGCCTCCTGTAATGGGGTTGGAATTCTACGCTCTTGACCGGTGGAAGGCGATTAGAGCCGACAGGCTCAAACCGGAGCCGCCTTCCAGAAATAACGCCTGAAGCCGCCGCGCATCGTGTCGTTGTCGCGCATGCGGAAGGTCATGCGCATCTTGGCGCCGACCTTGACCTGATCCTTGTCGCTGTCGGTGAAGTCGGCCATGAAGCGCCCGCCCTCGGGGAAGGTGATCATGCCGTAGTAGCCGGGCGGATCCGGCGAATAGACCAGCGAATTGGCGGTGAACGACATCACGTTGCATTCGAGGCCGGCCATCGCATAGGGATCCTGGCTGTCGATCGCGTGGCAGTTCGGATTGACGCAAACCTGGCTGCGCGGGAACTGCACGGTGCCGCACACCCTGCACTTGCCGCCGACCAGCCCGTAGATCATGTCGCGCTTGCGCCACAGCACCGACAGCGCGGTCCTCTTGTCGAACTCCGCGCGCATGCCCTTGTCGATCGGCAGCATCTCGTTGAAAGCGAGGAACTTCATGTAGTTCTTCTCTTCCTTGCGCCGCGCCATCCAGCCCGACAGGCCCTTGCGCTTGGGCAGCTTGGCGTTCTCCGCCGTGACCTCGAACACCAGGACGTCGACGCCCTGGCCGAACGCCACGACCATGATCTTGTCGCCCGCCTTGGCGGTCTCCAGCGCATCGACCAGCATGACCAGCGCGTGCGCCGCACCCGTATCGCCGAGATTGGCGCCCAGCAGATCGCGCACCGCGCCCTCGGCGATGCCGCAGATCTTGGCCATCTGCTTGGGCACCGCCGGCATCAGGCTCGGCATGATGAAGTGGGTGATGTCGGCGCCCTTGAGCTTGCAGGCGGCAAGGCCCGCCTTGATGGCGGGCGGCACGATCTTCGAATAGCCCTCGTCGCGGATCCAGCGCTCTTCCCAGCCATAGTCGAAATCGCTCTCGTCGCCGCGGAAATGGTCGACGAAGTCCATCGACACCGAGTGATGGCCGACCAGCTTGGCGATCACGTTCTCGGTGCCGCAGAGCAGCGCCGCGGCGCCGTCGCCGTAGTTCAGCTCGTTCGACGACGCGACCCGGGCCATGCGCTTGTCGGCGGCGGCGACCAGGCTCGGCAGCCGCCGTCCTTCGAGGCATTGAGGCCGGCGATCAGCGCCGAGGTGCCCGCCTTCAGAGAGCCGCCGACATCGGCAGCCGACAGGTTCTGCTCGACGTTCAGCGCCGTGCCGATCACGCCGGCATTCTGGCGATCCTTGAAGGGATGGGTCGTCGAGGCGAAGTAGATGTTGCGGACGTCCTCGGCCTTGTGGCTCGTCAGGCAGTCGCGCGAGGCTTCCACCGCCATGGTGATCGAATCCTCGTCCCAGTTGGCCATCGAGCGCTCGCCCTTGGCGAGGCCGCGCAGGCCGGCGGCGAACCACTTGTTGGCGTCGTAGACGGCCTGACGGTTGAGGCGCAGGCGCGGGACATAGGCCCCATAGGCCACGATTCCGACCATCTCGTCTTTCCTCCGCTTGAGCTATGAACGCTCGTTCACTCGCTCTTAGCGCGCCGGCCCGGACGGGGCAAACGGAACTACCGTCCGGTCTGCGGAACCCGCTGCTGCCGCGGCGGCATCTCACGAAACAAATTGCGGTACCCGGCGCCCTCGCGGAATGTGCAGGAAGCGCTTGCCGTCGCGTGTCTCGACCCAAGGCTGGACCGTGACGATCTTGCGCTCGGTCGCTTGGCTGATCGCGCCGGCCACCGTCCTGCCGTCGACGAGCAGCTCCAGGTTCTTCGGCGTGGCATGGACCAGGGTGCGCTTGCCGGCCGTCGCCTCGTCGATCGCCTGCTGTGCGCCGATCCACACCGAGTTCGACCGACTCCGATCCGTCATGCAGCGCGACCTGGTCCTGCGGCGCCTCGGCCAGGAAGAACCAGGTGTCGAAGCGCCTGGGCGCGAAGGTCGGCGTGATCCAGTGCGCGAACGGCGTCATCAGGTCGGTGGCGATCTCGAGATCCTCGGCTTCGGCCAGGTCGACGATGCTGGCCTCGTCCTTGGCGAGCTTGGCGCGCCAGCGCGCCTCGATGCCCTTCAGGTCGGCCGCCGCGATCACGGGCGCGCTGGCCGCGCTTGCGCGCCAGCAGGATGCCGCACTCCTCGAACGCCTCGCGCACGCCGGCGACGCGGAACTTCAGTTCGGCGTCACGCGACTTTTCAGCGTTGCCGCAGCGCGCGCGCAGCCGCGGATCGCCGTCGGCGTCCTCGAGCTTGCCGCCGGGGAAGACCAGCGCGCCGGAGAAGGCATCGATCTGGTGATGGCGCACCACCATGAAGACTTCGAGGGACGACGCAGCGTCGCCGGATTTTGACGGGCGCAGCAGCAACACGGTCGTGGCCGGCCGTGGCGGTGCCGGCCTTTCTTGGGCATATCGTTCATGCCGCGATTGTCCTACATTGGATGGGAGTCTGTGTCATTGGCCGGCGTCCTTGGGCCGGGCGGCTTGTTCCGCAGAGAGGAGGCGACCATGTCACGCAACTGGCAATACCCGGCACCGCAAGTCTTGCCGAGGCCATCCGGCCGCTGCGGGCAAAGTGGGGATGGATCGTGGCGTTCGGCGTGATCTCGATGATCGCCGGCGTGATCGCGCTCGGCAGCGTGGTCATGGCCACGGAGTCGGCGGTGTTCATCGTCGGCATCATGATGCTGGTCGTCGGCGTCGTCGAAATCTTCACCGCCTTCAACGCGCGCGGCTGGGGCCGCTTCCTGCTGTGGCTGCTGCTCGGCGCGCTCTACGTCTTCGCCGGCTACATCTGCCTGCAGAACCCGTTCCAGGCCGCGGCCCTGCTCACCCTGATGCTGGGCATCGCGCTGATCGTGGGCGGGCTGGTGCGCATTTTCCTCGCCACGCAGATGAAGCACGGCACGCCGTGGGGCTGGGTGGTATTCTCGGGCATCCTGAGCGTCCTGCTCGGCCTGATGATCACGGCTCATTGGCCGGCCTCGAGCTTCTACACGCTCGGCATCTTCCTCGGCATCGACCTGATCTTCATCGGTTCCGGCTGGCTCAGCATCGGCCTCGCCCTCCGCAAGACCGTCTAGTTGCGCCGCTACGTCTGCCTGCCCGGCGCCTGGATGGGCGCCTGGTCCTGGAAATTCGTCCTCGAGCGGCTGCACGCCGCAGGGCATGACGCCCGCGCCCTGTCCTATCGCGGCGTCGGCGAGCGCGCAGCGGAGCTCGCCCCTGACATCGACAACGACACGTTCCTCGCCGACACCCTGGCCACGCTCGAGCGCGACGACCTGCGCGACATCGTGCTGGTCGGCCACAGCTTCGGCGGGCTGATCGCGAGCCTCGTCGCCGACCGCATGCCCGAGCGCATCGCCCACCTGGTGATCATCGACGGCGGCATCGCCCAGGACGGCCAGTCGATCTTCGGCCGCATCCCCTCCCATATCGCCGCCAAGCGCAGGACGCTGGTGCAGACGGTGAACGGCACCGAGGTGCTGCCTTTCGCGCCGGTCGGCAGCCTGATCATCGACGATCCCGAGCTCGCCGCCTGGACGCACCGCCAGCTCACGCCGCATCCGGTCGCCTGCTACACCAAGCCGATCCGGATGTTCCATCCGGCGGCAACGGCCGCCCGATGACCTACATCGCCTGCATCAAGCCGCGCTATCCGGTGTCGGCGGGCATGCACGAGAAGGTCCAGGCCATGCCGCACATCCGCTTCCGGCCGATCGCGGCCGGCCACAACTGCATTATCTCGGCGCCGCATCTCGTGGCCGACGAACTGCTGGGCATCCCGCAATGAGCGAGCAACTGATGATCCTGGTCGCCGGCCCCTACCGTTCCGGCACCAACGACGATCCGGCGCTGATCCAGCGCAATGTCGACGCCATGGAAGACATGGCCCTGCAGGTCTTCCGCCGCGGCCACCTGCCCGTCCTCGGCGAATGGTTCGCCCTGCCGCTGCTGAAGCATGCCGGATCGAAGAAGATCGGCGATCCCGTGTTCGACGAGATCTTCCATCCCATCGCCCGCGAGCTGATCGGCAAATGCGACGCCGTGCTGCGCATCGGCGGCCCGTCGACCGGCGCCGACGACATGGTGACGACCGGCCGGCGGCTCGGGAAACGTATCTTCACCGTGCATCGACGACGTGCCGGTGCGCGCGCGTCCCTAGGGTGCGCGGCGGAATTCGACCTGCCCGCGGCCGCTTCTGTCGACGGCATCGCACAACGCCATTTCGTCGTTCACGCGATGGCAGGTGAGCTGGGTCGCTGCCCAAGTCGTCGGCGGCTCGCCTTCACACATCACGGCAGGCTGGTGGGTGACCAGCGTTCCATTGCTCCAGAACTTCGCCGTCACCGGGGACTTGCAGTCCCATCGCCCCGTCGGGCCGACCGTGACCTGCTCGTTCACGCCGCCGCCCTTGGTGTCGAAGCAGATGCGGCCGGCCTTCATGGTGACCCGTTCCGCCCGGCCATTGGCGAAGTTGCGCGTCATGGGCACATCGTGGCCAAGCACCCAGCAGCCTTTCAGCGTCGCGAGATCGCCTTTGGACCAGCGCTCGGCGGGCAACGGCGGCTCGGTGGGCTTGCACTGGTCCAACTTCTTCCGGAGATCGTCCTGCCGGCTCGCAAGCTCGACCCGAAGCTTCCTTTCGGCCTCTCGCGCATCGTCGAGCGACGCCTTGAGCGCCGGCACCGGATCGGGGCCGCCAACGGTCGAGGCCAACGCCGCCGGCATCTGGATGGCGGACAGGTTGATGGTCGGAGCAACCGGCTCAAAGACCCGCAACAGCCACGCGGCGATGAGCAGCAGCAGCGCCAGCATCAGCCCGAACAACAAGGCCGCCAACCATCGGCCGAAGTCCGCGATCGGAAGCATGGCGGCAAGGGTACACCTCTAGGCCAAAGCGGCAACGAAGCGATCGGCCATCTTCTCCACGGTGAAGTTCGCCGCGACGTGGGCGCGCGCGGCGCGGCCCATGCGATCGCGCACGGCAGCGTCGCCGATCAACCGCCGCAGCGCCCGCGCCAGGGCGTCGGCATTGTCCGGCTCGACCAGCAGGCCGGTCTCGCCATGGCGGATCAGTTCCGGAAAGGCGCCGGAGCGGGCAGCGATGACGGGCAGACCGTAGGCGCCCGCCTCGACGACGGTCATGCCGAAGCCCTCGTCGACGGCGGGTGCGACGACAATGTCGAGGCCGGCATAGATCGCGGCGCGATCGCTGATGAATCCGGTCCAGGTCACGTGGCTCGAGAGGCCGCGCACCGCAACCTGGTCCTGGAGGGTCTGGTCGGAGCCGCCGACAATGTTGAGATGGAAGGAGTTCGGCAGCAGCTGCGCCAGGGCGTCGAGCAGCCTGGCGTGGCGCTTCTGCTTGCTGATTCGCCCGATGATGCCCAAGCGCACCGGACCGGACGGCAGTGCCTTGGCTTCTGTCGCCGGCAGCGTCGTGCCGTTGTGGACGACGGACAGCGGCAGGTGACGCAACGGCGTGCGGCGGACTTCGCGCGCCAGGAAATCCGACACAGAGATCACGCGCCGCACCGGCCAGCCGACGAGATGGCCGGCGATCGGATGGCGCATGATCCGCTCGGGCTCGCCGTGCAGATAAAGCGCCCGCCGGACCCCCGGCAGGATCAGCGAGCAGAACAGCAGCGACTGCGCCTCGCCGAAAATCACCCAGTCGGGCCGCAGCGAGGCAGCGACGGCGCGAATATCACGCGCCGCCTCGCGCAGCGCGTACAGGGTCCCGCGCGTCCAGTCGGGATTGTTGCGGTAGAGGCGGCCGAGAAAGACCTCGTGATGCTCGATGCCGGCGGCGTCCAGCATCGGCAGATAGGCGCCGTCGTTCCAGCCGCTGACGATGGCGACCGCACGGTGGCCGATCGCGTTCAGCCGCGCCATCAGCGACAGCAGCGCCACCTCCATTCCCGTGACCGTCGCGCCGCCGGCGAAGAAGAGAAATTTCATGGTTGGCGGGGGTCGATGACCCTTATGGCGACGTCGCCAGTCAGCTCGACGCCGTCATAGAAGATGCGGATGGGCCTTGCTCTCGAATTGGAGCCGCGCGCCGCCTTGGCGGTCGCCGCGCGGGCACCGGCGAGACGAAGGTTTGCGGCGTCCATGTCGGCATTGTTCTCGGCGGACGTACCGGGAACGAGATGATCGGGGTTTACGCAGCTTCTGACGTTACAGCGGTGGCGAAGGACCATGCCCTTGCCAATTGGCCCGTTCTTCGCCTCCCAGGCAGCCCGGTGCGCGATCATCAGTCGCTTTTGATAGCGGAGACGGCCGTAGCCGCGCGAAAGGTACCCCTGCCAGATATGGCAGCCGCTCAGCGGGTCGGGCTTGGACAAGTAGGCGATGCGCTCGGCGAGCGACCAGGCTGCGTTTGCAACAGGGCCTCGACCGGGGGGCGTGGCCGAGGCGGGGGCGTTTCTTGCTCATGAAGGCAATCTAACCGAGACCGCCCGAAACCACCTACTTTGGTCATTAGAAGTTCAGCGGCCTCCGTCGTCCCGACCGAAGCGAAGCGGAGTGGAGGGACCTTTTCTCCGCAATTCGCCGCAAATCGTTGCACGAAGTCCCTCCGCTGCGCCTCGCTTGAGCCCTTTCGCCGCCAAGGCGGCGAAACGCAGCCTCGCTCCGGTCGGGACCCCGGTGGAACTAAAACGTCTCCTTGTACGGCCTGAGATCGATCTCGTGGGTCCAGGCGCTGCGCTGCTGGGTATGCAGGTGCCAGTAGTTGTCGACGATCGGCTCGACCTTGAGCAGGCCGTCGGGGCCGGCCTTCTCGGCGCGGTCGGGCATGCGCGACAAGAGGCGATCGCCCTCGATGCCGCCGTCGATGATGACGTGCGCGACATGGATGCCCTGCGGTCCGAACTCGCGCGCCATCGACTGGACCAGCAGACGCAGCCCGCCCTTGGTGGCATTGAAGGCGGCGAAGCGCGGCCGGCCGCGCAGCGAGCCGGAGGCGCCGGTGAAGATGACCGTGCCGCGGCCGAGCGGCGCCAGCCGGCGCATCGCCTCGCGGCCGAACAGGAAGCCCGCGAAGCAGCCGACCCGCCAGGAGTCCTCGAAGTGCTCTACCGTCATCTCGCGGAAGTCGACGGCGGCGTTGTTGCCCATGTTGAACACGAAGAGGTCGGCCGGCGCGCCATCGGCGTCATCCGCCATCGCCCGGTCGAACAGTTTTGTGACCTCGGCTTCCTTCGTGCCATCCACCGTGATCGCCGTGGCCGAGCCGTTCGCCTTGCGGATGCCGTCGACCACCTTGTCGATCTTGGCGGTGGTCCGGCCGGCCACCAGCACATGGTAGCCCTCCTTGGCAAAACGGCGGCTGGCGGCGCCGCCGATGCCCCGTTCCGCGCCGACACCCAACACCAATGCCTTCGGCTTCTTGGCCATGTGAATTCCCCGATGAAAGTGGTCTCGCGAAACTTGCGGTCGGGGCGGCTGCTTCGCTACGGTCCGCCCGCATGAAATTACCTCCGTACCCCATGATCGATCTCGATCTTGGCACCCCGCTCGACCGACACCGCGCCATCGTCCAGAAGGACTGGATCGACTGGAACGGCCACATGAACGTCGGCTACTACGTCGTGGCCTTCGACAAGGCGACCGACGTGCTGTGCGAGCAGTTCGGCTGCAGCTGGGACTACACGCGCCTCAAGATCGGCATGACCTTCGTGCTCGAGGCCCACGTCACCTACGATCGCGAGGTCAAGGAAGGCGATCCGCTGCGCATCACCACCCAGATCCTCGACCACGACGCCAAGCGCATCCACTACATGCACCTGATGTATCACGGCAGCGAAGGCTATCTCGCCGCCACCAACGAGCTGATGCTGATGAACATCGACTACGAGACCCGCAAATCCGCGCCGTGGCCGGACTGGGCCATGCCGCGCATCGAGAAGATGGCGGCCCTGCACGCCAAGCTGCCTCGCCCCAAGCAGGCCGGGCGTCTCATCGGCATCAAGAAGAAGTAAGAGCCCCCAAAATGCTCGTCACCCTGCCCTACGAGATGCCGACGCTCGTCACCACGGCGCCCCTCGACATCCATCGCTCGACCGTGCTGCCCGAATGGGTCGACTGGAACGGCCACATGAACGTCGCCTTCTATGTGCTGGCCTTCGACCAGGCCTCGGGCGCCTTCATGCGCAACATGGGGCTGGGCCGCAACTACGTCGAAGGCAAGCACGGCATGACCTTCGTGCTGGAGACCCACGTGACCTACGACCGCGAGATGCGCGGCGGCGCGCCGATGCGTTTCACCACCCAGCTGCTGGCGCGCGACGCCAAGCGCGTGCACCTCTTCCACGAGATGTTTCACGCCGAGCAGGGCTACCTGGCGGCGACCAACGAGACGATCGTGATGAACATCGACTACGCCTCGCGCCGCTCCGCCCCCTGGCCCGTCCAGGCCGCCGAGCGCCTCGAAGCCGTGTGGGCCACGCACAAAGACCTGCCAAGCCCTGCCAAGGCCGGCCGGGTCATGGGGCTGGCGAAGAAGCCATAGTTCGATTTCTTTCTCCTCTCCCCGCTAGCGGGGCAGGGGAGGAGGCAGCGCCAGCGCCTCGCCTAGCCGCTAGCCGCCCGAGGTCCCACGGCCACGACATCCTGGGCGAAGATCATTTCCTCCTGGCCAACCAGCGTCGGGTCGCGCGGCGAGGACAGGTAGCGCGCGAACAGCCAGACCCCGTCGCGCGGGTTGTCGACGATCTCGGCCTCGGCGCCGCCCGCGAGCACGATCGAGGTGCCCGGCGCGAGGTCGCGGATATTGATCGGCGCGCTCATTCCGCCGCCTTCATTCCGCGGCTTTGCGCCCGACGACGCGCCAGGTGGCGAGCTGCGACCAGTCGTCGGCCTCCATGAACTCGGCCCAACGGCGGTAGAAGTTGCGCATCGGCTGCTCGCTCGACTGCACCTCGGTGAGGTCGATCACCTCGCCGGGCACCCTGAGTCCCTGGTACTCGTAGTCGGTGACGGCGGTGCCGGAGCCCTGGTCGTAATTGTAGGGATAACGCCGGGCGATCGTGCCGCGGCTCGCGGCATGCGCGTAGTTCCAGTTCTCCATGTCGTCCTGCTCGGTCATGCCGGCGGGACCGGAGTAGCGGATGTAGTAATCGCGCAGGAATTCCTTGACCTCGCTCGGCGCGTCACGATCGACGAAGAACCAGCGCCAGCATTCGGTTTGATGGGCCCCGCGCGGGTGCCACGCGGCCATCGTCCGGGGCTGTCGCGACAACAGCGCGGTGTTGGGGAAGATCTCGCCGGGCGCGCCGACCATGCGCGCCTCCTCGCCGCGCCGACGCCGCTTCTCCTCCTCGCAGTGGCGGAAATACTCGGCGACGATCGGCGCATTCAGGTAGGCCGGCGGCGGCAGTTGGCCGGCGGGCAGGACGTAGTGGATGGTCTGGTGGCCGCGGTCGGGGATGCAGACATGCAGCTTGCGGCTCGCATCGCGCTCGCCCATGTCGCGACGGCTGGCGCCCGAGGGCCCGATTCCGGCCAGATCGACCGAGCGGTGGCTGATGTTGTGATAGGTGTCGCCGCTGAAATTCTCCGCCGGGAACTTCCAGTTGCACGGCACCAGCCACTTCTGCACGCCGCCCAGCACCTCGGCCTGGCCCTCGCGCCCGTCCCAGCCGTCGAGCTGAAGGTCGAGATAGCGGGTGAAGTCGCCAAGATATTCGGTGAAGGGCGGCGCGGCCGGGTCCCAGGTTGCCCAGATCGAGCCCTTGTAGTTGCACAGCTGCGCGACCTCGACGAGGCCCCATTTCTCCTTGTCGAGCCGCGAATGGTAGGCCTCGCGGAAATACGGCACGCCGACCAATCGCCCATCGGTGCCGTAGCTCCAGCCGTGATACGGACAGGTGAAGACGGTCGTCGACCCTTCGTCGTAGCGGCACACCTTCATGCCGCGATGGCGGCACGAATTGAGGAAGACGTGAATCCGGCTGGCGCGGTCGCGGCACAGGATGACCGACTCCTCGCCCATCGACGACACGAAGTAGTCGCCCGGCTTGGGGATCTGGCTTTCGTGCCCGACATGCAGCCACGCCCGCGCGAAGATGCGCGCCTGCTCCTCGGCGTAGATGTCCTCGTTGACGAAGATCTCGCGGCTGATCTCGCCCAACCGCAAATCGACCAGGCCGGGGCGATAGCCCCGTCTTGCGTTGATCGCCATGGCCGCCACCTCAAATGAAAAACGTCAGGTTCTTCGACAGCAGCACGTTCTGATCGAGAATAATCTTGCGCCGCGCCAGAAGCCAGCCCGCTCCGTTGCGCCTGAGCGAATCCTCGCGCCTGCCGACCAGGATGTCGGTCTCGGTCTGGACGCGGTTGCGATAGATCAGGAAGCGGCAGGTCACCGAGACCTCTTTCGGCGCGACAAGGGAAGGCTCGGCGCCCTGCACTTGCACATTCGTGACGAGATGCGACAGGCGCGAGCGCGGCTCCTCGGCCCAATGGATGCCGGTCTCGATCTGCTTCACGCGCTTGGCCAGCGTGTCCTTGCCCTCGTCGAACCAGTTGATGTCGCTGTTGGCGCGGGTGAACTCGCGCTCGTCCTCGCCGAACTTGACGTTGCGTCGCATCGGCATCCAGTAGCGGATGTCGTCGGCCAGCAGATCGAGCCATTCCCGATAGCGGCGCTCGTCGAGCAACTCCGCCTCGCGATAGAGGAAATCCTCGATCTCCTGGCGAAGCAACAGCCTTTCGATGCGCGCGTCGTGCTCAGCCATCGTGCGTCTCCCTAACCGCAACCTCCGGCCCTACGGACGCGGTCGGAGCCGCTGCCAGCTTCTCCAACGCTTCGCCGCTCAGGCGGTAGGGCAGCCAGTTCCTGATCCACTGAAGCCGATCTTCTCGTAGAAGCCGCGCGCCGGGTTCCAGTCGAGGACGTTCAGGTCGATGCGCTTATAACCCCTGGCGACGCACTCTTTGGCCAGGGCCACCATCAGCGCTCGCGCCACGCCGCCTCGTCGCTGCTCGGGAACCACCCAGATATCCTCGATGAAGATGCCGCGTGCCGCCGTCCAGACCGAGTAGTTGAACGTGTAGAGTGCAAAGCCGACCGGCTTGCCGGCCTGCTCTGCAATGAGGGCGGCGAATTGCGGATCCTTGCCGAAGCCGTCGCGCGCCAGGGTCTGCGGCGTCGAGGTGACGGCGTGCGGCTCGTCCTCGTAGGTCGATAGATCGACGGAGAACTTATGCAGCAGCTCGACGTCGTCGACGGTGGCCGCACGCACCTTATCTCAGACCCCAAGGAAGCCCCCATCGACCGGCAGGATGGCGCCGGTCACGTAGCTCGCCGCGTCGGAACACAGGAACACGACCGGGCCGACCAGCTCCTCGGGCTCGCCGACCCGCTTCATCGGCACATGCGCCAGGAACGCCTCCAGCCGCTTGGGATCGGCGCGGGTCACCTCGCTCATGGCGGTGGCGATGATGCCGGGCGCCAGCGCATTCACCCGCACGCCGTCGGGCGCCAGCTCGACCGCCAGCGCGCGGGTGAACTGCGCCAGCGCGCCCTTCGAGACCGGATAGGAGCCGCTGCCGGCCGGCGCGGTGAAGGAATTGATCGAGGCGATGTTCACGATGGCGCCCTTGGTGAGCTTGAGCTGGTCGACGAAGGCCATGGTGACGTTGAAGGGCCCCTGCACGTTCACCGCCATGGTCTTGTCCCAGCGCTCGCGCCCGTCGGGCGCCACGATGTTGCCGCGCAAAAAGATGCCGGCGTTGTTGATCAGGATGCGGATCGGCCCGACCAGCAGCGCCACGTCCTCGGCCAGCTTGGCGCAGCTCTTCGCATCGGTGACATCGAGCGCGAAACCGCGCGCCTTGCCGCCCTGCTTGCCGATCAACTCGGCGATGGTGTGGGCGGCGTCCTTGTCGATGTCGGTGACGATCACCTCGGCGCCCGCCGCCGCCAGGCCGCGCGCGATGGCGGCCCCGTTGCCGCGGCCCGCGCCGGTGACCAGCGCCAGGCGACCGAGCAGCGTGTCGGTCATGGCCGTGCCTCCTTCAGCGCCTCGCGGATCACCGCTTCGTCGCCGATATGGTTGACCAGCAGCAAGATCAGCCGCGCGTCGAAGGCGCGGCACTGCTCGTCGCTCAGGTCCTTATGGGCATCGACGATGGCGTTGTAGACATCGTCGGGGTGCGCCAGGTTGAGCGAGCGGCGCAACGCGCCGGAAGCCGTTTCCATCTCTTTCTCCTCAACGACCGGTCGCCCGCCGTAGCGCCGCTGTCACCGCCGTCTCGTCGGCCGTCCGCCAGCGCGCCGCCACGTAGCGGTCCGGCCGGACCAGATAGGTCGTGCCGGGCCGGGCATCGTAGCGTTGGCGGGCCAATCCTTCCTCCTCGATCTTGACCACACTGACGCCGGGGGGCACGCCGGGCGGCGCGATCACGGAGCCTCCGAACAGCAACAGCGTGAATCCCACACCCAGGCGATTGACCAGCCATCCGTCTTCCAGCGGCGCATCGACCATCGCCTGTCCCGGGGCCGGCCCGCGCACCCAGTCCCCATCGACATCGGGCGTGATGAGCGGCGAACCCGCCTGCGACGTCGGCACCGACAGCCGGCCGCTATTGATCAACGCACGAGCAAAGGGAAAGTCCCGGGCCAAAGACAACGTGGCATCGCGAAAAATACGCGAGGCCGGGAACTTGGGCGTGATGAAATCGGTGCTGCGGGTGGAAGCGAGGATGTTCTCGCGCGCGGCGGCCCGGCGTTCGCTGTCGTAGCTGTCGATCAGGCTCTCGGGCGCCTCGCCGTTCTGCACCAGGGCGAGCTTCCAGGCGAGGTTGTCGGCATCGGCCACCGCGCCATTGCCGCCGCGCGCGCCGAACGGCGAGACGACGTGCGCGGCGTCGCCGGCGAAGACCACGCGGCCGTGCACGAAGCGCTCCATCATGCGGCAGGTAAAGGTGTAGACGCTGGTCCATTCGTGCTGCCAGCGCGCCTCGAGACCGAACATCTGGCGCAGGCGCTTGTCGACGTTCTCCGGCTTCTTCTCCTCCTCCGCATCGGCGTCGCGGCCGAGCTGGAAGTCGGCGCGCAAAATGTTGTCGGCCTGGCGGTGCAGCAGCACCGAGTTGGTGGGATGGAAGGGCGGGTAGAACCAGAAGCGCCGCTCCTTGGGCAGCTCGCTCATGAGCTTGATGTCAGCGATCAGGAACTGATCGTGGAAGACCTCGCCGGGGAACGGCAGGCCCAGCAGATGTCGCACCGGGCTGCGCACGCCGTCGCAGGCGACCAGCCATTCGGCGTCGAGCGTGTAGCGGCCGTCGGGCGTCTCGACCTCGACGGTGACGCCATCATTACGGGATTGGACGCCCACCACCTTGTTGCGCGGACGAAGCTCAATCCGCTTTTCAGCCAGGCAGGCCTCGTAGAGATATTCCTCGACATAGTACTGCTGCAAATTCACGAAGGCCGGGAACTTGTGGCCGGGCTCGGGTGCCAGGTTGAAACGGTAGATCGGCTGGTCCCGGAGATAGACCTCGCCCTCGTCCCAGGTGATGCCCTTCTCGACCATGCGCTTGGCGATGCCGAAGCGGTCCCAGATTTCGAGGCTGTGCTTGGCCTGGCAGATCGAGCGGCTGCCGAAGCTCACTGTGTCGTCGTCATCGAGCAACACCGACGGTACACCGCGCAGCGCCAGCGACAACGCCAAGGTCGGGCCGGCGATGCCCGCGCCCACGATCACGACCGGGCGGCGCGTCCCCTTGCCGTCGAGTTCGCGCGGGCGCCGATAGGGGTAGTGGCGATAAGTGTATGAGCTCACAGGGTGTCATCCCGAGCGAAGCGAGGGACCTTTCCTGTTGCCCTCAAGGTCCCTCGGCCTATGGCCTCGGGATGACAACCTTCGTCTCAATCCGCCTTCTCCAGCGCCGACCACATCTCGATGTCGCGCTCGGCGGTCCAGATGCGCGGATGGTCGAGGCCCTTGGCCTCGTCGTAGGCGCGGCTCACATCGAACGGCATGCAGTGCTCGAAGATCACCCAGTTGCCGTAGCGCGGCTGCAGGGCGGCCATCGCCTTGTCGTAGGCCTGCTTCAGCGTATCGCCCGCCTGGGCCGATACCGAGACCGCCTTGTAGAGCTCCGACAGGAACGCTTGCGTGCCGGCGATGCCCTCTTCCACCGCCTGCTCGCCGACCAGCGCATCGCCGCGGCCGGGCACCAGCGCCTCGGCCTTGAGCTCGCGCAGCTTCTGCAGCGTGTCGGGCCAGTCCTTGTAGTGCGCATCGCCACAATAGGGCGTGGCGCCGTACTCGACCAGGTCGCCCGAGAACAGCGTGCGCTCCTCGGGCAGCCAGACGATCGTGTCGCCCTTGGTGTGGCCGCGGCCGGCATGGATGATGTCGATCTGCAGCTTGCCGAGCCAGATCGACATCGAGTCCTTGAAGGTGATGGTGGGCCAGGTCAGGCCGGGAATGGTCTCGGCTGCCTGGAACAGGCGCGGGAAGCGCTGCAGCTCGGACTTGTAGTCCTGGGCGCCGCGCTCGACGATCATCTCGCGCGTGGCCTCGCTGCTGATGATGTGCTCGGCGCCGTAGCCCGAGGCGCCCAGCACGCGCACGGCGTGATAGTGCGACAGCACGACGTATTTGATCGGCTTGTCGGTGACGGTGCGGATGCGCTCGATCACCGTCTGCGCCATCGCCGGCGTGGCCTGGGCGTCGATCACCATGACCGCGTCGTCGCCGACCACGATGCCGGTATTGGGATCGCCCTCGGCGGTGAAGGCGTAGGCATGCTCGGAAAGCCGGCTGAAGGTGATCTGCTTCTCCGCCAGGTCCGCCTGCGAGGCGAAGGCTCTGGCCATCGTCAGTCCGAGCCGTACTTGTGGTATTTCGCGCGATCGCCGGTGCGCACCGTGACCTCGAAGGAATCGTTGTCGCGCTCCATGCGCAGGGTCACCGCGGTGCCGGCCGGGCCGGTCGACCAGAGCTTGCGATAGAAGTCGGCGACCTCGTCCAGCACCTCGCCGTTCAGCGCCTCGAGGACGTCGCCGCGCTTCAGGCCGGCGCGATCGGCCGGGCCGCCGTCGGAGATGCCGCCGACCACCAGCTGGCCCATATGCTCGACCGTGTGGACGCCGAGCCATGGCCGGGGCGGCGTCGACAGGCGGCCGGTCTCGACCAGCTCGCTGAAGATCGGCTTCAGGCGGTTGATCGGCACGTACATGTTGCCCGGGAAGGCCGGGGCGCCCGGTCCCAGCGCCTCCTGGACCAGGAGCGAGCCCACGCCCAGCAGCGTGCCGTCCATGCCGACCAGCGCCGAGCCGCCCCACAGCGGGTAGGCCGGCACGGTGAAGATCGCGTTGTCGAGCAGGTATTCCCAGTAGCCCGCGAACTCGCGGCGGCCGGCGACCTTGACCTTGAGCGTCGCCTTCTCGCCGCCGACGCCCGCGACATAGGCCTCGCTGCGCAGAGCCAGGCTGTCGGAATCGCCGAAGGTCATGGGCCGGGCCGGCGGCGGGGCAATGGTGCGCACCAGGCCGAAGCCGCTTTCATAGTCGTAGCCGACGATGCGGGCATCGAGCGCCCGGCCGTCGCTGTCGGTCACGGTGACGGTGGAGGCCTCCATGATCAGGTAGCCGATGGTGACCACCAGCCCCTCATCGTCGATCACGATGCCGTGGCCCTCGCGCTCCGAGCCCAGCGTCTGGGCCGAGCGGCGGTTCTCGGGGACTTGCGTGTGCACGCCGACCACGGCCGGCAGGGCGTCGACCACCTCGGGCGGCAGGTTACTCTCGCCGCCGGGTCGCCGCGCCTCGACGCCGCCCTGGGTCCCCAGCCACCGGCTGGAGCCGTTCGCCGATCCGTTCAACCCTCGGGCCATGTGAACACCTCAGCGCCACTATCAACCGCTCTACGGTGGAAAGATAGGCGGCGCGGCGGTCGATTGCTATATGTGGTGCATGGCGCCCCCCGCCGATCCGTTCGAAATCACAGACGATCCCGTGCCGCCTCCTGAGACGCCGGCACGGCGCGCCGTCGCGCCCTCAGCCTATCTCGACGGGCTGAACGAGGAGCAGCGCAAGGCCGTCGTGCACGAGGGCGGCCCGCTGCTGGTGCTGGCCGGCGCCGGCACGGGCAAAACGCGCGTGCTGACGACCCGCATTGCCCATTTGCTGATCACCGGCCGCGCCCGGCCGTCGCAGATCCTGGCCGTCACCTTCACCAACAAGGCGGCGCGCGAGATGCTGGACCGCGTCGCCAGCCTGATCGGCGGCGCCGCCGATGGCATGTGGCTCGGCACCTTCCATTCGGTCGGCGTGCGCGTGCTGCGCCGCCATGCCGAGCTGGTCGGGCTCAAGAGCAATTTCACCATTTTAGACACCGACGACCAGGCGCGCCTGATCAAGCAGCTCCTGCAGGCCGAAAATATTGATGACAAGAAATGGCCGGCCCGGGTGCTGAGCCACATTATCCAGCGCTGGAAAGATCGTGCGCTGACGCCCGACAAGGTCCATGCCGACGACGCCGGCGAATTCGCCAACGGCCGCGCGGTGGACATCTACCGGCAGTACCAGGCGCGGCTGGCCGAGGTGAACGCCGTCGATTTCGGCGACCTGGTGATGCTCTGCGTCAGCCTGTGGCAGCAGCATCCCGACGTGCTGGCGCTCTATCACCGCCGCTTCCGCCACCTGCTGGTCGACGAGTACCAGGACACCAACGTGGCGCAGTACCTGTGGCTCCGGCTACTGGCGCAGGGCACCGAGGACGTTTGCTGCGTCGGCGACGACGACCAGTCGATCTACGGCTGGCGCGGCGCCGAAGTCGGCAACATCCTGCGCTTCGAGAAGGACTTCCCCAACGCCACCATCGTGCGGCTGGAGCGTAACTACCGCTCGACGCCGCATATCCTCGCGGCGGCTTCGCACCTGATCAGCCACAACGAGGGCCGGCTCGGAAAGACCCTGTGGACAGAATTGAAGGAAGGCGAGCGCATCTCGCTGCGCGGCGTATGGGATGGTGACGAGGAGGCGCGCCAGGTCGGCGAGGAGATCGAGGCGCTGCAGCGCGACAAGCATCCGCTCAGCCAGATCGCCATCCTGGTGCGCGCCGGCTTCCAGACCCGCGAGTTCGAGGAGCGCTTCATCACCATGGGCCTGCCCTATCGGGTGATCGGCGGCCCGCGCTTCTACGAGCGCCAGGAGATCCGTGATGCGATGGCCTATTGCCGGGTCACCGTGCAGCCCGACGACGACCTCGCCTTCGAGCGCATCTACAACACGCCGCGCCGGGGCCTGGGCGAATCGGCGCTGAGGACGCTGCGCATCATCCAGCGCGCCAACAAGGTCTCGCTGTTCGAGGCGACCCGCCGGGCGCTCGAAACCGACGAGCTGAAGGGCCGCCAGCGCAAGTCGCTGGGCGACCTGATCCAGAACTTCGACCGCTGGCGCGCCATGCTGGACGGCATGAACCATGTCGAGGTGGTCGAGACCATTTTCGACGAATCGGGCTACACCGACATGCTGCGCGCCGACCGCTCGCCCGAGGCCGAGGGCCGGCTGGAGAACCTCAAGGAGCTGACCAACGCCCTGCAGGAATTCGACACCCTGCCGGCCTTCCTCGAGCATGTCGCGCTGCTCACCGACAATGCCGAGAAATCCGGCGGCGACATGGTGAGCGTCATGACCCTGCATGCCGCCAAGGGCCTGGAATTCGACACCGTGTTCCTGCCCGGCTGGGAGGAAGGCCTGTTCCCCAACCAGCGCGCGCTCGACGAAAAGGGCGTCCCCGGGCTGGAGGAGGAACGCCGGCTGGCCTATGTCGGGCTGACGCGGGCGCGCAAGCGGGCCTATGTTTCCTTCGCCGCCAACCGCCGCGTGTTCAACCAGTGGCAGGCCGCCATTCCCTCGCGCTTCCTGCGCGAGCTGCCAACCGACCGGCTGGCCGAGATCAGCGACGCCGGCCTCTACGCCACCTACTCCGCCGGCCATCACGGCGGGCTGCGCGACCATGCGTCGGGCTTTGAGTATGAGAGCCTCGGCGTCACCGGCATGGGCCGGGCCCGCACGCGCTGGCGCGACGAAACCTTCGACGACCGCCGCGCCGTCGAGGGCGACAAGCCTGATCTCAGCATCGGCCAGCGCGTGTTCCACCAGAAGTTCGGCTACGGCCGCGTCGTCGCGATCGATGGCAACAAGCTCGACATCGAGTTCGAGAAGGCCGGACCGAAGAAGGTTTTGGACAGCTTCATCGAGGCGGCTTGAGCGGCCATGGAAAGCTGGAAGGCCTGGCGCGTCTTCCCGGCCAACCAACGGCTGGCACGCGAGCAGGAACTGGAGCCGTTGTCGGAGTTCGGCTTCATCGTTACCAGCCACGAAGTGTCGCGCGACGGGCCGTGGCGCATCGAAATCTTCGGCCAAGGCGACAAGGCGAAGGTCGCCGCCGCGACAGACCGCAGCTGGCAATGGGAGGAGCTGCCGGACATCGATTGGGTGGCCGAGAACCAGCGCTCCTTCCGGCCCTTCCGGGTCGGGCCGTTCTGGGTCCATCCCAGCCACGCGCGCGACAGCTTCCCGGCCGGGCTGCTGCCCCTCGAGATCGACGCCGGCATGGCCTTCGGCACGGGCACCCATGCGACCACGCGCGGCTGCCTGGAGATGCTGGCGACGCTCGATCCGGCCGAGACGGCCAACGCCGTCGATGTCGGCTGCGGCAGCGGCATCCTGGCCATCGCCATGGCCAAGCTGTGGAAGCGCCAAGCCGTTGGCGGCGACAACGATCCCCAGGCCGTCGAGGTCGCCGTCGAGAACGCCGAGCTGAATGGCGTGGCGACGCTCTGCACATTCGTGACGTCGATCGGCCTGCAAGCGCCGGAGCTGGCGCGCCGCGCGCCCTACGACCTCATCGTCGCCAACATCCTCGCCGGCCCGCTGATCGAGCTTTCCGAGTCGTTTGTGGCAGCGACTTGCCCGCGCGGCCGCGTGCTGCTGAGCGGCCTTTTGGTCGAGCAGGCCGACATGATCGTCGCGGCCTACAAGCGCCGCGGCGTCGAGCTCGAGCGCCACATCGACCTCGAGACCGGCGGCGCGTGGTGGCGCACGCTGCTGTTGCGCCGGACGTAAAAAGGGGCCGGCTTTCGCCGGCCCCTTTCGTACGCTTACGCTACGCCACTAGGCTGGTAACTTCCTCAGGCGCGGCCCGCCCAGAAGATGGCGGGGCGCTCATTGCGGTTCGCCGCGGAAACCGCGGCGGCGTGCGCGGCGTCGGCCTGGGGCATCACGCCCTCGACCTGCGCCTCGCGCACGGCGAACGGGATCTCGGCGCGGCTGAGGCCAAGATCGCGGAGCTCGCGATCGCTCATGCGGAACAGCTGGGCCTCGGCGGCGCGCAGCTTGTAGTCGGCTTTGACGGCGTCGACAACGCGCTTGGCCAGGCGGCCGAGCCACATCAGGCCCTCGGTCAGGCTGTCGGCGAGCAGGGCCGCCCGTGCGAACCGGGCGCGCCGCTCGATCAGGCGCCGGTCATCGGACGAAAAGCCGAGTTTGGTAAGATCGTTTCCCCCCGCCGAAGTTTCGCTGGTCAGATTCTCGAATGTCTGGATCGGCTGGGTCATCATGGTACGCTCCTATACTTGTGCGATGCGATAGCGGATGCTGCATCTGCACAAAGCAAATATAGAGCCTTGAGTTACAACAATAATACCAGCATTGGACTTGCTGATATGCAACGTTTGCATGGGGCACAATTGATGGGCATTTCGCAACCGCGAACGACCGAATATTGCGCAGATTGCCTCCCTTTCGGACGGCGCGTACGGTCCGCCGCGCCCATGTTGAGAGTGCCATGAGTTCAGCTCCCGACGACGTCCTCCAGCTCCTGCGGCAACGTGGCCGCGATCTCGACCCCTCGGCCCTCGATTCCCTGATGCACGGCGTCGCCGCGGCGCCGGAAGGATTGGCCGGGCCGGAATGGGTCGAACTGATCGACCCCAAGCCTGATGCCGAACTGACCAAGGCGCTGACCGCGTGGCGGGCAGAGCTCGCCCGGGCCAAAGGCGGCCTTGGCGAATCGCCGGCGCCTGGCCAGCGACTGGCAGCGTTGCGCGCCGAGCTGAAGCAGCGCGGCCTCGATGGCTTCGTCGTGCCGCGCGCCGACGAGCATCAGGGCGAGTACGTGGCGCGTCATTCGCAGCGGCTGGCCTGGCTGACCGGCTTCACCGGCTCGGCCGGCCTCGCCATCGTGCTGGCGGACAAGGGCGCGATCTTCATCGACGGCCGCTACACGCTGGCGGTGCGCGCGCAGGTCGACGTCGACGCCTTCGTGCCGCACCAGATTCCCGAGGAGTCACCCGAGGCCTGGATCGCGGCCAACCTGCCGAAGGGCGGCAAGCTCGGCTTCGATCCCTGGCTGCAGACGGTCGACGGCCACGAGCGCTTCGCCCGCGCCTGCGCCAAGGCCGGCGGCCGCCTTCGTGCCGGTGGAATCCAATCCCGTCGACGTCGTGTGGCGCGATCGCCCCGCCGCGCCGCTGGCCCCCGTGCTGCCGCACCCGGTGGAGTTCGCCGGCGAAACCAGCGAAGCGCGCCGCAAGCGCATCGCCGGATCGGTCGCGGCCAAGGGCGCCGACGTGGCGTTGCTCACCCAGCCCGATTCGATCGCCTGGCTGCTGAACGTGCGCGGCGGCGATGTGCCCCGCACGCCCTTCGCGCTGGGCTTCGCCCTGCTGCACCGCGACGGCCATGTCGACCTCTACATGGATCGCCGCAAGATCCCCGACCGCACCGTGGCCTGGATGGGCAACGCCGTGACCCTGGCGCCGCCCGATGAGCTGGGCGCCGCGCTCGACATGCTGGGCAAGGCGGGCAAGCGCGTGCTGATCGAGACCGCGACCGCGCCATGGTGGGCGGCCACCCGCCTGCAGGCGGCCGGCGTCACGGTGGTGCGCGAGGCCGACCCGGTGGCGCTGCCCAAGGCCTGCAAGAACCCGGTCGAGTTCGAAGGCATCCGCACCGCCCATCGCCGCGATGGCGCGGCGGTGACCCGCTTCCTGGGCTGGCTGGCGCGCGAATCGAAGGGCGGCAAGTTGCGCGAGATCGAGGTCTCCGACCGCCTGCAGGCGCTGCGCCAGGAGACTGGCAAGCTGCGCGATCTTTCCTTCGACACCATCTCCGGCGCCGGCCCCAACGGCGCCGTCGTGCATTATCACGCCACCAAGGCGACCGAGCGCACCCTCGAGCCGGGCTCGCTCTACCTGGTGGATTCCGGCGCGCAATACCGCGACGGCACGACGGACGTCACCCGCACCGTCGGCATCGGCACGCCGACGCCGGAAATGAAGGACCGCTTCACCCGCGTGCTGAAAGGCCATATTGCGCTGGCGACCGCCCGCTTCCCGGTCGGCACGACCGGCTCGCAGCTCGACGCGCTGGCGCGCTATTCGCTGTGGCAGGTCGGGCTCGACTACGACCACGGCACCGGCCATGGCGTCGGCGCCTATCTGTCGGTGCACGAAGGGCCGCAGCGCATCTCCAAGGTCGCCAACAACATCGCCCTGCAGCCCGGCATGATCGTCAGCAACGAGCCCGGCTTCTACAAGGCCGGCGCCTTCGGCATCCGCATCGAGAACCTGGTGGCGGTCAAGGAAGCCCAGATCGAGGGCGCCGACCGCAAGTACCTCGAGTTCGAGACGCTGACCCTGGCGCCGATCGACCTCAACTGCATCGACGTGAGCCTGCTGACCGAAGCCGAAAAGGTCTGGCTAAACGCCTACCACGCCCGCGTCCGCGAGGTTGTGGCGCCGCAGGTCGACGAGACGACCCGTGCCTGGCTCGAAGAGGCAACACGCACGATCTAGGCCCGGGTGATGATGACGTCTCTTCATCGAGCATGGGCGACCTTGCAGCCCAGGCTAAAAATATTGGAACCATTGCAGTTCTCTGCCGACCATTGGTCACTTGTTGAACGCATGCATGCGAATTTCAATGATCGGGAAGCGCATACTCACTTGCCCATACCAATTGCCCGCTTCCGCGAGGCTGCGAGGAAAGCGATTTATGAACATGCGAAGCAGTTCAACGACGTGAAAACGGTATATGTCGATGACAGTTGGTTTGCAGACAAGTTTGCCAACGGTACTCTCGACACGATGGCGAATTATGTGCGCCTCTATAACGACGATGTTGATGAAATGATGGGCGTACTCGTTCCTTCAGCGCGCTATCGCAAAGGGCATTATGCGTACGGCAAATTCAAAGTTCCCGAACCGCATGGCCTGCATACCGACCATAGTGCAGAAGATCCGGATGGCGCGGGAGAACCGATCTGCATAGCCAGGATTGAAACGCTGGGTACGCACTATGTTGCCGGTGATTACAAGGCATATGACCCTAAGACACAGAGCATGCTTAAAGCTTTGAGATATTGGATTGCTGTTCCCGAGGGTGAACCGGAAAATATTCTGGATGAACTGTTGAAGCGGGAGACGCTTAAAACCATTCCGGTAAATCGCGTCATGCTGATGGTCGCCGGAAACAGTTCAGAAAATGCTCAAGTCACACAACATATCGCCGCCCGGCCGCCCGACGGCGGATTGCATTCGGCGTTTTTTCAGAGGCAATACAAGCTCACCTAAAAATATGAATGGAACCACACCGACCTCACCCTGAGGAGCACCCGCATCGCTTCGCGACGCTCCTCAGGGTGAGTGAGAATTAGGACCGCCCAGTCACTACAGGCTCTTTTTGGCAAGCCGCTCGTTGAACGAACGAAGATCGATCACGATTTGCTGGTGGCTTCCCTTGCCGATCTCCTCTTTGCCGTCGCGTGCCGACACTTTGAAGTCAATTCGCTTTCCGTCGACGCCGACGACCTCGGCGGTCGCGCGTACCTCGTGGCCTACTGGCGTGGCGGCGAGGTGCTTTACATCCACTGCAACACCGACTGCGCTTTCGCCTGCGTCCAGAAACGGCTTGATGGCATTGAGCGCCGCGTTCTCCATGATCAGGATCATCACGGGCGTCGCAAGCACTTGCGGCAACATGGCGTCCTTGAATCGATTGGCAAGGTGTTCGGGGGCACGCGCAATGTCGACGTTCCTGTGGCTCCCAGCGGAATCGGCTTCATCTGTTCGTCCTGGATCTCGATTTCGTCCTGGATCCCAATATAGACGCCTGACTCGAGTCACCTCCAACGCAATGCAGAATCGGCTGAGATCAGCGATGCCCGGGCCGCTTCTTCGACGCGGAAGCGGGGACTCCGCAGTGCCGGATCTTTGCTGATCGACGTTGGACCGGTCTACACTCCGTCTGCCCCTGCCGAAAAAGAGGAACCATCGTGGTCAGCAGGAATTCCTTCAAGTTCGTCATGCTGCCGCCGCAGACCGACACGACCCGCGGTTGGGCCAAGCGCCTGGCCGAAGCGGTGCCGGAGGTCCGCGTGGTCCTTGCCGAGGACGCGGACACTGCCGCGCGCGAGATCGCCGACGCAGAAGCCGCCTTTGGCTGGCTCGGCAAGGAGCTCTTGTCGAAGGCCACGAACTTGCGCTGGCTGCAGGCGCCTCAGGCGGCGCCGGCTGCCGGCTACTACTATCCCGAGCTGGTCAGCCATCCTGTGAGCGTTACGAACTTCCGTGAGATCTACAACGACCATATCGGCGCCCACATCCTGGCATTCGTGCTGGCTTTTGCCCGCGGGCTGCATGTGTTCATTCCGCAACAGCTGCGCCGCGAGTGGAAGAAGAGCCCGGCGGAGACGGGCGATGTCGTGCATTTGCCCGAAGCGACGGCACTGGTCGTTGGCGTAGGCGGCATCGGTGCCGAGGCGGCGCGCTTGCTCGCGGCTTTCGGTGTGACCGTGCTGGCAACAGATGCACGCCGCACGGTGGCGCCCAGCGGGGTGGCCGAGCTGCATCCGCCGGATGCACTGGAAGACCTGCTGCCACGTGCGGATTTCGTGATCCTGACGGTGCCGCATACGCCGGCGACCGAAGGCTTCTTCAACCGCGCCCTCTTCCAGCGCATGAAGCGGACGGCGTTCTTCATCAACATCGGCCGCGGCATGACGACCAAGCTGGATGACCTGGTCGCGGCACTGCAAGCCGGCGAGATTGCCGGCGCTGCGCTCGACGTCTATGAGCTGGAGCCGCTGCCGAGCGAGCACCCGCTTTGGGCATTGCCCAACGTGTTGCTCACACCGCACATGGCAGGACACGGGCCATACCTCGACGAGCGTCGGTTCGAAATCATGGCAGACAACTGCCGCGCCTTCGCTGCCGGGCAGCCGCTACGTAATCAGGTCGACAAGGCGTCCTGGTTCTGAAGGCAGGCTGACACGCAGTCGTTCCGCGGCGGCGTTACCTGTCCGCTCTGCCCGTAGTTCGGGGCGGTGCAACAGGGACGACAGGGCCACACCGAGTACCTAAGATGCAGACCAGCCGCGCTGCGGGGCCGCAGCGCGGCGAGCTCAGCGTTGGCGGAGGCCTCTTGACCGGCGAGCGAGTGACGCGACGTTTGGCGGCGATCCTGGCAGCGGATGTCGTTGGCTATTCGCGCCTGATGGGCCGTGACGAAAACGGCACGCTCGCCCGGTTCAAGGGCCACGTGGCTGAACGCCTGGAACCGGCGCTCGCCCGCCATGGCGGGCGACTGGTCAAGCTGACCGGGGACGGAGCGTTGGTGGAGTTCACCAGCGCCGTGGGCGCGCTTGGCGCCGCCGTCGAATTCCAGCAGGCGATGGCTGAAGCCAACCGCGACCAGCTCCACGGACGCCGCCATGGTGTTTCGCATCGGTGTGAATCTCGGCGACCTGATCGACGACGACGACGACATATACGGCGATGACGTGAATATCGCCGTCCGGCTTGAGGCCCAGGCGCCGCCCGGCGGAATCGTCGTTTCGCGAACGGTTCATGAAGCAGTGGCTGGACGGCTCAAGGCCAGGTTCGAGGACCTGGGAGGTCTGGCACTCAAGAATATCGAACGTCCGATCCAGGCATTTCGAGTCGCATGGGAGGCCGCGGATTGGACGATTTCCGCGCACGCGACGGCCGCGATGCCGACCGATGGGGCGGCCGCTGCCCGACAAACCGTCGATTGCCGTGCTGCCCTTTCAGAACATGAGCGGCGATCCCGAGCAGGAGTATTTCGTCGACGGCCTGGTCGAGGAAATCATCACCGGCCTGTCGCGCAGCAAGGCCCTGTTCGTGATCGCGCGCAATTCGTCCTTCACATACAAAGGGCGAGCCGTCGACGTTCGCCAGGTCGGGCGCGAGCTCGGCGTACGCTATGTTCTGGAAGGAAGCGTGCGCAAGGCCGGCGACCGTCTGCGCATCACCGGCCAGCTCATCGAAGCGGAAAATGCCGTACACCTTTGGGCCGATCGCTTCGACGGCGACTTGGCGGACATCTTCGACCTTCAGGATCAGATCACGACCCAGGTGATCGGCGCCATCGCCCCGCGGGTCGAGCTGGCGGAGATGGAACGCGCTCGACGCAAGACCAAAAACCTGGACGCCTATGACTACTACTTGCGGGCCTGGGCAGCCATGTATCGCTTCTCCAGCGAAGGTTCGCAGGAAGCGCTGGCCTTGTTGGAAAAGGCCATCGCGCTGGATCCCGAATTCGCCCTCGCCTATGCCAGCGAGGCGGTCTGCTACTTCATACGACGGGCATTTTCCTGGAGCGTCGATCCCGCGCATGAGGCTGCAGAAGCCGAGCGGTTGGCCCGGCGGGCAATGGAGCTGGATTCGAGCGACGCGCGGGTATTGACCTTCTACGCGCAAACGCTGATCTACAATGTCGGCCGGCTCGATGAAGCAGTCTCCTGTCTCGACCAGGCGATACGCGCTGACCCGAACTATGCGAATGCCTGGATGTGGCGAGGCAATACGAAGTCCTACCTTGGCGACGCGGAGCGGGCCATTGAGGATCTTCAGCAAGCGTTGCGCCTCAGCCCGCTCGAACTCGACACTCTGGATTGCGCAGACCGGGATGGCGAACGCCCATTTCCTGCGCGGCCGATATGAAGAGGCTCTGTCCTGGGTGTCGACGGCGCTGCGCCAGCGCCCCAACTCGTTGAGTGCGCTACGCGTGGCCATAGCGGCAAATGCACTGGCGGGACATCTCGATATGGCGCGGCAAATGGTGGACCGCTATCGCGAGCTGGATCCCACGGCGCGGGTGACGAAAATGAGGGAATGGTGGTGGTTCCGCGGCGGAGAGGATGTCGAGAAATATCTCAAAGGCTTTCGCCTGGCTGGGATGCCCGAATGAAACAGATGGGAGGGGCGACATCATGGCAATCCTGGATATCCCCAAAAGTCCCGACGCTCTTTCTCCCCAGTGGCTGACCGCTGCGCTGCAGAGCGGTGGCGCCGGCAACGCCAGGATCGCATCGTTCGAATACGAGCCGATCGCGGCGGGCGTTGGCTTCCTCGGCAAGCTCGGCCGATTGCGCCTTCGCTACGCCGAGGGTGACGATGACCTGCCGCGAACGCTCGTCGTCAAGCAGCCGACCCAGGACGCGAAATCGCGTCAGCTCGCCAAGATGTTTCGCTTCTACGAGCGCGAGGTCTCCTTCTATCGCGAGGTCGGACCCGACGCCGGCATTCGTATTCCGACAATGCATTTCGGCGCCGCCGACCCGCAAAGCGGCGACTTCGTGCTACTGATGGAGGATCTGGCGCCGGCGCGGCTCGGTGACCAACTCGCCGGATGCAGCGCCGAGGACGCGCGTTCCGCGGTCGGCGCCATCGCCAAATGTCATGCCCTTTGGTGGGAGAACCCCCGGCTTAAGTCGTTTGCCTGGCTGCCCGCCACCAACGATCCGATCAATCACTTCGCCCAGTTCGCCTACCAGGGTTGCTGGGAGCCGTTCGTGCAGTTCGTCGGCGAGAAGATGACGCCGGCGCTTCGGCGCACGGGCGAGGCGCTGGCGACCAACGTGATCCGCATGCTCGACGGCTTTATGGAAAGGCCATCCACGCTCGTCCATGGCGATTACCGTGCCGACAATCTGTTCTTCGGCGGTGCCGCGCAGGGCGCACCTGCCCTCGCGGCGGTGGACTGGCAGGTGAGCGCTCGCGGCGCGGGCGCCTTCGATCTTGCCTACTTTCTGTCGGGCAATGTCAGCACCGAGGTTCGCCGGTCGATCGAGATGGACCTGCTGAAGCACTACACCGACATCCTGCGCGAGAACGGCGTTCGGGAGTACGGACTCGAGTCGTGTCTCGAGGATTATCGTTTTGGCGTGCTCTTCTGCCTGGTCTATTCCGTGATCGTCATCGGCACGCTGGATCCGACCAACGCGCGCGGAGTTGCGGTTTTTCACGCCAATTTCGAGCGCGTCGCCGCGGCGATCACCGATCTCGATGCCAACGCGATGATGCCGCGATGACAGGGCTACCCGAAGGGGGCCGGCATGACTACAGTCCCCTCCAGCTCGAGGGGACACCCATGAAAACACACGTGCGTTGCGGCACCCTGTTCAGCGCCGTCGACCAGGAGGCCCGGTCCGGGCAGACCCTGGTGTACGACGCGCGTGGCGTCCTGGAGTTTGTCGGCCCGACGGCACAGGCGCCCAAGGCGGCCCCCGGTGAGCAGGTGCTCGACCATTCCAGGCATTTCGTCATGCCGGGGCTGATCGATATCCATGTCCATCTCGCCTACGGCAACGCCAAGAGCGAGGAGGATATCGACCTCTACAGCCCGCTGGAGTTCCGCGCGCTTCGTGGCCTGTTCTTCGCCCAGAAGCTGCTGGCGGCCGGCTACACCGCGCTCTGCTCGCCGGGCGACGCCGGTCAGGTCAGCCTGTCGATCCGCAACGCGATCGGTGCCGGCCTCTTCGACGGCCCCCGCATCAGCGCCGCCGGACCCTACATCTCGGCACGCCAGAGCCTGACCGACTGGTATCCGAGCTGGATCGGCGCGCCCTCCACGTCGATCGGCCGGCTGGTTGCCAGCCGGGACGAGGCGATCGAGGAAATCCGCGTCCAGGCCAAGAACGGCGTCGACTGCGTGAAGATCGCGCTCGACGGCATCCAGCGCCGTCCCGACGGGTCCCTGATTGCCGCGTTCACCGAGGACGAGACCTGCGCCATGGTGCGCGAGATCCAGCGCCTCGGCCGCAAGGCGGTGGTCCATGCCATCGGTCGCGAGGCTGTCCTCTACGCCGCGCGGGCCGGCGTCGATGTGATCTTCCATGCCTTCGACCTCGACGACGAATGCATCGACGCGGTGCTGAAGAGCGGTTCGGCCATCGCGCCCACTCTCACCTTCCAGCGCAACACCATGGAGTTCACGCAGCCGCACGAACCGGCAGCGATCAAGGGGCGCGTCGACCACGTGCAACGCCAGTACGAACGCGCCTGCCGCAACCTCGCCAAGGCGCACAAGGCGGGCGTGCCGATGATGGCCGGCACCGATACGGGCTTCGCGGTCACGCCCTACGGCGAATGGCATGCGCGCGAGCTGGAGATCTTCGTGAACGATCTTGGCTTCACCCCGGCCGAGGCGCTCTCAGCGGCGACCCGAACCAACGCGGGCTTTCTTGCCGATGGCGAGCGGGTCGGCAGGCTCGAACCCGGTCGCTGGGCCGATTTCATCGCGCTCGACGGCTCTCCCCTCGAGAACATATCGATCCTGCTCGACAAGAGCCGGATTCACGCCGTCCACCTCGGCGGAAAGCGCATGGCGCTGCCCGATCGCGACTACGATCCGCGCCAGGTCACTGACGCGGCACTGGTCAACTGGACGGACGTCTACACCCAGGCGCGTGTCGCCGAGCTTCGTCGCGACAAGCCGTTGCGCAGGGCAGCGGAGTAGCGACCGGCTTTAATCCTTCAACGCCGTCCGCCCCAGGACCACGTCCTCATAGACGTGCAGCGACGGCAGGCCGCCGGTGTGCATGAACAGCACCTTGGCGTTGGGCTTGAAGGTGCCTTGCCGTGCGAGGCCGATGAGGCCGGCCATGATCTTCCCGGTATAGACCGGGTCGAGCAGGATGCCCTCGGTCCGCGCCAGCAGCTGCACGGCTTCCACCATCTTCTTGTTCGGCACGGAGTATTTCGGCTGCCAGTAGCCGCCGACGCTCTTGATCGCGTCGCGCGGCACCTTGCCGATGCCGAGCAGGTCAGCCACCGCCTGCGCCTCCTTGTGGACCAGCGGCTCCTGGTCGGCGGGATCGCGGCTGACGCCGATGCCGATCAGCGGGATCCTGATGTTGTTGCCGCAAAACCCCGCCGCCATGCCGCCATGGGTGCCTGAGCTGCCCGAGCCGACCACGACGGCATCGAGCGCCAGCCCCATGTCGAACCATTGCTGCTGCATCTCCTGCACGCAGGCGACATAGCCCAGGCCGCCGATCGCGTTCGAGCCGCCGCCCGGGAATGACGTAGCCCTTGCGGCCGAGCGAAGCGACTTCCTGCGCGACCTTCGACATGGCGGCACCCATGTCCGACCCGCCGGGCACCACGGTGATGGCTTCGACGCCCATCAGCTCGAACATGAAGTTGTTGCCGCCGGCCTCCTTCTTGTAGCTGCCGGGCACGCGCTCCTCGATCACGAAGCGGCACTTCAGCCCTTCCTTGATCGCGGCCGAGAGGGTGATGCGGCAATGATTGGACTGCGGCGCGCCGCAGGTGATCAGGGTGTCGCAACCCTGCGCCAGTGCATCCGCTGCCAGGAACTCCAGCTTGCGGGTCTTGTTGCCGCCGGGGAAGAGACCCAGCAGATCGTCACGCTTGATCCAGATCTCGGGACCGACGCCGCCGGGGCAGGTCGCCGCCAGGGCCTTGGTGAAGTGCGGAAGCAGCTCAATCGGCGTGGGGGCGTGGGTGTAGCTGCGACGCGGAAAACGAGACAAGTCCATTCAATCAACTCCAAAGAGACGGTGCTCGCTCTAGCATTCTTGTCATCCCGAGCGAAGCGAAGGATGAGGTCCTTCGCGGCGCGGGGGTTACCCCGCGCTACTCAAGACGACAGTTTGACCCACTCTTCCTCGGTCATCGTCTGCACCCCGAGCTCGGCGGCCTTGCGGGCCTTGGAGCCGGCGTTCTCGCCGACCACCACGAGGCTGGTCTTCTTCGACACCGAGTCGGTGACCTTGGCACCCAGTTCCTCGGCGCGGGCCTTGGCGGCGTCGCGCGTCATGGTGGAGAGCTCGCCGGTGAAGACCACGATCTTGTCCTTGAGCGGCGCGTCGGCGGCGACGACGCGGCGCTTCACGCCCTCGACGGTGAGCTGCTTGCGCAGGTCGCGGATGATCTCGACGTTGTGGCCTTCGCTGAAGAAGGCGCACATCGCGTCAGCCGTGGTGACGCCGATCTGCTCGACGTTGCACAGCCGCCCGTAGCTCTCGCCCACCTCGGCCGCGGCCTTCTCCTTCTTGACGTCGTCGGGTGTCTTCTTGCGCTCCTTGGCGGCCTTCAGCATCTCGGCGAGCCAGGCGTCCACGTCGCCGTATTCCTGCGCCATGATCTTGGCGGTGGCCTCGCCGATCAGCGGGATGCCGATGGCGTTGATGAACCGATCGAGCGAGATGGTCTTGCGCGCCTCGATGGCGGCCATCAGGTTGCGTGACCGACAGGTCGCCCCAGCCCTCGCGCTTCGCTGATCTCGTCGGCCTTGCTTGGGCAGGCGGAAGATGTCGCCCGGCACCTTGAGCAGGCCGTCATTGAAGAAGTTCTCGATGTGCGTGCCGCCCAGCCCCTCGATGTCGAAGCAGTTGCGCGACACGAAGTAGCGCAGCCGCTCGACCTGCTGGAACGGGCATTCCAGCCCGCCCGAGCAGCGCCGTACCACGCCACCCTCCTCGCTCTTCACCTTGGTCTTCAAGCGGACACGGGCACTGGGTGGGGAAGCGGAACTTCTCGGTCTTCTTCGGCCGCTCCTCGGGCACGTAGCCCAGCACCTGCGGGATGACGTCGCCGGCCCGCTGCACGATCACCATGTCGCCGGCACGCACGTCCAGCCGCTCGATCTCGTCGGCGTTGTGCAGGCTGGCGCGCGCCACCACGACGCCGCCGACATTGATCGGCTCGAGATCGGCCACGGGAGTCAGCGCCCCGGTGCGGCCGACCTGGATGAAGATGCCGTTCAGCCGCGTCCGCGCCTGCTCGGCCGGGAACTTGTGGGCGATCGCCCAGCGCGGGGCGCGGCTGACGAACCCCAGCCGCTCCTGCCAGTCGATGCGGTCGACCTTGTAGACCACGCCGTCGATGTCGTAGGGCAGCGACGGCCGCTCTTCGCCGATCTTCCTGTAGAACGCGCGAACCTCGTCGGCCGTGCGGCAGAGCCGGGTGAGTGGATTGGTCTTGAAGCCCCAGTCCTTGAGCAGCTTGAGATACTCGCTGTGGGTCTTCCAGCCGCGCGGCTCGGCCTCGCCCCAGGCATAAGCGAAGAAGCGCAACGGCCGCGTCGCGGTGATTGCCGGATCGAGCTGGCGCAGCGAGCCGGCGGCGGTGTTGCGCGGATTGACGTAGGCCTTCTCGCCCGCCGCGACCTGGCGGGCGTTCAACTCCAGGAACGCCTTGCGCTCCATATAGACCTCGCCGCGCACGTCGAACGCCTTGGGGACCCCTCTGCCCTTGAGCTTGTGCGGGATGTCCTTGATGGTCCTGAGGTTGGCGGTGACGTCCTCGCCCGTGGTGCCGTCGCCGCGGGTGGCGCCCTGGACGAACTCGCCGTCCTCGTAGCGCAGGCTGATCGACAGCCCGTCGATCTTGGCCTCGCAACTGTAGGCGATCTCGGCATCCGGCTTGAGGTCCGTCTCGCGCTCCAGTCCGCGCCGCACGCGGTCGAGGAAGCCCTGCAGCTCATCGTCGCTGAAGGCGTTGTCGAGCGACAGCATCGGCCTCAGGTGGCGGACCTTGGCGAAAGCGGTGGTCGGCGTCGGCGCCACGCGCTGCGTCGGGCTCAGCAGGTCGACGAGCTGCGGGAAGCGCGCCTCGATCGCCTTCAGGCGCTGGCGCAGCTTGTCGTAGTCGGCGTCGGAGATCTCCGGCGCGTCCTTCTCGTGATAGAGCTTGTCGTGATGGCCGATCTCCTCGGCGAGACGCTTGTGCTCGGCGCGCGCCTGGCGCTCGGTGAGTTCGTCGACCTTCAACGCGGCGACGACTTTGGCGGCTTTGGACATGGCCCCGAGTTTGCCCGCTACCCTGCCGCCGCCAGCAGCCGGTCGGCAGCGGCGCGCGCTTCGGCGGTCACCTCGGCGCCTGACAGCATGCGCGCGATCTCCTCGCGCCGGCCTTTGGCGTCGAGCGCCAGGACGTCGGTCGAGGCGGCGTTCCGCGTTGTGGTCTTGCGGATCAGCCAATGCCGGTCGGCCACCGCAGCGACCTGCGGCGAATGCGTCACCACCAGCACCTGGACCTCCTTGGCGAGCCGCTTCAGCCGCACGCCGACCGCGGCCGCCGTGGCGCCGCCGATGCCCGAATCTACTTCGTCGAACACGATGGTCGGCGCGTCGCCCACCTTGGCCAGGCACACCTTGAGGGCCAGCAGGAAGCGCGACAGCTCGCCGCCCGAAGCGATCCGGGCGATCGGCGCCGGCGGCGTGCCGGGATTGGTGGCGACGGTGAACTGCACGCGATCGGTGCCGGACTCCGACCAGTCGGCTTCGGCGAGGGTGCTGAGCTCGGTCACGAACTTCGCCTTCTCGAGCTTGAGCGGGCCGAGCTCGCCGGCGACCGCCTTGTCGAGCCGGGTCGCGCCCTTGCGCCGCGCCGCGGCCTGCGCCTCGGCGGCGGCAACATAGTCGCCGCGCGCCGCCTTGGCCGCGGCGGCCAGCTTCTTGAGGCTCGCCTCGCCGTCATCCAGCGCCGCGAGCTGGGCGATCATCTTGTCGGCCAGCGGCGCGAGCTCGGCCACCCTGACATTGTGCTTGCGGGCGGCGGCGCGCAGGGCGAACAGCCGCTCCTCGATCTTCTCCAGCCGGTTGGGGTCGAATTCGAGGGCATCGCGCGCCGCCTCGAGCTGGGCCTGCGCCTCGGTCGCCTCGCTCAGCGCCCGGTCGAGCGCAGCCAGCGAGGCGTCGAGCCGGCCCGCGGCCTTGTCGACATTGCGTTCGATCAGCCGATGCGCCGTGCGCAAGGCGGCGACGGCACCCTTGCCCTCCTCCAATTCGCCCAATGCCTGCGCCACCGCCTCGCCGAGCGCGCTGCCGGCGCGCAGCAACTGCCGCTCGGCCGCGAGCTTCTCCTCGTCGTCGGCCTGGGGCGCCAACGCCTCCAGCTCCTTCACGGCATGGCGCAGGAAATCCTCGTCGCGCCGCGCCGCCGCGGCCGCCTGCTCGGCATCGACCCGCGCCTGCTCCGCCGCGCGCCAGGCCTGCCAGGCGGCGCGCACGGCGTCGGCCTGCTTCTCCAGCCCGGCAAAGGCATCGAGCGAGGCGCGGTGGGTGGCCATGTCCAGCAGGCCGTGCTGCTCCATCTGCCCCTGGATCTCGACCAGCGTGTCGCCGAGCCGACGCAGCAGCGCCACCGAGGCCGGCTGGTCATTGACGAACGCACGGCCGCGGCCGTCGCTGCCGATCGTTCGGCGCAGCGTCAGCACGTCCTCATCGTCGAGGCCCTGCTCCGACAGGATGGCGTGGGCCGGATGGCTCTTGGGCAGCTCGAACGAGGCGGCGACGGAGGCCTGCGCCGTGCCGCGCCGGATGGCCGCCGTGTCGGCGCGTGCGCCGAGCGCCAGACCCAATGCATCGATCAGGATCGATTTTCCCGCCCCGGTCTCACCCGTCAGGGCACCGAGGCCGCCGTCAGTGCCGCGCGTGAAAGCGAGGTCGAGCTTTTCGATCAGGACGAAGTCGCGGATCGAAAGCGAGACCAACATGCACGGCCGATCAGAAGAGGCCGAAGAACCAGCCGCGATTTTCGTCTTCCGGCCGCGTGCCCTCGCCGGTCATCAGGAAGTAGGCGTCCTGGTACCAGTCGCTGCCGGGGAAGTTGTGGCCCAGCACGGCGGCAGACTGCTGCGCCTCCTCTTTGACGCCGAGCGCCAGGTAGCACTCGACCAGGCGCTCCAGCGCCTCGGGCACCTGCGAGGTCGTCTGGTAGCGCTCGATCACCGTGCGGTAGCGGCCGATCGCGCCGACATACTGCTGGTTCCGCTGATAGTAGCGGCCGACATACATCTCCTGGCCGGCCAGCTGGTCGATGCAGAGCTCGACCTTGATGCGGGCGTCGCGCGCATAAGGCGAATCGGGGAAGCGCTTGGCGACGTCCGACAGCGCATCGAGCGCCTGCTGGGTGATGCGCTGGTCGCGGCCGACGTCGGAGATCTGCTCGTAGAAGCACAGCCCCTTCAGGTAGTAGGCGTAGGGGACGTCGCGATGGCCGGGATGGAGCTGGATGAAGCGGTCGAGCGCGATGATGGCGTCGTCGTACTTGTTGGACTGGTAATAGGTGAAGGCCACCATGATCTGCGCCTTGGTCGCCCATACCGAATAGGGGTGCTGGCGGTCGACCTCCTCGAACTCCTTGGCCGCGTTCTTGTAGTCCTGGGCACCCAGGTCATCGAGGGCGGCGTTGTAGAGCACCTCGACCGGCTGCTCGACATAAGTGTTGTCCTTCGAGCCGCCGAACCAGCTGCAACCAGCCAGCAGCGGCAAGGCAACAGCCAGGGCCGCCAACCAAGCGGCGCGTCCGATCCTCTTCAACAACGCGTGCACCATGTACCTTCCATCGAAGCGACGGCCGACGGTTTATATCACGCAGAGCCGAAAAAAGAGGGGCCAAAGGCCCCTCGAAAGATGCGTGGAAACTCTACTCGGCCGAGAGCGGGTTCCGGTCGGATGGCACCGTGTGCGGCTCCATCCGACCGGAAACGCGTGGTTCTGTACTCACAGCGCACATCCCGTCCGGCTAACCAGCCGCACGGGATGTGCTTTATCGTCAATTGGCTTGGCGACGCAGGAACGCGGGAATTTGCAGGTCGTCGTCATCGCGCGCGGGCTTGGCGCGCTCGGTGACGTCGAGGCTGATCGAGGTCTGCACCGGCGCCGGACGCGGCGCGGGCTTGGGCGTGACGGCGACGACATTTTCAGGCGCCGTGCGCGTTGGCGCGGGCTCGGCTGCAGCCGGGCTCGCGACAGCAGCGGGCATGGATGCCGCGACCGCCGGGGTCGCGGGCCTCGGGGTCGCAAAGGCGCCGGTGATGCGCTGGAACAAGTTGGGCGCCCGGCTCTCGGCCGCGACCGGCCGCGCGGCCAGGGGTCGCGCGATCGGTTCGGTGGCGCGTACCGCCGGCCGTGTCGCCGGACGGCTGACGCGCCAGTCGGTCTCGTCGACCAGCGGCTTGTGCGGCACGGGGGCCGGCGCAGGAGGTGCCGCGACCGGTGCCGCGACTGGCGCAGGTGCGGCGGCTGGTGCGGGCATTGGTGCCGGCGGGGGGGCGCGAAGCCCATGGGCTGCGCGGCCTCGATTTGCGCCGCGATCGGCGCCGGTGTCGGAGCCGGCGCTTCGACGACCGGCGCGGGCGGCGCCTGCATGACGACCGGTGCCGGCATCGGTGGGGCAGCAGCCGGCGCGGGCGCCATCACGGGAGGTGCCACGACTGGTGGAGCGACGGGCGGTGCAGCCGGCGCCTGCATGACGGGCGCAGGCGGCGGCGGAGCGGCCGCGACGGCGGCGGCCGGCATGGCGACGCGGCCGACGGGCGGCGCGACCGGCCGGCTGAGCGCCGGCTGGCCGGTCTGCATATGCGGCCGGTTCATGTCGAGGTTGAGGTAGTTCGGCGCCGGCGCCTGCTGCGCCATGGCGGCGATGCCGGTGGCGACCACCGACACGCGCATGCGGCCCTGCATGGTGGCGTCGAAGGTGGAGCCGAAGATGATGTTCGCGTCGGCGTCGACTTCCTCGCGGATGCGGTTGGCCGCCTCGTCGACCTCATGCAGGGTCATGTCGAGGCCGCCGGTGATGTTGATCAGCACGCCCTTGGCGCCCTTCATCGAATGGTCTTCGAGCAGCGGGTTGGAGATCGCGCTCTCGGCCGCGACGCGGCTGCGATCCTGGCCCTCGGCCTCGCCGGTGCCCATCATCGCCTTGCCCATCTCGCCCATCACGGTGCGGATGTCGGCGAAGTCGAGATTGATCAGGCCGGGCATCACCATCAGGTCGGTGACGCCGCGCACGCCCATGTGCAGCACGTCGTCGGCCATCTTGAAGGCGTCGGCGAAGGTCGTCTTCTCGTTGGCGATCTTGAACAGGTTCTGATTGGGGATGACGATCAGCGTGTCGACCACCTTCTCGAGCTCGAGGATGCCCTGCTCCGCCGACTGCATGCGGCGGCGGCCCTCGAAGTGGAACGGCTTGGTGACGACGCCGATGGTGAGGATGCCCTGCTCGCGCGCCGCCGCGGCGATGACCGGTGCGGCACCGGTGCCGGTGCCGCCGCCCATGCCGGCGGTGACGAACACCATGTTGGCGCCGTCGAGCAGCTGCAGGATCTCCGGCAGCGCCTCTTCGGCCGCCTGACGGCCGACTTCGGGTCGTGCACCGGCGCCCAGTCCCTGGGTGATGGTGATGCCGAGCTGCACGCGCCGGTCGGCCAGCGACTGGCCGAGCGCCTGTGCGTCGGTGTTGGCGACGATGAATTCCACGCCTTCGAGCGCGGCGCTGATCATGTTGTTGACGGCATTTCCGCCCGCGCCACCGACGCCAATCACGGTGATACGCGGCTTAATCTCCGACTCCTTTTGGGGGAGGCTGAGGTTGATTGTCATTCGGCTTTCTCCACGCAAACGAGGGGGTTATCTGCCCGGAGCTGCGACTTGGACTTCGTTCTGAGTTGTAAAGCCCTAAGCCGGCTCAGGTTTTTATCGTTATCTACAGCCTGTGGGGATAGCCATTCCCCACACAACATATTGCCTAAAAGTTCTCCCTAATCCAACTGCCAATACGCCCAATTCGGCTTGCTGGGGCCTCGACAACGGCTGGTTGAGCTTGGGTTACGGCGTGATTCTGCTGGGCGAAGGCCAGCAGCCCGGCCGCGGCCGAAAAGGCCGGTCCGCCCGTCGAATTGGCCAGCCCGGCGAGCCTCAAGGGGCCGCCGGTACGCACTTTCTTGTTGAGGATCGCGGCCGCCACCTCGGGCACGCCGTCGAGCTGGCAGCCGCCGCCCACCAGGACGGCGCGGCCGCCGGCCAACTTATCCACACCGCTGGCCTCCAGCCGGCTGCGCACCAGCTCGAAGGTCTCCTCGATGCGCGGCCGGATGATGCCAACCAGGATCGAGCGCGGGATGTGGTTGGGCCGCGTGCGATCCTCCTCGCCGATCAGCGGCACGTCGATGATGTCGTATTCGTCGTTGGGCTTGGCGACGCAGCGGCCGATCTGGGTCTTCATGCGCTCGGCATGGGCGACCGGCGTCGAGAGGCCGCGGGCGATGTCGCGCGTGACATGGTCGCCGCCGACCGGGATCGAATCGACGTGGACGAGATGGCCTTCATAGAAGACCGAGATCGAGGTCGTGCCGCCGCCCATGTCGATCAGGGTGACGCCGAGGTCGCGTTCGTCGGCCACCAGCGAGCTCAGGCCCGAGGCGTGCGCGGCCACGACACGCTCGGCGATCTCGAGATGGGCGCGGCGCACGCAGACCTGCAGGTTGCGCATCGCCCCGCTCGCCGCCGTCACCAGATGGACATCGACGCCGAGCCGCTCGCCGAACATGCCGCGCGCGTCGCGCACCGGCGTGCCGTCGACCGAGTAGCCGATGGCGGCGGAGTGGATGATGTCGCGGTCGGCCGTCTCGGCCGGCAGCTGGATGTGCTGCTGCACGCGACGCACGTCGCGCTCGCCGATCTCGTGATGGCCGACCGCCACCTCGAGGGTCTGGTTGTGCGAGGCCGCCGAGCCGCCGCTCACGCCGACGATGACCTCGCGCACGTGCTCGCCGCACATCTCCTCGGCCGTCGACACCGCCGAGGAGATGGCGCGCGTGGCCGCCTCCATGTCGACGATGTTGCCCGAGCGCATGCCGCCGGCCGGCTGGTGGCCGATGCCGACCACGCGAAGCCCCTGGCCATCGACGCGTGCCACGAAGCACACGACCTTGCTGGTACCGATATCGAGCGCTGCTACTACGCCATTCCTTGTCTTTGCCACGATGTTCCCCCGTGTCCTTACGCTACCGACTTCATACCGGCCCGGTCGGCGGAGCATCGCCGGCCTGGCTGCGTTTCCTGAGATAGAGCTTGTCCGGCAATCTGAGATCGACGACGCCGAACTCGCGCGACAGGAGCTTGTACTCGCCGTCGAGCTTGGCCAGCTTCTGGAGGGCGGCGACCGCGTCCTCCTCGGGCAGCCAGATCTCGACGTCGTTGTTCAGAACCAGGTTCCAGCGCCGCTGGCCGACCCACACGGCGGCGCGCAGCTGCTTGGCCATGGCGGGCTCGTTGGCGAGCAACAGGAGCAGGTCGCCGACATGCTCGGGCGCGCCCGGGCCGCCCAGCAGCAGCAGCGACTCGGCACCCGGCGGCATGCGGCTCGCACGCACGGTGCGGCCATTGGTGTCGATCAGCGTGTATTCGTTGCCGTTCTGCCAGATCGCGACGGCGCGGCGCTCCTTCAGCGTGACATAAAGCGTGTCGGGCAGCCGGCGCTCGACGGTGGCGCTCGCCACCCAGTCGATCGCCTCCAGCCGCTTGCGCGCGCCCTGCAGGTCGATGCCGAGCAGCGAATTGCCCGCCTTGACGTTCAGCGCCGCCAGGATGGCGTCGCGCTCGACGTAATCGCGGCCCTCGACTGTGACGTCGGCGAGCTTGAAGGGTGTGATTGCGGCGACCACGCTGCGCGTCACGGCGTCGAACTCGGCCTGCACCGTGACCAGCCAGCCCTCGCGCCAGCCCCACCAGCCGCCACCGCCGCCCGCGCCCAGCAGCAGCACGACCAGGCCAAGCAACAGCGGCTGGCGCCAGATCGGCCGGCCGGTCTTGCGGATCGGCCCGCGCTTCTTGCGCCTGTTGTAGTCGCGGCGATGCGGCGCCACGCCCTTGGCGGCCCGGGGGGCGGAACGGCTCGCCCTCATGCCGGATGCCTCGCATGGTCGACCATCCAGGTCATGAGCTCAGGCCAGCTGATGCCGGCCCACTTGGCCTGCTCGGGCGCCAGCGACAAGGGCGTCATGCCGGGCTGGGTGTTGAGTTCGAGCACGACCAGGCCCGAGGTGCCGGGCTTGGATGTCGTCCCAGCGCAGGTCGGCGCGGCTGAGCGCCGCTGCAGCCCAGCGCCTCGTGCGCCATCAGCGCCCATTGCTTGGCCTGCTCGTAGACCTCGGCACGGGATCGGCGCCGGGATCAGGTGCTCGGTGATGCCCTCGGTGTACTTGGCCTCGTAGTCGTAGAACTTGGTGCGCGGGCGCAGCTCGGTCACTGCGACGGCCTTCTCGCCCATCACCGCGACCGTGAGCTCGCGGCCGGGCACGAACTTCTCGACCAGCACCTTCTCGCCGAACTGGGCTTCGGCCGCCTCGACCGCGGCGAGATTGTCGCCTTCGCGCACGATGTAGACGCCGACGCTCGAGCCCTGGTCGATCGGCTTCACGACATAGGGCCGCGGCATGGGATCGCCCCAGGCAAGCGAACGGCGCTCGACCACGTGGCCCTCGGCGACGCGGATGCCGATCGAGGTGAAGACGTGCCGCGACATCGGCTTGTCCATGGCGATCGCCGAGGCGAGCACGCCCGAGTGGGTGTAGGGCACCGCCAGGATCTCGAGCACGCCCTGGATGCAGCCATCCTCGCCGTATTTGCCATGCAGGGCGTTGAACACCACGTCCGGCCCGCCGCCGCCCGCTGGCCGCAGGAAATCGATCAGCGCGCGCAGGTCGCGCTTGACGTCGTACTCGATCACCTCGTGGCCGCCTTCGCGCAGCCCCTCGGCGCAGGCCTTGCCGCTCACCAGCGAGACCTCGCGCTCGGGCGACCAGCCGCCCATCAGGACCGCGACGCGGCTCACAGCATCTCTCCGATGCGGCGGATTTCCCATTCCAGCCGCACGCCCGTCTTCTCGAGCACGCGACGGCGCACCTCCTCGCCCAGCGACTCGATGTCGGCCGCCGTGGCGTCGCCGGTATTGATCAGGAAGTTGGTGTGCTTCTCCGAGACCTGTGCGCCGCCGATCCTGAGGCCGCGACAGCCGGCGCGGTCGATCAGCTCCCAGGCTTTGTGGCCGGGTGGATTGACGAAGGTCGAACCGCCGGTGCGGCTGCGCGGCTGTGATTCGGTGCGCGCGCCGTCGATCTCGGCGATGCGGCGGGCGATGGCAACCTGGTCGCCCGGCGTGGCCTTGAGGCGCGCCGAGGTGAAGATCCAGTCGGCCGGCGCGTCGCTGTGGCGGTAGCTGAAGCCCATCTGCTCCGCGTTCGCCTTGTGCAGGTGGCCGCCGCGGTCGACCGCCTCGGCCGAGACCAGCACCTCTGAGAGCTCGCCGCCATAGGCGCCGGCATTCATGCGCAGCGCGCCGCCGATGGTGCCGGGAATGCCGCTGAGGAACTCCAGGCCGGCCAGGGCATGGTCGCGCGCCGTGAGCGCCACGTTGAGATCGAGCGCGCCGGCCGCAGCCACCACCTCGTGGCCGTCAACGGTGATGCCGGTAAAGCCGCGCATCAGGCGGATCACCACGCCCTTGATGCCGCCGTCGCGCACCAAGAGGTTGGAGCCCACGCCCAGCACGGTCACGTGGATCTCGGCCGGCAGGCGATGCAAGAAGGACGACAGGTCCTCAACGTCGGCCGGCCGGAACAGCACCTCGGCGTTGCCGCCCGTGCGGAACCAGGTCTGCGGTCCCAAGGGCGCCTCGGCGGTCAAGCGCCCGCGCGGCTTGGTTAGCCGGTCGATCAGGTGCGGATGGGACGTGGCGAGCGCCATCATGCAGCCGATCCGCTGTTAAGAGGGCCCGGATCGTTGGCGATGGCGCGGGGGCCGGCATGCTGCGCCGCAAGCTGCTGCAGCTGGCCGGGCAGCGCCTGCGCCCAGGCGGTGATGTTGCCGGCGCCGAGGCAGACCACGACATCGCCCGGCCGGGCGATACGCCAGATCATGCCGGGCAGGTCAGCCGGCGCGTTGAGGGCGGCGACATCGCGATGGCCGGCGCGCTGCACCAGGCCAACCAGCATGTCGCGATTGACGCCCTCGATCGGCGCTTCGCCCGCGGCATAGACCTCGGCGATGATCACCGCGTCGGCATCGGCGAAGCAGGTCGCGAAATCGTCGCGCAGGCCGGCCAGGCGCGTGTAGCGATGCGGCTGCATCACGGCGATGACGCGGCCCGAGCCGCCATAGCTCTGGCGCGCGGCACGCAGGGTGGCGGCGATCTCCACCGGGTGATGGCCGTAATCATCGATCACGGTGATGCCGTGCGCCTCGCCGGTCTTGGTGAAGCGGCGCTTGACGCCGGCGAAACCCGCCAGCGCGCGGCGGATGGTCTCGTCCGGCAGGCCCATCTCCTGGGCGACCGCGATGGCGGCCAGCGCATTCTGCACATTGTGCTGGCCGAACATCGGCAGGCGCAGGTCGACGATGACGCGCGACTGGTTGGTGGCGCGGTTCTCGATCTGCACGTCGAAGTCGGCGCCGGTGCGGTCGAGCCTGAGATTGAGCGCGCGCACGTCGGCATTGTTGCCCAGCCCGTAGGTGATGATGCGCCGGTCGGCGACCCGCGGGATCAGCGCCTGGACCTCGGGATGATCGACGCACAGCACGGCGAAGCCGTAGAACGGGATGTTCTCGACGAAGCGCACGAAGGCATCGCGCAGCGCATCGAAGGTGCCGTAGTGGTCGAGATGCTCGGGATCGACGTTGGTGACGATGGCGATGGTGGCCGGCAGGCGCAGGAACGAGCCGTCGGATTCGTCGGACTCGACCACCATCCAGTCGCCGGCGCCGATGCGGGCGTTGGTGCCGTAGGCGTTGATGATGCCGCCGTTGATCACCGTGGGATCGAGCCCGCCGGCATCGAGCATGGAGGCGACCATCGAGGTGGTCGTCGTCTTGCCGTGCGTGCCGCCGATCGCCACCGACCATTTGAGTCGCATCAGCTCGCCCAGCATCTCGGCGCGGCGCACCACCGGGACCAGCCGGGCGCGGGCCGCCAGCACCTCGGCATTGTCCTTCTTGACCGCCGAGGAGACGACCACGACCTGGGCGTTGCCCAGATTGTCGGCGCGATGGCCGATCGACACCTTGATGCCGAGATCGGCGAGGCGGCGCGTGTTGGCGCCCTCGGCGAGGTCGCTGCCCTGCACCTTGTAGCCGAGATTGTGCAGCACCTCGGCGATGCCCGACATGCCGATGCCGCCGATGCCGACGAAATGGATCAGTCCGATATCGAGCGGCAGCGCCCTCATGCGGCGACTCCTGACGGTGCGAGAGCGGAGACGTTGGTCAGTTCGCCGATCAGGTCAGCGAGCCGCGCGGCGGCGTCCGGGCGGCCGGCGGCATGTGCCGACGCGGCCATGTCGGTGAGGCGTTGCGGGGCGTCGAACAGCGTCACGAGGTTGCCAGCCAGCGCCTCGGCGGTGAACGAGGCGTGCGGGATCACGATGCAGGCGCCCGTCGCCTCGAAGGCGCGGGCGTTGGCCATCTGATGATCGTCGGCGGCATAGGGATACGGCACCAGGATCGAGGGCCGGCCGATGGCCGCGAGCTCGGCCACGGTCGAGGCGCCGGCGCGGCCGATCACCAGATGCGCCGAGGCGAGCCGCTGGGCCAGGTCGGCGAAGAACGGCGCCAGCTCCGCGACGATGCCGGCCTTCTGGTAGACCTTGCGTACGTGGGCGAGATCCTCCGGCCGGCACTGCTGGACCAGGCGCAGCCGGGCGCGCAGACCGGCGCGGCAGCGACAGGATGGCGGCGGGAATGACCTGGCTGAACGAGGCCGCGCCCTGGCTGCCGGCGAACACCAGCACGTCGATCACCCGGTCGGCCGTCGGCGCGCGATAGGGCGAAAGGCGCAGCAGGCGCACCGGCTCGCGCACCGGATTGCCGACCAGCCGGGCGCGATCGTCCTTCTCCAGTCCGCGGGTCTCGCGCGAACGACGTGCCGACGCGCGCCGCCCCGCCCAGCACCAGGCGGTTGGCCTTGCCTAAAACGGCATTCTGCTCGTGCAGCATCGCGGGCAGCCGGCGTAGGCGGGCGGCGATCATGGTCGGCACGGACGCGTAGCCGCCGAAACCGACCACGGCCGAGGGATCGATGCGGCCCAGGGCGCGCCAGGCATCGACCAGGCCAAGGCCGAGCGACAGCAGCGCCAGCAGGCGGCGCTGCAGCGAGCCGGTCGGGCTGGCCGAATGGATGTAGTGGATCGGCCGGCGCGCCAGCGCGCCCTGCCACTGCCGGCCGCGCGCGTCGGTCACCAGCGCGAACGGCACGCCGCGCGCCTCGAGCTCGCCCGCCAGCGCCTCGGCCGGGAACACGTGCCCGCCGGTGCCGCCGGTCGCGAGAACGACAGGGCGCAGTTCGGCCATCACACGGCCTCCCGGAGGCCGGCATGCTCGCGCGTCAGCGACAGCATCATGCCGACGCAGATCGCCATGGCGAGCGCCGAGGAGCCGCCATAGGAGATGAACGGCAGGGTCATGCCCTTGGCCGGGATGAGCTGGATGGTCGAGGCCATGTTGATGGCGGCCTGCAGGCCGAACTGCACGCCGAGTCCGGTGGCGGCCAGGGTAATGAACAGGCTGGTCTCCTTCGAGGCGCGCGACAGCGCGCGCAAGGTCACGAAGGCGAACAGCGCCAGGATGATCAGGCAGACGACCAGGCCGAACTCCTCGCCCGCACACCGCCATGACGAAGTCGGTATGCGCGTCCGGCAGCTGCGCCTTCACCGTGCCCTCGCCCGGGCCGCGGCCGAACAGCGAGCCGTTCATGAAGGCCTCGAGCGCGGTATTGACCTGGTAGTTGTCGCCCGACGAGGGATCGAGGAAGCGGTCGAAGCGGCTGCGCACATGGCCGAACGCGAAATAGGCGCCGACCAGGCTGGCCGCCCCGCCGACCACCCCGAAGGCGGCGATCCACATCGGCAGGCCGACGACGAAGAGCTGGCAAGCCCACACCGCCGCGACCACGATGCTCATGCCGAGATCGGGCTGCATCACCAGGAGCGCCAGCACGGCGCCGACCAGCAGGGTCGACAGGAAATAGCCCGGCATGCGCCGCTCGGCGCGGCTCTGCGCCAGCAGCCAGGCCGAGATGACGGCGAGGCTCGGCTTGACGAACTCCGAGGGCTGCACGCTCGAGAGGCCCGGCACCGAGATCCAGCGCCGCGCGCCCTTGATCTCGACCCCAATGACGAAGGTGGCGGCCAGCAGCACGACGCTGCCGCAGAACACCAGCAGCGCCATGCGTCGCACATGGCGCGGCGAGGCCAATGAAATCGCCAGCATCAGGCAAAGCGCCATCGGCAGGAACAGGAACTGGCGCTTGGCGAACATGAAGGAGTTGGCGCCGATGCGCTCGGCCGCCGGCGGCGAGGCGGCGAGCGTCAGCAGCACGCCGAACGCCATGATTGCCAGGATGGCGCCAAGCGACCAGCGATCGACGGTCCACCACCACTGGCCGATCACGCTGCGGTCGTCGCGCGGCACCTGGATCACGCTGCTCTCCCCAAACTCTGCGCGCCGGGCAAGGCCCGCGCCATGGCGCGGAACGCATCGCCGCGATGCTCGTAACTCTTCCACTGGTCCCACGAGGCGCAGGCCGGCGACAGCAGGACCACCGACGGCCCGCCATTTTTCTTGGCGGCCTCGCCCTGCGCGCGCTGATGCGCGGCAGCGAGCGCCGATTGCAGGTCGCCGCAGCGATCGAAGGCGACCTTGCCGTCGAGCTGGCGGGCGAACAGCTCGGTCGCCTCGCCGATCAGGAAGGCGTGCCGGATGCGCTCGAACCACGGCGCGAGCGGCGTCACGCCGCCCTCCTTCGCCTGGCCGCCCAGGATCCAGTAGATATTGCGATAGCTCGACAGCGCGCGCGCCGTTGCGTCGGCGTTGGTGGCCTTGCTGTCGTTGACGTAGATCACGTTGCCCACCGCGGCGACGCGCTCCTGGCGGTGCGGCAGACCGGGATAGGATTTGAGACCCGCCACGATCTCGTCGCGCGTGACCCGGAGCCAGCGGCAGGCCGCCCAGGCGCAGGCGGCGTTCTGGGCATTGTGGTCACCCGGCAAGGTCGGCACGTCGGAGAAATCTGCCGCGTAGCCGTCGGCATCGACCAGCATGCCGGCGCGGAAGGAGATGCCGCCGGCAACCGGCCGGTCGAGCGCCACCGGCACGGCGCCGATGCGGAAGCGACGGGCGATCTTGGCGTAGGCGGCACGCGAGTGCTCGTCATCGACGCCGATCACCGCGCAGTCTCCCGGCTGCTGGCGGTCGAAGATGTGCTCCTTGGCCGCGACATAGCCCGCCATGTCGCCGTGCCGGTCGATGTGGTCGGGCGTGATGTTGAGCCAGACCGCGACATGGGCGCGGAAGGTCTCCAGCAATTCGAGCTGGTAGGACGAGAGCTCCAGCACATAGATGCCGCCGGCGCCCAGCGGCGCCAGGTCGAGCGCCCCGCGGCCGATATTGCCGCCCACTTCGCAGACCATGCCGGCGTTCTTCAGGATATGGCCGATCAGCGCCGTGGTGGTCGACTTGCCGTTGGTGCCGGTGATGCCGATGAAGCGGGCGCTGGGCTGGGCGCGGGCCAGCAGCTCGATATCGCAGATCAGCGGCTTGCCGGCGGCGCGCGCCGCCGCAGCCATGGCATGCGGTTGGGGCAGGCGGTTCGGGATGCCCGGACTGATGACCAGGGCCGTCACCTTCGACCAGTCGATGCTCGCCGGTTCGGCCAGACGCGCGCCCGCCTCGGCGGCGGCCTTGCGCGGACCCTCGTTGTCGTCCCAGGCGGCGCAGTCGATGCCGGCCGCCTTGAGGGCGCGCACCGTCGCCAGGCCGGAGCGCGCCAGCCCCAGCACGACGAAGGACGAACCCTTGAGGACGCCGAGATCGATCATCCGCTCACCTCAACTTCAGCGTGGCGAGGCCGACCATCGACAGGATGGCGGCAATGATCCAGAAGCGGAAGACGATGGTGGGCTCGGCCCAGCCCTTTTGCTCGAAATGGTGATGCAGCGGCGCCATCTTGAAAATGCGCCGGCCGGTCATCTTGTAGGACAGGACCTGGACCACCACCGACACCGTCTCGAGCACGAACAGGCCGCCCACGATGGCCAGCACGATCTCGTGCTTGGTGACCACGGCGACGCCGCCGAGCGCGCCGCCGATCGACAGCGAGCCTGTGTCGCCCATGAACACCATGGCGGGCGGCGCGTTGAACCACAGGAAGCCAAGCCCGGCGCCGACCAGGGCCGCCAACAGCACGGCAAGTTCGCCGGCGCGCGGCACGTGATGGACGTAGAGATAATTGGTGTAAACGATGTTGCCCACGACGTAGGCGATCAGGCCGAACACCGTCGCAGCCATGATCACCGGCCCGATGGCAAGCCCATCGAGCCCGTCGGTGAGGTTGACGGCATTGGAGGTGCCGACGATCACCAGCACGGAAAAGACGACGAAGCCGAATACCCCGAGCGGGATCAGCACGTCCTTGAGGAACGGCACCGCCAGCGTGTAGCGCAGCGGGGCCGGCGAGAACTGGGCAATGTAGTAGGCGCCGAAGCCGGCAACCACGACCGAGACGGCGAGCTTGACCAGGCCCGGCACGCCCTTGGGATTGCGCTTGGTGACCTTGAGGAAGTCGTCCCACAGACCGATCGCGCCGAAGGTCACGGTGATGATCAGCACGATCCAGACGTACTTGTTGGTGAGATCGGCCCACAACAGGGTCGCCACCGAGAGCGCGATCAGGATCAGGAGCCCGCCCATGGTCGGCGTGCCCTTCTTGCTGACGATGTGGCTCGCCGGCCCGTCCTCGCGGATCGGCTGGCCCTGCGCCTGCTTGCTGCGCAGCCAGCGGATCAGGCTGCCGCCGATCAGGAAGCTCAGCACCAGCGCCGTCAGGAACGCCGCGATCGAGCGGAACGTCAGGTAGCGGAACAGGTTGAACGGGCCGAAGACGTCCGCCAGTGGATAGAGGAAGTTGTAGATCACGTTCAGTGCCCCACTTCGCCGCCGCTGGCCGCCAGGACGGCGTCGACGACATTCTTCATTTTCGAGCCCAACGAGCCCTTGATCGCAATCACGTCGCCGGCGCGCAGCGCCGTCGCCACTTCGCCGGCGAGCGCCGCCGAATCGGGGCGGTACGCGCCCTTCTGCGCCGCGGCCAGACGCTGCCACAGCGCCTGCATGTGCGGGCCGCACAGGAAGACCTGCGCTGCACCGCTCGCCGCCACCGCGTCCGCGAGGCCGGCATGCAAGCCGTCGGCGTACTCGCCCAGCTCGCGCATGTCGCCCAGCGCCAGCAGCCGCCGACCGCCCGGCGCGGGCGCGGTGCGCGCCAAAACGGCGAGCATCGCCCGCACCGAGGCCGGGTTGGCGTTGTAGCTCTCGTCCAGGAACTCGACCGTCCCCGAGCCGAACTTGAGCCTGCGCCGCGCGCCGCGACCCGGCGAGGCCTTGACCTCGCCAAGCGTCGCCGCAGCTTTCACGACATCGGCGCCCAGCGCCTCGACGACGGCCAGCGCCGCGATGCTGTTCAGCACCCAGTGCTCACCGGCCGCGCCCAGCCGATACTCGATCCGACGGCCATGGATCAAGGCTTCGACATCGGAGCCCGAATCCTGCAGGCGGCACGCAAGCAGCCGCGCCTCGGCGGCCGCGCTCTTGCCGAAGCCCACGATGCGGCTCACGCCGAAGCGGCGCGCGTGCCTCGCGAGCCGCTCATAATGGCGATTGTCGCGATTGAGCACGGCGACGGCACCCGTGCTCATGCCGGCGAACAGGCAGGCTTTTTCGTCGGCAATCGCCTCTTCCGAGCCCATGTGACCAATATGAGCCGGCTCGACATTGGTGATGACGCCGACATGGGCGGCGACCTGGCGGGCCAAGGGCTCGATCTCGCCGGGATGGTTCATGCCGATCTCGAACACGCCGTAGCGCGCATCGGTCGGCAGGCGGGCGAGGCTGATCGGCACGCCGACATGGTTGTTGTAGCTCGCCGCGCTGGCTTCGGTCCTGGCTTGGGCCGAGAGCATGGCGCGCAGCGCGTCCTTGGTGCTGGTCTTGCCGACCGAGCCGGTGACGCTGGCGATGCGCGCGGGGCTGCGCGTGCGGCCGGCATGGCCGAGATCGACCAGCGCCTTCATGGTGTCGGCGACCCGCACCAGCCTCTCAGCGCCCGGCACCTCGCGCGACACCACGGCGGCCGCCGCGCCGCGCGACAGGGCGTCGGCGACGAAGGCGTGGCCGTCGGTGGTTTCGCCCGCCAGCGCGAAGAAGAGATCGCCCCTGGCGACGGCACGGCTGTCGAACGTCACGCCGGTGGCCTCGAACGGCACGGGCATGGCCACGGGCGAAAGCGCGCGCGACACCTCGGCGGAAGTCCAGAGCGCGTTCATGCGCCGCCTCCTGCCAGTTCGCGTGCTACCTCCGCGTCGTCGAAAGGATGGGTGACGCCCTTGATGGTCTGCCCGGTCTCGTGGCCTTTGCCGGCGATCAGAAGGAGGTCGCCGGCCGATTTCAACTCGGCCATGCCGAGCTCGATCGCCGTGCGGCGACCTTGGCGCACTTCCACCCAGTTCTTCCGGCTTGCCGGAATGCCGCGAACGATCTCGGCGCGGATCGCCGCCGGCTCCTCGCTGCGCGGATTGTCGTCGGTGACCAACGTCAGGTCGGCGAGACGCGTGGCGATCTCGCCCATCACCGGCCGCTTGGCTCGGTCGCGGTCGCCGCCGCAGCCGAACGCCACGATCAGTCGGCCCTTGGCGAAGGGCCGCAAGGTCGCCAGCACCGTCTCCAGCGCCTCGGGCTTGTGCGCGTAATCGACATAGACCGGGGCGCCGCTCGCGTGGCGCGCCACGAGCTCGAGCCGTCCCGGCGCGCCGCTCAGCGTTGCCAGTGCCGCGACCGAGCGCGCGACGTCGCCGCCGGTTGCCACGACGAGGCTGAGCGCCGCCAGCGCATTGGAGGCCTGGAAGCCGCCGACCAATGGCAGCTCGACCTCGTGCCGCGTTCCTAAAACCTCGATCACGAGATGCTGGCCGGCGGCGGTCGGTGTGTCCCGCAGCAGGCGGAATTCCTTGCCCTTGGCGCCGTAAGTCCAGAAGCGGATGCTACGGCGGCGGCAGATCTCGGCCAGCGCCGCTGTGCGCTCGCTGTCGGCATTGGCGACGGCGGTACCGCCCGCCGGCAACAGCTCCTCGAACAGCCGCGCCTTGGCGGCGAAGTAGGCGTCCATCGAGGCGTGATAGTCGAGGTGCTCGTGCGTGAGGTTGGTGAAGGCCGCCGCCGAAAGCTGCAGGCCGTCGAGACGATGCTGGTCGAGGCCGTGGCTCGACGCCTCGATGGCAAGATGCGTCACGCCCTCGCGCGCCAGCGCCGCGAGATCGGCGTGAAGCTGCACCGGATCGGGCGTGGTGAGCCCGGCCTCGCGCGTGAAGCCCGGCGAGACGATCCCGAGCGTGCCGACGCTCGCGGCCTTCAGCCCAAGCGTCGCCCAGACATGGCGCACGAAGTGCACGGTCGAGGACTTGCCGTTGGTGCCGGTGACCGCAGCGATGGTCCTGGGCTGGAGCCCCGCGAAGGACGCCGCCATCAGCGCCACACGGCGGCGCGGATTGGCGTCGCGCACCACGACGATGCCGGGATCGATGGGCGGCAGCGCCGCGTCGGGCGCGGCGAGGATGGCCACCGCGCCGCGCTTCAGCGCGTCGGTGACGAAGCTCGCGCCATCGGCCTTCGAGCCGGCGAGGGCGGCGAACAGATAGCCGGGCTGGACCTTGCGGGAATCGAGCGTCAGGCCGGCCAGGACCGGATCGTGCGGCAAGGCCCCGCCGTCGCCCATGAGCTCACTCAACAACAACGCGACGTACTCCCGCCGCCGCCGTGTTCTGTCCGCCGGCGCGGGCCGGCAGCGCCTTGCGCTCGGGCAAGCGGCCATGGGCGCTCGCCGGCACGAGCTGCGGCGGCGGTGGGCTGGCCGCGAGCGGCGTCGACGCGATTTCAAGCGAGCCCGGGTTGCCGTTCCAGTCGCCCGGCAGGATGCCGTAGAGCGCCACGATGCGCTCGACGATGGTCTTGACGCTGGGCGCCGAGACCATGCCGGCCGTGGCATAGCCGCCGGTCTCCGCGATACCCTTTGGCTCGTCGAGTGAGAACACGATCAGGAACCTCGGCTCGCTCATGGGGAAAGCGCCAACGAACGTGCTAAACAAGGCTTTTTTCCGATAACCGCCGCCGCCGACCTTTTCGGCGGTTCCGGTCTTGCCGCCAACCTCGTAGCCCTTCACCTCGGCGTTCTTGCCGGTGCCCTGAATCACGTTGAGCCGCAGCAGCTGGCGCATCTGCTCCGAGGTCTTGACCTGGATGACACGTTTGCCCGGATCACTGTTCGCCGTGCGTTTCAGGAACGTCGGCGAATAGAGCATGCCGCCGTTGATGATCGCCGAGGCGCCGATCGCGAGATGCAGCGGCGTCACCGACATGCCATGCCCGAAGGCAATGGTCATGGCGTTGATCCTCACCCAATGCCGTGGCCAGAGCGGCGAGGCAAGCTCGGTGAGCTCCGTCTTCAGCGGCTTCAGGAAGCCGATCTTGTCGAAGAAGGCGCGTTGCGCCTCGGGACCCATGACATCGGCCGCCATTTTCGCCGAGGCGATGTTCGAGGAATAGGTGAACACCTCCGGGACGGTCAGCGGCCGGCGCTGCGGATGGTCGTCGTTGATGGTGAAGCGGTCGATCTTGATCGGGTTGGTAGCGTCGAACACGCTGGCCAACGTCACCTTGCCGCTGTCCAGCGCCATCGCGGTGTTGAAGATCTTGAAGACCGACCCCTGCTCGTAGACACCAAGGGTCGCGCGGTTGAATAGAGCCTCGTTGGTGATGGTCTTGGCCGCGTTGGCATCGTAGGTCGGCAGCGAGGCCATGGCGATGATCTCGCCATCGGTCGCATCCATCACGATGGCGGTGGCGCCGATCGCCGAGAACTTCTTCACCGCGGCGGCCATCTCGTCCTCGACCAGGCGCTGCAGGCGGAGGTCGATCGAAAGCTGCACCGGCTCGCCGCTCTGCAGCTGCTGGTCGAAGTAGCGCTCGACGCCGGCCAGGCCCGAATTGTCGATGTTGGCGTAGCCCACGACATGCGCGGCCGTCCTGCCCTGCGGATAGATGCGCCGCTCCTCGGCCTGGAACTCGAGCCCGGGAATGCCCAGCCGATTCACCAGGTCGTATTCCCGCGGGGTAAGACCGCGCTTGATCCAGACGAAGCTCTTGTCGGCGTCGAGCTTGTCCTTGACCTCGTCGTACTTGAGGTCGGGCAGGGCCGAGACGATCTTCTTCGCGGCATCGGCGGTGTCGAGCAGCAGGCGTGGATTGACGAAGGCCGACATCACCGGCACCGAGGTCGCGAGCACGATGCCGTTGCGATCGACGATGTCGGCGCGCTCCGACTGGATGGCGCCGCCGCGCGCCGCCACGCGCTGGGTCGGCTCGCCGCCGTCGCGCAGCAGCGAGACATAGCCCATGCGCAGCGCAACGGCGGCGAACACCACCATGAAGAGGGCCGAAGCGATCACCAGGCGCTGCCGCGCCGTCTCCTGCACATCACCCTTCAGTCGCTCTTTTTCCGACCCGTAACGCGCGCCGGCCGCCGCGTTTGCCGCGGCGGCCGGTTCGGTTCGGCCAGAGCGGCGCCACAGCCTCACCGACGTACCCCTTCGTTTCGCGAGAGGATTTCGTCGATGGAGGCTGCGGCGCTCTGGCCGTCACCACCCGGACCCGAGGTTGCCGGCTCTTGTATTATGGCCGGTCGAGGGGGCGTCGTGGGTCCGGAGGAACGTCCAGAATGGGGTGCGGAGGCCGGCGAGGGGCTGCCGGCCTCCGCGGCGACGCGAGCGCCACCGGGCAATACCGACGAGGGGACGTCGTTGCCCGTGCGTGGGGGGGAAGGGAGTGGCGCGTCGCGTCGCTGTTGGGATGGCTGAGTCTTGAGCGCATCGAGCCGGATCACCTGGGTGATCGAGGCCGGCTCGAGCTTGAGATTCTTCTGGGCCAAACGCTCGATGCGCTCGGCCTCGTTCAGATGCGCCCACTCGATCTTCAGAATGTGGGTCGCCTGCTGACTCTCGATGATCTTCTGGTTGGTGCGGTCGATCTTCTCCTCGAGGTCCTGCACCTTGTACTTCACGGTGAACAGGCCCACCGCCGTGGCCACGGCGGCGACCGACCAGAACAGGAGCCCGCGATGGATCATGCGGCGCCCCCAATCTTCTCGGCCACCCGCAGGCGCGCTGAGCGGGCGCGCGGGTTGGCAGCGACTTCGGCGTCGGACGGCACGACCGGCCGGCGCGTGAGATCGCGCAGGGTGGCGGCCCGCTGTTCCTTGCGAGGCGGCGCGTGGCGCGACGGCGCGGGCGTGCGGCCGGAGCGGGCGCGCACGAATTCCTTGACCGCGCGGTCCTCCAGCGAATGGAACGACACGACGGCGAGGCGGCCGCCCGGCGCCAGCACCTGCTCGGCGGCGGCAAGGCCGCGCTCGAGCTCGCCCAGCTCGTCGTTGACGGCGATGCGCAGTGCCTGGAAGGCGCGCGTGGCGGGATCGCTCTCGTCCTTGGCCGAGACGCCGACGGCGCGGCGCACGATCTCGGCCAGCTCGCCGGTGGTCTCGATGCGCTTGTGCTTGCGCTGCTCGACGATGGCATGCGCCACGCGGCGGCTGCGGCGTTCCTCGCCGTAGCGCCAGAAGATGTCGGCGAGCTCGGCCTCGTCGGACTCGTTCACCAGATCGGCCGCGGACGGACCGCGCTTTTCCATGCGCATGTCGAGCGGGCCGGAGGCGCGGAAAGAAAAGCCGCGCTCGGGCTGGTCGAACTGCATGGAGGAGACGCCGAGATCGAGCGCCACGCCATCGACCTCTTGCACGCCCTCGGCCTGCAACAGCTCGACCATGTCGCCGAAGCGGCCCTCAACCAGCAGCAGGCGCGATGGATAGCGCGCGGCCAGCGCCTGGCCGGCGGCGATGGCGTCGGGATCGCGATCGAGCGCGATCACCTGGCAGTCGGCCTTGTCGAGCAGGGCCGTCGTGTAGCCGCCGCCGCCGAAGGTACCGTCGAGATAGCGCTCGCCAACCGCCGGCTGCAGCGCATCGACGACTTCGCGGACGAGCACGGGCACATGACCTGTCATCGGGCCACTCATGCGTCACCGCCATCGAGGCCACGCACGAAGGCCGCCATGCGCGCCTTGTCGGCGTCGCGGCGGGCCTGCCAGCGCTTGGGGTTCCACAGCTGGAACTTGTCGCCCTTGCCGACCAGCATCACGCCGTCGCCGACCTCGAGCACCTCGGCAAATTCGCCGGGCAGCGAGAAGCGGCCGTCGGGTTCCATCGGGATGGTGCGGGCGCTGGCCGACAGATAGCCCGCCGGATCGAAGGCCTCGTCGTCGAGCGATGCCTTGAGCGAGCCCTTGGGGCCGAGCGCTTCGGTGCGCAGCGTGTGGAGCATGGCGTCGAAGCCGGCGCGGCTGTTGCCGTTCACTACTCCGGCCAGGTTGGGCGAGTGATAGAGCACGAAGGCGCCGCGGTCCTCGGCAGGCAGCTCATCACGGAAAGCCGCGGGCAGTAGGACCCGGCCTTTCTTGTCGAGCTTGATCAGGATTTCGGACCGGAACGCCACCGGACCTCTCCCCCTGGATCCCGCCACCGGTGCCCCACGCGCCGGCCTAATAGATACACGGGATACAATGGGATAACATGGGAAATCCCGGGACGCAATCCTGAAAACCAGATTCGGTGAGGAATTTGAGGATGTTAGCACCCCCTCCTATTGTGGCTGCGAAAAAATCCAACGCAAGGAGTAGCGGGTGGGGGTGTAGTGAGAAAATGAGAACTCGAGCGAAAAAGCCTTGTGCCATCGGCATTGGAGGCGTCTCACGTCGGTGAGACTCCGATGAGACACCCGGGAGAAATGAAGGTCAGACGGCCTGTAAGCCGGGTTCTGTCCCCGCCGTGAAGCGGGAGATGGCCATTCCTCTGGGACGCTCGTTGCCGAACGCCTCGCGCGACCGACCCGGGCGGCGACGCGGAAACACCGCTGCCGGTTGCCCGGCGTGCCGCCCCTATTTGGTCTTGCTCCCGGTGGGGTTTGCCGTGCCGCTTCCGTTACCGGTCGCGCGGTGGGCTCTTACCCCACCGTTTCACCCTTGCCTGGCTGGTTTGACGCTCGAAAGCGGGCCAGCCCGGCGGTCTGTTCTCTGTGGCACTTTCCCTGGGGTCGCCCCCGCCGGCCGTTAGCCGGCACCGTGTCTCCGTGGAGCCCGGACTTTCCTCACCCCGGCGGTTGCCCGCCTGAGCGCAGCCATCCGGCCGTCTGACCCACGGGCCTAGCTAGGCCCCTCCCCCACCTGGTCAAGCAGGCCGCCCAGCAGGGCCCGGGTCTCAGGATCAGCCTCGCCGTCGACCCGTGCCGGCCGGAAGCGGCGCTGGAAAGCCTTCACGATCTCTGGCCCCGCGACCTCGGTGGGCGGCGGATAGCCGAAGCGCTGCAACGCCGGCTGAATGTCGCCTTCGACCGGCCGGGCGCCGGCCTTCGGCCACAGCCCGATGCCGGCCGCCGCCAGCGCCTGCCAGGGAAAGCGCAGGCCGGGATCGATCTTGCGCTGAGGTGCCACGTCGGAATGGCCGACGACATTGCGCGGCACGATCGCCGGATGACGCGCCATGATGTCGTGGCAGAGCTTTATCAGCGCCTCGACTTGTTTCTGCGGATAGTCGTGATGATCACCGTGCAGGTTCACGATCTCGATGCCGATCGAGCTGCCGTTCAATGCCTCGCGGCCACGCCAGTACGATCGGCCGGCATGCCAGGCCGTGCGCTCCTCCGGCACCAGGCGATAGAGCGTGCCGTCCTCGGCCAGCACATAGTGCGCGCTGACCTTGAGCGGCCGCTGCGGATCGCTCAGCACCTCGAGCGATTCCTTGAGCGGCAGCTCGGTGTAATGCAGGACCAGCAGGTCGATGGCGACACCGGCCGGCCGCGGCGCGTGATTGGGCGACGGCCGATCGATCATGTTCATGGTCGGGATCAGGCCGCCACCAGCCCGCGCTGGCGGCGCAGCCGGTCGTAGGCGTCGTTGATCAGGGCGAGCTTGCGGTTGGCGACCTGGATCGCCTCCTCGGGCAAGCCCTGGGCGATCAGCTTGTCAGGATGGTTGGCGCGCACCTGGCGCAGCCACGCTTCGCGGATCTGCTCGTCAGTCGCCAGCGGATCGATGCCCAGGATCACGCAGGGCTCGCACTCCATGACGCCCAGCGCCGCCGCCCTGGCGCGCTCGAAGCGGTTGCAGTCGAGGCCGAAGATCTTGGCAACCTGGGCGAGATACTCTGCTTCCTCGGCAGTGACCGGGCCGTCGGCCTTGGCGATGTCGAACAGCCCCTCGAGCACGTTCTCCAGCACTTCCGGCGCGTCGGGGAACAGCGCGGCCACCTGGCGCGCATAAGGCTCGAAGCCCGCGGCGTCGCGCTTGGCGAGATTGAAGAAGCGCTCGACGTTGCGTTCCTCATCCGACGGCACCTGGAAGAAGGACCGGAACGCCTCGACCTCGGCGCGCGAGACGTCGCCGTCGACCTTCGCCATCTTGGCGCCGAGCGCGATCACGCCGATGGTGAAGGCGATCTCGCGCAGACCCGGGTGATCCCTGGGATCGCGCGGCGCGGCCGGCGCGGTCTCGCTGCTCGGCCGGCCTTCCAGCACGAGCTGGTCGACGGCGTGGCCCGCCATCACGCCCAGCAGGGCCGCGATCGGCCCACCGAGGGCGAGGCCTGCCGTGCCGCCGACGATCTTTCCCCAGATCTGCATGCCTGCTCGCTACTCGACCCGGCTCACAGGATCAAGGAGCCGATCGCCACCGCGACCAGCAAGAAAAGTGCAAGGCGACGGTAAAATCTCTCGCTGGCTAGCGGAAACAGCCGTTGGCCTAAAAGGCCGCCCGCCACCACGGCCGGCACCAGCCACAGCGCCAGCACGCCGGTATCCCAGCTGATCAGGTCGCGGCCGGCGAACACCACGAGCGTCACCAAATCGACAAAAATGAAATAGGTCGTGAGGTTGGCGCGCACGCGCTCGGCGGTCTCATCACCTGCGAGGTAATAGAAAATGATCGGCGGGCCGGCCATGCCTGAGAGGCCGTTGAGGAAGCCGCTCATGCCTCCGGCCGCCAAGGTGGTGACCGGTCGCGGACGGCCCCTGAAGCGCCAGCCGCTCGCCAGCAAGGCCACTGCCGTCAGCACGATCGCCGAGATCGCCCAGCGCATCGGCTCGGGTGCCACCTGGGTCAGCACGAGATTGCCGAGCGGTGCGCCGACGATGGCCGCCAGCAGCAGCACGGCTATACGGTGCCAGTTCACATATTTAACCGCGCGCGGCAGCAGCGGCAGGGCGACGGCGATCTCGAGCAGCAGGCACAGCGAGATGCCGATGGCAGGGCCATAGAGCGCCGAGAAGGCCGGGGTCATCACCATTGCCGCCCCAAAACCCGAGAAGCCACGCACCATGCCCGCGAAGGCGGCGACGATGGCGGCGGTCAGGAAGGGGAGCGCTAGGAAGTCAGGCATGTCAGCAATCGCCGTAACCTCTAGCATTGCGGGCAGCCGGGGCGGCCATCATATAATGCAGGCCATGCCCTCGAAGAATTTGGCCGTTTCCACCGTTCCCCTGCACATGCCGTACATCCAGCGCCGGCCGGTGCTCGAAGGCGGCAGCAAGCCGTTCAAGCTGGTTTCGGACTACACCCCGGCCGGCGACCAGCCGGAGGCGATCCGCCAGCTGATCGAGGGCGTGTCGGCCGGCGAGCGCGACCAGGTGCTGCTGGGCGTCACCGGCTCGGGCAAGACCTTCACCATGGCCAACGTCATCGCCAGCCAACGGCGGCCGGCGCTGGTGCTGGCACCCAACAAGACCCTGGCGGCCCAGCTGTGGAGCGAGATGAGGGGCTTTTTCCCGGAGAACGCGGTCGAGTATTTCGTCTCGTACTACGACTACTACCAGCCCGAAGCCTATGTGCCGCGCACCGACACCTACATCGAGAAGGATTCGTCGATCAACGAGCAGATCGACCGCATGCGCCACTCCGCGACGCGAGCCCTGATGGAGCGCGACGATGTGATCATCGTGGCCTCCGTCTCCTGCATCTACGGCATCGGCCCTCTGGAGAACTACCAGGCGATGACCTTCCGCCTGCACAAGGGCCAGAAGGTCGACCGCACCACCCTGCTCCGCCGCTTCGTCGAGCAGCAGTACAAGCGCAACGACAACGCCTTCCAGCGCGGCACCTTCCGGGTGCGCGGCGACACGGTCGACCTCTTTCCCGCCCACTACGAGGACAAGGCCTGGCGCTTCGAGATGTTCGGCGACGAGATCGAGTCGATCACCGAGTTCGATCCGCTGACCGGCGACAAGAGCGCGTCGCTGGGCGACGTCGTGGTCTACGCCAACAGTCACTACGTGACGCCGCGGCCGACCATGCAGCACGCCCTGCAGCAGATAAAGACCGACCTCAAGCAGCGGCTCGACGAGTTCAACCGCGCCGGCCGGCTGCTGGAAGCGCAGCGCCTGGAGCAGCGCACCCTGTTCGACATCGAGATGATGGAGACGACCGGCGCCTGCGCCGGCATCGAGAACTACTCGCGCTATCTCACCGGCCGCAAGCCGGGCGAGCCGCCGCCCACCCTGTTCGAGTACTTCCCCGAGAATTCGCTGCTGATCGTCGACGAGAGCCACGTCACCGTGCCGCAGATCGGCGGCATGTTCCGCGGCGACTTCAACCGCAAGAGCGTGCTGGCCGAATTCGGCTTTCGCCTGCCCTCGGCAATCGACAACCGCCCGCTGAAGTTCGAGGAATGGGAGACGCTGCAGGCCCGCAGACGACGTTCGTCAGCGCCACGCCCGGCCCGTGGGAGATGGAGCGCACGCAGGGCATCTTCATCGAGCAGGTGATCCGCCCCACCGGCCTGATCGATCCGACGGTGATCGTGCGGCCGGTCGAGAAGCAGGTCGACGACCTGATCGCCGAATGCAAGGACTGCGCGAAGAAGAGCCAGCGCGTGCTGGTCACGGTGCTGACCAAGCGCATGGCCGAGGATCTCGTCGAGTATCTCCACGAGGCCGGCATCCGCTGCCGCTATCTCCATTCCGACATCGACACGCTGGAGCGCATCGAGATCATCCGTGACCTGAGGCTCGGTGCCTTCGACGTGCTGGTCGGCATCAACCTGCTGCGCGAGGGTCTCGACATCCCCGAATGCGCGCTTGGTCGCCATCCTCGATGCCGACAAGGAAGGCTTCCTGCGCTCCCCGACCTCGCTGGTGCAGACGATCGGCCGCGCCGCGCGCAACGTCGAAGGCCGGGTCATCCTCTATGCCGACAAGATGACGGACTCGATCAAGTACGCCATGAGCGAGACCGACCGGCGGCGCGCCAAGCAGGTCGCCTACAACGAGGCGCACGGCATCACGCCGGCCTCGATCAAGAAGAACATCGCCGAGATCCTGCAGTCGACCGCCGAGCGCGACCACTACACGGTCGACACCGGCGTGTCGGGCGACGTGCACCTGGTCGGCCACAACCTGCGCAGCCACATCGCCGAGCTCGAGAAGCGCATGCGCGACGCCGCCGCCAACCTCGAATTCGAGGAAGCCGCGCGCATCCGCGACGAGATCCACCGGCTCGAGGCCAACGAGCTCGAGCTGCCCGGCCAAGCGGCGAGCGCCAATGTCGGCGTCCATCTCGGCAAGATGCAGCACAGCCGAGTGTTCCGCGGCGTGCGCACCGGCTCGGGCGGCCGCGGCAAGCAGGCGCGGCGCAGCGGGCGATAAAGGAGACAATGCTTCGTCGCGCGCTGCTGCTCGCGATCATCTTTGCGTCGCCTGCTTTTGCCCAGGCCCCGGGGCCGCAGGCCGCCGAAGGCGGCAGGGTGCGCGAGCAGGAATGGCGCATTCCGGCCGCCGGCGGCTCGCCCCTGATGGTTGCCACCGTCTTCCGGCCGGCCGGCGAAGCGCGGGCGCCGCTGGTGGTGGTCAACCACGGCTCGCCCGAAAATGTCGCCGAGCGCACATCGATGGAGCGGCCGCGCTACTTGGCGATTTCGTCGTTCTTCCTGGCACGCGGCTATGTCGTCGTCCTGCCATTGCGTCCCGGCTACGGCAGGACCGGCGGCCGCTGGTTGGAGGCATACGGCGACTGCGAGAGGCCCGACTATGTCGCCGCCGGACTGCGGACGGCAGCCGACATCAAAGCGGCCGTCGACTACATGAGCGCGCAGCCGTTCGTGGCATCCGGGCGCACCATCGTCGTCGGCCAGTCGGCCGGCGGCTGGGGCACGCTGGCGCTATCGAGCCTCAATCCGCCGGATGTGCCGGCCATGATCGACTTTGCCGGCGGCCGCGGCGGCCACCAGACTGGGTCTGGCGGCGTCTGCCGACCGGACTTTCTCGTCAGGGCCGCCGGCAGGTTCGGCGCGACGGCACGCGTACCGCTACTCTGGATCACGACGGCAAACGACAGCTTCTTCGAGCCGACGCTCGTGCGCCGCATGGTCGAGGCCTATAACGGCGCTGGCGGCCACGCGACGCATCGCGCCCTCGGCTCCTTCGCCGCCGACGGGCACAGTCTTGCCAGCAACGACGCCGGCGCCGGGATCTGGGAGCCGCTGGTCACAGAATTCCTGAAAGGAAAGTAGCGGCGGTCAGGCCGCCGGCAGCTTGAGGTCGAGCTTGGCGGTCCAGACCGGCATCGGCAGCGTCTCGCGCGCGGCAAGGTTGGCGGGCAGCGCCTTGCGGTCGGTGGCGCGCTTGAACGGCAGCACCAGCGGCGCTCTCACGCCGAACACGGCGTCGCTGTCGAGATGCTTGTCGTCTTTGGGGAAGAACTCGGTAATCAGCGGCCTGCGGCCGGGCGCTTGGATGATCATGTGCAGGTGCGCCGGGCGCCAAGCCTCGCGACCGAGCACACGCAGCATGTCGCCGGCCGGCCCGTCGTCAGGCACGGTGTAGGACACCGGCCGTACGGTCGAGTAACAGAATGTACCGTCGTCGGCGACTTTCATCCGAGCGTGATAGTTGGTCGAGCTTTGTTTGGCGTCCTGCTGGGCATAGAGGCCGTTGCCCGAGTTCTGCCACAGCGCCAGCACCGTTCCCTTCGCCGGTTTGCCCTTGTGGTCGACGATCCGGCCGCTTACCACCAGCGGCTCGCCGACCTGGCCCTTCCACAGATCGCCGCCGTTCTTGATTTCGGGCGCGCCCTCGATGTGGAACGGTCCCAGCACCGAAGACGGCGTGCCTCCTTTCGCCGCGTTCACCATGTCGACCAGAGAGGAGACGCCCAACAGGTCGGAGAACAGGATGTACTCGTTGCGCTTGTCGTCGGTGAACTTCATGGCGCGCGTCAGCGCGTCGATGCCGGCCATCCATTCGGCCTGCGTAACCTTGTTCTCTCGGACGAAGCGATGCAGATGACCGGCGAGACCTACCAGCAGGTCGCGCGTGCGTTTGTCGGGCGCCTTGCGGGCATAGGTGGCGAACGCCTTGGTGATGGTGGCCGGTGTCAGATTGCGCATGGACGTTTCCTTGGAGCCTTAGCGGCCCGTTCTCAGCATCGCATCGTAGTCGGCGCGCAGCAGCGCGAACAGCAGATGGTCGGCCCATTGGCCGTTGATCCTGAGATACTGGCGCGCCAGCCCTTCCTCATGGAAGCCGACCTTGGCCAGCACCGCCTTGGACGGGTCGTTGTGCGGCAGGCAGGCGGCCTCGAGCCGGTGCAGGCGCAGCTCGTCGAACACGAAGGGCAGGAGGGTGCGGAGCGCATCCGTCATCAGGCCCTGGCCGGCATAAGGCTGGCCCATCCAGTAGCCGACCGACGCGGCCTGGGCGACGCCGCGGCGCACGTTGCTGAGGTTGATGCCACCGACCAGGCGGCGGCGATCGTTGAGGAAGACGAACAGGCCGTAGGCCTCGCCCGCCCGCCATTCGCGCACCTGCTGGCGCAGGCGGCGCCGGAAGTGATCGCGGCCCAGCGAATCGTCCGGCCAGGTCGGTTCCCAAGGTGTGAGAAACGTCCGGCTGCGGGCGCGCAGCTCGGCCCATTCCGCCCAGTCCTCCATCGTCGGTGCGCGCAAATAGACGCGCCGCCCGGCGATGCGGGTCATCCCCGAGAGCGAGAGAGGGACATCGGCGAAACGGAACATTTGGTGCTATAGTAACGGGTGGAATGGAATAGTTACATGTTTTCCGAGGCTTGACGTAGGAAATTGAGGCGGTCGGCCGCGCCGGCCGCGACGCTGACTGGCTTGAAAAGACGGGCGACCCGTAAGAAGTTGCCGCCCTGATCTCGAGCCCCAAAAACAGGAGCAATGGGACCTTCTGCCATGGAAGTCGATAATAGCAACGCCGGCCAAAAAGGCCGCTTCTACCTGACCAAGCACATCTGGGTGCCGCAGGAGCCAATCGAGAACTTCAATCTCAAGATGTCGGACATAATCCTGCGCCGCATGCCCAAGCTGCCGCTGGGCGGCGACGATGCGATCAAGGCCTTCCCGGTGCTGACCGAGCTCAGCAAGTCGCACGACAAGATCAAGGCTGACCTGCAGTACCTGCTCAGCCACCACGAAGAGATCCCTGCCCTGCACGAGGTCCATCCGCGCGACCTCTACGTTGCCGGCCGCGCCTGGCGCACCTTCCTGCTCAAGATCTGGGGCCACGAGATCAAGGAAAACACGGCCGCGGTGCCCGACACTTACGCCGCGATCAGCAAGATCCCGGGCGTGCACACCGCCCTGTTCAGCATCCTGGCCGGCGGCGCCGAGATCGAGCCGCACCGCGGCTCGGCCGCGGGCGTCATCCGCTTCCACTATCCGCTGATCGTGCCCAAGGAGCCGGAGAAGTGCTGGATCGAGATCGGCGGCCACCACTTCTTCTGGAAGGAAGGCGAGCCGCTGGTGTTCGACGACACGCGCGAGCACTGGGTCAAGAACCAGACCGAGGAAACGCGTGTGGTGTTGATCATCGACTTCAACGCCAACATGCCGTTCCCGGTGAATCTCTACACGACGCTGCGCTACAACATCATCCGCCATTCGAGCGAGGTGAAGGCCGTGCACGACCGCGCCGCCATCGGCGTGCCGCCGCGCACCAAGTCCGCACCGGCGGTCCAGCAGCAAGGTCTGATCAGCATGGCGAGCCACACGACGGCGCCCGCCGACGTCAACAGGCGCCGCTAGGCCTCAGGCCGCCAGCCGCGCGGCGATCTTGTCGAGCGGCTCCAGCTCCTCGATCGGCCCCAGCGCAGCAAGCGTGAGCTTGCCCTGCAGCAGTCGTCGGGCGACGCGGCGCACCGCCGCCTGATCGACCGCTTCGATGCGGGCCACGATCTCGGCATAGGGGATCGGCCGGCCGTGGATCAACAGATGCCGTGCCGCCTGCTCGCAGCGTGAGCCGCTGGATTCGAGGGCCATCAAGGTGCCCGCCTTGATCTGGTTGCGCGCCCGCACCAGCTCGGCTTCGGTCAGCGTCTCGGCGACACTCGCGAATTCCTGGCAGACCGCGGGCACCAGCTCGCCGAGATCGTCCTGGCCGGTGCCGGCATAGATGCCGAACAGCCCGCCATCGGCGTAGGCGGCGTTGAAGCAGTGGATGCCATAGACCAGCCCGCGCTCCTCCCGGATGCGCTGGAACAGGCGCGAGGACATGCCGCCGCCGAACAGGGTCGAATAGATCGCCGTCGCGTAATAGTCGGGATCGCGATAGCCGATGCCCTGGCAGCCCAGCACCAGATGCGCCTGCTCGAGTGCCCTCACCTCGCGGCCGTCGCCGCCGACATAAGCCAGCGGCACCGGCGGATCGGCATTGGCCGGCGTGCGCGGCACCGAGCCGAAATGCTTCTCCGCCAGCTCGACGATGCGGTCGTGGTCAACCCGGCCTGCCGCCGACAGCACCATGTTCGAGGCCGTGTAATGGCGGGCCAGGAAGGCGAAGAGATCGTCGCGACCGATCGCCTCGACCGAGTCGGCGGTGCCCAGCACCGGCCGGCCGAGCGGCTGGCTCGGTAACGCAGTCTCCTGGAACTGGTCGAAGATCAGGTCGTCGGGCGTGTCGAGCGCCTGGCCGATCTCCTGCAGGATGACGCCGCGCTCGCGCTGCAGCTCGTCGGGATCGAACACCGAGTTGCGCAGGATGTCGGCCACCATCTCGACCCCCAGCGCCACGTCCTCCTTCAGGACCGAGGCGTGATAGGCCGTGATCTCGCGGCCGGTGTAGGCGTTGAGGCTGCCGCCGACATTCTCGATCTCCTCGGCGATGGCGCGGGCCGAGCGCGTGCGGGTGCCCTTGAAGGCCATGTGCTCCAGCATGTGCGCCATGCCGTTCAGCTCGGCGCTTTCATGCCGCGTGCCGCAGGCAACCCAGATGCCGAGCGACGCCGATTTCGACCTCGGGCATGGCGTCGACCGCAACGCGGAGTCCGTTGGCGAGAGTGGTGACCTTGACCTCGCTCATGGCCGCACCATCCTTGCCCCGCCGATGGGCCTGGGTTCCGCCGCTTCCATGCGGTCGTCGATCAAGGCTTTCAGCGCCGCGACATCGTTGGGCAAGCCGTCGACGCGCTCGGTGCGCGTCAGGAGGTCGGCGAGCCGGGGCGGCAGCTTGGGCCGCTCGCCCGTCGCCTTCTGCACGGCATCGGGGAACTTCGCGGGATGCGCGGTGGCCAGCACCACCATCGGCACCTTGGGATCGCGGCGATGCTGCTGGGCGACGGCAAAGCCCACGGCCGAGTGCGGATCCAGCGTCTCGCCGTAGCGCTTGCGGCAATCGGCGATCGCCTTGAGCGTGCCCTCGTCGTCCAGCCGGCCCGAATCGAACAGCTCTCGCACGCCGCCCAGCGCGTTGGCGCCGACCTTGAGCGTGCCGGTCTTGCGGAACGTCGCCATGGCGTCGGCCAATGCCTTGCCGTCGCGATCGTAGAGATCGAACAGCAGGCGCTCGAAGTTGCTCGAGATCTGGATGTCCATGCTGGGGCTGTAGGTGGGCACGACCTCGGACATGGTCATGGCGCCGGTCTCGAAGAAGCGGGGCAAGATGTCGTTGCTGTTGGCCGCCACCACGAAGTGCGACACCGGCAGACCCATGCGCTGGGCGGCGTAGCCCGCATAGACATTGCCGAAATTGCCCGTGGGCACCGTGAAAGCGACGGGCTGTTCCGGCCCGCCGACTTTCAGCGCCGCCCAGAAGTAATAGACGATCTGCGCCATCACGCGGGCGAAGTTGATCGAATTCACCGCCGTCAGGGCATGGCGGTCGCGGAAGGCGAGGTCGTTGAAGCAGGCCTTGGCGAGGTCCTGGCAATCGTCGAAGGTGCCGCGCACGGCGATGTTGTGCACGTTGGGCGCCAGCACCGTCGTCATCTGGCGGCGCTGGACCTCGCTCACCCGGCCATGCGGATGCAGCATGAAGATGTCGATGGTCTTGCGGTCGCGCACCGCCTCGATGGCGGCCGAGCCGGTGTCGCCCGACGTGGCGCCGACGATGGTGGCGTGCTCGCCGCGCTTGTCGAGCGTGTGGTCGAGCAGGCGGCCCAGCAGCTGCAGCGCCACGTCCTTGAAGGCGAGCGTCGGGCCGTGGAACAGTTCGAGCAGATGCAGGTTGTCGTCCAGCATCTTGAGCGGCGCCACTTCCGGCATCTCGAACGACGCATAGGCCTCGGCGATCAGGCGGCGGAAGGTCATCTCATCGAACGCCATGCCGACGAACGGCCGCATGATGCGGAAGGCAACCTCGCGATAGGGCTTGCCCTTCAGGCCGGCGATCTCGGCCTTGGAAAAATGCGGCCATTCCTGCGGCAAATAGAGGCCGCCGTCGCGGGCGAGGCCCGCGAGCATGACCTGCTCGAAGTCGAGCGGCTCGGGGCTGCGCCCTTCTTCCTGAACGGAGCCATGACGGGTGCTGATGTAACGCAAGAGAGAAACTCCGACTTACGCGACCTGCTTGCAGGCAGCGTGGTCTTTCCGGACTCGTTTGGTCGAGGCGGGGTACTTAGCCAGCATCCGTTCCGGACGCGTCGGACGCTTCACGAGATCCCCACCGCAGTTCGGGCACTGACCGCCCAAGCGAGTTCGCGCGCAGTCGGCGCAGAAGGTGCATTCGAAGGTGCAGATCAGCGCGTCGGGCGCGCCGTTGGGCAGGTCCTTGTCGCAGCATTCGCAGTTGGGGCGCAGGTCGAGCATGGCTTCCTCTTACGCCGAGAGATAGCGCGTTTCCAGATGTTGCTTGAAGGCCGCCGTGCCGAGCGACGATCCCGTGGCCTGTGACAGGATCGTGTCTGTGTCGGCGAACGACCCCTGGCCATGCACGCGGATGCGCAGCCACGCCAGCAGAGGTGCGAAATCGCCCCTGCCGATCGCCTCCAACAGGCCGGGAATGGCGCGGCGCGCGGCCGCGAACAGCTGGGCTGCCGCCAGGGCGCCCAAAGTGTAGGTCGGGAAATAGCCCCAGGCGCCGTCCGGCCAATGGATGTCCTGCAGGCAGCCCACGCAGTCGTTCGGCGGCACGATACCTAGGAGCTCGCGCATGCCCCCGTTCCAGGCGCCCGGCAGGTCGGCGAGCCTGAGATCGCCGCCCAGAATCGCGCGCTCCAGCCGATAGCGCAGCATGATGTGCAGCGGATAGGTCACCTCGTCGGCATCGACGCGGATGTAGCCCGGCGCCACGCGCGTGTAGATCTTGTGGATGTTGCCGACCTCCCAGGCCGCTCCCGACTTTCCGAAGGCCTCGCGCATACGAGGGGCGGCGAAGGCAATGAACTCGCGGCTGCGGCAGGCCTGCATTTCCATGAGCAGCGACTGGCTCTCATGCAGCACCATCCCGCGCGCGCGGCCGACCGGCTGGCGCCGCCAATCGCGCGGCAGCCCGGCCTCGTAGAGCGCGTGACCGCATTCGTGCAGCACGCCCATCAGGGCGCGTGCGAAGTCTTTCTCGTCGTAGCGCGTCGTGATCCGGACGTCGTCGGCCGTGCCGCCGGTGAACGGATGTGCCGAGACGTCAAGGCGACCGTGATTGAAATCGAAGCCGATCGTCCGGATCATCCCCTCGCCCAGCTTGCGCTGCGCCTCGGTCGGGAATGGGCCGTCGAGCCGCAACGGTTCCCCCGCCCTCTTCTGCCGCTCCATGACTTGCAGCAGCAGACCCGGCAGGAAACTCTCGAGCTCGCCGAACAACGTGTCAATGCGCTGGCAGCGGCCACCGGGCTCGTACTCGTCGAGTAGCGCGTCATAGAGCGATAGGCCGAGCGCCGCTGCCTTCGCCTCCCCGACGCGACGCGTGATGGCCACGACCTCGCCGAGGGTCGGCAGCAGGGACTTGAAGTCGCCGTTCTTCTTCGCCTCCCGCCACGCCATCTCGCACGCCGACGCGGCCCGCGTGCGTGCATCGACCAGGTCGGCCGGCAGCGTACTCTCGTGCAGCCAGGCATGGCGCATTTCGCGCAGGTTGGCGGCGCGCCACGCGTCGAGGCCAGCGCCGCCGTCCTCGGCCCGCGCCAGCAGGTCGGGCATGTCCGGCGCGACCATAATCTCATGCGCGATCACGTTCAGCGTGGCCAGCTGATCGGCGCGGTCGTCGCTCGCGCCTTGCGGCATCATGGTCGAGCGGTCCCAGTTCAATATCGACGCCGGCGCGGTTGATTGCGCTCATGCGGCCGAAGCGGCGCTCCAGCTCGGCGTAGGGATCGTTGGCGATCATGCCGTCCTCTTGATGCGGCCATTGATGGCGAGTCGGCCGTTCTCCCAATGGTAGGCGAGATAGACGCCGGCCATGGCCAGCGCGATGCCGAACCAGGTGAGCGCGTACTGCAGATGGTCGTTGGGGATGTCGAGCCGCGTCTGGCCGCCGATCGGCACGCCGCCCGGATTGGGCTTGGCATCGGCTTCGAGGAAGAACGTGTCGAGCACAGGATCGGTCGCGCCGCCTGCCATCTTGCGCATCAGCGGCACGTCGACATGGAACCATACGTTCTTGTCCGGCGCGTTGTCGGGCGCGAACTGGCGCTGGACCTGCGAGCGCCGCACGATGCCCGTCAGCTCGACCTTGCCCGCGACCTGGCCCTCGGCGCGCTTGGCCGGTTCCTTCTTGGTCGAGGGCACCCAACCGCGGTCGAACAGCACGATCTTGCCGTCGTCGGTGCGCACCGGTGTCACGACCTGGATGCCGACGTCGTTCTTCAGGCTGCGCGCAGCGAGGTGGAATTCCTTGTCGTGCAGGAAGCTGCCGGACAGGGTCACGCGGCCATATTCGCGGCGCAGCGGATCGCCCTGCAGGAGCTCGTCGAGCGGCATCGGCGCCGCCGCCTGGTTGACGGCGATGCGGTCGAGGATGTCGCGCTTCCATTCCCGGCGCTCCATCTGCCAGACGCCGAGCCCGAGCGCGAAGATGAAGATCGGCAGCGAAATGAGCGTGGGCCAGAGCAGCGGCCGTAACCTGAGCATCCGGTCCTACTCCTCCAGCGCCGTCGAGCGATGACGGTACTGCTGGGCGATCAACAAGGCCTTGAGAAGGCGCAGCAGCCATACGGCGCCACCGAAGGTGAGCGGCAGCCAGATCAGCGCGTGTAGCCACCACGGCGGCTCGAAACGGAACTCGACCCAGAACACCAGCATCATGATGATGGCGCCGAGCCCCAGGATCACGAACACCGCGGGCCCATCGCCCGCGTCGTTGCCGCGCAAGTCGAGGTCGCACACCGGGCAGCGATCGGTCACGGTCAACAGGCCACGGAACAGCTTGCCCTGGCCGCAGCGCGGACAGGCGCCGCGAAGTGCCACGTCGGCGGGCGATTGGCGGGGCCAGGTGGCCATGGTCATCCTTCCAAAGACGAACCGCCGGGGAGCGCCCGGCGGTTGCCATCATAGATCGTCGCGGACCTCAGTGGAGCGCGATCGGCGCGTTGCCCGAGCCCCACCAGTAGATGCAGAAGAACAGGAACAGCCAGACCACGTCGACGAAGTGCCAGTACCAGGCCGCGGCCTCGAAGCCGAAATGCTGGTTGGGCTTGAACTGGCCGGCCATCGCCCGGAACAGGCAGACGATCAGGAAGGTCGTGCCGACGATGACGTGGAAACCATGGAAGCCCGTGGCCATGAAGAAGGTCGACGAATAGATATTGGCGTCGAACTCGAACGGCGCATGAAAGTACTCGAAGGCCTGGATCGAGGTGAAGGCGATGCCGAGCAGCACCGTCAGCAAGAGCCCGCGCACGGCGTCGCGCTTGTTGCCTTCGAGGATCGCATGGTGCGCCCAGGTTACCGTGGTGCCCGAGAGCAGCAGGATCAGGGTGTTCATGAACGGCAGGTCGAACGGCGCGATGACGTGCACGCCCTTGGGCGGCCAGATGCCGCCATCGGCCTCGGTGCGCAGCGGCATTTCCGGCGAGTCGGGATAGAGCGAGGAATTGAAGAACGCCCAGAAGAAGGCGGCGAAGAACAGCACCTCCGAGGCGATGAACAGGATCATGCCGTAGCGCAGGCCGAGCTGGACCACGGCCGTGTGGTACTTGCGCGATTCGACGATGACGTCGCTCCACCACCAGAACATGACGGCGAAGACGACCAGGAAGCCGGGCGCCACGATCCACCAGTTGACGTGCTTGAGGATGTTCTCGACGCCCGGGCCAAGCAGGTCGGGATGCATGCCGAGTGCCGCGCCAAACGCCAGCATGAAGGCCCCCAAGCGCACCCAGCGCCGGCCACGGACTCGGGTCGACGAGGTGATAGGGATGCTTTTGCGCGCCGTCAGCCATGGTCAGCCACCCTTTCCGGATCCGTTGGCGGGAGTCCCGCCGAGCAATGTCTTCGCCCGCTCCGTCTTGGCCTCGTAGAAGGTGTAGGAGAGCGTGATGGTGCGAACGTCATCGTAGCGCCGATCCTTGTTCATGTCGGCGTCGACGAAGAAAAGCACGGGCATGTCGACCGACTGCCCGGGTTGCAGCAGCTGCTCGGTGAAGCAGAAGCACTGGATCTTGTTGAACCAGCCGGCGGTCCATTCGGGCGTGACGTTGTATGTCGCGGTGCCCACGATCGGCCGCTGCGAGCGATTGGTGGCGCGGAAGAAAACCAGCTTCTCTTCGCCGAGATGGACCTTGACCGAGCGCTGCACCGGCTCGAAGTGCCATGGCAGATTGGCGTCGGTATTGGTGTCGAAGCGCACCTCGACGGTGCGGGCGATCACCGGGCGCACCCCTTCCTGGGCCACCAGCGGCGTGCCGGCAAAGCCGGTGGCCTTGCAGAAGGCCTGGTAGAGCGGCACCGCGGCATAGGCCAGGCCCAGCATGCCGCCGACGATCGCGACCATCGTCCAGGCGAGTCGCGCGTTCTTGTCCCGGCCGGCGCTCAACCCTTGCCTCCCATGCGGACCACGGTGAGGGCGAAGAAGATCACCGCCATCGACAGCAGGAAGAAGAACATGAAGAGGTTCTTGCTCCGCTGCTGGCGGTGCCTGTCGCTGTCGCCCGGGCGGCGCTCATCGTCGGCCATAACGCTCATCCGACCAGCATCCGGTCAAGCGGCAGCGCCGCGAACAGGATGGCGAGGTAAAGCAGGGAGAACTTGAACATGCGGCGCGCCGCGCGATGGCCGCGGCAGTCGTCGGCGGCGTGCCACACGGCGACGGCGTGGGCGATGAAGGCAGCGCTCATGATGAGCGCCACGGCACCGTACAGCCAGCCGACCGAGCCGAGCAGCGTCGGCGCCAGCGCCACCGGCACCAGCACGACCGTGTAGATCAGCATCTGCCGCTTGGTCTCGCGCGGGCCGGCCACCACCGGCAACATCGGCACGCCGGCGCGGCGATAGTCGTCACTGCGATAGAGCGCCAGCGCCCAGAAATGCGGCGGCGTCCACAGGAAGATCAGCATGAAGAGCGCAATGCCGACCAGCGACACATCGCCGGTCGCCGCGGCCCAGCCGATCATCGGCGGGAAGGCGCCGGCCGCGCCGCCGATCACGATGTTCTGCGGCGTGCGGCGCTTCAGCCACATCGTGTAGACGAAGACGTAGAACAGGATCGCCGCCACCAAGAAGCGCGGCGGCGACGAAGTTGGTCGCCAGCGCCATCAGCAGCACCGAGAAGATCGAGAGCAGGACGCCCAGGCCCAGCGCGTCGTCTGGCGCCACGCGGCCCGCCGGCAGCGGCCGGTTGGCGGTGCGCGCCATCAGGGCGTCGATGTCGCGCTCGTACCACATGTTGATGGCGCCGGCGGCGCCCGAGCCCAGCGCGATCGCCAGCACGGCGAGTGCCGCCTCGAAGGGATGGATGTGGACCGGCGCGATCAGCACGCCGACCAGGCCGGTGAACACCACCAGCGACATCACGCGCGGCTTCAGCAGATCGATATAGTCGCGCACGCGCGCCGGCGCGGTCCTCGCGTCCGTGATCGTCATGATGCCGTGTGCCGTATCGCTCATTGCCCTTCAAGCCGAAGGCACCGCGCTAGGGTGCCTTCGCTCCTCAGCTCCGTCAGTGATGCGCCGTCGGCGAGATGTGCGGCAGTTCTTCGAAGGTGTGGAACGGCGGCGGCGAAGCCACCGTCCATTCCAGCGTCGTGGCGCCCTCGCCCCAGTAGTTCGCGCCGACCTTGCGGCCGGCGAGCATGGTGCCGAACACCACGAAGATCAGCCAGAAGATCGCCGAGCCGAACGAGATGAAGGAGCCGATCGACGAAATGTAGTTCCAGTGCGCCATGGCGTCGGGATAGTCGAGGTAGTGGCGCGGCATGCCGGCCAGGCCCGAGAAGTGCATCGGGAAGAAGGTCAGGTTGACGCCGATGAAGGTCGTCCAGAAATGGATCTGCGCCGCCCACTCCGGATACATGCGGCCGGTCATCTTGCCGATACCAGTAGTAGAAGCCGGCGAACATGCCGAACACCGCGCCGAGCGACAGCACGTAGTGGAAGTGCGCGATCACGTAGTAGGTGTTGTGCATGGCGTAGTCGACGCCGGCATTGGCCAGCACCACGCCGGTGACGCCGCCGACGGTGAACAGGAAGATGAAGCCGATCGCCCACAGCATCGGCACTTCGAGCCTGATCGAGCCGCCCCACATGGTGGCGATCCAGGAGAAGATCTTCACGCCCGTCGGCACCGCGATCACCATCGTCGCGGCGACGAAGTAGGCGCGCGGTGTCGACGTCCATGCCGACGGTGAACATGTGGTGCGCCCACACGACGAAGCCGACGACGCCGATCGCCACCATCGCATAGGCCATGCCGAGATAGCCGAAGATCGGCTTCTTGGAGAAGGTCGAGATGATCTGGCTGACGATGCCGAAGGCCGGCAGGATCATGATGTACACCTCGGGATGGCCGAAGAACCAGAAGAGGTGCAGGAACAAGCGTCGGATCGCCGCCGCCGGCAGGATCGAAGAAGTGCGTGCCGAAGTTGCGGTCGGTCAGCAGCATGGTGATCGCGCCGGCCAGCACCGGCAGCGCCAGCAGCAGCAGGAAGGCCGTGACCAGGATCGACCAGGCGAACAGCGGCATGCGGTGCAAGGTCATGCCCGGCGCGCGCATGTTGAAGATCGTGGTGATGAAATTGATCGCGCCCAGGATCGACGAGGCGCCCGCCAGATGCAGCGAGAAGATCGCCAGATCCATGCCCGACGCCCTGCTGGATCGTGAGCGGCGGATAGATCGTCCAGCCGGTGCCGACGCCGCCGCCGATGATGGCCGACAGCAGCAGCAGGATGAAGGCCGGCGGCAGCAGCCAGAAGCTGATGTTGTTCATGCGCGGGAAGGCCATGTCGGGCGCGCCGATCATCAGCGGCACGAACCAGTTGCCGAACCCGCCGATCAGCGCCGGCATGACGACGAAGAACACCATGATCAGGCCGTGCGCCGTCACGACCGTCTGCCAGAGGTGGCCGTCCGGCGTGCCGTCGGCGCCGTTGAAGTACTGCACGCCCGGATGCAGCAGCTCGAGCCGCATGATCACCGAGAAGGTGGCACCGATGAAGGCGGCGATGATGGCGAACACCAGGTACATCGTGCCGATGTCCTTGTGGTTCGTGCTGTAGAGCCACCGCGTGATGCCGTACGGCGTGTGGTGGTCGTCGTGGCTGTGGTCGTGGCCGTGTGGGGTGGCGCCGTGCGCGGTAGCCATGGAAATCTCCGGAAAAGCGCTTAGCGGTTGGCGGGACGGTCGGCGGAAGCGAGGCCCGACTCAGGCAGCAGCCCGGCGGCCTTCTTCTTGTCCGCGACCCATTTGTCGAACTCGGCCTTGGACACCACCCGGACGGCGATCGGCATGTAGGAGTGGTCCTGGCCGCAGATCTGCGAGCACTGGCCGAAGTAGATGCCCTCCTTGGGAACCTCAATCCAGCCTTCGTTGAGGCGGCCGGGGATCACCGTCTTCTTGATGCCGAAGCCCCACACGGTCCAGCCGTGCATGGAGTCGGCGGCCGTGCCGATGATGCGGACCACCGTGTTCGATGGGATCACCATCTCCTGGTCGACGGCGAGCATGCGCGGCTCATTGGGCTTCAGCTTGGCGCGGTCGGCTTCGGAGAGAATGCGGCTGTCGATCGAGAGGTTGCCCTGGTCGGGATATTCGTAGTTCCAGTACCACTGGTGGCCGGTCACCTTGACCGTCATGGCCGCGTCCTGCGCCTTGTCGCCGTAGTAGAGCAGGCGGAAGGATGGTACCGCGATCACCACCAGGATCAGGATCGGGAGGATCGTCCACAGGATCTCGATGACGGTATTGTGCGTGACCGTGCTCGGCACCGGATGGCGCGAGGCATGGAAGCGCCACATCACGTAGAGCAGCAACGCCAGAACGAACGCCGAGATCAGGCTGATGATGACCAACAGCAGGTCGTGCAGCGCCGCGACCTTCTCCATCACGGGCGTGTAGGACTGCGGGAAGCCCATCTGCCAGTCGTGCGGCACGCCGATCACGGGCTGCGCCTGCGCGGTCGCGATCAGTCCGAACCAGGCAAGCAACGACACGACCCCGAGAAAGCCCAATACCCGCTTGCCGACCATGCCATCGTCCCCTGAACCGCAGTCCGTCGGGGGATTCCGACTCGCAAAATCCCCCGCAATTCAAAGCGGTTAGTACCAGATATAGGAGTGGGTGGTAACGGCTTTTCGACGCCGGTCGGTATGTGGCGGCCGGTCGCAGTGGTCAGCGAAGAATACGCGCCAGTGCCTCGCCGTAGCCCTTGGCCTGCACGATCGATGCGAAGGCCGGCGCCACGGCCCGGCGATGAAACCCGCCGTCATCGTGAACGAACACCGGCTGGCCGTTGGCGTCTTCCAGCGAAACGGCGTGCGACAGGCCGTCCCGGCCGCGGCCAAGGCGCACGACGAGATCGACCGACCGCGCCAGCCCCGCCGCCATTGCAGCGGGCCCAAGTGCCGCCAGGGTGCCGCGCTCGCCGCGCAGCAGACGCTCGCCGAGCGCCGGCGCGTCTTCGAAGCGGATCGAGTCCAGCACCAGGAGCGACGGCTGCAGCCGCGCCGCGGCCGCCAGCACCACCGGATAGGGCGAGGCCTGCGAGACGACCAACTCGACCTTCGACGGCGCGGCCCAGCGGAACTGGCGATGGCGCGCCACGGTGACCACGCGCGCCACGCCGTCGAGGTCGCGGGCGATCGCCGCCAGCAACGCCGTCTTGCCCGAACCCTCGGGGCCGCTCACCAGCATGTTGAGGCTGCTGCGCGCGGCGATACGCAGCAGATCGGCGATGGCCGGCGCCAGCATGCCGCTCCGCACCAGCCGCTCCAGTGTCGCCGTGCCGGGCTCGCCGCGGCGCAGTGTCAGCACCGGCCCCGTCGGCGCAGCCGGCGGGAAGATCACCGCGCCAACGCCGCCATCGCGCAGGGTGAATTCCGCGACCCCGCTTGCCGGCCGCGCGACCAACCGGCCGAGCAGCGCCAGCAGATGCGCCTCGTCGCGAAACACCTCGCCTGCCGCCTCGACCAGGCCGTTGCGCTCGACGAACACGACCTTCGGACCGTTGACGAAGATCGCCCGCACCGTACGGTCGGTCCAAAGGCGATCGATCAGCCCGAGGCCCACCAACTCGCTCAGGGCGACCGCCGCAAGTTGCTCGCGCGTTTGCGGCGGCAGTGTTTCAGCTCGCACGCCGAGAGCCTCGTCGATCGACTCGCCGATCGCCTGCACGACTGACTCGCGCTGCCATGAAGTCAGGCGACCGGGCACGCGTTCGAGAACGCGCGCCAGCAGGCGGTCCAAGGCCGCCGCATCAGGCGGCCGTACGCTGACCAGCGGTGACGGCGGCGCTTCGAACGCGGCTTCAGGCACGCGCGGCGCGGCTTCAGGCGACGGCTCGTCACCCGCCCACGGAGCCTTCACCGGCTCGCCGGCGAACGACACCAGCGCCTCGGCCGGCTTGGCCGGGCCCTGCTGAGAGAGAAGCTCGGCCACCAGGCGGCGCAGCTCGTAACTCGTGAGCGTGACGCCGCGCGTGCGGAAATAGTTGTGCACGAGTTCGCCGAGCGCATAGGCGATCTCGGGCGGCGAGCGGCCGCGATCGAGCGCTGTCTCCACCGCGCCCGCCATGTCCTGGCAGAAGGCTCGCCACGTGCCCTGCAACTCACGGCCGCGATGGGCGCTCCCACTCTGCGGAAAGATCTCGCCAAGCGGCCGCGGCTCGGGGCGCGCCCCGCCCTGGGCCGCCTCGGGACGTTCAAGCACGGGACTCATGGGGGATCGGGCGCCGTCCCCGGGACGACCCCCGCCGCTCGGCGCGGTCATCGATCAATCCGCTTTAATTATGATTTCCCACGAAACTCGGCGACTGTACCCAGCACGCCGGCCCCGGCGCCACGGCAAACGATACACACCCGCCCGGCCAGCCATTCGTCCCTTGTGTTTCGGTCGACGGCCAGTATGGTCGCGCGGCCCGGCAGCCAACCCGGCAGCCTATGGGGAGCCGTCATGCGTCTGATTTTGGCTTTCGCCGCTGTCCTTCTCGCGTCGGCCGGTGTCGCGACCGCCGCGGACAAGGAAAACACGCTCTACATCGACCTCAAGGACAATTGCCGCGTCGTCATCGAGATGCGCCCCGACCTTGCCCCCAAGCATGTCGCCCAGATCAAGAAGCTGGCGCGCGAGGGCAAGTATGACGGCGTCGTCTTCCATCGCGTGATCGACGGCTTCATGGCCCAGACCGGCGATCCGACCGGCACCGGGACGGGCGGCATGGGCGACCCGCTGCCCGCCGAATTCAGCAAGGAGCCGCATGTGCGCGGCGCCGTCTCGATGGCGCGCACCTCGGACCCCAACAGCGCGCGCAGCCAGTTCTTCATCGTCTTCAAGGACTCGAACTTCCTCGACGGCCAGTACACGCTGTGGGGCAAGGTGGTGTCGGGCATGGACTGCGTCGACAGGATCAAGAAAGGCGCGCCGGGCTCGGGCGCCGTCGCAGCGCCACCGGACAAGATGATCAGGGTCCGCGTCGCAGCGGACGTCAAGGAGTGACCATGGACAAGGAAAACACGCTCTACATCGATCTCAAGGACGGCCGCGTCGTCATCGAGATGCGCCCCGATCTCGCCCCCAAGCATGTCGCCCAGATCAAGAAGCTGGCGCGCGAGGGCAAATACGACGGCGTCGTCTTCCATCGCGTGATCGATGGCTTCATGGCCCAGACCGGCGATCCCACCGGAACCGGCTCCGGCGGCATGGGCGAGATTGCTGAAGGCCGAGTTCAGCAAGGAGCCGCACGGCCGCGGCTCGGTCTCGATGGCGCGCACCAGCGATCCCAACTCCGCGCGCAGCCAGTTCTTCATCTGCTTCAAGGACTCGAACTTCCTCGACGGTCAGTACACCGTGTGGGGCAAGGTGGCGTCGGGCATGGAGTTCGTCGACAAGATCAAGAAAGGCGAGCCGCCCTCGAACCCCGACAAGATGATCAAGGTCCAGGTGGCGGCCGACGCGAAGGATTGACGACATCTACCGGTTGCTCGCCCTTGTCTTTGGCCTCGTGGTGACGTCTGCGACCGCATCGGCTGAGATCGAGAAGGTCGCCGTTCCGACGGACCAGGGATTGACGTTGCATTGGTGGCCGAATTGCCGGACGTCGCCGGGTGGCACTTCGATCGTGAGGCCAGCTATCACTACGGCTTCGCCGCGTGGGCGCCGGACAACTTCACCTTTGCCGATGCCGAAACGGTGATCTATGCCCGCGCAGTGTACAAGCCGCGTGATCCGGATACGAAGTCGCTCGACATGTTGATCGAGCGGGACAAGCAACATTTTCTGGCGAAATCACCGGGCATTCGGATCGAGCCGGCGCCGTCGCTGCCAACGGCCGACGGCAGGAATTTTCGGTCCTTAAGCTTCGTGCCAAGCGGCAACGGCAATTGGGAACGCGCCGGTTACGGCGAAGAGGGTGATTACTTTCTGGTTTTCATCGTCAGTTCGCGTTCGCAATCGGGTTATCAAACGGCAAAGGCGACGTTCGAGACGTTCATCGCGCGCTACAAGTAGTCATGTAGTGACGGCAGCTCTGCGGTTTCCTTGAGAAATCGCTCCTTGCGCGCGGAATGACATCTGCGCGAGGGGCGGATTTCACTTGTCCTTCGTCACCGTGTGGAAGGACTTCGAGATCACCTGCCAGCGGCCGTCGACCTTCAGCAGGGTCAGATAATCGGTGAAGTAGCGCGGCGGGATCTGGCACTCGACCTTGGCGAAGGCGGTGCCGGGACCGGAGAAATCGATCGACACGATGCGGTCGCGCCGCTCGCTACCATTCTGCTTGGCCGACTTTCGGCTCTGGACCATCTTGAACCAGTCGGCGCGCGGGAAGTCGGCGGCCTTGCCGTCGGCGCCGACGCTGTAGAGGTGCGACGACGGATGGAACGCCGCGGCGAGTTTCTTGGTGTCGCCTTCGTACAGGCCATCGAAATAGACCTGCAGGACCTGTTCGACTTCCGCCACGTCGGACTTGATCATTGCCTTCTCCCTTTCAGACTGCCCCGTTCGGGCTGACCAGTATCTTGCCGTTGCGCCCGCCTTTGTCGGCATGCGCCAGCGCGTCCTTGATCTTGTCGATCGGATAGACCGTGTCCACCGGCGCGCTGAGCTTGCCTGCCATGACTTGGCCGGCCAAGTCGGCATAGATCTCGCGGATCTTCTGCGGGCTGCGCTTGGCCAGGAACCGGCCCAGCATGAAGCCGGTGAGCCGCACACCGCGATAGATGAAGTTGGAGCGCCCCGCTCGCGGATCCTCGCCGCTCATCGAGCCGTAGTGGACGACCGTGCCGTCGGTGCCGACGCATTCGACGATGCGCCCGGTGGCGGCGCCACCGATCGCCTCGACGCCGAGCTTGATCGACGCGTCGCCGGTTTCGCGGGCGACGCGCCCGGCAAGATCGTCGCCGTCGACGATCACCAGATCGGCGCCAAGCTGCTTCAGCTCGGCAGCCAGCTCGGGCCGGCGCACGACGTTGACGGTGCGCAGGCCGCGCTGATGGGCCAGCACGATCAAAAGTCGCCCCACGGCGGAATTGGCGACGTTCTGGATGACCCAGTCGCCGCCCTTGAGATCGACGAAGTCCGACAGCATGAGCTGCGCCGTCGGCGGATTGATGCGCACCATGGCGGCCTGCCTGAGGTCGATGCCGGCCGGCAGCGGGATGGCGTCGTCGCCCTTGACCTTGCGCTTTTGCGCCCAGTTCTCACGCTGCAGATTGATGACCAGATCGCCCGGCTTGACGTGCTTCACGCTGGCGCCGACCGCGGTCACGCGGCCGACACACTCGGCCCCCGGCGTCGCCGGCAGCGGCGGCTTCAGCCGGTAGCTGCCGCGGCAGAACCAGATGTCTGCCGGGTTGATGGGAAAGGCCAGCACATCGAACACCACTTCGTCTGCAGCGGGGGCGCCGACATCGGGCACATCGGCGCAACGCGCCACCTCCCAGGGCGTTCCGTACTTCTCGATGAGCACCTGCTTCATGGGGCTCCTCCAGTCCCTCCACGAGGGCGGCCAGTTTTTCATTGGCCCGTCGATTGCTTATATTGCGATTCGACAGGGGGCGAAATGCCGGATGGCGGCTAAGACATTCGACGAAATGCGCTCGGGGCCGAATGGCGCCATTCGCGCGCCTTACGACGGCGTGGCGCGTTGGCTGGACAGCACCTCGGCCGAGCGCCTCGCCGCGACCCGCCAGGAAGTCGACCTCTTCTATCGCCGCCATGGCATCACCTTCGGCGCCTATGGCGCGGCCGAGGGATCGGAGACCACCATCCCGTTCGACATCATCCCGCGCGTCATCGCCTGGGACGAATGGCAGTACCTGCATAAGGGCCTGACGCAGCGCGTGCGCGCGCTCAACGCCTTCCTGGCGGACGCCTACGGCGAACGCGAGATCTGCCGCGCCGGCGTGATCCCCGAGGCGCAGGTGTTGATGAACGCCGAGTTCGTCGCCATGGCCCAGGGGCTCGAGCTGCCGGGCGGCGTGCATGCCCACATCGCCGGCATCGATCTCGTGCGGGTCGGCGAGAAGGACTTCTACGTGCTCGAGGACAATGTGCGCACGCCCTCGGGCGTGTCCTACGTGCTGGAGAACCGCGAAGTGATGATGCGGCTGGCACCCGAGCTGTTCTCCGCCATGCGCGTGCTGCCGGTCGCCGACTACACCGAGGAGCTGCTGTCGACGCTACGCTCTGTCTCCTTTAGCGACGATGCCGAGCCCAATGTCGTGCTGCTGACGCCCGGCCACTACAACAGCGCCTATTTCGAGCATGCCTTCCTGGCCGACGAGATGGGCATCGAGCTGGTCAAGGGTTCCGACCTGTTCGTCGATGAAGGCCGCGTCTATATGCGCACGCCGCGCGGGCCACAGCGCGTCGACGTCATCTATCGCCGGGTCGACGACGCTTTCCTCGATCCGCTGGCGATGCGGCCCGATTCCTGGCTTGGCGTGGCGGGACTGCTGGGCGCCTTGCGCGCGGGGCGCGTCAACATCGTCAATGCGCTGGGCAACGGCGTCGCCGACGACAAGTCGACTTACACTTACGTGCCCGAGATGATCCGCTTCTATCTCGGCGAGGCGCCGATCCTGCAGAACGTGCCGACCCATCGCGGCGATCGGCCGGACGACCTCAGGTACATGCTCGAGCATCTGTCGGAGATCGTGGTGAAGGAAGTCCATGGTTCGGGCGGCAAGGGCATGCTGGTCGGGCCGACCTCGAGCAAGAAGGAGATCGCCGAGTTCGCCCAGCTCGTGAAGGCGCGGCCGGAGAACTACATCGCCCAGCCGACGCTCGCGCTCTCGACCTGCCCGACCTTCGTGGCCCAGGGCGTGGCGCCGCGCCATGTCGACCTCCGCCCCTTCGTGCTGTCGGGTCGCAAGATCACCATCGTGCCGGGTGGCCTGACGCGCGTCGCCTTGAAGGAAGGCTCGCTGGTCGTGAACTCTAGTCAGGGCGGCGGCACCAAGGACACCTGGGTCCTGGCGCCCGAATAACCCCATGCTCAGCAGCACCGCCAAGAACGTCTACTGGATGGGCCGCTACCTGCAGCGGGCAAAGACCACGGCGCGGCTGATCGAGGCAACGCAGCGCATGGCGCTGCAATCGAGCGGCAAGGAAGCCGAGGGCGTGGTTGCGATCTTCGGCATGGAGGACGAGTTCCGGCAAGGCCAGAGCCAGGAAGGCCAATCGCAAGCCCAGGGCAAGAAGCAGCTCGTCGACCTGATCGACTTCCTGGCGTTCGACGAGAGCAACCCTTCCTCGATCGTGAGCTCGATCGGTTCGGCGCGCCGCAATGCCCGCGAGGAGCGCAACAACATCACGGTCGATGTTTGGGAGAGCCTGAACGGGCTGTGGCTGGAGCTCAGCGCCAAGCTGAGGGCCAAGCGGGCGAACCTCGACCGCGGCGCGCTGATCGAATTGGTCAAGAAGCAGGCGGTGATGATCTTTGGCGCCGCCCAAGTGACGCTGCTGCGCGACGAGGCGTACAACTTCCTCCAGCTCGGTGCCTTCCTCGAGCGCGGCGACAACACCGCCCGCATCCTCGACGTGAAGTACCATCGCCTGCTGCCCGACGGGGCGCCGCATTCCGAGACGCTCGACTATTTCGCCTGGTCGGAGGTGCTGGCCTGCATCGGCGCGGTGCGCACCTATCGGCGCATCTATAGAAGCTCGCTCGATCCGATGAAAGTCGCCGAGCTGATGATGCTGCGCCGCGACGTGCCGCGCTCGGTGCACCACTGCCTCTGGATGGTCGATCTCTCCATGCGCGAGCTCGCCGACACCTACGGCACGCGCGGCGAGGCCGATCGCCTCGCCGGCGAGCTGCATGCGCGGCTCCGTTACGCACGCATCGATCAAGTATTCGACATGGGCTTGCGCAAGTTCCTGGGTGGCGTACGCGATGACATCGCCATGCTCAGCGACGAAATCGGCCGACAGTTCCTGCTCGACTGACCATGCGTCTTTCGGTCCACCACATCACGCGCTTCGAGTTCGACCAGCCGTCGGGCCATTCGATCCACGATGTACGGCTGACGCCCAAGCCCGCCACCGGCCAGCGCGTGGTGTCGTGGCGCATCGATGGCCCGGGTAAGCGCTCGGAATGGATCGACGGGCACGGCAACCAAGTCACGACCTTCTCGGTGGCGGCCCAGCACGATGCGGTCGAGATCGCCGTCGCCGGGCTCTACGAGTTCAGCGGCGCCGACCAGTGGCTGCGCTATGGCGACACGCCGACCCTGCCGGCGCCGTTCTGGCTGCGCAACACCGGCATCGCCAGGCATGACGCGAGCTTCGACGCGGTGATCGAGGGGCTGGCCGAGCGCGCGGCCGATCCCACGGCGCGAGTGACGGCGTTGCACGAGCTGATGGAGCGTGTCGGCGAGCGCCTCGCCTACAAGACCGGCGTTTCCACCGTCGACACGACGGCGGCCGAAGCGCTGGCGCGCGGCGCAGGCGTGGCGCAGGACAGCGCGCATGTCTTCATCGCCTGCTGCCGGCGGCTCGGCGTGCCGGCACGCTATGTCAGCGGTTACCTGCGCAACGACGATCCCGAGCTGCATGTCGGGCGCACCAGCCACTCCTGGGCCGAGGCCTGGGTGCCGGGGCTCGATTGGGTCGGCTTCGATCCCGCCAACGGCATTTCTCCGCGTGGCGACAGTCTCCGGGTGGCGATCGGGCTCGACTATCACGACGCCGCTCCGGTCAGCGGCCGGCGTGTCGGCTTCGGCGATGCCAAGATGAGCGTCACCGCCTCGGTGCGGGTGGTCGACTAGGGAAGATTCCCCTGAATTCCCCTCCCGAGGGGAATCGTTTGATGCCGATGGCATAAGGCTTTTACGCAAAGACTTGCCCCTCCTGCGCGCCACCCCCTCCTCGGAGTTATGGAAAATGCGGCGCCCCACCCCTAGAGGCGGTACGGCCCGCATCTACGATAAATAGCCCCTGCTCGCCTTGCGGGATAAGTCCTGCGCCAGTAGGTTCGCGCCCGTTTGTTTACTGCCTATAGGAGGCGTCGCGTTATGGCGTTCATTGCCGACCGTCTTGGCCGCATCAAACCCTCTCCGACCAATGCCGCTCAAGGCAAGTTCCTGGAGATGAAAGCGGCCGGCAAAGACGTCATCGGCTTGGCCGCCGGTGAGCCCGACTTTCCGACGCCCGATCACGTCAAGGAAGCGGCGATCAAGGCGATCCGCGAGAACGACACCAAGTACACCGCCGTGCCGGGCACGCCCGCGCTGCGCCAGGCGATCTGCGCCAAGATGAAGCGCGACCACGGGCTGGACTACAAGCCGAGCCAGACCGTCGTCACCTCGGGCGGCAAGCAGATCATCTTCAACGCCATGTTGGCGACCCTCAATCCGGGCGATGAGGTGATCATTCCGGCGCCCTACTGGGTGTCCTATCCGGAGATGGTGATGTTCGGCGACGGCACGCCAGTGATCGTGCAGTGCACCGAGGCCAACGGCTTCAAGCTGAGGCCGGAGGATCTCGAGCGTGCCATCACGCCCCGGACGAAGTGGATCATCCTCAACTCCCCCAGCAACCCGACGGGTGCGGCCTACACCAAGGCCGACCTGCGGGCACTCTGCGACGTGCTGTTGAAGCACTCGCAGGTCCATGTGCTGACCGACGACATGTACGAAAAGCTCGTCTACGACGACTTCCTGTTCACGACGCCGGCGCAGGTGGAGCCCAAGCTCTACGACCGCACGCTCACCATGAACGGCGTGTCGAAGGCCTACAACATGACTGGCTGGCGCATCGGCTACGCGGCGGGACCGCAGAAGCTGATCGATGCCATGATCACCGTGCAGAGCCAGAGCACCTCGAATGCCAGCTCGATCAGCCAGGCGGCCTCGGTGGCGGCACTGAACGGCCCGACCGACTTCATCCCGAAGAACGTCGCGATCTTCAAGCAGCGCCGCGACCTCATCGTGTCGATGCTGAACCAGACCAAGGGCCTCAAGTGCCCGCGGCCGGAAGGCGCCTTCTACGTCTATCCGTCCTGCGCCGGCGCCATCGGCAAGAAGACGCCGGACGGCAAGACGATCAAGGACGACACCGACTTCGTGAACTACCTGCTCGAGGCGGAAGGCCTCTCGGTGGTGCAGGGCTCGGCGTTCGGCCAAGGGCCGGCCTTCCGTATCTCGTACGCAACGGCGACCGATCTCCTCGAGGAGGCTGGCCGGCGTATCCAGCGGGCCTGCGCAGCGCTGAGCTAGGCTCTATACGCGCGATCCCTGCGCATCCACCGGTGACGACGTCGTCACCGGTCGATCGATCCGTCGCGACGATGCGACGGGCCAGAACAACTGGTGGACGGCGGTCAGCCGGCCTTCAGGTTCGTAGCGGCATCCTTGCCGCGCTCATTTACGACGTCGTAGCTGACTTTCTGACCTTCGTTCAGGCCGTTCAGTCCAGCACGCTCGACGGCGCTGATATGAACGAAAACGTCCTTGCCACCACCGTCTGGTTGAATGAAGCCGAAACCCTTGGTTGCGTTGAACCACTTAACTGTGCCTGTAGCCATGAGCTGTCGCCTAAGTAAAGAGTTTGTGTAGAACGGTGCGCTCGCCGCACGCGCCCGTCCGGCAGAAAGGACAACTAGAGAGGCGCTGTCAAGCTGGAGGACCGGTCTGGACGGCGCTTTACATCCTGATGGGGCTGGCGGGTGTGGCATCGCGGCGGCGAGCCGGCGTCACCGCGACCGGCGCGAATAGGTCAGGTGGCCCGTCCACCAGCCGTCCGCTCTCAACCGACGTAGCGCGCGACGCGGCTCCTGTACTGACGATATTGGTCGCCGAATTTCCGCTCAAGGTAGCGCTCCTCGCGCAGGATGACGCCGACATGCATCACCGCCAGCAGCGGCACCAGCACGGCCAGGCCCCACCAGCTGTTCAAGCCGATCGTGAAGCCGAGAAAGAGAACAGCCAAGCCGACGTAGATCGGGTTACGCGTGTAGCCGAAGGGCCCCGCCGTCACGATCGTCGTCGACTCCTTATGGGGATCGACGTTGGTGCCAGCCGCACGCATGGTGAGTATCGCCCACAAGCCGAGGCAGAGGGCCAACGCGCCAAGGGCAAGGCCGAGATAGAGCGCCAGGGTGGCGCTAGCGAGGATCGGCGCGGGCCAGAACCAGCGCAGCACGACCAGGGCGATCAGCCCGCCGAGATAAAGCATGGGCGGGCGGGCGATCACGCCGGCGTGGTTGGTCGATTTGGCGATGTTGGCCTCCCTGCATGCCTTGAGCGAGACTAGACCCCGGCTAGACAACTCACGAAGGCAAATGGAGAGGGGAGGCGGCATGCGCAAGGCCAAGATGCACCTGGCGCAGTTCCTGTGCCACAGCCCGACCTATCACAGCCTCGCCATGTGGCGGCATCCGCGCACGGCTGCCGCCGGCTACGACTGGGCGCGGCCCGAGCTCTACCAGCACATCGCGCGCGTCTGCGAGCGCGGGCGCTTCGACATGGTGTTCTTCGCCGACCTCAACTACATCTCCGACACCTTCACCGGCTCGCTGGCGCCGGCGCTGCGCAATGCCACGCAGGCGCCCGAGCACGACCCGATCCCCCTGCTGTCCTTCATGGCCGCCGCCACCACGCGCATCGGGCTCGGCGCCACCTACTCCGTCAGCCATCAACATCCGTTCCATGCGGCACGACTGTGGGCCACGCTCGATCATCTGACCAACGGCCGCGCGGCGTGGAATGTGGTGACCTCGCTCAACCACAACCAGGCGGCCAATTACGGCGAGGACTACAAGCCGACCGACGATCGCTACGACCGGGCGCACGAGTTCATAAAAGTCTGCCGCAAGCTGTGGGACAGCTGGGACGAGGACGCCGTCGTGATGGACCGCGAGGCCGGCATTTTCGCCGATCCCGCCAAGGTCCATCGCATCGAGCACGAGGGCCATTGGTTCAAATCGCGCGGGCCGCTCAACGTCGTGCGCTCGCCGCAGAACGGCCCGGCCATCCTGCAGGCCGGTACGTCGGGCAAGGGCCGCGACTTCGCCGCGCGCTATGCCGATGCCGTGTTCGCCATCCAGCCGAACCTCGAAGGCGCCAAGACCCTGTATGACGACATCAAGCGCGGCGTAATCGAGGCGGGCCGGCCGGCCAGCGCGTGCAAGATGCTGTTCGGCGTGCAACCGATCATCGGCTCCTCGCGCACCGAGGCGCTCGACAAGCAAGCCGAGCACAACGCGCTGGTGCCGCTGGAAGGCGGCCTGGCCATCCTCAGCGGCCATCTCGATTTCGACCTCTCGACCCTGCCGCTCGACACCGTCATGGCGCACCGCACCGAGCCCAAGCTGCAGCGCATGCAGACGCGCTATCGCACCATGACCGGCGACCTCCTGACTTTGCGCCAGGTCGCGCAGAACCATGGCCAGAGCGTCGGCCTGCCGCAGATGGTCGGCACACCGTCGGACGTCGCTGACCAGCTCGAAGCGTATTTCGACTTCGTCGGCGGCGACGGCTTCATGCTGTCACCGATCTACTGCCCCGGCGCGATCGAGGAGTTCGTCGACCTGGTCGTGCCCGAATTGCAGCGCCGCGGACGATTTCGCAGAGAGTACGCTGGAAAGACCCAGCGCGATCATCTGAGTCAGGACGGACTGATTCCGCACCATTTTCTGCGCCGCAAATGCGACGAGGGGATTCTCCCCCACCTCCGCATTGACTCCCCCTGCCCGGAGTGAAAGCATTTCTTCGACACATGCATCGCTCCGGCCGCTGAGTTCGGGTGCGACCACTTCGTCCGGAGCTTCTCCGCGCAGGCCATCCGCGCAGAAAGGGAGGACGTTGTCATGAACGACATCAAAACCGAGACCATTACTGGGGGCAGACCAGGTAGCGGCGCGCATCGCGTGGTGGCGCTGTGCGGGCCGTATCTTTCGGGCAAGACCTCCCTGCTCGAGAGCATCCTTTACGCCACGGGGGCCATCGGCCGGCGCGGTTCGACGCGCGCAGGCACCTCCATCGGCGACGGCGCTGGCGAGGCGCGCAAGCGCGGCATGGGCACCGAGCTCAACATCGCCTCCGTCGACTATCTCGGCGACCAATGGACCTTCCTCGACGCCCCGGGCTCGATCGAGTTCCAGAACGACGCTTTCGCGACCCTTGCGGTGTGCGACGCCGCCGTCGTGGTCTGCGAGCCGGCGCCCGAGCGCGTGGTGGCGCTGACCCCGCTGCTCAAATACATCGAAGACCATCACATCCCCCACATCATTTTCGTCAACAAGATCGATTCGGCAGAGGCGCGCGTGCGCGACATGCTGTCGGCCCTGCAGACCGTGTCGTCGCGCAAGATGGTGCTGCGCCAGGTGCCGATCCGCCGCCCGACCAGTGATGGCGGCGAGGAGACGATCGGCTACGTCGATCTCGTGAGCGAGCGCGCCTACCGCTACAAGTCGAGCGGCGCGTCGGACCTGATCGAGATGCCGGCCGAGATCCTGCCGCGCGAGGGCGAGGCCAGGCGCGAGATGCTGGAGACGCTGTCGGAGTTCGACGACAAGCTTCTCGAGCAGCTGATCGAGGACATCGCGCCCGAGAAGTCGCTGATCTACCGCGACTTGCATGACGAGTTCGGCGCCGACCAGATCGCGCCCGTGCTGCTGGGCGCCGGCGACCGCGAGAACGGCGTACGGCGGCTCCTGAAGGCGCTGCGCCACGACACGCCCTTCGTCGACGTGACCGCCAAGCGCCGGTCGCTGCCCTCCAACGGGGTGGCAATGGCCGAGTGCTTCAAGGTCCTGCACCAGGCCCATGCCGGCAAGCTCTCGCTCTGCCGCGTCTGGTCGGGCGCCTTGAGCGAAGGCCAGAGCCTGGGCGGCCAGCGCATTGGCGCGCTGTTCCGGCCGTTCGGCCAGCGCCTCGACAAGTTGACGGTGGCCAAGGCGGGCGAAATCGTGGCGATGGCCAAGATCGATGCCCTGTCCTCCGGCCAGTCGATCGCCGGCGCGGGCATTGCCCCCGTCGCCGACTTCCCGCAGGCCGATCCGCCGGTCTTCGCCCTGTCGCTCGCCGCCAAGAACCGCAACGACGAGGTCAAGCTCTCGGGCGCCCTGCAGAAGATCACCGAGGAAGATCCCTCGCTCTCCTATGAGGCGCGCGCCGAGACCCACGAGCTGCTGCTCAAGGGCCAGGGCGAGATGCACCTGAAGGTCGCGATCGACAAGCTGGCGGGCCGCTACAATGTCGCGGTCGACACGGTGGCGCCGCGTGTCGCCTATCGCGAGTCCATCCAGGCCGGCACCACCGAGCATGCGCGCTACAAACGCCAGACCGGCGGCCACGGCCAGTTCGCCGACATCAAGGTCGAGATCAAGCCGCTGCCGCGCGGCTCGGGCTTCCGCTTCGTCGACAAGATCGTGGGCGGCGTGGTGCCGAGGAACTTCATCCCCGCGGTCGAGGACGGGCTGGTCGACTGCCTGAAGGAAGGCCCACTCGGCCAGCCAATAGTCGATCTCGAAGTGAAGCTGTTCGACGGCCAATACCATTCCGTCGACAGCTCGGAGATGGCCTTCAAGATGGCGGCGCGCATCGCCATGAGCGAAGGCATGCCCAAATGCAAGCCGGTGCTGCTCGAGCCGATCCTCAAGGTGACAGTGGCGGCGCCCAGCGAGTCGACGTCGCGCATCCAGCGCCTGATCTCGGGCCGCCGCGGCCAGCTCTTGGGCTACGACGCGCGGCCCGGCTGGAACGGCTGGGACGAGGTCTCGGCCCTGATGCCGGAGGCCGAGGTCGCCGACATGATCGTCGAGATCCGCTCGGTGACGCAGGGCGTCGGCACCTATCGCACCGAATTCGACCATCTGCAGGAGCTGGTCGGCCGCACCGCCGACCGTATCGTCGAGGAAACCAAGAAGCGCGCGGCGGCGTAAAACTCTCACAAGACGGTGAGGCGGGCTTTCGCTATCGCAAGCCGCCGCCCATAGTGTCCTCGTGGAATATTTCACGAGGAGTGTGTGCCAATGTTGAACAGACGGTCTGCGATGATGGGCGGCCTGGTGATGGCCACGGCATCGTCCCTGGCCCGCGTCGCGACGGCTGATGCCGGGCGCCCGACGCTGGTGTTCGTCGGCCACGAGCTTTGAGGCGGCTGCAAGATCTGGCGTGCCCAGTCTGAACCGCTTCTCTTGAAGTCCGAAGCCTTCGCCAAGATCGATTATCGCATCGTCCATCCCGCCAACGGCGACCTCATCCTCAAGGAGGAGTTCTGGCCCGCCGATGCACGGTGGATCCTCACCGAGTTCCAGATGAGCGAGGAAGGCGCCCAGCGGGGCAACCGTCACGCCGCGCTTCATCCTGGCCCAGGACAAGAAGATCATCTTCACCACCACCGGCAATGACGGCTGGAAGAGAAGATGTGGCCGAAGATCCTGGAAGTGACGGGAAGCAAGGCCTGACGCATAGTGCCGGGCTCGAGCAAGGCCGGGGCACTCATATGATGAACAGACGCATTCTCGTGGCGGGCGGCCTGGTGCTGGCCGCCACCGGCATCGCACGCGCCCAGGCCGGCCGGCCGTTGGTGGTGTTGCTGGGCGACCAGGCCTCGCAGGAATGCAAGACCTGGCGTGGCCAGTGGGAGCCGCTGTTCGTCAAGTCGGACGGCTACAAGAAGCTCGACTTTCGCGCGATCTATCCTGCCGACAGCGCGCTGCTCCTGAAGCAGGAGACCTGGCCTGCCGATCTGCGCTGGATCCTCGACACCTTCCTGGCGAGCCCGGATGGCATGCAGCGCGGGACGGTCACGCCGCGCTTCTTCCTGGTGCAGAACCGCCAGATCACCTTTACCGCGACCGGCATCGCGGGCTGGCGCGACGCGATGTGGCCGATGATCCTGTCCGTGACGGGAACGACCGCGTAGGCTGGGACGTAGAGTTCGGGAGGCTCCATGGCCAGCGACTTCTTCCAGCGGCAACTCGCGAGCTACGCTTCGGTCCACCGCGACTGGCGCAACAAGGGCACGCACTTCGTCGGCATTCCGCTGATCGTCTTCTCGCTGCTGCTGATCCTGGCGCTTTGGCAGTTCCGGCTCGGCCGCGACACCTCGGCGGCGGCGGTCGTCGCCATCGTCGCCGTGCTCGGCTGGATGGCCCTCGATCTCGGCGTCGGCGCGGTCATGGCGGTCGTGATGCTGCCGACCTGGTACGCCGCGGAGGCGCTGGCCGGCGCCCTGGGACCGAGTTCGACCTGGACGGCCTTCCTGGTGCTCTTCGTGGTCGGCTGGGCCCTGCAGTTCCTCGGCCATCACTACGAGGGCAAGCGCCCGGCGCTGCTCGACAATCTCTTCCAGGCCTTCATCGGCCCGATGTTCCTGGTCGCCGAGACCATGGTCGTTCTGGGGCAGCGCCCAGATCTCGCCAATGTCATGCGCGCAAGAGTGACGGTGACGTCACGGCACGGTGAGCAGGGTTGATTTGCACCGGCCCCTGGCCCAAGCCATGTCATCTGCACGGGGCGTAACCGGAGTTCGACACATGCTGATCAAGCGTACCGAAGGCTGGGAATTGCCCGAGCGGCAAGCCACGCCCGAAAGCCACTATCTGCGCCGCCGCGAGCTGGTGGCGGCGATGGGCCTCGGCGCCGCCACCATCGGCCTGCCGCGCCTTGCCGCCGCACAGGACGCCGACCCGTCGGCCGGCCGCTATCCCGCCAAGCGCAACGACAGGTTCGGCGCGCCCTCGCCCATCACCGCCGAGCGGCTGTCCACCACCTACAACAACTACTACGAGTTCGATGGCGACAAGAACATCTGGCGCGCCGCCCAGAAGCTGCCGGTCCGGCCGTGGACCATCAAGGTGAGCGGCAAGGTCGAGAAGCCGTTCGAGATCGGCATCGACGATCTCCTGGCCAAGATGCAGCTCGAGGAACGCGTCTACCGCCATCGCTGCGTCGAGACCTGGTCGATGGTGGTGCCGTGGTCGGGCTTCCCGCTGAAGTCGCTGGTCGAGTTCTGCAAGCCCACCGGCGATGCCAAGTACCTCGTCATGCAGACGCTCTCCAATCCGAAGGTCATGCCGGGCCAGAAGGACATCCTCTATCCCTGGCCCTACACCGAGGGGCTGGCGATCGACGAGGCCACGCACGATCTCGCCTTCATCGCCACCGGCCTCTACGGCAAGCCGATCCACAAGCAGAACGGCGCGCCGCTGCGGCTGGCGACGCCGTGGAAGTACGGTTTCAAGAGCGTCAAGGCGATCGTCAGCATCGAGTTCACGGAGAAGCGCCCGGTCTCGTTCTGGGAGAAGCTGGCCGACAACGAATACGGCTTCTGGGCCAACGTGAACCCCAAGGTGCCGCATCCGCGCTGGAGCCAGGCGACCGAGAAGCCGCTGGGCAGCGACGAGCGCGTGCCGACCCAGCTCTACAACGGCTACGCCGAGTTCGTCGCCGGGCTCTACGAGGGCCGCAAGTCGGAGAAGCTCTTCATGTAGGAGCGGCGCTCGAGCGGGATCGACGATACTTGAACCGGGTCGGCGCGTCGGACACGGCGTCATCCGCTGGTTACCAAAAGCGACCGTTAAAATAACGGGAAAATAACGGGGCCTCTCGCGCGGCGCGGGATGCGAGGGGTAGCGGGGTAGCGCTAATTGCGCTAACTTTTCCTCGCCCCGCGAAACTGAGCGGTTTGCGGCGGGGGTAGCGCACTGGCGGAAAGTGCGGAAAGTCCCCCGCCTCGGCGCACGCGGTCACAATCTTGTGCGGGCGGACAGCGGATCTGGAAACATCGGACATGGGGTGATCCAGTGAATTGATGCTGGCTCACCATAACCCCAACCCAGCCAAAGCCCCTATTTTGGTCATTAGAAGTACGGACCGGCCCCGGTTGAATCGCGATTGAGCGGTAATGTTGCTTCAATCCAAAGCGATGACGCTCCAGCCATCACCCGCCGGGCGACGCCCCCCAAGGAGGTCAGGTGGGCGGTGCCGCTCAACATCACCGGGGCGCTGCCGACACCGCCGCTGAGAATGTAGTCGTTCGCTTCAATTAATTTGCGATGGTTGAGATTGTGTAATTCGCTTTGTCGCACGCCAAAGCACGGAAGCTGGCTCGACCTGGCGGAGTCCGAACTCGGCGTCCTATCCCGCCAGTGCCTCGATCGGCGTATTGCCGACAAGCAAACCCTGATCGACGAAATCAGAGCCTGGGAGGACGACCGAAATGCCAATCACGCAAAGGCCAACTGGCACTTCACAACCCTAAACGCCCGCATCAAGCTCAAGCACCTATACCCTGCAATCTGAATAAATCAGGCGACTAGCCCGTCCCGCCCGAGAAGATTGTCGAGGAGTTCGTACTGCTCGCCGCCGCTCAACACCGTGCCGCCGCTCGAGCTCCTGGTCCAGCAGGGTGGACAGGCTGATCGTCAACGTCGTCATTTCAGCACTCCATCATCGGGCGGCAAGTTGTCCCGGCGACGGACGCGAGTTCCGTCGGCACAGCGGCTCGCAGGCCAAGCACCCGCGGCAGCGCTGGGCTGAGATTGACGTTCAACGTTGTCATTACTTGGCCCCCAAAAAGCCTGCGCTCGCCCTCTACCGGATACGATGCGCGGCCCCCTCGAAATCACTCCCCGATTGCATATTCTAGTGGTACTTCATTCGTTCTGTCATGTGGATCAAGCCGGCTGGGCCAAAGGGACGCACTGCAAGTATCGAGGCGGCGAGGCCTTTTGGAGAGCCGTCCCCTTCTGCTCCGCGACGAGAGAAATTTGCAGCGTCTAGCCGCCCGCATAGGCATCCAGTAACGAAACAAAGGCGGCAGGCATCGAACCGGAGTGATCATCCCATGAGCAAGGTCATCGTCGAGAAAAGCGGGCCGGTGAAAACCGTCTGGATGAACCGGCCGGAGAAGCGCAACGCGCTCGACAGCGAGCTGCTGGGCAACATGATCGAGGCGCTGCAGGCGCCGGTCGCGGCCGAGGACCGCGTGCTGGTGATCCGCGGCAAGGGCGACGTGTTCTGCGCCGGGCTCGACATGGCCGAGCGCAGCAGGTCGGCCGGCGCCGGCAAGGCGAGCGGCATCGAGGTGATGCTGCGGGCGATCGAGCTCTGCCCGTTGCCCGTGGTGGCCGTGGTGCAGGGCGACGCGATCGCGGGCGGCAATGAACTCGCGCTGCATTGCGACCTCGTGGTCGCCAGCCAGAAGGCGCGCTTCGGCATGTCGCTCGCGCAAGTGGGCCTCGCGCCCAACTGGTTCCTCGCCAAGAAGCTGATGGAAGTGCTGGGACCGGTAACGACGCGCGAGATGCTGCTGCTCGGCGATCCCCTGCCCTCGACCAAGCTCCATGCGCTGGGACTGATCGCGCGCTGCGTGCCGCATGAACAACTGGAGGCCGAGGCCACGAAGGTGATCGACCGGCTGGCCGCCAACGCGCCGCTGTCGCTCAAGGCCATGAAGGCGCTGACCGTGCGCCAGATGGAGTTCCGCGACGGCATCCCGCACGACGACGTGGACGCGGCCGTGCGCGCGGCGATGCAGAGCCAGGACGCGCAGGAAGGCATGAAGGCGCGCTTGGAGAAGCGCACCGCCAAGTTCCAGGGGAAATAGCGATGGCGATGAGGCTGCGCCTCGACAAGCCGTGGCGGGCGCTGACGCCTGAGGAGGCCACGCGCCTGCCCGGCCAGCTCGGCGTCTACCAGATTGCCGACGCCGAGCGGCGCGATCCTGTTCATCGGCCAGGCGGGCGCCCGCTCGCCGTTCGGCCTGCGCAGCGAGCTGCAGCGTGAAGCCAAGGAACGCGGTAACGGCTGCCAGTTCCGCGTCGAGGTGAACATGCAGTACCGCACGCGCTGGTTCGAGCTGCTGATGGTCTACCAGGCCGATCACGGCAGCCTGCCGCCCGACAACGCCAAGAACCCGCCGCCCAACCTGGGCCGGCTCAGCCCCGCCTGAAGAGGCCATCATGGATTTCGAACCGAGCTCCGAACAGCAGATGCTGATCGACCAGGTCCGCCGCTTCGTCCGCGAGGAGATCATCCCGCTCGAAGCCAAGCTCGACCCTGACGCGGCCGACCTCGAGCCCGAGGACTACAAGCGGCTGACCGAGAAGACCAAGGCGATGGGGCTGTTCGGCATCGACATCCCCAAGGAATTCGGCGGGCCCGACATCGATATCGTGACGCGCGTGCTGCTGGCCATCGAGATGGCCCAGCATCGCGCCGGCCTCTACGTGCCCTGCTACGGCACGTTCGGTGGCGCTGGCCTCGCGCAGATCTTCGAGGCCAACGAGGACCAGAAGCAGCGCTACCTCTATCCGACGTTGCGCGGCGAGAAGAAGCCGTTCTTCGGCCTGACCGAACCCTCGGGCGGCAGCGATCCCGCCCGCGCCATCCAGACCAAGGCCGAGCGCAAGGACAATGGCTGGGTGCTGAACGGCGCCAAGCTCTTCATCTCGGGCGCGGACCGCGCGCAATACGGCATCGTGTTCGCCCGCACCGACGCCTCGAAGGGCCGCGCCGGCATCACCTGCTTCATCATCGACAGCGATACGCCGGGCTTCCACGTGCGGCGCGTGGTGCACACCTTGCGTTCCTCGAGCTACGCCACCGAGCTCGAGTTCAAGGACTGCTGGGTGTCGGACCACCAGGTGCTGGGCGAGGTCAACAAGGGCTTCGCCGTCGCCAACGCCCGGCTCACGCGCCAGCGCATCCCCTATGCCGCGGGCTGCATCGGTGTCGCCATCGCCGCCCACGAGATGGCGATCGAATGGGCCAAGATGCGCTCGACCTTCGGCGAGAAGCTGGCCAACCGCCAGGCCGTGCAATGGATGCTGGTCGACAACGAAATCGACATCCGCACCGCCAAGCACTTCACGCTCGAAGCCGCCGAGAAGGCACGGCGTGGCTTGCCCTTCCGCATCGAGGCCTCGATCGCCAAGCTGACGGCGTCGGAAGGCGGCGGCCGGGTGGTCGACCGCTCGATGCAGATCCATGGCGGCATGGGCATGACCAAGGACCTGCCGCTCGAGCGCTGGTATCGCGAGATGCGCATCCGCCGCGTCGGCGAAGGCCCGAGCGAAGTGCAACGCATGGTGATCGCGCGCGAGATCCTGGGAAGCAATTTGCGATGAGCGCCCAGGCGAGCGCGCGTCCGCTCGAAGGCATCAAGGTCGTCGAGTTCGGCCAGAACCTCGCCGGCCCCTATTGCGGCCAGATCCTGGCCTTCCTCGGCGCCGAGGTGGTGAAGATCGAGCGGCCGGAGGGCGACGACGCACGCAAATGGGGACCGCCCTTCCTAGAAGGCGATGCGCTGGGCTTCATCGCGCTCAATCGCGGCAAGAAGTCGATCACCTGCGACCTCGGCGATGCCAAGCAGCGCGATGCCCTGATCGAGCGCATCGGTCGGGCCGACATCTTCGTGCACAATCTGCGCGCCGACGTGCCGGCCAAGTTCGGCATCGATGGCACGACCCTGACCCAACGCTTCCCGCGACTGATCTACGCCGATCTCGGCGCCTTCGGTCACACGGGTCCGTGGAAGGAGCGGCCGGGCTACGAGCCGATCATCCAGGCCGTCGCCGGGCTCTTCTCGGTGAACGGCGATCCGTCGGGACCTGAATCGCGCATCGGCGTGTCGATCATCGACCTGTCGACCGGCATGTGGACGGCGATCGGCGTGCTGGCGGCGCTCGCCAAGCGCACTGCCACGGGAGAAGGCAGCCTCGTCAACACGTCACTGTTCGAGAGCGGGCTGATGTGGGTCTCCAATCACATCGCGGGCTACTCGGTGACCGGCAAGATGCCGGCGCGCCAGGGCAGCGGCCATCCGTCGCTCACGCCCTATCAAGCCTTCCACTGCACTGACGGCCTCCTGATGGTGTGCCCGGGCAACGACCGGCTGTGGCGCAAGTTCGCCGAGGTGCTGGGCCATCCCGAATGGCCCGACGAGCCGCGCTACAGGCGCAACGTCGACCGCATGAAGGAGCGCGACGTGCTGCTGCCCGCGATCGCCGACATCATGAAAAAGAAAAGCCGCGCCTACTGGTCGGCCAAGCTCGATGCCGTCGGGGTGCCGCACGGGCCAATCAATTCGGTGCCGCAGGTGCTGGAGCTGGCGCAGGTCGCCGCACTCGGCATGTTGATGAAGCCCTATGACGGCAGCCCTGCGCTGTTCCACGGCCTGCCCGTGAGCATCGATGGCGAGCGTGCCGGCGAACCCACGAGGGCGCCGAAAATCGGCGAGCACAACGGCAAGATCTGACGCTGGAAGCCGGCAGGGCATGACCCGCTTTCTCCTGCCGGCCGTGTGGATCGCCTGGGGCCTGTCCTATCCGCTGATGAGCTGGTCGCTCGAAGCGGTCGATCTTTTCTCGAGCCGCCTCATCATCATGCCGTTGTCGGGACTGATCCTGCTCGCCGTCGGGATCCGCGGCGGCGCATCCGCCCTGCCAGAGCGCGATCAGTGGAGCCAGATCGCGCTGACGGGCTTCTTCAACATGGGGCTGTTCCAGATCTTCCTGATTTCGGGCATCGCGACACTGGGGCCGAGCCGCACGCCGATCATCATCTACACCATGCCGGCGTGGTCTGCGCTGTTCGCCGTATTCCTCTTGAAGGAGCGGATTACTCCGCGCATCGCCCTGTCCCTGGCGCTCAGCCTGGCGGCGGTCGGCATCATCCTGAGCCAGGAGACGGCAGCACGAACGGCACCCATCGGCACCTTCCTCACCTTGCTCGCAGCCATCTCCTTCGGCATCGGCACGGTGCTCACCAAGCGCACCGCATTCCGCGGCGATCTGACGATCAACGCCGCCTGGCAAATCCTGATCGGTACCTTGCCGGTGATCGCCGTCTGGCTGGTCTTTGCGCACGATGCCTACATCCGGCCCGATCACGTGCGCGGCATCGTCGCCCTGGTCTGGCTGATCCTGGTGTCGAACGTGCTCGCCTATTTCTGCTGGTTCCGCATCATTCGCGCATTTCCGGCCTCGGTGGCCAGCCTGACCACCCTGGTGGTGCCCTGTGTCGGATTCGGCAGCAGCGCGCTGCTGATCGGCGGCGACATCTCGCTGCTCGATTTCGTGGCCCTTGGATTGATCATCGCTGCCGTGACCCTGGTGCTGGCCAAGGGCGAGCGCGCGGCGAAAAGCTAGCCCGCGAAGCTCAGGCAGTAGTCGCGCACGCGCTCGAGCGGGATGCGCGCATGGCTTTGCACGATGATGAACTTGCCGCCGGGATCGGTGCCGCTCGGCAGCTTGACCAGGCGCTCGAAATCGTCGGCGCCCCATACGCAGGTGTGCTCGGAGAAGAGCTGCGTGTCGTGGAAGTAACAGGGATCCCAATGGACGTGATAGTCGAACAGGTTGCCCTTGAGCTCGCCGACGCTGGTGTAGAGCGAGTACTCCGTCCAGGCGATGGAGCCGAGCCGGCGCACGACCCAGAAGCCCAGTGACGTCATGGCGTCGACCGGCCCGCTGTGGAAATGATCCAGCGCCTGCCGGGAGAGGTTGCCGTGCAGGATGTTGGGCGTCACCGAGAGGCCGTGTGTCCTGGCATCATAGGGCACGCCGACGATGTCGGCGGCGCTCTCCCACCAGGTATGATGGCGCTTCGGCTCCCAGCGCGAGAGCGCGCGGCCGTTCTCGATGAAGGTGCTCGCGTCGAAGTCGCCGACGCAGCAGACATCGGAATCAAGAGTGAGGTAGCCGCCGAAACCGAGCTTCGCCGGAACGTGCAGCTTGACCATCTGTTGCCGGTACCAGCCCGTCATCATGTAGAAGCGGCTGAAGGCCGGGAAGAAATCGCCCTCGGCGCGAACCGAGACCTCGATGTTGCGAAAGCGCGGCAGGCTTTCGCGCAACAGGTTGGCGTCGCGTTCGGGCGACACGATCAGCACCTGGAAAGGCTTGCTGTCGCACCAATGCTTGGCCAGCGACTCGATCAGCAGACCGGCACGTTCAAGGTCCCCCCGGCGCTTCAGGTTGCGCAGAGCCAGAGGCAGGATGGCTTGGCGGACTTCAGAGAACATGAGGGGCTGGACGGTTGGACTATAAGTGGGGATCGCAGAGTTTCATATCAATTAGTAGCTAGTAGTAACTGGGGGCGGCTTGGCGGGTTCCCAAGTGGCACTTCGTCTCACAGTTGACGCCCAAAAAAAAGACGCCGGGCCAACCGGCCCGGCGAGTTAAACAGGGAGGCTTCACGTCTGGGAGCCGTAGCGCCACATTACCGGTCGTTACCGGGCTCTACGTCTCGTTTCCGCTTGAATGCCGAAAGTACTGGTATTATAGGTGCCCCACGGTATTGTGCAGGTAATGGCCGGCAATCGATGGCAGCACGAGCACCGTGCCCCACGGATGCCCCACGGCGAGAAGGTGAGCAAGTATGGCGAAGCTGACCGACCAAGCAGTGAAGGCCACAAAGCCCAGCGGAATTTGCACGGGATATCACCGACGGCACGGTCTCCGGGCTTTCGCTGCGCGTGACACCGAGCTGGTCACAAGTCCTGGGCACTGCGCGTGAAATGGCGCGGCGGCCGGTCCCGCATCGATCTCGGAGAATATCCGGCCACGAGCCTCGCCAGCGCGCGTGAGCTGGCCCTGGAGGCGCGCCGTCTCGCAGGGCGCGGCCAGAACCCTGAGCACGCCGTGCATCCGCCCGTGTCGGGCGTCACCGTCGCCGCCGCCATAGATCGCTGGCTGGAGACCGAAGCGGCGAAATCGCTCTGTCGGTCTGGAGCGCCGCCGCATGGAACTTCACGTTATCCCCGACCATCGGCGCCGAGGACGTGCGCGCGGTGACGAAAGCCCAATTACACGCGCTCGTGCACGATATGGCCTTTGGCAAGGACGCCAAGCCCGTGGAGGCGAACCGCGTCTACACGTCCCTCCGCGGCCTGTTCCGGTGGTGCGTTGAGGCGGACTTACGGGACGACGACCCGTCATCCTTGTTTCGCAAGCCGACGAAAGAGGAGCCGTCAGCAGTCCGTCGCCGCGAGGGGACGGAACCGCTGCTCGACATGACCGAGCTGGCGAAGCTGTGGAACATCGCCCCTACGTTGCCGGGCGCCGTGTTGGGCGATCTCGTGCGCTGCCTGCTGCTGGTGCCGCTGCGGCGCGAGGAGTGGACTGGGCTGCGCTGGACCGAACACCGTGACGGTTTCACGGCCGACGGATGGAAGGGCACGGCACTTCGTCTGCCGGCGGCGCGCATGAAGGGCCGGCGCCTCGCCATCGTGCCCCTGCCCAATGCCGCCAGCCGACATACTGGCGCCGGCGCCACAAGCTCACTGGGAATGGCGAATACGTGTTCGCTGTGCCCGGGACACGACAGCCCGTTCGGCGGCTGGCGCCGCGGCGCGGACACCTTGCGCGCTGCGCTCGGCGTGTCGGCGCTGCCACCGCAAGCACGGCGGGACGATTGGAGCCCTCCACACGATCCGCGCGTCTGTCGCGACGGCTCTTGGTGCGCGACCTGGGCGCTGACGAGCTCCTGGTAGGCCGCATCCTCCAGCACTCGCCTCGGAGCGCGCTTGGCATCACGGACACTTACCAGCGATCCAGCCGCCTAGCCGAGCAGGCGGAGCTGCTGGAGCGCTGGAGCGAGCATCTACAGGCGCGGCAGCGTCGCTCAAACGTGGCTCAGAATAATCCAGCGTAGTGGTCGCTGCCACTTATCAAGGCTGCGCGCCGCGCTGTCTCAAACGGCGAGCCTGCGATGAAAGAGGCCACGCCAGAGAGCCGAAAGAACAGAAATACCCATGCCGTTCGAAGCTCACTTCACGCCTACTGGATCTTTTGCCCGAGGCAACGTTTGACGAGCTCAAAGCAGCCAGTAACGCGTGGTGCCGAGGAAATCGCTGCGAAATATCGGACCGAGCCTGCGCGGCATCGGTACTGCGCAAGGAGCTATCACTCGACTCCACAACAGCTTTTATAGACTCGCTGAGACCCTTTGGGATGCGCTCAACGAGCGTCAGAGGGCTCAAGCTGAGGAAGAACTTAAGCTATGGATACTGCCGACGGACTGCTGGAGGCCGCTGTGCACGGCCCGCCAAGAGCCGCAATAGAGGCCAAGCAGCAAAGGCAGCCACTACGCCAAACTGTGTGCCGCAACCGATTGCCAAGAAGCGCCGTACGGGAAGCCTGCGTAGTCAAATTTGGCCTGGCAGCAAATATGACAGGTTCCAAGTACGCGATGAAGTCTACGCAGACGCTTAAAGCGAAACGGTGCAAAACCAGCGTTCGAAAAGCATCCGCAGCGGAAGCGAATCGAAAGCGGTAAAAATCGACCGTCACGACTAGTCCTGGGAGAATGATCCGCAGCGCACCTGCAATTGGTGCAGCTGGCAAAATAGTGCACGCCGTCGGAATTTCCCTCGAAAGGAACGATCGGGCAAATGCCAAACATCAGCTTTTCGATCGAAGAGACCCGCGACGCTGGCCGACGTGCCTTGACGATCTTCGCCGCAACCCGTCGCGATTGCTCTTTCCCGCCCGATCATTGCGCGCCTGCGAATTATCCAGATCCTATGACGGCCAGGCTTCAGAGAAGCTCCCGCCAGCCTGGTCCTTGCCGGGTAAGAAAGCGCTGGGAGGGGCGCACTATCCTGCAGGCCATCGGTGCCGACCTCGTCTTGACCGCGACGAGAAGGCCGCCGACGCCATGAGTGCCGTCCCGCTGTCGACGGTGGCTGATCATGGACACACACGAACACGTCGCCGGGGCGGGCACCCCGGACGGCGGCAAGCGGTCTTTGGATTGTGTCTTGAACAACGCCACTCTACTTCACCGCAGTACGCCGCTCAATCCCATCAAGGCCGAGCCAAAGGCCACCCGATTTAAGCCCTGGACTAAGCGGGCAATCGTCTCGCTCGCCATTTGGGGACTGCTCCCAATTGACAGCGCAACGCGCCTTATCCGCCGGCTCGGACTAGCGGCAGAATGAGCGCGCTCGATGCCTTCCGCGAGGCCATGCAGCAAGCCGGCCTAGTCCCGCCTGCCGATGTCGTCGCCGATGGCAAGCTGCACCGCTGCAACGCCGCCACAATGAACGGCATGAACGACGGCGCGTACATCCTCCATCTCGACGGGCGACCCGCTGGCGGTTTCCAGAACTGGCAGACGGGCGCAGGCTGGGAAACCTGGTCTTATACAAACGGCCATGCGCCTCCTACGCCAGCCGAGCGCCAAGCGATGCGGGCCAGGGCGGAACAGGACCGAGCCGAACGTGAACAGGAATACGCCAAGGCGGCGCAAACTGCGGCCAAGATTTGGGCCGCCAGCAAGCCCGGTTCCCATCCCTATCTTGAAGCAAAGGAAATCGCCGCCTTCGGTGCGCGCGTGCACAGCGACAAGCTGGTCGTCCCCATCCGCAATTCGGCGAAGGTACTGCGCTCGCTGCAATTCATCGCCGCCGATGGGAGCAAGCGGTACTTGCCGGGAGGCGAAAAGCAGGGCGGCTATTTCGTGATCGGCAAACCGGCGGATGTCATCTGCATCGGCGAAGGCTTCGCCACCATGGCGTCAATCCATGAGGCGACCGGCTATGCCTGCGTCGTCGCTTTCGATTGCGGCAATCTCGATCCTGTCGCCAAGACCATCCGCGAGAAGTTTCCGAGCATCGCCATCGTCGTTTGTGCCGACGACGACCATCTGACGTCCGGTAATCCGGGAGTGAGCAAGGCCAGCGCGGCGGCACGCGCCATCGGCGGCAAGTTGGCGGTGCCTGTCTTTTCCGGCAACCGGCAGGACCATCAAACCGACTTCAACGACATGCGGTCAAAGGAAGGCTTGCCAGCGGTCAAGGCAGCCATAGACGCGGCTGCTCAGCCGACCTTGGGGCGAGATCGACGAAAGCCTGATCGAGGGCGCTCGCGGCAAGATCCCGGCATTTCCGACAGATGCTTTGCCGCCAGCGTGGCGCGCGTGGACGAAGGACGGAGCAGAGGCGGCCGGTGCGCCCATCGACTACATCGTGCAGGGCCTGGTCTCGGCAGTTGCCGCAGTCATTGGCGCTGGCGTTATGACCGAGGTGCATCCGGCCTGGCATGAGCCGCTGATCTTGTGGAACACCTGTCGGCGCCCCGTCGTCCGGCAAGTCGCCCGGCTTGATGGCCCCGCGCCGATTGCTGAATTCCATCGAGGAACAGCGGCGCAAGGGCGACGCCGAACGGAAGCGCGCCCACGACACGGAGGCTGAGCAGGCAAAGGCAATGCTCGCCAAGTGGGCTGAGGAGTGCAAGGAGGCCGTCAAGAAGAGCCCGCCCCGAGAAGCCGGCCGGTGCGGTGTTCGAGAGTGAATTCATTCCTTCGCAGATCATCGTGTCCGACACCACGATAGAAGCACTGGCCGATGTCGTGTCCGGCAATCCGCAGAGGTCATCCTGTGGCGCGACGAGCTCGCGGCATAGCTGAGCAACCTGGGCGCTATGCCAACGGCGGATCAGATCGCGCTCAATGGCTGGAAGCCTGGCAGCCGCCGGTAACGATCAATCGCCGCTCGCGAGCGTCCCGCTCGTCCTGAAGAAGTTCCCGGTCAGCATCGTGGATTCATCGAACCCGACCGGCTGGCCGAGGCGATCGAGGCGCCGACGACGCATAGCGTCGCGCTTCCTGTTCACCTGGCCAGAAATGCACCCTATCGCTCTCTCGCAGATCGGCGCGCGCCCAACGATGCCGATGCGTGGCACGGCTACAGCGCATCGCAAGCGCGGCAGGAACGGTGGACAGTCCGCGCAACCTGACGCTGTCCGATGATGCAAAGCAGCAGCTCGACACGTTCATGCACGACTGCACAAGCAAGCCGACAGCCTGGAAGGCCTGGAGGCGAGCTGGTGGCAAGGCAACGGAACGGTGGTGCGCATTGCCACCGTGCTAGAGCTGCTGGCGTGGTCGGAGGAAGATCTGCTGGCTGCTCTCCACCGTCGGCAGCGATGCCATGCGAAACGCCATCGCCTTGTGGGAAAGCTATTTCCGACCCCACGCCGCCACCGTCTTTAACCGCGCTGGCAGTCGAACAGAGACCGCCGAGCCCGCCGCGTTATCCGCTCGCTGCGGCAGACCAGAGCCTCCGAAGTCTTCCGTGCAGAACGTTCGCCGCGAGGCGCTGGACACGCTGTCGATGAGGAAGCGCAACCGCAATCATCGACCGCCTAGTCAAAGGAAACGTCCTGCAGCTCAAGCCTGAGCCCGTCACCCGGCCGACCGGCCAAGCGCTGGTTGGTCAACCCGGCCCTGAACGGGGGCCCGACCGTGCGTAGAACCTAGGGGATGCAGAAAATGCAGGAAATGCAGAAAATGCCCCCGGCACAGCGCGGCATGGCAATTCCTGCAATTCCTGCAATTCCTGCATCATGTCCTAGACCTGCCCACCCCCTCCCGATCGAGCGAAACACCGCCAAGTTCTATTCGAGAGACGCGCTGCGATCTGCGAGTACGACGGGAAGCTGACGCGAGCATCGGCCGAGGAACTGGCCCAGGCCGAACCCGAGAGCTGAGCACCGGGATGCTGACGGGAAGTACCGCTTCCGATGGTGAGACGAGCGGCCTTCAAGGGAGATTTGTGGCTGTTTCTATCAGAGCCGGACACTACTGCTGCAAGTAAGGCGAAACGAACGCGTCAAACTCCTCGCGACTTGAGCAGGTGCGCTTCTCAGCAAGAGTTGGGGATGAGGTCGCAGCCAGAAGGCGCACTTCCCAATACTTCTTGGTCGGATGTGACTGCCAAGTGTAGATCGCATAGATGCGCCTCTCGTAGGCGTCGCTCAGCTCCACCGTGATCGCGTTGAAGCCTGTGCCCGTTTTTGCGTGAAGTAGTTGACGTTGCGCTCAATAAAGACGAGGCACTTTTGGAGTTTGGTGTTGTAGTGGCTTTGTAGTCCACGCTTTTGTGGTTTCACTCGGAGCTAGGTCTCCCATAGTTTTGTTTGCTTGCTTCGTGGCTTGTTCCCACTGCGTCTGCAGCTCCTGAAAGTACGTCTTGGCCCGTACAGCGCATTTTTCTTGCTGTTCAAGAGTTTGCCCATTCACGCCGTCTGAATGAGGAGCGCTGCGATTGTTGTTAGTGCGAACGTCCGCGTGATCCACGTCCTCGTGGCCCTCCTATCCCTTTCGGATGCGCCTTCGGCGCTCGCGGCCAACTTCCACCTTGAAACCATCGGCCAAGAAACCTGTGGCGCGTCGAAGAAGACGGCCACCTCCGGTGTGTATTCGTCCCGGATGCGCATTGCGTGTTCTACGAACGTCGTCATTCCCCTATTAACGTCGGTGTAATCAAGCCGAAAGACGATCATCGGATCGAGGAAGTGCGCCGCCTCATCATCAAGCGGTACTACCCGTATAGGTTTGGCCCTTTCTGCGCGTGTACCACTTCTCCGTACGGGCGTCAATCCAGTAGGCCGCTTCACTAAATCATCGTACTTCAGAGATACGCCAGCTGACTCTATTGATTATTGCTGTGCCTTCTCCGTAATTGCTCGCCTCTATCGTGAGCCGATGGCCTCGCTAGTGTATGTTGATCTATCCCCGAACAATGTAGCGCACTTCCTCTGCGGCGATTTGCTGTTCGCGCAGCATGTCCCGGGAGAGCTCCACAGCAATCCAGTATAGACCGCGAGACCACCAGTAATGACGCACAAAACCATCGCAAAGAACGCTATGCGTCAGTCCAAAGCCTCTCCCAAAATCCTTCCGGTGGTGCGTACTGGCTGCATTCCTGACCGCGCAGGTTCGCCTGCTTGCACGTCTTCCACGCTCGTCCTGCGTTCTGTAGTTGAAGTCGTGATGCTAGCCACCAAAGCGTAGCGCCATATGCCGCCGCCAGAAAGAATGCGGCCAGCAAGAAATGCCACAGCTTTAGCATCCGCTGATTGCGGCCCCAAAGATTCGTCGTTCTCGCTATCGTCGTACCTTAACTCTAACTCTGCAACGTAAAGTCGCAGATATTTGGCGCTTACTTTATCTAAAGTGCCTACCACGCCGCGCTTGAAGATGCTACTGTATCTGCCACCCTAGTCCGCCCTACCCTCGCCCTAAGCTTCACTCTTGCTACTATCTACCTATCAGATGAAAGCTTCTAACCGCCCTCACACTCGTCCTCAGCGGCCTCACGCTAACCCCCGCCCAGGCAAAAGACACCACGACCGTGATCCTGCTTGAACCCGGCGGAATGCCGCCCCGATCCAGTGTGAAGTAACGGTGCTCAAACAGTATCGCAGCAGTGCCTGGAGATCTCGAAATGCCAAATCCGAAGAACTTCAAGAGCAACGTAATCGTAGAAATGAGGCTAGACCCCGACTGCGCAGGCATGGCCTTCGCCAATAACTTCAACGACGTGGGAAGCTTCGGAAAAGACGCCGACTACATCAATGCGGTAGTGACCTATTTACCCAAGACAAACGAGAACGTGTGGTGGCTGAACATCGTTACCATCAACGGCAAACAGGGACCCGATTACATGAGCGGCAAAGCAGCCAACGCCAAAGAGATTGCCCACAAGCTCTGCTACATCATCCACCAAGAGAAGATCACGCGACGATAGTTGACTCTGCTTGTCGTGTTGGGTGAATGGTCCGTCAATTGTCTTTGCGGCTAATGCGAGCTACAAGCCAAATCGTCAACAGTGGTATTGTACCAAAGACTATCAGCCAATGCCAGATCGAAATCTGCGGCCCCGCCAACCAATGAACCAGCATAAACAACGCATAGACAACAATCCGCTGGCCCACAAGGAATATTAGGAAGTCAGAAAATGCTTCGAGACTTGCTGATAGCAAAAAGACGAGGAACGTCAACACGTTCAGTAATTCAGACTGTGAAAATCTGAAAAAGGATCCAACCAAAAAATGCCAACAAGAGTAACGGCCACGCTATTCTTAAGTAACAGCACGATCAGTATTGGAATTTGGAAGATCGCTGGCAGGCTCTCTTGAGCCAAAGTGACAACTAAGGCGGTGTAAAAGGCACCAGACGACTACACGCCAAACCACCCGAATCACTACGACAGCTACCGGCGCGGCCATCGCAACGATCAACAAAGTGCGAAACAGCTCTTCCGATGGTGGCAAACCGAAGTATTCCTCAAGAACCATTGCTCCGATAGGCGTCGTGCTTTGGCGTGATGTCCTCAGGCTCTCGTCGTTTCGCGGCGAGCTCTAGCAGCGCCTGCAAATGCGACTGCGCGAGATCGACTGGCTCCTGCCGCAGCGTCACGTCGGCCACCGTCGCGGGCTTGCCGTGACCCCGGTCCAGATCTCCTTGGCGGCTGCCACCCGGACCCGCGCATCCGGGTCCTTGAGCGCATCGACCAGCACGTCAATCGCCGCCGCCGTGTGGCTGCGGATTTGCTCGCGAAATTCAGCCGGCAGCGCAGGCCGACCCGCCGGATTGCCCGACTGTCCTTTCGCCCAGGTGCCGGGGCGCTTGGCTCCGTTCGTCATGGCCAATGGTATCACGTACCGCACCTGTTTTGACCTGTTAGCAGGTGAAGCTGACCAGACCGCTGCCATTGCTCGATTGCAGCACAGCGGATTTTTATAATTTTTTGACGCCGTGCCTTTGCTGACACTGCCGTGGGCTGTGCTGCCAGCGAGCGATGCTCGCCCACTGGGGGCTGCCAGAACCCGCCCGTCAGGATGCTCCCCCACCCCGGGGGGGGTGTCGGCGTTTCGCGCCGCTGGTGCGCCTCACAGCCACCGGAACTTCGCCGGAAGAGTGATGGACGCATCCGGCAACGCACGTTGCGACGAGGCATCGGAACGCCTTTGCCCCACAGACGCCCCACGGACCCGCCTAGCCGCACAAAAAGACGCCCCGGAAACGCAATGTTTCCGGGGCGAGTTAAACAGGGAGGCTTCACGTCTGGGAGACGTGGGATCATGAGGATCCCGAGTTTCGAACGCGATCAGAAGAGACTGCTCGTGTCGAAGACCTAGGCGCAAAATACGCCCCGGCGGCGGGTTTGTTAGCCGGGAAGATCGGAACACTGGCATGCGAGTCACGCATGCCTTTCAGGGGATATGCAATACTGCATCTCATGACCGTCAAAAGCGTGTCTCAGCCACCTTACGCAGCAGAAAATCGCGGAACACGGCGATGCGCTTGGAATGGCGCAATTCCTCAGGGTAGGTGAAATACACATCAGTCGTGCGGGCATTGAGGTCGGGCAGGACCATCTCGAGCTTGGTCGATTCGCGCGCCAGATAGTCGGGCAGCGAAGCTATCCCCAGGCCCGACTCCACGGCGCGGAAGATGCCGTAGGTGTTGTTGACCCGCAGCACGACCAGGCGAGGATTTTGATCGGCATTGCCTTCACGCAGCAGCCAATTGACATCCTGCACCGGCGCCCGCGCATCTTCGCCGAAGATGATCATGCGGTGCTGATCGAGCTCCTCGACAGTCTTGGGGCGGCCGTATTTCTGGATGTAGGTGTGTGAGGCATAGACATGGCTGCGCACGGTCAGCAGGTGGCGCTGCACCAGCCCGGGCTGGCGCGGCATCATCATGCGGATCGCCACGTCCGCTTCGCGCATGCCGAGATCGAGCTCGTTGTCCGACAGCACCAGGCTGACATCGATGTCCGGATAGGTCGCAATGAACTCGTGCATCTGCGTGGTGAGCCAGGTTGAGCCGAAGCCGACCGTCGCGTGGATCTTGAGCCGGCCGGCCGGCTTGTCCTGGTTGGCCCGCAGCAACGCTTCGGCGGTATTGACCTTGCCCGCCATGTCGCGCGCCGTGCGATAGAGCAACTCGCCCTGCTCGGTGAGGATCAGGCCGCGGGCGTGGCGGTGGAACAGCATGACGCCCAGCTGCTCCTCGAGCGCGCCGATCTGGCGCGAGATCGCCGACTGGCTGAGCTTCAGCCCCTCGCCGGCATGCGTGAAGCTGCCCGCATCGGCCACGGCCTGAAAGATCCGCAGCTTGTCCCAGTCCATCTCGTCGCCTCCCTAGGACGCCTGGCTCCACACGCCAAACGTCGAACGCGCAGCCGCTTACTCGGCGGCTTGCGCGACGCGCGCCTCCTGGCGCGCCAGCCATTTCTCCGCTTCGAGGGCGGCCATGCAGCCGGTGCCCGCGGCCGTCACGGCCTGGCGGAAGATCTTGTCCTGCACGTCGCCCGCCGCGTAGACACCCTCGATGTCGGTGGCAGTCGAATTGGGCTTGGTGAGCAGGTAGCCCTCCGAGTCCATCGCGAGCTTGCCCCTGAACAGCTCGGTGTTGGGCGAATGGCCGATGGCGATGAACACACCGTCGGTCGCCAGCTCCTTCTCGGCGCCGGTCTTCACGTTCCTGACGCGCACGCCCTTGACCAGCGGCGCCGGCGCCTTTTCGCCCACGATCTCCTGCAGCGTGGTGTCCCAGAGCACGGTCACCTTGGGGTTCTTGAACAGGCGGTCCTGCAGGATCTTCTCGGCGCGAAAACTGTCGCGGCGATGGATCAGCGTGACCTTCGAGGCGTGATGCGTCAGGTAAAGCGCCTCCTCGACCGCGGTGTTGCCGCCACCCACCACCACGACTTCCTTGCCGCGGAAGAAGAAGCCGTCACAGGTCGCGCAGGCCGACACGCCGCCGCCGCGGAAGCTCTCCTCTGAGGGCAGGCCGAGCCATTTGGCCGTGGCGCCCGTCGAAATGATCAATGCGTCACCCTCATAGCGATCACCGGAATCGCCGATGCAGACGAATGGGCGGCGGCCGATATCGACTTCGACGATGGTATCGAAGAAGAGCTGTGTGCCGACATGCTCGGCCTGCTTTTGCATCTGCTCCATCAGCCAGGGGCCTTGGATTACGTCGGCAAAGCCTGGGTAATTCTCAACGTCGGTTGTGATGGTGAGCTGGCCGCCGGGCTGGATGCCCTGCACCAACATGGGCTTGAGACTCGCGCGGGCGGCGTAGATCGCCGCCGTATAGCCCGCCGGCCCGGAGCCCAGGATCAAAACCTTACCACGATGTGTCGCTGCCATGACCTATCCGCATCCCGCCGCTCGCATAACTGCAACATATATGCATCGCTGCGGATCATGCACGGCGGAATACTGACTTTCGGCGCAATTGTTCACAGATCGAGGGGGCCTTCTCGCAACTTTATTGCGCGCGTGGCATGGTTCTGGCATAGACCGCGGCCAATGGAGGAAACCCAATGGCTCGGGCAAAGCTCGATCGTATCGACCGGCGCATTCTAAGCGACCTGCAGTCCAACGGCCGGATGACCAACGTGGAGTTGGCCGAGCGTGCCGGCATCTCGGCGCCACCCTGCCTGCGCCGTGTGCGTGCGCTCGAACGCGCGGGCATCATCAAGGGCTACCATGCCGAACTCAGCCCGGAGGCCCTGGGCTACAGCGTTTCGGTATTCGCCCTGGTGGGGTTGAACAGCCAGGCCGAGACCGACCTCAAGGCCTTCGAGGAACTGGTCGCCAAATGGGACGAAGTCCGCGAATGCCACATGCTAGCCGGCGAGGCCGATTTCCTGCTCAAGATCGTGGCCGAGACCTGGGACGAGTATCAGAAGTTCCTGACCACGCGGCTGACCTCGGCGCCCAATGTCAGCCATGTCAAATCCATGATGGTCTTCCGCACTGCCAAGCAGATGCCGGGCGTGCCGATTTCCACGGAGTAGGCGCATTCACATGCGCCCAGATCAGAAAAGACAAAGATGCGGGCCGGGGGCCCGCGGTCCGGACAGAGTCTTGCCGATAACAGCGTGTATCTATAGCCTCGGGTAAATACACGGCGTTACCCAATTGGAGGCGACATGAAGAATCTCCTGTCGGCCGGGCGGGTCCTGGCTCTTGACCTCGCCTCGACCATCCTGTTCCTCGCCGTCTTTCTCCTCACCGACAACCTCTTCGTGGCGGTCGGGCTCGGCATGGCGCTGGGCGTGGCGCAGATCGCCTGGCAGCTCCATCGCAAGCAGCCGATCGGCACCATCCAGTGGCTGAGCGTCGTGCTGGTCCTGGCATCGGGCACCGCCACCTTGCTCACGCACGACGCGACCTTCGTCATGTTGAAGCCCAGCATCATCTACTGCGTCGTGGGGCTGGTGATGCTGAAGCGCGGCTGGATGAACCGCTATCTGCCCGAGCGCGCGGCGCCGGTTGCCGACGTCGCCACCACCTTCGGCTACGTCTGGGCAGGACTGATGTTCGCTTCAGCCGCCCTTAACATCGCGCTGGCGCTCTCGCTAGATCCCAAGGCGTGGGCCGCCGTCATGTCGGGCTGGGGCCTGTTCAGCAAGATCGGGCTGTTCCTCATCCAGTACGGCACGATGGTCGCGATCGGCCGCCGGCGCCAAGCCGCGGCTGCAGCCGCCTCGCCTACTTGAAGGCGACTCCCACGACCTCGTAGGATTTGGCGCCGCGCGGCGTCTGGACCTCGACGGTGTCGCCGACGGTCTTGCCGATCAGCGCCCGGCCGATCGGCGAGGTCACCGAGATGCGGCCCTTGGCGAGATCGGCCTCGTAGGGGCCGACGATCTGGTATTTCATCTTCTCGTCAGTGTCCTCGTCGGCGAGCCGCACAGTGGCGCCGAACTTCACGACCTTGCCGGTCAGCTTGGCAAAGTCGATGACCTCAGCGCGCGAGATGATGTCCTCGATTTCGGCGATGCGGCCCTCGATGAAGCTCTGGCGTTCACGCGCGGCGGTATATTCGGCGTTTTCCGAGATGTCGCCGTGCTCGCGCGCCGCCGCGATCGCCTTGATGATCGAGGGGCGTTCGACGCTCTTCAGCTGTTTCAGTTCGTCCTCAAGGCTTTTCAGCCCCGGGGCCGTCATCGGCACCTTTTCCATAAGCATGATCGTCCTTAATGATTCGAACGGCGTCAACGCCCAACGACGCACCTTGGTTGCAGTGCGCCGGCCGAAGCGCCGGAATTGGAGGCTTTAGAAGGTGCCTTTGAAGTAGGATTGCAGGGGCGCCACGTCCAAAGCTCCCGCACTCACCGCGGCGATGCCCTCGACCGATGCCTTGGCGCCGGACACGGTCGTATAGTAGGCGATCTTGTGCATCAGCGCCGTGCGGCGCAGCGTGAAGCTGTCGCTGAGCGCCGAGGCACCGTCGACGGTGTTGAACACCAGCTGCACCTTGCCGTCCTTCATCAGGTCGACGATGTGAGGACGGCCCTCGAGCACCTTGTTGACGCGTGTCGCCGCGATGCCGTGGCGATGCAGGTAATCGGCGGTGCCGACGGTGGCCACGACCTTGAAGCCAAGCTCGACCAGGCGTTTCACCGGCTTCACCATCGCGGGCTTGTCCTGGTCCTTGACCGACACGAACACCATGCCCTCGACCGGCACCTTGGCACCGCTGCCGAGCTGGCTCTTGGCGAAGGCGCGGCCGAAATCGGCATCGAGGCCCATCACCTCTCCCGTCGAGCGCATCTCGGGGCCGAGGATCACGTCGACGCCGGGGAAGCGCGCGAACGGAAACACCGCTTCCTTTACCGCGACGTGCTTGCCTTTGGCCTTCTTGATGGCGAGCGACTTCAGCGATTCACCAGCCATCAGGCGGGCCGCGAACTTGGCGATCGGCTGGCCGGTCGCCTTGGCGACGAACGGCACGGTGCGGCTGGCGCGGGGATTGACCTCGAGCACATAGACCTCGCCGTCCTTCACGGCGTACTGCACGTTCATCAGGCCGACGACCTGCAGGGCCTTGGCCAACGCCTCGGTCTGGCGCTCGATCTCGGCGATGATCTTGGCGGGCAACGAGTAAGGCGGCAGCGAGCAGGCCGAGTTGCCGGAATGGATCCCGGCCTCCTCGATGTGCTCCATGATGCCGGCGACGAAGACGTTCTGGTCCTTGTCGGCGAGTGCGTCGACATCGACCTCGATGGCGTCGCGCAGGTAGGAGTCGACCAGCACCGGATTGGCGCCCGACACCTTCACCGCGTCGCGCGTGTAGCGCTCCAAGCCCTCGCGATCGTAGACGATCTGCATGGCGCGGCCGCCCAGCACGTAGGACGGGCGAATGACGACCGGGTAGCCGATCTTCTCGGCCACGGCGATCGCCTGTTCCTGCGAGGTCGCCGTGCCGTTGTCGGGCTGGCGGAGCTTCAGGTTGTGAATGAGCTTCTGGAAGCGCTCGCGATCCTCGGCCAGATCGATGGCATCGGGCGAGGTCCCGAGGATGGGAATGCCGGCGGCCTCCAGCGGCTTGGCAAGCTTGAGCGGCGTTTGACCGCCAAACTGCACGATCAGGCCCAGCAGCTCGCCATTCCGACGCTCGACCTCGACCAGCTCGATCACATCCTCGGCGGTCAGCGGCTCGAAGTAGAGGCGGTCGGCGGTGTCGTAGTCGGTCGACACGGTCTCGGGGTTGCAGTTGACCATGATGGTCTCGAAGCCCGGCCTCGGACAGCGCATAGACCGCGTGCACGCAGCAATAGTCGAACTCGATGCCCTGGCCGATGCGGTTCGGGCCCGCCGCCCAGGATGATGATCTTCTGCTTGTCCGTGGGCTCGGCCTCGCACTGCGCCGGCCGATGGCCGTCGCCCTCGTAGCAGGAGTAGAGATAGGGCGTGCGCGATTCGAATTCGGCGGCGCAAGTATCGATGCGCTTGAACACCGGCCGGACGCCCAGGGCGCGACGCCGCTTGGCAACCTCGGCCGCGCTGAGATTGGTGAGCTCGGCCAGACGCTCGTCGGAGAAGCCCTTCTTCTTGACCTCGAGCAGCGCCTTGACGTCCTTCGGCAGGCCGTCCTTGCGCAAGCCCGCCTCGATCTCGACCAGCTGCTCGATCTGGCGCAAGAACCAGGGTTCGTACTTCGATGCCTGTGCGACCTCTTCGACCGCCAGGCCATGGCGGAAAGCCTGCGCAATCACCAGGATGCGGTCAGGCGTCGGCCGCGACAGCGCGCCCACGATCGCCGCCTTGTCCGGCGCGCCCTTGATCTCGATCTCATTGAGGCCGGTCAACCCCGTCTCCATCGAGCGCAGCGCCTTCTGCAGCGATTCCTGGAAGGTGCGGCCGATCGACATCGCCTCGCCCACGCTCTTCATCGAGGTGGTGAGGATCGCCTCCGCGCCCGGGAACTTCTCGAAGGCAAAGCGCGGCATCTTGGTGACGACGTAATCGATCGTGGGCTCGAACGAGGCCGGGGTGGTGCCGGTGATGTCGTTCAGCAATTCGTCTAGCGTATAGCCGACGGCGAGCCGTGCCGCGACCTTGGCGATCGGAAAGCCGGTGGCCTTCGAGGCCAATGCCGAGGAACGCGACACGCGCGGGTTCATCTCGATGATCACCATGCGGCCGGTGGCCGGATCGACCGCGAACTGCACGTTCGAGCCGCCGGTATCGACGCCGATCTCGCGCAGGCACGCGATCGAGGCGTTGCGCATGATCTGGTATTCCTTGTCGGTGAGCGTCAGCGCGGGCGCGACGGTGACCGAGTCGCCGGTATGGATGCCCATCGGGTCGACGTTCTCGATCGAGCAGATGATGATGCAGTTGTCGCGTTTGTCGCGCACCACCTCCATCTCGTACTCTTTCCAGCCGAGCACCGATTCCTCGACCAGTACCTCGCCGACCGGCGAGGCGTCGATGCCGCCCTGCACGATGTCGAAGAACTCGTCGCGGTTGTAGGCGATGCCGCCGCCGGTGCCGCCCAGCGTGAAGGACGGGCGGATGATCGCCGGCAGGCCGACATGGTCCAGGGCGTTGATCGCCTCCTCGCGATTGTGCACGACCTCGCTCGCGGGGCTCTCGAGCCCGATGCGCGTCATGGCCTCGCGGAACAGCAGCCGGTCCTCGGCCATGTCGATCGCTTCGGCCTTGGCGCCGATCAGCTCGACGCCGTACTTGGCGAGCCGGCCGTCGTCGGTGCAGCGCCATCGCCGTGTTGAGCGCGGTCTGCCCGCCCATGGTCGGCAGGAGGGCGTCGGGCTTCTCCTTCTCGATGATCTTGGCGACCATGTCGGGCGTGATCGGCTCGATGTAGGTCGCGTCGGCCAGGCCCGGATCGGTCATGATCGTGGCCGGGTTGGAGTTCACCAGGATGACGCGATAGCCCTCGTCCTTCAGCGCCTTGCACGCCTGCACGCCCGAATAGTCGAACTCGCAGGCCTGGCCGATCACGATCGGCCCGGCGCCGATCACCAGGATGCTCTTGATGTCAGTGCGCTTGGGCATCTAGTTGCCCTTGCTCTTGTCGATCATCTCCACGAAGCGATCGAACAGATAGTGGCTGTCGGTCGGGCCGGGCGAGGCCTCGGGATGGTATTGCACCGAGAAGGCCGGCTTGTCGGTGCAGCGAAGGCCCTCGTTGCTGCCGTCGAACAACGAGATATGCGTCACCTCGACATTCTTGGGCAGCGACTCGGGGATCACGCAGAAGCCGTGGTTCTGCGAGGTGATCTCGACCTTGCCGGTGGTGATGTCCTTGACCGGCTGGTTGGCGCCGCGATGGCCGCGCTCCATCTTCCTGGTCTTGCCGCCAAGCGTGAGCGCCAGCAGCTGATGGCCGAGGCAGATGCCGAACAGCGGGATCTTCTTGTCGAGCACGCCCTGGATCGCCGGCACGGTGTAGCTCACGGTCGCCGCGGGATCGCCCGGGCCATTCGACAGGAACACGCCGTCGGGCTTGTGGCGCAGGATGTCGGCGGCGGTCGCCGTCGCCGGCACGACCGTGACCTTGCAGCCGGTGTTGGCGAGGCAGCGCAGGATGTTGCGCTTGGCGCCGTAGTCGACCGCGACGACATGGTAGCGGGGCTTCTCAAGCTTGCCGTATCCCTTGCCCAGCGCCCAGGTCGACTCGGTCCAACTGTATGTCTGCTTGGTCGTGACCTCGATCGCGAGATCCATGCCGTCGAGGCCGGGCCACTCCTGCGCGACCTTGCGCAGCCCGGGGATGTCGAACTTGCCATCAGGCGCGTGGACCACCACGCCGCTGGGCGCGCCACCGTCGCGCACGCGGCGCGTGATCTCGCGTGTGTCGACGCCGCATATGCCCGGCAGGTTGTGGCCCTTCAGCCAGTCGTCGAGTGGCTTGGCGGCGCGCCAGTTGGCGGGCTCGGTGATGTCGCCGCGCAGCACGACGCCGCGCGCGGCCGGATTGACGCTCTCGATGTCCTCGGCGTTGGTGCCGACGTTGCCGACATGCGGGAAAGTGAAGGTGATGATCTGCCCGGCGTAGGAAGGATCGGTGATGATCTCCTGGTAGCCGGTCATCGAGGTGTTGAAGCAGACCTCGCCCACCGCGTGGCGTGCGGCCCCGACGCCCTTGCCCCAGAAGACCGCGCCATCGGCCAGCACCAGCGCGGCCGTGGCCCAACGCGGCGCGGCGATATCGGCGCCGGCGGTCTTGGTTGAGGTCATACTGTTGTTCCGTTCGTGCGGCAGACGGGCCGCGAGCCGCGCGGGTTGTAACCAAGCGGTCGCACAGGGTCAAGGCGCGGCTGGTGGGTAATTCACAAGGTATTTCAATAGCTTATTTGCTTTGCCAATCGCGTCGCAGGCGACTAGTTTCCCGCCATGCTGCGCGAAAAACTGAACGAAGCCATGAAGGACGCCATGCGCGCCCGCGACCAGGCGGCGCTCGGCACAATTCGGCTCATCCTCGCAAAGCTGAAGGACACCGATATCGCGTCCCGCACGGAGGCCAGCCGCGAGGGCGTGGCCGACGACAAGATCCTGTCGATGCTCCAGGGCATGATCAAACAGCGGAATGAATTGATCGTGCTCTACGAGAAGGGCAACCGCGCCGACCTGGTCGACAAGGAAAAGGCCGAGATCGCCGTCATAGAGCGCTTCCTGCCCAAGCAGATGGACGAGGCTGCCGTCGAGGCGGCCGTGAAAGAGGCCGTGGCGTCATCCGGTGCCAAGTCGATCAAGGACATGGGCGGCGTCATGGCGGCGCTGAAGGCGAAGTACGCCGGCCAGATGGACTTCGCCAAGGCCTCGGCGGCGGTGAAGAAGACGCTGACCGGCTGACGGCGTGCCCTACGATCTGGCGCTCGCCGAACGGATCCGCCATCTGCTGGCGGACCGTGCCGACGTCCATGAGCGCAAGATGATGGGCGGCCTCATGTTCATGATGAAGGGTGGCATGTGCTGTGCCGCGAGCGGCCGCGGCGGACTGTTGGTGCGCGTCGATCCTGCGGCGCAGCCGCGCCTGATCAAGGAGCCGCACGTGCGACCCATGGTGATGGGCGGCCGGGCCGTGACCACCTTCGTGCGCGTAATGCCGGAGGGTTACCGGACGCATGCGGCTCTGAAGAAATGGGTGAAACGCGGGACCGATGCCGTAGCTGCCCTCAAGGCCAAACCGGCGGCGCGCAGAAAGCCTCGCGGCCGCGACTGATAATCAAACTCGCAGTGGGGGGGGCGCGGAGATTTTGGGAAGAATTGCCTAAAACCCTTGCGCCATCGATATCGAAGGCTTCCCACCGAGTGGGAAATTCTGGGAAACATGCCGCCGAGACGGCATGTCTTGCGCTTAGTCCTCAGGACTCACGCTATCCCCTGTGGCGTCGACGGACGGTCGGCATCATCTTAGGGATGGCCTTCCCTCCCGGCTTCCTCGATGAACTACGCGCCAGACTGAGCCTGAGCGACATCGTCGGCCGCAAGGTCGCGCTGAAGCGGCGCTCGGGCGCTGAATATGCCGGGCTCTGTCCCTTCCACAACGAGAAGACCCCGTCCTTCACGGTCAACGACAAGAAGGGCTTCTATCACTGCTTCGGCTGCGGCGAACATGGCGACGCCGTGGGCTTCGTCATGAAGACCGAAGGGCTCTCCTTCCCCGAATCGGTCGAGAAGCTCGCCCGCGAGGTAGGGCTGCCGGTGCCGCGCGCCACCCCCGCCGAGCGCGAGCGGGCCGAGCGGGCCTCGAGCCTGCAGGAGATCGTCGAGCAGGCGGCGCGCTGGTTCCAGAAGCAGCTGCGCCTGCCGGTCGGCCGCAGCGCGCTCGACTATCTGCGCGGCCGTGGCCTCGCCGACGAGACGATCGACGATTTCCGCCTGGGCTTCTCGCCCGACAGCCGCGACGGGCTGATCGCGGCGCTGAAGCGCGAGGGCGCCACGCTCGACAAGATCGTCGAGGCGGGGCTCGCCATCCAGCCGGACGACACCAGCCGCGAGGCCTACGACCGCTTTCGCGGCCGGGCGATGTTCACCATCAACGACCGGCGCGGCCGGGCGATCGCCTTTGGCGGCCGGGTGATGGGCGCGGGCGAACCGAAGTACCTCAACTCCCCCGAGACGCCGCTCTTCCATAAGGGCGCCAACCTCTATTGCCTCGACCGGGCTCGCGTCGCCGCCACCAAGGACCAGCCCGTGATCGTGGCCGAGGGCTACATGGACGTGATCGCCCTGCACGGTGCGGGCTTCGTCGGCGCCGTGGCGCCGCTCGGCACGGCATTGACCGAAGGCCAGCTTGGCGAGCTCTGGAAGCTCGCCGACGAGCCGTTCCTCTGCTTCGACGGCGACAATGCCGGCCGCCGGGCGGCGCAGCGCGCCGCCGAACGGGCCCTGCCGCTGCTGCGCCCGGGCAAAAGCCTGCGCTTCGTCGCCCTGCCGGCCGGCGAGGACCCTGACAGCCTGATCCGCGGCCGGGGCGCCGAGGCGATCCGCCGCGTGCTCGAGCTTGCCCGGCCGCTGGCGGACGTGATCTGGGACCTCGAGACCGAAGGCAAGCCCGCCGACACGCCGGAACGCCGTGCCAGTATTCGCCGCGCCGTCGAGCAGCGGGTCGAGCAGATCGCCGATCCGATGGTGCGCGACTATTACCGCCGTGACATACGCGAGCGGCTGGACAAGGCGTACCGGGCGCCGAGCCGTGCCTGGCGCCCCGACACCCGCCGGCCGTTCCGCGGGGGAATGCAGCAGGATCCGGCGCCGTTTGCGGCCGGCGCCGCCGCCCGGCGGACCAGCGCCGACCTCGACAGCTCGCGCCAGGAGCGCGCCCTGCTCGGCGCCCTGATCGAGCGGCCGGCCCTGCTGCACATCCTGGCCGAGGAGCTGGCCCACCTGCCGATCGGCCACGACGAACTGCAGCGCCTTCGCAGCGGCCTTCTGGATGCCCTGTCGCTGGTTCCGTCGGGTATCGAACCCGCGGCCGAGGAGGCGCTGGCCGACGGGCCACCCCTTGAAAGCCGGATCATCACTGAGCATCTGCAGCGCAACGGCCTGGGCCGCCTGGCCGAGGCGGCCCAGGCCAAGGCGCGCGAGATCTTCCGCGACGATCCCAAGGAGACGGATGGCTGGGTCGGGCAATGGCGCCGCGCCGCCCAGCACCTGATCCATCTGACAGCCGGCCCGGAAGAGCTCAAGCAGGCCGAGCAGGCGCTGGCCGAGGACATGAATGAGGAGAATTTGCAGCGGCTGCAGGCCATTCTCGACCGGATGCGCCGGGAAAGCCTGGAATCCGGAACGGGATAGCTCCTCTGCGCATTATTCGAGCATGGGGCCTATCGGTACTTGAACTTATGCCCCATATAGTAGAAGGGTAACTTTGCGGGTCCGCCCACCCGCGCCCCCTTCTAGCAGCCAAAATCACGGCCAAAATGGCCGGTAAAACCGTTTGTCGCAGTGCCCAGGAAAAGAAATGGCGACCAAAACCGCAACCGTAGCCCAACCCGAAGCGACCGAAGCTCGTGAAGAAGGTCCCGACGCCCCCCTCCTCGATACCCTTGGAGCCGAGCTCAAGAAGCTCGTCCAGAAGGGCAAGGAGCGCGGCTACGTCACCTATGACGAGCTGAACGCCGCCCTGCCGCCCGACGAGGTGTCCTCCGAGCAGATCGAGGACACCATGGCGATGCTGTCCGAGGCCGGCGTCAACGTCGTCGAAGCCGAGGAACAGGAAGAGGCTCCGGCCGCCGCCAACCCCGCCGAGCCTGCCAAGACCGCCGTGGTGGCGGCCGAGGCGACCGGCGAGGACGAAGAACTCGGCCGCACCGACGATCCGGTCCGCATGTATCTGCGCGAGATGGGCAGCGTCGAACTGCTGAGCCGCGAGGGCGAGATCGAGATCGCCAAGCGCATCGAAGCCGGCCAGGACAAGATGATCGGCGGCATCTGCGAGAGTCCGATGACGATCACCGCGCTGCTCGAATGGCGCGACGCGATCAACGAAGGCCGCATCCTGCTGCGCGACGTCATCGACCTCGAGGCCACGCAGGGCGGCGCACCCGGCGAGGCGAAGGCGGCGATGGCAGCCAATCCGCCGCCACCCATGCCGCGCCCGGCCATCCTCAAGCCCATCATCCGAGTGGCGCCGCCGCCGCAGGCCAATGGCGAAGCCACCGAAGGCACGACCGAAGGCAGCGAGGACGACGACGAGAACGCGCTGTCGCTGTCGGCGCTGGAGGAGAAGCTTAAGCCCGAGGTGCTGCGCGCGCTGACGCGCATCGCCAAGGTCTATATCGAGATGTCGAAGGTGCAAAACCGGCGCCTGTCGACACTCAACCGCGGCCAGAAGCCCAGCGCCGAGTTCGAGAAGAGCTACGAGAAGCACCGCAAGAAGATCGTCGAGCTGGTGCGCCTGATCCACATCAACGGCAACCGCCTCGAGCAGCTGAAGCTGGCACTCTACGATCTGAACCGCCGGCTGATGATGCTGGAGGGCAAGTTGCTGCGCCTGGCCGAGGGCTTCCGCATTCCGCGCCAGGACTTCCTCGACAACTACCTCAGCCATGAGATCGATCCGAACTGGCTCGACAAGGTCGGCAAGCTGCCGGGCAAGGGCTGGAAGGACTTCGCCAAGAAGAAGTCCAACGAAGTCGAGAAGATCCGCGAGGAGATCAGGATGATCTCCGACCACGCCGGCGCGCCGATCTTCGAGTACCGCCGCATGGTCAAGACCGTGCAGGACGGCGAGCGCGAGATGATGCGCGCCAAGAAGGAGATGATCGAGGCCAACCTGCGCCTGGTGATCTCGATCGCCAAGAAATACACCAACCGCGGCCTGCAGTTCCTGGACCTCATCCAGGAAGGCAACATCGGCCTGATGAAGGCGGTCGACAAGTTCGAGTACCGCCGCGGCTACAAGTTTTCGACCTACGCCACGTGGTGGATCCGCCAGGCCATCACCCGCTCGATCGCCGACCAGGCGCGCACCATCCGAATCCCGGTGCACATGATCGAGACCATCAACAAGCTGGTCCGCACCAGCCGCCAGATGCTGCATGAGATCGGCCGCGAGCCGCAGCCCGAGGAGCTGGCCGAGAAGCTCGGCATGCCGCTGGAGAAGGTGCGCAAGGTGCTGAAGATCGCCAAGGAGCCGATCAGCCTCGAAACGCCGATCGGCGACGAGGAGGATTCCCATCTCGGCGACTTCATCGAGGACAAGAACGCGGTGATCCCGCTGGAAGCCGCCATCCAGGGCAACCTGCGGGAAAGCACGACCCGGGTGCTGGCGACGCTGACGCCGCGCGAGGAGCGCGTGCTGCGCATGCGCTTCGGCATCGGCATGAACACCGACCACACGCTGGAAGAGGTCGGCCAACAATTTTCAGTCACCCGCGAGCGCATTCGGCAGATCGAGGCCAAGGCGTTGCGCAAGCTCAAGCATCCCAGCCGATCGCGGATGTTGCGCAGCTTCCTTGACCAAGGCTGAAAATAGTTAGAAGGCCGGGAACCAATCCCGGCCTTTTTCGTTGGTGCGTTTTCTCACCAAATTTCTGTTTGTCGTTGAGACTAACGGAAATGGTAGGTCGAGATGGCGCAGCCAACGGTGTAGAGTTGTGCGAGATGGCGGATGTTGCCCGCTCAATGCAGGCGACCAAGGAACGAAATGAGGCGGATCATCTGTCTGGGCGGCGCGATTGCCGTCCTGTTGTGTAGCCTGGGAACGGCGCTCGCGCAGAAGAGCGGCGGCATCCTCAAAGTCTACCATCGCGAGAATCCGCCGAGCGCCTCGATCCTCGAGGAATCGACGGCTTCCACAACCGTCCCGTTCATGCCGGTGTTCAACAACCTGGTGATGTACGACCAGCAGGTGGCGCAGAACAGCCCCCAGACGATCGTGCCTGACCTTGCCAAGTCGTGGGCCTGGAATGCGGAGAAGACCGAACTCACCTTCCAGCTGCAGGACGGCGTGAAATGGCATGACGGCAAGCCCTTCACCGCGCACGACGTGGTCTGCACCTTCGATCTGCTGCTCGACAAGGCACCGCAAAGGCTGCGGCGCAATCCGCGCAAATCGTGGTTCACCAACGTCGACTTCGTGAGCGCTCGCAGCGACAAAGAGGTCACCTTCTACCTCACCCACGCGCAGCCTTCGATCCTTGCCATGCTGGCCTCCGGGCTGATGCCGATCTATCCCTGCCACGTCTCGCCGGCGCAGATGCGGTCGCGGCCGATCGGCACCGGACCGTTCAAGCTCGCGCAGTTCAGCGAGTTCCAGTACATCCGGCTGGTGCGCAATCCCGACTACTGGAAGAAGGACAAGCCCTATCTCGACGGCATCGACTTCAACATCGTCAGCAATCCCTCGACCGCCATCCTGAGCTTCATCGCCGGCCGATTTGATCTCACCTTCCCCTGGGAAGTGACGCCGACGGACCGCAAGCTGGTCGCCAAGGACGCGCCGCAGGCGATCTGCGAGACGACGTCGATGAACCTCAATCTCAACATCCTGGTCAACCGCACCGTGGCGCCGTTCGACAATGCCGACATCCGCCGCGCCCTGGTGCTGGCGATCGACCGCAAGGCCTTCGTCGACACGATCAGCCAGGGCGACGACGTGATCGGTGGCACGATGCAGCCGCCGCCGGACGGCATCTGGGGCCTGTCGCCGGACACGCTGAGCGTGGTGCCGGGATACGGCCCCGACGTCGAGAAGAACCGTGCCGAGGCGCGGGCGCTGATGGAGAAGGCGGGCTACGGCCCCGACAAGCGGCTGAAGGTCAAGCTCACCACGCGCGGCGTCGCGATCTACAAGGATCCGGCCCAGCTGCTGCAGAGCCAGCTTCGGGACATCTATATCGACGCCGATCTCGAGGTCGTCGAGACGTCGTTGTGGTTCAACCGGCTCGACCGCAAGGAATACACGCTCGGCGTCAATGCGACCGGCAACGGCATCGACGACCCCGACCAGACCTTCTTCGAGAACTTCGCCTGCAAGTCGTCGCGCAACTACACCGGCTACTGCAATCCCGAGATCGAGAAGCTGATGGCGCAGCAGTCGGTCGAACCCGATATCCAGAAGCGCCACCAGATGGTGGGCGAGATCGACGTCCGGCTGCTGGCCGACGGCGCCCGGCCGCCCATCATGTGGGCGCGCTCCACCACCTGCATGCAGCCGCGCGTGAAGGGCTTCGTCAACATGGTGAACAGCTTCTACAACGGCTTCCGCTTCGAGGACGTGTGGCTCGACCGGTGAGCCGGACGCGGAAAATGAAAAAGGCGGCCACGAGGGCCGCCTTTTCCTTTGATGTCGGAACCGACTAGCCGCGCGCGGGTACCGGAACCTTGTTGTCCGTCAGGTACTTCACCATGAACGGAATGCCATAGTCCCCAGTGCCGGTCTGGCAGTTGGAGAGCGCGTGGCCGAGGTCGCCCGTCGGGTCCGTACCGCGACTGACGTCGCGAACCTTGGGCGCCAGCATCGCGCAATACTGGGCATCGCTCATCATCGGAGCGCTGACCACCATCTCGACGCGGCGGTTCTGCGGCTCGCGCACGCCGTCGCCGGTCTGAACCAGCAGGCCTGCCTTGCCGACGCCGACCGCGTTGATTGCACCGGCGGGCACGCCGTTGCTGCACCAGCGCATCCTTGACGACGTTGGCGCGGCGCAGCGAGAGCGCCATGTTGTAGGCGTCACCACCCGACGTGTCGGTGTGACCCGTCGCCGTGATGCCTGTTCCATTCCGCGACTTGAAGGCCGAGGCGGCCTGACCGATCACCGTCATCGACTGGTTGTTTAGCTTGCGTGCTGTCCCAGTCGAAGAAGACCATGAAGGACGCCGCAGGTGCCATGGCGGCGGCGGCGGCGCCGTTGCGGGCGCAGGCTCTTCGCACGCGGCCAACATCAACGCCGCGGCAGCTGTAACCAGAATCTTCTTGAGCATAGCTCTCTCTCCCTCCAAAGTGATGCAACGGCTCGCGATGCTATGGTTATCCCCACCGCACCGTGTGCCTGCATCCATCAACCTTCGGCCAAGCGCGCCCTCTTCGAGAGGGTACGCTTTCGAACCGCTTGACATACTATTGGGGAAGTACTGGGACGCAACTTCAACCCTTTGCCCTGCGTGCTTTTTCCTTTTGACTGTTACAAATATGTCGATGGAACAGTGTCTTAGGGACTGAAGAAAGGGGGCGCGTCAGGCGAAACGCGGCATCACCTTCGTCGCCATCAATTCAAGGGATGTCAGTATTTGCGGGCGTTCGTGCAGGCCCTGGGGGATCAGCAGAACCACCTCGTCCTGGTCCGGCAGGGCTTGCTTCACCTGGTCGAGCCGCCGGCTGATCGTGTCAGGCGAACCAATTAGCAACTCGGGAACCCCCTGCCCGAAAGGCGTGGCCCAGCTCTGCCAGAACCACATCATGTCCTTGGCCCATTCCTGGGCTTGGGCGTCGGTCGGGGCGCAAATGAAAATACCACCCCAGGCCGCCTGCTGGCCGTTGGTAACCCGGCGGCCATGCTTGGCTGCCTCCTCGGTATAGCCCCGGCAAAGCTGGTCGTAGAACTGCAGATTGTCGGTGAGGACAATCGGCTTGCCGCCATACTTGGCCCAGAACAGCGCCGTGCGCATCGACGCGGCGAAACCGCCATAGAGCGGGGGGTGCGGAGTTTGCAGCGGCCGCGGCGCGATGCCGATCTCGTTGACCCGCATGTCGGCCGCCACACCCTGACCGTACTTCACATAGACCGGATGCTCGTGCGGATTGACCATGCCGGCGGGCGGGAACGTCCAATACTTGCCGGAATGGCTGAAGGTCTCGTGGCTCAGCGCCTTGACCACGATGTCGACGAACTCGCCGAAATATTCGCGGTTGGCGGAGTTGGCGGGCGAGTCCTTGTTCCACGGACCCACCGCGTTCAATTCGCCGCGGATCTTGAAGTTCTCGACCCAGCGCGCCTGGTAGCCGCGCACCAGGCCGACGCCGAAGCGGCCGCCCAGCATATGGTCCATAGTGGCGATGTCTTCGGCGACGCGCAGCGGGTTGTGCGTGGTCGAGACGAAGCCGCAGGTGATGACGCGCAGCCGCTTGCTGTGCCTGCCCAGCCACATCGACATCAGCTTGGGATCGTTGGAGATCTCGAAGCCTTCGATCTGCAGATGGTGCTCGGGATGGCCGAAGCCGAAATAGCCGGCATCGTCGGCAAAGCGCACATACTCGGCGATCTCGTCCAGCATGCGCTGGTAGAGCTCCGGCCGGCGCCCCGCCATGCCTGCCTCGAGCTCGGCTCGCCGGCCGACCGTGCAGTACATGAACAGGCTGAAGCGCATTCGACACCTTGATCCGTTCTGAACCGCGCGGGCTCCCGCGCCTTCGCGCTACGCGCTGCAGGCGCTACCGCCCACCGCCCACCGCGCTTACGCGGCGAGCTTGTAAAGCTCGACGACGTTGTCGCGCAGGATGCGCTTCTTGAGTTCGGGCGAGAGCTTCGCCGTCTGCTCGGCGATGACGTCCTGACTCCACGGCCAAGTCGAATTGCTGTGAGGGAAATCGTTGGCCCACATCAGCTGCTTGGGCCCCAGCTGGTCAGCGACCTGGAACGCCGTCCAGTCGTCCTGGAAAGTAAGCGAGATATGGTCGCGGAAATATTCCGACGGCAGGCGCGCCAGTTCCTTGCCCTTCATCCAGTAGCGATGCCGCTTGTAGGCGTGGTCCATGCGGTACATGAAATGCGGCGCCCAGCCGGCGTCGGCCTCGACGCAGACCACGCGCAGCTTGGGATGGCGCTCGAATATGCCCGAGAACACCAGCATGCCCATGATGTCCTGGCAGCCGCGGATGATGCTGAGGAAGCCGTTGAGCTTTGGCCCTCGCGGCTTGGCCAGCGTGTTGTCTCCCGACGAGGTGAGGATATGCCAGCTGAGCGGCAGGTCGAGCGCCACCGCTGCTTCCCACAGCGGATCAAAGGCAGGATCGTCGTAGTCCTTTTCGCCCGGGTTGCCCGGCATCATGACGCCCTTGAAGCCCATCGCCCTGATGCGCTCGAGATCCTCGATGCCCTCCTTGACGGTACGGATGGCGGTCTGGCCCATGCCGATCAGGCGCCTGGGGTCGTGGCTGCAGTAACCCTGGAGCCAGCGGTTGTAGGCGTCGAAGCAGGCCTTCTTGTAGTCGAAATCCGGATGGTTGCAGATCAGCATGCCGACCGTCGGATAGATGATCTCGGCGGCGACACCGTCCTTGTCCTGATCGGCCAGCCGGCCGCTCGGATCCCAGCCGCTGCGGTGCAGGTCGCTGAATTTGGCGCCGCCGATGCGGATATCCTTGGGCGCGATGCCGGCCGCGGCAATGAGACCGAGCGGCACAGGCGCCTTCATGCCGTCGACGACGAAAGTGTCGCCGATCCCGTCCTTGTGAACGACGCGCGGCGCGCGCTCACGGAACGCCGGGTCGATATGATCAATATAGCAGTTCGGCGGTTCGGTGATGTGGCTGTCGGCGGAAATTGGGCGCCAGTCCATGCTTTGTTGCTCCTCGACGGGTGCAAATGGTAGGCAGCGATGCAAGCTGCCGCAAGCAGCCCCGGCCGCGCGGTTTCGTCCGGCGGCAGCGTGGTTGAACCGCCCCCTCCCCTATGGCATATCCGCGCCGCCGCACGCTGCCGTAGCTCAGTGGTAGAGCACTCCCTTGGTAAGGGAGAGGTCGACAGTTCAATCCTGTCCGGCAGCACCAGCCCCTCGGCATCGTCCGCGAAGAACGGTGGACGCACCGAAGCGCTGACACTCCAAGCGCCTTCATGCGCTGTCTCAAGCGGGTCGATGTTGATCTTCCGCGCCACAAGACGTCCGCATGTGAGCGGCGATACGTGGTTTCTTCGAGTGACCGTCACAATAACGGGAAACCCACGGAGACGGAGCGAGCGGCTTCCCGACGGCCACCACACAATCGATACATCCGCGACACCACTGTTGCCCAGCGTTGCTTGAGACGGGCGTCCCTGTTCTGTCATAGTCACCGCAACAAATGCCGATCCAGTGGACGATTTCTCATCCCCACCGGCTCGTCGTCGCGGTCTGCAGGGACGCGGTGAGCCGGACCGACATCGAGGGCTACCTCGACGATGTCGTAGTCACGGACACCCTGCCCTATCGCAAGATCTTCGACATGACGCATGCCGCAATGGTGCTCAGCGACGACGACGTGATGGCGCTCGGCGCGCGCATCCGCGCCTATGCCGGCCTGGCCAACATGGGGCCGCTGGCGCTCGTGGCCTCCTCGCCGGAGAGCTACGAACGCGCGCGCCTGTTTGCCGTGCTGGCCGACGCCCGTCGGCCGCTCAAGATCTTCAGCGAACTGCACAAGGCGCGTCAGTGGTTGGACGCGCAGGCGCCGGTCAAGTCGTGAGGAACGCCGGGGCTCTTTCTGAGCCGCACGGCACCCGCGCTTCTCAGCACTACACACCGCCGGACGGTCCGCTGGGGCGGACCGTCTAGTTGCGCATGAAGCCTTCCAGTTCGCCTTCGGCCCAAGCCAGCGTCTTCTCCAACGGCTCGCCCTTGAAGTAGCGCACCGCCATCTGGGTCGGGATCGCCTGGGTGTAGATCTGCGTGGCGATGTTGTGCGGCGCTGGCGAACCCGCCATCGACAACACCTGGTGATTATACGGGTTGGGGTAGTGATAGAGCGTGCCCTTGGGCGGCCCTTCCTCGGCCCATACCTTGAAGGTGGTCAGCTTCTCGAACGACGGCAGGTCGTAGCCGCCGCTCGCCACCACCATCGTCTCAACGACCGCGGGTTGAGAGAGGTGGACGATCAGACTTTTGGCCGCCGCCTGGTTCTTGCCGAAGTTCCAAGCGCCCAGGAAGTAGGGCACGAACGGCGCAAAGCGCCCCTTCGGCCCGACCGGGAAGCCGTGCGTCCAGCACTGCTCGGCGACCTTGGGCGCGTCGCGCTTGGCGACCGCCCAGGCGCTTGGCGGGTTCATGATCATCGATGCCTGGCCCGATACCAGGAACTTGTTGTTCGAGGCATCGTCCCATGCCGGCACATCGGCCGGCATGAACTGCATCAACTTCTTGTAGAAGTCGAGCGCCTGACGCACCGCGTCGGTCTTCACCGTGATAGTGCCCTTGGCGTCGACCAGCATGGCGCCGAAGCCGTGGAAGATCGCGCCCGACGTGTCGACGCTGTCGCTCGTCGTGCCAAGCCCGATGCCGAACGGATGACCGCCCTTGTGGCAGGCTTCCGCGGCCTTGAGGAACGTGTCGAACGTCCAGTCGTCGGCCTTTGGCGGTGAGCCCGCGGGATACATCGCCTGGATGTCGATCCCAGCGTACTGCTTCAGATAGTCGATGCGCGAGCACGGCCCCTTGATCTGACTGCCGACGGTCATGGGAACGGCAAGCCACTTGCCATCCAGCTTGCCGAGATACTCGACGGTCGCATTCACGGCGCCGTTCTGCTTGATCAAGGGTTCCATGACGTCATTCATCGGCACGAGCTGGTCCGAGTAACGCGCGGGCAGCCATTGCGCGAGCGCCAGGATATCGTGGCCGGCTTTGGCCTGCGATTCGGCGGCACCGGTCAGCAGCAGCTTGTTGCCCTGCGACGTGATGAAGTCCATCTGGACCTCGACCTTCTCCTTCTCGGCCCACTCATGAACCGCTTTTTCGGTGGCGCTGTTGGCGCCGGGCACCCAGTGGTCCCAGAAGCCGACAGAAAGCTTGCCGGCTGCATAGGCGCCGCGCACGAAAGGTGCTGCGACCATGGCGGTCGACAAAGCGGCCGTGCTGGCCACAAAACGACGACGACTGACCTTGCGTGAAGCCATTCGATTCCTCCTGTTTGTGATCCTCAGCTGGGATCTTGGCGGCCACGCTACGTGCGTCGCTTTGCACAGGCAATGAAATTCGGCCAACCGGCTTCTTCGAAAGGGTTATGATCTACGTTGCTCGGGAGGAAAAAACGATGCGAGTGCTGATCGAAGATGCCCGTGTGTGGGACGGAACGGGAGCAGCGCCTTTCGCGGGCAAGGTCCTGATCGATGGCGAACGCATCGCGGCCGTCGTGCCGCAGTCAGAACCCCTTGCGGCCGACGGCGCCGAACGGATCGAGGCCAAGGGCAAGTTCCTGATGCCCGGCATGGTCGAGGGCCATTCGCATCTGTCGTTCGTCGACGTGGCGCGCGGCACAGCACTGGGTGAGTTGGCGCCGGAGGATCACACGCTGCTTGCCATGGACGCCGCGCGCAAGCTCCTGGCCGCCGGCTTCACCAGCGCCTGCTCGGCCGCCGCCGCCAAGATCCGCATCGATGTCGCGATCCGCGACGCCATCGAGGATGGCTTGATCGACGGTCCACGTCTGCTCGCGGCCGGCCCCGAACTTACGGTGACCGGCGGGCTGGGCGACGGGCGAAAGCTGCACCTGCCGCTCGAGAGCTTCGGCGTGCCGGTCGATGGACCCGACGAGATGCTGCGCATGGTGCGGCTCTGCCTGCGCGAGGGCGTCGACACCATCAAGCTCAACATCTCGGGCGACTTCGGCACCGACTCAGCACCGGCCGATGCCGCGGTCATGACAGACGGTGAGATCGCCGTCGCGGTCGAGGCCACGCACGTGATCGGCCGGCGCGTGGCGGCGCATGCCCGCGCCTCGGATTGGTCAAGCGGGCGGTGCGCCACGGCGTCGACGTCATCTATCACTGCGACTTCGCCGACGAGGAGGCACTCGATCTCCTGGAGGCGGCCAAGGACCGCATCTTCACCGGGCCGGCCTTCGGTATCGTGCTCGCCCGCATGGAAGGCCTGCGCGGCGACAATTCGCGCCAAGGCCGCGTCGTGTTCGACCGCCTGCAGCGGCTTTACGAGGCGAGCTGCCGCACACACAACGCCATGCGCAAGCGCGGCATCCGCATCGTGCTGGGCGGCGACTACGGCTTCGCCGCCAACCCGCAAGGCACCAACGCGCGCGACCTCGAGCATTTCGTCGGCCATTTCGGCTTCACGCCCAGCGAGGCGCTGCAGGCGGCAACGCGCACCGGCGGCGAGATCATGAAGCGTGGCCATGAACTCGGCCTGGTCAAGCCCGGTTATCTCGCCGACCTCTTGCTGGTCGATGGCGATCCGATCGCCGATGTGCGGGTGATGCAGGACAACCGGCACTTCGCCTTCGTCATGAAAGGCGGCGTGCGCTATTTTCCCTGCCAGGGCGCACCACACCTGCGGCGCCTGCACTAGTCTGGAGATCGGATGAGCCGTCGGCGCACCGTGCTGTCATTGGGCCTTGCTGCTCTGGCGATTTGCCCGGCGGTGGCAGGCACGGACGACCAGAAGAAGGAACAGGTCGTCGCCAAGCAGGCGCCGCAGGATGGCTTCCGCGTCTGCAACCTAACGGGGCAGTCGGTCGAGGTCGCCAAAGCGACCTATAGCGCCAAGCGCCCCGCGAGCGAGGCGTTCATGGCGGAAGGCTGGTACCAGTTCCAACCGGGCCAGTGCCAGGTGCTGTGGCCGGGCAAGCTTCAGTATCGCTACTATCTCATCTGCGCCCAGAACAAGACGGCCGGCCGCGAATGGAAAGGCGACATTCCGGTCTGCGTCGGCCGCGAAGCTTTCACGCTCAAATCGGCAGTGTGCCGGTCCGACCAGTACCAGCGACTGTTCATGCAGGTCGATACCAAGGACAGCGAGACCTGGACGCATAACCTGCGGCCCTGATGCAACGCCTTCTCCGCCACGCAGGGCTGACGCGACCCTATCGCTTCGAACGCACGCTGGTCGTCCTGGCCGGTCTTGCGCTTGCGCTGATGGTCGGCACGGCCGCCACCGTCCTCGCCTTGCATAATCATCTTCTGCTCGACAGCCCGCGCGGCTGGCACTTCCTCTATCTCGCAGCGCTGATCGTGGCCGGCATTGCCGCCGCGCCCTGGCCGCGGCTGGCTGCAGTACTGCTGTCTCTGGCGGCGATCGAGGTCGGCCTGGGGATGGGCTCGGCCCTTCTCTACACGTACCGCTTGGCCTCTTCGGAAACGCTGTTTCCGCGCGACTACCAGCGTCCACCTTATGGCTGGCACCCGTTGCTGCAGGCCACCCCGTTGCCGACACCGTCCGAGCGGGCCGACACGGCCCGGGTCTTCATCAATTCGCAACGCCTGCGCGGGTTCGAGCGCACCGCCGGCGAACTTCAGCGGCAAGATCGTGATCGCCCTGTTCGGCGGCTCGACGACGTTCGACTTCATCTCGCCGCAACGCCAGACCTGGGGCGAGCGCCTCGAGCAGCTGCTTGGCCCCGGGCGCTATGCCGTGATCAACCACGGTGGCGTCGGCTACAGCACGGCGCAGAACCTTGTCCAGACAGCGTTCTACGAATTGACCTACGGTGCCCGGCCACGCTGCGCGCTCTACTACGTCGGCTGGAACGATCTGCGCAGCATCCACGTCGACGCCCTCGATCCGGGCTATGCCGATTTCCAGACGCGCTCGTTGGTCGATTCGCTTGATGCCCGGCGGGCCGCCGGCCCACGCCTTTCGATATCGCCGCTGCTCAGCCTGATCGGCCGGCTCGCCTGGCTGGCGATCGACACCGTGCGGCCAGCTCCCGCGCTCTTCGGTGCGTCCAATCCCGCGCCGGATCCTGCCTTCGAAGCGATCTACGTCCGCAACATCCGTTCGATCTCGGCAATCAACCGGGAGCGCGGCATCCTCACCCTTTGGACCGGCCAGCTGCTGAATTGCGCCGCACTCACGGCCGACACGACAGACGGCTGGGTACCGTTTGTGCACGCCAGGGATGAATGGCCCTTGATCGAGCGTCTCAACGGCCTGGTCAAACGCGAGGCCGCGGCATTGGGCGACATCTATATCGATGTGCCGATCGACGACTTCCAGCGCACGGACTTCGGCGACGATGGCCACTTCAATCCCGCGGGCTCTCTCAAGTTCGCCGCCCATCTCGCGCCGGTGGTGTCGCAAACCTGTCGCTAGCCCGGGCCAAACGCATCGGCCAAAGTGACGACATGAATTCCGCGCACAGAATTGCCAGCCTGCTGGCGTCGGCCGCCATTGCCCTGTCACCGGCAACCGCGCTTGCCTGGGGAGCCACCGGGCACGAGTTCATCAGTGGCATTGCCGCCGAACTGCTGCCGGAAGAGATCCCGGACTTCGTGCGCACGCCGCAGGCGATCGCCGACATCGCCGTCTTCGGTCGCGAGCTCGACCGATCGAAGGGCGCGGGCGAAACCCACGATACCGAGCGCGATCCCGGGCACTTCGTCGACCTCGACGATGCCGGCCTGGTGGCAGGCCTGCTCACCCTCGATTCGATCCCGCTGACCCGTGAAGCCTACGACACCGCACTGCGCGCCAAGGACTTCACCCAATACAAGGCGGGATACCTGCCCCTGTCGATCGTCGATGGCTGGCAGCAGCTGGTCAAAGACTTCGCCTACTGGCGCGCCGCCCTCGTTGCCTCCAAGAACGCGCTCGATCCGGCGGACCGCGCCTGGTTCGAGGCCGACCGCGTCCGGCGGGAGCGGCTGGTGATTCGCGATCTCGGCGTCTGGAGCCACTATGTCGGCGACGCGAGCCAGCCGCTGCATGTATCGGAGCACTTCGACGGCTGGGGGCCGTTCCCCAATCCCCGCGGCTTCTCCACCGTCAAGGGCATACATGCCAACTTCGAGGGTGCGTTCGTGCGCGCCAATGTCGACCGTGATGCCGTGAAGCGGTCGGTGGCTCCCTATCGCCCTTGCGCCTGCTCGGTCCAGGACCGGGCGCGCGCGCTGATCCTGGAGAGCCACGGCCTGGTCGTGGCGTTCTATGAGCTCGAGCAGAAGGGCGCTTTCACCGACCGCACCGAGCCCGGTGTCACCTTTGCGACGGCGCGGCTGGCCGCGGGCGCCGCCACGCTGCGCGACATGATCGTCGATGCCTGGCGGGCCAGCGCAGACATGGGTGTGGGTTACCCGATGATCGTGGTGCGCGACATCGAGGCCGGCAAACGCATCCTGACGCGCGACGATTTTGGCCGCGATTGAACGCGGGCCTCTAGACGCCGACGGCGGGCCGGACGCACAATGGCCGCATGGAAGCCCAGCCCAGCCTGATCATGATCCAGTTCCTGCAATGGGTGGCCGACCGACCGCGCAGCCGCGAGGACGTCATGGACGCCTGGAGGAGTTCCTGCCCGCGCTTTCCGGTGTGGGAAGATGCGCGTGCCGACGGCCTGATCCGCCAGTGCGGCGGCGCGGCGGGCGAGCATCGCGTGGAACTGACGGCACGCGGCCGCGACGCGCTGAAACGCGCCGCGGCGCGACTCTAGATCTCGCCGGTCAGACGCCGAGAGGGTCGGGGCCGAACTGGTTGGGTCCCGTCGTGCCCTTCAGGAAGCCGCACTCGATCAGGTACCACAGGCCGCCGACGGCGGGCACGAAGACGATTAGGATCCACCATGCCGACTTGTTACGGTCGTGCCAGCGCTTGGCTGCAACGGCGAGGCCGATCCACAGCGCCAGAATATACACCACCAGCAGGATGAGACCGCCGACCACGCCGACCGATTGAAGGGCGGCCTGCGGATCCGAAGACATGGCGGCTGATCCGAGGATTGCGCCGAACACGACAAGGACAACGACCCACATCACGACATGGACCAACCAGAACTTGGCGCGGTTTATTCGACCCTGAAAGCTGAACAGAAGGCTCTGCATGGTTGACTCCCCGAGACTGTTCGATGCCAGGCCTTAGCACAACCCGACGCATCAGCTTATAGTGCGTCACATGACTTTGCAGCGCGCCGCCCTGTGGGCAATCGTGATCGCAGCCACGATGTACCTGCTGGTTGCCGGCCGAGGGCTGCTGCTGCCGTCGTGCTGGCCTGGCGCTCTGGTACATGGTCGATGCACTCGCCGATGCCATCGAGCGACCGCCGGTCGTCGACCCTTCGAGCTGCCGCGGCCGCTGGCCCTGATCGCGGCGTTCCTGGCGATGGGCGGGCTGGTCTGGGTGGTCGGCCGAACCATCAGCCGCAACGTCACCGCGGTCGCCGCCGCGGCCCCCGCCTACGAGGTCCGCCTGCAGCAACTACTCGACCAGGGCGCGGGGCTGGTCGGCATCGAGCATGCGCCGACGCTCGGCGAGCTGTTCGATCGCATCAGCCTTGCCGATACGCTGAGCGGACTTGCCGCCGCCGCCGCCTCGGTGGTGAGCGTGGCCGGCATCGTGCTGATCTATGCCGGCTTCCTGTTCGTCGAGCAGGTCCGTTTCCGGCGCAAGCTGGCGATCATGTTCGGCGAGGGCGACCGCAGGCCGTCTGCGCTCGGTGCTCGAGCAGATCGACCGCGACATCCGCATCTATCTTCGCATCAAGACCACGCTCGCCGTCACAACTTCGACGCTGGCCTACGTCGTCATGGCCTGGGTCGGCGTGGATTTCGCCGGCTTCTGGGCAGTCATGGTCTTCTTCTTCTATTACATCCCGACCGTCGGCTCGATCCTGGCCATCGTGGCGCCCGCACTGCTCACGCTCGTGCAGTTCGACCATCTCACGCCTTTCCTCATCGTGCTGCTGGTCATCGGCACCATCCAGGTCGTGATGGCCAACGTCATCGAGCCGACGCTGATGGGCCGCTCGCTCAACCTCTCGCCGCTGGTCGTGATTGCATCACTGATGGTGTGGGGCACCATCTGGGGCGTCGTCGGCATGTTCCTGTGCGTTCCGATCATGGTCGTGGTGTTGATCGTGCTGGCGCATTTCGATGCCACCCGACCGGTTGCGGTGCTGCTGTCGGCCGACGGCAGGATCCCTGAGCAGCCCAATCGGCAGCTAAGGTTCCGCCGCCGGGTCGGCCTTGAGCATCAGTGCCTTGCCGTCCGCCTCGAGGCGACGTGCAGGAAAGGCAGATTGGCCGAAACTGCGCCGTCGAATTCCCGATCGATCTCGTCGAACAGGCGCAGGTAGAGCTTCCATTCCACCATGCCGGGCTCGATCGGCACGCGCACGGCCTCGCGCCAGTCGAGCGCGCGCACGCCGCTCGTGCATGACGCGGTCCTCGGCGCGATCGCGCACCAGCGTCGCCTCGAAGCGGCCGATGGTGGCGGTGCTCGCCGCCTTCGTCACCGGCTTGGCGGTCACCGCCACGCAGATCTGGTCGGGCGCCCCGTCGGCTGCGAACTCGACCGAGCCGCCGTTCAGCGTCGGATCGCCGATATCGTCGAGCCAACCCAGTCGCTCGACGACGACGACGCGCCGCCGGCTTTGCTTGTCGAACCGCCAGCCCGCCGGCGGATCGAAGCAGCGGCGACCCAGCGCGTCTCGCCGGCCGGCCGCGCGCCAGCATCTCGGGCGATACCAGGGTGTGCGATTCCGGCACGTGATACGCACCTTCTGGTCGAGCGCGAACGAGCCCGGGCGGTCTGGCAGCACGAGAACAGCAGCTCCAACTGGCGCTCGCGAACTCGCGGCGCAAGCTCAGCACGCCGGTCACGAAGTCGTGCGAGCGGTCTCGGTCGCGAAAGCGCCGCGGGGCACGGAAAAGTGCAGCCGCTCCGGCGCCACGGTCGCCTGGCCGCGCCAGTCGCCGACGCCAGCACCGGCGGCGGCGCACCGTCCGGCGAAAGGTGCAGGCCCACCACCTCGATCGCGACCGGCGGATCGTGTCGCCCGCGGCGACGAAGGTCGGCGCATAGCGCGGCACGGTCGGAGCGGCAGGCTCGGACGCGCGCCGTGCCCGCAGGACCGAGATGCAATGGACCTTCGGGTGCCGATCGGCCGCTCGCGGCGCTGCCGGCGTCAAGCGTGAGCTCGCCGGTGGCGCGGCGGGGCGGCACGAAGCGCGGCGTGAACTGCAGCACCAGCGGCAGCTCGTCGATGCCGGCCAGCCGCTCCAGCGCCGCCCGTGCCCGCTCGGCGGCGGTACCGGCGACCAGCCGCGCGCCCTCGCCCGGCCGGGAGCGCATCGCGCAGCGCCGCATTCAGCGCGTCGATGTCGGCGAAGGCCTGGCGACGGTCGCCGGCAGCCGGTCGACCGTGTGCTCCTGCTCGATGTCGGCGCGAACGGCAAGGGCGTCGGTCAGAAGGCTGGCGATGCGGAAGGCCGGCAACAGGCCGATCCTCGCCTCGGCGCCGGCGCGCGCCTGCAGGCGGGCGCGCTCGGCCTTGATCATCGCGATCTTCTCGCCCTCGGTCTGGCCCGGTCCGATGGCCTCGTTGCGCTCAAGCAGGGTCGCGCCGGCCACCAGCGCGGCGCAAAGCACCGCGGTCGCGGTGAGGATCCAGCTCAGACGTCTGCCACCGGCCGTCATGCGGCCTTCTAGCACGGGCTGGCGCGGGCTCCGATCAAATGGAACCGCTTGCGGTTCCATTTGATCGGAAACGCGTTGCTCCCGGCGCCTCGACCAACGGGCATATTCCGTCCGGCTGATTCCAGCCGGACGGAATATGCTCTAGTAGGAGAACAGCACCGGCAGCGTCGAGTGAAGGATGAGATGGCGGGTCATGCCGCCGAAGATCATCTGGCGCAACCGGCTCTGCGTGTAGGCACCCTTGACGATCAGGTCGGCGCCGCCGGCCTTCGCGGTGTCGACAATGGTCTGGCCAGCCGACCGGCTGCCCGGCTTGACGTGCTGGCTGGTCACCTTGAGGCCGTGGCGGCCAGCGACTGGGCGATCTCCGCCGAGGTCGGGCCCGGCACCATGGCGCCGTCGACGCTCAACACGTCGATCGCTTCGGCGCCACTCAGCACCGGCATGGCGAGCGAGATGGCGCGCGCGCTTTCGGTCGAGCCGTTCCAGGCGAACAGGATGCGCTTGCCGACCGTGCCGCTGAAGCCCTGCGGCACGACGAGGACGGGCCGCCCTGAATCGAACAGCGCGGTCTCGAACACGCTCTCCGGCATTTTGGGCAGAGCTCCGGGCTGGGGCATGACGATCAGATCGTAGGCCCGGCCGATGATGCCGATTGCCGTCGGGCCGCTATCGTCGGCCGACCGCCACTCCGACCTCAGTCCCGCTCGCGCGCGTGTCGAAGGCCTGCTTCACGGCCGCCACCCGCTGGCGTTCCTCGGCGTCCTCGGCGAGGCCGCCGCCGATCGGCGCCCCCATGCCGGCATCGGCCCACGCCATGCTCATCACGCCATAGGACGGCGGCTCGAGGCCGACCAACCGGGCATCGAAGGCGCGCGCCATTTTCGCCGCCAGATCGAACGCCGCCGGATCTTCCGCCGTCCAGGCCATTGTCAGAATCGACTTCATGACACGCCTCCCAGTTGGCGGACGATACCATGCCGGTTCGCCGCTCCCGTAGGATGAAGCAGTTGATACAATCCCTGTATTGAATTCATCTTCTGTTTCAATATTTTAGAGCTCATATCTCAACTATTTGCTGAGGTATGGGCACATTTCCGTGCCGGTCGTTTGTCTTCTCTCCCCCGAGCCCCAGAACCCGGCGGGAGCCGTGGAGCAGAGCGTAAATCTACAACGCCTTTCTTTTGGAGATAATGATGCTGTCCATTTTCCGTCGCCTGATGAAGAACGAACATGGCGCCACCGCGATCGAGTACGTGCTGATCGCCTCGCTGATCTCGGTCGCGGCCATCGCCGCCATGACCAGCGTCGGCGGCAAGGTCAGCAACGTGCTGAGCAACGTCGCGAACGCGATGACCTGATCGACCAAGACCGTCTTCGGTCGACGCAATGGGCGGCTCCGCAAGGGCCGCCCATTTTCTTTGCAACCTGCGCGGCCCGGCATGTAACAAATTTTACCAATGTTACAAGCTTGGCGTTGTTCCGACCACGGCAAGGGCTACGCTGCAGTCAGTTTTCGAGGATTGAAGTCAATGCAGTCGTTCTTGCGCCGACTGAGCGGCGATCAGCGCGCGGTTACGACCATCGAATACTCGTTGATCGTGTGTCTGATCAGCACGGCCGCGATCGGAGCGCTGACGACCGTCGGCCAGACCATGCTGAACTTCCTCGGCAACACGGCTAACGCGTTGCACTGATGTCCAGCTTCATCGCATACCTCCAGCGGCTAATCGCCGATCGGCGCGGCGCGATGTTCGTCGAGTACACCTCGCTGCTGCTTCTGTTCGCCATCGCCGCCATCGCCGTGCTCACCGACCACGGCGGCTTCGTTCCCAAATAAGGCGCCGCGGCTAGACGATCGCCGCAGCCTTCGGCACGATCCAGGCAAACCTGTCCGACAGCGCCGCCAGCGTGATGCGGTTGATGGCGTCGGCACCGACGGTTGCGCCGCCGGTCGCGTCCGGCAGGTCGCGTGTCGCCACGGTGTCGGCGGCAATCGTGCTCATGAAACCGTGGTCGGTCGCCGAACGCACTGTCGCCGACACGCACATGTGGGTCATGAAGCCGCCGACGATCAGGTTCTTGCGGCCGCTCGCCGCCAGGTGCTTGGCCAGGTCGGTGCCGGCGAAGGCGTTGGGCAACCCCTTGTCGACGATGATCTCGCCGTCGCGCGGCGTCAGCTGCTTGACGATCTCGTAGCCGGTCGATGACGGGTTGAAGGCCTTGCCCGGCCCCTTGTGGCGGACATGGACGATCGGCGCGCCAGCCTTGCGGGCGTTCTCGAGCAAAGTCGCCAGCGCATCGACGGCGCCTGCGACCCCGGTTAGCGGCAGCAGCCCGTCGGTATATTCTCGCTGCGCGTCGATGATCAGCAGGACCCCGTCGGCCATGGTAGCCGGCGTCGGCGCCAATCCGGACATCTGCAGCATGGTCATTGCCATATTTCCTACCCCTTCGCTCGATCCCGGTTGTGTAAACGTGGGAGCCATCAACGCCTAAGATGCAGGCGTTTGCAAGGACTACGGACCTCCAGAAACGCACACCAGTAACGATTCGGTCACACGTTGCGCAAGCCCTCCGGCGCACCTAAGGAAGCGCCATGAAAGCGATCATCGTGGGCGGCGGCATCATGGGGCTGAGCACCGCCTGGGCGCTGGCGCGCGAGGGCCATGATGTCGAGCTGTTCGAACAGGCCGAGCTGCCCAATCCGCTCGCCTCCTCGATGGACGAGCATCGGCTGATCCGCCACCCCTACGGCGACCATATCGGCTACGCCCGCATGATTGACGATGCCTATGCCGCGTGGGACCTGATGTGGCGCGATCTTGGGCAGCGTCTTTACGCGCCGACCGGTACGCTCGCCCTGAGCGGCAACGGCGCCGACTGGGCCGAGCGCTCAGCCGCCGCCCTGGCAGCGATCGGCCGGCCGATGACCGAACTGCCCGTCGCCGAATTGCCCCGGCGCTTCCCGCTGCTCGACGCGCGCGGTGTTGAGCGCGCCTTCTGGATCGACAGCGGCGGGGTCCTGTTCGCCCAGGACATCGTCGCTGCCTTGGTCCGATACCTGACACAGCATCCGCGGGTAGCGCTGCACGCGGGCACGCCGGTCCGCTCGGTCGATCTCGAGCAGGGCCGCGTCACCACGGCAGGCGGCGCCGCGCACGATGGCGACGTCGTGATCGTGGCGGCCGGCGCCTGGATCGGACGGCTGTTGCCGTCGCTCGGCCGGCGTTTCGTGCCGTCGCGTCAGATGGTGATCTATTTCCATCTGCCGGACGATCAGCGCGCGGCGTGGGCAAAGGGGCCGATGATCATCGAGAAGACCGGCGATGTCGGACTCTACCTCGTGCCACCCATGGAAGGCCGCGGCTTCAAGGTCGGCGACCATGAATTCAGCCGCCGCGGCGATCCCACGGCCGAGCGCGCAGCGAGCGAGGACGAGATCCGTCCGCTGCTCGAGCGCTGCCGCAGCCTGTTCCATGGCTTCGAGCGCTGGCGCACCGACCGACTGAAGGTGTGCTTCTACACGGTGACCGATGACGAGCGCTTCGTCGTCGAGAAGCCGGGGGCCAAGGGTTGGGTGATGTCGCCCTGCTCCGGCCATGGCTTCAAGTTTGGCGCCTTGATGGGGCTCGAACTCGCCCGCACCATCGCCTCCGAGCGCAATCCGGCGGCACATGCCCGCTGGGCGGCCGGTCTGGAAGACGATACAAAATAGCCCCTCAATCAGGGCGACTTAGGGAGAGAATCGACATGGCATCCCGCAAGCGGCAGGCCAATGGCAAGCCGAAGGCCACCGGCATGCGTCAGGGGTTGGCGACCTATGGCGACGCGGGCTTTTCGCTGTTCCTGCGCAAGGCCTTCATCAAGGCCGGCGGCTATTCCGACGACGCGCTCGACCGGCCGATCGTCGGCATCACCAACACGTTCAGCGACTACAATCCCTGCCACGGCAACGTGCCCGACCTGATCGAGGCGGTGAAGCGCGGCGTCATGCTGGCCGGTGCGCTCCCCATGGTCTTCCCGACCGTCTCGATCCACGAGAGCTTCTCCCATCCCACCAGCATGTTCCTGCGCAACCTGATGGCGATGGACACCGAGGAGATGATCCGCGCCCAGCCGATGGACTCCGTCGTGCTGATCGGCGGCTGCGACAAGACCCTGCCCGCCCAGCTGATGGCCGCGGCCAGCGCCGACCGCCCGGCCATCGTGCTGCCGGTCGGGCCGATGCTGGTCGGCCATTTCAAGGGCGAGGTGCTGGGCGCCTGCACCGACTGCCGGCGCCTGTGGGGCCAGCATCGCGCCGGGACCTTCTCGGCGGCCGACATCGAGACGGTGAGCGAGCGGCTGGCGCCGACCAAGGGCACCTGCATGGTGATGGGCACGGCCAGCACCATGGGCTGCATCGTCGAGACGCTGGGCATGGGCCTGCCGACCAGCGGCACCATCCCCGCCACCCATTCCGACCGCCTGCGCGTCGCCGAAGCGACCGGCAAGCTGGCGGCCGAGATGGCGACGAAGCACGGGCCGCGGCCCAGCGAGATCATGACCAAGGCCGCCATCCGCAACGCCCTCACCGTGCTGCAGGCGATCGGCGGCTCGACCAATGCGCTGGTCCATCTCACCGCCGTGGCGCGCCGGCTCGGCATCGACATCGAGCTCGACGAGTTCGATGCCATTGGCCGCAAGGTGCCGGTGCTGGTCGACCTCAAGCCGTCGGGCGATCACTACATGGAGCACTTCCACTGGGCCGGCGGCAATTCGCGGTTGTTGAAGGAGATCCGCGGCCTGCTCGACGAGAAGTGCCTCACCGTCTCGGGCAAGACCCTGAAGCAGGTGATCGACGCCGCCGAGATGGTGCCGGGCCAAACCGTCATTCGCACGCCTAAGAACCCGATCAAGCCGACCGGCGGCATGGCCGTGCTGCGCGGCAACCTGGCGCCGCGCGGCGCGGTGATCAAGCACGCCGCCGCGACCCCGGCCCTGCTCACCCACACGGGCCGCGCCGTGGTGTTCGATTCGCTGGAAGACCTCGCCGCCCGCGGCGACGATCCCAAGCTCGACGTCAGCGCCGACGATATCCTGGTGCTGCGCAATGCCGGGCCCAAGGGCGCGCCCGGCATGCCCGAGGCGGGCTCCTTCCCGATCCCGATGAAGCTCGCGCGGGCGGGCGTGAAGGACATGATCCGCATCTCCGACGCCCGCATGAGCGGCACGGCGTTCGGCACCATCGTCCTGCATGTGGCGCCGGAGTCGGCGGTCGGCGGCCCGCTCGCGCTGGTGAAGACCGGCGATCGCATCACCCTTGATGTGCCCAAGCGCAAGCTCGAGCTCCTGGTCTCGGCCGACGAGCTCGCCAAGCGGCGCAAGGCCTGGAAGGCGCCGGCGCCGCACAACGGCAGCGATCGCGGCTACGCCGGCCTGTTCCACAAGACCGTGCTGCAGGCCGACGAAGGCGTCGATTTCGATTTCCTGGGGCCGGCCAAGACGTGAGCGAGGCCACGCTCCCGCGCATCTCCGTCGTCGTCACGTGCTACAACTGCCGCGACTACATCGCTGACGCGATCCGCTCGGTGGCGCGCCAGACCTTGCGCGACTTCAACTGCGTGATCGTCGACGACGCTTCGACCGACGATTCCGCCGCGATCGTGCAGCGCACGCTGGAGGAGCTGGGCCATGACCCGCGCTTCCGGCAGGTCCGCCTGCCGAAGAATGTCGGCCAGACCGGGGCGACGCGCGCTGGCCTCGCAGAGACGCAAGCGCCGTTCGTCTGCTTCCTCGATTCCGACGATCTGTGGAACGACGACTTCCTCGAACGCCATCTCGCCGCACATCTCAACGAGAGCTACGCCGTGGGCTTCACCGCCTGCAACGCACGGCTGATCGACGGCCAGGGCGCGCTGATCGCGGGCGCCGTCTACTGGTTCGGCAAGGACCGCGCCGTCGCCGACCGCGGCCAGGCCTTCGCGCCGATCGATCCGGCGCGTGTGCCGGCCATCGATGCGGCGAAGAAGGCCGCCCGCTGGCAGGGCCAGTCGCCCTACCGGCTCTACACCAAGCGCCTGGTCCACTGGGTCTGGGTCAGCACCTCGTCGATGATGTTCCGCCGCTCGCTGATCGACCTCGTCTTCCCCGACGACGACGAGGCCTTCCGCCTGCACATGGATTTCTACGTCGTTGTCATGGCGCAAATGGTTTCGGGCTCACTGCTGATAGATGAGCCGCTCTACGCCTATCGCCTGCATGGCAAGAACTTCGCCGCGAACAATCCGGTGCTGGGCGGCCGCCTGCATCTGTCGGCGCGAAATTGGGGAAATACCTATGCCACCATGCTCGATCGCATGCTCGCGGCGTTGGTGCGCGACCATGAACGCTTCGTCACCGCCCTCGGCGAGCGGCAGTATCGGCGCATGCTGTTTCGCATGAAGGCAGCACGGGCAAGTCCATGGTCTGGCTGGATTTTTGTCCTTCGTAGCTGGTTGATTTAGCAGGCGTGCTGCGCCATCCTATGCTGTGTCGGGACGATGGCGGGGCGGCCGACCCGCGGTCGCGGTGGAGACTCGTGGGTTTGCGACAATTTAAGCGGTTCCTCGGGAGTCCTGGCCGTTTTGGGGGGCCTGCAGCTCATAGCCGGTGCTGACGCGAATTTCGCGTACGGGCAGCAGGGGCCGACCGTTGCCCCGACCCAGACCATCACCCCTACCGGCGCGCCCAGTACCACCGTCCCTGCCAGTGCGGACCCGACCAGCGCCCCTCGGCCGGCAACCCCGCCCTGCTGCCGTGCAGCCCGTGCCCAAGAGCGCCGACCTCGAGCAGCAGTACGACGAGGCCTTCCAGGAGATGCTGAAGAAGCCCGCCGACCTCGACGTGCTGTTCAAGTTCGCCACCATTGCCAGCCAGACCGGCGACCTCGAAGGCGCGATCTCGGCGCTCGAGCGCATGCTGCTGATCAACGGCGACCTGCCGCGCGTGCGGCTCGAGCTCGGCGTGCTCTACTACCGCCTCGGCTCCTACGAGGTGGCGCGCACCTATCTCGAGAGCGCGCTCAAGTCGCCCAACCTGCCGCCCGACGTGCGCAGCCGCGCCGAGCAGTTCATGGCGCAGGTCCAGAACCAGCAGAAGACCTCGGTGTTCTCGGGCGAGGCCTTCTTCGGCTTGCGCTACCAGTCCAACGCCAATCTTGGCCCCGCGAGTTCGAACGTGCGGCTGTTCGGCCAGGTCGCCAACCTCAACCAGCAGTCGCTCGGCCGACCGGACTGGGGCTGGGTGGGCTCGCTTCAGGTGCGCCATCGCTACGACCTCGGACTGCAGGACAAGTCGGCGATCGAAATCCCAGTTCACCTTCTACGCCAACCGCCAGTGGACCGTCTCGGCCGCCAACGTGACGCTGCTCGACCTCACCAGCGGACCGCGCTTCCAGGTCTTCAACGGCACCTTCGAGGATTTCACGCTGAAGCCCTTCGGCGCATTGGGGTACATCTGGGTCAATGACACGCCCTACTACGGCAGCTACGGCGCCGGCCTCGAGGGCGCGATCCTGCTCAGCGACCGTCTGCGCAACGTCTCGACCTTCGTGTTCCGCAAGCACGATGCCCAGGACACCTGGTACCTGCCGACCAACAGTCAGTTCAGAGGCATGGAATATTCCGCTACCTCGACCTTCCAGTTCCAGCTCAGCCCCATCGTCCAGCTCTTCATGATCGGCAGCGCTCAGCGCTTCCAGGCCGAGCAGGTATTGTGGCAGAGCTACCAGCTGGCGGGCGTCGGCGGCGGCATGTCCTTCAAGTTCATGGACCCGTTCCTGAAGACCGGCCTGCCCTGGACGGTCAGCATGTCGCTGAACGAGCAATGGTGGGCCTACGACGCCCCCGATCCCACGGTCGATCCCACTACCTATCGGTATCAGACAGATACAATTGCCAACATGGTGGTGGCCATCCCGTTCAATGACCGCATCACTTTCAGCCTGACCGGCGGGCGCTTTGTGAGAAATGCCACAATATCTAACTACGCATTTGTCAACAATAACTTCATGTTTGGAGTAAGCTGGCGCTTCTAGTGAGGGTTGGGAGGGGTAGATGTCCGGATCTACGCTGACGCTTGTCTCTTCTGCGCGCTGCATTGATCGGCGCGACAGCTCTTGCGCTCGCGGGCACCGCGGCGGCGCAATCGAGAGTAGGCGTCACGTCGGCGACCGACGGCGATCCACTTGGCAAGCCGCCGACCGCGGCCGAGCGCATCCTGAAGATCGGCATCGACGTGCAGGCCAACGAGGTCGTCACGACCCACGCCAACGACCGCGCGCATCTGGTCTTCCTCGACGGCTCATCGCTCACAGTCGGCCCCAACGCGCGGCTCACCATCGACAAGTTCGTCTACGATCCCAACAGCAAGACCGGCGAGCTGGCGCTGACCGCCACCCAGGGCGTGTTCCGCCTGGTCGGCGGCAAGATCAGCAAGACCAACCCCATCACCATCAACACGCCGTCGAGCACCATCGGCATCCGCGGCGGCATCACGATCTTCAACGTCTCGCAGACTCGAACGGTCGCGAACTTCATCTTCGGCAACAACATGACGGTGAGCGGCCAGGGCCAGTCGCAGAACGTCACGCGGCCGGGCTCGTTTGTGATCGTCAACACCGGAGCGCCGCCCAGCCCGCCCAGCCTGCTGCCGCCAGGCGGCCTCACTGCCATTGTTGGTCAGCTCGAAGGCGGCGGCGGCTCGAGTTCCGGTGGCGGTACTGGCGGCAGTTCGGGATCGGGCGGGACGGGTTCGGGCGGCAGCGGCGGAAACGCCGACTCGAAGGCGCAGAGTTCCGGCCTTTCCGCCAGCAACTCCGGCGGCGCAGTTCAGGACCGCCGGGGAAATCAGCCGGGCATCGGCGGTGGCCCGCCCAACACCAATAGCAACGCGATCACGAACCCCGTGAGCCAGAGTGGCGGCGCCGCCAACCCGCAAGGCAATGCGACCCCTGTATTCACGCCGCCGACGACGGTGACCACGCAGACGCAGACTGGCTATACCAATGGCCTGATCGTCGCCCGGAACGGCGACGTCTCCACGACGCGAGTGCCCGCCGTCGACCTCAGCGTGCCGACCGACTTCACGCTCCAGACAACCGCCGCGACGCACACCGCACAAGCCACCATCATCATCCGCGGCCTCGACGGGACGCTCTCTTCCCCGAACGCGACCCTGCAGCTTGGCGGCAACACGTCCAACAGCACTTTCCTCAACGACTCGGTCTACGCGATCACACCAGACGTGGACCAACATGGAACGCCGCAGCCCCGACAGGGAACGCTCCAGCCCCTGGTCGGCAGTCCGACGACCCTCCAGCACACCACGACGCTGGTGAGCCTTGCCGCCAATCAGCAGGCCGCATCGCCGGTGACGCCGGCCATTCCCCAGGGCTTCGGTCCCGGGCAATGCGAATGCGCCTATCTGAGCTTTGGCTACTGGAGCTCCACCATCAATTACACCGGTACCTACCGCACCGGGCAGACCGACAACGTCCTCAACGCGCCCTATGTCGTGGGCACGGTGGCGAACCCGGTGATGCTGCCGAACACCCAGGTTGCCACCTATAACGGCGGTATGGCAGGCGTGGCGCAGAGAGGCACGGGCAATCCCTACGCCGCAATCGGCAACATGAGCATCATCTACAATTTCGGCAGGGGTGCCGGGGCAGTCTCCGGAATCCTGCGACACCATGGCATTCTCAGGTGCGATAACGAACACCCCAGGCACCGCCAACGTCACGGGCAGCATCCAAATGACGGGCGGTCCGAGCGTCTCCGGCCCGCTCACCGGCTCTTTCTTCTCCTCGCCCACGGACCCCGCGAAGTACATAGCGGGCGCGTTCGGCGTCAAGGGCACTGTCAGCGGAACGCCGTACGCGGCCGGCGGCATCTTCGCCACCCAGCGCTAGCGCTAGGCGCCGGACGAGACAGGCACGGCCCGCCGGTTCTCGGCCGCAATTTGGTCACAAGCCAACAACGGTGAGCTTCCGCACGCTCGGCGCCATAGGGCGGGCGCACTGTGTCAAATCTCACCAACTCTTCCTTCAAATCCATCGAGAATGACTTGATGGGCGGCGCGACTTGTCGTTTCTAGCGGTGCTTGAAGGAGACTGACATGGCCACTGGTACGGTACGGCGCTTGTCTCTTCTATGCGCCGCCTTGATCGGCACTGCTGCGCTCACCCTCGTGGGACCCGCGCAGGCACAATCGAAAGTGTGGAGTGACTTCGGCGACCGACGGCGATCCGCTCGGCAAGCCGCCGGCCGAGAACGAGCGCGTGCTGCGCATCGGCATCGACGTGCAGGCGAACGAGGTCGTCACCACGCATGGCAACGACCGCGCCCATCTCGTCTTCCTCGACGGCAGCTCGCTCACGGTAGGCCCAAACGCGCGGCTCACCATCGACAAGTTCGTCTACGACCCCAACACCAAGACCGGCGAGCTCGCCGTCACCGCGAGCCAGGGCGTCTTGCGCTTCGTCGGCGGCAGGATCAGCAAGACCAACCCCGTCACGATCAACACGCCGTCGGGCACCATCGGCATCCGCGGCGGCATCGGGATCTTCGGCGTCGGCTCGGGCAAGACCACGGCCGCCTTCCTCTTCGGCAACAGCATGACCGTCACCGGCCAGGGCCAGACGCAGACCATGACGCGGGCGAACTCGTTTGTGATCGTCAACACCGGCGCGTCTCCCAGCCTGCCGAGCCTGCTGCCGCCCGGCGGCCTCAACGCTCTCATTGGTGCGCTCGAACTCGCCAACAACAATTCGGGCAAAGGCGGCAGCGGCGGCGGCAATGCCGACCAGAAGGCACAGGGTTCGGGCTTTTCCGGCAACAATTCCGGACAGACAGCAAAATCCCCCTGGCACGCCGCCGGGCACGAATCCGGGTAATCCGCCGAACACGAACAACAACACACATCACGACAGCCGTCAGCAACAGCGGCGGCTGCCAGCAACCCGAAGCCGAACACGCCGTCGACGACGACGACGACACCATGACGGCACAACGAACTCGCACCGGACCACCCCGACCACGCCACCGACTCATCCAAGACCACGCAGACACAGACCGGCTATGTCGGCGGCTTGATCGTCGCAAGCCGCCACGGCGACGAGAAAGACCATCGCTCCATCACCGCCGCGCTCTCTGGCGCCCAGCCCGGGGACCTGACGATCAAGACCGACGCCGACAACAGCACGGCGAAGGCCAAGATCATCATTCGCGGGCTGGACGGTTCGATCACCTCGCCCGACGCAACGTTGCACCTCGGCACCGGCCACCACGGCGTGAGCTTCTTCCAGGATGACGCCACCTTCGTCACCGGAACGGTCAACGGCCGGGCGACGATCAGGGACGGTGAAACCACGATCAAGGCTCGCGACACCAGCGCGCTGCTGACCGCCGCCCAGGTTCCCGGTGGCTCCTATGTCGGGAGCAACTGCACCTGTGACTTCCTCACGTTCGGCGAATGGGAAACCGCGATCACCCCTGGGCACCATGGAGATCATCACGGGCGTGACAGCGCGGTCGTGACCCAAGCGCCGTGGATTGCCGGTCAGGTGGCGACGCAGTTGCCGAACACGCAAGTCGCTTCGTTCAGCGGAGGCATGTGGGGCCAGGCCCAGAACGGCAACGGTCCCATCCGAAACGTGACCGGCACCTTCGGCATAAACAACTACAGCTTTGCCGCGGGCTCCGGCGCGTGGACCGCGACCTTCGACACCCGCACTTACAACGGCACAGTCACCGGCGCCGGCGCCAACTTCGGCGGCAGTGGGATCCCGGCCACTACCGGCAGCAACACGATGTCGGTCAACGGGTCTTTCTTTACCGGCTCGGGAGCGGGTGGAGGCGTGGTTGGTGTCGGCGGTCAGTTCAGCGCGAGCGGCCCGGGCAACAGCTACCTGGCTTCCGGCGTCTTCGGCGGCGCCAAGCACTAGGGCAGAGTCCAGGCAAGATGAACCAATCGGCCTCATCCTGAGGGACGTCACCGCTTTCACCGTTTTTTAACGGCCGCACAGCCGGCGAAAACGGTCGAGCGCTTGTTTCTTCGGGCGAATTTCGATTCCGCCCGACCGAAAAACGGTCGAAAACGGTGAAAAACGGTCGAAAAACTGTGGAATAAGGGTTTTCGGTCCTCTGCTGCCGTCTCGTCCAAAGAGGGCGGGTGGCGGGCAAGGGGTAGCGGGGTAGCGCTAACTGCGCCAACTCCCCGCGACCCGCGAAGGAGGGGGAGCGCACTAGCGGAAAGTGCGGAAAGTCGCTCGTCGACGAATGGAGAATGCTGGGCATACGCTACGCTTCCCAAGTCTGCAGGCCATGTCTGCCGGTTCGGGCGGATTATATTCCCGATCCCTCGCTACCACCTATTTTGGTCATTAGAAGTTCGCGCCACCTCGTCAGGGTGAGGTGATTTGGTTCGAACGGACCGTGCTCCAGGGTCTCGTGGCGTCAGCGACGCCGCGCTCCGATGAAGTCGGCGATGGCGGCGATGTCGTCGCGGCGGAACCACGGCAGCGTCCGGTCTGCAGGCCGGGTATCTGCAGCGATGGCAACGATGTTGTGCTCGCCTATCGCCATCGGCTCGGCCTCGGCGCCGCGCACCTCGATCTTGGGATGCGGGTCGCGCTTGAAACCCTCGACCAGCACCAGGTCGGCCGGCGCCAGCCGGGCCAGCACCTCGGCCAGCGTCGCCTCCTCCTGCTCGCGCATGATGGCGTAGCGCGCACCGGTCACCAGGGCCACCTCGGTGGCGCCGGCGGCGCGATGGCGGAACGAGTTCGGTCCGGGTTTGTCGATATCCGCCGCATGGTGGGCGTGCTTGACCGTCGCCACCCGCCAGCCGCGACGCACGAACTCGGCAACCAGGCGCTCGGTCAGCGTCGTCTTGCCGGCGTTCTTCCAGCCGGTGATGCCGAACACGAACTGCCCCGTCATGGCGCTGCCCCTGACGCCCCCATCCTCACGCCTCGACGCGCTCCGGGTTGGCATAGACCGTGAGCCGGCTCTCGCGCACGAAGGCGACCAGCGCGATGCCCGCCTGCTCGGCGGTCTCGATGGCAAGCGAGGTCGGCGCCGAGACCGCCGCGATCGCCACGGCGCCGAGCGCCGCCGCCTTCTGCACCATCTCGTAGGAACATCTGCTGGTCACCACGACGAAGCCACCGTCGGTCGCCGTCCCTCCTCGCGCACGATTGCGTAGCGCGCACCCGTCACCAGGGCCACCTCGGTGGCGCCGGCGGCGCGATGGCGGAAGGAGTCCGTGCCGGGCTTGTCGATATCCGCCGCATGGTGGGCGTGCTTGACCGTCGCCACCCGCCAGCCGCGACGCACGAACTCGGCAACCAGGCGCTCGGCCAGCGTCGTCTTGCCGGCGTTCTTCCAGCCGGTGATGCCGAACACGAACTGCCCCGTCATGGCGCTGCCCCTGACGCCCCCACCCTCACGCCTCGATGCGCTCCGGGTTGGCATAGACCGTGAGCCGGCTCTCGCGCACGAAGGCGACCAGCGCGATGCCCGCCTGCTCGGCGGTCTCGATGGCAAGCGAGGTCGGCGCCGAGACCGCCGCGATCGCCACGGCGCCGAGGGCGGCGGCCTTCTGCACCATCTCGTAGGAACATCTGCTGGTCACCACGACGAAGCCACCG
>CAVWKP010000017.1:0-406949 GCA_963755595.1 uncultured Alphaproteobacteria bacterium | reverse complement strand
TCTCCATCGCTGCCCGCGAGGCGCAGCTTGCGCGGCAACGATGCTGGGCCATCGTTTTCGCCGTAACGGCGTCAGCCCTTGCGCGTTGTCTTCTTGGCCGGCTGCTTTTCCGCAGCCTTCGGTTTGGCGACCAACGCTTCGTCGAAGTGGCGTTCGATGTAGCCGACCGGCGTTCCCTTGAGTGGCTTCAGTAGAATACCGAGAGTCACATTGAGGCGGATCTCGGAAGCGGTCACTTCCATCCGGCAATGTCTGAAGTTGGGGATCACCGGAAATCATCGGTGCGCCTTCAGACCGACGCGTTTGATTCAACTCGGACGTGCTCGAACGGCGCATCCGGCCATCTTGCCGACGGAGAGCAGCCTGGTTTGGGCAGCCTAAGAACCCGGCAATCCCGATAGAGACAAGTCGATGGCCGGCGCTTAGCGCATTGGAATCAATGAGTAATCAGTTCGAGGTTAGGATCGCCGGAGCGTCGCGCGCCAGTTCTCTCTTTTGACCACTACGGCACGCCATCTCTCATGACGCAAATTGGGGACGCCATCCCGGCAAATTAGGAACTCCCTCCGATGTGCAGCTCACGCGCGCCGACTAGCGTCTCGCGCACCGTGAGATTGCCTCAGGGGAGTTTCAGTCATGATCAACCGCAAGTTATTGTCGGCCGCCGTGGCGTTTGCCGCACTGGCGACCGTCGGGTTGGCCACCAACAGCCGCGCACAATCCGAGCAGCCGGGTGTCTACACTTTCACTCTGACGTCCTTCAGGATCATCGACACGCGTTCGTTGCACAACGACACCGACTTCGTTTCCATTGCCGTCGCGGTCGGCAAGAACCCGCCGATCACCATGCCCACCAAGTCGATGGGAGACGTGAACAACGGCACCCATACGGTCAATCTCTCGATCCCCAACGTCCCCGTTGGACCCAACGACACGGTCACGTTTTCCTATTCGATCGTGAACACCGGCTTCAACAAGAACTCGGTGGAACACGCCTTGCAATCGGCGACTGACGCCGCTGCAGCAAAGGTAGCGGCAGCGGGTGGCGGGGCGCTGGGCGGGATCATTTCCGGCGGCACGGGCGCCGGCATCGGGGCGATAATCGGCGACAAGGCCGGTGCCTGGCTGATCGGCAAGCTCGATACGATCATCTTCGCCAACTGCGATGGAACGGTCGCGGCAGCCGACCACGCCTTCATGGCCGATGCCCTCGCCAAGGGCACTCACAACGGCGCCGTGCTCTCCGGCACGGACGACAACAAGGGCACCAACTCGTCGCACGGCTGCGGCCGGAACTCCCGCTACTTCGTGAGCTGGAAAGTCACCGGACAGCAGCAGGCCGGCAGTGGCGGCGCCGGTGGTGGTGGTGGTGGCGCCGGTGGCGGTGGTGGCCCGCCGAAGTGCCAGCCCAATGGCGAGGGCTGTCTACGGCCGAAGTGACCAGGTGGCGCGGGGACATCAACCCCGCGCCGGGCTCACTTGCCCTTGGCGGGACCGGTCGGCTCGAAATGGTAGCTGCCGCCCTCGGCGGCAAGTGCCAGGAACAGTTGGCCGTTCTGCTGGGTGTATGACCTTATCCGCGGCCAGTCCTTGACCAGGCGATCGTGCAGGGAACCGGCAGGACACGCCGCCTGGGTGAGCGCCAGCGTTTCGAAGTGGATCTCGCCCTTGCTCGCGGTTGCCCACTTGCCGCTGCCGCGATTGCAGTCGAACCGGACGCTCACCTGGCCTTGGGCGTCGAAGGTGAGCGTGTAGTTCGCCTTGTTGTCGGGCACGATACTCTGGCCGTTGCCGTCGACGAACTTGACCAGCTGCCAGGAGCCGACCAGCACGTGCGTGGCGTATTCGGGCATCGTCTGGGCGCGGGCGTGCGTCGTCGCCATGAACACGATAGATGCCAGTGCGGCGACGAACTTCCACATGATCGGCTTCTCCCCTTGCAATTTTCCGGCGGCCCTTACAGCATCAACCCGCGCATTTGTGCGCAACCGAGGGCCGCGCGCAACGTTTTCACGACATGGCGAAACCCGGATCCTGGCGGGCCCGCATTCTGCGCCCGTTTCCCTATGAGGACCGCGGCGGCAAGCCGATGGTCGCGCCGGTTGGCGCCTACGAGATGGCCGAGGTCGGCGAGCACTTTCAGTTCTCCGGCGAGGGCGTCAATCCGTTCGAGATGCCGCGCAAGCATGCGCTGATGCATCACAAGTACGGCCATCTCGAGATCGAGGACTGGCTCTCCTAGCTGCCAGCCTCCTAGCTACTCGCCCAGCGACGGTCGGCGCGCAGCGGCGCAGCCTCCGGCACGAACAGCAGGTCGAGCTGCGCCGTGGCGCCGTCGAGTGGGCGGCGCTTCAGGCCGATGATGTCGGCCACCACGAAGCCGTGCTCGCCCATGAAGCGCACCACGCCGCCAAGCTCGGCGCCGCCCTTCACCGTGGCGATGGTGCTGGTCTCGACGATCAGGGCGTCGAGCTCGGCCAGCTTGCCGGTCATGCCCTCGAGCACCATCAGCTCGGCCCCCTGCACGTCGATCTTGCACAAGGCCGGCCGCGCGAAGCTGGTGAACAGCTTGTCGAACCGGCGCATCGGCACGTAGTCGAAGCGCAGGAAATCGCGCGGACCTACTTCTTCGAGCAAGGTCGAGCCCTGGATGTCGGCGCGGATTTCCATCTTGGCCTCGCCGTCATGGTCGCCGAGCGCCACGGGATGGACTTCGCAGCGCAGCCGCCGGCAGAGCCGCGTCATGTAGGGCTGCGATTCGCGGGTCGGCTCGATCAGGTGATAGAAGGCGTTCGGGGAAGGCGCGATAGAGGCCCCAGGTGCCGAAGCCCACGCCGACATCGAACACCGTCGCCGGATTGAAGCCGTGATGCTGCAGGGCCCGGACAGCGAGCCGCCATGACAGGCTCGACTCGCGTGCAGGAAGATAAGGCTCGAGCGGACGCAGGACGTCTTTGAGGTGCGAGACGACACTGCGGCGCGCCGGCGGTGCCGCGTGGGAGTCGGTGTGGGCCACGATGTGCTCTCCAGGATTGAAGAGCGCATGTTAGGCAAGCGCGAGTAGGCAGCGTGTGATCATGGTGTGGCGCGTCGAAAGACGAGCGAGAGATTGTTCGCCGGCATGTCGACGATTTCAGGCGCCGCGAAGTGCGCTTCCGCCAGCGCCACGACCTCCTCGAGATGACGCACGCCCCAGGCAGGATTGCGCCGCCGCAGATCGCGGTCGAAGTCCTCGTTGCTGGGCGAGGTCGGCCGGCCCTGGCGGTGGTAAGGGCCGTAGAGACAGAGCACGCCGTGCGGCTGCAGCAGCCGGGCGGCACCGGCGATCAGGCCAGCCGCGGCCTGCCAGGGTGCGATATGGATCATGTTGATGCAGACCACGGCATCGGCGCGCGCGACCGGCCAGTGCGGCGAGGCCGCGTCGAGAGCGAGCGCCGGCCGCACGTTCTTGAGGTCGAGTGTATTCATCCAGTCGTCGACACTGGCGCGGGCGCTCGGGTCGGGATCGCTGGGCTGGAACTCGAGGTTGGGCAAGGCGGCGGCAAAATGCGCGACGTGCTCACCCGAGCCGCTGGCCACCTCGAGCACGAGGCCGTTGGCCGGCAGGTGTCGCTGCAGCACGTCGAGTATCGGCTGGCGATTACGGGCCGCAGCAGGGGCATGGCGCTTCATGTCGGCATCCTTTATGCCAGGAAGCGCACGAGGAGGAAGGATGTCGATCGATTTCGATGCAGTGATCGTGGGCGCGGGCTTTGCCGGCATGTACATGCTGCACCGGCTGCGCAAGGCGGGCTTTTCCGCGCGCGTGATCGAGGCGGGCAAGGGCGTCGGCGGCACCTGGTACTGGAACCGCTATCCCGGCGCGCGCTGCGACGTCGAGAGCGTGCAGTATTCCTACCAGTTCTCGCGCGAGCTCGAGCAGGACTGGGAATGGACCGAGCGCTACGCCACCCAGCCCGAGATCCTGAAATACGCCAACCACGTCGCCGACCGCTTCGATCTGCGCCGCGACATCCAGTTCGAGACGCGCGTTGCCAAGGCGACGTTCGACGAGACGGCCAATGTGTGGCGGATCGAAACCGAACCTGTTGGCAAGAAGGGGGGCGATCGGCTGACGGCGCGTTTCGTCATCACGGCGATGGGCTGCCTTTCTTCGCCCAACACGCCGAAGATCCCCGGCCTCGCCGACTTCAAGGGGCCGACCTATCACACCGGCAGCTGGCCGCATGACGGTGTCGATTTCACGGGCAAGACGGTGGGCATGATCGGCACCGGCTCCTCGGCCATCCAGTCGATCCCGATCATCGCCCGGCAGGCGAGCCACCTGACGGTGTTCCAGCGCACCGCCAACTACACCGTCCCGGCGCACAACCGGCCGCTCGATCCGTCCTATGTGCGCGAGGTGAAGGCGAGCTATCCCGAGATGCGCAAGCGCGCCAAGTCGCTGCCGGCCGGCATCGACCTCGACATCAACATGGCTTCGGCGATCGAGACGCCGGCCGAGGAGCGGCAACGGCTCTACCAGGAGCGCTGGGACTATGGCGGATTCAGCTTCATGGCCGCGTTCTCCGACCTGCTACTGAACGACCAATCGAACCAGACGGCGGCGGAGTTCGTGCGCGAGAAGATCCGCGAGATCGTGAAGGACCCGAAGACCGCCGAGCTGCTCAGCCCGAGCAACATCATCGGCTGCAAGCGACTCTGCGTCGACACCGGCTACTGGGAGACTTTCAATCGCCCGAACGTCACCCTGGTCGATGTCAGCGACCCGCCGATCGAGCGCATTACCGCCGATGGCCTCGTCGTCAACGGCAAGAGCTACAACTTCGATTGCCTGGTGCTGGCCACCGGCTTCGACGCCATGACCGGCGCGCTGCTGAAAGTCGATATCCGCGGACGCAAGGGCGTGGCGCTGAAGGACAAATGGCGCGAGGGGCCGAAGACCTATCTCGGCCTCACCATCGCGGGCTTCCCCAACCTCTTCACCATCACCGGCCCGGGCAGCCCGTCGGTGCTGACCAACATGCTTCCGTCGATCGAGCAGCATGTCGACTGGATCGCCGACTGCCTGATCGCGCTGCGCGACAAGGGCGTGACGGTGATCGAGCCGATGGGCGAGGCCGAGGAAGCGTGGGTCGGCCATGTCGGCGAGGCGGCCGGCGTCACGCTGCGCTCGAGCTGCAGCTCGTGGTACGTCGGCGCCAACATCCCCGGCAAGCCGCGCGTGTTCATGCCTTATATCGGCGGCCTGCCCGCCTACATCGAACGCTGCGAGGCGGTGGTGAAGGGCGACTACGAGGGCTTCGCCAAGGCGTAGCTTACCTCGCGCGCCATGGCCGCACGAGCAGCGAGCCCGCGATCAGGCAGCCGTAGACCGTGAGACCGGCGGCGATGGCTAAAAACACGCCATCGAGGCCGAGCCCCATCTGCTCGATCGTGAACCAGCCGCCGGCCGTCGCCACGATCATGCGCACGATGCTGGCGCTGAACGGCACCGCCATGCGGCCGGCACCTTGGCTGGCGAAGTAGAGCGTGAGGCCGAGGCCAAAGAAGCAGTAGACCGGCGCCACGCGGCGAAGGCAGGCGACGCTTGCCGTCACCACCTCCGCATCCGATGTGAACAGCCGCGCCCAGCTCTCCGGCGCCAGCGCCACTATCCAGCCGAGGCCGCCGGTGAGGAGGAAGGCCAAGAGACCGCCGACCCACGCCGCCCGATTGGCGCGCCGCCAGGCGCCCGCGCCGGCCGCCACGCCGACGAGGGTGGTGAGGCCGGTGCCGATGCCGAAGGCGAGTGGCGCCAGCATGAATTCCAGCCGCATGCCGATGCCGTAGCCCGCCAGTGCCGCCGTGCCGAAGCGTCCGACCAGGCCGGTCACCAGCACGGCGGTGAGGATCGCCGCCGGCGTCGAGGCCGAGCCCAGCAGCCCGACGCGCAGGATCTCGCCGAACACCCGGCGCTGCAGGCGGACGCCGGCGAACGCAGGGATGAAGCCCAGCCGGCCGCGCCGCACGGCGCGCACCTGCAGCGCGAGCGAGATTGCCGTGCCGATGGCGCCAGCGATCACCAGCCCGACGAGGCCCAGCCGCGGCGCCAGCGCGACCGACAGCGCGACATAGACGAACGACGTGCCGGCGCCGATGCGGCTCGGTGTGGCGCTGTCGCCCGCGCCGCGCAACAGGGCGGCGAGGAAGCAGCTCGGCCAGACCAGCACCGCGGCGGCGAAAAACGAGGTGCTAAAGCTGAGCGCCTCGGCGAGCGCGCGGCCGCTGCCGCCCATCAGCGGGAAGAGCAACGGCAGGGCCGTCCAGCCGAGCGCCATGAAGACAAGCGCGAGGCCCCAGCCCACCAGCAGGGCATGCAGCATCAGCGCGCGTGCATCCTCGTGGCGGCCGGCGCCCAGCGCGCGGGCCAGCGCCGAGGCGACGGCGCCGCCCATGCCGCCATTGGCCATGTTGAACATCAGCGCCATGAAGGGCACGACCAGCACGAAGCCCGCCAGCGCATCGGTGCCGAGACGCCCGACGATCCAGGTCTCGGCGATGGCGACGAAGATCTGCACGACCATCAGCGCGGTCGTCGGGCCGGCCAGGCGCAGCAGGCTCCGCCCGATGGGCGCGGTCAGAAGAGGATGAGACACGGGAACTCCGGGGAACGAGCGCAGACGTCTCGCCGTCGTCGGACGGAAAGAAGAAACAGTGGTGTTAGCGCTGATCCATGTCGAAGAATCCCCGGAACGCAGCAAGCTTACCGCGTGGACTCGCGTTGTCATCAGCGCGGGCGCCATGGCCGCACGAACAGCGGGCCCTGCGATCGTGCCGCCATAGAGCACGAGGCTCGCGGCCATGGCCCAGAACACGCCGTTGAGGCCAAGCCCCAGATGCTCGATCGCGAACCAGCCGCCGGCCGTCGCCACCAGCATGCGCACGATGCTGGCGGTGAGGGGCGCGGTCATGCGGCCCGCGCCCTGGCTCGCGAAGTGGAGCGCGAGGCCGAGGCCAAACAGGCATTCGAAGGGCGCCACGCGCGTGAGGTAGGAGATGCTGACGGCGATCACCTCGGGGTCCGAGGAGAACAGCCGCGAGAAGCTCTCGGGCACCAGCGCGATCGCCCAGCCGATGGCGCCGGTCAGGCCGAACGCGGCGAGCGCCGCCGATCCAGCCCGCCCGGTTGGCGCGCTTGCCAGTCGCCGGCGCCGGCCGCCACGCCGACGATGGTGGTGAGCCCCGTGCCGATGCCGAAGGTGAGCGGCGACAGGATGGCCTCGGTGCGGACGCCAATGCCGTAGCCCGCGAGCGCCGCCGGGCCGAAGCCGCCGACCAGCGCGGTGACCAGCAGCGCCGTCACGCTCGCCGACACGGTCGAGACCGAGCCCATGACGCCGATATGCATGATCTCGCCGAACAGGCGGCGCTGCAGCCGCACACCCTCGAGCGACGGCGCGAAGCCCAGCTCGCCGCGCTGGATGGCGCGTACCAGCACGTCACGTATCCCGCCGTGGTGACGATCGAGGCGATCGCGGGTCCGGCGATGCCGATGCCCGGCCAGTCGCCGATGCCCAGCGTCATCACGAACGATGACGACGGTATAGAGTGGCGCGAGGATGAGCCCGAGCCGGCTTGGCGTCAGCGCATCGCCGCAGCCGCGCAACAGCGCCGACATGAAGGCTGCCACCCAGGTCAGCGCCGCGCCGGCGAACCACCAGCTGCTGTAGACGCACAGCCTCGTGCAGGGTGCGGCCGCTGCCGCCCATCAGCGACGAAGACATGCGGCAGCACCGTCCAGGCGAGCACGCTGAACAGCAGCGCCAGGCCCAGCGCCACCAGTGCGGCATGCAGCAGCAGCGCGCGCGCATCGTCGTAGGCGGCCGCCGCCCAGCGCGCGGGCCAGCGCCGAGGCGACGCTGCCGCCCATGCCGCCGTTGGCCATGTTGGCCATCAGCGCCGGTGAAGGGAATGACCAGCACGTAGCCCGCCAGCGATTCGGTGCCGAGCCGGCTCACGATCCAGGTCTCGCCGACGCCGGCACAGATCTGCACCACGATCAGCGCGGTCGTCGGGCCGGCCAGACGCCACAGGCTCCGCCCGATGGGCGCGGTCAAAAGAGGATGGGACACGAGACTCCGGGAACAGCGCAGGGCCTCGCCGTCACGGGACGGGAGGCAGAAGCAGTGGCGCTAGCGCTGATCCATGTGCGGAATTCCTCGAAGCGGCCGGCAGTGTGTCCACCCTCGGCAGGAAAGGCAAGGCCATGCTAGAAATTGCAGGAGCTGCGTCACCCACGGAGGCGGGAACCGGCACCGAGCACCAATAACGTCGAGCACCCATGACCACCAACCGCGCCCATGTCCTGTTGTGGACCGACAACACCGGAGCCTATCTCGAGGCGATCAAGGCCGCGGGCCTCGCCGATCGCGTGATGGTCGAGAGCCTGCCGCGCAAGGACAAGCCGTCGGCCGACCAGCTCGCGCGCACCGAGGCGCTGATGGCGCCGGGCGTGCCGGCTGGCCTGCTGCCCGCCATGCCGAAGCTGCGCTGGGCGCAGTCGATGACGGCGGGCGTCGAGGGCTGGCTGGCGCTGCCTGACCTGCCCAAGAACATCACGCTCACCTGCGCGCGCGGCACGCACACCGAATCGATGCCCGAGAACATCATGGCCGGGCTGTTCTATGCCGCGAAGCCCTACGCCGTGGCGGCGGCCAACCAGAAGAGCGGCGGCAAGTGGGTGCACACCGTGGCCCAGCCGCTCACCGGCAAGACCCTCGGCATCCTCGGCCTGGGCGCGATCGGCGCCGAGGTGGCGCGCATGGCCTCGGCCTTCGGCATCCGCGTGATCGGCACCAAGCGGCGGCCGGACAAGATCGCGCACGTGGCCGAAGTGCTGCCGCCCGAGCGCACGAAGGACGTGCTGGAACGCTCCGACTTCGTGCTCCTGCTGCTGCCCGCCACGCCCGACACCAACGAGCTGATCAACGCCGAGCGGCTGGGCTGGATGAAGCCCACCGCCTGGCTGCTGAATTTCGGGCGCGGCCACCTGATCAAGGACGCCGACCTGATCGCCGCCGTGAAGGCCAAGAAGATCGCCGGCGCCATCCTCGATGTCTTCCGCCAGGAGCCGCTGCCCGCCGAGCATCCGTTCTGGTCGACCGAGGGCATCCTGGTGCTGCCCCATATCGGCGGACCTCATCCGCATCGCGACCGCTTCGTCGCCAAGCTGTTCGTCGACAATCTCGGCCGCTTCCTCGACGGCAAGCCGCTCAAGGAGACGGTGGACCGGGCGGCGGGGTACTGAGCCGGCGTCCGATAGCGCTTCCAATGGCATCGCCTGGGTGAAACCGAGGAGGTCCAAATGTCCAAGAAGCACAAAAAGCGCAAGCACAAGAAGCACAACGGTGGTGAACCCGAACTGTCCGTGCTGCGCGACGTCAAGGAAGCCGCGGCGGTCCAGAAACACTGGCATGCGACCGACGGGCTGAAGGCACGCAAGCCGCCCGCGGACTACAAGTACGTCAACGAACTCGCCCATCTGCAGTTCGAACTCATCAAGCTGCAGGAGTGGGTGCGGGTGAACGGTCTCAAGGTCGCCGTGCTGTTCGAGGGCCGCGACGCCGCCGGCAAGGGCGGCGCGATCAAGCGCATCACCGAGTCGCTCAACCCCCGTATCTGTCGCGTCGTGGCGCTCGGCACGCCGACGGACCGCGAGCGCGGGCAGTGGTATTTCCAGCGCTATGTCGCCCAGTTGCCCACCAAGGGCGAAATCGTCCTGTTCGACCGCAGCTGGTACAATCGCGCCGGCGTCGAGCGCGTCATGGGCTTCTGCACGGAGGCGGAGTACCAGGAGTTCCTGCGCTCCTGCCCGCTGTTCGAGGACATGCTGGTCCGCTCGGGCATCACCCTCATCAAGTACTGGTTCTCGGTCAACGATGAGGAGCAGGAGCGGCGCTTCCAGGATCGCATCAGCAATCCGATCAAGCGCTGGAAGCTGAGCCCGATGGACCTCAAGTCACGCAAGCACTGGGTGGACTATTCCAGGGCCAAGGACGAGATGTTCGAATACACCGATCTCGAGCGGACGCCGTGGTTCGTCGTCAACGCCGACAACAAGAAGCGGGCCCGGCTCAACTGCATCCGGCACCTGCTCGACCAGGTCCCCTACCAGGACATGAAGCCGGTCGAGATCGAGGTGCCGCCCCGCCAGTCCGATACCGGCTACAAGCGCCCCAAGATGTCGTCCCAGAATTTTGTTCCCGAGGTCTATTGAGTGGACCGGGCGGCGGGGTACTGAGAGCCAGAGACCACTTGCCGGAAACTGCGCAATCCGGTTTCCGCAGTTTCCGCAACCCCGCTACCGCTCCGCAGGCGGTTCATTCCACATCGAGTTTCATGGCCTTCAGCTTCTTGCCCCAGAAAGCGTGCTCATCGGCCACGGATCGGGCGAACTCGGCGCGGCTGCGTTCTGGCGGCAGGTCGACGCCGTCCTTGGCCAGCGCTTCCTTCCATTGGGGTCTTTCATCGCCTGCTTGGCGTCCTTCTCGATCTTGTCGAGGAGGGCGTCGGCGGTCTTGGCCGGCGCGAACAGGCCGTGCCAGCCGGTCGCCGCCACGTCGATGCCCAGCTCCTTGAGCGTCGGTCGTCGGGCAGGACTTCAGGCGCGGGCTGCCGGTGACCGCAAGCGCCTTGAGGTTGCCGACCTTTATCTGCGGCACCGCTGACGGCAGGGTGGAGAACTCCATGGTGATCTGGCCGCTGATGACGTCGGCCAGCGCCGGGCCGGTGCCCTTGTAGGGCACGTGCGTGACCCGAATGCCGGTAGCCGCGACGAACAGCGCGCCGGCCAGGTGGGTGCCCGCGCCCACGCCCGCCGAGGAGAAGGTGAGCTTGTCCGGGTCCTTCCGGGCGAGCGCCACCAGCTCCGCCACCGTGTTGGCCGGCACCTTGGGGTTCACCGCCAGTACGTACTGATAGGCCGTCGTCTGGCAGACCGGCGCCAGGGCCGTAATGGTGTCGATCGAGCCCTTCTGGATATGCGGATTGACCACGATGGTCTGGGACGGGGCGTAGAACAGCATGTAGCCATCGGGCCTGGCGTTGGCGACAGCGCGTGCGGCAATGCTGCCGTTGGCGCCGCCCTTGTTGTCGACCACGATCTGCTGGCCGAGGATCGGCGACATGACGGCCGCAAGTTCGCGGCCGTTGATGTCGGTGCTGCCGCCCGGGGCATAGCCAACGACGAACGTGACCGGCGACGTCGGCCAGGTGGCTTGTGCGCGCAGCGATGAAGGCAGTGCAGCGGCCGTCGCCCCAAGTGCGACGACGCGTCGGCGCGTGAACACGGTCATTCTTGTCTCCATGCTCTAGCCGACATCCGGGTCACAGTGGGCTCAAAGGCCTGCACGCAGACCCTTGTCGCGGCGCCGTGTTGAGCAAGTTGGCCAAGCGCGCGCCGGCGAACACGTTGCCGATCTACGGGGAGCACGTCATCGGAAGCGGCCAAGCGAGCTAGAAGGAAACGTCGCATAGGGACCTCCTTTGTCCACCGCCTAGAGGCTACCCGAGTCAGTTGTATTCGATGTGACTTTTCGCACTCACCACGGATACATTTCAACCATCAGCCCGAGTTTCATCGGTGAGCCTCGCTGGCGCACTCCGTCGGCATGGCTGGCGGTATTCGCGCGTGCCCTGGTCAATAGCGAACAGACGCGCGGTATCTCACTGCCTAAGGTTCGACGAGGAACCGGTGCGGTTTGGGCGCGCCCGACCCGCAAGGACAAAAGATGGCTGCCGGGAACGCGCGCGGAAACAACGGCATGCTCTATTTCATCGTCGGCGCGCTTTGCATCGTTGTCGCCGGCGGCGAGTACTTGTTGCTCGACGGGACTCTGCGCGGGCAAAAAGCACAGACAATGGACATCAAGGTCGAGCTGCCCAAGGTCGAAAAGAAGTAACGCAACGAAGACCATTGGGGTCTTGCCGGCCGCGGAACCGTTGACTCACCAGAGTTAGGTCGATTGCCGATAGGGGCACCAAATGAATTCCATAGTCTATATCGTTGGTCTGATCGTGATCGTGGGCGCGGTTCTCTCGTTCTTTGGTCTTCGCTGAACCGCCCGGGGTGGGGCAGCACTAGCGGAAACTGCGGAAACCGGTTTGCGCAGTTTCCGCAACCCCGCCAGAGGTGCGCGAGAGCGCGAACGCGCGCCCTAATACCCGATCGCCGCCCCGTCGCTCCTCGGGTCGGAGCCGCCGACTAGAAGCCCGCTCGCCGGATCGATCGTGATGCCGTGCGCGTGGCCGGCGTATTCGTGCCAGTCGGGCCACTGGTTCACCAGGTGGCCGCGGCGCTTCAGCTCGGCGATGGTGGCGGCCGGCATGCGGCCCTCGATGTGCAGCGTGTCGCGCGCCTCGCCGATGGCGAAGCGGCCGCTCAGGAAGCGCGGCGTCTCGAGCGCCTGCTGGATGTCGCGGCCATGGTCGATCATGGCGATGTAGGTCTGCAGGTGGATCTGCGGCTGGCCGTCGGCGCCCATGCAGCCCAGCGCCGCCCACAGCTTGCCGTCCTTGAAGGCGAGCGAGGCGATCAGCGTGTGCAGCGGCACCTTGCCGGGCTCGAGCCGGTTGGGGCTCTTGGGATCGAGCGAGAAATAGGCCGAGCGGTTCTGCAGCACCACGCCGGTGCGGCCCGCCACCACCGAGGCGCCGAAGCTGCCATAGACCGAATGGACCAGCGACGCGGCATTGCCCTCGCGGTCGACCGCGGCGACATAGACGGTGTCGCCGGCCAGGCTGCCCCAGGACGGGATCTTGTCCCACGGCAGCGCCCGCGCGGGGTCCATCAGCTTGCGGCGCTCGGCGGCATAGTCCTTGGAGATCAGCAGGTCCATCGGCACCGGGCCGAAGCGCGGGTCGCTGAGCCACTGGTCGCGGTCGTGATAGGCGAGCTGCTTGGCCTGCACCATGAGATGCACGTAGTCGGGCCCGAGGAACGGCTTGCGGGCGAGGTCGAACGGTTCCAGCAGGTTCAGCATCGAGAGCACGGTGAAGCCTTGCGTCGGCGCCGGCGTCTCGTAGATCGTGACGTCGCGGTAGCGGCCGGCGATCGGCTCTTCCCAGCGCGCGACCTGGGCCAAAAGATCGTCGGGCGCGAAGAAGCCGTCGTTGGCCTTCGACCAGCGCACCATCTCGCGCGCCACCTCGCCATCGTAGAAGCCGTACCAGCCGTCGCCGGCGATCGCCTCGAGCGTGCGCGCGAGGTCGGGGTTGGTGAGGACGGCGCCGTGCTTGCAGGAAGATCGCCGCCGCCTCGGGGCTCTTCTCCAGCTCGCTGCGCTGCAGGTCGCGCCAGTGCGCCAGTCGCGCCGTCACGGGAAAGCCGTCGCGCGCATAGCCGATGGCGCTTTCCAGGCAGCGCCTGAGCGGCAAGCGGCCGAAAGCGGCGTGCGCCTCGGTCCAGCTCGCCACCGCGCCCGGCACGGTGAGCGTGGCGGGCAGGGGCCCCTTGAGGGGAACGTCGCTCAAGCCGCGCGTGCTAAAAGCCTCGATCGTGCCGCTCGCCGCCGCGCGGCCGCCGCCATCGATGTAGCGCACTTTTCGCGCGACGGAGTCGTAGACCAGCCAGAAGGCATCGCCGCCGATGCTGGTCATGTGCGGATAGACCACCGAGAGCACCGCACTCGCCGCCACCGCCGCATCGATCGCCGAGCCGCCGGCGCGCAACACATCGACGCCGGCCGCCGACGCCAGCGAATGCGGCGACGTCACCAGGCCGTTCGGCGCGAGCGTGGCCGGACGGCCGGTACTTATGTCTGTCATGAGAAGTTTTCGTGCCTTGGTTTTTTTGGTTCGTCGGATTGTTCCGACGCGCGATGACACGGAGTTTGGGCGAAGCAGCAGCCGTTTCCTAGGGAGTTGACAGGCTGGGGCGAACCTCATAACACTTAACCCGTTAGTTAAGTATTGTCTGGAGGCCGCGCGATGCTCAAGACCCTGGCCGTGATCGCCGTCGTGCTGGCGGTGATCGTTGCGGGCATCCTGATCTATGCCGCGACCAAGCCCAATTCCTTTACGGTGAAGCGCACGGCCGCGATCAAGGCGCCGCCCGAGCGCATCTTCGCGCTGATCGACGACCTGCATGGCTGGGCCGCCTGGTCGCCCTACGAGAAGAAGGATCCCGACATGAAGCGGACCTTCGGCGGCGCGGCCATGGGCAAGGGCGCGATCTACCAATGGGACGGCAACAAGAATGTCGGCAGCGGCAGCATGGAGATCATCGAGGCGACGCAGCCGTCGAAGATCGTGATCAAGCTCGATTTCCTGAAACCGTTCGAAGGTCACAACACCGCCGAATTCACCATGGTACCTGTGGGCGACAACACGACCGTCACCTGGGCGATGTACGGTCCCAGCTCCTACATGTTCAAGGTGATGGGGATCTTCATGGATATGGACAAGATGATCGGCGACGATTTCGCCGCCGGTCTCGCCAACCTCAAAGCCACCGCTGAGAAATAGTCGCCGAGAAATAGCGAGGAAGCCATGAACGTCATGCTGAAGCCAGCCGGCCAGGAGCTCGTCCTCACGCGCGATCTCAAGGCGCCGCGCGAGCGCGTATTCGCCGCCTGGACGGATGTGCGCCTGTCGTCGATCTGGTGGGTGCCGAACGGCTGCACGCTGGTCTCGTGCGACATGGATGTGCGGGTGGGCGGCGCGTGGCGGCGCAGCATGCGCGTGCCGGACGGCAGCGTGATCACCAAGTACGGCGTCTATCGCGAGGTCACGCCAACCGAGCGCCTCGCCTTCACCTACAACACCGACTACGCCAACGGCACGATCGATCCCGAGACGCTGGTGACCGTCGATCTCGCCGAGCTGCCCGGTGGCAGAACGCGGCTCACGCTCACCCATTCCGGCTTCTGGGACGAGGCCTCGCGCGTCAGCCACACCGGCGGCTGGGGCGGAGCGCTCGACCGCCTGCTCGATTTCCCTCTCGCGTAGGAGGCACCCATGGACGTGCGAGTTCCTGCCGAAACCAGGTCCGGCCGCCTGCACCACGCCCTGGCGGCGCATGTTTCCAGCGGCGACATGCCGGGCATCGTGGCCCTGGTCAGCCACCGCGGCGAGACCCGCGTCGAGGCGATCGGCACGCAATCGTTCGGCGGCACGCCGATGCGGCGCGACACCATCTTCCGCATCGCCTCGATGACCAAGCCGATCACCGCCGCGGCAACGCTGATCCTGGTCGAGGAGTGCAAGCTCCGCCTCGACGATCCGGTCGATGCCTTCCTGCCCGAGCTCGCCAACCGCAAGGTCTCAAGAGCTTCGAGCGGCCGGTCGACGACACCGTGCCGGCCCGCCGCGCGATCACCGCGCGCGATCTTTTGACCTTCACCTTCGGCATGGGCGCGGTGATGGTGTTTCCGCCCAAGTATCCGATCCAGAAGGCTGCGGCCGACGCGGGCCTCACGCCCGGGCCGTACCAGGCGACGATCACGGCCGACGAATTCATGAAGCGGCTGGGCACCCTGCCGCTGATCTACCAGCCGGGCGAGCGCTGGCTCTATCACACCGGCTCCGACGTTTTAGGCGTGCTGATCGCGCGCGCCAGCGGCCAGTCGTTCGAGGCCTTCCTGCAGGACCGCCTGTTCGGCCCGCTCGGCATGCGCGACACCGGCTTCTACGTGCCGGCGGCCAAGCTCGATCGCCTGGCCAGCGCCTACAGGATGGATCCGGAGAAGAAGGCAGCTCGACCTTCTTCGACGACGCGCGCGACAGCCGCTGGAGCCAAGCCGCTGCCGTTCCCCGCCGGCGGCTCGGCGCTGGTCTCCACCGTCGACGACTACCATGCCTTCTACCGCATGCTGATGAATAAGGGCCGGCATGGCAGCGAGCGCATCCTGTCGCGGCCTGCGGTCGAGCTGATGACCTCCGACCAGCTCACGCCCGAGCAGAAGCAGGGCGCCGAGCTGTTCTTCGGCCCCGGCGCCAGCTGGGGCATGGGCGGCGCGCGTGGTCACACGCCGCACCGATCTTTTCACCACCCCCGGGCGTTATGGATGGGATGGCGGCTACGGCACCTCGGCCTACATGGATCCGGCCGAGGACCTGGTCGGCGTCCTGATGACCCAGAGCATGATGGACTCGCCGGTGCCGCCCAAGGTGTTCCGCGACTTCTGGACCTCGGCCTACCAGGCGATCGACGACTGAGCGGAGGAAGAGATGGACACGATCGAAGTCAGTGCGTTCCGCTGGGTGCCGCCCTTCGCCCAGGGCTATGTCCGCGATCTTCGCGTGCGCTGGGCGCTCGAGGAGGCGGGCCTCGCCTATGGCGCTGCGCTGGTCGACCAGCAGCTCTGCCAGTCGGCGGACTATCGCCGCTGGCAGCCGTTCGGCCAGGTGCCGGCCTATCGAGACGGCGAGGTCGAGCTGTTTGAATCGGGCGCGATCGTGCTGCACATCGCGGCCAAGTCCGACGCTCTGGCGCCCAAGGACGAGGCGGGCCGCGCGCGCGTCACGGCGTGGGTGATCGCGGCGCTCAATTCGGTTGAGCCGTTCGCGCAGATCGTGATCCAGCTCAAGGAAAGCCGGGCCGAGGCGCTGCTGAACAGCCGGCTCGCGTCGCTCTCGGCCTGGCTCGACGGCAAGGACTATCTGGAAGGCCGCTTCAGCGCGGGCGACCTGATCATGACCACAGTGCTGCGCGAGTTGGTGAACTCCGGCACCCTGGCGCGCTTTCCGGTCCTCGACGGCTATCGCCAGCGCTGCGAGGCCCGCCCGGCCTTCAAACGCGCGCTCGAAGCCCAGATGCAGGTGTTCCGCGAGAACACACCGGTCCCCAAAGCGGCAAACGATTAACCAAGGAGAGAGCGATGAACGTGCAGCCATACCTTTCATTCGAAGGCCGCGCCCAGGAGGCGATCGACTTCTACAAGAGCGCGCTCGGCGCCAAGGTCGACATGGTCATGCTGTTCAAGGAGGCACCGCCCGAGATGCAGTCGCAGATGTCGCCGCAGTCGAAGGACAAGATCATGCACGCCGCCTTCCATATCGGCGACACGCAGGTCATGGCGTCGGACGGTCAGTGCAGCGGCAAGGCGTCGTTCTCGGGCATCGCGCTCACGCTCAACGCTGCGAGCAATGCCGAGGCCGAGAAGCTGTTCAATGCGCTGGCCCAGGGCGGCAAGGTGAACATGCCGATGTCGGAGACCTTCTTCGCCAACCGCTTCGGCATGGTGGCCGACAAGTTCGGCGTCGGCTGGATGGTGCTCAATCCCAAGCAGCCGGGATAGGGCGTGTCGTCATCGAAAGGATACGTGATGGCAAAGAACACGATTTGCCTCTGGTTCGACAAGGACGCCGAGGCTGCTGCCCGCTTCTACGCCAAGACCTTTCCCGACAGCGCGGTGGGTGCCGTCCACCGTGCACCCAGTGACTACCCATCCGGCAAGAAGGGCGACGTGCTGACGGTCGAATTCACAGTTGCCGGCGTCCCTTGTCTCGGCCTCAACGGCGGCCCCGCGTTCAAACATAACGAAGCCTTCTCGTTCCAGATCGCCACCGACGATCAGCACGAAACCGACCGCTACTGGAACGCCATCGTCGGCAATGGTGGCCAAGAGAGTGCGTGCGGCTGGTGCAAAGACAAGTGGGGCATCTCCTGGCAAATCACGCCGCGCGTGCTGACCGAGGCGATGGCGGTCGGTGGCGATGAAGCAAAGCGCGCGTTTGATGCGATGATGGGCATGAAGAAGATCGACGTCGCCGCGATCGAGGCGGCGCGGCGCGGCTGACGATCCCGTTCGGCTGCTTCCAGCCGAACGGATATGCTCTAGGCGCGCTTCTCGATGTTGGAGCTGCGCAGGGGCACGCCGAATTCGCGTCGGCAGACCTCGGCCAGCACCGCGACGCCCTGCTTGATGGTCTCGGGCTCGGGATTGGCGAAGCAAAGACGCAGCCGGCACCTGGCGTAGTCCTTGTTGACCGACCATTCCGGCCCGGGATTGAGCGACACGCCGGCGGCGAGCGCCGCCTGGGCAAGCTTCACCGTGTCGACATTGTCGGGCAGCTTGATCCAGAGATAGATGCCGCCCGGCGGATCGCCGAACTCGGCCGCGGTGCCGAACTGCTCGGCCAGCGCCTCGCGCAGCACCTGCAATTTGGCGCCGACGCGCCTTGGCGAGCTTGGGCACATGCTCGTGGAAGTGCTTGGTGCAGAACTCGGCCAGCACCATCTGCTCGAGCGCGCCCGAGCCTGCGTCCTGCTTGAGACCGAGGATGCGGCCCAGGATCTCCCACTTGGCGACGATGTAGCCGACGCGCAGCGCCGGCGCGATCGACTTGGAGAATGAGCCGATATGGATCACGCCCTCGCCGTTCGCCATGGCGTAGAGCGAGCGCGGCCGATTGCCCGACCAGATCAGGTCGGAATAGCACTCGTCCTCGAAGATCATCACGCCGTATTCGGCCGCGAGCTTGATCAGCTCGGCGCGGCGCGCCTCGCCCATGATCGCGCCGGTCGGGTTCTGCACCGTCGGGATGGTGTAGATGTACTTGGGCTTGATGCCTTTCTTCTTCAGCTCCTCGAGCTTGGCCTTCAGCAGGTCGAGGCGCAGGCCCTCGCCGTCGAGCGGGATGCCGACGACGTTGGCGCCGATCTTGGTGAGCTTGGTCAGCGCGCCGCCGTAGGTCTCCTGCTCGATCAGGATGGTGTCGCCCTTGGCGACCAGCAGGCTGTTGACCAGCTCAAGCCCTTGCATCGAGCCCGAGGTGATCAGGATCTCGTCGGCCGAGCAGGTGATGCCGGCATGGCCCTTGAGCTTGCCCGACAGGAACTCGCGCAGTGGCCGGTAGCCCAGCGGGCCGCTGTTGAGGCCGTAGGTGGCGAGCGTCACGCCCTCGCGCTTCAGTACGGTGGTCGCAGCGTCGAGCAGCGCCTGCACCGGGACGTGCTTGGGGTCGTTGTGGCCGCCGACGAAATTGTACTTGGGAAAGCCGTTCCACTTGACGGCGGGCGGCGGCGTGCCGGGCGCCAGCAGGGGCGCGAAATCGAACGGTGCAGTCATGACGTTCCCTCGAGATCTTGCTTGGCCTAGAGCCATCCCGTCCGGCTGAATCAGCCTGACGGGATGTGCCTGTGAACCTGATACCCGCAACAACGCGTTTCCGATGGATGGAAACGCATGCGGTTCCATCCGATCGGAACCCGCACTATTGCTGGGCCAAGAAGGGCCTTTGCGCAACTTCTTTGGCCGATCTAGGCCGTGGCGCGGAACGACTGGGTGTTGGCGAGGTCCCAGGGCAGCTTCCAGCGCGCGTTGCCGGTGCCGGCCACCAGCTCGCCCTCGGCAAGCGAGGGATAGATGTCGGCGAAGGTCACCACCTCGCTGGGCGAGACGCGCCGCGAGATGTGGATCGGCTTGAAGTCCTTCGGATGGTCGAGGCCCGCCGCCGCCGTCATCTCGGCCAGCTCGTGCAGGGTGGCGCGATGGAAGTTGGCGACGCGCTGGATCTTGTCGGGCACGACCAGCGCGCGCTGGCGATGCGGGTCCTGGGTGGCGACGCCGGTCGGGCATCGGTCAGTGTGGCAGGACTGCGACTGGATGCAGCCCACCGCGAACATGAAGCCGCGCGCCGCATTGCACCAGTCGGCGCCCAGCGCCATGGCGCGGATGATGTCGAAGGCGGTGATGATCTTGCCCGCCGCGCCGAGCTTGATGCGATGGCGGGCGCCGATGCCGACCAGCGCGTTGTGCACGAAGAACAGGCCCTGGCGCATCGGCTTGCCGATATGGTCGATGAATTCGAGCGGTGCGGCGCCCGTGCCGCCCTCCTTGCCGTCGACCACGATGAAGTCGGGATAGATGCCCGTTTCCAGCATCGCCTTGCAGATGGCCAAGAATTCCCATTCGTGGCCGATGCAGAGCTTGAAGCCGGCCGGCTTGCCGCCCGACAGCTCGCGCATCCTGGCGATGAACTGCATCATCTCGATCGGAGTCGAAAAGGCCGTGTGGTGCGACGGCGAGATGCAGTCCTCGCCGATCGGCACGCCGCGCGTCTGGGCGATCTCGGCGCTGACCTTGGGTGCGGGCAGCACGCCGCCATGGCCGGGCTTGGCGCCTTGGCTCAGCTTCAGCTCGACCATCTTGACCTGCGGGTTGGCGGCGCCCTCGGCGAACTTGTCGGCGTTGAAGGTGCCGTCGGGATTGCGGCAGCCGAAATAGCCCGAGCCCACTTCCCAGATGATGTCGCCGCCGCCTCTCGCGGTGATAGGGGCTGTAGCCGCCTTCGCCGGTGTCGTGGGCGAAGCCGCCGAGCTTGGCGCCGCCGTTCAGCGCGCGAATGGCGTTGGCGGAAAGCGCGCCGAAGCTCATGGCCGAGATGTTGAACACCGAGGCCGAGTAGGGCTTGGCGCAGTCGACGTCGCCGATCATGATTCGGAACGGCTCTTTGGTCACGGGCCGCGGCGCGATCGAATGATGCATCCACTCGTAGCCGATCGAATAGACGTCGTACTGGGTGCCGAACGGCCGCACGTCGAGTGCCATCTTGGCGCGCTGGTAGACGATGGCGCGGCGGTCGCGGCTGAACGGCGTGCCGTCCTTGTCGCCTTCGAAGAAATACTGCCGGAGCTCGGGCCGGATCGCCTCGAAGATGAAGCGCATGTGCGCCAAGATCGGATAGTTGCGCAAGATCGAGTGGCTGGGCTGCACGAGGTCATGGATTCCGACCGCGACCAGTACGGCGGCCACGGCGAACGGAATGGCGAGCCACAGCGTGAAGGACACAGCCAGCAGGCCGGCGCCGAACAGCAGCGTCGCCAACACCGCGAGCCACAGCGGAATGAAGCGGCTATGGAACAACATGGACATCGTGCCCCCCGGCTCGGATCACTTCGGACGCGGTTCGCTGAGGCCAGCGCCCGGGTCGGGCAGCTTGCCGAGCCTCAGCAGTTTGACGGCCTTCACCAGCGCCCGCGCCGCATTGCGCGTCTCCTCCTGAAAGGCATGGTCCCGGTCGAGTGCCTCGTGGCTCAGCGCGTAGGGCTCGTAGTAGCCGACATAGCGGTCGAGCTCGCCGGCGTGACCGGCCGAAATCAGGCCCATGTCCTTCAGCCAGTCGACCAGGATACGACGCAACGTTTCGGTGCCCTCGGCATCGCCGTGCACCACGACGGAGAAGGCGCGGCCGGCCAGGTGATTTGGAAAGTCCCAACCCCTCATCTCGATTTCCTTGGCCTTCTTCGGGTCCTTGCCGCCGGTCGATGACGGGTCGGCGTTGCCGCCATTGGCGCAGACCAGGCGGTCGATCATGGCCTTCAGTCCCGCCGGCGCCTGATACCAGTTGACCGGTGTCACAATCATGACGCCGTGGGCGGCCGCCCACATCGGATAGATCTCGGCCATCCAGTCATTGGCCTGGCCCAGCGCATGGTTGGGATAGCAGGAGCACGGCCAATGGCAGAGCGGCTGCGCCGTCGACACGCAGGCCTTGCAGGGGTGGATCTGCCGGCCGTACTGCGAGGTCAGCAGGCTGAGATCGAGCACCTCGACCTCGACGCCGCGCTCGCGCTCGATCACCTTGCGCGCCATCTCGACCAGCCGCCAGCGTCTTGGAGATCTCGCCTGGGCAGGTCTGGTCGCTGCGCATCGAGCCGTTGATCAGCAGGATGCGCGACTTGGTCGCCGCCGACTTCTGCCGGCGCTCGGCGCGCGCAATCGCATCGCGCGCCTTCAGCCAGTCGATCGAAAGGTCGAAGGCCGGATCGGCATAGCCGCGCCCGGCTTTCCTGGTGCGCGGCGACTTGCGGTACTGGTGATAGCCATTCCACGCAGCGTCGATGACCTTGCCGATCTCGGCCTGCAGGGGATCGAACGCGGGATCGAAGAAGCGCTCGCGGGCCCGCGCAGTGTAGCGGGCCTTGGTGAGCGCCACGCTCGGCATGCCCTTGCGGACCCTTGTCTTGGCCATCGAGCCCTCCCTGTGACGGGAGGATAGCGCTATTTCCGTTGCGGGCTGCGGGAAATTGCTTGCAGCGCCTTGACGTGCCGGGCCGTCGCCGAGAGGGCCTTGCGCTCGATGGCGCGGTAGTGGCGGATCAGCTCCTTGCCGCGTTCGGTGAGCACCGCGCCGCCGCCGTCACGGCCGCCGGTCTGGGCCGTGACGAGCGGCGCCTCGAAGGTGCTGTTGATTTCCGACACCAGCTCCCAGGCCCGCTTGTAGGACATGTTCATCGACCGGCCGGCCGCCGAGATCGAGCCCTCGCGGGCGATGCGCTCGAGCAGCATCACCTTGCCGGGACCGAGCCGGCCCTCGTCGTCGAAGTCGATACGGATGCTGAGATGCGGCATCGCGGTGCTCCCGATACTCCTAGGTACGCTCGAACGACACGCTCTTGATCACGGCATAGACCGGCCGGCCGGGCGCCAGCGCCAGGCGCTGCACCGACTTGGCGGTGAGGCGGGCCAGCAAGTGGGCGCCGCCGCAATCAAGACGGACGTCGGCCTGCCCGCCACCACCTGTCTTCACAGGCGCGACCTCGACAACCTTGCCCACAAGCACATTGAGCGCGCTGATCTCCTGCGGCGGATTGAGCGACAGCATGACGTCGCGGGCGCGGATATAGGCCCGGACCTGCGCGCCGACACCGCCGGCAAGGCGCGGCACCTGCAGCTCGCCCGCCCGCGACGTGAGCGTGGTGAGCTGGAAGGTCTCGTCATGGTGCGCCACCACCGCATCCAGCACGCTGCCCGCGTCGCCGGCATCGGCCAGCGGCAGGATGTCGAGCACCGGTCCCACCGCCGCGACACGGCCCTCGGTCAGGATCACGACGGTGGTGGCGAGCCGCGCCACCTCGGCGACGGAGTGGCTGACATAGAGGATCGGCACCCCTGCGCCGTCGCGCAGGCGCTCGATGTAGGGCAGGATCTCGGCGCGCCGCTGCTCGTCGAGCGAGGCGAGGGGCTCGTCCATCAACAGCAGGCGCGGATGAGCCAGCAGCGCGCGGCCGATCGCAACACGCTGCTTCTCGCCGCCCGAGAGCGAATTCGGGCTGGCGCTCGAGCAAATGACCGATGCCGAGCAGCTCTACCACCGACTTGAAGTCGCCCGATGCGCCGTCACCGCTCCGGGCAAACCAGCGCCCATAGAGCAGGTTCCGGCGCACGCTGAGATGGGGAAAGAGGCGGCTGTCCTGGAAGACATAGCCGATGCGGCGGCGGTGCTTGGGGACGAACACGCCGCGCTCGGTATCGACCAGCGTTTCGCCATCGACCACGACGCGGCCGCGGTCCGGCCTGATCAGGCCGCCGACGATATCGACCAGCGTCGTCTTGCCCGAACCCGAACGGCCGAACAGCGCCGTGACGCCGGGCTGCGAAACAAAGCGAGCGGCAAGACGAAACCCACCGCGCGCGTGATCGATGTCGACGTCGAGGCTCATGTCGCGACGCGAGGCGCTCCGATGCGGCGGGCGAGCAGTTCGGAGGCGAGGAGGGCGGCCATCGAGATCACGACAGAAACGAGTGTGAGCCGCAGCGCCCCAGCGTCGCCACCCGGCACCTGGGTCAGGGTGTAGATCGCCGACGGCAACGTTTGCGTCTCGCCGGGGATGTTCGACACGAAGGTGATGGTGGCGCCGAACTCGCCCATCGACTTGGCGAAGCACAGGATGGCGCCGGCGATCACGCCGGGCAGGCAGAGCGGCAGGGTGATGGTGGCGAACACCCACAGCGGATTGGCGCCCAGCGTTCCGGCCGCGCTTTCCAGCCTGGTGTCGACCGCTTCGATCGACAAGCGAATGGCGCGCACCATCAGAGGAAAGCCCATGACGGCACAGGCGAGGGCGGCGCCGGTCCAGCGGAACGCGAAGACGATGCCGAATTGTGCCAGGAATTCGCCGATCGGGCCGCGGCGGCCGAACAGGATCAGCAGCACGTAGCCCGTCACCACCGGCGGCAGGATGAGCGGCAGGTGCACCAGCGTGTCGACCAAGCCCTTGCCCCAGAAGCGGCCGCGCGCCAGCAAATAGGCGATGGCGACGCCGAACGGCAGGCTCGTGGCCATAGCGGTGACGGCGACCAGCAGGCTGAGCCGGACGGCCGTCCATTCTTCGGGAGTCATGTCGAGGCCGAGGACTTCACCAACACCGTGAAGCCCTGCTTCTCGAAGGCCGTCCGAGCCTTGCTGCTCTTGAGGTGGTCGAGGAAGAGCTTGGCGTCGGCGGTCTTGGACTCCCTGGTTTCGGCCGCCGGGTAGATGACCGGCGGATAGGAGTCCGCGGGGAAGGTGCCGACGATCTTCACATTGGGCTCCGCCGCCGCATCGGTCGAATAGACGATGCCGAGCGGCGCCTCGCCGCGCGCCACCAGCAGGAGCGCCGCCCGCACGTTCTCGGCCTGCGCGATCTTGTCCTTCGCGTCATTCCAGGCGCCGAGCTTTTCGAGGGCGGCCTTGCCGTACTTGCCGGCGGGGACGGCGTCGACATTGGCCATGGCGAGCTTGCCGCCTCCGAGCGCCTTGGCGAGGTCGAAGCCCGGCTTGATGTCGAGCGCGACTGTTGAGTCCTTGGGCGCGATCAGCACGATCTTGTTGCCGAGAAGATCCACGCGCGTGTCATTCTTGATGAGGCCCTTCTTCTCGACATAGTCCATCCAGTCCGTATCGGCCGAGATGAAGAGGGCGGCCGGCGCGCCCTGTTCGATCTGCTTGGCGAGCGCCGAGCTCGCGGCGTAGGAGATCTTGGGCACGGGCTTGCCGGTTTCCTTGGTCCAGGTGGCGGCGATCTCGTCGAGCGCGTTCTTGAGGCTGGCAGCGGCGAAGATCACCAGTGCGCTGCCTTGCGCGCGCGCCATCGCCAGCGGCGCGACAGCCGCCACCATGGCCAGGCCCAACCATTCGCGTCTCTTCATGCCAAACCTCCTTCAGGAGGTCGGTATAGTCTTCTGGATATACCGCTTCGTCCAGAGGCGTTTGAGCACGGTGGAATAGCGCCGGGCTGCGACCAGCAGCAGGGCACCAATGCCGGCCAGCAGCACCTTGAGCGCCGGTCTCGGCGCGAGATCGGGGTCGATGTTGGCGCTGAGGACGCGGATCGGGTCGATGTTCTTGACCAGGCTGTACCAGGCGACCTCGAAGAGCACTGCGGCAAGCGTAGCGGCGACCGCCAGCAGGGCGAGGCCGAGGTAGCGCGTGCGGAGCTTGGTCGGCATCCAGCGCCAGAGCATCAGCCAGGCGAACAGGCCGGCCGCGACCGTCGCCTCGCCGACATTGTTCTTGGACTGGATGAAGAAGTGCAGGATCGCCAGCACCGCCGCGGGATAGATCAGCCAATGCAGGCGCTTCCAGTTGGCGCGCAGCCGCTTCTGCCAACCGTTGGTCGAGGTGACGGCGAGCGCGGTCAGGATCAGCAACGCCGTGAAGCCGATGGTAAGGTAGAAGCGCTTGATGATCTCGAGCGCGACGACGATCAGGTCCCATTTCTGGTCGGCGACATAGATCAGGAAATGCAGGCCGGCGTAGCAAGCGGCCGCCACGCCGATGCGGCGGCGGATCTGCACCAGCGGCATCCAGTCGAACACGCTGCGCGCCGGCGTCATGGCCAGCGAGCACAGCAGGAAGACCACCGTCCAATCGCCGGTGATATGGGTCGCCTCGGTCACCGGCCGGGCGCCGAGATCGTCGGCGTACCAGCGCCACGCCAGATCGAGCGCGGGCAGGCAAAGCCCGACGAGCGTCACAAGACGCAGCCAAAAGACGATGCGTTGGACCGACACGGGGGGACCTTAGCGGATCGCTCCCTCACCGACAGGTCAAACTTATGTCAGTGCTGGTTTCCGAAGAGAAAGCGGTAAGTGCCGATGATCGGCGCTTCGCGGACACGAAATCGTCGCAATGCCGCAAGTGTGAAGATTTGGTGCGCGACGGCGCCCGCGACGCCGGCGTCGGCCGCTTCGAGGAACACCACCCATTCGGGCTCGTCGGCCTTGGGATTGTCCATGCTCTTGGCGGCCAAGGGCGCATTGGCGACGTCGATATCGTTCTCGCCCGCCGCCGCGCCCAGCATGCCGGGCTGCCTGATGGCGCGCGGGAAGGCGGTGTCGCGCAGCCATTCGGCCAGGTTGCGGCGCTGGCCCGAGCCGGGCATGAAACGCACCGCCGCCAGCGCGCCGGCCAGGCCGTGCGTGCGGTCGACCTGCATGCGGAGCGTCATGCGGTTGAACTTGGTGAAGCGCGCCGTCGTCCTTTGCGTCCACGGCGTCTGGTTGGCGAGCACGCCGAGATAATGCGGCGTGGCGAGATCGCCGACGCGGTCGCATTCGTAGGTCGCGAGGTATTTCGGCGAGCCCTTCACGGCGACCCAACGGCGCGCGCGCTGGAAGCCCGGCATGCCGAGCCGCTCGTCGACATGCTCGCGGTTGTACCATTCGTTGAAATCGCGTTCGTGCAGCGATTTCACTTCGGAATAGACGACCAGCATTCCCTTGCCGCGCAGAGGCATGGTCTTAGTCTATGCTGCCAAACGGAGAGGAAACACCATGAAGATCGTCAAGATCGAGGATTTGCACTGTGACGCCGGCTGGCGTGACTTTTCGTTCCTCAAGGTCACCACCGATGACGGCCTGGTCGGCTGGTCGGAATATAACGAAGGCTACGGCAGCGCGGGCCTCACCGCCGTGATCCGGCGCATGGCGCAGGGCCTGATCGGCCAGGACCCGCGGCCGATCGAACGCATCATGACCACGCAATACGCCATCACCCGCCAGGCGCCGGGCGGCATGAACCAGCAGGCGATGGCGGCGATCGAGAACGCCTTGCTCGACGTCAAGGCCAAGGCGCTGGGCGTTCCTGTCTACGCATTGTTCGGCGGGCCGGTACGCGATCGCCTGCCGCTCTACTGGTCGCATTGCGGCAGCTATCGATTCCGCAACGCCGCCATGATGGGCGTCGAGCCCGTGCGTTCGTTCGACGACGTCGTGAAGCTCGGCAAGCACGTGAAGGAACGCGGCTTCAAGGCGCTCAAGACCAACATCTTCCGCTTCGATTTCGATCCGCCGAACATGCACCAGCCGGGCTTCGGGCGGACGCCGGGCGGCCCCGAGCTCAATGCCGACGGCGAGACGCTTGCGGCTATCGCCGACGGGTTGGCCGCCTTCCGGCAAGGCGCGGGCCCCGGCATGGGCATCCTGCTCGACACCAACTTCAACTTCAAAACCGAGGGCTACATCAAGGTCGCGCGCACCTGCGAGCCCTACAATCTCTTCTGGCTCGAGATCGATTCCTACGATCCCGAGGGCTTGCGGCTGATCCGCGACCGCGCGCCCATGCCGATCGCCTCGTGCGAATCGCTGTTCGGCCGCCGCCAGTTCCGCCCGTTCTTCGAGAACCGCTCGATCGACGTCTCCATCATCGACGTGCCGTGGAACGGGCTGGCCAAGTCACACAAGATCTCGACCATGGCCGAGGCCTATGAGATCAACTGCGCGCCGCACAATTTCTACGGCCACATGTCGACCCTGATGAGCGCCAATCTGTGCGCCGCCATGCCCAATTTCCGTATCATGGAAATCGATATCGACGACGTGCCCTGGAAGGATGATCTGGTCACCCATCCGCCGGTCATCCAGAATGGCGAGTTGATCGTGCCCACCCGTCCCGGCTGGGGCGCCGACATCAACGAGGAAGCGGTCAAGGCGCATCCGCCGAAGAATCCGCATCCCTAGTGGGAAACAAGGAGGGGAAGAACCATGGTCTACGAGCTCCGCTGCTACACGCTGTCGCCCGGCAAGATGCCGGAATATCTCAAGGCCGCCGAGACGATCGGCCGGCCGGCCCGCGGCCAGAACTTTGGCGTCAACCACGGCTACTGGACGGCCGAGTTCGGTGCGCTGAACCAGATCTGGCATCTCTGGAAGTACGACAGCTACGAGGAGCGCACGCGGCTCCGCGGCGAGCTGATGAAGAACGAGAAATGGACCAAGGGCTACGTGCCGGTGATCCGCCCGCTGATCCAGCGCCAGGACCTGAGCCTCATGAACCCGGTGGTCGACATCCTTCCGGACGACGGCACCAAGGGGAATGTCTACGAGCTGCGCATCTACCGCACGGTACTGGGCGGCGCGCAGCAATACGGCGAGAACTTCAAGAAGGTCCGCGCCGCGCGCGACAAGTACTCGAAGATCTGGGGCGCCTGGACGGGCGAGTTCCCGCAGCCCAACGAATGGATCCACCTCTGGCGCTACAAGAACCTCGAGGAGCGTTTCAAGGCGCGCGGCGATGCCATGAAGGATCCCGACTGGCAGGCCTACCTCGCCAAGGGTCCGCCGCTGCTCGCCGAGATGCATTCGACCCTGTTGATGCCGACGAATTACTCGCCGCTCAAATAGTCCGAGGTAGCGTAATGGACGCGTTGAGTGACAACGACCTGGCGTTGATGAAGTTCGGCGTCGGCCAGCCGGTGCCGCGCAAGGAAGATCCGACGCTGTTGCGCGGCGAAGGCCGGTACACCGACGACATCAGCCTGGCCGGGCAAGCCTATGCCGTGATGGTGCGCAGCAAGCTCGCGCACGGCGTGCTGAAGAGCATCGACACGAAAGCTGCATCGACCATGCCCGGCGTGCTGGCGATCCTCACGCATGCCGATCTCGAGGCGGCGGGCTTCGGGCCGCTCAAATGTGCGCTCAACATCCCGCAGCGCGACGGCTCGCCGATGAAGACGCCGCCGCGCCCCTGTCTTGCCAAGGAGCGCGTGCGCTTCGTCGGCGAGGCGGTGGCCTGCGTCGTGGCAGAGACGGCGGTGCAGGCCAAGGACGCGGCCGAAGCGGTTGAGCTCGACATCGAGGAGCTGCCGGCGGTCACCAGCCCGGCCGAGGCGCTGAAGCCCGGCGCGCCGCAGCTCCACGCCGACGTTCCGGGCAACCTCGCGCTCGACTTCCACTATGGCGACGCCGAAGCCGTGAAGAAGGCATTTGCCGAAGCCGCACACGTCACGCGGCTCGAGATCGTCTCCAACCGCATCGTCGTCAACCCGATGGAGCCGCGCTCGGCGATCGGCGCCTACGAAAAAGACCGCTGGGTGCTGCGCGTCGGTTGCCAGGGCGTAATGGGCCTGCGCGGCGGTCTGGCGCGCGACGTGCTCGGCGTGACGCCCGACAAGGTGCGGGTGCTGACCGGCAATGTCGGCGGATCGTTCGGCATGAAGTCGCAGGTCTATCCCGAGTACGCCCCGTTGCTGCTCGCGGCGAAGCAGCTCGGCCGCCCGGTAAAATGGACCGACGAGCGCTCAGAGAGCTTTCTTAGCGACCACGCCGGCCGCGATCATCAGCGCGTGGCTGAGCTCGCTTTGGACAAGGACGGCCGCTTCCTCGCCGTGCGTCTCTCCGGCACCGGCAATGCCGGCGCCTACATCTATCCGCCGATGCCGGCCACGACCAACGCGGTGAAGAACGTCATCGACGTCTACGCCACGCCGGTGATGGAGGTGAATTCCAAGGTGGTGTTCACCAACACGACGCCGGTCGGCGCCTATCGCGGCGCCGGGCGGCCCGAGGGCAACTACTACATGGAACGCCTGATCGACACCGCGGCGCGCGAGATGGGCATCGACCGGGTCGAGCTGCGCCGGCGCAACCACATCGCGCCGCAACAGATGCCCTACAAGGCGCCGTCGGGCATGAACTACGATTCGGGCGAGTTCACTACCGTGCTCGACAAGGCGCTGGCCGCCGCCGACTGGCGGGGCTTCGACAAGCGCAGAAAGGAAAGTGCCGCCCGCAACAAGCTGCGTGGTCGCGGCATCGGCCAGTATCTCGAGGTCACCGGCCCGCCCGCCAAGGAATATGGCGGCATCCGCTTCGAGGAGGATGGCACCATCACCATGCTGAGCGGCACCCTCGACTACGGCCAGGGCCACGCCACGCCGTTTGCCCAGGTGCTGGCCGGCAAGCTCGGACTTCCGTTCGAACGCTTCCGCCTGCTGCAGGGCGACAGCGACCAGCTCAAGGTGGGCGGCGGCACCGGCGGCTCGAAGTCGGCGCTGGTCGCTTCGCAGGCCTTTCTCGAGGCCGGCGACAAGCTGATCGAGCAGGGCAAGAAGATCGCGGCGCATGTGCTCGAGGCTTCGGTCGTCGACATCGAGTTCGCGCGCGGTCGCTTCACCATCGCCGGCACCGACCGCAGCGTCGGCATTCTCGAGCTCGTCGACAGGTTGCGCTCGGGCCTCAAGCTGCCGCCCGACCTGCCGCAGTCGCTCGACGTCAGCCACATCTCGGACAATCCGCCGTTCTCATTCCCCAACGGTTGCCACGTCGCCGAGGTCGAGATCGACCGTGACACCGGAGTGGTCGAGGTCGTGCGCTATTTCATGGTCAACGACTTCGGCACCGTCATCAATCCGATGCTGACGGCGGGCCAGGCGCATGGCGGCGTGGTGCAGGGCATCGGCCAGGCGCTGATGGAGCGCACGGTCTACGACCCGCAGGGCCAGCCGATCGCCGGCTCCTACATGGATTACGCCTTGCCGCGCGCCTCCGATGCGCCGGCCTTCTCGGTCGAGAACCATTCCGTGCCGTGCAAGACCAACCTCTTGGGCGTGAAGGGCTGCGGCGAGGCGGGCTGCGCCGGCGCCCTTCCCTCGGTGATGAACGCCGTGGTCGACGCCTTGTCGGAAGTCGGCGTCACCCACATCGACATGCCGGTGACGCCGGAGAAGGTCTGGCGCGCGCTCAACGGCGCGCGTTAGCGTTCACTTCTGGCCGTTCAAGTTGTCCTGGAGGAATTTCAGGGCTGCGGCGTTGAACTCTTTGTGAAAGACCGCTCGGTCGAAGCCGCTTCGGTCGGTGCAGAGGTCAGGATCGGTTTGCGCCAAGGCCGGCGGGCAGAGAAAGAAGGCGAAGTGTCCAGCGCTCCGCACGACATGAAACTCGTGCGGTACCGATAGGTTCTTGTCGAGTGGCGCGACATCCCGCAAGAACACGCCGTCGCCGCCCAGCTCCGAGGCCCAGAGCTGCACTGGCACCTTGATCGGTGCAAGGGCTTCGGCAGTGAAGAAGACAGCGAGCGGGTCGGCGACTACAGCGACCTTGATGCGCGGGTCGTGCGTGATTGGCTCCGTGGGGAATTCCCTGCTGCGGATTTGCTGGCAACCACGCGCCGGCGAGTCGCCGCAATACGCGGTGGCGTTCGCCCAGTCGGCGTTGGCACCGATGACGGCGAGCCCGGTATAGCCGCCGCGCGAGAAGCCGAAGAAGCCGATGCGGGATGGATCGATGAAGTGCGCGGCTGGCGAGGAGCCCACCATGTAGTCGACCAGCCGCTTGATGTCGGCGGGCCGTGAGACATACACCGAGAGCTCGGTGGCACGGCTCATATCCGAGCGTGTATCACCCGGATGGTTGATGGCAGCGACAATGAAGCCCGCGTCGGCGAACGCCTCGGCGGTGTCGTGATGGCCCATGAAGGTGCCGCCGCGGCCGTGCGAGACGACGATCAGCGGGTGTTTTTCGCCGCTTAGCGCGCAATCCTTCGAGACGGGCAGGTCATAGGGGCCAAATGACATCCGGTCGGGTGGCTCGGCGCAGGGGTACCACAGGGCGCCGGTGAGAGCGGGTCCCTCGGCATCGGTGGGGACGTCGATGAAGCGAAAGCCCGCCGCGAACGACGGCATGGCCAGGGTGCAGAGCGCTATCGCGAGAACGGGCTGCAAGATGCGCATCGGCGGGACTCCGTGAAGGTGCTGGGGAACTATTTCTTGCCCTGTGCCGCCTCGAGCGGCGGCTGGGTGATGCGGCCCGAGCCGGAGACCTTGCTGTTCAGTCGGGCGGGGCGTGTGAGCAGGTGGACCTTACCCGAGCCCGAGATCCTGATGTCGGCCTCGTCGCTGGGCGAGGCCTCGACATTGCCGCTGCCCGAGACCTCGACCGTGAGCTGTTTCACCGCAACTTCGCCCAGCCGCGCCTTGCCCGCACCGGAGATCGTCAGAGCGAGGGTGTCGGCCGCGCCTTGGCCCGTGATGCTGCCACTGCCGCTGATCGAGACCCTGAGGTCGGGCTGCGCGAGCTTCTCCATCGCCACCCTGGCCGAGCCCGAGATGCTCAGGCGCGACAGCGGGCGGCCGGGCAGGACGACTTCGATATCGGGTGACGCGGCATGCCAGCGGCAATTGAGCGTGAGGTGCCCGCCCCGCAGCTCGACATGGGCGATCAAGTCGGGCGCGCCGCGCACCACGATGTCCGAGCCTTCGCCGGCGCGATAGCGCACCGTCGCCGGCAGGGCGATGTCAATCGCATCGCCTGACCACGCCAGATGGCGCTCCGAGTTCGGCGGTCTTGCCGGTGCTGTCACCGCACGAACCTGCAAGTAACGTGCCGCGATCGAGCAGGTGGGCGAGGTCGCGGCCGCCGAAGGCCCAGGCCAGCGCCAGCGAGGCGACGCCGATGGTCAGCGAGACGATGGCGATCCGGCCGAGGTATTTCGACATGCGCGCCTCCTATGCCGCCGAGTCCTCGGCTGCTGCCGAGCTGTCGGCCTTGTTCAAGAGCTCGTAGTGCAGGCGCGCGAACTTGCCGAGCAGGCGCACCACGTAGTCGATCATCAGCAGCAGCAGGGCGCCGCCGCCGATCCCCAGCCCCAGCAGGCCGACGCCGCCAAAGATGCGCGTCAGGTAGTGCAGCGAAAGCCCGTGGTCGAAGCTGAACAGTTTCAGCACCAGCACCACGCCTGCAATGCAGAGACCGATCATCGCCATGCCGGCCAGGAAGGTGAACAGCGCCAACCCGCCCAGGAGCGGCAGGAGGAAGACGAAATCCACAGCGATCAGCGCCAGCAGGCCGAACAGCACGGCGAAGAAATTGCCCGGCGTCGGCGCCTGCTCCCAGCGGCGGAAGCCCGCCTCGGCACGCAGCTCGCGGGCGAGCCGCATGGGATCGCCCAGCGCCTCGGCGATCTCCGCCTCGCTGCGGCCGGCGGCCATGCCGTCGGCGAAGTGGGTCGCATAGTCGCCCACCAGCTCGTCGATCTCCGCTTGCGGCAGGCCGGCCAGGCGGCGGCGCAAGGTGTCGAGGAATTCAAGCCTTGTCATCTGCCTGCTCCTGCGATCTTCGCGGCCGGTGCCGCGGGTTGGTTGTCCGACATCACCTTGGCCACGCCGGCGACGAAGGCGTTCCATTCGGCCTTTTGCGCGGCGAGCGCTGCATGGCCCGCCTTGGTGAGCTGGTAATATTTGCGCGGCGGCCCGCTGCTCGATTCCTCGAGGTAGGTCTTGACCAGGCCATCGGTCTGCATGCGCCGCATCAAGGGATAGATCGTGCCTTCACCCATGCCGATAGCCTCCGCCAGCCGGCTCGCGATGTCGTAGGCGTAGCCGTCTCGGCGCGCGAGCAGGGCAAGCACGCACAAGTCGAGCACGCCTTTGCGCAACTGGACCAGCAGCGATTCAGACACTGTGTAACCTGTATAGCATGGTACCTTGCGTAACAAGGTAGCTGGGTCTATGGTGTCTGTCCAGTGGCAAGGGAGAGTTCGATGACCGCATCGGCCAACACGACGGAGCGCTTTCATGCTCTCGATGCTTTGCGCGCGGCGATGATGTTTCTCGGCATCTACCTCCATGCCGTCGTCGCCTATTCGCCGAACGGCGGCTGGCCGTGGCGGCAGGCCGAGCAGACGCGCCTGCTCGATTGGTCGATCAGCATCATTCACGTCTTCCGGATGCCGATCTTCTATGCGATGGCCGGCTTCTTCACCGCGCTTCTGATCGCGCGCTACGGCTTCCGCCGCGCCGCCTGGAACCGCTTCATGCGCATCGTCGTGCCGTTCGTCGTCGGCTGGATGGTGGTGTGGCCGCTGGTGATGCTGTTTGCCGGAATTGGCTATGTCGGCCTCGAGCGCACGTTGCGTGGTTTCGCCTCAGGCTACGTCTTCAACTTTGCCGGTCCGATGCACCTGTGGTTCCTCGAATACCTGATCCTGCTCTACATCCTGTCTGCGCTCGCCATCGCGCTGGTACCGCTCGTGCTGTCGCAGACGGCGCGCCAGGCGCTGCTGAAGGCGTTCCGTCGGATCATGCTGTCACCATGGGCGCCGCTGGCGCTGGCGGTGCCGTCCTTCGCGGCACAGCTCTTGATGCCCAATCCCTGGATCGAGGATCCGCCGGGCTTCATTCCGGTGTTCCGCATCGTCGCGGTCTACGCAATCCCCTTCGCCTTCGGCTGGCTGCTGTTCCTGAACACCGACCTGCTGGCCGTGCTGATCCGCCGCGCCTGGCTCTATGCCGCGCTCGCGGTCGTGGCGAGCGTCGCCTATCGCTACAGCTACTATCTTCCGGCCAGCCCCGAGGTTCGCTTCTACCTGATCCGCGCCGTCCATTCGGTCGACATGTGGCTGCTGATCCTGGGGGTCGCCGGCCTGTTCCTGCGTTATCTCGCCGACCACAACGCGTACCGGCGCTATCTCTGCGATTTGTCGTATTTCCTCTATATCGCGCACATGCCGGTGATCCTGGCCTTCCAGCTGCTGCTCCAGGACGTGGCCCTGCCGCCGCTCGCCAAGATCGCGATCACGCTGGTCGGCACCATCGCCGTCCTGCTGCCGATCTACCGATACGCCGTCCGGCCGACTTTTGTCGGCGCGGTGCTGAACGGTCGGCGCTACCCGTCGACCATCGGTCCCGTGCTAAAAGCCGATCCTCATCCGGAGGACCGCCCTCGTGCCCAAGACGCTGTTCATTGATTCGACGCCCGACATAGATCGCGTCTGGAGGCGGGTGCACGGCGCCAAGGACATCCCGATCGTCGTCAACATGGGGCCGGTTGCGGAGGCGGACGTGCCGGCCAAGGTCGCGGGCTACGATACCGTGATCAACGACGCGACCTACTTCAGCGCGCCGACGCTGGCGAAATGCGGCGGCCTCAAGCACATCGTCTTCCTCGGCACCGGTGCCGCGAGCTTCGTCGACATCGCGGCGGCGAAGCGGCTCGGCATAAAAGTCTCGACCATCAGCGGCTACGGCGACACGACCGTGGCCGAGCATGCCATGGGCCTCGTGTTTGCCGCCGCCCGCCACATCGCCACCATGCACGGCATCGTGCGCAGCGGCGGCTGGCGGCCGATGCAGGGCATGGAACTGCGCGGCAAGACGCTCGGCATCGTCGGCCTGGGCGGCATCGGCCGCGAGATGGCCCGGATCGCGGCCGGTGTGGGGCTGAAGGTGCTGGCCTACAACCGCACGCCCACAGCCCGGCACGGTCCGCTCGACGAACTGCTGGCGAAGTCCGACATCGTCAGCCTGCATCTCGCGCTGAACGACGCGACGCGCGGCTTCCTGAATCGCGAGCGGCTGGGCCGGACCAAGCGCGGCGTCATCATCGTCAACACCGCGCGCGCCGGCGTCGTCGACGAGCCCGCGCTGATCGAGCTGCTGCGCTCAGGTCATATCGGCCACTACGCGACCGACGTGTTCGGCAAGGAGCCGCCGTCGCCGGACGAGCCGCTGCTCAAGCTCGACAACGTCACGCTCACGGCGCACGCGGGCTACAACACGCCCGAGGCGGCGATGACCATGTATCGCCGCGCCATCGATCTGGCCGCTGCAGGCTAGCGGCTTACTTGTCCAGCCAGAAGGTGTCGAAGCGCACGACGTCGTAGATGCCGAAGTACTCGTAAGGGTTATGGCCCTTCACGTAGTTGAACCAGATGTCGTTGATCTTCTCCCACGACAGCGGCAGCACCGGCGGATCCTGCTCGAAGATCTCCTCGCACTGGCGGATCAGCGCCAGGCGCTTCTTGATGTCGACCTCGCGGTCGATGCTGGGCAGCAGCTCGTTGAACTTGGCGTTGTCCCAGAAGCCGTAGTTCTGCGGCCCGTCCTTCTTGTACCAGGCGTTGAAGTAGTCCGACGGGTCGAGCAGCGTCGACACGATGGCGCCGACGGCCAGATCGAACTTGCCGGTCTTGGTGTCGTCGAACCACACCGATTCGACCACGGTGCGCAGCGTGCACTCGACGTTGATCGCCTGCTGCAGCATCGCCTGCATGGCCTGCGCCCACAGCTTGAAGCTGGCGACGTCGCGCACCAGGAAGTCGAGCCCCTTGATGCCGTTGGCGATAGCCCGCTGCGGCCATCAGCGCCTTGGCCTCCTTGACCGCCGCCGTGGTGTCCGCCTGGTAGCCGAGGCGCTTCTTCAGCTCGTCGATCGGCGTCGCCCACTCGGAGAACGGGTAGATCATGCCGCCCATCATCATCGGCGCCACGTCCTTGACGACGTCGACCAGCACCGGCCGGTCGAGCGACAGATGGATGGCGCGGCGCACCCGCGGATCGTCGAGCGGCTTCTTCTTGTTGTTCATCCAGGTGCCCTGGATGACGCGCTGATAGAAGTTCGTCGTCGACATGCCCTTGGTGTCCTTGGCCTTGCGCGCCGTCACCGGATCGCAGATGCGGGCATAGTCGACGCGGTTGGACAGGATCGCCGAGCCGAGCTCCGGCGAGAACGGCAACGCGTGATAGAACTCGATGCCGTCGAGATAGGGCAGGCCCTTGTTCCAGTACTTGTCGTTCTTCTCCATCACCCAGACTTCGTTCTCGACCCGGCGCTTGCTCTTGAACGGGCCGGTGCCGGGAATGTCGACGACGCGGCGCAGGTTCCCCTGGTTGTCGTCCAGCGTCTTCTTGCGGACGATGCCGTTCCAGCCGCTGGCGAAGGCCGCCATGATGAAGCTGGCCGGCCGCGGCTCGGCGAGCTTGAACACCACGGTCTTCTTGTCGGGCGTGGTGATCTCGCTCGACCGTGGCGAACAGCGGCGAGCGCGGAATGCATGACGCCCTCCGGCGGCTTGCGGATCCGGTCGAAGGTCGCCTTGACGTCCTCCGAGGTGAACTCGGCGCCGTCGTGGAACTGCACGCCCTCGCGCAGGTGGAAGGTGTAGGTCTTGCCGTCCTTGGCGATCTCCCAGCTGTGCGCCAGGTCGGGGATGATGGTCTTGCCGCTGTCGCGCGGATCGCGCCGCACCAGATTGTCGAACATGCAGCCCTGGCTGCCCAGGCTGTTGATCGTGCCCGACTGGTGGAAGTCGAAATGCGGCGGGCGCGAGGTGATGGCGTATTTCAGCACGCCGCCGCGACTTGGGGTTGGGCTCCGGCGCCTTGAGCTGGAATTTCGAGCCGTCGAACTCGTTGGGCACGCCCTGGGCGAGCGCCCGCCACGGCATGCCGAACACGGTCGCCGTGGCGGCGGCCGATCCCTTGACGAACTGACGACGATTTACGCGCGAACGCTTTGCTCCACGCTTGTCCATGGCCTTGCCTCCCATTTGGTCTTTTGCAGACCGCGCACAATGTGCTGTGATGGCTTGTCCATCATCATGGACCAAAAGTAACACGATAGCTTTCTGGGAGTCTGCGTGAATCCTCGCCAGCCGGCCGTCCGGGCCGTCGGCGATCCTCTCGCTGCGCCCGCCGAGGCGGTGCTGCAGGTCGAGGATCTGCAGACGCATTTCTTCACCGCGATTGGCACGGTGCGCGCCGTCGACGGCGTCAGCCTATGCGCTGAAGAGCGGCGAGACGCTAGGCGTGGTGGGCGAGTCGGGCTGCGGCAAGAGCGTGTCGGCGCTGTCGATCCTGCGCCTGGTCGCCAATCCGCCGGGCCGCATCGTCGGCGGCACCATCCGCTTTCAGGGCACGAACCTGCTCGAGCTCTCCGAGGCCGAGATGGAGCGGATCCGCGGCAACGAGATCTCGATGATCTTCCAGGAGCCGATGACCTCGCTCAATCCGCTCTTCACGGTGGGCGGCCAGATCGCCGAGGCGGTCGCGCTGCACCAGGGCCTGTCGCGCAAGGAGGCGTGGAAGCGCGCGGTCGAGATGCTGCGCCGCGTCTACATCCCCGAGCCGGAGAAGCGCGCCCACGCCTACCCGCACCAGCTCTCCGGCGGCATGCGCCAGCGCGTGATGATCGCCATGGCGCTGTCGTGCAATCCCAAGGTGCTGATCGCCGACGAGCCGACCACCGCGCTCGACGTCACCATCCAGGCGCAGATCCTCGACCTGATGCGCGAGCTGCAGGAGACCTTCGGCACGGCCATCATCCTGATCACCCACGACATGGGCGTGGTCGCCGAGAACGCCGACCGCGTCGTGGTGATGTATGCCGGCCGCAAGGTCGAGGAGGCGCCGGCCGACGAGCTGTTCGACAACCCCGGCCATCCCTACACCAAAGGCTTGCTGGGCTCGATCCCGCATCTCGATGAGGTCGCCGCGCAGCGGCCAGCGCCGGCAGCGCCTGAACGAGATCAAGGGCTGGTGCCGTCGCTGTTCAACCTGCCGCCGGGCTGCACGCTTCGCGCCGCGCTGCGCGCTCGCCACCGACCAGTGCCGCGAGGCGCCGCCGCCGCTCGAGGAGCATCGCCCGGGCCACTATATCGCCTGCTGGCACGCCGACATGAGCTGCCACGCCGCTGCTCGAGGTATCGGGCCTCAAGAAGCACTTTCCGATCTATCAAGCGGCGTGTTCTCCAAGGTCTCGGGCCACGTCTACGCCGTCGACGGCGTGTCGTTCTCGATCGCCGCGGGCGAGACGCTGGGCCTGGTCGGCGAGAGCGGCTGCGGCAAGTCGACGGTCGGCCGCACGCTCGCTGAAGCCTGCTCGAGCCGACCGACGGCACGATCAAGGTCGCGGGCGAGGACATCACCGATCTCGAGCAGCGAGCGCCATGCTGCCCTACCGCCGGCGCATGCAGATGATCTACCAGGATCCCTATGCCTCGCTGAACCCGCGCATGACGGCGGGCGAGATCGTCGGCGAGCCGCTGATCGTGCACCAGCTCGGCACGCCCGCACGAGCGGCGCGAGCGCGTCGCCAGCGCTGTTCGAGCGCGTGGGCTCTCGGCCCGAGTCGATCGGCACGCTATCCGCACGAATTCTCCGGCGGCCAGCGCCAGCGCATCGGCATCGCCCGCGCGCTGGCGCTCAACCCCGACCTGATCGTCGGCGACGAGCCGGTGTCGGCGCTCGACGTCTCGATCCAGGCGCAGATCATCAACCTGCTGATGGACCTGCAGGACGAGTTCAGCTCTCCTACCTGTTCGTCGCGCACGACCTCGCGGTGGTCGAGCACATCAGCCACCGCGTCGCGGTGATGTATCTCGGCCGCATCGTCGAGATGACCGACAAGCACGAGCCTGTTCGAGATGCCGCTGCATCCCTACACCGAGGCGCTGCTGTCGGCCGTGCCGATCCCCAAATCGAGCGCGCGCGGCCGCAAGCGGGTGATCCTGAAGGGCGACGTGCCGAGCCCGATCAACCCGCCGCCGGGCTGCCACTTCCACGCCCGCTGCCCCTACGCCATGCCGCGCTGCCGGATCGACGTGCCGGCGCTGCGCGAAGTGACGCCCGGCCATCTGGCCGCGTGCCATCTGCACGACAGCGGCGTGAAGTTTCCGTTGGCGTCCTAGACCGAGCCGCGCAGCCGCGGGTCGAGCATGTCGCGGATGCCGTCGCCCAGCAGGTTGAAGGCGAGCACGGTGAGCGTGATCGCGGCGCCCGGGAACAGCACCAGCCACCACGGCGGCACCAGGCCGGCGTTGAGCGCATCGGACAGCATGTTGCCCCAGGTCGGCTCGGGCGGCGGGATGCCGACGCCCAGGAAGCCGAGCGAGGCCTCGATGACGATGGCGACGCCGAGATGGGTCGTGGCGAGGATCAGGTAAGGCGCCACGCACTGCGGCAGGATATGGCGGAACATCAGCGCGGCGTGCGAGGCGCCGATGCCGCGCGCCGCCTCGACGTACTGCATCTCCTTCAGCGACAGCACGACCGAGCGGATCACCCGGCCGCCGAACGGAATGCGGGTGATGGCGATGGCCACGATCACCGTGCCCATGCCGCCACCCAGCGCCATGGCGATGGCCATGGCCAGGATCAGGTCGGGGAAGGATTGCAGGAACTCGATCAGCCGCTGGCTTGCCATGTCGAAGCGACCGCCGAAGTAGCCGCAGGCCAGTCCCCACAGCGCGCCGACCGTCGTGCCGAACACCACCGCGCCCAGCGCCACCGTCAGCGATGTGCGACTGCCGTAGATCACGCGGCACAGCGTATCGCGGCCGATCTGGTCGGTGCCGAACCAGTGCTTCTCGCTCGGCGGCTTCTGCATCGAGCGGAAATCCGATTTGAGCGGCGCGTACGGCGCGACCGCCGGCGCCGCCACCGCCATGCCGACGATCAGCGCCGCCACCACGCCCCAGAATGCCGAGAGCGGCGCGCGGCGGAACAGCCTCGCCGATGCCGCGCAGCACGATGCGCCGGCGCGACGGCGAGCGGCAGCGGGGCTGAGGAGACGGTGGCGGTCATCGCAGGCGAATCCTCGGGTCGAGAAAGGCGATCGTGACATCGACCACGATGTTCAGCAGCACGAACACCGCGGCGTAGAGGAACACCAGGTTCTGCATGACGAAGACGTCGCGCTCGCTGACGGCGATGTACATGGCGAAGCCCAGGCCCGGCGTGGCGAAGGCGCGCTCGACCGGCATGGAGCCGGCCAGCACGAGGCCGAGCAGCACGCCCGACAGGGTGATCACCGGCAGCAGAGCGTTGGGCAGCGCGTGCAGGCGATCACCAGCCGGCTGTTCAGCCCCTTGGCGCGCGCGGTGCGCACGTAATCCTCGCGGATCACCTCGAGCAGGCTCGAGCGGCCCATGCGCGCGATGTAGGCGGCCTGGCCGAAGCCCAGCACGACGGCCGGCCCGATGACGAGCTCGAAGTTGGCCTTGGGGTCGACGAACAGCGACGCGCCGGTCAGCGGCGCGCGGTAACCGAACCAGAACAGCAGTCCCAGCACGATCAGCATGCCGATCCAGAAGCCGGGCACGGCGAGGAACAGGATGCTGAGGAAGCGCGACGACGCTGTCGGCCACGGTGTTGGGCCGGAGTGCGCTGACGATCGCCACCGGAATGCCGACCACCCACGACAGCACGACCGAGAGCAGGGCGATCTCGGCGGTCAGCGGGCCGCGCCGCAGGATCATGTCGGCGACGTCTTCGGAGCGGAAGAACGAGTGGCCGAAATTGCCGCTGGGCGATGTCCTTCACCCAGGCGAAGTATTGCACCCAGAGCGGATCGCTGAGGCCGAGGTCGCGCATGTAGCTGGCGCGCTGCGCGTCGGTGAGCTTGGTGAAGCCCTCCGGCCCGAAGATCGCGACCAGCGGATCGCCCGGCAGGATGCGCATGATCACGAACACCATGATCGACACGCCGACCACCGTCAGCGCGCCGAACGCCAGTCTGCGGGCGATGTAGCTATACATCTCGCCTCAAGCGCGGCCTCCCTAGGGCTTCTATCGCGGGCCATTAGGCCCGTTCTTATTGTTGGCCATCATAGGGCCGGATAGAATGGCGGCCAGCGTTTTTGCCAACCGGAAGTCAGGATCATGAGGGCTCAGAACATCGCCGCCAAGAGGGTGGCAATCGTCGGCGCCACGGGCGCTGTCGGCGTCGAAATCCTGCGCGTGCTGGAGCGCCGCAACTTCCCGGTCGCGAGCCTCAGGCTGCTCGCCTCAAAGCGCTCGGTCGGCAAGACCCTCGAGTTCCGCGGCAAGCCCTACAAGGTCGAGGAACTCACCGCCGACGCCTTCAAGGGCATCGACATCGCCTTCTTCAGCGCCGGCGCCGCGCGCAGCCGCGAGTTCGTGCCGGCCGCCAAGGCCGCGGGCGCGATCGCGATCGACAACTCCTCGGCCTTCCGCATGGACCCCAACGTCCCGCTGGTCGTGCCCGAGGTGAATGCGCGCGATCTCCGCCGCCACAACGGCCTGATCGCCAATCCCAACTGCACGGCCGCCATCCTGGCCACGGCGGTGTGGCCGATCCACCAGGCGGTGGGCGTGCGCCGCATCATCGTCTCGACCTATCAGGCGGCGTCGGGCGCCGGGGCTGCAGCGATGCGTGAGCTCGAGGACCAGACGCACGAATACGCCGAGGGCAAGGAGATCACCAAGTCGGTGTTCCCGCACCAGATCGCCTTCAACGTCTTCTCGCACAACACCAAGGTGGCCGAGAACGGCTACAACGAGGAAGAGAACAAGGTGGTCGAAGAGACGCGCAAGATGTTCCATGCGCCCGATCTCGCCATCCAGCCGACCTGCATTCGCGTGCCGGTGCTGCGCGCCCACGCCGAGGCGATCACGCTCGAGCTCGAGGCGCCGATGTCGCCTGAGGAGGCGCGGACACTGTTGAGCCGGGCGCCCGGCCTCAAGATCGTCGACGATCCCCAGGCCAACCATTTCCCGATGCCGCTCGAGGCGAGCGGCGATCTCAACGTCCATGTCGGCCGCATCCGGCGCGACCTCAGCAACCCGAACGGATTGGCGCTGTTCGTGGCGGGCGACCAGCTGCTGAAGGGCGCAGCCTGGAATGCGGTCCAGATCGCGGAAGAGCTGGCGGCGCTCTCTGTCGCCGCCGCCTGATCGGCGCTAGAGTCCCGGGCATGGCCCAGGACGACAAGCGTCGCAGGATGCGGCTCGGTGCCTTCGTGCACGAAACCGGCCAGCATGTCGCCGCCTGGCGGCATCCCGGCGCGCACATGCACACCGGCGCAAGCTTCGCCGAGATGGTCGAGACCGCCCAACTCGCCGAGCGCGGCAAGTTCGACTTTCTCTTCCTCGCCGACAGCGCCGCCGTCAGCACGGCAGGCAGCCCGGACCAGCGCGGCCGCATGGGCAAGGTGGTCAAGTTCGAGCCGATGACCATCCTGTCAGCGCTCGCGGCCGTGACAAGGAATCTGGGCCTCGTCGCTACCTCGACCACCACGTTCAATGAGCCCTATACGCTGGCCCGCCAGTTCGCCTCGCTCGACCAGATCAGCGGCGGCCGCTCGGGCTGGAACCTCGTGACCTCCAACAACGAAGGCGACGCACTGAATTACAATCGCGAGCAGCACATGGCGCACGGCGACCGCTACGAGCGCGCCATCGAGTTCGCCGACGTCGTCACCGGCCTGTGGGACAGCTGGGATGCCGACGCCTTCATCCGCGACAGGCAGTCGGGCCTCAACTTCGATCCGGCCAAGCAGCACGTGCTGAACCACAAGGGCAAGCATTTCCAGGTGAAGGGCCCGCTCAACGTCCCGTGCTCGCCGCAGGGCCGCCCGGTGCTGGTCCAGGCTGGCGCCTCGGGCACGGGCCGCGACGTGGCGGCACGATTGGCCGAGATCGTCTTCACGGCCCAAACTACCTTCGAGCAGGGCAAGGAGTTCTATGCCGACGTCCGCGCGCGGCTGGGTAAGTTCGGCCGCGCCCAGGACGAGGTGCTGGTGATGCCGGGCTTCTATCCGGTGGTGGCGGCGACCCAGTCTGAGGCGCAGGAGAAGTACGACACCCTGCAATCGCTGATCCAGAAGCCGGTCGGTATCGCCATCCTCGAGCACACGATCGGCGTGAAGGGCCTCGACAAATATCCGCTCGACGGGCCGGTGCCTGAAATGGGCGACACCAACGGTCCGCTCAGCCGCCAGCGCCTGCTGCTCGAGCAGGCGCGGCGCGACAAGCTCACGCTCTGGCAGTTGTGCCTCGCCAATGCCGGCCCGCGCGGCCATGTGCTGTCGATCGGCACGCCCGCCCAGGTAGCCGACGAGATGGAGCATTGGTTCAAGGACGGCGCCGCCGACGGCTTCAACGTGATGCCGGCCTGGCTGCCGGGTTCGCTCAAGGATTTCGTTGAACTGGTCGTGCCCGAACTGCAGCGCCGCGGCCTGTTCCGCATCGACTACGAGGCCACGACCCTGCGCGGCAATCTTGGCTTGCCCACGCCGGTCAACCGCCACCACGCCCAGCGCTCTGACGCCGCTCAGTAGGCCGCCGCCGCTCGCACGGATCTTGCAGGCGATCCGGCGAGGGAGGTTCACATGAAGGCCGTCGTCATCCACGCCACCGGCGGGCCCGAGCAGCTCACCGTTGCCGACATGCCCGACCCGGTGCCGGGCGCAGGCGAAGTGTTGCTCGACGTCGCCTATGCCGGCTGCAACTGGGCCGACACGCAGGTCCGCATCGGCATCTATCCGCATCCCATGACCTATCCGATGATCCTGGGCTTCGAGGTCTCCGGCACGGTGGCGGCGCTCGGGCCCGGGCGTGACGGGCGTCGCGGTCGGCGATCGCGTCGCGGTGCTTTCCCGACAAGGGCGGCGCTTATGCCGAGAAGTGCGTCGCCTCGGCGGCCGGCCTGATCAAGCTGCCGGCCAAGGTCGGGCTCGATGTCGGCGCGGCCTTCCCGATCCAGGCGCTGACCGCCTATCACATGCTGTTCACGGTCTACAAACTGAGGCGCGGCGATACCGTGCTGGTGAATGCCATCGGCGGCGGCGTCGGGCTGCAATGCACCCAGCTCGCCGTCCATGCCGGCGCGCGGGTGATCGGCACCACCGGCACGCCGGGCAAGGAGAAGCGGGCGCTGGAGTACGGCGCGTCGCGCGTCGTGGTCACCTCGCGGGAGGATTTCGAGAAGGCCGTGCTCGATTTCACCAGCGGCAAGGGCGTCGATCTCGCGATCGATTCCTACGGCGCCACCATGCTCGACCGCACCTTCAACGTGGTGAGGAAGCTCGGCCATGTGATCAGCATCGGCGAGGCCGAGGGCCAGCCCTTCAAGAACATCCGCGAGCGCATCCTGCCGCGCTCGCAGACTTTTACCCGACTGCATCTCGGCCACGTCGACCAGAGTTCGCCCGAGTGGAAAGCGGGCGTCGATCATGTGCTCAGCGGCATCGCCGAGGGCTGGCTAAAAGTGCCGATCGAGGAGGTCTTTCCGCTGGCCAAGGCCGCCGACATGCATCGCCGCCTCGAAGGCCGTCATGTCGCGGGCAAGCTCCTGCTAAGGGCAGCTCCATAAAGCCATTTAAAATCAATGGCTTGTAATCATGAATCGTTTCATATCAATGACTTAGCTGGGAGGGGTGGGGCGGAAAATGGAAAAAAGTGCCTGAAACCCTTATGCCATCGGCATCGGACGTTTTCCACCCGCTGGAAAAGTCGGGAAATCGGGCAGCGAACGTCAGCGCCGGCGGAGCGCCGTCACCAGGGCGAGTGTGGCGGCGAGGCCGAGGCTTGCCATCACCAGCACCGCATCGCGCGGGCCGAGGCGATCCGACAACGCGCCCGCCGCCACCACGCCGATCGGGCCGGTGCCGATGCAGACCGTGACGATGCCCATCAGCCGCGAGCGCACTTCGATCGGCGCCTCGGTCAGCATCAGCGTGGTTTGCATGTTGCTGAAGCCCGCCGTGCCGAAGCCGCCCAGGATCAGCATGACGAGCGCCAGCCAGTAGGAGGAGCTGAGCACCGCCACGATCAGCGCCACCATGAAGAGGGCGGCGCCGCCGGCGAAGGCCAGCCGGCGGTCCATGCGCATCAAGCCGGCGGCGATCAGCGCGCCGCCCAGCAGGCAACCCATTGGCTCGCCGGCAGCTAAGAGCCCGACCAGGGCCGGCGAAACGCCGAAGGCGCTGAGGCCGAGCGGCGCGATGAGGCCGGAATAGGCGAAGGCAAAAGTGTTGGTGACGACGGTGACGCCGAACACCAGCAGGATGATGGGCCGCGTGCGGGCGAGCGCCAGCCCCTCGACGATGTCGGCGGGGATGCGCGCCAGCGCCAGCCGCCGGGTCATCTGCCTGTGCGTCAGGCCGGCGAGCGCGAAGGCGCCGGCGAATTGCACCAGGGCGGTGAGCGTGTAGGCGCCCTTCATATGCAGCCACTGGAAGGCGAAGCCGCCCAGCAGGGGGCCGATCATGCGGGTGGCGGCCGAGGTCGCGGAGTCCAGTGCGATTGCCGGCACGATGCGGTGTGGCCCGGCCACTTCGCCCACCATGCGCCGGCGGGTCGACATCTCGGTGGCCCACATTGTTCCCGACAAGAGGTTGCCCAGCGCCACATGCCACAGCGCGAGATGGCCGGTGGTGGCAAGCGTCGCGAGGAGCGTCGAGACTACGGCGGGCACGATCAGGGCCAGCATGACGATCAGCTTGCGATTGACCGCCTCGGACACCGCACCGGCGAAGGCGCCGAACAGAAGCTGCGGCAACTGACGCAGGGCGACGACGACGGTGACGGCGAGCGCCGATCCCGTGGCCTCGTAGGCGAACAGGCCCGACACCAAAAGCTCCAGCCAGCGCATGGCGTTGGCGAAGGCGCCGACGAGCCACAGCCGCAGGAAGTCGGGCGAGGCCAGCAGTTCGCGCACCGCCGGCGCGCGCCGCGCCTCGGGTTCCTCCAGCGCATTCATTGGCGGGCACGCTACAGGAGGCGCGACAGGCCGAACAGCAGAAGCAGGGCAACCAGCGCCACGAGCAGACTGCCGAGCGAAACCGTGCGCAGCGCCTTGGTTGGCGTGAGGCCGCCCATGTGGGCGGCGATCCAGAAGAACGGATCGTTGAGATGGCAGATCGCGATCGAGCCCGCTCCGGTCGCGGCGGCGGCGATGGCGCGGCCGCTCGCGCTGTCGAGGCCGAGCGCCGGCAGCATCGGCTCGACCATGCCCGAGGCGGTGAGCACGGCCGAGAGCGAGTTGCCCTGCATCGTCTTGACGATGGCGGCGGCAAGAAACGGCACGAGCGAGGCCGTAGCGCGGATCGAGCACGTGTTCGGCCAAGAGCTCGGCCATGCCGGTCTCGTCGAACACGCGGCTGAGGCCGCCGGCCGCGCCGACGGCCATCAGGAGCGGCGCCCAACTGCGGCCGACCAGCGCCGAGGGTTGCCAGCGGCCGGCGAACAGCACGCCCAGCGTCACGGCGAGCGCCGTCAGCATCAGAGGCTTGGAGATGCCGATGTAGAACTCGCGCGCGCCGCCCTTGCCCAACGGCTCGCTCGGCATCTGCGCCACCGCCTGCACGATCAGGAGCGCGATGGGGATTGCGACGGCAAGCCAGGCCATGCCGAGGCGGCCGGGCTTGGTGGCCGCGGGCACCTCGCGCGCCACATGCACCCAACCCACGATGGCGGCGGCCGTCGCGACGGGGACCGCGATCATCATCATGGTGCGGATGTTCGCCTTCATCACCGACGCCGCTGCGACCGCCAGCGGCGAGGGTGCCACCAGGCCGGCAAATATCGAGCAAGGTCAGCGCCAGCCCGAGCGCGCGCCGCGGCGCCTCCTGGCCGGCCGCCTGCAGGAGCGCGAGCCCGCCGGCGGCCGACTGGCTGAGGCCCGCCAGCGCGCCCGCGACCGCCGAGGTGCCGGTGCCGAGCGGGCCGCGCAGCACCAGCGCCTGGACCAGCGCGCCCGCCACCACCAGGAGGCCGATCTGCTCGAGCGCTGCGGTGAAGCCCAGGCCAAACGCCTTGCCGACCGACTGGAAGGTCATGTCGGCGGCGATGCCATAGACCACGACCGTGGCCATGATGGCGAGGAAGGCCGGCAGGCGCAGGCGCTGGACCAGGAACACGATCGCCACCACCGCGATCGGCACCAAAAGCGAGGCAAGAAGCATGGGCCCGACCTTAATCGGCTGTTAAGGTGGCGTCATGCGTCTGCTCGCGGGTTCCGCTCGGATGGAACCGCTCGGGGTTCCATCGAGCGGAACGCGTCGTTTCCACCGCCTCGTTCACAGGGCACATCTCGTCCGGCTGTTCAGCCGGACGAGATGTGCTCTTGTCGCTCTGCTGCTGCTTCTCGGTTCGCTCGCACCGGCCACCGCCCAGCCGCCGTCGCCCAGCCGCTGGTGCGCACCGAGGGCAAGAACTTCATCGCGCCCGACGGCAGCACGCTTCTCATCAAGGGCATCAGCCTCGGCAACTGGCTGATGCCCGAGGGCTACATGTTCAAGTTCGAGGTCGCCAAGGCGCCGCGCCAGATTTTTAGCGCCTTCGAGCGCCTGCTGGGGCCTGAGCGCGCCGAGGCTTTCTGGACGACCTACCGCGACACCTACATTCGCCAGGACGACATCCGCTTCATCAAGTCGGTCGGTTTCAACACGGTGCGCATCCCGCTGCACTACGCGCTGTTCATGACGGCCGACGGCACGATCGCAGGCGAGGGTTGGGCGCTGCTCGACCGCGTGCTGGGCTGGGCACGCGAGGCGGGGCTCTACGCCATCGTCGACCTGCATGCCGCGCCCGGCGGCCAGACGGGCATCAATCACGATGACGGGCCGGGCTATCCGCTGATGTTCTATGTGCCGCGCGATCGTGCCCTCACGGTCAAGTTGTGGCGGGCTATCGCCCAACGCTATGCGGGCGATCCGGTGGTCCTGGGCTACGATCTCTTGAACGAGCCGATCGCGCCCTATCACGACATCGCCACGCTCAATCCGCGCCTGGAGCCCTTCTACAAGGAGGTGACGGCGGCGATCCGCACCGTCGATCCGGGCCGCGTCGTGATCCTGGCGGCCGGCCAATGGAGTTCCAGCTTCGACATGTTCGGCCCGCCGTTCGCGGCCAACCTCGCCTACACCTATCATTCCTTCTGGGCGAGCACGAAGCGCGACTCCATCCAGCGGCATCTCAACTTCGCCAGCCTCTACAACGTGCCGCTGTTCCTGGGCGAGACCGGCGAGCTGACCGACGCGTGGAACGAGGGCTTCCGCAAGCTGCACGAGGCGCACGGCATCGGCTGGTCGTTCTGGACCTACAAGAACCTCGACTCGCCTTCGACCGTGGTGTCGATCAAGCGACCCGATGGCTGGGACGAGATCGTGGCCTTCGCCGACGGCACGCGCCGCTGACAAGCCGTCGGACGAGCTGATCGCCCGCGCCATGGCGCAGTATCTCGCAGGCATGCGTCTGGCGAACACGACGGTTCGCTGGAGCTACCTCGAATTCGCTCGGCTTGAAGGGCGCTCCGTAGCTAGTGCTGCCGGGCCGCGTAGTATGCCGCTAGAGCGTCGAGCGCGGCGGCGCCGTCGCCCTTGAAGCTCGGCCCGTGCATCAGGGCGATGGTCTTGGGCTTCAGCGCCGCGAGCCGCCGCAAGGTAGGCGCGGCGAGCGGCGTCGGCGGCATGAAGGGCACAGCCTTCTCGGTCGCGATCGCGGCATCGACGATGTCGCCCGAGGTCGTCGCCGGGCAGGCGCCGAACTGGGTGAAGAGATCGCTCGAGAACAGCGTGCCGGTGGTCTCCTCATAAAGCAGGCCGGCATCCCAGTTGTGCGGCACGTGCGGCGTGTCGAGCCAGCGCACCTTCTTGCCGCCGAGATCGATCGTCTCGTCGTTCTTGAGCGCGCGTGGCGCGCGGTTGGCCATGTCGGTGAGCCAGATGTTGCAGCCGATCTGGCCGTGCGCCGGCGTGGCGTTGGGCGCGGCGGCCAGCCATTCGTTCAGTGCACCCGCTTCGTCGGCCTCGACATGGCTGCAGGTCGTCCAGGCGAGCTTGTCGAGGGGGATCACGCTCTTCACTGCTTCGCTCACCAGCGGGAACAGCGCGCGCTGGCCGTAGTGAAAGAGCAGCGGCCGCTCGGCATCGATCAGGAACTGGTTGAAGGTGAACCCGTTCGGTCCGACCTGGGGCAGGAAGGTCGACAGGCGATAGATCTTGTCGGCGATCTCGGTGACTTCGGTTTTCATGGCTTCAGCACCTCGATGAGCTTCGCATTGAAGGCATCGGCGGCCTCGTAGGCGACCCAATGGCCGGCACCGGCGATCTGGTGCATCTGGAAGTCCGGCTGGACCGCGCGGAAGAGGTCGATGCGCTCCTGAATATAGGGATAGGTCGTCGAATCAAACTCCCCCCAGATGCCCGTCAAAGGCGTGCGCACCTGCGGCAGCACTTTGCTCAGCGCACCGGCAATCCCCATGTCGCGGCTGCGGGTCTTGGCGCGCGTGGTGTTCAGGATCTGCATGTAGATCGCCACGCCATCGACATTCTTGGGATCGTGCAGCATCAGGAGCTCGAGATTGCGCCGCGCCTCGTCCGCCAGTTCCTGGGCCGGCATCTCGGGCAGGAGCTTGTGCAGCTTGGCGGTGGGCTTGCGCGTCGCCTTCAATCCGCCGGCGCCGGCCAGCACGATGCGGCGGATGCGATCGTGCATCAGGGTCGACAGATGCCCCGACACCATACCGCCGAAAGAGAAACCGGTGATCGCGAACTGCCGGTCTTTGGGCAGCAGCGCTTGCACCGCGGTGTGCACGCAATGCGTCACCGACCAGACATCGCGCACATCGTCGGGCGGATCGCTCTCTCCCAGCCCGGGCAGGTCCGCGGCATAGACGGTGAAATGCTGCGACAGCGGCAGGACGTTGCGGATCCAGTGGATCCACGAGCCCGAGCCGCCATGGAACAGCAGCAGAGTCGGCTTGCCGGACCCTTCACCCCAGACATGCCACATCATCTGTCCGCCATTGCCCATCGGCAGACGGATCGCCTTCGATTTCGCGGCGACGGACTCGATATGTTCGAGAGCGGTGCGGCCGTCCGGCATGCGCGGGACGGCGGAGTAGTCGAGATTCATTTCTTGAGAGCACCCAGCAGACGTTCGACGAATCCCGGCGCCTGCTTGCGATCGATCCAGCGCAGCACGGTGACGAGATCGTTGTCGGGATCGATCCAGACGATGTGGCTGCCCCAACCCAGCGCGAAGAAGCTCCTGTCGGAGGCCGCCGCGAACTGGCGCTTGTTGGTATTGAGCCACCACATCAATCCGTAGAACGGCGCGACCGGGCAGGGCTTCACCAGCTCGTCGGTCCAGCCCTTGGGCAGGATTTGCTTTCCGCTCCACGCGCCGCCGCGGGCGACCAGCAGGCCCATCAACGCGAGATCGCGCGCGGAAATCACGATGCCGCCGCCCCAGTGGCCGCCACCCGGCACCGAGATCATCGGCTTGCCGTCGATCGTTACCGTCGAATTGCGATATCCGTCCCATTTCCACCCTGTCGAGGCGCCGATCGGATCCATGATCCGGCGCTTCAGCACCGAGGGCAGTGGCTCCTTGAAGAGCTGCAACAGCGACAGCGAGAGCCGGTTCACCCGCACGTCGTTGTATTCGTAGAAGCTGCCAGGTTTCGTCAGCAGGCGGCGCGTGCCCTTTGGAGCGTCGGCGACTTGCAGGCCGACCACGCGATTGTGGTCGATGCGGTCTTCCTTGCCGAACAGCGTGCCCTGCCATTCGCTGGTCTGGGTCAGGAGGTGCCGCCAGGTGATGTCCTTGTTCTGCTCGCTGGTGAAACCGTCATCGAGCGCGTAGCCCGCGACCTTGTCGTCCAGGTTCTTGATCAGGCCGTCGCCCAGCGCCAGTCCTGCGAGCAACGAGAGAAAGCTCTTGGCCACGCTGAAGGTCATGTCGGCGCGGTTGGTGTCGCCCCATTCGGCGATGATCTCGCCGCCGCGATAGACGATACCCGAGGAGCCGCCGCGCGGGTTCACCGGGCCCAGCACCTCGTTGTCCGGGGCCTTCTCGCCGGAATCGTAGGTCATCACGAACTGGCCGTCCGGCATTTTCATGCTCGCGGGCCATTTGGATTCGGCTGCCTGGGCGAAGGCGATGGCGTCTTTCAAAGCGTTCATGCACGCAATCAACATTGGAGCCCGTCCGGAGCAAGCGTAGAAAACATCATGTCCGTTCCCACCACGCCTCTCGATCCGCCGGCCCGACGACTGGCACGTCCATCTGCGCGACGGGCCGATGCTGGCGGCTTGCGCCGTGCATACGGCGCGCCAGTTCGCGCGCGGCATCATCATGCCCAACCTGGTGCCGCCGGTGACCAAGGTTGCCGAGGCAGTTTCCTATCGCGAACGAATCCGCAGAGCGGTTCCAGCGTCGCTCAAGTTCGAGCCGCTGATGACCTGCTACCTGACGGACGGCGCCGATCCGGCCGAACTCACGCGCGGCAGACAGGAAGGCGTCTGGGTCGCCGCCAAGCTCTATCCCGCGCATGCCACGACCAACTCCGCCCATGGCGTGACCTCGGTCGACAAGATCGCAAGGGGCCTCGAGGCGATGGAGAAGGCGGGCATGCCGCTGCTCGTCCATGGCGAAGTGACCGACGCAGACGTCGATATCTTCGACCGCGAGGCGGTGTTCCTGGACAAGGTGCTGACGCCGCTGCTCAAGCGCCACCAAGGCCTCAAGGTGGTGCTCGAGCACATCACGACCAAGGAGGGCGTGGCCTTCGTCGAGGCGCATCCCGGACGGCTCGGCGGCACCATCACGCCGCATCATCTCAGCTACAATCGCAATGCGATCTTCAAGGGCGGTATCCGTCCGCACTTCTACTGCCTGCCGATCGCCAAGCGCGAGGAGCACCGCCTCGCGCTCAGGCGCGCCGCGACCTCGGGCAACCCTGCCTTCTTCCTCGGCACCGACACCGCGCCGCACACAGCCGACACCAAGGAATGCGCCTGCGGCTGCGCCGGCATCTTCAATGCGCCGGTGGCGATGCAGGTCTATGCCCAGGTCTTCATGGAAGAGAACGCGCTCGACAGGCTGGAAGCCTTCGCCTCGCTGAACGGCCCCAGCTTCTACGGCCTGCCGGCCAACGAGGAACGCATCACGCTGAAGGCCCAGCCGCTCGACGCGCCTGAGCAGATCGAGGTGCCGGGCGGCAACAAGAGCATCGTCGTGTTCCGTCCCGATACGCCGGTTGGCTGGTCGTTCTAGCCACGCTGGTCTATCGTCTACTCATGAGCAAAAAGCGCATTCCCGCCAGCGCAGTCGTGCGCGGCACGGATAAGGGCTACGTCCATGGCGACCTGAAACCTGGCGGCGAGCGGCCGGTCGATACGTTCGAGAAGAAGTATCCCTATATGCGGCCGCGCGATGCCGCGACCTTGATCCTGGTGCGCGAGCGCGGCCGGATTCCCGAGGTGTTGATGGGCTGCCGCGACGCCAAGCACGCGTTCATGCCCAACCGCTACGTGTTTCCTGGCGGGCGGGTCGACAAGGCCGACGCGCACGTGCCGATTGCCACGCCGCTCGACCGTCACGTCAACGCGCGGCTCCTGAAGGCAGCGACCGCCCAGCGGGCACAGGCGCTGGGCGTGGCGGCGGTGCGCGAGACCTTCGAGGAGACGGGCCTGATGCTCGCCAAGCCGCTCAAGAACGGCGCGCCGCAAGAAGGACTATGGCGAGCACTGGAAAGGCTTTCTCGACAGGGGCCTGGCACCGGCGCTCGATTGCCTCGACCTGATCGCGCGCGCGGTGACGCCGCCTGGCCGGCCGCGCCGTTTCAATGCGCGCTTCTTCATGGCGCGGGCCGACGATGCGACGGGCGAGATCCGCCATTCGAGCGAGATGGGCGACATCCGCTGGGTGCGGCTCGACGAAGCGCGCGAGCTGCCGCTGCCCACCATCACCGGACTGATCCTGGGCGAGATCGGCCGGCTGGTGAAGGAACCGCCCGACCGCAAGAAGCAGCGCAAGATCCCGCTGTTCATCACGGTGCATCGCAAGCACCTGATGATCGAGGAGTAGATCGTGGCAGCGCGCGCCGAGCCCGCCTCGCCCGTTGCGCCCCCCGCCTCGCCGCTGGCCGCCGCCAGTCCGGGCTTGCCGCCGCGCGGCGGCGTTCGCCTGCGCGCGCTCGTCCTCATCCGGTGGGCCGCCGTCGCCGGCCAGCTCTTCACCGCCGCCACCGTCCATTGGGGGCTGGGCTTCACCCTGCCCTTGTTGCCGGTGGGCGGCGCGATCGCCCTCTCCGCGCTGCTCAATCTTGCCGTCAGCCTCGGCCGGCCGGCGTCGGCGCGCATCGACGATCGCGAAGCCACGATCTTCCTCGCGTTCGACATCGTGCAGCTTGCCGTGCTGCTCTATCTCACCGGCGGGCTGACGAACCCGTTCGCGCTGCTCGTGCTGGCGCCGGTTGCGATCGGCGGCACCATCCTGTCGCTTGCCAGCAACATCGCGCTGTCGCTGCTCACCATCATCAGCATCGGCCTGCTGGCGCTCTTCCACCAGCCGCTGCCGTGGAATGGCACGCCGCCCGAGTTGCCCGAGATCTACCAGGCCGGCGCCTGGGCCGGTCTCAGCCTCACCGTGTTGCTGATCACGCTCTACGGCTGGCGACTCGCCGAGGAAGCCCGCCAGATGAGCGACGCTCTCGCCGCCGCGCAAGGCGCGCTGGCGCATGAGCAGCGCTTGTCGGCACTCGGTGCTCTGGCGGCGGCCGCGGCACACGAGCTCGGCTCGCCGCTTTCCACCATCGCCGTCATCGCCAAGGAGATGCAGCGCGACGTCGAGCCAGACGATCCTCTGCGCGAGGACGTCGATCTCCTGGCGCAGGAGTCCGGGCGTTGCCGCTCGATCCTGGCGCGGCTGACGGTCGATCCGGCGGGCGATGTATCCGATGCCTATATCCTGGTGCCCTTGCCGGCGTTGATCGAGGCGGCGGCACAGCACTACAGCCGCGACGGCATCGACATCACCTTCAGCTCGGGGCCGATCGGCGAGGGCGTGCCGACCACCGCGCCCATTCAGGTGCGCAGCCCCGAGATCATGCAGGGCATCGGAAACATCGTGCAGAACGCAGTGTCCTTCGCCCGTCACGAGATCCGCATCGCCACGCGCTGGACCACCGAATGGTCCGAGGTCGAGGTGTCGGACGACGGGCCGGGCTTCTCCGAATCGCTGCTCGACGAACTCGGCACGCCCTTCATTTCCACGCGCCAGGGTGAGGAAGGCCACATGGGACTGGGCGTTTTCATCTCTAAGACGCTCTTGGAACGTACCGGCGCTTCCGTCAGTTTCGGCAATCGTGGCAACGGAACGGGGGGTGCCGCCGTTGTCGTGCGCTGGCCAAATCCCGTCTTCAAGGCTACATAGCGGCCAATGTCGAAGGAGTCGCCATGACCCAGGACACAGGCGCCAATCGTCCGGTGTCGCCGGTCCTCGCCGGCACCACCAGCAACAAGGACCGCACCTTGCTGATCGCCGATGACGACGCGGCGTTCCGCAACCGCATCGCACGCGCGCTCGAGCTGCGCGGCTTCATCGTGACCTCGGTCGGTTCGGTGGCCGAGGCGCTGGCCCAGACCGCCCGCCCGCCGGCCTTCGCCGTCCTCGACCTCCGGTTGGGCGACGGCAACGGGCTCGAGCTGGTGGGACCGCTGCGCCAGGCGCGGCCCGACATCCGCATCGTCGTGCTGACCGGCTACGGCAACATCGCCACCGCGGTGGCGGCCGTGAAGGAAGGCGCCGTCGATTACCTCGCCAAGCCCGCCGACGCCGACGCCATCGAACAGGCGCTGATCGCGCATGGCCGCAAGCTGCCGCCGCCGCCCAGCAATCCGATGTCGGCCGACCGCGTGCGCTGGGAGCATATTCAACGCGTGTTCGAGCAGTGCGACCGCAACGTCTCCGAGACCGCGCGCCGCCTCAACATGCATCGGCGCACCTTGCAGCGCATCCTGGGCAAGCACGCGCCCAGGGAACACTAGACCGCGAACACTGATCACGGCACAGCTCGTCCTCAACGCACTGGCGCTGGGCATGGCCTATGCGCTGGTGGCGCTCGGCTTCGTGCTGGCGCTGAACGCCGTCGGCGCGGTGAACTTCGCGCATGGCGATCTCGTCGTGCTGGGCGGTGCCACGGCCGTCGTCGCGGGAAGCTGGAGTGGACTGCCGGGACCGCTGTTGTTGCCGGTCGTGGCCTTGGCCCTTGGTCTCGCCGGCGTGGTCGCGACCCGTGTCGCGATCCTGCCGTTGGTGCGGCGACCGCCTGAGGCGACCTTCGTCGCCACCCTGGCGCTTGCCGCCATCATCGAGCAGGGCCTGACGGTCACGATGGGAACGGCGCCACGCACCGTGCCGGCCTTGGCGGGCAGCGGTGTCGTCGAGCTCGCGGGTTTCGCCCTTGGCCGCCAGCCGCTTGCCATCATCGTCGTCGGCGCGGTGCTGGTGATGGCCGTATGGCTTCTGCTCGAGCGCACGCAGACCGGCCGGCGCATGCGCGCCGTCGCGGCCGATCGATACATGGCTCGCGCGGTCGGCATTCCGGTCGGCCGCTACGTCACCCTTTCACTGGCGCTGGCCGGCGCCTTGGCCGGGATCGCGGGTTTCCTGCTCGGTCACCAGTTCCTGGTATCGCCGACGCAGGGCGGCGGGTACATGCTGAAGGCCTACATCGCCGTCGCCCTGGGCGGCTGGGGCAGCGTGCCCGGCGCCTTGGTGGGCGCGTTGGCGATCGGCGGCTTCGAGACCGTGGTCTCGACCTGGCTCGGGGACGCCTGGGCTTCCGCTGCTCTCTATGTCGTGGTGCTCGCCGTGCTGAGCTTGCGACCGAGCGGATTGTTTGGCGAGCCGGCAGGGCGGCGTGCGTGATGCGCCGCGTCTGGCTCATCCTGCTGATCCTGCCGCCTGTGCTGGCGCTCACCGTCTTGCCGCCGTTCGGCCAGCGCCTGGTGACCTTGATCGGCATCTATGCGCTGCTGGGCTTGGGCTATCAGCTCGTGTTCGGCCAGCTCGGCGCCCTCAACCTGGCGCAGGGCGCGCTGTTCGGTGTCGGCGCCTACGCCACCGCGCTCACCGCGCCAGCACTCGGCGGACTGGCCTTCGTCGTGGCAATACTGGCGAGCGCTGCGGCGGCCGCTGTCGTGGCGGGCCCGATCCTTCGCCTTCAGTCGCACTACTTCGCGCTCGCCACGCTGGCGCTTGCGTCGCTGGTCAGTCTCGTGGCGGTGAATGCCGAGAGCCTGACCGGAGGAGCCAATGGCCTGATTGGCTTCGCGGCAGGCTTGCCGCGCGGCATCGTGCTGCTCGGTCTTGTCTGGATCTTGCTGATTGCCGGCGTGCTCGCCTATGCCGCGCTGTTCCGTGGCCCGCTCGGCGAGAACGCGCGGCTGCTGCGCGAAGCGCCGCTTGCCGCGGCCACGCTCGGCATCGATGGCGGTCGCTGGCGTTTTGCCGCTTTCGCGATCGGCGGCGCCATCGCAGGCCTTGCCGGCGCCTGTTCGGCGTCATTGAGCGGTGTCGTCTCGCCCGAGGCGGCGGGTTTCCCGATCATGTTGATCTGCCTCACCTCGGTCGTGCTGGGAGGCGTGCGTCATCCCATGGGCGCCGTGCTGGGCGCTGCCCTCGCCGTCTGCCTGCCCGAACTGTTCCGCGGCCTGGAAGGCGCCTGGCTGCTGGCCTATGCCGCCGCGACGCTGGCCGTCGTGTTGTGGGCGCCGCAAGGGCTGGCCGGCCTGATCGACCGGCCGGAGGCGCCGCCGGCGCCGGCGCTGCCCGAGCGTTTCCCGTCGCCGCACGGCGCGCGGCGTCTGGTGCTCGATCGCGTGAGCAAGCACTTTGGCGGGATCGAGGCGCTGTGCGACGTTTCCCTCGCGGTCGAGCGCGGCGAGATCGTCGGCCTGATCGGGCCCAACGGTTCAGGCAAGACGACGCTGCTCAACGTGATCTGTGGTCTCGAGCGCGCCGACAACGGCACCATCGCGCTCGACTCCACGCACATTGAGCGGCTGCCTGCACATCGCATCGCGCTCACCGGCATCGGGCGCACCTTCCAGACGCCGGCGGCGGATGCGACGCGCTCGGCCGAACTGGCGCGCGTGCTGGCAAGGCAAACGGCGTTCCTGCTACTGGACGAGCCCGCCGCCGGCATGAGCGAGCGCGAGCGTGAGCGTCTCGCTCATGTGCTCGCCAAGCTGCGCGATGCGGGACATGGCGTGCTGATCGTCGACCACGACGTCGAGCTCCTGTCGAAGATCTGCGATCGGCTCGTCTGCCTCGATCGCGGAGCCGTCGTCGCCGTCGGCCGTCCGGGCGAGGTGCGCCAGGACCCGAAGGTACGGGCCAGTTTCCTGGGGCTCGCGGCACCCGTCCTGAGCGGAGCCGAAGGATGAGCGAGGTGCTGTCGATCGGCGACCTGAAGATCGGCGCGGGCGAGATCGTGGCGCTGCTGGGCGGCAACGGCGCGGGCAAGACGGCGCTGTTGGAAACGATCCTGGGATTTCGTGCAGGTGGCGTCGGCTTGTTCGGGCGCGATGCCCGGTCGCTCTCGGTCGAGCAGCGCGTGGCCCTGGGCGTGGGCTACGTGCCCGAGGGCCGGCGCGTCTTCGCCGGCCTGACGGTGCGCGAGAATCTCGAAGCGGCCTCGTCCTTGCCGGCCGGCGAGCGGCGGCGGCGGGTCGAGGAGATGCTGGCGATGTTTCCCATGCTGGGCGAGCGGCCCGAGGCGCGGGCCTGGCTGCTGTCGGGCGGCCAGCAGCAGATGCTGGCGCTGGCGCGCGCCGAGATGAACGGCGTGAAGCTCCTGCTGCTCGACGAGCCGACCCTGGGCCTGGCGCCGGCCGTGGTGGCGGATCTCTTCAAGCGGCTGGCATCGCTGGCTGCCGACGGAACGGCGATCCTGCTGAGCGAGCAGCGCGCCGGCTTGGCCTTGCGCGTCGCGAGCCGCGGCGTGGTGCTGAGCCGCGGCCGCATCGTGCGCCAGGCGTTGGCCGCCGACCTGCTGGCCGATCCCGCGCTGGCCGACCTGATGGCGGGTGGCTAACCAATTTGCAGTCGACCTTCCCACCTTGGTGGGAAGCCTCCGATGCCGATGGCACAAGGCTTTTAGGCGATTCTTCCCAGATTCTGCGCCACCCCCTGCGATTTTGCCTGTCATTCGCAACTGGCGCAGAAATACCAATCAGACCTTGCGGTTCTGGGCGTTCCAGAACAGCTCGAGATTGGAGATCAAGGCCGGGCTGAAGTGGCAGTAAGCCTGCTCGCGGGCATAGAGCGCGGCGTACTGGCGGAACAGGTCGAGCGGTTCGGCGGAAAGACGCAGGGCGCGGCGATTGCCGATCGCCCCCACCGCGCCCGAGCCGGTCAGCCGGTCGATCACGCGGGTGATCGTGGTATCGATCTCCTGCGGCGCCACGACCTCGTCGCAGATCATGCGGCCGATCTCCGAATCGCACTCGATGCGCCGCTCGTACATGATCGCCTGGCGCGCGATGCGGTCGCCGGTGAAGCGGGCCATGCGCAGGTTGGCCATTGCCGGGATGATGCCTTCCTTGCGCGCCGGCAACGTCATGTAGGCGTCGCGCGCGGCGATGTTGAAGTCGGTCGCCAGCAGGATCTGGCAGCCGCCGCCGATCGCGAAGGTCTCGACCGCCGAGATCCAGAGTTTCTCGATCGAATCGCCCGAGACTTCGTCCGGCGGCACATCGGGCCGGGCGAGCCCGCGAAACATCTTGTTCACGAAACCCAGGTCGCGGATCAGGAACCACAGGAACGGGATCTTGCCGTAATAGAGGTGCGTGAGGTTGATGCCGGCATTGTAGACGCGCCGGCCGGCATATTTGCCCTCGGGCACCACGTCGCCGCGCAGCACCGCGACTTGGCTGTCGGGATCGAGGATGCAGACATCGGCGCCGATCTCGGTCATCGGCTGAGTGGCGTTGTCCTCGGAATTGAGGAAGCGCTTGTTGGAGAGCAGCAGCACCGCCGCCTTGCCTTGGCGCTCGACCCTGGCGGTCCCGAGATCGAGCCGGCCGTCGCGGCGGAACTTGGCCAGCGCCTCGGCCGATTCCTCGCGCGGCAACAGCATGGCGTGGCAGAGATGCAGACCACACACCGGATCGGCCAGGAACTGGTTGCACAGGATGCCCTGGTCGACCTCGGCACCTTGCTTGTCGGCCTGCTTGAGCTGCGCCTCGGCATCGACCTGCGCCCTGGTCGGCGTCAGGCCCGGCACCAGGGCGGCCGCGTCGTAGACCAGCCGCTCGATGCGCACGAACCTGGTGCGATTGCCGGTCAGCTTGTCGTAGAGCGTGCGGGCATGGCGCCGCAGGAAGGCGAAGCGGGCGTCGCGCGCGGCCTCCTTGCCCGGCGTGCTGCGCCAATAGGCCGAGAACGCCGCAACGTCCGCTGCGTAGTCGCCGGTCGCGGCCGGCGCCGCAACGATCGTATCCATGGTTTCCTGCCTGAAGAAATTTGGAAGAAGGTTATCACCAGGACGGCTTGACCGCGAAACGCGACGCCGGTGGCGTGACGCGTTCAGTTGGCGGCGTCTCGGGAGCGAAGTGGTATCGAGTGCCCACCGCGGACTGGCTGACGCGTTCGCCATAGGCATTGGCCAGCGCATGCAGGGCCCGCCAGCCCGTGCAGTGGCCGGCGATGAAGTAGCCGATGTCGAACGGCTGAAGCCCTTCGACGGTCTGCGGGATCAGGCCCTCCATGACGCCGCCGAGATGCAAGCCGCCCATCACCGCATGAATGGGCGTCCCGGGGAACAGGCGGCGGACCTCCGTGCAGACATTGACGATGCCGGCATGAGAGCAGGCGCTGAAGACGACCAGTCCGAGGTCACGAACGTTCACGACCAGCATGCGCTCGTCCATCAGGTAGGGGTCCGGTCGCCACTCCTCCTCGTTGTTCAGTCGGCAAAGATGGTCCTTGCGCCCGGTCTCGAAGGGCGTGACCCGCGGGATCTCGCCGCTGTAGTAGAAATGGCCGTCGAGCAGGGTGCGCTCCCCGCCGTCATTGATGACGCGGGCGCCACGCGCCTCCATCTCCGATGGCGTGGGCACGCGCGCAGTCGGAAAGATCGTTCCGTCGGCCAGCCGCACGCTGCGTTCGTTGAACATGCCGGGATTGACGTGAATGCCCACGCTGTTGCGGCCGCGCCGGGCGACGATCGCGTCGAGTGCCGCCGGCAACGCTCCCATGTGATCCCAGTGCCCATGGGTCACGACGATCTCCTCAACGCCTCCGAGATCGATCGCGAGGTTCCGGCAGTTGCGCACGAAGGCCGCGCCCTCGGTGCCGGTGTCGAAGAGAAGGACATGCTCGGTGGTGCCGAGCCGGGATCTGAGCCGCAGGCCATAGCCGAGATTGGCAACGAGCAGGGTTTGACCGGAGATCTCGCTGGCGCCCGCCAGCATGACATTTGCGAGTTCCGATATGGCGAAGGCAGGCTTGCTCGCGTACGTGTCGCTCACATTGTCGGAAATGACGTCGACCGTCAGCGAATCGATGGCGGCGAGCAAAGATCTCGGCATCTGGCTTACGACACACGCCATCCGAATTAATGGAGCGGGCGACGGGATTTGAACCCGCGACCTACGGCTTGGGAAGCCGACGCTCTACCCCTGAGCTACACCCGCTTGGCAGCCATTCTAGCCCGGCCGCTGGCGCCGCCAAGGTCCAATCGTGTATCTCAGAGCCATGCTGGATGAGGTCCTGACGCCCGAGGAACGCGCCGTCGTGGCGCGCGCCCGCGCTTTCGCCGACGAACATGTGGCGCCCCATGCCGCGCGCTGGGAATGGGAGCGGCGCTATCCGCTCGAGACCATCAAGGCCGCCTGTGCGGCCGGCCTCAACACCATCGAGCTCGCCAAGCAGCATGGCGGGCAGGGGCTTTCCTTCTCCTGCAAGCTGCGCGCCTTCGAGGAGATCGCCAAGGCCGACTTCGCCTTCGCCTTTGCGCTGATCAACCACCACAACGCCTGTGCCCGCTTTGCCCGCGACGGCAAGCCCGCAGCACGTAGCGCGCCTGCTGCCGCGCATGATCAAGGGCGAGCTGATCGGCTGCGCCGGCTTGAGCGAACCCGGCGTCGGCAGCGACTTCGGCGGGTTGGAAATGGCGGCGGTGAAGGTCGAGGGCGGCTGGAAGCTGAACGGCGCCAAGGCCTGGATCACCAACGCCGCGGTGGCGGGTCTCTCGGTGGCCTACGCGCAGACCGACAAGGCACAGGGCTATCGCGGCATCGCCTGCTTTGCCATCGAAGCCGAGCGGCCCGGCTTCCAGCGCGACAAGCCGTTCGAACTGCATGGCGGCCACGCCATCGGCGTCGGCGGCTTCCATCTCGTCGACTATTTCGCCCCCGACGAAGCCCTGCTGCAGCCGCCGGGCCAGGGCTTCAAGGCGGCGCTCGGCCGGCATCAACGGAGCGCGCACCTATGTCGCCGCGATGTGCTGCGGCATGCTGCAGGCCTCGCTCGAGACGGCGGTGCGCTACACGCGCGAGCGCAAGACCTTCGGCCAGCCGGTGATCGACCATCAGGGCGTGCGCTGGAAGCTGGTCGATGCCGCGACCGACCTTGAGGCGGCGCGGCTGCTCACCTATCGCGCCGCGCGGCTGATCGACGAAGGAGGCGATGCCGTGCTGCCGGCGGCCTATGCCAAGAAGTTCGCGACCGACATGGCCGTGCAGCGCATCGCCGACTGCATCCAGGCGATGGGCGCCAACGGGTTGCGGGCGGAGTATCCGCTGGCGCGCCATCTCGCCGGCGCCAAGATCGCGGCCTACACCGACGGTTCGATCGAGATGATGAACGAGCGCATCGGCGTGGCGCTGCCGCAGGTGTTCGGTTGATCCTGTCGACGGTCGAAATGCACACCGGCGGCGAGCCCACGCGCATCATCGTCGACGGCTGGCCGGCGTTCGCGGGCAAGACCCTGCTCGACAAAAGGCGCGAGGCGAAAGAGCGCTTCGATCATCTGCGGCGCGGGCTGATGCTCGAGCCGCGCGGTCACGACGGCATGTACGGCGCGCTGCTGGTCGAACCCGATCATCCCGAGGCCGACCTCGCCGTGCTGTTCATGCACAACGAGGGCTACTCGACCATGTGCGGCCACGCCACGATCGCGCTGGCACGCTGGGCCGTCGAGAGCGGGCGAGTAAAGGGCCCGACGGTTCGCCTGCAATGTCCGTGCGGTCTCGTGCTGGCGAACGTCGCGGCTGATGGCAGGGTGCGCTTCGAGAGCGTACCGTCCTTCGTCTATGCGCTCGATCGCGTGGCGCCGACATCGACCTGGGGCCCGCTGACGGTCGACATCGCCTATGGCGGGGCGTTCTACGCCTTCCTGCCGGCTGATTCGATCGGCCTCGATCTTCATCGCTCGCCGATGCGCGCCATCGCCGATGCCGGCGAGGAAATCGCGCGCGCCGTCGCCAAGGCCGTGCCGATCGAGCATGCCAGCGAGCCCGACCTGGCCTTTCTCTACGGCACCATCCTGACCGACGGCGGCGATGGCGCAGACGGCAAGCCCAGCCGCAACGTCTGCGTCTTCGCCGGCCGCCAGATCGACCGCAGCCCGACCGGCAGTGGCGTCAGTGCGCGCATGGCGCTGCAGGCGGCGCGCCGGCAGGCGAAGGCGGGTGAGGAGCGGCTGTTCGAGAGCTGCACCGGTGCCGTCTTCAGCGGTCGGGTGTTACGCGATGCGCCGCCCGTCGGCCCGCGCAAGGCGGTCGTGGTCGAGGTGGGTGGCCTGGCGCATTTCACCGGCGAGAGCCGCTTTCGCTTCGACGAAGACGATCCGCTGCGCGAAGGTTTCTCTTTGTCATAGGAGCGCGCCACTCCAGTCGCGCATTCGGCACCTTGACCATTTCTGCACTGGGCGCTTCGCGAAGCGCCTAGGCGTTGTGCGCGCGCTTCAGCGCCTGGTCGAGATCGGCGAGCAGATCGCCCGCGTCTTCGACGCCGACCGACAATCGCAGCAGGTCGGTTGGGCAGGGCGTTCCGGGCCCTTCGATGCTGGCACGATGCTCGATCAGGCTCTCGACGCCGCCCAATGACGTCGCCCGCTTCCACAGATCGACGCGTGCCGCCGTGGCGATGGCCCCGCGCTCGCCACCCTTGACGCGCACCGACAGCATGCCGCCAAAGCCGCCTTTCATCTGCTTCTTCGCGTCGGCGTGGCCGGCGAAAGAGGGCAGGCCGGGATAAAGCACCTCGCTCACCATGGGATGGGCCGCAAACTTCTCGGCCAGCATCTCAGCCGAGCGGCAGGCCCATTGCACGCGCGGGAAGAGCGTGCGCATGCCGCGCATCAGGAGCCACGCCTCGGTCTGGCCAAGGATCGTGCCGAGCTGGGCCCGGATGGTGCGCAGCTTCGCCCAGTGCTCGTCGTCGCGCGCGCCGACCAGCGCGCCGGCGATCAAGTCGGAATGGCCGTTGAGATACTTGGTTGCCGAATGCATGACGATGTCGGCGCCAAGCTCGATCGGCCGGGTCAGCACTGGCGTCGCCACGGTCGAATTCGACGGCGAGCATTGCGCCGGCCTTGTGCGCGATCTCGGCGGCGCCGGCGATATCGGTGACCGACCAGATCGGGTTCGCCGGCGTCTCGAGCCAGACCAGCTTGGTGGCGCCGGGCTTCACCGCGGCGGCGATGGCATCGAGCTTGTCGGCATCGACGAACTCGACCTTGAGGCCCCATTGCGTGGCAAAGCCTGCCAGCCAGTTGCGCAGCGACCAGTACATGACCTTTGGTGCAACGACATGATCGCCCGGGGCGAGGGCGAGGAAGCAGGTGCTGGCGGCACTCATGCCGGACGAGAAGACCAGCGCCTTCGGTCCGCCCTCGAGAGCCGCGAGCGTGGCTTCTACCTGGTCGAATGTCGGATTGTCCGCGCGCGCATAAATACGGCCGGAACGAAAGCCGTTGTCCTCGTCGCGCTGATACGTGCTCGCCATATGGATGGGCGGCACGACAGCCTTCGTCACTGGATCGATCCAGCCCATGGCTTGAGCTGCGAGCGACGCTGCGGCGAAGTTCTTATCTTTCATCGTGGCACCGTGACCTTACGAATTGCTTACGCCAGGGATGATACCGTGAATTGTCGCGTATGCGTGGGAATTGGTTTAAATCGCTTTTCTTCATTTGGTGCGCAGGCCAAACTCGCCTCGCGTCATCGCGATGAACAGAGCGAAGCTTCACAGAGAAGGAAGCGGCACTCCGAGGGGATCAGAAGTATGGACGTTGAACTGCCGAGTTAGCCGTCGCAAGCACAACACGCCGGCCGCGGCGATCGTGTTGCCCGCACGCGTGAAGCCATCGTCGCCTCCACTTTGACACTCGCGATGGAAGGCGAGGTGGCGCCGATCGTGCGCGACATCGCCAAGCTTGCCGGCGTTTCGGCACGCACCGTCTTCCAGCATTTCGCCGATACCGCCGAGCTCTATGTCGCCGTGCTCGGCCGCGTGCTCAGCACCTTGGCGAGTGATCCGCCAGCCAAGAATGGGACAGGCAACCAGGGCGAGCTCGACGAGCGCATCTCGGCCGCGATCGGCCAGCGTGCCGGCCGCTACGAGAAGCTGGTGCCGATGTGGACCTTCGTCGAAACGCTGCAGCGGCGCTCGTCCGAGGCCGGCGAGAGGGTCAACCAGCTCTATGCGACCAATCGCGAGCAGCTTGAGCAGTCCTTCGGCGAGGAGCTGACCGCGCTGCCGGGTGACAGCCGAGAGCGCACGCTGAACGCCGTCGCGATGACGTTGACGCCCGAGGGCTGGATCGTGCTGCGCGAGCGGCTCGGCCTCACCGTCGAGCAGGCGCGCGAGGAGTGGCGCTTCATCGTCAAGGCGATCTTCAAGGACCAGAGCCGCTAACCGCTGGCGCGGCGCGCCAGCTCCTCCAGCGCGCGATCCTGCAGGCCGAGCTCACGCAGGTGGGCGACGGTGTTCCTCACGTAGTCGATGTTGCTGCCGGTGGCGCCGCGTCCCTGACGCACCAGCCTGAGCGATTTCGCCAGCGACAGCTTGCCCGCGAACTGGCGGTGCCTGCGGTCGGCGAGATAGACCAGCGACCGTACGGTGCGGCCGTCGGCGAGATGGATCGGCCGGATCGCCTCCTCGTAGACGCCGTCATTGTCGATCTCGCGTGTCCAGAGGTAGCGGCTTGTCGCCTCGTAGTCCTGGGCCGGCAGGCGATGGGCGAGGCCGCGGCAGGCGCCGCCCGGCAGCAGGCCGAGGATGAGGCCGGGCTTCTCGGGCGTGCCGCGATAGTGCTCCGAATAGATGCAGAAGGCGCGATGCCAGCCCTGCAGGCGCGCTGGCTGCGTCTCGGGCGTGGCGAAGCCCGGGTTCCACATCAGCGAGCCGTAGCCGAACACCCAGAGGGGTTTGGCCGCGCTCACTCTTGATGGAGATGGATCAGCGCGCGGCGGATCTCGCGCGTGCGCGTGAACAGGTCGAACAGCTTGTCGGCCTCGCCCCAGCGGATGGCGCGCTGCAGGTAGAACAGGTCCTCCTGGAAGCGCTGCAGCACCTCGAGCACGGCCTCGCGGTTGTTCATGAACACGTCGCGCCACATCGTCGGGTCGGAAGAAGCAATGCGCGTGAAGTCGCGGAAGCCGCCGGCGGCGTATTTCAGCACCTCGCTGTTGAGGTGCCCGCCGAGATCGTCGGCCGTGCCGACGATGGTGTAGGCGATGAGGTGCGGCAGGTGCGAGGTGATGGCGAGGATGCGGTCGTGGTTGGCGGGATCGAGCCGGTTGACCTCGCTGCCCAGCGCCTTCCAGAAGGCTTCCAGCTTGTCGACCGCCTTGGGATCGCTGTCGGGCAGCGGCGTCAGGATGCAGTAGCGGCCCTGGAACAGGTCGAGCAGCGCAGCCTCGGGGCCTGAATTCTCCGTGCCGGCGACCGGGTGGGCCGGGATGAAATGCACGCCCGCCGGGATGTGCGGCGCCATGTCGGCGATCACGGTCTGCTTCACCGAGCCGACATCGGAGACGATGCAGCCGGGCTTGAGCTTGGCCGCGATCGCCTTCGTCACCGGGCCGCAGGCGCCGACCGGCGTGCAGACGATCACCAGGTCCGCGCCCTCAGCTGCGGCCGCCAGATCGGTGCCGCAATGGTCGGCGAGCTTCAGCTTGTTGGCGAGCGCTGCCGTCTCGGCGCTGCGCGTTGCCGCCACGATGCTCTTGGCCAGCCCGCGCTTCCTGGCCTCGAGCGCGATCGAGCCGCCGATCAGGCCGATGCCGATCAGCGCGATCTTGTCGAACATGATGGCGCTCATTTCTTGGCGGCGACGAAGCGCGCCAGTGAATTGCGGACGGCTTTCACCTCGGCCTCGGTGCCGATGGTGATGCGCAGGTGCTCGGGCAGGCCATAGCCCGCGATCATGCGCGGGATCAGCCCGTCATTCATCAGCCAGTCGTTGGCCGCGGCGGCGCGTTCCCTGGAGCCGAAGCCCACCGTCACGAAGTTGCCGACGCTGGGCAGCGGCTTGAGGCCAAGCTTGCCGAGTTCCGTGGAAAGCCAGGGCAGCCAGATATCATTGTTGGTGCGGCTGGCATCGGTGTGCGCGATGTCCTCGAGGGCGGCGATGCCGGCGGCCTGTGCGGCCAGGTTCACGTTGAACGGCTGGCGCAGCCGGCTGATCACGTCGACGATGCCGGCCGAGCCGTACATCCAGCCGAGCCGCAGGCCGCCCATGCCGTAGATCTTGGAGAAGGTCCGCGTCATCACCACGTTCTCGGCCTTGTCGACCAGCTCGACGCCCGATTCGTAGTCGTTGCGGCTGACATACTCGGCATAGGCCGCGTCGATCACCAGCAGCACGTTCTTCGGCAGTCCCGCATGCAGGCGGCGCACGTCGTCCTTGGTGACGTAGCTGCCCGTCGGGTTGTTGGGGTTGGCGAGGCACACCACCCGGGTCTTGGTCGTCACTTTGGCCAGCATGGCATCGACGTCGGCGCGGTAGTCCGTCTCGGGCGCGGCGACCGGCGTGGCGCCGACGCCCAGCGCATTGATGGGATACATCAAAAAGCCGAACTGGCTGTAGAGCAGCTCATCGCCCGGCCCGGCATAGGCGCGCACCAGGAGATTGATCAGCTCGTCGGAGCCCGTGCCGCAGACGATGCGCTTGGCGTCGAGGCCGTAGTGCCGGCCGATTGCCGCGCGCAGTCTGGTCGAATTGCCGTCGGGATAGCGGTGCAGCTCGGCCTGGGCCTTGGCATAGGCCGCCATCGCCTTGGGGGAAGGGCCGAGCGCGCCCTCGTTGGACGAGAGCTTGGCGACGGTTTCCTTGCCGTCGATCGAATCCTTGCCCGGTACATAGGGCGCAATCTTCAGGATGCCCGGACGCGGGGTGAGCGCAGTCATGGGGTGTCTCGCTAGAGTGTGGCCGGCACGGCATAGGCGCCGATCGGGGCCACGCGGCCGCGCTCGGGCTTCAAGGCCGTCTCGAGGCCGCGCAGGCGCTTGTCGCCATCGACGATCACGCCCGGCAGCTCGACGAGGTAGTGATGCACGCCGCCGGCAAGCTGGTCCAGCGCCGATGTGAAGGCGGGCAGGCCCGCGGCGGCGAGCGCCGAGGCGATGCGGTTGCGGCTGATGCCGCCCGGCGTCTCGATCGAGATCAGCGCGCGGTCATCGCCGCTTTCCTCCGGCTCGATGCGGGCCAGCACCAGGGCCGAGATGCCGCGGGCGCGGGCATTGGGCATGGCGAGGAAGGGCAGGCGGGCAACGACGTTGGGCAGGGTGGACTCACCACTCGCCAGCAGGGGCCACCACGGCGTGGTGTCGGCCTCGCCGGGCGCCGGTACGACGCCGACCGTGGTCGGGTTGGTGCGCACCTCGGCCAGCACCTGGGCCGGCGATTCGAAACCGACCAGCGGGATCTGGCAGCCGAAGTGATCGCGCGCCAGGTCCCAGTAGCCCGGCTGGTCGGCCGGGCGGCACACGGCGATCCTGAGGCCGGGCGTCTGCATCAGGGCAAAGGCGCTCATCATCTCGCGCCACATGCGATAGACCGCGGCGGCCGGGAAGGCGCCTTCATGGGACGCCAGGCGCTGGCGCAGGATCTTCGCCTCGCGGCCGGGCCGGATCGCCAGCCCGCCATTGGGCTTGGCAGCCGTGATCTCGTCGACCAGTTCGGCGCGGCGGCGGATCAGGCCGTGCAGCTCGCGGTCGATGACGTCGATTTCCTGCCGCAGCTTGTCGAGGTCGGGGGCGTCCATAAATCCGGAAAATCCTGTGCGGGCGAGGCGATACTACGTTCGCCGAGGCCATGCAAAGGGCAAGAAGTCTCGGTGCTATGCGATTTGGGGCGCTTGCGTCTTTGCAGTTACGTCCTTATACAGGCGCATCCGTGGAATTTGAGCCGACCGGCTTGCGGCCACGTTAATCCTCGCTAAAAGGTCGGAGTGCTCCAAAAAAGCCCCCGCCCTTTCCGGTCGGGGGCTTTTTCGTTGGAGCGGATCGGCGTGCTGGACGATCTCACCGAAGCCGAAGGCAAGGCGCTGGCCCGATGCCGCTACGCGGTCTTGGGCGCCGAGCGGCCGCTCAAGCTCGACTGCGGCGTCGAGCTCGGCCCCTATCGCGTGGCCTACCAGACCTACGGCACGCTGAACGCCGCCAAGTCCAACGCCATCCTGATCTGCCACGCGCTGACCGGCGATCAGTTCGTCGTCGAGCAGCATCCGGTGACCGGCAAGGAGGGCTGGTGGGAGAGCATGGTGGGACCGGGCAAGGTGCTCGATCCCGCGCGTTACTTCCTGATCTGCGCCAACGTGCTGGGCGGCTGCATGGGCACCACGGGTCCGCTGGCGCGCGATCCGGCGACTGGCCAGCCGTGGAACCTGCGCTTCCCGGTGGTGACCATCGCCGACATGGTGCGCGCGCAGGCAGCGCTGCTCGATCATCTCGGCATCCCCGACCTCTTCTGCGTCATTGGCGGCTCGATGGGCGGCATGCAGGTGCTGGAATGGGCCGCGACCTACCCCAAGCGCGTCTTTGCCGCCGTGCCGATCGCCTGCGCCGCGCGCCATTCGGCGCAGAACATCGCCTTCCACGAGGTCGGCCGCCAGGCGATCATGGCCGATCCCGAATGGAAGGGCGGCGATTATCGCCTGCACGGCACGGCGCCGGAGCGCGGGCTGGCGGTGGCGCGCATGACCGCGCACATCACCTATCTTTCGGAGGCCGCGCTGCAGCGGAAGTTCGGCCGCAACCTGCAGAACCGCAATGCGCTGGGCTTCGGCTTCGACGCCGACTTCCAGGTCGAGAGCTATCTCCGCCACCAGGGCTCGACCTTCGTCGACCGCTTCGACGCCAACAGCTACCTCTACATCACCCGCGCCATGGACTATTTCGACCTGGCCGACGACCATGGCGGCGTGCTGGCCAAGGCCTTCAGCGGCACGCCCACGCGCTTCTGCTCGATCTCCTTCACCAGCGACTGGCTGTTCCCCACTCCCGAGAACAGGCGCCATCGTGCATGCGCTGAACGCCGCCGCGGCCAACGTGTCGTTCGTCGAGATCGAGACCGACAAGGGCCACGACGCCTTCCTGCTCGACGAGCCGGAGATGTTCCGCACGCTCTCGGGTTTCCTGACCGGCGCGGCTCGCGTGCGAGGCCTGCCATGAGGAGGATGACATGACATCGCCGCGCCCATCCGCGTCGACCTGCAGCTGATCGCCGACATGGTCGAGCCGGGCGGCCGCGCGCTCGACGTCGGCTGCGGCGACGGCGCGCTGCTGGCCTATCTGGTCAACTTCAAGCGCGTCGATGCGCGCGGCATGGAGCTCTCCCAGGCCGGCGTGAATGCCTGCGTGGCGGGCGGCCTGTCGGTGATCCAGGGCGATGCCGACACCGACCTCGGCGACTACCCCGACGACGCCTTCGATTACGTGATCCTGAGCCAGACGCTGCAGGCCACGCGCGATCCGCGCGAGGTGCTGCGCCAGATGCTGCGCGTCGGAAAAAGGGCGATCGTGTCGTTTCCCAACTTCGCGCACTGGCAGGTGCGGCTGCGCCTGGTGTTCGGCGGGCGCATGCCCGAGACGCCGTCGCTGCCCTACAAGTGGTACGACACGCCCAACATCCATCTCTGCAGCCTCGACGACTTCCGCGTGCTGTGCCGCGACATGGGCGTCGTGATCGAGCGGGCGATCGTGCTGAACAGCAAGAGCCGGCCCATCCACATGCCGCCGATGCTGGCCAACCTGTTCGGCGAGCAGGCGGTCTTCATGCTGCGGCGCTAGCGCGGGTTTCGATCAAGTGGAACCGCAAGCGGTTCCACTTGATCGGAAACGCGTTGCTCGAGATGTCTCGACCATATGCTCTAGCTCGCCGGAATTGCGGAAAGTCAGAGTTTTGCGCCAATCGCGTTCTTGATGCTGCGGATCGATTTCTCGTCGCGTTTGTAGAAGGTCCACTGCTTGATGCGCTTGGAGCGCAGCAGGCCGGCCTGGGTCAGTACCTTGAGGTGCTCACTGACGGTCGGCTGGCTGACGCCGAGCTTCTCGGCGATCAGCACGCCGCATACCCCGTCCTTGACCAGGTCGCCGTCGACCTGCCGGCGGAAGTGGCGCTCGGGATCCTTCAGCCATTCGAGGATCAGCAACCGGCGCTCGCTGGCCAGCGCCTTCAGGGCATCAGCAATAGGCATATTGCTAATTTGCTAATTACCGAAGTATTGTCAACTGCAGGCGACAACAAGGCGGGGGACAAATGACCCAGGTGCTCGACCGGATGGTGGACCGCGCGGCAATCGCCGCGATGCACCCACTGATCAAGCCGTACATACGGCGCACGCCGGTGGCCGAGATTGACGGCGCCGATTTCGGCCTCTCAGGCCATCCGCTTCGCCTGAAGCTGGAGTTCCAGCAGCATTCCGGCTCGTTCAAGGCGCGCGGCGCCTTCACCAATCTGCTCACGCGCAAGGTTCCGCAGGCCGGCGTCGTCGCGGCGTCGGGCGGCAACCACGGCGTGGCCGTCGCCTATGCGCGCAATGAAGCTCGGCGTGCCGGCCAGGATCTTCCTGCCCAGCATCTCCTCGCCGGCCAAGATCCGTCGCATCGAATCCTATGGCGCGGATCTCGCGGTCGGCGGCGAGCGCTATGCCGACGCCCTTGCGTCGAGCGAGGCGTGGGTTGCGCGAATCGGGCGCGCTCGCCGTCCATGCCTTCGACCAGGACGAGACCCTGCTTGGCCAGGGCACCCTCGCCCTCGAGCTCGAGGAACAGGCGCCCGACATCGACACCCTTCTGGTATCGGTCGGCGGTGGCGGCCTGATCGGCGGCATCGCCGCCTGGTACGCCGGCCGGATTCGGGTCGTCGGCGTCGAGCCCGAGCTTGCACCGACGCTTACCCGTGCGCTCGAGGCGGGACACCCGGTTGACGCCGAGGCGGGCGGCATCGCTGCCGATTCGCTGGCGCCCAAGCGGGTCGGCGAGCGCGGTTTTGCCATCGCGGCGCGGCATGTCGCCGAGACCGTGCTGGTCGCCGACGAGGCGATCCGCCAGGCGCAGGAGCGGCTGTGGGAAGTCATGCGCATCGTGGTCGAGCCGGGCGGTGCGGCCGGCGTGGCGGCGCTGATCTCGGGCCGCTATAGCCCGCATGCTGGCGAGCGAGTCGGCGTGGTGCTGTGCGGCGGCAACACCGTCGCGGTTGATTTCTCGCGCTAGGGTACCGGCCGCTCGTACTCCGCCTCGATCTCGTCTTCCCGGAGCTTCACGAAGCCGTGCCGCAGGTAGAAGCGGTCGGCCTTGCTGCCGGTCAGGACTTCCAGCCGCACCGGCAGGCGCTGGGCATCGGCCTCGGCCAGCAGGACTTTCAGGATCGCGGTGCCGAGCCCGGTGTTGTGGAACCGGCGCTCGAGATAGAAGGAATCGATCTTCCGGCAATCCGGCTCGCTGCGGAAGCCGACGCAGCCGATGCGCTGGTCGTCCGCGCCCTGTGAATTCATGAGGATCAGCCTCATTCCAGGTTCGTCGAAATGCGCGCGGAAGATGCGGCGGGCGCGGCTTGGCTTGTAGCGGAACACACGCTCGAGATGCTCGCGCATCACATCGATGCGCAGCGCCAGCAGAGGCTCGAAGTCGGCCTCGCTTGGCGGGCCGAAACGCCAAGCAGGTAGCTCAGTCGATATGGCCGAACGTCCGGTCGAGCCGGAAGGCATGTGTCCACTGGCCGATGTCGAGCCAGCCGACCGCCGGATCGCGCGACACCAGCAGCCGGTCGACGCGGGCGACCAGGTTCTTCTCCGGCACGAAGCCCACGCCACCGTCGTCGGGGGAGATGCGGCTGTCGAGGGAATTGTCGCGGTTGTCGCCCATCATGAAATAGTGCTTGTCCGGCACGACGAACACCGGGGTGTTGTCGTGCGACTGGTCGTCGGAGATCTCGATGATCTCGTGCTCACGGCCGGCGCCTCCGGACGACGTGGGCAACGTCTCGATGTAGAGCGCTTCGCCCTCGAAGCTGCCGACGGCGCGGCGCGGCACCAGCGCGTCGTTGATGTAGAGGCGGCCCGAGCGCATCTGGATGCGATCACCCGGCAGGCCGATCAGGCGCTTGACGTAGGTCGTCGAGGGATCGCGCGGCAGGCGAAAGACCACGATGTCGCCGCGCTCCGGCGGCTTGCCGAACAGCCGGCCGTCGAAGTCCGGCAGCTCGCCGATCGGCAGCGAATACCTGCTGTAGCCATAGGCGAACTTGCTGCCCACCAGCTCGTCACCGACCAGCAGCGTCGGCACCATCGAGGGCGTGGGCACGCTGTAGGGCTCGGCGAACACCGTGCGCACGATCAGCACGAAGCCTACCGCCAGCAGGACGGGCCTCAGCTGTTGCATCCAGCCTTTGACCATGCTGCCTCCTTAGGCCCCGGCGGCGATCCGGGCCACGCGTGGTTTCGCCACAGCGATCCAGTCCCTGGTGTCGAGCTCCATCGAGCGGTCGAGCCGGCCGGCATTGAAGAACAGCGTGTCATTGGCGAGCAGGTCCTCGTCGACCACAACGGCTAGCTCGGGATTGAGGGAAAACGGCGGCACCGCCCCCATGGTGCAGCCGGTCAGCTCCTGCGCCGACTCGGGCGACGCGAAGCCGCATTTGCGCGCCTCGAACAGCCTGGCGACGGCGGCGAAGTCGAGCTTGCGGTTGCCGGGCAGGATGGCGAGCACGTTGCGCCGGCCGCCCCCGCCGCCGCGCACGTCGAGCACCATGGCCTTGGCCGCCTGCTCGGGCCGGTTGCCGCGGATCACGCTGATCTTCTCCGAACGGCCCTCGGCCTCGTGCTCGATCACCCGGAACTTTGCCTTGGCTTCGCCGAGCAGCGCCACGATTTGATCGAAGACATCCCCGGTCATCGCGTTAACGCCCACGGACGACCTTCTCTGATAGAAGTTTCAGCGCTTCATCGAGCTTGGGCACCTTGCCGTCGGCCGGCGCGATGCCGGCCTCGACGCTGCGCCGCAAGGTCTGCTCGGTCGTCACTGTCATCTTGGGCTCGACGCCGGTCTCGCGCAGCGTCTGGGCGACCAGGCCCATCTCCTCCCAGCGCCGCCGGGCATGCACGACATGGGTCTGCACCAGCGACGAGAGGTGCTCGCGGAACGGCACCAGGTCGACGTCGCTCAGGCAATCGAGGACCTCCTCGAGGATGCCCTGGCGGTCGGCCGTCACCAGCGCCTCGACACCCAGCGCCTCCAGCCCCTTCATCAGCACCGAGCGCACCATCTTGACCGACGAGGCGCTGCCGGGCCTCGGGCCGAGGTACTTGGCGTCAAAGCCGTTGGCGTTCATCCAGGCGACGGCGGCTTGGGCCTCATCGCCCGCCACCAGCATCTTCGCCCTGATGCCGCTCTTGAAGAAGCCGCCCATCACCGCGACGTCGACATAGCGACCGCCCTTCGCCTCGATGGCGATACGGTCCTCATCGGCCATGGTGCCGGTCACGGTGCAGAGATCGAGATAGTGCGCGCCTTTCTTGAGCAGCGGCGCGGCGGAGCTGGCGGCGCCCAGCGCATGCTCGCCCTGCACGGCGCAGATCACCAGGTCGGCTTCGCTCAGTGCCTCGGTGTAGCGGTCCGAGATGGCAATCTCGAGCCGGCGGGCTTCCTTGCCCAGCGCCGTGCCGCGCGCGTCCTTGTCGAGGGCGGTGTCGATGGCGATCAGCCGCCGTGGAGCATTGTCGCCGGGCTTCGACGGCCCGCGCCAGCCGCCTTCAGCGGCGAGGCCGCGCGCAAGGGCGGATCCCGCCTCGCCAAAACCAAGCAGCGCGATGACGCGCGGAGAAAGAGACATCGGCGGAGATTATCAGGAGGCTGGCGCTTCGCCATCCTCGCGGTTGCGGGCAGCCGCATGGGTGTCGCGCGAACTCGCGATGCGGAGCTTCGGCCGCACCACGGCAACATCGGGCTGCGTGTGGCGCTCGGCGATGCCGGCATAGAGTTGCTTGCCCGATTCGATGACGCTGACGCCGGCAAACCGGCCAAGCCAGCGCTGGCCGAAACGCTCGACCGCGGGCGCCATGCGCATCATCAGCCGCGAGCGCACCGGCGGCATGTAGAGCGCGCGCGTCTGGCGCATCGGGGCGAACATGTTGGCGCGCAACAAGGACGACACCTGGCCGGGCGAATAGGGATGGCCCTGGTAGAAGGGCGAGCGGTCGAGCTGCGACCACAGGCCGGCACGCGTCGGCACCACGGTGACCAGCCGTCCGCCATCGGCCATCACCCGCCAGACCTCGCGCAGGAACGGCCGGATCTGGTCGGTGCTTTCCACGGCATGGACCAGCAGCACGCGATCGACCGAGCGGTCGGGCAATGGCAAATCCATCTCGTCGACCAGGGCAGTATGGTTCGCGCCCTCGCGCGGCCAGCGCGTCACGCCCTGCTGGGCCGGCATGAAGGCCAGCGTCCGCGCCGCTTCCTCGCGGAACGGCCGCAGGAAGGGCGTGGCATAGCCCAGCCCCAGCACAGTCTCGCCGCGCACGTTGGGCCACACCTCGCGCAGGCGGGTGCGCAGCAGGCGCACGGTCATTTGGCCCTGCGTGCTGCTGTAGAATTCATTGAGATCGAGGACGTCGGTCCACATGTCGGTATCTTAGCAGAAACCGCGCCGATTCTGCCATGGCAGGGGCCATTGGCGCCTGCACGGGAGCTTTGTTAGGGTCGCAGGCATGAGCACAACCCTTGAAATCGTTCGCATTCCTGTCCTGAGCGACAACTATATCTGGCTAATGCGCGAGCCGCAGAGTGGTTGCGTCGGCGTCGTCGATCCCGCCGTGGCCGGGCCGGTGCTGGCCGAGGCCGAAAAACGGCGCTGGAAGATCACCCATATCCTGAACACCCACCATCACGGCGACCATGTCGGCGGCAACATGGAAATCAAGCAGGCGACCGGCTGCACCATCGTCGGCCCCCGGCGCGATCGCGCCCGCATCCCCGGCATCGAGGTCGAGGTCGATGACGGCGACCGCTACCGCTTCGGCGAGGCCGAGGCCGAGGTCTTCTTCATCCCGGGCCATACCTCGGGCCATATCGCCTATGCCTTCCGCGAGCAGCGCGCGCTGTTCTGCGGCGACACGATCTTCGCGCTGGGCTGCGGCAAGATGTTCGAGGGCACGCCGCAGCAATTCTGGACGTCGCTCAGCCGCCTGCGGGCGCTGCCCGACGACATGCGGGTCTACTGCGCCCACGAATACACGCAGTCCAACGCCCGTTTTGCCGTGACGGTGGAGACCGACAACGCCCAGCTGATGGCCCGCCGCGCTTCGGTCGATGCCGCGCGCGCCCGCGGCGAGGCCACGGTGCCCTCCCTGCTCGGCGAGGAGAAGCAGACCAACCCCTTCCTGCGCGCCGACCTGCCGGGCGTGCAGAAGGCCGTCGGCATGGTGGGCAAGGACCCCGCCCTGGTGTTCGCCGAGGTCCGCCATCGCAAGGACGTGTTCCGCTAGGGCAGACGAGCGACGGCGCGTTACCTCATCGGGTGCTCGCGAGATCCGCCCATCGCAGGGCGGTGTTCCGATGAGAACAAGGACGAGTTCCGCCTACGCCAAGCTGCCGGAATTGCGGAAAGGCCTTCGCATCGCGCGCCGCCGGCACGCCAATGGCGGACCGGACCCTTCGGCGGCGCTCGGGGCCGGCGCCTGCGGTCCAAATGCGAGTTTCCGCAATTTGGGCAGGTGACTCCTGCCCGTTGACCGGCCCGCACGGGCACGCCGGTAGGATAAAGCGAGAACGTATCGCGTGCGAGCCATTGACTTGGATCAATGGTGCTTCATCGGCTTTGAGGCATGATCAAAACGTGACTTTCATCACGCTAATAACGGGGTTCTTACAACGTCGTTGAAGCCAGTTGAATTTGCTCTTGCACGCAAGGCAGGTCACACTCACGCAGCGGCGATGGGTCGCTAGGACCCGATCGCCCGCACTAGGAGGGGGATATATCTATGTTCGGCAAACTATTCGTACTGATCGCGGCTGCCTGCGCATTGGCTGCCTGCGAGTCTCAAAGTGGCGCGGTGATGACACCGCCTATGTCCAAGACCGGCACGGCCAACAACCCGCAGGCGCCGGTGTCCTACATGGTGTTCTTCCAGTTGGGCAGCATCAAGCTCAGCGACCAGGACCAGAACACCGTCGCCCAGGCGGCGCAGGTCTACAAGACCAGGGCCAACGCGACGGTCACGGTGACCGGCTATGCCGACACCGTCGGTTCGCCGTCCGCCAACATGGCGCTGTCACAGCAGCGCGCCAACGTCGTCAAGGGCCTCCTGGTCAATGGCGGTGTTCCGGCCGCGGCCATCCAGACGGCTGCCAGCGGCGACACCGGCCTGTTGGTCGACACCGGCCCGCAGGCCAATCAGCCGAAGAACCGGCGCGTCGCGATCGTCATTCAGTAAGGGGAGATATCTATGTTGCAAGCTAATCGCCGTTCGGCTCTCAAGTTGCTGGGAGGCGCCGCGCTGACGGCCGGCGCCCTGCCGTCGCTCATTCTGCCGGCAGCGGCCCAGCAGCCGCTTTACGTTGCGTCGAAGTACCAGAACTTCAAGCGCGGTACGATCGACAGCATGAACCCGGAGTCGCGTACCTTCACCATCATCTGGCAGGATCTCGGCCGCGTGAAGTTGAAGGTGTCGGACCTGGTCGTGAAAGCGGGCAGCGCCGGCGATCAGGGCGGAAACAGCTACGAACAGCTGAAGCCCGGCCAGATCGTCGACGTCCAGTGGTACGACTATGTCGACTTCCTGATCGCCCCGATGTCGCCGGCCACCATGCAGCAGGCGGCCGCGATGAAGGCCTCGGGCGCGCGGATCGAAGGCGTTCCCGGCTCGGCCCCGGCGATCCGGCTGTGGGAAATGGACGGCATGATCACCAAGGTCGATCCGGCGCAGAGCCAGATCTTCCTGATCTACAAGTCCGGTGGCGAACCCGACCGCCCGGCGCCCAACGCCGGCGAGGTCATCCAGATGCCGCGCATCGTCTCGGACGCCGGCAAGGCGTCGTTGGCGGGACTCAAGCCGGGCATGGACGTCGTCACCGTGTGGAGCCAGCAGACCGCAATTAACGTCAAGATCATCCGCTAGCAGCGGCCGAACAAGCCAGCGGAAGGACGATTGGGAAACGGCTCCGGGACCCCTCAGGGTCCCGGAGTTCGGTGCCCAGCAGACTGCTATCAGGGTCCAGATCGCTAGCAACGGCCGAACCAGCCGGCGGACAGGGCTATGATAAGCGGCGACTCCGGGACCCTTGCGGTCCCGGAGTTCGTTTTGGGCCTCTGCCCCGATCCTAAGCGACACAAGGGATCAGGGCCAGCGCCGGATGAAGGCCCAACATCCAGATAGTCCCCCAGTGTTGCTTTTCCGCCATTCGGGCGGCTGGGCCGGGCACCCGTCGGTCACGCGGGCGATCGGCCGGCATCGGGCTATTCCAGGGCTGCCGGAATTGCGGGAAAGGCCTTTCCGCAATTCGGGCAGGTGAGTCCTACGGCTTGCCCTCCAACCCTGCCAGGCTCTCGTCGATCTCGCGCAGCGTTTCGGTGAGTTTGGCGATCAGCTCGTCGTTGTCGATCATGACGCCATTGGTGCGGATGAGACCGGCCATGCCGCGCAGGACCTTGCCGCCTGGCCCGGCGGCGACGGGATAGGGCCGGGCGCGCAGCTTGTCGATCTGCCGCTCGACGGTCTCGCGCGCGGCCAGCAACTGCTGCCGCAGGCTTTCCGTGGAGTCCTCCATGCCGGCGTTTTAGCCCATCCCGACGCGCGCGCGGAGGGGCTTCGACAAGCCGTCGGAGCGACGCCCTACTTTCCGCAATTCCGGCAGCTGCTCCGTCGGCGTCTACCGCCGCACCAAGCACCACCACGCCGTCACCCCCAACCCCACCGCCAGCGCCGCGTAGAGCGGCCCCTGCGCCACGTTCAGGAACAGCCACGGCGCGGTGAGCGGCCCGACCGCGGCGCCGAAGTCGCGCCAGGTCGAGTAGCTGGCCTGGGAGGAGAGCACGCTCGCCTTGCCGCGCTCTCATCACCAGCACCGGGATCAGGGTGTTGAACATGCCGCGCGTGGTCACGACCAGCACCGCGCCGATCACCTCGTGGCCGGCGGCGATGGCGGCGAAGCCCGCGACCAGGATCACGCCGTTGGCGATCGCGAGCTGGCGCGCGCCGAAGCGGTCGCCGATCCAGCCGGCGAGCGGCCCGGTGGTGATCTCGACCGTCCAGCGCAGCGCCAGCAGCATCGCCGTCGCCAGCACCGGCGCCACCATGGTGATGGAGTCCTTCATCAGGAAGGCGAGCGTCAGCAGGAACACGCCGTCGCCCGCGAAGCCCAGCATGAAACCCCAGATCTCCAGCCTGTGCGGGATCGGCAGCTTGAAGCCCCGGGCGCTGGTGGGCTCGGGCGGCAGGCGCGGCAGCAGCAGGGCCGCGACCAGCGCGAGCGAGGTGATGGCGCCGAAGATCACGAAGACCTGGCGCGAGCCCACCTCGAGCACCAGCCACGCGCCGCCGACCAGCGCCATGATCTGCACCACGCCGATCAGGGCGCGCACCAGCCCGACGCGCTTGCCGGCGTTGGCCCGGTCGTTCACGGCATAGGCGAGCGAAGAGAGGTTGAGCGCGGCAAAGGAGATGCCCCACAGGCAGCGCGCCACGACCTGCAGCGCGGCGCTGTCCGCCAGGCCGTAGAGGCTGGTCGAGACGATCGAGCCCGCGGCGGCGGCGATCATCAGGGCGTGCGGCCCGATCCGCTCGCCGAGATGGGCGACGGCGGAGTTGGCTAGCAGGCGGATCCAGCGGTTGAGCGACAGCAGCACGCCGACCATGGCGAGGCTCACGCCGAATTCCTGGTGATAGAGCGGCAGCACGACATAGATCAGCGCATCGCCGATCAGGGCGATGGCGATCACCAGCCCCGGCAGCGCGATACCGACGGGAAGGTCACGAGGGGTAGTGGTGGTCACGTCATGGCTTACTGGGCGCGCAGCACCAATGCCTCTCGAAGAGCGGCCGCGCACAAGGCCGTGCCGCGCCGCGCGCCGTGCAGCAGCATGGGCGAGGAGAGGAACCCGTGCAGCATGCCGCCGAACTCGACCAGGTCGGTGACGGTGCCTTCCTTCTGCAGCCGCCAGGCATAGGCGCGGCCCTCGTCGCGCAGCAAGTCGTAGCCCGCGGTGACGACCAGCGCCGGCGGCAGGTTGGCCAGCGACGTGGCGCGCAGCGGCGAGACCCGCCAGTCGGCGCGATCACCCTTCTGCGGCGTGTAGTGGTCGAAGAACCATTCCATGGTCACGGCATTGAGGCCGTAGCCGTCGTTGAACTGCCGATAGGATTCGCCGCGCGCCACGGCATCGGTGACGGGATAGGCCAGCATCTGCATCTTGAGCTTGGGCCCGCCGTTGTCGCGCGCCCAGAGCGCGACGGCGGCGGCGAGGTTGCCGCCGGCGCTGTCGCCGCCGATCGCGAGCTTGTTGGCATCGATGCCGACCGAGGCGCCGTGGGCCGCCACCCATTTCAGGCCGGCCACGACATCGTCGAAGGCGCCGGGGAAGCGCGCCTCGGGGGCGAGGCGATAGTCGATGGCGAACACCGCGATGCCGGCGCCGATCGCGAGTTGGGCGCAGAGCACGTCGTGGCTGTCGAGATTGCCGAACACCCAGCCGCCGCCATGGGCGAACACCAGCGCCGGCAGCTTGGCTTCGGCCGCCGCGCTGTCGGGCCGATAGAGGCGCACGGCAAGCGCGCCCGAGGGTCCGGGGATGGTGCGGTTGGTCACCGTCACGCCCTGCGGCAACGGCCCCTGCGCGCCGGCGCGCGTCGAGAGGTACTGCTCGCGTGCCGCGGCCGGCGAGAGCGTGACCCAGGCCGGGCGATTGGCGGCGGCCATCAGATTGAGGAGGTTCTGGGATTCTGGATCGAGTGCCATGGGGGTCACTGTAGCTAGCTTGTCGTCCTGAGCGAATAGCGCGCATGTGAATGCGCGTAGAAGGACCTAGCGGAACGATCAACGATTCCGCTGCGGGCGTGAGATCCTTCTGGGCGATTCGAGTGCTCTGCACTCGAATGCGCCTATGCGCTCAGGATGACAGAGGGGGCTTTTCCGCAATTTGGGCAGGTGCTCCCGGAGGTATTCGCGTTAAGCTTGGCCATGACGTTCGAGCCCGACCACGGCGCGGCCCCGTCCGCTCGGCCACCCTGGTGGCGACGGGCCTTGTCGTGGCGGCCCGGTTTCCCGAGAGGGAGCCGCAGGGCGAGTGCTGGCGCACCCGTGTCACGTCGCCGCCGGGTCGTCGTCTGGGGCGCGTGGATCCTGATCGCGGCGTTCGTTCTCTATTATCCGATGGGCGCCATGATCGTCGAAAACATCGACGACGATCCGCAGTTCGCACCGCGCAACACCGCCCCGGGCGAAAGCCGCGCCGTGGCCGTCGCCGCCGACCTGGTGACCCGCGAGGTCGATGTCCATCAATGGACGCCGATGCAGCCCTTCTTCATGCCGGCCGGCATTCTGGACAACATGCCGAACTTCCAGCGCGGCATCATGGCGGCGCTGGGCCGCTTCTCGACCGAGCTGATGGACCAGCTCGGCCGCACCCGCGGCTCGAGCCAGACCGACCGCGACCTCGAGCAGGCGCGCGGCTTCCTGAACGAGCAGCCCAACATCTGGATCTGGCAGCCCTCGGTGTCGCTGATGCCGTCGGCCACCTCGGCGCAGAAATACCGCGCCGGCCGCGACAAGCTGATCGCCTACAACAAGCGGCTGGCCTCGGGCCAGGCGGTGTTCGAGCGCCGGGCCGACAACCTGCAGGCCCTGCTCGACCGCATCGCCAACGACCATGGCTCCGATTCGGCAGTGATCGACCAGCACATCATCGAGCAGGCCGGCAACCTGTTCGATACGCGCTGCGACGACATCTTCTATTTCAACAAGGGCCGGCTCTACGCCAACTACCTGCTGATGCGCGAGCTCGGAAAAGACTTCGACGCCATCATCAAGGAGAAGGGTCTGACCAACGCCTGGAACGGCACGGTCGAGACTTTCCGCATCGCCGCCCAGCTCGATCCCTGGGTGGTGTGGAACGGCTATCCCGACGGCTTCCTGATCCCCAACCACCTCGCGGCGCAGGGCTTCTACCTGCTGCGCGCGCGCACCCAGCTGCGCGAGATCACCGCCATTCTGCTCAAATAGGCATCGACGGTGGAGATCTACCTACCCATCGCCGAGCAATCGATGAACGTCTTCGTCCTGCTGGGACTGGGTGGCGCGGCGGGACTGCTGGCCGGCATGTTCGGCGTCGGCGGCGGCTTCCTCGCCACGCCCCTGTTGATCTTCGTCGGCATCCCGCCCGCCGTCGCGGTGGCCAGCCAGGCCAACCAGGTGGTGGCGAACTCCGTCTCCTCGCTGCAGGTCCAGCTCAGGCGCGGCAATGTCGACATCCGCATGGGCCTGGTCCTGTTGCTGGGCGGCATGATCGGCTCGGGCGGCGGCGTCTGGCTGTTCACCTATCTCAAGCGCATCGGCCAGATCGATTTCGTCATCGCCGTCACTTACGTGGTCATGCTGTCGGCCATCGGGCTGCTGATGCTGTACGAAAGCACGCACACCTATCTCAGGCGCCGGCGCAATCCGGAAGCCCCGCGCGGCAAGCTGCATACGCACTATCTGGTGCATCGCCTGCCCTTCAAGCTGCGCTTCTACAAGAGCAAGCTCTATATCAGCGCCCTGCTGCCGATCGGGCTCGGCTTCCTGATCGGCATCCTGTCGGCCATCCTGGGCGTCGGCGGCGGCTTCGTGCTGGTGCCGGCCATGATCTATCTGCTCGGCATGCCGACCACCGTGGTGATCGGCACCTCCAACTTCCAGATCCTGTTCGTGGCCGCCAACGTCACCTTCCTGCAGGCCGCGACCAACGGCACGGTCGACGTGGTGCTGGCGCTGCTGCTGATCCTCGGCGGCGTGGTCGGCGCCCCGATCGGAGCGCGCATCGCCGCCCGCCTGCCGGGCGTGGTGCTGCGCGGCCTGATGGCGGTGCTGGTGCTGGCGGTCGCCGCCGAGCTGCTGACCGAGCTGTTGCGCACGCCAAGCTCGCAATACTCGCTGGCCGGCCGCGAGGTGCCGCTGTGAGGCGCCGGCTCGCCACTCTGCCGGTCCTCTGGGCGCTGGGCCTTGCCCTCGGCGGCGCGGCCCCGCTCGATCCGGCATGGGCGCAGCGCATCGAGCCGCCCGGCAGCCTGCCGGGCCCGACTCTCGGGACGTCGCCCGAGCCCGGCGTGCCGCCATCGGTGCCGACCATGCCCGTCACGCCCGACCTGATCATGGACCTCTCCCAGGCGCGCGTGTCGATCACCTCGGCCTTCCAGGGCGAGAGCCTGCTGCTGTTCGGCATGTTCGACCCGCCGGGCGAGATCGTGGTGGTGGTGGCCGGGCCCGCGGCGCGCGAGACGGTGATGCGCAAGGAACGCTTCTTCGGCCTGTGGCTCAACACCGGCCGGCAGGCCTTCGACGACGTGCCGGCCTACTACTACATCGCCGCCAGCCAGCCGCTGCAACGCCTGCTGGCGCGCGGCGCCGGCGGCGAGATCCTGTCGCTGGAGGACCGCATGTCGAGCGTCCGCTCGGTCGGCGAGCGTGAGCACCAGGACCTGACCCGCTTTCGCCAGGGCCTGATCGAGGTGAAGCGGCGCGAAGGGCTCTATCCGGCCAATATCGGCCAGGTGACCGTGCAGGCGGGCCGGCTGTTCCGAGCCGAGCTGCCCTTTCCCTCGCGCTTGCCGGAAGGGGTCTACGAGGTCAGGGCCTATCTGTTGCGGGACGGCCGGATCACCGCGGCCGTGTCGCGGCCCCTGCCGGTCGGCAAGGTTGGATTCAGCGCCGAGCTGGCAGGCTGGGCGGCCCAGGACGGCGAGCTCTATGGGCTGAGCGCCATCGCGCTCGCCCTGCTCGCCGGCTGGTTCGGCGGCGCCGTCATGCGGCGCGTCTAGAGGAACGGGGGAAACCATGGCCGAGAATGCTCAGTCGAGTACAAGTCAGGTGGCCGCGCGCGTGTTCCTCGTGGTGGTCGACGAAAGCCCGGAAATGCGCAATGCGCTGCGCTATGCCTGCCGCCGCGCCAAGCGCACCGGCGGGCGGGTGGCCATGCTCTACGTCATGCATCCGCCCGAGGGCCAGCAATGGGGCTCGGTCGTCGACCTGATGCGCCAGGAAGCGCGCCAGGAAGCCGAGGCCGTGGTCGCGCGCCACGCCGAGACGGCGGCGGCGCTCACCGGCCAGCCGCCCTCGATCTATATTCGCGAGGGCAAAAGCCGCGACGAGCTGCTCAAGCTCGTGGCCGAGGACCGCGCGATCTCGGTTCTGGTGCTCGGCGCCTCCTCCAAAGGCGAAGGTCCGGGTCCCTTGGTCACGGCCTTCACCGGCAAGTCGGGCAGCCAGCTGCGCATCCCGCTTACCATCGTACCGGGCGCCTTGACCGAGGCGGAGATCGACGCCATTGCATAAGGTGTGAAGTATATTGTGCGACGATTTATCGACCGGTTCCTCGGAACCTGGCTTTGTGTAGCGCATAGCGGATTTGAGCGGGTCCCCTGAATGGACCGTTAAACTCATTGATTTCATCTATATAATAATTGAAGTTTCCATAATAATTATACAGAGTCGCCTAAGAATCATCTTGATCCGGCCACCGTCGGTTCCTAGGTCCGAGGACAACTCACGGGGGCGGAGACGTCCCAGCCCCCAACTCTGAGCGGCGCCGGGGTGATTTCGTCCTAGGCGTTCGATGAAGGAGACAAGGTTTGTTCATCCAGACCGAGCAGACGCCCAATCCGTCGACCCTGAAGTTCCTCCCTGGCCGCGTGGTCATGGACAAGGGGACGATGGATTTCGCCGGCGTCGATGCCGCCCAGTCCTCCCCGTTGGCCAAGCGGCTGTTCGCCGTCGAAGGCGTGGAGCGGGTGTTCTTCGGTTCCGACTTCGTGACGGTGACCAAGGCGGCGGACAAGGACTGGCAGGTCCTGAAGCCCTCGATCCTGGGTGGCATCATGGAGCACTACACCTCCGGCGAGCCCGTGGTCGCCGAGTCCGGGGCAGCCGCCGAGGCTGCTGCCGATGACGACGAAGTCGTCGCCCAGATCAAGGAACTCCTCGAGACGCGCGTCCGTCCGGCGGTTGCCCAGGACGGCGGCGACATCATCTTCCAGGATTTCCGCGATGGCGTGGTCTACCTGCACATGCAGGGCTCCTGCTCGGGCTGCCCGAGCTCGACCGCCACGCTCAAGATGGGCATCGAGAATCTTCTGAAGCACTACGTGCCGGAAGTGGTGGAAGTGCAGGCGGTCCAGTAGTCCTCGGGCCGTTTCAGCGTACAGCGTTGTGACTTGGGTCGGCGGCCCCCGTGTGGGGGGGCCGTGGGCAGTTGGTCGTTCGTGTCGAACAACTGAAGAGTGTGGAATGTCGTCGATTTTCAGGTCCGCTATGCGATCGCGGACGCGTCTTTGCTTTTCCCGCGGTGTGGGCGGCGGTCTTCGCGACCGGAGTGGGCTGGCGGCAGCCGCTGCCGACGGTCGACGCCTCCTCTTTCCTCTCCTTCAACGCCGGGGCGCAGGTCGCGACTCCGACGCAAGACGTGTTCTTCAAGCTGGCCGCGCAGCCGCCCAGCCTCACCTTCGTTCGCCACGACGTCGAGCCCGACGAGTTCGGCGTGCGTGAGGCAAGCGGCGGCCATGGCCGCTTCGCCGCCCCCGGCAACGCGGTGCGCCGCCAGGTTCAGCTGCGCGCGATCAATCCGCGCACGGCTGACGAGCTGGCCGGCTTCTTTCGCGAAGCCTCCTATACGCTGACCGACATCCGCCAGGGCGAGGCGGTGCCCCCGATCAAGGTCGAGCGCGTGCCTGCCGACCTCGTCACCAAGGAAGGCCCGACGCGCAAGCTGCTGTTCATCACCGCGCTCCTGCCGGTGATCCTCGAGGTCAATCAGCGCGTGCTGGCCGAGCGCGAGCAGCTCATCTTCCTGCGCAGCAAGCTCGGCACGCCGGCCGGTCTGACGCCGGTCGAGCGGCTGTGGCTCGAACAGCTCGCCGACCGCTACGACACGCCGTCCGACAAGCTCGACGAGCTGCTGCGCCGCGTCGATATCGTGCCGCCGTCGATGGCGATCGCCCAGGGCGGCGTCGAATTGGGGCTGGGGCACCTCGGCGGCCGCCCGCACCGGCAACTCGCTGTTTGGCATGGTCAGCTCCGGCAGGCCGATGCCCTACGGCAATATCGGCGAGGCAGTGAACGCCTATGTGGCGAACCTCAACGTCCATCCGGCCTACGCCGCTTTCCGGGTCGAGCGCGCCGCCTTGCGCGAACGCGGCGAGCCGCTCGACGGCCACCGGCTGATCGGCACGCTGCTGCGCTACTCGGAGCTCGGTCAGCAGTATGTCGGCTTCATCCGCCAGGTGATGCGCGACGACAAGCTGACCGACTTCGACAAGGCCAAGCTCTCGGCCTACTGATAGCCGTTCAGAGCATCGGCCTCGGCAGATCGGCGTCGGAGATCAGCGGGTAGCGCCGCGCGTCGAACAGCTGATAGTGCCACCATTCATTGCGATAGAAGTCCCAGCCGGCGGCGGTCATGAGGCCCATCAGCAGGAGCCGGTTGCGCTGCGCTTCGGCCGACACGTCGGTGCGTCCGTGGTGCGAGAGCGGCGTGAAGGCATCGAAGGCGGTGCCCATGTCGAGTTCGCGGCCCGCGCCATCGAGCAGCGTGAGATCGACCGCGACGCCGCGCGAATGCGGCGAGCCGCGGCGGGGGTCGGCGAGGAATTCCGGGTCAGGCCTGGCGTTCCACAGCGCCCATTGCGCCTCGACCGGCCGCAAGGCGTCGAAGATCCGCAGGCGCAGGCCGAGCGGCCGGGCGAGCGCGATCGCCGCGCTCAGCTTCTCGGCGGCCTCGCGATGCAGCCAGCATTCGGCGTTCCGGTAGACCGGCCGGCCCGTTAGATTGGCGTCGGTCGCATAGGCCAGCGTCACCTCGACATCGAAGTCGGGCGGCGCGATTGCAACCAGATCGAGTTTCATGCCTCCACATAACCCAGCCCCCGCCGCAAGCGCCAGCCACGCATGAACCTCGTGCTGGCCTTCGATTGCGCGGTGACGGGGCTTGCCGTCGCGGTGGTGCGAGATGGAGAGCCTCTCGCGAGCCATCGCGCCGAAGGTCGCGATCAGGCCGCCACGCTGCTGCCCGCCATCGCCTCGACGCTCGAACAGGCGGGCGTTGGGCGCAAGGACCTGGCGCTGATCGCGGTGACCGTTGGACCGGGAAGCTTCACCGGCGTGCGGGTCGGCCTGGCCGCCGCGCGCGGCCTTGCCGTGGCGCTCGGCGTGCCGCTCGCCGGCATCACGACGACCGCCGCCCTGCTTGCCCAGGCCGGCGCGTCGGACCGGCTTGCCGTCGCCGCCATCGACAGTCACCTCGGTGACTGGTTCTGCGCGCTGGGCGAGGGCGACAGGGCGCCGTTCCTTGCTTCGACGGAAGCGCTCGCCAAGCGCATCGACGGCAGGCCTTGCCGCGTTGTCGGGCCACAAGCCGATGCGCTGGCGCCCTTGCTCGCCCATGCCGTGGCGCAGGTCGCCCTGCCCGATGCCGCGACGATCGCGCGCCTGGCGTTCCAGGACGGCGTCGAGCGCTGGCGCGAGCGCAACCGTGCCGAAGGCTTGCCGCGGCCGCTCTATCTCCGTGGCGTCAACATCACCCTGCCCGATGGCGCGCGCCGGACGGTGGAGTGAATGGCGGAAGACCTCGTCCTGCGCCGGCTGGGCGCGCTCGATCTCGATCTCGCATCGAGGTTGCACGGCGAGGCCTTCGCGCCGCTCGGTGAGCGCGTTTGGACTTCGCCAGGATATCGCCGAGCTGCTGGCCTTGCCCGGAGTCGCCGGCTGGGCACTGCAGTCCGGCGATCGGGCGATCGGCTTCGCCCTCTGCCGCGTGGCGGCCGATGAGGCAGAACTGTTGACGATCGCCGTGCAAGCGGACCAGCGAGGTCGCGGCGCCGGGCGCACCTTGCTGGCGGCCGTGACCGCCCACGCCCGAGCCGCCGGCGCCCGCTCGCTGTTCCTCGAGGTCGGCGCCGACAACCCAGCGGCGCTCGCGCTCTATGGCCGGGCGGCCTTCCAGGCTATCGGCAGCCGCAAGGCCTACTACCAGCGCGGCGGGGGAGCCGCGGCCGACGCCGTCGTGATGCGCCTCACTCTCACTTCCGGCGGATAGTCACGATATGGTCATCCCCCTCGAGTACTATCCCCAAGATGCTGTGGCCTTCATCGCGTGCTGCCCGCGGCACGTTGCGCAATGGCTCTTCGCCGCGCAGCCGCACGACCAGCACTTCGCCCGAGCGCATGCGCTCCAGCTTGAGCTTGGTGCGTACGAAGGTCATGGGACAGACTTCACCGGTGATGTCGATCAACGCATTTGGGGCCTGGTCGGGGGCGGTCATGGCCCCAACTATACCGCGCGGGACGGCCGGTGTAGGGTGCCGCTTGATGCCTGACCGTAAGTCCAAACTCGAAGTGCTGTGCGCCGAGAAGGGTCTCAAGATGACCGATCAGCGCCGCATCATCGCGCGCGTCCTGTCGGAGTCCGCCGACCATCCCGACGTTGAAGCACTGCACAAGCGGGCGACCCAGGTCGACCCGCATATCTCCATCGCCACTGTCTATCGCACGGTGCGGCTGTTCGAGGAGGCAGGCATTCTCGCCAAGCACGATTTCGGCGATGGCCGCGCTCGCTATGAAGAAACTCCGGAAGAGCATCACGACCACCTGATCGACATCCAGTCGGGCAGGGTTGTGGAATTTCACAACGACGAGATTGAAGATCTGCAGCGGCGCATAGCTGAAAAGGCCGGATATCGCCTTGTCGGCCATCGTTTGGAACTTTATGGCGTACCTTTGGACGGGAAATCCGACCGCCAAAAATGAGTGGACGCGACCTTGGCCGACCCGATAATGGGCGGATGATCGGGGCGGACCCCTTGCGGATGTCTCATGCGCATTGACCGTGCTGACAGCGAAGCCGAGCTTCTTGGCCCGCCGATTTCCAACCGGGAAATCGTAAAGGTCGTTGCCGGCGATTTCGAAGTTCGACTGGCCGGATCTCGCGCCGAGATCGAGGCGGCGCAGGCACTGCGCTATCGAGTCTTCTACGAAGAGATGCAGGCCAAGCCGACGCCCGAGATGGCGGCGGTCAAGCGCGACTTCGATGGCTTCGACGAAGTATGCGATCACCTGCTGGTGCTCGACCGTCGTCGCGGCGAAGGATCGGACAGCATCGTCGGCACCTATCGCCTGATCCGTCGCCCGGCAGCGGCGCGGATGGGCCGCTTCTATTCGTCGGCCGAGTACGACATCCAGAAGATGATCGATTATCCCGGCGAGGTGCTGGAGCTCGGCCGCTCCTGTATCGCCAAGGACGCGCGCAACACGGCGACCATGCAGATGCTGTGGCGCGGCATCGCGCTCTACGCCTACCACTACGACATCCAGGTGATGTTCGGCTGCGCGAGCTTCCCGGGGACCGATCCGTCGCAACACGCGCAGGCGATGAGCTATCTCTATCACCATCATCTCGCGCCGCCCGAAATCCGCACGCGTGCAGTGGCCAGCCGCTACGTCAAGATGGACATGCTGGAGCGCGACTCCTACGACGCGCGCAAGGCGATGGCGCGCGTGCCGCCCCTCATCAAGGGCTACCTGCGGCTCGGCGGTTTCGTCGGCGACGGCGCGGTGATCGACGCTGAATTCAACACCACCGACGTGTTCATCATCGTCAAGACCGAACTGGTGACGGAGAAGTACATCCGCCACTACGAACGCGGCAACGGCAAGGACTGACCGCTCGCCACGACGATGTGGATCGGTTCTCCTCTGCGCGGTGCGTTTCGGCTGCTGAGCTATCTCACGCTCACGCTCGTCGTTCTGCCCCCTTACTTCCTCGCGACGGTTCTGCGCGTCGCGCCGCTCATGCGCTGGATGCCGGTTGTCTATCATCGTGTTGTCTGCGTCATCCTGGGCATCAGGGTGCAGGTGCGCGGCAAGCGCTCGGACGTCACGCCGACGCTGTTCGTCTGCAACCATGTTTCCTATCTCGATATCGAGGTGATGGGCAGCCTGGTGCCGACCAGCTTCGTCGCCAAGGCCGAGGTCGCGACCTGGCCCTTCTTCAGCACGCTCGCCAAGGCGCAGCGCACCATCTTCATCGAGCGACGTACCGGCAAGACCAGCGCCAGCCGCGACGAGATGCTGCGACGGCTGAATACCGGCGACAATCTGATGCTGTTCCCCGAGGGCACATCGAGCGACGGCACGCGCGTGCTGCCCTTCCGCAGCGCTCTTTTTGGAGTGGCACAGCTGCGGCGCGACGACAAGCCGATCGTCGTGCAACCGGTGGCCATCGCCTATACGCGGCTCGACGGCATCCCGCTCGGCCGCTATTGGCGGCCGCTCTTCGCCTGGTTCGGCGATCTGGATCTGGTGCCGCACCTTTGGCAGATGGTGTGCCTCGGCGAGACCGAGGCCATCGTGACCTTTTTCCCGCCGGTCGATATCGACCGGCTGGGCGACCGCAAGAAACTCGCCGAATTCTGCTTCAGGCAGGTGTCGCTGGGCGTCCAGGCGGCCAATACCGGTCGCTACGAGCTCCTGCCGCGGCTAGCCTAGTGCCGTCCTTGGTGTTAGAACCCCGCCGTTCCAGCAACGGAGACCGATGACCACCGTCCCCACAGACGGGCAACGCAAGCGCGTGTTCATCCGCACCTACGGGTGCCAGATGAACGTCTACGATTCGGACCGCATGGCCGACGTCCTGCGGCCGCTCGGCTATACGCTGTCGTCCTCGCCCGAGCAGGCCGACCTCGTCGTGCTGAACACCTGCCACATCCGCGAACGTGCCTCGGAGAAGGTCTATTCCGAGCTGGGGCGCATGCGCGACATCAAGACCGGGCGCCGAGCGATCGGCGGCGACCTCACCATCGCCGTGGCCGGCTGTGTCGCCCAGGCCGAGGGCGAGGAGATCGTGCGGCGCCAGCCCGCCGTCGATATCGTGGTCGGCCCGCAGGCCTATCATCGCCTGCCGCAGTTGCTGGCCGAGGTCGAGCGCAAGGCCGCGCTCCGGCACGCCGGCAAGCGCCTGCCCGGCGCCGGCGTGCTCGACACCGACTTTCCGGCCGAGAGCAAGTTCGATCACCTGCCTGCGCCGCAAGGCGTGCGCGCCGGCTCGGCGTTCCTGTCGATCCAGGAAGGCTGCGACAAGTTCTGCACCTTCTGCGTCGTGCCCTATACGCGCGGCGCCGAATATTCGCGGCCGGTCGCGGCGGTGCTGGCCGAGGCGCGCCAGCTCGTCGAAGCGGGCGCCATCGAGATCACGCTGCTCGGCCAGAACGTCAACGCCTATCATGGCGAGGCGGCGGATGGCGCGACCTGGTCGCTGGCGCGACTTATCCGGGCGCTGGCCGAGATCGAGGGCGTGGCGCGCATCCGCTACACGACCTCCCATCCGCGCGACATGGATGAGGAGCTGATCGTCGCGCATGGCGAGGTGCCGCAGCTCATGCCGTACCTGCATCTGCCGGTACAGTCGGGCTCCGACCGTATCCTCGAGGCGATGAACCGCCGCCACGGCCGCGATCTCTTCCGGCGCGTCGTCGATCGCCTGCGCGAGGTGCGGCCCGATCTTGCCCTCTCGACCGACTTCATCGTCGGCTTCCCCGGCGAAAGCGACGCCGATTTCGACGACACCATGCGGCTGGTGAGCGAAGTGGGCTTCGCCTCGGCCTTCTCCTTCAAGTACAGCCGGCGGCCGGGCACACCGGGCTGCGGCGATGCCCGACCAGGTGCCGGAGAACGTCAAAGTCGGCGCGTCTCGCCGCGCTGCAGGCGCTGCTCGGGCAGCAGGCGCGCGAGTTCAACCTGTCCAAGGTCGGCGCTTCGGTGCCGGTGCTGTTTGCCGAACCGGGCCGCAAGCCCGGCCAGATCATCGGCAAGACGCCGTGGCTGCAGTCGGTCTATGCCGAGGGTCCGCCGCGGCTGATCGGCCGCATCGTCGAGACCCGGCTGACCGAAGGACACGCCAACAGCCTGGCGGGCGAGATCGTCGTCGGCGCCTACGAGGCCGCCGCGTGAGCGATTCCGCCGCCAGCGCCGCCGGCCGCGCGGCCGACGTGCGCCGCATGACGTTCGATGACAATGCGTTGCTGGCGGTGCTCTACGGCAACCACGACCGCAACCTGGTGCGCATCGAGCAGCTCGCCAACGTCCAGCTGAGCGCGCGCGGCAACCAGCTCGCCATCGCCGGCACGTCGGACGATGCGGCGGTGGCGCACAAGGCGATCACCGGCCTCTATGAACGGCTGAAGCGCGGCCTGTCGATCGAGCTGGCCGATGTCGACGCCGCCGTGCGCTTTGCCCGCACCGGCGGCGATGGCGCCGACGAGGACAGCATCCGCACGCGCCGCCGCACCGTGCAGGCGCGCTCGGCGGGCCAGCGCGGCTATCTCGCGGCCTTGCGCGAGCGCGACATGGTGTTCGCGTTGGGGCCGGCCGGCAGCGGCAAGACCTATCTCGCGGTCGCCATGGGCGTGTCGCTGCTGCTCGCCGGCAAGGTCGAGCGCATCGTGCTGTCGCGGCCGGCCGTAGAGGCCGGCGAGCGGCTGGGCTTCCTGCCCGGCGACATGAAGGAGAAGATCGACCCTTATCTGCGTCCGCTCTACGACGCGCTGCATGACATGCTGCCGGCCGAGCAGATCGCCAATCGCATGGAATCGGGAGAGATCGAAATCGCGCCGCTCGCCTTCATGCGCGGTCGCACGCTGGCGCATAGCTTCGTGATCCTCGATGAGGCGCAGAACACCACGCCCATGCAGATGCGCATGTTCCTGACGCGGCTGGGCGAAGGCTCGCGCATGGTGGTGACCGGTGATCCCAGCCAGACCGATCTGCCCGGCGGCCAGCGCTCGGGACTGGCCGATGCGGTCGAGACGCTGAAGGACGTGAACGGCATCCGTTTCGTGCGGCTCACCTCCAAGGACGTCGTGCGCCACGACCTGGTCACCCGCATCGTCGAGGCCTATGACGCGCGCGACAAGAAAACCAAAGGCTAGCTGTACCGTCGTGATGCTCGACTCGGCATGGAGCCGGGCATTGCCGGGCGTCGAGCGGCTGGTGCGCAAGGCTGCACGCGCCGCCATCGGGCTCAAGAATCGATCGCTCACCGTGGCGCTGGCCGATGACAAGCGCGTGCGGGCGCTCAATAGGCGCCACCGCCAAGAAGGACAAGCCAACCAACGTGCTGTCCTATCCTTCGGGCGAGAAGTCATTCCTGGGCGATGTCGTGCTGGCGCGCCAGACCGTCTGGCGCGAGGCGCGCGAGCAGAAGAAGACGCCGGCCGACCATCTCGCCCATCTCGTCGTGCATGGCACGTTGCACCTGCTGGGCCACGATCACGAGACCAGCAAAGCCGACGCCGAGCGCATGGAAGCGCTGGAGCGCCGCATCCTGACGACGCTCGGCATCGCCGATCCCTACGCTCCGCGGTGAAGCGCTGCGAACTTCTAATGACCAAAGTAGGTGTGTGAGCGGGTGGTGGGGCATAATGCACGCGTCGAACCGGGAGCTTTGGGAGCGTTGCGTATGCCCATCGTCGTCAAATCGTTGTTCCACCGTTTTTCGACCGTTTTCCTTTTCGACGTTTTCCCGGCGGGTTAAGTCGAATTCGTCGGCAAATCAGGGGCCGCGCCGTTTTCGGGTCCGGCGGCGCCGTTAGAAAACGGTGAAAACGGCGAAAACGGTGCGCGGTCTTGCTAGAGCATCTCCAGCGCCTGCTTGCCCTTGGGTGGCGGGAAGGCCTTGTCGAGCTCGGCCAGGACCTGCGGCGACAGTTTCACCTCGACCGCGCCGAGATTCTCCTTCACGCGCTCGCGCGTCGACGATTTGGGGATTGTGACCACGCCCGGCTGGGCCAATACCCAGGCAAGCGCCAGTTGCGCCGGCGTGCAGCCGACTTCGCCTGCCAGCTTCTTCAGCGCCGACTTGCCGAGCAGGCCGCCCTGGTCGAGCGGCGAGTAGGCCATCAGCGGGATCGAGCGCTTGCGCATCCAGGGCAGGAGATCGAACTCCGGGCCGCGCCGCGACAGGCAATAGAGCACCTGGTTGGAGGCGGTCAGGCCTTTGTCGAGGCGCGCGGCATCTGCCATGTCCCCGGCGTCGAAATTGCTGACGCCGAAGTCGCCGATCTTGCCGGCCTCGCGCAGGCGATGGAACGCCTCGAACGTTTCCTCGAGCCGCGCGCCGCCGCGCCAGTGCAGCAGGTAGAGATCGATGCGCTCGATCTTCAGGCGCTTCAGGCTGCGCTCGCAGGCGGCGATCGTGCCCGAGCGCGTGGCATTGTGCGGATAGACCTTGCTGACGATGAAAGGCCGTGGCCGCTGGCCGGCCAGCGCCTCGCCGACAATCTCCTCGGCGCCGCCGTCACCGTACATTTCGGCGGTGTCGATCATCGGATAACCGAGTTCGATGGCGTACCTGACCGCCTCGAGCTCTTGCGGCCGCCGCCGCGCGCTCTCGCCCATGCGCCAGGTGCCGATCCCAAATACCGGCATCTCTGCGCCGGAGGGCATTTTGCAGGAACGCATCAGGAACTTCCATGATTGAAACGCAGGGTCATTAGCCTATCCTAGCAGCCATGCCGGACTCCACAGCGCGCGGAACGCAGCCGGGCCCCAGCCCGGCCTCGGCGGGAGACCCCCACCCATCTGTCCCGACGCTGGCCCCTGATGTCCCGTCCAACGGCGGGATCCTGCGCGCCTTCCTGCGCCGACTGCGCCGCCGCGAAAAGAACGAGGCGGTCCGCGAAGCCATCGAAGGGCTGATCGAGGAAACGCCCGAGAGCGATACGCCGATCAGCGACGATCAGCGCACGCTGCTGGCCAACATCCTGAAGCTGCGCGACAAGACGGTGCGCGACGTCATGGTGCCGCGCGTCGACATCATCGGCATTGCCGCCGACACCCCGCTCGACGAGGTCGTGCGGCTGATCCAGGCCGAGGCGCATTCGCGCTACCCGGTCTATCGCGAGTTGCTCGACGACGTGATCGGCATGATCCACATCAAGGATGTGCTGGTCTACTGGGGCACCTCGAAGAAATTCAACCTGCGCGACATATTGCGCCGCGTCGTGTTCGTGGCGCCAACGCTGCCGGTGCTCGACATGCTGCTCGACATGCGCCGCTCGCGCACGCACATGGCGCTGGTGGTCGACGAGTTTGGCGGCAGCGACGGGCTGCTGACCATCGAGGACCTGGTCGAGGAGATCGTGGGCGAGATCGAGGACGAGCACGACGTCGCCCAGACGCCGACCGTGTCGCGCCGCGCTGACGGTACGATCGATGTCAACGGCCGCACGTCGGTCGAGCTGCTCGAGCAGGAGATCGGCAACGTGCTGTCGGAGGACGAGCGCCGCGAGATCGACACGGTAGGCGGCCTGATCTTCTCCCTGCTCGGGCGTATTCCCGAGCGCGGCGAGGTCGTGCGCCATCCGTCGGGCGTGGAGTTCGAGATTCTCGACGTCGATCCCCGGCGCATCCGTCGCCTGCGCGTGCGGCCGCCGGCCGTCTCGCAGTCCGCCGCCTGAACGGTCGCTCCGCGGCAATGAGGTTCCAGGGTTGGCGTGCCCAGGGCTGGCGCGCATTGGGCGCGGGCCTGGTTGCCGGCGCGCTCGCAGCACTTGCCATGCCGCCCCTCTACTGGCTGCCGCTCGCCGTCATCGGCCTTGTGGCGTTTGTCTGGTTGTGGGACGGCGCGGAGACGCCGGCAAGCGCGCTGTTGCGCGCCTGGGCGTGGGGCCTCGGGCATTTCGCTGTCGGCTGCTACTGGATCATCGAGGCCTTCTTCGTGCCGCCGGCCGACTTCGCGTTGCTTGGTCCGCCGATGGTGCTGGGCCTGGCGGCGGTGCTGGGATTTTTCCCGGCGATAGCCGCATGGGCCGCGAAGAAAGCAGTGATCCGTTGGTCGTTCCTCGCCGTCGGCTGGCGCCGGCTGGTTGTGCTGGCGATCGCCTGGACGGCTGCAGAATGGCTGCGCGGCCACGTCTTCACCGGCGGTCCATGGAACCCGCTCGGCCATGTCTGGGCGTTTGCCACACCATTGCTACAAGGCGCTGCGGTTGTCGGAGTGTACGGTCTTGGCACCTTGAGTTTTCTCGTGCTGGCCGCTCCGGCGGCCGGATGGCGGGCTGCCGGTGCGGCGCTGGTCGCCGTGGTGCTGATGGGAGTCGGCGGGCAGCTCACCATGAGCGCGGTGAATGAGAATTCCACCGGCCCCCTGCTGCGCATCGTTCAGCCCAACGTTGCTCAGGCAGACAAATGGCGGCCGGAAAATAGGGAGCGGGAACTGCGCAAGCTGCTCGATCTCAGCCGCCGCGACGGCTTTGACAAGATTGCCGCCGTCATCTGGCCGGAGACCGCTGTGCCGTTCGTCGTCCAGCCGGAATCGCCTGCATTGCCGGTGCTCGCCCAAGCCGTGCCGCCGCGGCGGCTATCTCCTGGCGGGCGCGGCGCGGGCCGGGCAGCGGGTGCAGGACGGCGTGTGGAATTCACTGCTGGTGATCGATGGCGCTGGCGCGGTGGTGGCGCACTACGACAAGGTCCACCTCGTGCCCTTCGGCGAATACATTCCTTTCCATAAGGAACTGGCGCCGGTTTCTGGTCTGATCGGCCGCGGCTCCTTTGAAGTCGGCCCGTCATTCGTCACGCTCGCCTTGCCCGGCCTGCCGTCTTTCTCGCCGCTCATTTGCTATGAAGCGATCTTTCCGGCGGCGGTCACCGGCCCTGGCGCGCGGCCGCAATGGTTATTGAACGTGACCAATGACGCGTGGTTCGGCGTCTCGAGCGGGCCCTACCAGCACCTGACCAGCGCGCGCCTGCGGGCCGTCGAGGAAGGCTTGCCCATGGTCCGCGCCGCCAACACCGGCGTATCAGCCGTCATCGACGCCTATGGACGCGTGCTCGCCGCACTCGACATGGGGCGCGAAGGGGTAATCGACCATGCCCTTCCACCGGCGCGGGCGGTGACGCCCTACGGTAAGTGGCACGATGCAATGCTACTTCTGCTTGTTTGCTTTTTGGCTCTACCCGTCGTCTTAGTCGGCGCGAAAAAAGAATAGCCGCCGTGCATAAACCCGCGTGGGATATCAAAGCATAGATGTTCGGCTTGCATTCCCGGGAGCAGGGGCATATGTCATATGCATCCGTGGCGTGTAGATATGCGTTTTTGCACCAGCGGTGTTGACACAGGGGCACAATTTCGACGTGTCTGTCACCTTATCTATGCAACGGCGTTAGTCGAAGATTAGAGCCAAGACCAAGAAGGATCTGAACCCATGGCACGATCGCATCCGGTTGATGTTCACGTAGGGGCGCGCATGCGCCAGCGGCGCACGCTTCTTGGCATGAGCCAAGAGAAGCTTGGGACGGCGGTCGGCCTGACCTTCCAGCAGATTCAGAAATATGAGCGCGGCTCCAACCGCATCGGCTCGAGCCGCCTGTTCGAGTTCGCCAAGGTGCTCGACGTGCCGGTGTCCTATTTCTTTGACGAGATGCCGTCGAATGCGCTCGCCGGCCGGCCGATGTCGGGGCGCGGCCGCAAGGGCTTCGGCGAGGCCGCCACGCCCTTCGAGCAGGAGAAGGATCCGCTCATCAAGCGCGAGACGCTTGAGCTGGTGCGGGCTTACTACAAGATTCGCGAGTCGCGGGTGCGCAAGCGCATCTTCGAGATGGTCAAGGCGGTAGGTGCCGCCAGCCATGCCGAAGTCCTGGGGGGGCGGAAAGGCCGCTAAAAGGCTTCGATCGGGCCTCTTGATTTCCCGCCTCATTTAGAGTTTTTAACGGCGCGGCGCTGCCCCACCCTTGGGGCCGGCGTCGCCGCGGACGGATTTGGACGACTTGCCACCGCGCAAACAAAGGCTAAGCCGGACGTAGGCGGCTCATCCGCCCTGCCCGGAGTCCAGCGACTTTTGTGGGAGGGCTGTTGTGGCGCTTAAGGATTATCTTTTCACCAGCAAGTCGGTTTCCGAAGGCCATCCGGACAAGGTCTGCGACCAGATCTCGGACGCCATCCTCGACGCCTTCATCGCGAACGACATCAAGCTCGGCCATGCCGATGACAGCCACGCCAATACCCGGCTGGGCTGCGAGACGCTTGCCACCACCAACAAGATCGTGGTGGCCGGCGAAGGCCGCGCGTCGGCGCCCTACATGAAGAAGTTCGGCAAGCACACCATCGTCAACCGCGAGGCTATCACCGAGATCGCCCGCGATGTGGTGCGCGACATCGGCTACGACCAGGACGGCTTCTCCTTCCATGGCGCCGATGTCGAGGTGCTGCTGCACGGCCAGTCTCCCGACATCGCCATGGGCGTCAACGCCAAGAAGATGAAGGGCAATCTCGGCGAGCAGGAAGGCGCAGGCGACCAGGGACTGATGTTCGGCTTCGCCTGCCGCGACAGCGAGGAATACGAGAAGAGCTCGTATATGCCGGCCCCGATCTACTTCAGCCACAAGATCCTGGAAGTGCTGAGCCAGGCCCGCCGTTCAGGCGAGCTTCCCGACCTGCAGCCCGACGCCAAGAGCCAGGTCACCGTGCGCTACGCCCACGGCAAGGCCGTCGGCGCCGCCAAGGTGGTGGTCTCCACGCAGCACCGCGAGGCCAACGGCAAGGGCAAGAAATACAATTCCGGCATGATCAAGGAGATGATCGCCGGGCACGTGGTCAAGTCGCTGCCCGAAGGATGGATGCCCAAGAAGGCCTCCGACTTCTTCGTCAATCCGACCGGCAACTTCGTCGTCGGCGGTCCCGACGGCGATTGCGGCCTGACCGGCCGCAAGATCATCGTCGATACTTATGGCGGCTATGCCCCGCACGGCGGCGGCGCCTTCTCCGGCAAGGACCCGACCAAGGTCGACCGTTCGGCGGCCTATGCCGCGCGCTATCTCGCCAAGAACGTGGTGGCCGCGGGGCTGGCCGACCGCTGCCTGATCCAGGTGGCCTATGCGATCGGCGTCGCCGACCCGATGTCGCTCTATGTCGACACCCAGGGCACCGGCAAGGTCGACGAGCGCAAGCTCGAGAGGGCGTTGTCCGATATCTTCCCGCTGCGCCCGACCAACATCCGCCGCGGGCTGCAGCTCAACAAGCCGATCTACAAGCGCACCGCGGCATATGGCCATTTCGGCCGCAAGCCCGACCGCGACGGCGGCTTCTCATGGGAGCGGCTGGACCTCGTGCCCGAGCTGAAACGGGCTTTCGGCGCCCGCTGACCGTTTGGCGCCAATGGCTTGATACAATTGTTAAGAAACTCTTCTAAATAGTTGATTTTATTGGTAGTCTTATCCGCCGCTACAATGCTGCCGGATCCGACTTCCAATGGCCCCTCTGGAAGATAGCGCAGGCGTCCAGCGCCTGGCCGAGCTGCGTCCCATCGACTCCTTGATGCGGGCGCTGCTCTACGTCGTCCAGCAGGTCGGCCGGCCGCTGAGCGAAGCCGATGTGCGCGGGCTGGCGGCGCTGGCCGACGAACCATTGGACGAGCGGGGCTTCCTCACCGTAGGGACGCGGCTTGGCCTTCGGGCGAGCGCCGTCGATCTTGCGACCGCGCGCCTCGATGAGCTGCCGACGCCCTTTGCCGTGGCCGGCGGCGAGTTGCCGGCGCATGTCGTGGCGGCGGGTCGCGGCGGGCAGTGGACGGTGCTCGATGTCGTCGAGGGGCGCGTCTGGCGGATGACATCGGCCGACGTCAGGACGCTCGGGGCGCGCGCGCTGGTGTTGCGCGAGAAGCTGGCGCGGGAACGGGCCGCCGAATGGTATGCGCCGCTCTGGGCGCGCGTGCGTCCGGTCATCGCCAAGCTCGCCCTGGCGTCGCTGCTCATCAACCTGCTCGGCCTGGCAACGCCGCTCTTCATGATGCTGGTGCTCAATCGCGTGATCGGCCATGGCGCGCCGCAAAGCGTTGCGCCGATGATGGCCCTGCTGGCGGCGGCCATGCTGGGCGTCTATGCGCTCGACTTTTCGCTGCGGGTGGCGCGCGGCTGGCTGTCGGCCCGCGCGGGCGCGCGCCTCGACACGCTGATGAGCGCCGAAGTCGTGCACCATTTGGTGCAGCTCCCCTATCGGCATTTTGAGCGCACCCCGTCGGGCGTCATCGCCGAGCGCCTGCGCCAGCTCGACGTGCTGCGCGGCTTCTTCACCGGGCAAATGCCGGTGTTGGCGATCGACCTGATGTTCGTCGCGTTGTTCCTGGGTGCTGCCTTCACCATCAGCGTCCCGCTCGGCATCATCGCCGCGGCCGCCATCCCGGTGCTGATCGCCGTCTCGCTGGCGACCCATCGCGCCCAGCGGCGCCTGGCCGACGAGAACTTCCAGGCGCTGGCGGCCAAGAGCTCGACGCTCGGCGAGACGGTGGCCAATGCCGCCACCATCAAGGCACTGGGCCTCGAAGCCGAGATCGAGAAACGCTGGCAGGCGCGGGCCGAGCAGGCCGCGTGGACCAATTTCCGCGCCAATCACCTGGCCAACGTCGCCGCCAGCGCGTCAGGCATCCTGCAACTCGTGGCCTTGCTGGTGCTGGTCGTCATGGGCACGCACGAAGTCGTCGATCATCGCCTGACGATCGGCGGGCTGATCGCCGCCAACATGCTGGCCAGCCGTGCCCTGCAGCCGATGCGCCAGCTGGCGTCGGCCTGGCACCAGCTGCAAGCGGTTGGCGCCGCCTTCAAGCGCATTGATGCGCTGATGGGCGAGCCGGTCGAAAGCCCGCCCGGCGAATTTGCTCCCATGCCGCCGCTCACCGGCCAGGTTTCGCTCGAGCGTGTCACCTGGCGGGTCGACGATCAGGTGCCGGCGGTTCTGCACGACGCCGATCTCGAGATTGCCGCCGGCGAGATCATTGGCATCGTCGGACCATCCGGATCGGGCAAGACCACCATCGCCAATCTGGTGCAGGGCCTGTTTCGGCCGACCGGCGGGCGCGTGCTGGTCGACGGTACCGACATCGCGCACCTGTCGACCGCCCAGCTGCGCGCCCAGATCGGCTGCGTGCCGCAGGACATCCAACTCTTCACCGGCTCGGTGCGCGAGAACATCGCCATGGGCGTCGCCGACAAGGATCCCGGCCGCGTCGTAGCGGTCGCCAAGTTCGTCGGCGCTCACAATTTCATCCAGCGCCTGCCGCAGGGCTACAACACCCAGCTCGGCGAGCGCGGCCAGGGCTTGTCGACCGGCCAGCGCCAGCTCATCTGCATCGCTCGCGCGCTGATCCGCAACCCGCGCATCCTGATCCTCGACGAGGCCACGAGTGCCCTCGATCCCGCGACGGAGGAGCAGCTGTTGCGCCAGCTCAAGGCCAACCGGCGTGGCCGCACCGTGATCATGATCACCCATCGCCTGGCGCCGCTCGCCATTGCCGACCGCGTGGCGCTGGTGATGGATGGCCGCATCGAGCGGACGGGACCACCGACCGACGTCATGGCCTATGCCCGAATCCGCATGGCCGAGGCGAGCCGGGGCCAGGCGGCGCCTGCGCCGCTCGTGGCCTAATCAGGCGAAGTCGACGAAGTCCGGATCTTCCAGGCGCGCCAGCCGTTCCGACGCCAGACGGGCGCAATCGATCAGCAACGACTTGCGCCGCGCCGCCGCCACCGGGCGTCTCGCCGGATGGCGAAGTATCTCCCCGCCATAGGCATCGGCGACGATCAAGCCCACGTCGCCGGGAATCAGCGCCTGCGGGAAATCGACCGGCACAGCGACATAGAGCTGGTCGCACCAATCGAGATAGTCCGGCCATTTCTCGTCGACACGCCAATCCTCGATCGACGACTTGGTCTCGACAATGATCAGTTCACCGCTGCGGCCGACGGCGAAGATGTCGGCTCGCCGGCCGTCGGGCAGCGGCATCTCGAGCAGGACCGAATAGCCCGCCTGGCGCATCAGCCGGCAGGCGCCGCGGCAGACCGCGATCGTGATGTCGGGCCGCGCCTGGCGGGCGAGGGGAGGTGTCTCCACGGCTCAGGGCCGCGGTTGCCCGCCAAGCCGCGGCGGCAGTTCGTCGGCCGGCCGCTCCGGCACGGCGGCGAATTTCTGCGCCAGCGCCTCGGCGCGCTTGCGATCGCCTTCAGGGACCTGCTCCGCCGCCTTCTCGCGAACCGAGCGGCTTTCGGGATGTCCGGCGCGCTCGGCGATCAACAACCATTTGTAGCCTTCGGCCGGATTGGCCGTTCCCGCCACGCCGCCGATGAACAGGAGGCCGAGTGCCAATTCGGCGTCAGGCAACCCCTGCTGCGCCGCGCGAAAATACCAGCGCTGCGCCTGCACGGGATCACGTGCCACACCGGCGCCGGCGACGTAGGCGTTCGCCAGCTTGAGCTGGGCCGAGGCGACGCCGGCCTGCGCTGCGGCCTCATACCAGCTTACAGCCGCCTGCAGGATTTTCTCGTTGGCTGCCTTGTCGCGCGACGGAGGCGTGCGCGCGTAGTTGTCGCCGAGCGCCAGGGCCGCTTCGGGAACGCCGTTCTTTTGCGCGTACATCAGCCACTTGTGCGCCATGACCAGATCCTTCTTGACGCCGGTGCCTTCGGTTAGCGCGAGGCCGTAACGCAGCGCCGCCAGCGGATGGCCGAGCTCCGCCGCCCGTTGGTACAGATCCGCGGCGCGGACGGGATCCGCCGCCGCCGGTCCCAGTGTTTCGTCCATGGCCCGGCCGAGGGCGTAGAGGGCATAGGGATCGTTGTTCGCCGCAGCCTTCTCGAGCCAGGCGCGCGCCTGCACGAGATCGCGCGGCACGCCCTGGCCGCGGAAATAGAGGATGCCGATATTGGCCTGGGCACGCTGGTTGCCGAGCGCCGCGGCCTTCTCGAACAGCTCGAGCGCGCGTGCATCGTTGCGCGGCGTGCCGGCCAGGCCCTGGGCAAACACCAGCGCCAGCCGGTGGGCGCCTTCGGCCGAGCCCGAAGTTCGGCGGCATGCTGCAATGCCTGCAGTGCCTCGCGGCTCTGCCCGCGATCGAGCAGTACCGCGCCGAGCCAGGCTTCGGCATCTGGGTTGTCCGGAACGAGCCGGCGCAGGTTCAATTCGGCAGTGGCGAGATCGCCGGCACGGTAGGCCATGACGCCGCCGCGCAATGCCGGCGCGACGTCGGAAGCATCGCTGGGTTGGGCGTGCGCCGCCGAGTTTGCGAGGAGCAGCGCCGCCAGCAGCGCTGCCCGCGCTGCGATCATTTGGTCTTGAAGGTGAAGGCGGCGGCCGCCGCCTTGGCCTTCTCGATCTCCTCAGGCTTCAGCTCGTGCCCGACTTGCTCGAGCAGCGGGCCGACATTGGGGACGTTCCAGCGCTCGGCGATGGCGACCCACTTGTAGGATTCGAAGAAGCTCTTGGGCACGCCCTTGCCCTCGGCGTAGGCGCCGGCCAGCGGGACCATCGCCGGCGTGTAGCCACGCTCGGCCGCGTCGAGCAGCAGAGGAGCGGCCTTGTTGAGATCGAACAACTTGGAATCGGGATTGCCGTAGACATAGAGGCCGAGAAAGAATTGCGCGCGCGGGTCGCGCTCCTTCGCCAGCACCTGCAGTTCCTTTTCGGCCGTTACCACATCGCCGCTCTGCATCGCCTTGACGGCGTCCTCGAGGCCCGCAGTGGCGGGCTGCGCGAAGAGAGTGAGCGTGAGGGCGAGAAGAGTTGCGGAGGCAGAGATGGAGGCGGGGCTGAAAGAAACGAATCGCACGGCTAACTCCTGAGCTCCCCGATTTTTCGCAAGCGGGCGACCGTCTAGCATGGAAATGCGGCCGAAACACATCGGCCATCAGTCTCCGAGAACGGCGTGTTGTCTCGATGAGACTGCTCGACTGAGTGGCCTTTGGCGGCGATGAGGCGTTTCAACTGATTTTGCACTGGAAACTGGTATGCCAGCCGGTGGTATTCCAGGTCAACTTGTTGAATCAAAAAGACAATACGGCGAAAATGGACCAATTTGCGCGAAACCTGCATGCCCTTTTTTGACTATCTGGTTTCAAAAGAGGCCCTCAAATCTTAGGAATTAGGGGGGGTAGCCAAATCCAGATATGCGATTTTGCAAGTGACGTTGGGTGGGGTGATTTGTTAAGGTCCCTCCATTAGAGACGTCGATAGCTTGTTGTAATTCATATTCGAAAGGCTTTTGCATTGAGATCTGGCAGCGCTTTATCGAGGCGCGCCGCACACCCAACGAGTTTCCCTTAGCCCGCCGGCGGCTCCCCAGGCCGCTCATCGAAGCCCCCTTCCCACACACCCCAAGGCTTCGATAACCCCACACCCAGGCGGGCTCCTAAGGAAGGCCGGTCGTTCCCCAAGCGACCGGCCTTTCGTATGTCTGGCCAGCGATCATCCACAGGAAGCTGCGGATAACCGGCCTGATCGACGAAAAAAATTGAACAAAAACTTTGCCTTAGGACGGCGATGCGGCAGAATGTTGCCTCGTGAGTGCAGCTTGAGATACCCCAAAAGTGCCTATCTCGAAAAAAGAAATGTAACAAAATCAGTCACCGACTTGGCCGAGATATGCATTCTTGCAAGTTACAGAGGAAAGAGGCCGTGTTAAAGTGGCTCCATTAAAGCAATTCTTATTCTATTGGTTTTACTATGAAAATTGTCGGATTCCCGGTTGATGTGTCGCGTTCGCTCGATGGCCGCATCGTTCGTGGCCTGCGAACCCGCCAATCCCTGATCCAGGCCACACTGGACCTCATCCAAGCAGGCGATGTCGAGCCGACCTCGGCGGCCATTGCCACCATCGCGGGCGTCTCCAGCCGCGCGCTGTTCCAGCATTTCACCAGCCTCGCCGACCTCTATGCCGCGGCCTTCGATCTCGCGGTGAGCCGGGCCTTCGATCGCGGCCGGCCGATCGATGCCGAGGCGCCGCTGTCCAATCGCATCGAGCTCCTGGTTTCCGACCGCTCCGAGTTGTTCGAGGAGTGGCTGCCGGTGTGGCACTTCGCCGAGCGCGTGCGTTCGGTGGCGCCGGCCGTCGGCCTCGGTGTCGCCCAGTTGCGCAAGCTCCTGCGTGAGCGCCTGGCAAGCTGGTTTGCAGCTGAGCTCGACAATCTCGATCCCGCTGCGCACGATCTGGTGCTCAACTCGCTCGACGTGGCCTTCGGCCTCGACAGCTGGATGAACATGCGCGAGCAGCTCCGCCTGTCACCGATCCATGCGTCGCGTACCTGGCGCTTTACCGCCGAGGCCATCGTCCTTCAGGCGCTCACAGTTCCCACACAGCCCGTGGCGGTGGCCTGACAGCCACCAAGGGCGAAGCTTCCTTCCCAGACCTGCTTCGCTTTCACCCACCCACACCCCAGCCACGGGCATTCAGAAGGCCGGTCGTTCCCCAAGCGACCGGCCTTTCCCTTTCTCGGCCAAAGAAAAAGGCGCCGGTCCAGGCGCCTTCTCCTCTGTCGGCAAACCGAGAGATCAGGTCTTCGGCTTCGCGCGGAACGTGTTGTGGCAGGCGCCGCAGGCCTTGCCGGTGTCGCCGAACGCGGCGGTCACGGCCGCGAGGTCGCCTGAGCCCGCGGCGGCCGCGAGCTTGTCATAGGCCGCGTCTGCATTCTTGGACGCCGTCATGAAACCCGCCATATCGCTCCACACCGCCGGCAGGGCCTTGGTGTCGCCCTTGTCGGAACCGGCCGGGAACATCTTGTCGAAGGTGAGCTCGAGTTCCTTGAGCTTGGCCGCTTGCGGCACGATCGCCTTGACGTCGCCCTTGGCGTCGATGACGCCCTTGATCGCGCGCATCGTGGCCGCCGTCTGCTTGCGGTTTTCCTGGCGCTGCTTGATGACGTCGTCCTGAGCAAGCGCGATTGTCGCCCCTCCGACCATCGCTCCGGCAGCGAGCGCGCCGATGACAGCCGCGACTAGTGTTTTCTTCCTCATGCACCATCCCCTGTTGATTTCGAGGCAGCCGCCAAGAAGCCCCGCCCCCCAGCAGCCGTCCTTTGTTGCAGAGATTCAGCCCGATGCGAACAGTGGCCCATGGAATATTCTGTCACGACTGCGTGTAGTTGCATTTGATCGGCGGCCTGCCGGTCGAGGATAGTGCCAGCACCCAGGAGGGTTCAGCAGCGCCATGGCCGACAAAAGCGAACAGAAAATCCGGATTTGGGATCTGCCGGTCCGGCTGTTCCACTGGACGCTCGTCGTCCTGATGGTCGTGTCCTACGTCACGGCGCAGGTTGGCGGCGACTGGATGAAGCTGCACTTCTGGTCGGGTTACGCCATCCTCACCCTGCTGCTGTTCCGCATCGTCTGGGGCTTCGTCGGCAGCACGACTGCCCGCTTCACGCACTTTGTGAAGGGGCCGCTGGCCGCGATCGAACATCTGAAGGAGCTGGCCGGTACCGATCGCCCGCGCGACGTCGGCCACAACCCGCTGGGCGGGGCAATGGTCATTGCCCTGCTGTTGGGCGTGCTTCTGCAGGTTGTGGCGGGGCTGTTCGCCGCCGACACGGACGAGGGCACGGTGAGCGGTCCGCTGGCCAATCTCGTTCCCGACAAGTGGGTCGATCGCGCCACCGCGTTCCACCACCTCTGGATCAACGTCCTGCTGCTGCTGGTCGCCCTGCACGTGCTGGCGGCACTGACCTATCTCGTGTGGAAGCGCCAGAACCTGATCGGCGCCATGTTCACTGGCCACAAGCCGCTGGACGATGTTGTGGAGCCGGGCGCGCCCCGGCCGGCGCTCAGCTTCACTTCGGGCCGGGTGGCCATCGTCCTGCTCATTGCTTGCGCCGTCGTCGTTTATTGCATCGTTCGGGCAGGCGGCTGACCTGCAGGCGCGGCCTTGCTGGCCCGGTAGGGCGCCACTAGGGTGGTTTGAAACCCTAGTGAACCTGGATTTTGCACCATGAAATTTACCGGTACCGACTCCTATGTAGCCAGCGACGACCTGCGCGTGGCCGTAAATGCCGCGATCGCGCTGCAGCGGCCGTTGCTGATCAAGGGCGAGCCCGGCACCGGCAAGACCGTGCTGGCCCATGAGGTGGCCAAGGCTATCAAGGCGCCGCTGATCGAATGGCACATCAAGTCGACCACCAAGGCCCAGCAGGGCCTCTATGAGTACGACGCGGTCAGCCGCCTGCGCGACAGCCAGCTCGGCGATGGGCGCGTGCAGGACATCGCCAACTACATCAAGCGCGGCAAGCTGTGGGATGCCTTCACCCACAACGAGCGGCCGGTGCTGCTGATCGACGAGATCGACAAGGCCGACATCGAGTTCCCCAACGACCTGCTGCTCGAGCTCGATCGCATGGAGTTCTACGTCTACGAGACGCAGGAGACGGTGAAGGCGAGCCAGCGGCCGATCGTCATGATCACTTCCAACAACGAGAAGGAGCTGCCCGACGCCTTCCTGCGCCGCTGCTTCTTCCACTACATCCGCTTCCCCGATCGCGAGACCATGACCCAGATCGTCGACGTGCATTTCCCCGACCTGCAGCGCAACCTGCTGCGCGAGGCGCTGAACATCTTCTATGACATCCGCGAAGTGCCGGGTCTGAAGAAGAAGCCCTCGACCTCGGAGCTGCTCGACTGGCTGAAGCTGCTCATGGTCGAGGACATACCGCCCGATGCGCTGCGCTCCAAGGACTCCAAGCAGCTCATCCCGCCGTTGCACGGCGCGCTGCTCAAGAACGAGCAGGACGTCCATCTGTTCGAACGTTTGGCCTTCATGGCGCGCCGGGAGCAGCGTCAATAAGGGGAACGCCCCATGTTCACCAACTTCTTCCTCGAGCTGCGCCAGGCCAAGGTGCCGGTCTCCATCAAGGAGTATCTCGCCCTGATGGAAGGCATGGACAGGCACGTCGCCGACTACAGCATCGACGACTTCTACTATCTGTCGCGCACCATCCTGGTGAAGGACGAGCGCAACCTCGACAAATTCGACAAGGTGTTCGGCCACGTCTTCAAGGGTCTCGAGGCGCTGCCCGCCGAGGGCGCGACCGCCGAGATCCCCGAGGAGTGGCTGCGCAAGCTCGCCGAGAAGCTGCTGACCGACGAGGAGAAGGCGCAGATCGAGGCGATGGGCGGCTGGGAGAAGCTGATGGAGACGCTGAAGAAGCGTCTCGAGGAGCAGCAGAAGCGCCACCAGGGCGGCAGCAAGTGGATCGGCACCGCCGGCACCTCGCCGTTCGGCGCCTACGGCTTCAACCCCGAAGGCGTGCGCATCGGCCAGGACAAGAACCGCGAGGGCCGCGCGGTCAAGGTCTGGGACAAGCGCGAGTACAAGAACCTCGACGACACGGTCGAGATCGGCACGCGCAACATCAAGATCGCGCTGCGGCGCCTGCGCAAGTTCGCGCGCGAGGGCGCCGAGGTCGAGCTCGACATGCCCGACACCATCCGCTCGACGGCGCGCAACGCGGGCTATCTCGACATCAAGATGATCCCCGAGCGGCGCAACAAGGTGAAGCTGCTGCTGTTGTTCGATATCGGCGGCTCGATGGACGCGCACATACGCGTCTGCGAGGAGCTGTTCTCGGCGGCGCGCACCGAGTTCAAGCACCTCGAATTCTTCTACTTCCACAATTGCCTCTACGAGAAGCTGTGGAAGGACAATCGCCGCCGCCACGTCGACACTTTTTCGACGGCGCAGCTGCTGCACACCTATCCGCCCGACTACAAAGTGATCTTCGTCGGCGACGGCTCGATGAGCCCCTACGAGATCGCCTATCCCGGCGGCTCGGTGGAGCACTGGAACGAGGAGGCGGGCCAAGTCTGGATCCAGCGCATGGCGGATACCTACCGTTCGATGGTGTGGCTCAATCCCGTGCCGGAGCGGCACTGGAGCTACACGCCGTCGATCCAGCTCCTGCAGCAGCTCTCGAGCAATCGCATGTTCCCCTTGACCCTCGGTGGTCTCGACAGTGCTATGAGGGAACTGAACAAATAAAATTGGAGGAACGCAGATGAAAACCGGGCCGGCGATCGCCGATATCCTGAAGAAAGAGGGCGTGGAGTATCTCTTCGCCTACCCGGTCAACCATCTGATCGAGGCCTGCGCGGCGGTCGACATCCGGCCGATCATCGTGCGCCAGGAGCGCATCGGCCTGCACATGGCCGACGCCATGTCGCGGCTGAGCAAGGGCCGCAAGATGGGCGTGTTCTGCATGCAGAGCGGCCCGGGCTCCGAGAACGCCTACGGCGGCATCGCCCAGGCCTTCGGCGAATCGGTGCCGCTGCTCGTCATCCCGCAGGGCTATCCGCGCCGCATCGCGCACGTGCCGCCCAATTTCAACTCGACGCTCGCCATGGCGCATGTCGCCAAGCACTCCGAGCCGGTCACCAACGGCAAGGAAATCGTCAACATCATGCGCCGGGCCTTCAGCCTGCTGCGCAACGGCCGCGGCTCGCCGGTGATCGTCGAGTTGCCGTCCGACGCCTATGCCGAGGATGCGCCCGATCCGCTGAACTACGAGCCGGTGGTCGCCACCAAGTACGGGCCCGATCCGGCAGCGGTGAAGGAAGCCGCGAAGGTGCTGATGGATGCCAAGCGCCCGGTGATCTACGCGGGTCAGGGCGTGCATTGGGCGGAGGCCTATACCGAACTCAAGGAACTGGCCGAGCTACTCGCCATCCCCGTCTGCACCAGCCTCGAGGGCAAGAGCTGCTTCGACGAAACCCATCCGCTGGCGCTGGGCTCGGGCGGCCGCGCCTATCCGAAAGCGGTGCGGACCTTCCTCGACAAGTCCGACGTGATCCTGGGCATCGGCTGCTCCTTCACCGAGACCAACTTCGGCATCTCCATGCCGGCGGGAAAGACCATCATCCACGCCACGCTCGATCCGGCGCATCTCAACAAGGACGTGAAGATCAAGTACGGCCTGCTGGGCGACGCCAAGCTCACGCTCGCGGCATTGGTCGCGGCGTGCAAGGCGGCCGGTGCCACCAAGCGCGACGCCTCGGCCGTGGTCAACGAGATCAAGGGCATCGAGAGCGAGTGGCTGAAGGAGTGGATGCCCAAGCTCACCAACAACGAGGCGCCGCTCAATCCCTATCGCGTGCTGTGGGACCTGCAGAACACGGTCGATGTCGCCAACACGATCATCACCCACGATGCGGGCAGCCCGCGCGACCAGCTCTCGCCGTTCTGGCGCACCACCAAGCCACACACCTATATCGGCTGGGGCAAGACCACCCAGCTGGGCTACGGGCTGGGGCTCGCGATGGGCGCCAAGCTCACCATGCCCGACAAGCTCTGCATCAATGTCTGGGGCGATGCCGCGATCGGCTTCACCGGCATGGATTTCGAGACGGCGGTGCGCGAGCGCATCCCCATCATGTCGGTGCTGCTCAACAACTTCTCGATGGCGATCGAGCTCCACATCATGAAGGTCTCGACCGAGAAGTACCGCTCGACCGACATCTCCGGCGACTACGCTGCCATGGCGCGCGCCTTCGGCGGCTACGGCGAGCGCGTGACCAAGCCCGAGGACATCATCCCGGCGATCAAGCGCGGCATCGAGCAGACCAAGAAGGGCGTGCCGGTGCTGCTGGAGTTCATCACCTCCAAGGAAGTCTCGATCTCGGTGCCCAAATAGGGAGGGCGTCATGACCACGATCCTCACGCCTACCGCCGAACGCACCGTCGCTGCCCGCGACGGACTTTGGATGAGCCCGGCCGACGCCGAGAAAGCGACCGGCTGGACGCTCAAGCCCGAGGGCATGTGCCGCGCCGACCTTTGCGTGCCGCTGCCGGCCACGGCGCTCAAGCCCAACGAAGTCGACGTCGCGGCGTTCTGGAAGAAGCTGGGCGGTCCCGTCATCGCCAGCGACCAGCGCGACGTGTGGGCGCTCGGCGCGCCGGCCGACGAACGCAACTCGGCGCTCGAGGGCTTGCAGGCGCCGGACTTCACGCTGCCGGATGTCGACGGCAAGCCGCGCAAGCTTTCGGACCTGCGCGGCAAGAAGGTGTTTCTCGCCACCTGGGCCAGTTGGTGAGGCTGCCGGTTTGACTTGCCCGTGTGGCAGCAGCTCTACAGCGAACTGAAGGACAAGAACTTCATGGTGGTGGCCGTCGCGGAGGAGAGCCGCGGCGCCGATCATGCGCGCCCGTGGATCGAGCAGGCCAAGTCGGACTACTGGCAGCTGATCGACACCGAGCACCGCCTGGAAGATCTCTACAATCTCGTGAACGTGCCGCAGGCGGTGTGGATCGACGAGACCGGCAAGATCGTGCGTCCGCCCGAGACGGCGGGTTCGACCGATCACTTCCGCCGCATGGACCTCAAGACCCGCACCATGTCGCCGGAAGACCAGGCGGAGCGGCTCGCGGCGCGGCAGGCCTATCTCGACGCGGTGCGCGCTTGGGTCAACACCGGCAAACATGCGCTGGCGGCAAATGCCGCGCGTGCCGATTGCCCAAAGTGACGTCCGAGATCGCCGAAGCGCGGGCGCGCTTCCGTCTTGGCGTCTGGTTGCGCGCCCACGGCCGCGCCGCCGAAGGCGACAAACAGATGACCGAAGCGAGCCGGCTCTATCCCGAGGCGTGGAGCCTGTGGCGGCAGGCGGCGGACCTCGACGAGGTCGGCAAGGCGTCCGGCCCCGACTTCTGGAAACGCGTGCAAGCCCTGGGGGACAGGCCGTATTATCCGCCTCCGAAACTTTAGGGGGGTCGATGCGCCTGACGTGGCGTGATCTCGGAACGCCACGCGCCGACAAGGCCGCTGGCAAGCCGGTCGAACTGACCGGCTTTCCTTTGACCGTGCTGCCGACGGGCAGCGGCGCCGACCATTTCCTGATGATGGCCGAGCCCGGCTGCTGCCAAGGCTGCGTGCCCAACAATCCGCTGGCCGTGGTCGAGGTGCTGGCCGATCAGCCGATCAAGATCGGCAACGGTCCCTTGCGGCTCAGCGGCACCTGGCAGGTCTCGTGCGATCCCGACGGCTGGCGTTATCAGTTGCATGGCGCCGAAGTGAAACCGCGGCGTCACGCGTCGCGCCCTGATGGCGGCAAGCCCGCTCTTCTGCCTTCCGGTGCCGGCGATGGCGCAAGTGGACGGCACGGCGGTCGACATCCACAGCCACGCCGGCAATCTGACCCGCGCGAGCTACGGGCGCGACTCTGCTGCTCGATGTGTCCGGCCCAATGCGCAAGGGCGGCCTGGCGGTGATCTGCCTCGCCATCGTCGCCAACTCACCGATCATCCAGCTCTCGAGCGGTCGCCTGCGGCCAAGCCGCGAGCCCAAGGCCGGCGAGCTCTACGACTGGAGCAAGACCTCCTTCGCCAAGCTCCATGAACTGGCGCGCGGCCAGTCGATGCCGCTCGTCAAGACGGCCGCCGACTTGCGCGCTGCCCGGGCAACCCAGCCGTCGGTGATCGTGACCTCGGAAGGCGGCGACTTCCTCGAGGGCAAGATCGAGCGCCTCGACGAGGCCTACCAGCGCTGGCAGCTGCGCCAGCTGCAGCTCACGCACTATCGGCCCAACGAGCTGGGCGACATCCAGACCGAGCCCGCGGTGCATGGCGGCCTGACCAATTTCGGCGTCGAGGTCATCCGCCGCTGCAACCAGCTCGGCATCGTGGTCGACGTCGCTCACGGCACCTTCGACTTGGTGAAGCGCGCGGTCGCCAGCACGAGCAAGCCCCTGGTGCTGTCGCACACCGGGCTCAGCGATCGACAGACGCCCTGGACGCGGTTCATCACGACAGATCATGCCCGCGCCATTGCCTCGGTACGCGGCGTGATCGGCATCTGGCCTGTCACCCAGGCCTCGACCGTACAATCCTATGCCGACAGCATCGCCCGCATGGTCGATGCAGTCGGCGTCGATTACGTCGGCGTCGGCACCGACCAGATGGGGCTCACGGGACCGAGCGCATTGCCGAGCTACAACGACCTGCCGCAGCTTGCCGCCGCGTTGTCCGCCCGCTTCAGACCCGACGAAATCGCAAAGCTGCTCGGCGGCAACTACCGGCGCGTGTTCGAAGCCAGCCTCGCCTGAGTTGCATCACACATCTGTGAGGAAGCGGCCACACGACGACGGTGGTCCGGCGCGGTAGGGTTTCCCGTTTTCGGGATAACGCTCTCTTCAGGAGACCCACCATGGCTGTCCTCAACGTCAACGGTAAGTCGCTGCAAGCCAACGTCGACCCGCGCACGCCGCTGTTGTGGGTGCTGCGCGACACGCTCGGCATGACCGGCACCAAGTATGGCTGCGGCATCGCCGAGTGCGGCGCCTGCACCGTGCATATCGACGGCGTGGCGACGCGCTCCTGCCGGATGCCGCTGAGCTCGGTCGGCGGCAGGAAGATCACCACCATCGAAGGCCTCGCCGAGAACGGCAAGCTGAACAAGATCCAGGCGGCGTGGCTCGCGGACGACGTGCCCCAGTGCGGCTACTGCCAGAGCGGCATGATCATGGCGGCGACCGCGCTGCTTGGCCGCCAAGCCCAACCCGACCGACGCCGACATCGATGCGGCCATGACCAACATCTGCCGCTGCGGCACCTACCAGCAGGTGCGCGAGGCGATCCACGCCGCGGCCAAGGCCTAAGGGGAGGATGCAGTCATGACCATTCAAACTCCTCTCGCCCGCTCTTCCCTCAATCGTCGCAATTTTCTCGTCAGCAGCACGGCTGCCGGCGCCTTCTCGCTCGGCTTTTCCTTCCCGTTCGCTTCGGCACAGGCGGCCGAAGTGCAGGAGCTCAATGCCTGGGTGGTGATCCAGCCCGACGACAAGGTGGTGATCCGCATCGCCCGCTCGGAGATGGGGCAGGGCACGCTCACCGGTCTCGCCCAGCTCGTCGCCGAAGAGCTCGAATGCGACTGGACCAAGGTGACGACCGAATACCCGACGCCCGGCGAGAACCTCAAGCGCAAGCGCGTCTGGAAGAACTACTCGACCGGCGGCAGCCGCGGCATCCGCGAGAGCAACCAGTATGTCCGCGAAGGCGGCGCCACGGCGCGCGAGATGCTGATCGCGGCGGCGGCGGCCGAGTGGAAGGTGCCGGCGAACGAGTGCACCGCGGCCAACAGCACGGTCACGCACAAGTCGGGCAAGAAGCTCACCTACGGCCATCTCGCGGCGGCGGCGGCCAAGCTCGAGCCGCCCAAGGAGGTGAAGCTCAAGGATCCGAAGGACTGGAAGATCGCGGGCAAGCCGATCAAGCGGCTCGACACCTTGCCCAAGCTCACCGGCCAGATGATCTACGGCATCGACGTGCGCCTGCCCAACATGCTGACCGCTTCGGTCAAGGCCTGTCCGGTGATCGGCGGCAAGCTCAAGAGCTTCGAGGCTGCCCGGGTCGAGAAGATGCCGGGCGTGAAGAAGGTGGTGGCGATCGACGGCAATGCCGTCGTGGTGGTCGCCGACACCTACTGGAACGCCAAGACCGCGCTCGACAAGCTGCCGGTGGAATGGGACGTCGGCAAGCTGGGCGACGTCCAGCAGGACCAGATCACCGCCATGCTGAAGGAAGGCCTCGACGCCAGCGAAGCCTATATCGGCAACAAGGCCGGTGACGCCAAGGCCGCCATCGACGGCGCCGCCAAGAAGGTCGTGGCGACCTACAGCTTCCCCTATCAGAGCCACGCCAACATGGAGCCGATGAACGCCACGGCGCTGTACACACCCGACAAGTGCGAGGTGTGGTGCGGCACGCAGAACGGCGAGGCGGCACTCGCCGCCACCGCGGAAGCGGCCGGCCTGCCGGTCGCCAAGTGCGACGTCTACAAGCAGATGCTGGGCACCGGCTTCGGCCGGCGCGGCCGCGCCGACTATGTGCGCCAGGCCGTGCTGGTCGCCAAGGAGATGCCCGGCACGCCGGTCAAGCTGATCTGGTCGCGCGAAGAGGACATGACGCACGGCACCTACCATCCGACCACGATGTGCAAGCTGACCGGCGGCCTCGACAAGGACGGCAACCTGGTCGGCCTGCACGTGCGCATCTCGGGCCAGTCGATCCTGGCCGCGCTGCTGCCGCAGAACCTGCAGAACGGCATGGATCCGGTGGTGTTCCAGGGCTTCGCCGCGAGCGGCGTCGAGGCAGCCTACGGCTACAACGTGCCGAACCTCCTGGTCGACCATGCCATGCGCAACCCGCACATCACGCCGGGCTTCTGGCGCGGCGTGAACACCAACCAGAACGCCGTCTACATGGAATGCTTCATGGACGAGCTGGCCGAGGCCGCCGGCCAGGACCCGCTCGCCTTCCGGCTGAAGATGCTGAAGCCCAAGAACGCCGCGGTGCTGAAGGCCACGGCCGACAAGGCGGGCTACGGCAAGCCGCTGCCGGCCGGCCACTTCCACGGCCTCGCGCAGATCATGGGTTACGGCAGCTATGTCGCGGGCGTGGCCGAGGTCTCGGTCAGCCCGGACGGCGCGCTCAAGATGCACAAGATCACCGCCGGTACCGATCCGGGCTATGCCGTCAATCCGGCGCAGATCGAGCGCCAGGTCGCGGGCTCGTTCGTCTACGGCCTGTCGGCAGCGCTCTATGGCGAGATCACGGTCAAGGATGGCGCGATCGAACAGACCAACTTCGACAACTACAACGTGATGCGCATGGACAGATGCCCAGGGTCGAGACCACGCTGGTGCCGTCGGGCGGCTTCTGGGGCGGCGTCGGCGAGCCCACCATCGCGGTGGCTGCGCCCTCGGTGCTGAACGCGATCTACAAGGCGACCGGCAAGCGCGTCCGTGACCTGCCGCTGATGAATCAAGATCTGAAGAAAGGGGCCTGAGTGCCGCGCCGGCTGGCGTCGGCGCTTGCGGCCCTCGCGATGTTGCCGGTTGCCGCGTCCGCTGCCGACGCGCCGCCCGGCGCCTCGTCGTGCTCGGGCTGCCACGCGCCCATTCTTTCGCAGGGTGTCATCGTGCCGCCGCTCAGCGGCCGGCCGGCGGCCGAGACGGCAAGCCTCATGCGCGAGTTCAAGAGCGGCGCGCGGCCCGCGACCGTGATGGGCCGCATCGCCAAGGGCTTCGACGATGCCGAGATCGACGCCATCGCCCGGTGGCTCGGCGCCCAAGGTCAGCAACAGGGCCAGCAACAGGGCAAGTGAGTGGGCATGCCGAGCCGACGCACCTTCCTGAAGCTCGCCGCGGGCCGCCGGCTTGGCGCCGTCCGTCGTCTCGGCCGAGGGCGCGGCCAAGGTCGTGGTGGTGGGCGGCGGCTTCGGCGGCGCCACTTGCGCGCGCTGGCTGAAGAAGCTCAATCCGGCGCTCGCAGGTCACGCTGGTCGAGCCGAACAACATCTTCACCGCCTGTCCGTTCAGCAACGAGGTCATCGCCGGCCAGCGCGACCTGCTGCATCAACAGTTCGGCTATGACGGCGTCGTTCGTGCGGGCGTGGTGTTCGCCAATTCTGCCGCCACCGCGGTCGATCCCGCCGCCAAGACCGTGACCGTCGCCGACGGCACCAAGCTCGCCTACGACCGGCTGGTCATGGCGCCGGGCATCGATCTCGATTTCAAGGCGCTGCCTGGCTATGACGCGGCCGCGGCCGAGAAGATGCCGCACGCCTGGAAGGGCGCCGAGCAGATCGCGCTGTTGCGCCGGCAGATCGATGCCATGGCCGACGGCGGGCTGGTGGTGATCGCGGCTCCCGCCACGCCCTATCGCTGCCCGCCCGGCCCCTACGAGCGTGCCAGCCTGATCGCCTTCTGGCTCAAGACCCGCCGGCCGAAGTCGAAGGTGCTGATTCTCGACGCCAAGGACTCCTTCTCCAAGCAGCGCCTGTTCCAGCAGGCCTGGGCCGAGCTCTATCCGGGCATGATCGAATGGGTGCCGCTCAGCCAGGGCGGCAACGTCTCGTCCGTCGATGCCGCCACGCTCACCGTCATGACCGACTTCGACAAGTACAAGGCGGCCGTCGCCAATGTGATCCCGCCGCAGAAAGCGGCGGCCATCGCGGCGCAGGCCGGGGTCGCCGATCGCACGGGCTGGTGCCCGGTCGAACCGGTGACGTTCGAATCGACAGTGCAGCCCGGCATTCACGTATTGGGCGATGCCGGCATCATGGGCGCGATGGCGAAGGCTGCGTTCGCCGCCAATGCCCAGGCCAAGGTTTGCGCCGCCGCGATCGTTGCCCGGCTGGCCGGTCGCGCGCCCGACCAGCCGCGGCTGATCAACACCTGCTACAGCCTGGCGGCGCCGGAGTACGGCTTCTCGATCGCCGGCGTCTACCGTCCCGAGAAGGGACAGCTGCTCGAAGTGCCGGGTTCCGGCGGCACCAGCCCGCTCGATGTCGATTCGGGTTATCGCGCCCGCGAGGCAGGCTACGCAGCAAGCTGGTTCCGCACGATCACCACGGAGATCTGGGGCTAGCGATGACGCGACGCGCTGTCCTGCTGGCCGTCTTGTTCGGATCGATCGCGACGCCTGTCTTTTCGCAGGAGCAACCGCGTCCCTACGCCGTCGTGCGTGATTTGATTCCTGCGTCTCTCACCGGCAAGCCGGGCGATCCCGGGCGCGGCCGCGCCATCGTCGCCAACCGCACGGTCGGGCTTTGCCTGCTCTGCCACAGCGGCCCCCTCCCGGAGGAGCGCTTCCAGGGCAACCTCGCGCCCAGCCTGGCGGGCGCCGGCGCGCGCTGGTCGGAAGGCCAGCTTCGCCTGCGCCTGGTCGACCCCGCGCGTCTCAATCCCGACACGATCATGCCGCCCTATTATCGGCTGGACCATCTGCAGCGAGTGGCCAAGACTTTCGCCGGCAAGACCATCTTGAGCGCCGAGCAACTCGAGGACGTCGTGGCCTATCTCGCGACCCTGAAGGAGTGACATGAAGTCCCGTCGCGCATTCATGGCCGGTGCCGCCGTCGTCAGCATCCTGCCGTTGGCGTCGGCCCGGGCGACGCCCGCGACAATGGCGGCCGCCATCAAGCAGGTGACGGGCGATGCAGCGGTCCGTCCCGGCCGCGTCAAGCTCGACATCCCGCCGCTGGTCGAGAACGGCAACGCCGTGCCGCTCACCGTCACGGTCGAGAGCCCGATGACCGAGGCCGACCACGTCAAGGCGATCCACGTCTTCAACGAGAAGAACCCGCAGCCGCACGTGTTCAATGCCTGGCTCGGCCCGCGCAACGGTCGCGCGGTGATCTCCACGCGGATAAAACTTGCCGATGCCCAGAAGGTCGTAGCCATCGCCGAGACCAGCAAGGGCGAGTTCTTCAGCGCCAGCGCCGACGTCATCGTCACCATCGCGGCCTGCATCGAGGACATCACCTGATGGCCAACGTCCTGATCAACGCGCCGAAGACCGCCGCCAGGGGCCAGACCGTCGAGATCAAGGCGCTGATCCTGCATCCGATGGAGACGGGGTTCCGCGCCGGCACCAACGGCCGCATCATCCCGCGCAACATCATCGAGCACTTCAGCGCGACCTGGAACGGCGCAGAAATCTTCCGCATGGACTTCTCGCCGGCGATCGCCGCCAATCCGTTCGTGTCGTTCTTCGCCGTCGCGACCGAGAGCGGCACCATCGGCTTTCGCTGGACGGGCGATGAAGGCTTCGTCGCCGAGCACCAGGTCGCCGTCACGGTGACATGACGCGGCTTCGCATCGGGCTGGGGCTCGCGTCTGTCTTCGCGGCGTCATTGGCTCTGGCGCAAGCCGGCGAGCCGCGCCACGACCAACGTCACTCCGGCTACCACGACATGGGCCCGGCGCTGCAGAAGATGCAGGACGACGACACGGCCAATCCGGCCATGCTGTTCGTGCAGGCGGGCGAAGCCCTGTGGCAGCAGAAGGCGGGCGCGGCGGGCAAATCCTGCGCTGACTGCCACAAGGACGCGGCGATGAGCATGAAAGGCGTGGCGGCGCGCTATCCCGCGATTCCTGCCGGCGCGAACCAGCCGGTCGATCTCGAAGGCCGCATCAATCTCTGCCGTACCACCCAGCAGCAGGCGCCGGCGCTCGCCGCCGAAAGCGCGCGAGCTGCTCGAACTCACAGCCTATGTAACCCTGCAGTCGCGCGGCCAGCCGATCGCGCCACCGGACGATCCGCGCCTGGCGCCATTCCGCAGTCAAGGCGCGGAAATCTACAGAGGCCGGCAAGGCCAGCTCAATCTTTCCTGCGCCAATTGCCACGATGACAATGCCGGCAAAAAGCTCGCCGGCGCCACGATTCCGCAAGGCCATCCGAGCGGCTATCCGATCTATCGCCTCGAATGGCAGACCGCTGGGATCGCTGAAGCGGCGGTTGCGCAATTGCATCTTCGGCATGCGCGCCGAACCCTACGACTACGATGACCCGCGCTACGTCGCGCTCGAGCTGCACCTGATGGAGCGGGCCAAGGGCATGGCGCTCGATGCGCCCGCTGTGCGGCCGTAATTGGCAGCGCGCGTTGACGATCTCCGCTACGCTGGCCTAAGACCGCTGCGCCCATGTTCGGACGACGCACGCTTTTGTCAGCCGTTCCGGCTGTCGCGCTTGCGCCCGGGGTGGCGCATGCGCAGTCGGCGAAGCTGACGCTTGGCACGGCGCCGAGGGCGGAGCCTTCGTACCCTATGGCGCGGCCCTGATCGACCTGCTGAGGGCGAGCGATCCCACCCTGGAGATGCGCGCCGTGCCGACTAAGGGCACCGGCGACAACGTGCCGATGCTGGAAGCGGGCGACATCGATCTCGGCCTGGTGTCGGGCGAGGTGGCGCACGAGCTCTTCGTCGGCTTCAACCGGCCGGTCGGCAAGCTCACGGTGATCAGCGTCATGTATTCGACGCCCGGCATGTTCGTCACGCGCGCCGACAGCCGCTATCACCACATCACCGACCTCAAGGGCCGGCCGGTGGCGTGGCCCGGGCGCGGCACGGGTTTCACCATCCAGGCGCGCTACGTGATGGACGGCCTCGGCCTCGACTTGGACAAGGATTTCGAGCCGATCTACATCGAGCCCTGGCCGACGGCCCGGCGATGGTGATCGACGGCCGCGCCGCGGCGCTGTGGGGCGGCGGCCTGCGCTGGCCGGGCTTCGTCAAGGTCGCCAACAACCCGGGCGGCGCGCGCTTCATCGCGCCGACGCCGAGGAGATCGAGCGCATCCGCGCCAAGTACGATTTCATGAAGCCGATGACCGTGCCGGCCGGCCTTTACCCGCATCAGTACGATCCGATCGACACGGTCGGCACCTGGAGCTTCATCCTCGCCCGTCCGGGCTTCGACGACGCGATCGGGCGGCGGCTGGCGGCGTTGCTGTACCGGGCCGACCGCACTGGGGCCTTGTCCAAGCACCTGGCGCAGAGCACGGCGAAGAACACCCTGGCGGCAATCCCCAATCCCAAGGTGCTGCAGGCCGGCGTGGCGAAGTACTACTCGCGAGCTGCGGCCGCACACTGCTGCATCCTTCGAGACGCGACCCTTCGGGCCGCTCCTCAGGATGAGGTGATTACGCCGCAACGGCATACGTCCTAGGTGAATTTCCGCCGCCGGCGGCCGCGGGAGATTGTTCTGCCGCGCCGTCGCCGATATTCAGGCGCTCGTTTCATTGCTGGCACCCTCGGCCGGCTTCTACAGTCGGCGCATGCTTGCCTTTGCCCACAAAGTCGCCCGCGTCCTCGTCCGCCCGCCGCAGGACGCCCTGTGGACGATCTCGGCCGGTCACCGCGTCGTGGGCTCGCTGGTCTGCGAGGCGGGCGCCTGGCGGCTCGCCTGGTTCGCCGGCGCCGACCCCCGGCTCGCCAACTATGCCGGCCCGGTGAACGGCGACGTCGAGGCCCTCGCCGCAGCGCTCAGCGCGCGCCTCGGCGCCCCCGTGGAGCTTGAAGTCCCAGCCGGTCTAGACTGACGCCGTAATGGCCGCCGGCACTCAGGACATGGACGCGATCGATCGCAAGATCGTGGCGCTCCTCCAGGACGACGCAAGCCTGTCGCTGGCGCAGATCGCCCATCGCGTCGGGCTGTCGCAAAGCCCGTGCTGGAAGCGCATCCAGCGCCTCGAGAAGAGCGGCGTCATCCTGAAGCGCGTGGCGCTGGTGGCAGCCCTGAATCGATCGGCATGGGGCTCACCGTGTTCGTCTCGATCGAGACCGGCGATCATTCGACGGCGTGGATCTCGAAGTTCGCCCAGACCGTGACCGCAGTGGCCCGAGGTCATGGAGTTCCACCGCATGGCCGGCGACATCGACTACATGCTGCGCGTGGCGGTGCCCAACATGCAGGCCTACGACGCCTTCTACAAACGCCTGATCGACACCATGCCGCTCAAGAACGTGACCTCGCGCTTTGCCATGGAGCGCATCAAGTCGACCACCGCCTACCCGCTGCCGCCCGATCCGCGCAGCCTCAAGGATGGAAAGAAGAGGTAGGTTCTTCTCCTCGTTGGTTGAGGAACCGGCACAACATGCCAGCGTTTCCATGGGCGTGCATACGCTGAAGGCCACGCGGGAAGGACTGACTTGGACACGCCGCACAGCTCGGTACGCGCCTTTGCCGTCGTTGCCTGTGGCTACTGGACCGCGCCGGGCTACCGCGCGCTCGCCTGGCTGCTGACCGCGGGCCTCGCCCTCACCACCGCCGCCAATGTCGGCGTGGCGCTCTGGCTCAACGTCTGGAACCGCGACTTCTTCAATGCGCTGGAGAAGCGCGACCTGGCACTGCTGCTCAATCTCCTGTGGATCCTGGCCGCCATCGTGGCGTCGGCCGGCGTGGGCGTGGCGATCCAGCTCCACATCAGGCGCCGCCTGCAGATCAACTGGCGGAGCTGGCTGTCGCACATCACGGTGCTGCGCTGGCTGCACTCGGGCCGCCAGTACCAGCTCGGCCTGCTGGCCGAGGATGTCGACAATCCCGACGGCCGCATCGCCGAGGACATCCGCGTGTCGACCGAGTACGCCGTCGAGTTCGCCCAGTCGATCCTGCAGTGCGTCCTGCAGCTCTTCACCTTTCTCGGCGTGCTGTGGGTCCTGTCGGGCGCGCTGCCGGTCAGGCTCGCCGGCGTCGCGTTCGATTTGCCGGGCTACATGGTGTGGTGCGCGGTGGCCTACGCCATCATCGGCTCGGCGCTCACCTATGCGCTGGGCCGCGGGCTGATCCCGGCCGGCAATGCGCGCCAGGGCCGCGAAGCCGACTTCCGCTCGGGCCTCACCCGCGCCCGCGAGCATGCCGAGGGCATCGCCCTGATGCATGGCGAGTCCGACGAGCGCGAGCGGCTGCGGGGCTCGCTGTTCAGCCTGCGCTCGGCCTGGAACGTGCAGACCCGCGGCCAGGGCAATCTGTCCCTGCTCACCAGCTCGCTGGCCTATCTCGCCCCCATCGTGCCGCTGATCGTGGCCCTGCCGCGCTATCTTAGCGGGCAGATCCAGCTCGGCGGCCTGATGCAGACGGCGCAGGCCTTTTCCAGCGTGCAATGGGCACTCAGCTGGCTGATCGACAACTTCCCCAAGTTCGCCGACTGGCGCGCCTCGACCGATCGCATCGTGCACCTGCACCTGGCGCTGACCGACCTCGAGGACAGCGCCGAGGCCAACGACGGCTCGCGCATCGAGCTGCATGCCGCGAGCAACGACGATCGCCTGATCATGCGCGAGCTGGGCGTCGCCCGCCCCGACGGCGAGTTCCTGGTGGCCGAGGCGGAGATCGAGATCAAGCGGCCCGAGCGCGTGCTGATCCGGGGCGAATCGGGCAGCGGCAAGAGCACCATCATGCGCGCGGTGGCCGGCGTCTGGCCGTGGGGCCGCGGCGCCATCCACCTGCCGACCGGCGCCATCACCTTCATGCCGCAGAAGCCCTATTTCCCCGTCGGCACGCTGCGCGACGTCATGCTGTACCCGAAGGCCCCGGAGTTGATGTCGAAGGAGGGCATCACCGACGAGACGCTGAAGGACATGCTGCACAAGGTCGGGCTCGACCACCTGCGCGACCGGCTCGACGAGACCGAGCGCTGGGACCACATCCTGTCGGGCGGCGAGCAGCAGCGCGTGGCCTTCGCGCGCGTGCTCATCCACAAGCCCGACTGGATCTTCATGGACGAGGCGACCTCGGCGCTCGACGAGACCGGCCAGGACAACGTCATGAAGCTCCTGATCGAGGAGCTGCCCGAGAGCTCGATCGTCAGCATCGGCCACCGGCCCGGCCTGGAGGCCTTCCACACCCGCGAGCTCACCCTGGTGCCGGGCAAGGAGGGCGCCACGCTGACGGCCCTGCGCGGCAAGCGCACGCTGGTCGACGTCTACCGCCGGATGTCGGCGCTGAGCCGCGCCCTGCCGGTCGATCCCGGCTTCTGGTCGACGCTCGCCGCCAACCTCGGCGCCCCGCCGCGCCGCAGGCGGTCGTCGCGCTAGTCTTCTTCCTCCCCTCCCCCGACGGAGGGAAGGCTGCGGAGGCCTGCCAGTTGCGGTAGCGTTCCCGGCCAGGAGGACCACCATGAAGCGCCAAGCCCTTTTTGCCGTCGTTCCGATCCTCGCCCTGAGCGCCGCCGCGCAGGCGGCCACCGCGACCGCCGCGCATGCGGCCACCGCGACCGTCACCATCAACAGGATCGACGCCAACGGCGTCGGCGCGGCGATCGGCACGCTCGTGCTCGAGGACACCGCGCAGGGCCTAAAAGTCACGCCCAAGCTCACCGGCCTGCCGCCCGGCCCGCATGGCTTCCACGTCCACGCCAATGCGAGCTGCGCGCCGGGCGAGCAGAACGGCCAGAAGGCGGCGGGCCTCGGCGCCGGCGGCCATCTCGATCCGGCCGGGACGGCCAAGCACCTCGGCCCGGCCGGCGACGGCCACAAGGGCGACATGCCGCTGCTCAGCGTCAATCCCGACGGCGCCGCCAACAGCCCGGCCTTCGCGCCCCATCTCAAGGTCGCCGACGCCCAGGGCCACGCCATCGTCATCCATGCCGGCGGCGACAACTACTCCGACCAGCCCGCGCCGCTCGGCGGCGGCGGGGCGCGCATCGCCTGCGGGATCGTGAAGTAGGCGCGCCGTGCAACGACTCGTGGCAGCTTGAAGCCGGGGAAACGCGCGATGCCGCTACGGCGCCCACAGGGTGCCAGGGTCGACGTACCGCCGGGGTGCCGAACCCGATCCACCGTCACTCACGCAGCCTGCCAGAAGGAGCGCGAGGAAGACGGCAATCCGGACGAGGCCAATCTGAACGAGGCTAGGTGACTTCATGACGCGCTGACCGCCTCGGACCGCTGTATCGAAATACTGTCCGGGGCCGCGCCGGATCCGTGTCCAGGCATACCACGCCTCCGTCAGCCCCGCAGACACCGCCCCGTCTGAAGGGGGAGGACAACTGGTTGGTTACTATACGGTAACCGTTAAACTAACGGGAATCTAACGGTTACTTTTCCTCACCTCCTTTCGCGTCGTCTCTGTGCTTGACCGTTCTCCGTATATATATTAGAACGAAACAAGTACAACGCAAGGAGAAAGTGCATGCCGCAATTCTGGGAAGGGCAACGCCTCGGGGGAAGGCCGTCGTGCGGGCAGCCGCAACAGATCCACCCTGCTGCTCGACGAGATCGGCCGCGAGGGCATCGAGGAGGTGATCCGCAAGGTTTCCGACGCCGCCCGGGACGGCAACATGTACGCCGCCTCGATCCTGCTGGCGCGCGCCTGGCCGCGCGGCATCGGCCGGCCGGTGATGCTCGACCTGCCGGCGGTCGAGACCGCCGCCGGCGTCGTGCAGGCCCAGGCCGCGGTGGTCGCCGCCATGGCGGCGGGGACGATCACGCCCGACGAGGCCGCCGCGATCGCCCACGTGCTCGAAGGCCAGCGCCGCGCCATCGAGACCCACTACCACGAGAAGCGCCTGCGCGAGCTGGAGGCCAGCAAGAAGGAGGGCCCGGGCCTGGAGGCGTTGCTGGATGAGCATCGCTAGCCACCGGCGCCGCCTCGATGCGCTGGCGCCGACCGAGCGGCCGCGCACCCTCGGCGAGCTCCTGGAGGACAGCGACGAGGAGAAGGCGGTGAAGGCCCTCTGCGCGTTCGCGCGGGCGCTGGTCGCCGCGGTGCCGCCGCCCAAAGAAGCCGGCGGCGGCAACAGGCGCGAGCCCTCCGTTCCGGCGGCCCGCCGCACACAGATGCCGCCGGCGGCGCCCCCTCCGCCGCCGCCCAAGCCGGAGCGGCTCGACCCGCGCGAGCTCGTCACCTTCGAGGAGGCGATGAGGCAGCCGTGGGTCGGCCTCGAGCCGATCGTGCCCAGCGTGCCGCCCTCCGAGCAGCCGCCCCAGCTGCCCCGGCCGAAGGGCTGGATCGATCCGTGGGGCGGCGGCGGGTTTCTCTTCCCGTCCTATGCGGGCGACGAGCCGGAGTGATGGAGGACGCCGGTCAGGAGCGTTGTTGTGGATGTCCCGCTAGCTCATGTTCCCATCAGGGCCCTGCCGATCGGCGGGACGTGAGCTGAGGAGGCCCGGCTGTGGCGAAAAACGCTGAAAGCGTCGTGAGGGGCCAACCGTCGGGCCGTCTGCCGCTGCTCGGCCTCGCGGCACTCGGCATCGTGTTCGGCGATATCGGCACCAGCCCGCTCTATACCTTCCAGACCATCCTCCAGATGTCGCGGACGCCGGGGGCGGGCAGCATCCTGGGCGCGCTGTCGCTGATCTTCTGGACGCTCTTCCTCGTCACCACGGTGAAGTACGTGTCGTTCGCCATGCGCGTCGACAACGACGGCGAGGGCGGCATCCTGGCGCTCATGGCCCTGCTCGGCCTGAAGACGCACCAACGCCGGACGATCGTCGCCATCGGGCTGTTCGGGGCGGCGCTGATCTATGGCGACGGCGCGATCACGCCGGCGATCTCCGTCCTGTCGGCGCTGGAAGGCCTGAACATGGTCACGCCCGCCTTCGCGCCCTACATCGTGCCGCTGGCGGTGGCGATCCTGCTCGGGCTGTTCGCCATCCAGTCGAAGGGCACGTCGTGGATCGGCAGGCCTTCGGACCGGTGATGCTGGCGTGGTTCCTGGCCATCGCCGTGATGGGCGCGGCGGCCATCGCGCGGCATCCGGCCGTGCTGGCCGCCGTCAATCCGCGCTACGCCATCGCCTATCTGTTCTCCCATGGCGTGCACGGCTTCCTGGTGCTGGGCGGCGTCTTCCTCTGCGTGACGGGCGCGGAGGCGCTGTACGCCGACATGGGTCATTTCGGCCGCCGTCCGATCCGGCTGGCGTGGTTCACCATCGCCTTTCCCAGCCTGCTGCTGAACTACGCCGGCCAGGCCGCTCTCGTCCTCGACGGCGCGCCGACCGACGGCAACATCTTCTATCGCCTGTGCCCCGACGCGCTGCTCATCCCGCTGGTCGTCCTCGCGACCCTGGCCACCATCATCGCCAGCCAGGCGATCATCACCGGCGCCTTTTCGATGACCCGGCAGGCCATCCAGCTCGGCTGGCTGCCGCGCCTGCTGATCAAGCAGACCTCGTCGAAGGGCTACGGCCAGATCTACGTGCGCGTCGTCAACTGGCTGCTGATGATCGTCACCGTGGGCCTCACCATCACCTTCGAGAAGTCCGCCCATCTGGCGGCGGCCTACGGCATCGCCGTGTCGTTGACCATGCTCATGACCTCGGTGCTGCTGTTCATCGCCATGCGCGAGATCTGGGGCTGGGGCGTGCTGGCGGCCGGAGCCGTCGCCGGCTGCTTCCTGGTGATCGACGCCGGCTTCTTCCTCGCCAACCTGACCAAGGTCGCCCAGGGCGGATATGTGCCGCTGGCGATCGCCATGCTCGTGTACCTGGTCATGTGGACGTGGCATCGCGGCGCGACGGCGGTCGGCGTGCGCCTGCAGGAAGCGCTGGTCCCCGTTCCCCAATTCCTGGCAAAGGTCGAAGCCGACCATATCCCGCGCGTGCCCGGCACGGCGGTGTTCCTGACGCGCACGCAACAGGACACGCCGACCCTGATGGTCTGGCATGTCGAGCACAATCGCGCGCTGCATCGGAAGCTGTTCGTGCTGCGGGTCGTCATCCTGCAGGTGCCCTGGGCGGCGGCCAGGGAGCGCATCGCCTTCGCCGAAGAGGCGCCGAATTTCTGGCGCGCCGAAGCGCGATTACGGCTTCATGGAGCGGCCCGACATTCCCGAGCTGCTGCGGGAGAGCGCGGCGCTGGGCTGCTCGATCGATCTTCACGACGTGAACTACTACGTCAATCACGTCAGCGTCGTGCGACGCGATCGCCACCCGGCCATGCCCCTGTGGCAGCACGAACTGTTCACGGTGATGGACCGCAACGCGGCGCACGTCGGCGACGTCTTCAGCCTGCCCAGCGATCAGGTCGTCGAGATCGGGCGGCAAATCCCGATATAGACGGCAGCCATCAGCGGCGACCTTGAAGGGCCCGGCGGCGATGAGGCCGCCGGCCTGGGGGTGTGATGGAGGACAAGCCCGGGACTAAGCCTTCTCCACCGGCGGAGGCTTCCATGTGCCGTCGAGCAGCGAGGGTGGGCGCTCCTTCGGCCAATAGAGTCGCAGCATCAGAACGAACGGCCCATTCGGGCGGGCAGCCAGTTTGCCTCCTTGTCGGGACCGGGATTGCTCGCCTGAATGAGAAGCTCGATCGTGCCATCGGGACCGGCCTTCAGGGCGTTGCGCGCACTCAGCGTGTAGCGGTTCAGCGGATTGGCGACGAAAAAGTATTGCGCGTCGTACATCGTCAGCGACCAGAAGCCCCGCACCGGCGGGGTCTGCCCCTTGGGGAACCGAATGACATACTTGTTGGCACCGTCCAGCTTGCCGCCTGCGGCATCGGTCTGCGTCGAGGGATAGACCGCGTCGTCTGTCCGGTTGGCAGCCGAGCCCGAAGCGCGTGACGAACGCACGCTGGAGGTAGTTGGTGCCGTAGAGTCCGCCGGGCTTGAAGAACACCCAGCCGTTCACGTCCTCGCCGGCAGATTGAAATGTCCCGTGATCCGCTCGATCGCCAGCTTCGGCACGTCCTGGATGCCCGGTGCGGACGCGATCTTCGACGGGTCGAAGTCCTTGCCCGGGGACAAGCCCGATCCGCTTGAGCCGGGCCAGGACGGGCGCGTCCTCGGCAGAGGGCGGGTTTTGCTTCATCAGCGTGGCAAGCAGCGTGAAGAAGCTCACTGTGTCCATTCGCTCGACCTGGTCACGCACGGCCGTCTTCATGTCGATGCCGGGATCCACCTTGCCGGGCGGCGGCGTGTAGGGCTTGCCCCAGGCGCTGAGCGGCACGAGCTTGTACTCGGTCCTGGATCGCATGCACGGCGGCATAATCTTCCGGCGTGCCGGTGCAGTAGGTGCGCCCGATGATCCAGACCATGTTCGTGCTTGAACGAAGTTCCTCGACTCCGGGCGGCAGCTCGCCCTGCCATCCCGGACCGACGATGGCGAAATCCCCCGCGCCGGTACCGGTCGTGCGCGTGCCCGGATCGGCAAAGACATCGGTCCAGCCGTTCAGCATCGGCATCAGGTAGTAGCGGCCGTGCTCGTCCGGCACGTGCAGGATGTATGGCTCCTTGGAGAGATCGAGCCAGGCGAGGCTGTAGAGCGTGTCGGCGTTCGGCGCGGTGACGTCCTTGAATGCGGCACTCGGGATATTCGCGCGCATTGACGAACTGCCCCATCGGGCCGCGCAGGCCTTCGGGCTTCGCCGACGTTCGTCATCACCCGCCGTGTCATCTCCATGGTGACCAGCGGATAGCCAAAGATGTAGGCCTCGATCGCGAGATCGCGCACGGCCTGCGCCGGCGCTGGCGCGCCTCCAGTGTCCGATGGCTGCGCGCGTGCCGGCACCCCGGCACCAAACAGGGGCACGGCGCCGAGAAGGGCGGTGACGGTCCGTCTAGAATACTTGTGGGTCATGACGCACTCCGTTTGCAATTTGAGACCAGCTTGCCCGACTGTCTGTGCCTTTGTCATGACAGGCGGCGTCAACTTGCCAACTCCTCAGCCCTATCTCGGCGGAAGGCGAGCCCTGGACTGCGGCAAACCGTCGGGCACGCCGCAGGGGTTGCCGGGTTCCGTACATCGCGCTGCGCCACAGCCATTCCACCGGGCCATAGAGAAAACGCTGCAACCACCAGGCGCTGAAGACGACCTGCAGGATGTAAACGCCGATGCCGATGGCAAGAGCGGCCGCCACGCCGAGCTTGCCGAACAGGCCGAGCCCATAGCCATAGAACACCCAACCGAAGATCACGGATTGCATCAGGTAGTTGGTGAACGCCATTCGTCCGATGGGCGCGGCCCACGCCAACAGTTTCCGCGCCCCTGGTCTTGTTCGATGCCCAGACCATCGCTGCACCGTAGCCGCACGCCAGCAGGACCGTGCTCAGGCGTTCGAGCGAAAGGTCGGCCCGCCATCCCAGGCGGAGCCACCCGTTGTCCTGCGACACGGCGAGGACTCCCACCGGCAAGAACTCCGATGACGGCCAGCAGCGGCAGGCACCGGTTGGCCCGCGATCCTGCCTGGAACAAGTCCGCGCGCCAGGCGACCGCACCAATCAGCATCAAGGCAACCGTTCGCGGAAACATGAACACGTGCAGGGGCAGGAAGGCGGGCAGCTCGTGGACGCGAAAGGCCAACACCTCGGCAAAGCCGCCCGAACCATAGATCCGCGTGGCCTCGGCGACGTTGTGCGTCATCCAGGCCCGGCTCGGCATCGAGGCCAACTCCGGCAAATAGGACGCCACGAGGAACAGCGCGAGCAGTGCCGTTCCCGCAAGGGTCAGTATCCGCAGCCGGCAGAACAGGAAGGGCAGGACGACGAAGCCCGCGATGGCGTACTCGAACAGGATGTCGCCATTCCAGATGAGGACGAGATGCGCGGCGCCAATGAGCATGAGGAACGCCAGCCGCCGGACGAGCAACGCCGTCCGCCGGGACGTCGCCGACAGGTGGTCGTACTGGATGGCGAGGCCTACGCCGAAAAGCAGGGAGAACAGCGCGAACGCTTTCAGATCGATGCCGCCCATCAAAATCGAATAGAGCGCGCGATCGAGCCCGGTCCCGCTACCGTCATCGGGCAGGAACCGCTCGAAAATCGAGGCGCGGAATATGGTGGTGACGTTGATCGCCATGACCCCGAACAGGGCAATGCCGCGCACGATGTCGATCGCGGCAATGCGATCGGACGGCGCTATCGGGCCAGCCGTGGAGCCCGCGTCTTGCTGGAATTGGGCCCTTGCCGACGTGGACCATGCCACTCTCATTTCTCGCGCCGGCGTACCGGTCGGCGCGCTGCACCATAGGCGATAAGGCGCCGCCGCCCAATGTCATCCCATTTCGCCGGAGCCTCGCGGGTGTTGAAAAAGACCGCTTGATCGGGCCCAATCCAGCGATTCGTGGAATCGCTGAACAAACGAGAGGGGACGACCATGCGCAAGAACAAGATCAAGGAGATGTGGCGCGCCAAGAAATGCGTGACGCTGGGCTGGCTGTCGCTCTCGCACGGGTTCAGCGCCGAGGTCATGGCGCGCCAGGGCTTCGATGCCCTGTGCGTCGACCTGCAGCACGGCACGGCTGAAATGAAGGACGTGGCGCCGATGCTGCAGGCGCTCTCGCAGACCGACACGGTCCCGGTCGTGCGGGTCGCCTGGAACGAGCCGGCGGCCATCATGAAGGCGCTCGACCTCGGCGCCTACGCCATCATCGTGCCGCTGGTGAACACCGCCAAGGAAGCCGCCATGGCGGTGGCCGCGTGCCGCTATCCGCCGGTCGGCATGCGCTCCAACGGGCCGGTGCGGGCCGTGCAGTACGGCGGCGCCGACTACGTCGCCAATGCCAACGACGAGATCGTCGTCATGGCCATGATCGAGACCAAGGAGGGCCTCGCCAACCTCGACGCCATCTGCGCCACGCCCGGCCTCGACGCCGTCTATATCGGGCCGGCCGACCTGTCGTTCGCCCTCGGGCTGGCGCCGCGCGGCGACAACCCCGATCCGCTCCACATGGCCACCTGCGACAAGATCCTGGCGGCCGCCCACAAGGCCGGCATCAAGTGCGTCATGCACTGCGCCAGTGCGGCGTTCGCGGCCGGCGCCGTGAAGCGCGGCTTCGACATGGTGATGCTGACGTCCGACCTGTCGTGCATGGTTGCCGGCGCGCGGCTGCAGCTCGACGAGCTCAAGGCGAAGACGGCCTGAAACGCCATCGTACACGCTCATTACGACCATTACGTAACGATAAAGGACGGAAAATTTGTTTACGTTCCTTAGCATATGGCTTCAAAGAGCGACACACAGCCAGCGAAAGACATCGAGATCGAAGCAGCAACCAAAGCCCTCCGTGAGTTGAGCGGTAGTCTCCTTAGTCTCTGGAGTGAGATATATAACGGAGAGTAACTGAGTAAGTCGTCTTATGCTGTCCTAAGACAGCGCTCGGGGGTCCAATGCCAGCGCCTTCGGCCTGGACGGCAGCATATACAGTCGCCGCTTCTGAGGGCGGCGCTCCCTCCCCTAGCGCAAGGCGTCTTAGCAGGCGGTCTTCCACTTGACGCCAATAAATGCCTGCCGCACGCGTCCGGCCTCCTCGAACCTCAGGAGCGTCGGCGAAGGCCGTCCGTGACGGCGCTCCATCATGGACGGTTTGGTCGGCCGCAAGAGGCTGGGAATTCGACCTCGAGATCCACCATGGGCTCCTCACCGCCTGGCGCGCACCCAAGGATGCGGCGGTGAGGAGTAGCCTGGTTGCTTGAAGAGGAGCCGCCTTCATCACAACCGGCGCGCTACCTTAGCGCGAACTAGTTCTGCCCGGCGTGACCAAACTGTGGGGACGAAGGCCATCCGGTGCGTGCCCGCGCGGCGGCGGAGCCATCCGCTCACCCAGGCGGAGGGATCACGCCGCCTGGAGTCACGGGACGACGGCGCCGAATTTCCCGAGCACGACGAGAACGGCGGCCGCGAGCAACAAAACGACGCACAGCAAGACGAGAGCTACGACGACACCTGCGGCGAGCCTAAGGAACATCGATCATCGCCGCGGCATCGCGGGCTTCGGCACCTCGACAACGTCGAAGGCGTCGCTCTGGACGCCGGCGTTCCGCGCCCCCGCCACGATCTCAAAAGCGCTCGCGGCGCCGAAGGTGACACCCAAGGCGGCCGCGAGCATCATCGCCGCATGCAGTAGATGACGCATCCCACAATCCCCAGACGTGGCGGCCCCGGTCCCACCCCAGGCCGCTGTCACTGCCGGATGGTGGCAGAGACGTGCGGTACGTTTCTGTGATCAATCACCCCGATGCCTTCGCCGGCTGCGACAAATCCGAGGCGGGGACATTGCGCATTGCCCGCTGGCAGGAGCTCGAGGGCATCCGCCGCTGAGCGCCGGCCTACCGCCTGAAGCGGATCCACCAATAGGCGATGCCGCCCGCGATCACGACGATCGCGCAGAGCAGGACGACCAGCGTTGCCGCTTCGAGCCACGCGATCGCCGGGACGAAGCACGCCATGACCAGGCCGAGCGCACACATCTTCCACGACGGCATGTGCACGCCCGCAATGAAGGTGCCCAGCGCCAGCAGGAGAAGGATGGCGAGCCCGGTCGCGTCGGCGTTCAGCATGTTCCGCACGCTGGGCAGGAACACAAGGTTCATCCCGACCAGGAACGCCAGCCAGTGCGCCGCCTGCGTCGCCACCAGCTTCATTCTGGCTTTCCTGTCGGGAGCGTTGTGCCATCCCGCGACCACGCAGACGATGGCGAGGACGGGTACCAGGAGCTCCCAGTAGAGGGCGATCGGCTGCCGGGTCAGGCTCGTGTACGCGATCCCGAGCAGGGTGAGCAGCAGCACGATGCCGTAGGGCAGTTCCCTGAGCCAGAGAGGGGCGTGCCACTTGCCGGGCGGCTTCCCCTGAGCGGCTTGGTCGGCGTCGGCCATTGTGAGCCTCGAGCGTTGCGTCCGCGATCTATGTCGACAAATAGGGAGCACGCAAGGCGGCGCTCTGGAACGCCGCCACCGTGCACTCGATGGTGAAGTCGCTGAAGACGTCGGCACCGGAAGTGTGCAGGTGCGACTCGCTCGGTATGGCCCTTTGTTAGTGGCGCTGTCGCAGGAACGCGGCGCGTTCCGCCGGCAGGTCTAGGTGCGTTGACAGCGCCTGCCACAACCCTTCGATGGACGATGCGTCACGGGCGGCCCGCCGCACCAGGACACGGGCGATCGGTCCAACATACTGCATGAGCGCCTGTGTTGCCTGTTCCAGCTCCGCTTCGTGCAGGGAACCGATGCTGCCGTGCGAGGGCGCGTCGTCCATCGCCGGCGGACGCGTCCGCAGGAGCGGTGCGACGTCGCGGCGGAAGCTGTCGCGCTCGCCGCCTTCGGGCACCGACGCGGCAAGCGTCGCGCACAACGCGTCCAAGGACGGGGCGCGGCCGGCGGCGGAGCGAACCATAATTCGCGCGATCGGCCCCAGGTAGGCAACGAGCTTCTGCTCCAGCACGTGCAGCGTGTTGGCGTCGATCGGCGAGGGACCTGTCGGTCGCCCGCCCGTTGGCTGGGCACGCGGCGGAGTCTGCTGTCCGGCCGGCGCCGGGGGCGGCATGACGGCCGTCGCCGCCGCCGCGGCGGCCGAAAGCCTGTTCTCCAACTCGACGACGGCCAGGGTGCCCAGCACCTGCCGCAGGCCTCGGCCATCTCGTGCGCGGTGTCGAAACGGTCCTCCGGCTGCTTTCCCATGGCGCGCTCGAGCACCAACTGCAGCCGCGGCGCCTCGGCTGCGCACCGGTGGCCGGCAACAGCGGCAGCCGCTCGTTCAGGATGCGATGCGTGACCTCGGTCGCGCTGCGGCCGCTGAAGGCCCGCTCGCCGGCGACCATCTCGAACAGCGTCGCGCCGGCCGCGAACAGGTCGGCGCGGCGCGTCGACTCGTCGCCGCGGCACTGCTCGGGCGACATGTAGTTGGGCGTGCCCATCGTGGAAGTGATGGTCGTGACGTCGGTGTTGGCGAAGCGCGAGATGCCGAAGTCCCCGACCTTGACCCGCTTTTCGGCGTCAGCATGATGTTGGCCGGCTTGATGTCCTGGTGGATCACGCCCTGCGCGTGCGCGCTCGCCAGCGCATCCAGCACCTGCAGCATGATCCGATCGCTCCGGAACGGCCATGACCGGCGTCTCGTCGAGCATCTGGCGCAGGCTCTGCCCATAGACGAACTCCATGGCGAGGAACGGCTGCCCTTCGTGAAGGGCGAAATCGTAGATCGCGACGATGTTGGGATGCGCGCAGCGGGCGGCGGCCTCGGCCTCGCGACGGAAGCGCGCGATGTATTCGGCGCGGTCGGCAGCCGCTCATCAACCTGGTCGAGATCAGCTTGATGGCCACCGTCCGGCGGATGTCGGGATCGTGCGCCTTGTAGATCCGGCCCATGCCGCCGGCGCCGACCAGGCTCTCGACGACGTAGCGGCCGATGGTGGTCGGGATCGGTTCCATCGGCTACCCCGTGGCGCAGTCCGCTCATGTGCCCTCCAGCATCCTCATGGCGTTCTGCAGGCTGCGATGCATCAGGTTGAACGAGCGGCCCAGCGAGGCGATCTCGTCCTTGCCCTTGACCGGGTATTCCGGCACGTCGGTCTTGCCGGCGCTGACGTCGCGCGCCAGCGCGGTGATCTGCTGCATCGGCCGTCAGGATGAAATAGTGCATCAGCACGTTCAGCGCCACCAGCATGACCACGAACACCGCGCTGAGCGCGGCCGACGAAGGCCAGCAACGAGTGGTTGGCGCGGGCCAGCGCGACGCTCATCGGAACCGAGACGATCTGCGCGCCGATCACGTCGCCCTCACCCAGCCGAAGCCGTTGCCGTTGCCATAGAGGTCGACCATGGTCGGCGGCGCCGCGGCCGGCGTCGAGTGGCAGGCGAGGCAGCCCGTGTCGGTCAGGCGGAAGGGCCGGGCGAAGGTCAGGAACTGGCCGGTCGGCGTGTCGCGCGTGGCCGACGAACTCGTTGAGCTCGGGGTCGCGCTTGAAGGCGCCGATGATGTCGGACTTCCCAGTTGGTCGCGCGGTCGGCCGGGTTGGTCGGGTTGAGCGCCGCCTCCTTGTAGGAATAGTCGGGGAAGTCCTTCTGCAGCCGGTGCAGCACGGTCTGCGCCGACCACGACGGCACTGAATGCGGCAGGAAGCGCACCGCCATCTGGTCGACTGAGCAGGGGCCTGATCTCCTTCTGGGTGTAGCTGCGGACCGCCGTTCCGGCTGCGCATGATCAGCGTCGCTTCGTTCAGCACCTGGCGCTTGGCCTCCTCGGTGGTGATCTCGCGCGGCGAGGAAGGTGGCGACGACCAGGCCGATCGAGAAAGCGGCGATCATCACCAGGTTGAATTTTGTGCGCAGTCCCACCTCATGCTCCCAGCCGGCTCAGCGCGCGCTGTTGACGAGTCTTGTCGCCTGCTCGGCGGTCAGGCGGCCCGTGAGCTCGGCCTTGATCTCGAACTGATAGCGGCGGATGGCAGCCCGCGTTTCGGGGCCGAAGGTGGCGTCGATGCGGCCCGAATAGTAGCCCGATGTTGGCGAGTACCGTCTGGACCTGCCGGCGGTCGCCGTCGGACATCTGGTCCTCGTCGGCCATGACGTGCTGTCGCGGCGCGGCCGGCGGAGCAGCGGCAGCAGGCGGCGGCGTCGGCGCGGCCCGCGGCTGCGGCGCCAGCGCGGCATCGCTGGTCGCCGCGATGACCTGCGCCGTGACGGCTTCCTTCGCCAGCCGGCGGCGCAATCCGTTGACGACGCCGTTGACGGTTGCCTCGCCGGCGGCCAGCTCGTCGCGCAACGCGAGCGCCGCCGCCGTGGCGCCCTCACCGGGACCATCATTGGTGGCGGCGATGACCGCGAAGCTCGACGCCGGCAGCTGCTCGGCAAGCGGCCCCATTCGGCCCGCCGGCGAATTGGGCGGCGTGAACACGTCGAGCAGGACGAAGCCCGCGCTGTCCGGTGCGCGGCGCAGGCTGTCGACGACGCTCTTGACCAGGATGCCCTGCGTCAGCAGGTCGTTGTCGCGGCTCAGCACCGTGGAGACCGGCAGCAGGAAGGAGCGGTTGTTGAACTCGGCGGCGTAACCGCAATAGTACAGGACGGCCACCGCCGGCGGCGACGCCGCCACCCGGCGCGCCAGCTGGCCGATGGCGGTGTCGAATTCGCCGCGTCCCAGATTGCTGCGCTCGATGACCTCGAAACCCTTGGTGCGCAGGCCGTCGCGCGCCGCGGCAGCGGCGAGCGCGCATCGCGCCATGGCGGGAAAGTTCGCGTACTGGCCGTTGGCGATGACGAGCGCGATGCGCAGCGGCTCGGACCGTCCCGCGCTCGCGCCGCAGCAGGCGAAGACGAGGCCCAGGAGAACGAGCGTCAGGCGAGTGCGCTCATGCGTAACCGGTGGCGTTATCAATCCAGCGTTGTGGACGAGGCGCGATGGTACGGGCCGGCCCCCAGGCGGCCCTGTGTCATTGCTGTGTCTTGTCGGGAAACGCCGAGCGACGGCACTCTGCCGTTCGAAGGGCCGCTTCTAAAACGCCGCCACCGTGCACTCGATGGGGAAGGTCTGCTGCACGCGGCCGGCCTCGTCGAACATCAGGAGCGTCGTGCCCGTGCGCTCGCCCTTGGTGAAGGCGATGGCCATCTTGTTGGTCGGCTCGATGCGCGAGACCAGGATGCTGCCGGTGCCGAGGTCGCTGATGCGGGGCTGCACCTGCGGCCCGTTGTCGTAGGAGACCTTGGCGATGTCGTGCTCGCGGGTCAGCACGATGTCGGTGCCGCGACCGGTGCACTCCACGCGCGAGGCCAGCAGGGTCGGCGTCTTGCCCGGCGCGCCGACGCTGGGCGGAGGCTTGTGGGCGTCGAGCTCGCTCAGCTGCTCGGCCATCCGCTTCTTGGCGGCTTCGACCCGCTCGATCTGCGCCTGCACGGCGCGGTCGACTTCCTTGGTCAGGATGCCGGGATCGGCCGGCAGGGCCGGCGCACGACCGCGATTGTCGCGGTCGACCTTGACGAAGACGACCGGCTGAGGCTCGGGCGAAAAGTAGAGCTGCCAGCCCGCGATGCCCGCCGTCACGATCACCACCAGCCCGATGGCCGCCAGGAAGCGGCCCAGCCCCAGGATGTGCGTGCGCCGCGGCAGCGGCGGCCGGCCGGATCCGGGCGGCGGCGCGGTCGTCTTCGGCTTGATCGGGGGCCGGATCGGCCGGCGCGCCGCCGGGCGGGCGAGGGTGTCGTCGTAGTGCGCGCGGCGCTCCGGGTCGCGCAGCACATCGTAGGCTTCCTGCAGGCGCCGGAACGCCTCGTTCGACGGGCCCTCCGACAGGTCGGGGTGGAGCTGCTTGGCCTGCGCGCGATAGGCCGTCCGAATCGCTTCGGCGTCGGCGCTGCGCGGGACGCCGAGCATCTCGTAGTGATTGGGACGGTAGGCGTGCATGGGCTGCCCCCCTTATAGTCCCTGGCCATCCGGGGGTGGAAGGCCAGCCCCCCGAGGCGCGGATCTATCGCGCCGAGCGGGACCGCGCCCAAGTCGTCGAGCGGGCCGAACGTCAACGAGGGTCGACATGCGCGCCTACGTTCTCGAGCGTTACGGCGGCCCTGAAGGGTCGCGGCTGATGGATGTCCCGGCCCCTGCGCCGGGGCCGCGCGATATTCTCGTCGAGGTGCGCGCTGCGGGCCTGAACCCGGTGGATTTCAAGTTCCGGCAAGGCATGCTTCGCCCGATCTGGCGGCCGAAGCTTCCGTTCAGGCTCGGCAATGACCTTGCGGGCGAAGTCGTTGCCGTCGGCCGCGAGGTCAAACGGTTCCGCGCGGGCGATCGCGTGTTTGCCCGGGTGGCCAAGGATCGCGCCGGCGCCTTCGCCGAGCAGGCCTGCGTCGACGAGGATGACGCCGCGCTGATGCCGCGGGCTCTGGATTTCACGGCGGCCGCGGCGGTGCCGCTGGCGGCGCTCACTGCTCTGCAGGCACTGAGGGACGAGCTCGCGGTCAAACCGGGACAGAACGTCTTCATTTCAGGCGGTGCCGGAGGGGTCGGCAGCTTTGCCATTCAGATCGCCAAATGGCTGGGCGCCCATGTGACGACGACGGCGTCGAAGCGCGGCGAGGCGCTGGTGCGCTCGCTCGGCTGTGACGAGGTGATCGATTACACGGCCCAGGACATCTCCAAGGCGGGACGCCGATTTGATGCGGGGTTTGACCTGATCGGCGGCAAGACCCTGGCGCAGATGTTCGACATCATGAAGCCGGGAACCAGGATCGTTTCAGTCGCCGCTCTTCCAGAGCCGCAAACGGCGATCAAGGACCTCGGCGGAAGCCGCGCTCTTGCCGCCCTGTTCTGGATCATCAGCTACGGCATCAGAGCGCGCGCCCGGCGCGCCGGGATCGGCTATCGCTATCTTTTCATGCACGCCAGCGGCAGCGACCTCGCCCAGCTTGCCGACCTCATCGAGCAGGGAAAACTGAAGGTCGTCGTCGACAGGACATATCCGCTGGCGAAAATTGCCGAGGCTCTGGCCTACGTCGAGAGTGGACGCGCCAAGGGGAAAGTCGTCGTCACGGTGAGTTGATCGCTCGCCTTGCCGCGTCTACGCCTGCAGAGGGGCAAGCAAAGTTTCAGCGCAAATCGTTCCGTTTTGAACAGACACCCGACGTTGGCCGCGGCTAGGTTGCCGCGATGGCGAATGAAATTGTTCTCACGGCTCCCGAGCTTTCTGCCCTCGCATCGGTCGATGGCACCCACACCCAGCCCGCGATACCGCCCGAAGTCGCCAGTCGCCTGCGCGACCTGTCCCTGATCGAACGCAGGGAATGGCCGGACGGTCCGCTATGGCGCACCGCCAGCGGCAACCGGCGGGTGCGCCAGGGTCGTTGATTGGCGCAGGCAGCTTGGCTGGCAAGCGTCGGACATCCGAGAGCCGGCAACGTCGCGTGGGTCCTGACAAAGACCAAGTCCCTGTCCTGTTCTGACCGCAAGCCGCGCTGCTTGTCTGATATCGTCGGGCGATGACCAAGCCCAAGATCAGCTCGAAGCAATATGGGGCGCGCATTGCGGCCGCCCGGAAGGCTGGCGGCGATGAAGGGCAGTCCCATTGGGAGGATCGTCTGAAGGCCGTGATGAAGCGGCGACCCAAGGCCGCGAAGAAGCCGGCGACCCGATAGGGGTCTCATCCGTCCGCGCTTGTCATTCAGGTCCAGTCCTATCTCCCCGCCACGTCCATGCTGGCCCAGACCACCCTGCGCGCGGTGCTGGGACAGCACGAGCTCGACGAAATGCTGTCCGAACGCAAGAAGCTCAGCGCCGACGTCCAGAGCATCATCGACACCCAGACCGAGACCTGGGGAATCAAGGTGAGCAACGTCGAGATCAGGACGGTCGAGCTCACCGAGAACATGGTGCGCGCCATCGCCAAGCAGGCCGAGGCCGAGCGCGACCGGCGCGCCAAGGTCATTCATGCCGAGGCCGAGTTCCAGGCCTCGCAAACGCTCGTCAACGCCGCCAAGATCCTGTCGAGCATCCCGGCCGCCATGCAGTTGCGCTACCTGCAGACGCTGACCGAGATCGGCGCCGAACAGAATTCGACCGTCGTGTTCCCGATGCCGATCGACATCATCAAGCCGTTCCTCGAGCTTCTCGAGAGACCCGGCAAGGCGGCGGCCGCCAATGGCAACGGCCGTGTTTCCCCCGCTGCGGAATTCCCACCGGCTCTCTGACACGGGGAGTGCGCCGAAGCAGGCGCTGTAGCGGTCGCGCGGGTCAGCTCCGCGCCCGTCAGCTTCGGGGAGGGGCCGGCGTGAAGCAGTAGACGTGGCCGGCGTTCTCGCAGAGATGCGAGCGCCCGTCGCCCGCGAAGTCGGTCGGCAGCACGCGCTCGGGCGGCACCACCAGCCAGAGCAGGCCATTCCACGCCCGCCAGGCGCCGTCTTCGTCGACATAGGCCCGCGTCGGCCGGCAGTCGGCGTTGTTGCAGCAGCTCGTCGTGGGATTGCCGGGCGGATGCCAGGCTTTGTAGACGTCGTGCATTTCGGCGTGGCCGACGCCGTGCCGCCCCATTTGGTCGGCCGCGTGATCGGCAAAGTCCTGGGCGAACGCCCGCGCCGCGCCGGTCGCGGTGAGCACCAGCAGGCAGAGGCCGGCGACAGGACGATGGGCGGACATGCGGCTGAGTCAACGGCCACCACACTGAACGGTTGCCGCGTGGGTTGTGGTCGCGTGGTGGCACGGAACCGCCCGAGCGAGCGGGCGTTGACGCCAGAGGGGAATCGCTGGAGCGACGTCGGCACCGATGAAGAGGCTGGTCTTTCTCCTCCTGCTGGGCTCCTGCGCCGGCACCGGCGCCGCCGACACGCCGCCATCGCCCGCCCTGCGCGACGTCAAGATCAGCTATGTCCACGCCGATCCGGACTGGATCAGGCAGCGCGGCCAGGTGATCGGGCTCGCCCGGTCGAGGGACAGGACGCTGGCCTTCGCCACGCTGCGCCGGCTCGACAAGACCTGCGTCGTCACGCTGCCCTATCCGTGGACCGTCGACGAGGCGCTCTATCGCCGCCTGCGCACTCACGAGGAGCGGCACTGCCACGGCGAGGAGCATCGCGCGGCGCATTTCCAGGATGAAGAGACGTTCGACTAGGCGCGCCTCACCCTGAGGAGAATACGTTCAGATCAGAGCCAGACGGCCTGCACGCCGGAGAAGGCAACGACCAGCGCGACAAGCAACCCGATCGCGCTGAACAGCGCGACGGCAAGAAACTCGTCCGTGAAGAACCTTGCCGCTTTTTGCGTCCCCGCGACCTTCGCGCGGGAGAAAATGGCAGTGGCAGTTGTCATCATGTCTGCCTCCTTGTGCGGTACCGTAACTCGGCGCATCTTCGCGAAGGCCCCCCCGGGCTTCAGTGGCATTTCGCACAGTGCGGGAAGGAAGCGCCCGACCGGTCACATTGCCGCGACCGGCGTCCGGTGCCCTTGCGGGCGCAACGTCCCGCCATAAGTGATCAAGGGCGAGACCCCATCCCCTTCCGCGGAGACGTTTCATGAAGTCGATACTTCTTGCCGGCGTGCTTGTTGCTGTCAGTTCCGTGGCATTCGCCCAGTGCGCCCCGGAAAGCCAGACGTCCAACGACAATGTCGCCGGCATGGGCGGCAGCACGCACGGCCGCGTCCACAGCACCAACCAGACGGCACAGCCGACGTCGCCCAACGGCTGCCCATCGATGCCCGCGAGCGAGACGTCCAACAGCAATGGCGCCGGCATGGGCGCCAGCACGCACGGCCGCCGCTGGGAGTGACACGGCAAGGTTCAGGGTCATGGCCATTTGACCTACGTCATTGCCGCCAAAGGCCCGGGCACTGATTCTTGGGGCGAGCGGCAAGGGAGGTCCCATGAACGATGTGCAGAAAGACGACGCCGGTCCGATGATCGTGTGGCAGAACTTCACGCCCCTTCCGGACACCGTCCGCCGCGAGGAGGAGCTTCAGGGCGCGCTGCGGGGCGACATGGCCCTGATCGAGGAGGCGGAGAAGAAGGCGACGGCCTGGATGGAGCGTCGCCGGGTCTCCTTCGAGTCGGGCCTGAAGGCCCTCGGTGACATGGCGGCCTGCAAGGATCCTGTCTCGGCCGTCGCGATCTGTAGCTGGTGGTTATCCGGCAGCATGGGTCGCATCGCCGCCGACCTGCAGGATGCTCAGGACTTCGCGATCAAGGCCACCGCGCTCGGGCAACAGACGGCCCAGGCCATGGCCGTAGGCTTTTCGCCCTCAGGCCGCGCGACGCCGGTTCGAGCGGCGGGCGCCGCTTGACGCTGAGGTTCCTGCCTCTCGCCGCGCTGGCGCTCCTGCTCGCGGCGCTGGTGTCCGGTTGCAAGGATTTCCCCGGCGCCGACGGGCGCTATGCCAGCGGCTGGCCGAGAGCGGGCCCCGGTCCCTGGGCACCCTGACGCCGAGGCCGCATCCTCCCGGATCATCGCGGCACCCTTCTCGCCGATCATGATGGTGGGCGCGTTGGTGTCGCCGGATCGCTTACGCTCTTGTGGGTCCAGCCGGCATTCACGCCCAGATCACCGACTGCGTTTCGGCGGCCGCCTGCTTCTCCAGGGTGAGTGCCTCGGCCTCGAGGGCGTCAAGGTAGCGGCCAAGCTGCTCCTTGTCGGCGTCGCTGCCCGCCAAATCATCGATCCGTAGCCTGGCGCGTCGTGCCAGATCCCGACAATACGCGGCCCGCCGCAGCAGGAGCTCGAGCTGCTGTCATGGTCGCGTCAGGCCTTCGAGCCGTGCGCGCGGCGCCACGCGTCGACGCCTCGCTCGGCCGCACATGGGATACGCAAAGGTGCTCCCGCCCTCGGCGGCGGCATCTTTGGTGGGACCGACGCCGCGGGTTTCCTCCTCGCGGGCCATGCGTTCGAGATAGGCGGGATCGGTGGAATACGCCTTCTGCGCACGCAGTCGGCGAGCTGAATCGTTCATTGTATGGGCCACTGGTGTGTGCCGCCCATATCGCATCAGCGGCTCGAACCGGCATTGACCCCGGAAGACAATCCGTTGACCTGGGACGCCAAGTGCTGCGGCGGATCGATGCGCCAAGTGCTCGGCGATTACGCCAAGTGGCATCGCCAAGCCGGCGATGCGCCAAACGCATTGACCGGCGATTACGCCAAGTGCCAGCCGATCAGGAGTGCTTTGCCCGGAATTGCATGGGCGTCGTGCCGGTCCAGCGCCTGAACGCGCGCACGAGTGCGGCCGGTTCCGAGTAACCGGTCAGGTAGGCGATCTGCTCGAGGCGGAAGTCGGTATCGGTCAGGTAGCGCTTCGCGAGCCCGCTCCGTGTGTCGTCCAGGAGCGCGCTGAATGTCGCCTTTCGATCGGCAAGCCGACGCTCGAGCGTCTTGCTGCTCATGTTCAGCTCGCGGGCAATATCGTCGAAGTGGACCGTCCCCTTGGCGAGCCTGTCGATCACCAACTCGCGTACGTCGTGAAGGATCTCGCCCTTCCTTGGCGTTGGACCGAGGATCTTCTGGCACGCCCGCTCCAGCACTTTCAGCAGCTTGTTGTCAGCGCCGATCACCGGCAGGCGCATCGTGTCGGTGTTGTAAATCAGGGCGTCCCACTCGGCGTGGAACTTCACCGGGCAGCACAGGTAGTCGGCGTAGGCCACCTTGGCGTTCGGGCGCCCGTGCATGAACTCTGCGCGCACGGGTGATATGCGCTTGCGGGTCATGTCGCGGCAGGCCCGCGCAATGATCGAAGCTATGTATTCCGAGTTGTGACGCAAGCCGCGGAGAGCCTTGTCGGTTTCGCGGAAGCGCAGGGTGACGTGCGGCCCCATGCGCTCGACCTCGATGTCCTCGCCCTCGCTGAGCACACGGAAGTAGCGCTGCGCGTTGGTGATCGCCTCCAGCAACGTCGGCGAATTGAGCATGAGGAAGCCGATCATGCCGCTGTCTCTGGCTTCCTGGGCCGCGCCCAGGCGAAGACCGTAGCTGGCATCGCCAAGGATCGTCGCGGCGCGCTCGATCAATCCAAGGACCGCCGCGTACGAGATGCGGTTGCCCTCATCGGACACGTCGGCGCGCCTCAGGCCGACTTCCTTGAGGAGGCTGTCGGCGTTGACCCCGTGCCGACGAAGGTCGTTGACGACCCTGGTCGCCAGCCGTGCGTCGATCTTGTCGGGCTTCGCCATGTGAACCGCAGCTGCAGGGTAACCGGCGGCAACGGTCAACGATATGGCGCCGACAGTCAATGCGATCCGCGTACGAGCCTCTCATCTGGTGCGATAGCCGCTCGTCTGCCGATGCACACCACAAACGGCCGCGGGTGGTCAGGCCCTGCACAGACCTTCCCCAAAAAGATGCTGTGCGGGGCCGCCTGGTCCGCGCGGCTGGTCGGCCAAGATCAATGGATTGTCGGCGGCGATCAATGCTGCGCGAGGCGCGCGCCTGTATCGTCGGGTTGGTGTCGCTGAAGGGGGGCGGCGTCACCCTGAACAACTCCCGACGTGCAACTCAACCTTCGCGGCGCAGGGGGCACGGCCTAGCGTTGCCGTGCGTCGCCGACGCTGCGCAGCCGGGTCTCTCCCCACCGCGTGGCGTCGGCGGCCTTCAGCAACTAACGCGCATCCTCCCGGATCATCGCCGCGCCTTTCTCGCCGATCATGATCCGCTCGATGGCGATGAAGCGCGTCCATTGTCAGGCCGCGCCAAGACCGGAGCATCCTCCCGCATCATCGCCGCGCCCTTCTCGCCGTATCACTGATCGCGCGATTGGTGTTGCCCGTCGTCAGCGTCGGCATCACCGAGGCGTCGATCACGCGCAGACCGTCGATGCCGTGCACATTTAGCCGCGCGTCCACCACGGCGCGCGGGTCCATGCCCATCCTGCAGGTGCCGACCGGGTGATAGAGCGTGTTGCCGAACTTGCGCGCATAGTCGAGCACCTCGGCGTCGCTGCTGATGTCGGGGCCGGGCGAGGTCTCGCCCAGGCTGTACGGGGCGAGCGCCGGCTGGCTGAAGATCTTGCGCACGTGCTTGGTGCCGCCGAGCAGCGCCAGCTCGTCGGTGTGGGTGGTGAAGTAGTTGGGCTTGATCGCCGGCCGCGCCAACGGATCGGCGCTGGTCGCCATGACGGTGCCGCGGCTGTCGGGCTTGACCACGCAGACCACGCAGCTCATCGCCGGCTTCTCGTCGAGCTGGCCGAACTTCAGGGTGTTGGTGCTGCCCGGCGTGAACAGGAGCTGCAGGTCGGGCGAGGCGAGCCCCTCGCGGCTGTCGCAGAACAGCTGCGCGGTGGTCACGCCGAAAGTGAGCGCGCCCTTGCCGGTCAGGAAGAATTTCGGGATCTCCGGCAGGTAGCCCGGGAAGCGCGCCAGCTCGTTCACCGTCGTCGTGCCCTGCACGCGATGCACCAGGCGGATCACGTAGTGGTCGATCAAGTTGGCGCCGACGCCGGGCAGGTCGTGCACCACGGCGATGCCGAGCGATCGCAGATGCTCGGCCGGGCCGATGCCCGAGACCTGCAGGATGTGCGGGCTGTTCACCGTGCCGCCCGACACGATCACCTCGCGGTTGGCTTTTACGGTGGTCGTCATGCCGGCGCGGATGAAGGTGACGCCGGTGCAGCGTTTGCCTTCGAACAGGAGCTTTCCGGTCTGGGCATTTGTCTCGACCCGGAGGTTGGGCCGGTGCTTTGCCTCGCGCAGATAGGTCTGTGCCGTCGAGCCGCGCCAGCGGCCACGCCGCGTCATCTGCGAATAGCCCACGCCATAGCGCTGCTTGCCGTTGAGGTCGGGATTGAAGGGGAAGCCCGCCTCCTGCGCCGCCTTCACGAAGTGGTGGGTGAGCGGCAGGATGGTGCGGTAGTCCTCGACCTTGAGCGGGCCCGCCTGGCCGCGCACCTCGGGGTCGCCCTGCTGCACGTACGTTCTCGGCCTTCTTGAAGTAGGGCAGGACCTCGTCGTAGCTCCAGCCGCGCGCGCCCATCTGCGCCCAGCCGTCGAAGTCGGCCGGCGCGCCGCGCACATAGAGCATGCCGTTGATCGACGAGGTGCCGCCCAGCGTGCGGCCGCGCGGCCAGTCGATGCGGCGCTCGCCCGAACTCTGTTCCGGCTCGGTCGTGTAGTTCCAGTTGACCAGCGGATTGCGCAACAGCTTGCGCATGGCGGCCGGGATGTGGATCCACGGATACCAGTCGGTCGGCCCGGCCTCGAGCAGGATCACCGACGCGCCCGTTTCCGACAGACGAGACGCCACCACGCACCCGGCCGAGCCCGCCCCCACCACCACGTAATCCGCTTGCATGCGTTTCTCCCGTGTGGCCACTGATATCACAAAAGCGAGGGAGCGACGTATGCGCGGCCGACAGGTGTTCTTTGAAACGCTGCTGGCTCACGGCGTGGAACGGATTTTCGGCAATCCCGGCACCACCGAGAGCCCGCTGCTCAATTCGCTGCTCGATTACCCGCAGCTGAAATACATCGTGCACCTGCATGAGGGCGTGGCCGTGGGCGCCGCCAACTTCTACGCCCAGGCGAGCGGCAAGACGGCGTTCGTGAACCTGCATGTGGCACCTGGCCTGGGCAACGCCATCGGCATGATCTATGGCGCGCTCAAGAACAACTCGCCCATGGTGGTGACGGCGGGCCAGCAGGACACGCGGCTCCGCCTGCGCGATCCGGTGCTGGGCCACGATCTCGCGGCGATGGCCGCACCCGTCACCAAGTGGAGCGTGCAGGTCGAGCGCGCCGACGAGCTCGGCCCCATCCTGCAGCGCGCCTTCAAGATCGCCAACGAGGCGCCCAAGGGCCCGGTGTTCGTGGCCCTGCCGATCAACGTCATGGAGCAGGAGACCGACATCCCGCCGGGCAAGCCCGCGACGCTCTATGAGACAAGCCAGCCCAGCCCGCCGGCTCTGGCCGCCCTGGCGCAGCATCTCGAGGCGGCCAAGAGCCCGGCGATCGTCGCCGGCGACGATGTCGCCCGCGCCGGCGCGGTGGCGATGCTGGTCGACCTGGCCGAGAAGCTGGGCGCCGCGGTGTGGTTCGAGGGCCTGCGGGCGCGCAACTCCTTCCCGACCGATCATCCATCCTATCGCGGCACGCTCGCCTTCGACGCGCCCGGCGTGGCCAGGCAGTTCGCCGGCAACGATTGCGTGCTGCTGCTGGGCGGGCCGTTCTTCGAGGAGGTGTGGTACGCGCCGGGTTCGCCGTTCCCCGCCGGCTGCAAGGTGCTGCAGGTCGAGGCGGCGCCGTCGCGGCTCGCCTACAACTTCGCGGTGGATGTCGGCGTGCTGGCCGATGTCGGCGCCACGCTCGAGGCACTCGACGAGGAGCTGCCCACGCTCGAGGGCGCTGTCATGCGCAACAAGATGCTGAGGGCGCACAGGGAGACCGACGAGGCGGCGCAGAAGGCGCGGGTCGAGAAGGCGTGGGCGCGCACGCCGACCTCGATGGCGCGCTGCATGGCCGAGATCAAGGCGGGCGCGCCTCGTGACGTGATCGTTGTCGACGAGACCATCACGGCCAATCTCGACCTGTTCAAGACCTTCACCTTCCAGGGCCCGGCCGACTACTTCAGCGGCCGCGGCGGCGGCATCGGCCAGGGCGTGGCCGGCGCGCTCGGCGTTGCCGTGGCGGAGAACGCAACGGAAGCGGCCGATCCTGTGCCTCTCAGGCGACGGCTCGTCGATGTACTCGATCCAGGCGCTATGGACGGCGGCGCATCACGAGTTGGCGATCGTGTTCGTGATCCTGGCCAACCGCGAATACCGCGTGCTGAAGCACAACATCGACGCCTACCGCGCGCGCTTCGAGGTGAAGTCGAACAAGCCTTACATGCACATGGATCTGAGCGGCCCGGTGATGGGCTTCGTCGACATGGCGAAAGGCATGGGCGTGGCTGGCACCCACGTCGCCAAGGCCGACGACATCAAGGCCGCCGTCGCCGCCGCCTTCAAGTCCGGCAAGCCGCACCTGCTGGAGATCGAGATCGAAGGGAAGCGCTAGCGCTTCTTCTTCGCCGCCGTCTTCGGCTTCGCCGGGCGCACCTTGGCCATCGCCCGCACTTTGGCCTGATGGGCGCGTGCGGCGCCGGTCAGCATCGGCAGGTCGTTGCCCGCGAGCAGGAGCTTCATCCCCTTGCCGATATAGAGCGACAGCAGCTCCTCCGAGTAGGCGCCGCCCATGCCGGGGAACTTCTTGTGCTTCTTGCAGGCGGCCACGACCTTGTCGACCGCGTCCTGGATCTTCTGGTGGCCGTTCTCACCCGGGATGCCGAGCTCGACCGAGAGATCGGACGAGCCGACCAGCAGCGCGTCGATGCCGGGCACGGCGGCGATCGCCTCGGCATTGCGCACCGCCTTGGGCGTCTCGATCATCACCGTGACCAGGACGTTGTCGTTGGAGCGCCTGATCATGTCGGCCATCTTCATCGGCGCATAGTCGAACTGCGCCTGGCCGCCGCCCACCGAACGGTGGCCGAGCGGCGGGTAGCGCAGCCGGTCGGCGATTTCCTTTGCCTCCTCGGCGGTGTCGACGTGCGGGATCACGATGCCGAGCGCCCCGCCATCGAGCAGGCGCGTCGCCATGGCGAGCTCGCCATAGGGCACGCGCACGATCGGCGCGATGCCGGAATCCTGGGCGGCGACGCAGATCTCGGCGGCGTTCTCGATGCCCATCACGCCATGCTCGAGATCGAGGAACAGCCAGTCGAAGCCGGCCGCCTTCATCACCTTGATGATGTCGACATTGCGCACCAGTCGCACGCCGATGCCGACCGCCAGCTGGTTCCTCTTCAGCCGCGCCTTGGCGGCATTCACTGCCATTGCCATGTCGTTTCCCCCGTCTTTCGCCGCGCTTTCTCCGGGAGTAGGCTAATCCCCATGACCTTCCATGTCGAACGGATCGACCATGTCGTGCTGAAGTCCGCGACCTGCCGGGCATGGTGCGTTTCTACGAGCAGGCGCTCGGCTTCAAGGTCGAGCGCACCCTCGATCGCATCAAGCTGGTGCAGATGCGCGCCGGCGCCTCGATGCTCGATCTGGTGCAGGGCGAGCGACCGCAGACCGGCGGCAACATGGACCATCTCGCGTTTCGCATCGAACCGTTCGACAGAGCGGCCATCGAGCACAAGCTTTCGCCGCTCGGCATTGCGTTGGGCGAAACCGTCCAGCGCTACGGCGCGGAAGGCAACGGGCCGTCGGTCTATTTCCACGATCCCGAGGGCAATCAAATCGAATTGAAGGGGCCCACGCAGTAGGACTGGCTGCACACGATGTGCTAGCCTCAGGCCAAGCAAGACCAACAAGGGTTGCGTCCGCGTAGTCTGGGAGGACATCGATGCGCGTATCTCTGGCAATTCTCGCCGCGACGTCGGCTGCCCTCATGACGGCGGCGGCGCCTGCCGTTGCGCAGAAGCAGGGCGGCACGCTTGCGCATCTCCCATCGCGACAATCCTCCGAGCGCCTCGATCCACGAGGAGTCGACCATCTCGGTGGTCGAGCCGTTCATGGACGTGTTCAACAACCTGGTGGTGTTCGATCCCAAGGAGAAGGTGAACAGTCCCGACCACATCGTGCCCGATCTCGCCGAGAGCTGGTCGTGGGATGCGAGCAACACCAAGCTCACCTTCAAGCTGCGCCAGGGCGTGAAGTGGCACGACGGCAAGCCGTTCACGGCGGCCGACGTGAAGTGCACCTTCGACGCGCTGATGGGCGGCGAGGACAAGTCCACCATCATCCGCAAGAACCCGCGCAAGATCTGGTACATCAACCTGAAGGACGTCGCGACCAACGGCGACAGCGAAGTGACCTTCACCTTGGGCCGGCCGCAGCCGTCGTTCCTGTCGATCCTCGCGGCGGGCTATTCGCCGGTCTATTCTTGCCACGTGCCCGATCGCGTCATGCGCTCCAAGCCGATCGGCACCGGGCCGTTCAAGGTGGTCGACTTCAAGCGCAACGAATCGATCAAGCTGGTGCGCAATCCCGACTACTGGAAGAAGGGGCGGCCGTACCTCGACGCCATCGACTGGAACATCGTGCCCAACCGCAGCACCCGCATGCTGGGCTTCGGGTCGGGCCAGTTCGACATGACGTTCGACAGCGACGTCACCTTCCCATTGTTGGCTGACGTAAAGGCCCAGAAGCCCGATGCTGTTTGCGAGGCGCGGGCGACCAACGTCAATTCCAACATCCTGATCAACCGCGACTCCCCGCCGTTCAACAGCCCCGAACTGCGCCGCGCGCTGGTGCTGGCGCTCGACAACAAGGCCTTCAACGACATCCTGAGCCAGGGCCATGACCTCGATGGTGCCGCCATGTTGCCGCCGCCGCAGGGCGTGTGGGGCATGCCCAAGGAGATGCTGGCGAGCCTGCCCGGCCATTCGCCCGACATCGAGAAGAACCGCGCCGAGGCGCGCAAGATCATGGAGAAGCTGGGCTACGGCCCGGGCAAGCCGCTCAAGGTCAAGATCGCCACGCGCAACATCGCGATCTACCGCGACCCGGCGGTCATCCTGATCGACCAGCTGAAGCAGATCGGCATCGAGGCCGAGCTCGAGCCGATCGACACCACGGTCTGGTACACCAAGATCCAGCGCAAGGACTACCAGCTCGGCATGAACCTGACCGGCGTCGGCGTCGACGATCCCGACGTGAACTTCTACGAGAACTTCTATTCCAAGTCGGACCGCAACTACACGGCCTACAACAACCCCGAGGTCGACAAGCTGATCGACCAGCAGTCGGCCGAGCAGGACAAGGAAAAGCGCAAGAAGCTGGTGTGGGAGATCGAGAAGAAGCTGGCCGACGACGCGGCGCGGCCGGTGATCGGCTGGAATGTCGCCAACACCTGCTGGACGCCCCAGATGAAGGGGCTCGTGCTGCAGGTCAACAGCATCTACAACGGCTGGCGTTTCGAAGACGTCTGGCTCGACAGGTGATGGGAGGCCGTCATGGGATCCTACCTCGTGCGTCGGTTCCTGTTGATGGTGCTCACCCTGTTCGGCATGTCGGTGCTGATCTTCGTCATGCTGCGGCTGGTGCCGGGCAACATCGCCGACATCCTGGTCGATGCCGCGGGCATCGCCGACGCCAAGGAGAAGGCCAAGATCACCCATGAGCTGGGGCTCGACCGGCCGATCATGGAGCAGTACGGCCAGTGGGTCGTAGGCCTGGCGCACGGCGATCTCGGCTACGCCTATGTCTCCGAGCGCCCGGCGATCGAGGAGATCGCGCCGCGCATCCCGATCAGCGCCAAGCTCGCCGGCATGGCGATCTTCTTCGCGGTGCTCCTGGGCGTGCCGTTCGGCGTGATCAGCGCGGTGAAGCAGAACACCGGCCTCGACTATTTCCTGCGCATCTTGAGCCTCAGCGGCCTGTCGTTGCCGTCGTTCTGGCTCGGCCTCCTGGTGCTGATGGCGGCCGTCCACTGGTTCGGTACCATCCCGATCTACGACAACGAGCCGCACGGCTTCTGGCGCGACGTGGAGCTGCTGGCGCTGCCGGCAGCCGTCGTGGGCTTCCGAAGTTCGGCGCTGATCATGCGATTAACGCGCTCGTCGATGCTCGAGGTGCTGCGCCAGGACTATGTCCGCACCGCGCGGTCGAAGGGCGCGTCAAACAACTCGGTCAACTACAATCATGCGCTGCGCAATGCGCTGTTGCCGGTGGTGACGGTGATCGGCATCGAGGCGGCGTTCCTGGTGGGCGGCCTGATCGTCACCGAGACCGTATTCAACATCCCGGGCGTGGCGCGCTTCCTCGTCGAGGCCATCCTGTGGCGCGACTACCCGATCGTACAGAACCTCGTCATGCTGATCGCCTTCGTGGTGGTCACCGTGAACTTCCTGGTCGACATGGCCTACATGGCCCTCGATCCCCGCATCAAATTCGCGGAGTGACGCCGATGGCCGTCATCAACCACGAGGCCGAACTCGCCCGCGCCGGCGCCAATGTCCAGAGCACGTGGGGCCAGCTGGCCTTCCTCGCGCGCCGCTATCCGCTGGGCGCCGTCGGCTTCGCGATCGTGTTCCTGTTCGTCTTCACCGCGGCTTTCGCCAACTTCATCGCGCCGGTCGATCCGACGGCGACCAATTCCAAGTACTCGCTCGCCCCGCCCAGCAGCCTGTTCTGGCTGGGCGCCGACTTCATGGGCCGCGACATGTACAGCCGCATCGTGCACGGCGCGCGCATCTCGCTTGCCGTCGGCGCCGGCGCCATGGGGCTGGGCGCGGTGATCGGCATCAGCGTCGGTCTCGCCAGCGGCTATCTCGGCGGCTGGTTCGATCTTCTGGTGCAGCGGCTGCTCGACGTCATGCAGGCCCTGCCGCTGCTGGTGATGGCCATCGTCATGGCCGCGTCGCTGGGGCCGTCGCTGCGCAACACCATCTTCGCCATCGCCATTCCGCTGGTGCCCACCGTGGCCCGCGTGGTGCGCTCCTCGACGCTGTCGCTGCGCGAGCAACCGTTCGTCGAGGCGGCCCGCGCCGTCGGCATGGGCGAGTTGCGCATCGCCGTGCGCCATGTCCTGCCCAACACGCTGGCGCCGCTGATCGTGCTGGCGACCGCCCAGCTCGGCTCGGCCATCCTGGTCGAGGCCGCGCTGTCCTTTCTCGGGCTGGGCATTCCCGAGCCCTATCCCTCGTGGGGCCGCATGCTGTCGGAATCGGCCGCCGAATATGTCCGCACGGCGCCCTGGCTGGTGATCTTCCCCGGCGTCGCCATCAGCCTCGCCGTGTTCGGCACCAACCTCTTGGGCGACGCGCTGCGCGACATCCTTGATCCCCGGCAGCGTACATGACGGCACTGCTCGAGGTCGAGAATCTCGGCACCTGGTTCTATACGCGGCAAGGCATCGTCAAGGCGGTCGATGGCGTGCAATTCCAGGTCGCCTCGGGCGAGACGCTGGCGATCGTGGGCGAATCGGGCTGCGGCAAGAGCATGACGGCGCTCAGCCTGATGCGGCTGATCCCCGATCCGCCCGGCCGCATCGTGTCGGGCGCGGTCAAGCTTGCCGGCCGCAATCTGCTCGAGCTCACCGAGGAGCAGATGCGCAAGGTCCGCGGCAACGACATCTCGATGATCTTCCAGGAGCCGATGACCTCGCTCAATCCGGTCATGACCATCGGCAAGCAGATCGCCGAGGCGCTGACCCTGCATCGCGACATGAATCGCAGGACCGCGCTCAAGCGCGCCGTCGAGATGCTCGACCTGGTGCGCATTCCGGAGCCGCAGCAGCGCGCCAAGGAATACCCGCACCAGCTTTCCGGCGGCATGCGTCAGCGCGCCATGATCGCCATGGCTCTGGCCTGCAATCCCAAGGTGCTGATCGCCGACGAGCCGACCACCGCGCTCGACGTCACCATCCAGGCGCAGATCCTGGAGTTGATCCTGGAATTGCAGCGCGAGTTCGGGGCGGCGGTGATCCTGATCACCCACGATCTCGGCGTGGTGGCCGAGACGGCGCGGCGCGTCATCGTCATGTATGCCGGCCGCAAGGTCGAGGAAGCCGAGGTCGGCGAGCTGTTCGCCCGGCCGATGCATCCCTACACGGTCGGCCTGATGGCCTCGATCCCGCGGCTCGACTTGATGCGCGGTGAGGCCAAGAACGACGTCAACGGGCGGCTGCAGGAGATCCCGGGCATGGTGCCGCCGCTGTTCGCCTTGCCCGAGGGCTGTGCGTTCGCCCCGCGCTGCCCCAAGGCCGACGACCTCTGCCGGCGCGAGCGGCCTGACTACAAGGAAAGGCGGCCCGGCCATTGGGCCGCCTGCTGGCATTCCGATGGCTGATGCGATGCCCGTCCTCGAGGTGACCGACCTCAAGAAGCACTTCCCGGTGAAGAAGGGCCTGCTGCGCCGCACGGTCGGCCAGGTCTACGCCGTCGATGGCGTGAGCTTCACCATCGGCGAGGGCGAGACGCTGGGGCTGGTGGGCGAGTCGGGCTGTGGCAAGACCACGGCCGGCCGCGCCGTGCTGCGCCTGATCGAGCCGACATCCGGTTCGGTGAAGGTCGAGGGCCGCGAGATCACCGGCCTCAGCAAGGCGGAGATGCGGCCCTATCGCCGCGAGATGCAGATCGTCTTCCAGGATCCGTTTTCCTCGCTCAACCCGCGCATGACGGCAGGCGACATCGTGGGCGAGCCCTTGCAGGTCCATGGTGTGACGCGGCGCAGGGAGCGGCGCGAACAGGTTGCCGCGCTGTTCGCGCGTGTCGGACTTCAGGCCCGCGCAGATGTCGAACTATCCGCACCAGTTCTCGGGCGGCCAGCGCCAGAGGATCGGCATCGCCCGCGCGCTCGCCCTGGGGCCGAAGCTGATCGTGGGCGATGAGCCCGTATCGGCGCTCGACGTGTCGATCCAGGCGCAGGTCATCAACCTCCTGCAGGACCTGCAGCGCGAGCGGCACCTCTCCTATCTCTTCATCTCGCACAATCTCGCGGTGGTCGAGCATATCAGCCACCGCATCGCGGTGATGTATCTCGGCCGTATCGTCGAGCAGGCCGACACCCGCACCATCTTCACCCGCGGCCAGCACCCCTATACCGAGGCGCTGCTGTCGGCCGTGCCGGTGCCCGACCCGGCGATCAAGCGCAAGAAGCGCGTCCTGCAGGGCGACGTGCCGAGCCCGGTCAATCCGCCGCCCGGCTGCCACTTCCACACCCGCTGCCCCTATGCCGTGGCGCGCTGCAGGGTCGAGGTACCCTTGCTGCGCGAAATTGCGCCGGGGCATCACGTTTCCTGCCATCTGCGCTAGACTGCCACCGCGCCTACTGAAGAGAGGCGGGAGGAACCAATGGCTGAGTGGGATTACATCATCGTGGGCGGCGGCTCGGCGGGTTGCGTGCTGGCCAACCGGCTGAGCGAGGATCCAAGCACCAAGGTGCTGCTGCTCGAGGCGGGGCCGGTCGACAAGTCGATGTGGATCGACATTCCGGCGGGCTTCACCAAGCTCCTCAACCACAAGACCTTCAACTGGAACTTCGAGATGGAGGCGGAGGAGGGCGTGGCCAACCGGCGTATCCCCTGTCCGCGCGGCAAGACGCTCGGCGGCTCGTCCTCGATCAACGGCATGCTCTATGTGCGCGGCCAGCCGCTCGACTACGACACCTGGGGCCAGCTCGGCAACCGCGGCTGGTCGTACGAGCAGATCCTGCCCTACTTCAAGAAGTCCGAGCACTTCGAGCGCGGCGGCGACGACAGCCGCGGCAAGGGCGGGCTCTTGAACGTCGCCGACATGAGCGAGACCCACGAACTGTGCGATGCCTTCATCGACGCCGCGGCAGCGAGCGGCTATCCGAAGAACAAGGACTACAACAACGGCAACCAGGAAGGCTTCGGCTACTACCAGGTGACGATGAAGAACGGCAAGCGCTGGTCGACGGTGCGCGCCTTCCTCGACCCCGCGCGCTCGCGGCCGAACCTGCGCATCGAGACCGACGCTCTGGTGAAGAACCTCGTCCTCGAAGGCAAGCGCTGCGTCGGCGTCGCCTACTCGGTGCATGGCCAGCCACGTGAGGCGCGCTGCGGCCGCGAGGTGATCGTGTCCTGCGGCTCGGTCCAGTCGCCGGGCGTACTGGAGCATTCCGGCATCGGCCAGCCCGAACTGCTGAAGAAATACGGCATCGAGGTGAAGCATGAGCTGAAAGGCGTCGGCGAGAATTACGGCGACCACTTTGCGCCGCGCATGAACTGGCGCTGCAAAGCCGACGTCTCGACGCTCAACCAGGAGACGCGCGGCCTCAATCTCGTGAAGGAAGTGCTGAAGTACTACACCACCGGCAAGGGCGCGCTCAGCCTGACGGCGGGCGTGGTCTACGGCTTCGTGCGCACGCGCCCGGGTCTCGAGACGCCCGACATGCAGTTCCACATGGCGCATGCCAGCTACGACAGCGCGCAGAAGCGGCTGCTCGAAAGAGAGCCTGGCATGACGGTGGTGATCGGCCAGTGCCGGCCCGATTCACGCGGCTCGATCCACATCAAATCGCCGACGCCGGGAGCCGAACCGGCGATCCGGCCGAACTTCCTGTCGGCGCAGACCGATCGCGACGCCGCGGTCGCGGGCATGCAGATCGCCCGCAAGATCGTCTCGCACCCGTCGATGGCGAAATATATCGCCTTCGAGAACAACCCCGGCGACAAGGTGCAGAGCTACGACGAATGGCTCGACTTCGCCCGGCGCAGCGGCCAGACGACCTATCACGTCATCGGCACCTGCAAGATGGGCAGCGATCCGATGGCCGTGGTCGACGATCGGCTGCGCGTGCACGGCATCGCAGGCCTGCGGGTGATCGACGCCTCGATCATGCCGACCGTGCCCTCGGGCAACACCAATGCGCCCACCATCATGGTGGCCGAGAAGGGCGCCGACATGCTCAAGCAGGACGCCAAGGCGGGCGTAAAGCTCGCCGCCTGATCGCGGCGAGGCCCAGCAATCTGAGGTAGACTTCCTCCCCATTCATGGGCGGAGGAGGCACCGATGGCTGAGTGGGATTACATCATTGTCGGCGCCGGCTCGGCGGGTTGCGTGCTGGCCAACCGGCTGAGCGAGGACCCCAAGCACCAAGGTGCTGCTGCTCGAGGCGGGGCCGCGCGACAGTTCGATATGGATCGATATCCCGGCCGGCTTCACCAAGCTCCTCAACCACAAAATCTACAACTGGAACTTCGAGATGGAGGCGGAGGAGGGCATGGCCGGTCGGCGCATCCCCTGTCCGCGTGGCAAGACGCTGGGTGGCTCCTCGTCGATCAACGGGATGGTCTATGTGCGCGGCCAGCCGCTCGACTACGACACCTGGAGCCAGTTCGGCAACCGCGGCTGGTCCTACGAGCACGTGCTGCCCTATTTCAAGAAATCCGAGCACTTCGCGGGCAAGGGCGACGACAGCCGCGGCAAGGGCGGTCCGCTTCATGTCGGCGAGATGCCCGAGCGCCACGTGCTGTGCGATGCCTTCATCGATGCCGCCGAAGCGAGTGGCTTCCCGCGCAACAGGGACTACAACAACGGCAACCAGGAAGGCTTCAGCTACTTCCAGGTGACGATCAAGGGCGGCAAGCGCTGGTCGGCCGCGCGCGCCTTCCTCGACCCGGCGCGGTCGCGGCCCAACCTCAGGATCGAAACCGATGCGCTGGCCGACAAGGTCTTGCTCGAGGGCAAGCGGGCAGTCGGCGTCGCCTACACGGTGAACGGCCAGAAGCGCGAGGCGCGGGCCGGCCGCGAGGTCATCGTCTCGGGCGGCGCGGTAATGTCGCCCGGCGTGCTGGAACATTCCGGCATCGGCCAGCCCGAGCTGCTGCGCAAGCACGGCATCGAGGTGAAGCATGAGCTCAAGGGCGTGGGCGAGAACTACGGTGACCATTTCGCGCCACGTCTGACGTTTCGGATCAACCAGAGGATCTCGCTCAACGAGCAGACACGCGGCCTTCATCTCCTGAAGGCGATCGCCCAGTACTACACCACGCGCTCGGGGGTGCTTACCTATAATGCGGGCATGGTGTGCGGCTTCGTGCGCACGCGGCCAGGGCTAGAGACGCCCGACATGCAGCTCCATGTGCTGCCGGGGAGCTACGATACGACGGCGCCGAAGCGGCTCCTGGAGCGGGAACCCGGCATGACCGTGATACTCGGCCAGTGCCGGCCGGATTCGCGGGGCTCGATCCACATCAAGTCGCCGACGCCGGGAACCGAGCCCGCCATCCGGCCCAACTTCCTGTCGGCCCAGACCGACCGCGACGCCGCGGTGGCGGGCTTGCAGATCGGGCGCAGGATCATGCAACAACCGGCAATCGCCAAATATGTCGCCTTCGAGAACAAGCCGGGCGACAAGGTACAGAGCTACGACCAATGGCTCGAATATGCCCGCCACACCGGCACGACGACCTTCCACGTCATCGGCACATGCAAAATGGGCAGCGATCCCATGGCGGTGGTCGACGACCGCCTGCGGGTGCACGGTATCGCCGGTCTCAGGGTGATCGATGCTTCAGTCATGCCGACCGTGCCCTCGGGCAACACCAACGCACCCACCATCATGATCGCCGAGAAGGGCGCCGACATGATCAAGCAGGACGCTAAAGCAGGCGTGAAGCTCGCGGCTTAGGCCTTCTGAGTCGCGGGCTCGCCGAGCGACAGCATCAGCCGGTTGGCCCAGTTGAAGAACGAGGCGGCGTTGATCACGTCGATGATGGCGAGATCGTCGAGGCCGGCCTTGCTGAGGCGCTCGATATGCTCGGGCCCGAAATCGATCGGGATGGCGGTGAGCGCCACCGAGGCCGCGACGATGGCGTTCCAGCGCTCGTCGAGGTCGGCGCTGACGCCCTCATGCAGGAGCTTGTCGACGTCGGCCTCGCGCTTGCCATAGACGGCAGCATGCCGGGCATGGACCGAGGCGCAATAGATGCAGCCATTGAGCCGCGAGGTCGCGGCGGCGGCGAGCTCGCGATCGGCGCGCGGGGCGCCGCCTTGGGGATTGTAGAAGATGTCCTTGTCCGTGCGGGTGCGCGCCTCGAGGATGTCGGGATCGCGCGCCAGCAGGCGGAAATAGTCCGATTTCGCCCGCGCGGCATCGACCAGCGCCGCCTGGTGGCGCGGCGTCAGCGCGGCTTCCGCCATCGGCTCGAGCCAGGGCAGCCAGTCGAGCTGGTCGCGGGTGAAGACCACCGGCTCGGTGTGCGGCGGCGGTTTGAGCGTTTTGCTGGTCATGCGGCCCTCGCGGTCATGGCCTTCAGGCCGGCGACGACGCGGATCTGGAAGGACAGGAAGGAAACGAGCTGAGAGAGCGTCACGATGTCGGTGGTCGACCAGCCGGCATCGAGCAGGCCCTGCAGCGAGGGCGGCGCGGCATCGCGCGGATGGAGCACCAGCATGTGCGTGTGCTCGAAGGCGGCGCTGAGGCGCGGGCCCAGCGCATGGCGTTCGCTGGCGCCGATGCCATAGACCAGCCCGGCCTTGTTCTCGAGGCTAAGCGGTCCGAGTGGATACTTGCCATAGGGCCCGCTCGAGTGGCCGTTCAGGGCTTCGCTCGCGACGGCGACGCGCAACTCGCGGCGAGGCGCCGGCCTGCTCGAGCTTGCCGGCGTAGAAGTCCCTGGTTTCCGGGCGGCCATGCAGGCCGGCGACGAACGCGGCGACCGCAAAACGCTCGAGCGCGCTGAAGCTGCCGAAATCCTTGGCGGCCAAACAGCGCGTCGTAGCTCGCCTGCGCATGCTTGCGCGCCTCCGGCCGGTTGTCGCGTGCCTTGTCCAGCGCCGAGCCGGGCGCAATGCCGGCCAGTGTGTCGATCACGTCGGTCATGCGACTTGTCTCGCTCCCGTTTCAGTTTTGGGCGTCCAGCCGAGCGCCGGCGCCACTTTCTCGGCAAACAGCTCGATCGAGCGCAGGATATAGGGATGCGGCGGATCAATCGAGTGGACTTGCATGGTGAGATCGGTGGCGCGCTGCAGGGTACTGTCGCCGAGCAGCGAGGCGATCACCTCGTCGGGCGTGCCGATATGGACGTCCATGGCCGTGATCAGGTCGCCCACCAGGTTGCCCGAGGAAAGGTTGCCGGTCGCTGCCAGCCGATGGCGCATGCGCGACAGGCCGAGTTCCGCCAGCCGCATGGCCTCCGCAGCGCTGTCGGCCACGAACACGGTGCGCGAGGCCAGGATGCGCGGCTCGCGGCCTTTCGGCAGCGCCTCCAAGTAGGCGTCGAGCATCGGGTTCTGGATGTCGGCCAGCGACTGCTGCGGATTGTCGGCCGGCCGCGGCTGGGTGCGCGACAGCATCAGGCCATCGCCCGCGGTGCCGGCGCGCTTGGCGCCCGGCACGGTGAAGGTCGCCTGCCAGATGCGGTCGACCAGCCCGGGGCTCGAGGGATAGAGCTTGTCGCCGCCGGGCAGCTCGCCGCCCGACCAGGCGGTCTTCAGCATCGCGAGGTTGCGGTCCATCAGGACATGGCGGTCGTTGCTGTCGAGCCCGAAGGCGGTGAAGGCGGTGAGGTTGCCGCCCGGCCCCACGCCCACTTCGAGGCGGCCGCCGCTCATCAGGTCGGTGACCACGGCATCTTCGGCGACGCGAATCGGCATCTCCAGGGGGAGCGTGACGATGCCAGTGCCGAGCCGAATGCGCGTCGTGCGCGCCGCTGCCTGCGCCAGGAACACGAAGGGCGCCGGCAGGCCGCCTTCGCCTTCGTGGAAATGGTGCTGGGCGATCCAGGCCGAGTCGAAGCCCCAGCGCTCGGCATGGGCGATCTGTGCCGTGGCCAGCCGATAGCGCTCGGCGGCGTCGGTCTGGTCGAGCAGGCGGGTGAAGAAGCCCAGGCGCTTGAGGTCAGGGAGTTTCGTCATCAGGGCCAACCTCACACGGCAGTAGGGGGCGTTACAAGGACCGGGGCATGCCGGCCGGGAATGGCGTCAATGAGCTCGCGGGTGTAGCCGCTGTCGGGTTTGGCGAAAACCTGCTCGACCGCACCGCCATCGACCTGGCGGCCCTTGTGCATGACCGACACGGTGTCGGAGATCTGCTGCACCACGGCGAGATCGTGCGACACGAAGAGATAAGTGAGGCCGAGCGCCTTCTGCAGTTCGTCGAGCAGGGCCAGGATCTGCGCCTGCACCGTGACGTCGAGCGCCGAGACCGCCTCGTCAAGCACCAGTACGCGCGGATCGAGCACCAGCGCGCGGGCGATCGCCACGCGCTGGCGCTGGCCGCCCGACAGGGCGCGCGGATGGCGGCCGAGGAAGCTTTCCGGCAGGTCGACGCGGCGCATCATGTCGCGCACCTTGGCGGCGCGCTCTTCGCGCGATACCGGATCGAAATTCAGCAGCGGCTCCTCGACGATCTGCGCAATTGTCTGGCGCGGATCGAGCGAGCCGAAGGGGTTCTGGTAGACCAGCTGGATCTTGCGGCGGAACTGGCGCAGCGCCTCGCCCTTGAGCGTCGTGAGGTCGGTGCCCTCGATCCGGATATGGCCGGCGGTGGGCTTCAGGAAGCCCACGACGCTGCGCACCGTCGTGGTCTTGCCCGAGCCCGATTCGCCCACGATGGCGTGGGTGGTGCCGCGGCGCACCTTGAAGGACACGTCTTCCAGCGCGCGGAAGGTATCGCGCGCCGCCGACCGGGAAATCGTGCGTCAGCCCGTCGACCTCGATGGCGAAGTCCTGTTCGGCGGACGGCGCGCGGCGTAGGTGCTGCGTCCGCGAGAGCGACGGCGCGTCGGACAGCAGGCGCCGCGTGTAGGCGCTCTGCGGCCGGGCCAGGACCTCGCGCACCGGTCCCTGTTCCTGGATCTGGCCGCCTTGCAGCACCACCAGCCGGTCGGCGCGGTCGGCGGCGACGCCGAGATCGTGGGTCACCAACAACACCGAAGTGCCGTTCTCGCGGCGCAGCTCGTCGATCAGGTCGAGCACCTGGCGCTGCACCGTGACGTCGAGCGCGCTGGTCGGCTCGTCGGCCACGATCAGCGCCGGATTGAGGGCGACGGCGATGGCGATCAGCACGCGCTGCTTCATGCCGCCGCTCAGCTCGTGCGGATACTGGCCGGCGCGCAGTTCGGCCGGCGTCAGCCCGACGCGCGTCAGCAGTTTTAGCACGCGCTCCCTGATGGTTCCGCGGTCGCCGCGCTTGTGGAGCTGGAACACCTCGGCGATCTGGGCGCCCACCGTGCGCACCGGGATTGAGCGAGCTGCCGGGGTCCTGCGGGATCAGGCTGACCGTCGTGCCGCGCACCGCGTCGAGCCGGCGCTGCGACCAGTGCGCGATGTTGGTGCCGTTTAGCTTGATCTCGCCGCGTTCGACGCGGCCGTTGCCGGCCAGCAGGCCGAGCACCGCTTGGGCGGTCGTGGTCTTGCCCGAGCCGGACTCGCCCACCAGCGCCACGACCTCGCCCGACATGACCTTGAAGGAGACGCCATGGACCACGCGCTGGTCGTGTTCGCCCGTGCGATAGGCGACGGCGAGATCGTCGATCTCCAGGAGCGGCGTGCCGGTCATGTCGTGCGCCCGATCGACTTGGCGATGCGGTCGGCGGCCAGCACGACCAGCACGACCACGACGCCGGGCGCCGCCGTCAGCCACCAGGCGCGGCTGAGGTAGTTGCGGCCCTCGGCGATCAGCAGGCCCCATTCGGGCGTCGGCGGCGGCGCGCCGTAGCCCAGGAAGCCCAGGGTCGAGATGGCGAGGATGGCCGAGCCGAACTGCAGAGCGGCCAGCGCGATCACCGAGGTGAGCGAATTGGGCAGCACATGGCGGCGCAGCACGGCCCAGAATGTGCCGCCGCTGCCGAACGCCGCCTCGACATATTCGCTGCGCCGCACGCGCACCACCTCGGAGCGGGCGAGGCGGGCGAAGCGCGCCACCGACGACCGCGCCTACCGCGATCGCCACATTGAGGGTGCCGAAGCCCAGCAGCACGATGATGCTGAGCGACAGCAGCAGCGAGGGCACGGCCAGCATGGAATCGACCAGCCGCATCAGGGCGGCATCGGTCCAGCCGCCGCGCGAGCCTGCCAGCAGGCCGATCAGGGTGCCGAGCAGGAGGCCGACAGTCACGGCGACGAACGCGCCGGAGAGCGAATGCACCGCGCCATAGACGATGCGGGCATAGACGTCGCGGCCAAGGCCGTCGGTGCCCAGCATGTGCTCGGCGCCGGGTGGCCGCAGTTGCTCGCCCGGCACGCCCTCGGTGCCGCTGTAGCCGGTAAACAGGCCGGGCACGATTGCCCACAACAGCACGATGGCGATGACTGCCCACGCGAGCACCAGGCTTGTCGGCACGCGGCGCAGCGTCCAGCTCGAGCGGGCCGTGTCGATGGCGGTGGCTGCTCACGCCGAGATCCCGAGCTTGCTGCCGAGCCGCGGATCGAGCACGGGATAGAGGAGATCGACGATCAGGTTGATGACCACGAAGGCGAGCGCCGAGATCACCACGATGGCCTGCAACACGGCGGTATCGTGATTGCCCACCGCCTGCGTGGTGAGGCCGCCCAGACCGCCCAGGCCATAGACCGACTCGGTCGACGACCGCTCCGGCTAGCAGCTCGCCGAACAGGACGCCGGCGATGGTGAGCGTCGGCAACACGGCATTGCGGGCCACATGTCTCCACAGCACCCAGTTGCGCGAGGCGCCCTTGGCGCGGGCGACGGCGACGAAGGGCTGCAGCAGCACCTCGTCGATGTTGCGCATCAGGATCTGGGCGAGCGGTGCCGAGATCGGGATGGCGAGGGTGAGCACCGGCAGCACCAGCCGTTCGGCCGGGCCGGGGCTGATCACCGAGACGAGGCCCAGCTGGAAGGAGAAAACCTGGATCAGCATGATGCCGAGCCAGAACACCGGCACCGAGATGAAGAGCGAGGGCAGCGATTGCAGCGCTGCCCGCAGCCAGGCGAAGCCCACCATGTTCGAGGCGGCGGCCAACGCCACGGTGAGAGCGAGCGCGGCGCAGAAGGCGAGCGAGGCGAGCTGCAGGGTGGGCGGCAGGTTGGTCAGCAGCTGCTTGCTCACCGGCACGCCGGCCTGGATCGAATAGCCGAAATTGCCGGTGAGGAAGTTGCCGAGAGACTTGAAGTACTGCTCCCACAGCGGCAGGTCGGCGCCGTATGAGGTGCGGATCTCGGCGATCTGCTGCGGCGACAGCCCCATCTCGGGGCTCATGAACCGGATCATGATCGCGTCGCCCGGCAGCGCCTGCAGCAACAGGAAGGCGGCCGTGAAGGTCACCAGCAGGACCAGCGCCGCTTGGCCTATTCGTCCAGCCAGATACCGCAGCATGAGCTATTTCGGTGCGATCCAGACGTTATAAAAGCTCGGCCGGCCGACCGCCTCGAAGGCGAACTCCTTGACCTTAGGCGAGGCGGCGAAGGCTTGCGGCTCCTCGAAGATCGGGATGGTGTAGCCCTGGTCGATGACATAGGCCTGCACCTCGCCGACCAGCGCCATGCGCTTCTTCACGTCGGTCTCGGCGGCGATCGCCTCCAGGAGCGCATTGAGCTTGTCGTCGGTGAAGCTCTGAACCTTGGTGGCGACGCCGCCCTTCTGCAGCAGCACGTTGCGCGTCGTCGGATAATACTGGCTGCGGATCACGTCGGGATCGGCGCGCCCGACCATGGCCGGCGCGACCGGCGTCTTGGTCGGGTCGAGGCTGTCGGCGATGCGGCTGCCGGCGTCGCCCGCCAGCACGTTCAGCTTGACGCCGACCTTGAGCCATTGCTGCGCCACCAGCTGCAGCGTCTCCTTGTTCTGCGGCTGCGGCAGCGACTCGTAGGCGTTCAGGACCATCTCCTTGCCGTCCTTCTGGCGCAGGCCCTTCGGTCCGACCGTCCAGCCGGCTTCGTCCAAAAGCTTGGCGGCGAGGGCGGGGTCGTAGGTGAGCTTGGCCGACAGATCGACATAGCCCTGCGCGGTCGAGGCGATGATCGACTTGGCCTGCGGGTAGTTGGCCGAGAAGAGCGTGGCGACGATCTCCTTGGCGTTGGTCGCATGCAGCAGCGCCTGGCGCACCTTGAGGTCGGCGACCAGCGGATTGTCGGGACGGAACACCACGCTGTTGTTCACGCCACGCGTCGGCGCGGCATAGATCACGAAGCCCTTGGACTGGACCTGCTTCTCGTCGTAGGCCTGGACCTGGCGGATCACGTTGGCCTGGCCGGCCAGCAGCGCGCCAATGCGCACGCTGTCCTCGGGCGTCACCACGTACTTGATGCCGTCGAGATAGGCGCGGCCCTGATGGGCCATCTTCATCGGTCCCCAATTGTAGTCCTTGCGCGCCTCCATCACGATCTCGCGGCCGAGCGTCTCGCTCTTCACCACGAACGGTCCCGAGCCGATGATCTTGGTGGCATCGCCCAGCGCCTCGTCGGGCAAGGCGAGCGTCTTCAGCGACACCAGGCCCGAGCCGATCACCGACGTGCCCTGCAGGAAGCCGACCGAGGGCTTCGAGAAGGTGAACTTCACGGTCAGCGGATCGATCACTTCGCTTGCCTTGTAGTTGGTGATCACCTCCGAGACCGGGTGCTTCAGTGCTTTGTCGCCGAGACCGTAGGTGTCGAAGTTCTTGGCCACTGCCGCGGCATCGAGCGGCGTGCCGTCGGAGAAGGTGACGCCCGGCCGGATCTTGAAGGTGTACTCGGTGGCGTCGGCATTGACCGTCCAGCTCTCGGCGATCCACGGCTCGATCTCGAGGGTCTTGGGATTCTGGTAGGTGAGCTTGTCGGTGATCTGGTTCAGCACACCGCCATTGGGATAAAAGCCGCCGGCCGGCGGATAGAGGTTGGTATGCGCCTGCTGATCGAGATAGATCAGCGTGCCGCCCTTGACGGGCGCATCCTGCGCGATGGCTGCACCGGGCAGCGACAGCGCCGCAACGGCGATAAATCCGGAAAATCTGGTCAACAACACGACTCGATCCTTTCGCGATGGCCGCCCGCCCTGATCATGCAGAATTTGGGCCGAATGGGCGCAAACGGGGTCGCACAATGGTCAATGCAGCCCCCACGATACACCGTGGGGATTTCCAATATTTCGGCCTCTCGGAGCCGCAGCTTTCGCCGATGGCGCGTTCAGCGCAAAAAACGTCTCAAATAGACCGCGCCGGTCCGCAACAAAGCAAACGGTATGCTTATCCGCCCAGCAGCGCCGGCGCTGCCTTCACTTCTCGCCGCTCCACCTTCTTCACGATTTCGGTGAGCTTGGCGTGGGTCGGCGCGGGCACGCCGATGTAGTTGCCGCGGTCGGCGATATAGCCGTTCATGAACTCGATCTCGGTGCGGCGGCCCTTGCGGATGTCCTGCGCCATCGACGGGCGCTGGATGTCGGCGCGCGGGTTGGGATTGGCATTGGAGCCCGGCCGCAGGATCGACTCGATCTCGTCCAGTGCGGCCTTGTCGCCCTCGCTCGCCTTGGCAAGCGTCTCGGGCTCCAGCTTGCCGATCTTCTCGATGTGGTAGCCCAGCGCCTGGCCGACCCGCACCGCCTCGCCGCCGAGCTTGATCGAGAAGCGGCGGATCGCGTCGTTGCGGTCGCAGTCGGCGCCAGTCAGGCCGGTGGCGGCCGAGACGCCGTTCTTCATGCCGTTCTGGCAGAGCTTGGACCAGCGCTCGCCCCACAGGTTGGTGGTGGTCTTGGCGCTGTCGATGCGGCCCACCATGTCGCGCAGCTCCTCGACGCGCTTGGTGATGCGGCCGTGGACTTCGCCGACGCGGAACACCGTGTGCTTGTCGCCGCCCTTCGCCACCGTGCGGCGGATGCGGGCGGGCTCGAACATGTCGACCGAGATCAGCGAGGCCACCATGCCCACGGTCTTGCCCCAGCCAACCACGCCCGCGATGCGCTCCTCGTTCAGGCAGTTCTGCAGCGACACCACGAAGCCGTCCGGCGCCAGGTACTGCTTGATCAACGCCGTCGCCCATTCGGTGTCGTAGGACTTCATCGACACGAAGGCGATGTCGATCGGCTTCTGGCGCGACAGCTGCTCCATCTCGGTGACATGCATGGTCTTGGCGTTCTTGACCGTGAACTTCTCCTCCGGCGTCACGCCGTCGAGTTCGAGGCCTCTGGCGCGGATGGCTTCGATGTTCTCTGGCCAGAAGTCGATCAGGGTCACGTCCTCGCCCGAATGGGCGAGGTTGCCGCCGACATAGCCGCCCAACGCGCCGACGCCGACGACCGCAATTCGCTTGCCCATGGCTCTTCTCCCTATGCTGCCGGCAGCTTGGCGAGGAACGCCTCGACCGCCTGATTGAAACGCGCGGGCTGGTGCAGGTTGGCCGCATGGCCCGCGTCGGGAATGACCGCCTTGGTCGCTCCCTTGATCTTGGCCGCCATGTAGTCGGTGGCGGCGAGGAAGTTGGTGTCGTTGGCGCCGACCAGGACGAGCGTCGGCACCGTCGATCTTGTCGAGCGACTGGATCACGCGGTCGTTCTTCTGGGCCAGCATGCCGCGTGCGGCGCCGGCGAGTCCGCTGGCGTCGCGATGGTGCACGATCTTGACTTCGTCGCTGGAATTGAGCGCGGCAAGGCCACGGGCGTCGAAGTCGGCGGCGCGCTTGTTCGCGGTCTCGTTCCACTTGGCACGCGCCTCGTCCTTCTTGAAGCCGGGGCCGGTGTCGAACAGCATCAGCGCGCGCACGCGGTTGGGATGGCTGGCGTGGAAGGCGAGCGACATGTAGCCGCCCAGCGACAGGCCAGCCACGATCGCCTTGTCGGCGCCCACCACGTCGAGCAGGGCGCGCATGTCGCCGATCGTCAGACCTTCCGAATAGAGTGCCGGATCCTTCGGATAGTCGCTCTCGCCATGGCCGCGCATGTCCCAGACGATCACCTGATAACGGTCCTTCAGCGCGGCGACCTGGCCATCCCACATGCGGCAGGTCGAGCTGTAGCCGTGGCTGAGCAGGATCGTGGGTCCTCTACCGTGAACCTCGTAGTGGATTTTCACGCCGTTGCGATCGAGCTTGGCCATCAGGCTGCCACGCGCGTTTCGCCGCGCGCCTTTTCAAGAAAGACGTTTGCATCTTCCTGCAGCAGCAAGCGGTCCTTCAGCAGCTGCCCGACGACCACCTCGACCTTGGCGACATAGTCGGCGTGGCTGCGGTAGCGCTGGGCGATCTTTTCGGCCGGGAAGACGAGGTAGCTGCCGTCACGGTCGGCAAGCTCGCCCTTTGGATAAGGCGGCTTGTATTCGTTCCAGCCGGTGTAGGTGGCGAGCGGCACGGCGATGTCGGGCAGGCGAATGCCCGCGACCTCGTTGCCGTCGGCGTCGACGCGGCAGACCAGGGTGCGATAGGCGCGCTCTTCCGATGGCGGCGCCACACGGTTCGTGACCTTGACCACGGCCGCGCCTGGCACGGGCGGGAAGCCCGTCTTGTCGGGTTCGACCAAGGTACCATCGGCGAGTGTCGGCACGCGGCTCGGCGGCGGCGCGACGCCTTTCGATACCCATTCGTCGAGCGCGATCAGCAGCGCACGCACCGCCGGCATGGGATTGTGCGGGTTGCGCGGATTGACGTTGGGGCCGGGATCGGTCGTGGCGCCGGCGCGCCCGCCATGCTGGGTGCCGGCGATCATGTAGACGCGGCTGTTCTCCGGCAGCGTCACGTCCTCGGTGCCGAGCGGATCGGTGGTGAGCAGCGACGCACCCTTCTGCCAGTACTCGGTCGAGGTGTTGGTCTCGATCAGCTTGGGATCGCAGCCGTCGCCGCGGAACAGCGAGCCCTTCCTGCCGGTGAAGGGATCCTCGAGGGTCGCCGTGCTGAATGGAAACCAGCTTTCGGGGAAGGTGTGATCCTCGTGCTGGGTGTTGGTGCGCGCCGGCTGGGAGAAGGGCCGGTTGAAGAACAGGCGTCCGACGCCGGCGATATGGCTGTGGATGCCGTCGAACACCTTGCGACCCTGTTCGTCGCGGTTGAAGCCCGCGGAGATATGGTGGCGGAGGTAGCGGCCGGCCTGGCTGAAGCCGATGGCCAGCGCATGAGCGATGGGCCCGCCGGTCGCCGCTCGCCCACGCTCGTCGTAACGCAGGAAGCTCACGAAGTCGCGGGTGGCGGCGAAGCCCAGCCCCTGAACCTTGGGCTTGGTGCCCTGGTAGGTGAATTCGTAGATGAAGCCAGGCTTGGGCTTGCCCTCGGCCAGCTTGACGGTGCGCGCATCAACCGCCGTCCAGGCGACGTCCTTGCGCGGATCGGCCTGGCGCTCGCGCACCGTGAGCCGGGCGCCGTCGGGGCTCGCCATTTCATAGGACAGCTTGAAGACATCGAGCAGGCCGGCGCGCGTCCCCGAGACGAACTCATCGACGACCAGTGACACGATCGGCTTGCCGTTGTCCGTGGCGATGGGCGCAATGAGACCAAGTCCCATGTTGGCGCGCGGCGCATCGGGGTCCCACCCGGACCAAACGATGGTGTAGCCGCGGCGCATGGGAAAGCCGTTGCCCGTGTCGGCGAGCGTCTTCGGATCGTTCACGCCCTGCGGCCCGTCGGCGATGTTGCCGAACAACATCTTGCGGCCGCGATTGTTCACTTCGTAGAGGATGTGGCCATTGCCCTTGGCCGGATCCTTGGGCCGCAGGATGAAGAAGTCGGCGGCGTACTCGACCTTGCCGCGCTCGTTGAGCGGCGCCGTGTCGATCAGGGCGATGCCCTTGCTGCCGGCCGCCTTCGGGTCGACCTCGCCCTTGGCCACGCCGATCACGCGCTCATAGGCGCCAACCTCGCCGAAAGGGGCGCCGTCGGCCAGCGGTTCTATGGCCTTGATATCGATCGAGACGATCATGCCCGCCTCAAGGAGGCGGGAAGTTCAGTTCGACGCCGACGCCGTCGGGATCGTAGAGGAAGATCTGCTGGCCGCCGGTGCGCGGGATGATCTGCTCGCGGAACTTGACCTTCCTGGCCTTGAGCTTCTTGCGCACGCCGCCGATGTCGGTGGCGGCGAAAGCGATATGGTCGAAGCGGCCGGTATCCTTGAACTTCTTCTTGGTGCCGCGGACGACGATACCTTCGCGCGGTGTCCGCTTGCCGAGAAGGTGCACGGTCGGCACGCCGCCGGAATAGAGCCAGTAGCCCGGGAAGCCGAGCGGTGGGCGATCGCCGTTCCTGAGCCCCAGCACCTCGCAATAGAATTTCCTGGTGCGTTCGAGGTTCGACGGTTCGATGGTGTAATGCTGCAGCACGCCAAGTGGCATGGTGTTCTCCCTATACCCAAGTTAGATCGGTATCGGCGCCGAGCATCCAGGCGCCGACGGTTTGGAAATGGCTGAGCCGGCCCTGCAGTTGCTGGGTCACGGTATGGATGTCGCGGAAGCGCCGCTCGAGCGGATGACTCTCGAAGATCGCGGTGGCGCCGGCGGCGTTGTAGGTCATGTCGACGGCTTCGCGCGCCTTGTGGATGGCGTTGGTCGAGGCGCCGCGGATCGTGATGCGATGATCGATCGAGAGCGCGGCACCGGCCGAGATCTCTCTCCAGATCTTGGCCACCTCCTGCAGGAGATAGGCGCGCGCCGAGCGTATGCCGATCTCGGCCTGGGCGAGGTTGGTCTGCACCACGGCGCTGTCGCGGATCGGGCTTTTCGAGCCGCGCGGGATCTTGGTGCGGGCAGTGTCGACGAAGCTGTCGAGCGCGCCACGCGCAATGCCGAGGGCAACGCCCGCGAAGCCCACCTCGTAGCAGGTCATCGCCGACATGCGATAGAGCGGGCCGCCCTCGCGGCGCTCCTTCTCGGGATGCTCGAAGTCGCGGCTGAACGAATGGTCGGCGCGGACGAAATGATCGGTCGAGCGCGAACTGGTCGGACGCCGTGCCGCGGAGCCCAACCACGTTCCAGATGTCGGTCCATCGCACGTCGCCCGACGGCACGAGCATGACCCGCTCGACCGGCTTGCCGCCGTCGCCGAGCCGCGGCTTGCCGTCGGCCTGGAAGATCGGCGCATGGCAGCCGAGCCAGGTGGCATGGCGGCCGCCCGATGCGAACGCCCAGGTGCCGGTCACCCGGCAGCCACCCTCGGCCTCGACGGCGCGCGCCTTGGGACCAGGCCCCAGGCCAGCACCGCGCGGCTCATTGCCGAAGATCTCGTGCGCCACCGTCGGCTCTAGATAGGCCGCCGTCATGGCGCAGCCGCCGGCCTGGCTGAGGCACCAGGCCGTCGAGGCGTCGCCGCGGGCGATGGTCTCGATCACGTGGAAGAAGGTGACCGGGTCGGTCTCGTCACCCTGGGCGGAGTGCGGCAGCAGCAAGCGGAACAGCCGCGCTTCGTGCAGCTTGTCGAGCAGCGCCGGAACGATCCGCCGGCGATCCTCGATCTCGTTCGAGGCGGCCTCGACCACAGGCCGGAGCTTCTCGGCGCGCGAGATCACGGCCTGGTCGCCCGCCAATTCGGCGGAAGTCGGGATCAGCGTGTCCAAGTCGATGCGCTCCCTAAGTCGGCGGCGGCCAGTTCGCGGTCGATCTGCTGCATCGACTTGCCCTTGGTCTCCAGCCCGAAGAAATAATAGACCACGCCGGCCATCAGGAACCAGCAGCCGAGATAGAGGAAGGCTGTCGGGAATTGCGGCAGCGGCACGTCGGGCTTGAGGTAGTTGCTCGAGCCCACGATCAGGGCGAGGCCCGCCGGCCCGATGATCTTGCCGATGCCGCCGAAGCCATAGGCCGAGCCCATGCCGGTGGTTTTTAGATGCGAGGGCCAGACTTCGGCGGCGTAGGGCCCGACGATGGCGAAGCCTCCATCGACGAAGAACATTGCCGCCGCCAGGATCAGCCAAAAAGCCGACAAGCCGAACAGCGTGGCGTTGTAGTTGTAGCCGGCGATGATGATCAGGAGGCCGCCGCCGAAACCCAACAGCCCGCCGCAATTGCGCCGGCCGATGCGCTCGGACATCCAGGCGAAAGCGAGCCGCCCGACGAAGCCGGTGACCGCGAGCAGGATCATCATCTTGGCCGCTTGCTGCGGCGTCACCTTCAGGAGCAGCACGAACAGGGCCGGCGCCCACAACGCCACGCCATAGGCGCCGGTTTGCGCGCCGGCATTGCCGAGCCACGACACGAGCAGGCTGCGCGGGTACTTGAAGAGCTCGAACCAGCTCGCCTGCGGCGCCTTGGCCGGCGCGCCGGCCGGCAAGGGCAGCGACTCAGGCGCCACCTGCAGCGCCCAGGCAAGCGAGTTGCGCGCCTCTTCCATGCGGCCCTGGCGGGCCAACCAATGCGGCGATTCCGGCACCCATACCCGGATCAGCAGGACGATCAACGCTGGCAGCAGGCCGACGGCGAACAACAGACGCCACTGGTCGGCGCCCATGAAGCCCGCCAGTACCGCGCCCATGCCGACGCCGAGCGGGATCACCGCGGTGACCAGGCCGCCGACGAAGCCGCGCTTGGAGGAGGGCATGAACTCCTGGACCAGCGGCAGGTCGACGCAATAGAGGCCGCCGACGCCCAGGCCGACGAAGAAGCGCATGATGGTTAGATAGACCCAGCCATTGTCGGGCGTGAAGTAGAGGAAGCCCGTCGCGATCGAGAAGTTGAGCACGGTGCCGATGAATACCTTGCGCCGTCCGATGCGGTCGGCGATCCAGCCCCAGACATAGGCGCCGATGATGGCGCCGACGCCGGAGGAGAGCAGCACGATGGCCGACTGGCCGAAGGTGAGCTTCCACGGGCCGATGACGAAGGCCAGCACGTAGCCGATCAGAAAGTAGTCGAAGAATTCCAGCGCATCGCCGATTACCGCCGCGGCGATGATCTTCCTCTGGTTGCCGGTCAGACTCGTCTGCCGGTCTAAAACCTCGAACATGGCGTTTCCCCTCGAAGCCCGCTTCAAGCGGCGGCGCATGTTCTTTTTCAGGGCCGACGTCGCGCCTGCATCCGGCCGATGCTAGAACGCTACGCTTTCGCGGCGCCGGACGCCAAGTGCCCGGTTTGCCCGTCGAAACTCGTTGTTTTCAGGGGGAAATGCCATGCACTGGACCGACCGCCGCAAGCGCTTCCGCGCCCTCCTCTCGGGCGAGCGCTGCATCCATCCGGGCTCGGTGTTCGACCCGATCTCCGCCCGCATCGCCGAGGATCTCGGTTTCGAGCTCGGCATGTTCGCGGGCTCGACGGCCTCGCTCACCGTGCTCGGCGCGCCCGACCTGATCGTGCTGACCTTGGGCGAGTTCGCGGGCCAGGCCTACCGCATCAACCGCGCCGGTGGCCTGCCGCTGCTGGTCGACGCCGACCACGGCTACGGCAATGCGCTCAACGCCAAGCGCACGGTCGAGGAACTCGAGACCGCGGGCGTGGCGGCCCTCAGCATCGAGGACACCGACCTGCCGACGCCGTTTGGCACGGCCAAGCCGCGTCTCACCACCATCGAGGAAGGCGTGGGCAAGATGAAAGCCGCGATCGCGGGCCGCCAGGATCCGCTGCCTCGCCATCGCCGGCCGCACCAGCGCCGTGCAGATCGCGGGCCTCGACGACGCCATCGCCCGCGGCAAGGCCTACGAGCAGGTGGGCGTCGATGCGCTGTTCTTCGTCGGCGTGCGCACGCGCGCCGAGCTCGACGCTCTCGTCGGCCGCGACCAAGCTGCCGATCATCCTGGGCGGCGGCACGCCCGAGCTCTCGGACCGCGACTATCTCGCCAGCCGCCGCGTGCGCATCGCCCTGCAGGGCCACCAGCCCTTCGCCGCCGCGGTGAAGGCCGTGCACGACACGCTGAAGGCGCTGCGCGAGGGCACGCCACCGGCCAAGCTCACGGGCATCGCCGATGCCGAGCTGATGAAGCGCGTTACGCGCGATAGCGATTATGCGAAGTGGACGAAGGAGTTCTTAGGCGGCTAGGCGCGCGTCTCAACGTCTCGGGATGCGGGCTCTGTGGGTTGCCCTTCCTCGCGCCTTCCCGCTCGGCGTTCGGCGGATGGGCCGCCGCAGCCAGCATTCGGCGCACGGCTGCGTCATGTCCTGGATTGAGCTTGTCCGCGACAGGCTTGTCCATGGCAGCACCCCTAAATGCGAGGGAGGAGCCTGTATAGCGCCGTCGAGGCGGGCTGGGGAGGGGGTGGCGCAAAAGAGGAGACAAATCGCCTAAAAGGCTTATGCCATCGGCATCGGAGGTGTCTCCTCAGGAGGAGACACTTACGAGACAATTCAGCCGGTCGGGACCATGGTCACGTCAACCCCGTAGGAATGCGACTCCCCGCCTAGGATCACGCCCCGCAGCGGACTCACATCGGAGAAATCACGGCCCCAGGCAACGGCGACATGGTCCTGGCTTGCGATCAGGTCGTTGGTCGGGTCGAGATGAACCCAGCCCGCCGCCTCGCCGCACCACAGCGCGACCCAGGCATGGCTGGCGTCGCTGCCGCGCAGCGCCGCCTCCTCTTTAGAAGAATGGGCGGTGCGGATGTAGCCCGAGACATAGCCCGCAGCGAGGCCGTGGGCGCGCAGCGCCGCCACCATGACATGGGCGAAGTCCTGGCAGACGCCGGCCTTGCCCTCGAACACTTCGTGCAGGGGTGTCGAGATGTCGGTGGCGCCGGGGTGATACTCGAAGTCGGCCTTGATGCGCTTCTTGAGCTCACTCGCCGCCTCGAGGATCGGCCGGCCTGCCGTGAAGGACTTGGCGCCATAGTCGCGTAGCGCCGGATCGAACGGCACCAGCGGGGAGTCGTAGACGAACTCCGAAGCCTCGATCGGCGCCGGGAAGCCGCCGCCGTTCAGCATGGCGCGCACGTCTTCCCATTTCGGCGTCTGGCCGGCCGGCGGTGGATCGGGGAAATGCACGTCGACCTCGGCGCGCACCTCGATGTCGAAGCGCTGGTGCGGCTTGTCGAGGCGGTAGATATCGATGTGGTTGCCGAAATGGTCGATATGCTGCACGGCGAGCGCCGGCTCGGGGCTGGTGGCGATGCTGATCGAATGCACCTTCTGCCCCACGAACTCGCGCGCGCGCAGATGGGCGATATGGTGCGCGCTGTCGACGCTCGAGGCGTAGGTGTAGGAGGTGCGGTGCGAGAGCAGGTACTGCATGTCTGCTACCTCGCCATCGATCCGACGGCCTGCGCCGCCGGCACGTGGGAGAAATAGGCGCGCGTGATCGCCTCGCTCAGCGCCTCCAGCCGCTCGCTGCCCTCGTTGGCCACGTCGCGCAGCAGGGCGAGCGCCAGGCCCTCGTGCCGCCAGCTCTTCTCCTCGCCGCCGAACTGGCGCACGACCTCGAGCAGGTCGCTCTCGAAGGAGTCGGGCAGCGGCGGCACGTAGGCGCCGGAAGCCTGGCCCAGCCGCTCGAGATGACTCCTGATCGAGCGCAGCTGGAAGGCGAGCGCGCGCGGATTGCTGTCGTCCAGCACCACCAGATCGAGCACCGGCGCGGGCTGCAGCTGGCCGAGGTAGCGCCAGCGGTAGCTGATGGTGCTGTCGCAGAGCTCGAGCGCGATGCGCATGGCGGCGTCCCAGTCGATCGGCGATTGATCGAACGGGCCGAGCGCGGAGAGCAGCACGAACTGGGCCCGCTCGATGCGCCGGCCGAGATCGAGGAACAGCCAGCCCGTGCCGCGCGTCATGTTCTCCTGAGCAAGACCTGAAAGCGTGGCGACGAAGCGCACGATGTCGTCGAGCGCCGCCAGCAGCGGATCGAGGTTGCCGCGCGAGGCGAGCAGGCGATGGCGCAGGTCGATCATCTGCGGACCGGCGACCGCCGCCATGTCGGCCGAGAAGCGATCGCGCAGCGTGGCGGTGAGGCGCTGGATGGCGTCGAGCACCGTGAACAATCCGCGCTTCTCCGACGCCACGGCCGCCAGGCCCTGCTGGAACGCGGCACTCTCGGGCATCGAGAGCGCGGCGGAGGAGGGCATCAGGTTGGCGCGATCAAGCAGGCGGCCGAGCAGGCGCAGCTCGACGGCGTCGCGCGGGCCGATCACGCCCTGCGCCACGCGGGTGACGGCGGTGCGCAGCAGGCGGGCATCGTTGTCGAGGCGCTCGATATAGCGGCCGAGCCAGTAGAGATTGTCGGCGACGCGGCTTTGCAGCTCCGCCCCGCCGCGATCGACGGCGAGCTGGTGGAAGCGCCGGCTGGGCGGCAGCTCCACGTCGGCCGCGTCCTCGGTCAGGACCCAGACGTCCTTCAGCGTGCCGTTCAGCCGTCCCAGACCGGCGAGGGCGGTATCACCCATCGGCTCGCGCGCCAGGCCGCCCGGCAGCACGCGATAGCCGTAGCCATCGGCCACGACGAAGCAGCGCAGCACCATGGTGGCGGGCTCAAGGCCACCCTTGCCGTCCCACTTGGGGCTGAGCGAGGGCACCACGGGATATTGCGCCACGAACTGGCCGGGCTGGCCGGCGATGCGCTGCTCCAGCGCCTTGCGCGCGGCCGGATCGAGCATGCCGACCACGATCGGCTCGCGGTCCTGGCCGAGGCACGGCCGCACGATCATGGAGCCGAGCTGGGCCATGGCGAAGGCATAGGCCGTGGGCTCGCCCAACCACCACACATCGAGCGAGGGCAGCTCGAGCTTCTGGTTGAGCATGCGCTGGCAGAGACGTTCGAGGAACGGCATCAGCGCCGGCGTTTCCACCAGGCCCGAACCGAGCGCGTTGGCGAGCGCGATCTTGCCGAGGCGCGTGGCCTCGACCAGGCCGGTGACGCCAAGTGCTGAGTTCGGCGCGCAGCTCCAACGGGTCGGCGAAGGAGCTGTCGAGGCGGCGCAGCAGCATGTGCACGGGGCGCAGGCCGGCGAGCGTCTTGATCGAGACCTCGCCGTCGCGCGCCACCAGGTCGCCGCCTTCCACCAGCGGCACGCCGAGCGTGCGCGAGAGATAGACGTGCTCGAAATAGGTCGAGGAGAGCGAGCCTGGCGTCAGCACCGCAGTATTGGGATTGGCCACGTCGGTCGGCGCCATGGCGGCGAGCGAATCGTGCCAGCGATCGACGAACGGCCGGAGATGGCGCACCGGGATCGAGCGGAACGCCTCCGGCAGGCTTCGCGCCAGCACGCGGCGGATCTCGAGCGCGTAGCCGACGCCCGCCGGCACCTCGGTGTGATCGGCCAGCACATACCAGCGGCCGTCGCCCTGCCGCACCAGGTCGACCGCGTACTGCGCGAGCGGGCGCGCCGGCGCCACGCCGTCGGTGACCCGGCAGGCGCGCAGGAAGTGGCGGTTGGCGTGCACGAGCATCGGCGGCACGAGCTTGTCGGCCAATAGCTTCTGTGGGCCGTAAAGGTCGACCAGCAGGCCATCGAGCAGGGTGGCGCGCTGGATCAGGCCTGCCTCGATGGAAGCCCATTCGTCGGGCGCGATAACGAAGGGCAGCGGGTCAAACGACCAGCCGGGCGTGCCTCGATCGTCGAGCAGGTTGACGGTGGCGCCAGACTCGGCGAGCTGACGGCGCGCGCTTTCCACGCGCTCGCTCAGCCCTCCGCCGGGCAGGGCACGGATGATGCTGAGAATGCCCTGCCAGTGGTAGCGGATCGACTTCTGGCCGGTGACCAGCTCGTCGTAAGCGCTTGCCGGCGATGAGGTGAGGCCGCGCAACGACTCCATGGGCCCGTGGAAGGAAGGAAACTGGACTGGGACAGAGAATCGCACGCCCTCGGCGCCGGGTCCACAGCCGCTACCTTGCAGTCGGGGGCCCCGCCCGCTAGAGCTTCCCTAGCGATGCAGGGGCAGGTGGCAGGGACGAAGCGCAATGTTTGGCGTGCCGCGGCGCTGGTGGCGGGATTCGCCGTGGGCGCCGCGCTGCTGCCGTCCGCCGCCTGGATTTGCGCGTGGGCCGTTCTGCTGGGGCTCGCCGGGGTTGCATTGCTGGCCGGTGAGCGCTGGCGCACCGGCTCGTTGATGGTGGCGGCGGTCGCCATCGCCGTCGGCCTGCTCAATGCCTTCGCCGGCGTCATGGCGTCGACGCCGGTTGGCGTCGACGTCGTGCACACCACCGACCCGAAGGAGTGGATTCCGCCCGAGCCCGTCCTGGGCTATCGCCTGTTGCCCAACCTCACGGTGGTGGAGACCGCAACGCGTGGCACCGAGACGGTGTTTCGCGTCACCTACCACTCGAACGCCGACGGCACCCGCACGACAGTGCCGGCCCCGCCGGGCGCCGACACCTACCTTTTCATGGGCTCATCCTTCGTGTTCGGCCAGGGCCTGCCCGATGACGAGACGCTGCCGTCCCAGTTCGCGCATCTCAACGGCGACAAAATCCGAGCCGTCAACTTCTCGGTGCAGGGCTACAGCATCAATCACCTCGTGCGCGCCTTCGAGGCCGGCCTGCTCGACCAATACAAGGAGAGTGCACGTGTCGCGGCGGTCATCACCTGGATCACGCCTTCGCAGATCGAGTGGGGAACCGGCGACGGCAACTGGTTGCTCAATTCGCCGCGCTACGTGCTCGAGGACGGCGTGCCGCGCTACACCGGCAGCTTCCTCCACCATCGTCTGACCAATCCGATCGCCGGCGCTACCTATCTGCTGCACAAGTACGTCGCCTTTACGCGCCAAATCGGCGAGGCGCAGCGCCAGGCGGAGCAAGCCGATCTGTTCGTCGCCCTGATCGTGCGCTTGCAGCAACTCGCCCGCGAGCGGCTGGGCGCGCCGCTCTACGTCCTCTATTCCTGGCCCGACGAGCGTCGTCCGGAGGACAATGCATCGTCCGGTGACTATCCGCCTTTGCTGAAGGTGCTCGACCGGTTGCGCGAGGCAGGCGTCCCACTGATATCGGTCAATGAGCTGACGCAGGGCCACTCGGCGGCGGATCTCCTGATTCCGTACGAGGGCCACCCGACCGTGCTCACCACGCGCCTCGTCGCGGCCGGGCTGAAGCGGCGGCTGATGGGCCACGGTCTGCAGGACTAGGCTGCTGAACTGGGCTGCCGGACTAGGCGCGGCGCAGATCGAGCGTCAGCGGGTGTTCCGGGTTGTCGATCGGCCGCGGAACCGGAGCCGGTCCCGCGGTATGGCCGATCGGGGAGAAGCGGGATCGGCGGCGGGCCTCGGCCTCGTTGGCATTGACCGGCATGCGGTCGTAGCTGAGCCCGCCGGGATGGGCGACGTGGTAGGTGCAGCCGCCCAGCGAGCGACCATTCCACTCATCGTGGATGTCGAAGATGAGCGGGGCATGCACGCCAATCGTCGGATGCAGCGAATTGGCCGCCGGCCAAGCGCGATAGCGCACGCCCGCGATGAACTCGCCCGGCACGCCCGTGGCGCGCAATGGCAGGCGATAGCCGTTGCAAGCGATGACATGGCGCGAATCGTTCAAGCCCTCGACCTTGACCTGCAGGCGCTCGACGGTGCTGTCGACGTAGCGCACTGCACCGCCACCGCCCGGCTCCTCGCCCAGCACGTGCCAGGGCTCGAGCGCATGGCGTAGCTCGAGCTCGATGCCGCGCTGGGCCATGCCGCCGATCAGCGGGAAGCGGAACTCGAAATGCGGCACGAACCACTCGGGTTGGAAGCGGTAGCCCGCGGCGCCAAGATCGTCGAGCACGTCGGAGAAGTCCTGCCACACGAAGTGCGGCAGCATGAAATCGTCGTGCAGGCGCGTGCCCCAGCGGCTCAGCCGCTTCTCGTAGGGGCGATCCCAGAACGCCGACACCAGGCCGCGCAGCACCGCCTGCTGCGCCACGCTCATGCGCCAGTGCGGCGGCATCTCGAAGGCGCGCAGCTCCAGGAGCCCGCGTCGGCCGGCGGCGGAATCGGGCGTGAAGAGCTTGTCGATGCAAAACTCGGTGCGATGCGTGTTGCCCGTCGAGTTGACCAGGATGTTGCGGAAGATGCGATCAACCAGCCACGGCGGCGTCTGCCGTCCCGGCTCGATCTGGCGGAAGGCAATCTCGAGCTCGTGCAGGGCGTCGTTGCGCGCCTCGTCGATGCGCGGATGCTGGCTGGTCGGCCCGATGAACAGGCCGGAGAACAGGTAGGAGAGCGACGGGTGGTTGTGCCAGTAGCCCAAAAGGCTCTTCAGCAGATCCGGTCTTTGCAGCAGCGGCGACTCTGCCGCCGACGGCCCGCCCAGGGTCACATGGTTGCCGCCGCCGGTCCCGGTGTGGCGGCCGTCGATCATGAATTTCTGCGCGCCCAATCGCGTGTTGCGCGCCTCGTCGTAGACGATCTCGGTCTTCTCCACGAGCTCGCGCCAGTCGGCCGAAGGATGGATATTGACCTCGATCACGCCGGGATCGGGCGTGACGCTGAAATGGTGCAGCCGGGCATCGCCGCCAGGCGGCGGATAGCCTTCGATGAAGACCGGCTGGCCGAGCTCCTCGGCGGTATCCTCGATCGCGGCCACCAGGTCGAGATAGTCCTCGGTGCGCTCGACGGGCGGCATGAAGACGTAGAGATGGCCGTCGCGCGGCTCGAAGGAGATCGCGGTACGCACGATCCAGGCCGGCGACGAACCGACGGCCGGGCGGCCGCTCTTGTCGGGCGCCAGCGCGCGTTTCCAGGCTTCGCGGCGGGCCGCTTCGTCGCCCTGGCCGTTGGACTCGGCCGGTCTGCCCTGGTCCTGCCGTCGCAGCACCGGCGCGCGGCGAAAGGCGTCGATGGGCGGCAGCGCCGGATGGCTGATCATGGGATCGGGATCGGCGATGAAGCCCGCGTCCGCCGGCGCGGCCCACGGCAGTGAGTTCGAGCGGCAGGCGGTAGCCCAAGGGCGAATTGCCCGGGATCAGGTAGCACTTCTCCGAGCGCAGGAACCATGGCCCGCTGCGCCAGCGGCCGCGGCCGTTGTACTCGCGCATGATCGGCAGCACGGTGCCGACGGGGCTTTCCAGTCCTTGCTCGAAGATGCGCGAGAGCCGTTCCCGCTCGAGCTCGTCCTTCATCTTGGCGTTGTCGACCGTAACGTTGCTCGGCAGGCGCCGCTCGCGCCACAAGTAATACCAGGTGTCCTCGAAGGCCTGGAAGAGATAGCCAGGATCGAGCTGAAGGCGCTCGGCAAAGGCCGCGGCGAAGCGCTGCGCGCTTTCCGGCGTGGCGCCGACCGGCTTGGACTCGACGGCGGTCAATGCCGGATCGCGCCAGATCGGCTGGCCGTCCTTGCGCCAATGGCAACCCAGCGCCCAGCGCGGCAGCTGCTCACCAGGATACCATTTGCCCTGGCCGAAATGCAGCAATGGCCGTTGCGCGAAGCGGTCAGCGAGCTTGCGGAACAGCACGCCCGCCAGCCGGCGTTTCTCGGGGCCGAGCGCCAGCGTGTTCCACTCCGCGCCATCCATGTCGTCGACCGACACGAAGGTGGGCTCGCCACCCATGGTGAGCCTGAGGCCGGCCTTGGCGATATCGCGCTCGATCGCCTCGCCGACGCCGAGCAACCTCGCCCATTGTTCGTCGCTGTACGGCTTGGTGGTGCGCGGCGTCTCCCTGATCCGGCTCACCTTCATGTCATAGGCGAAGGTGACCTCGCTCTTCTCGACGGCGCCTTCGATCGGCGCGGCGCTCGACGGCTCGGGCGTGCAGGCGAGCGGGATGTGGCCCTCGCCGGTGAACAGGCCCGAGGTCGGATCGAGTCCGATCCAGCCGGCGCCCGGCAAATAGACTTCCGCCCAGGCATGAAGGTCGGTGAAGTCGTGGGTCGGACCCTCAGGCCCGTCGAGCGGCTTCTCGTCGGCCACCAACTGGATCAGGTAACCGGAGGCGAAGCGCGCGGCGAAGCCGAGATGGCGCAGGATGGTGACCAGCAGCCAGCCGGTGTCGCGGCACGAGCCCTTGGCCAGCCCGAGCGTCTGCTCGCAGGTCTGCACGCCGGGTTCCATCCGCACGATGTAGCCGATCTCCTTCTGCAGCCTCGCGTTGAGGCCGACCAGGAAATCGACGGTGCGCGGCTTGCCCGTGCGGTCGACTTTGGCGAGCCACGCCTTGAGCAGCGGACCCGGCGGCTCGACTTTGCGAAATGTGGCGATCTCCTCGGCGAGCGAGGGATCGTAGCTGAAGGGAAAGGTCTCGCCTTCCGGCTCGAGGAAGAAGTCGAACGGATTGATCACCGCCATGTCGGCGACGAGATCGACGGTGATCTCGAACTTCGTGGTCTTCTCCGCGAACACCAGGCGCGCCAGGTGATTGCCCTGCGGATCCTGCTGCCAGTTGATGAAGTGATCCTTGGGCTCGACCTTGAGCGCGTAGGAGAGGATCGGCGTGCGGCTGTGCGGGGCGGGACGCAGGCGCACGACCTGCGGTCCGAGCGTGACCGGCCGGTCGTAGGTGTAGGTCGTCCGATGATGCAGCGCGACGTGGATGCTCATGACGGCCTGTAGTTTCGCCCCTCAATACACTTAGCAAGTGACATGCCAGCGTCAAACGTCTTGAGTCGCACCATGAGCGACCTCTTCGACCTCTCCGGCAAGGTGGCGCTGGTGACCGGCGGCAGCCGAGGCTTGGGCTACCAGATGGTGAAGGCTTTCGCGGCCCATGGCGCCGACGTTTTCGTGACCAGCCGCAAGATCGAGGCCTGCGAGAAGGTCGCGGCTGAGGCGAGGGCGATGGGTCGCAAGGCCGGGACCTGGGCCTGCAACGTCGCCAACTGGCAGGAGCTCGATGGCCTGGTGGAGGCGGCCTACAAGGCCTTCGGCAAGGTCGACATCCTCGTAAACAACGCCGGCTCCTCACCGCTCGCGCCCTCCTCGCTCGACACGCCCGAGCAGCTGTTCGACCGCATCGTGTCGCTGAACTTCAAGGGGCCGTTCCGGCTGATGTCGCTGGTCGGTAGCCGCATGGCCAAAGGGGATGGCGGCTCGATTATCAACATCTCGAGCGCCGGCGCGCTCCGTCCACGGCCCGCGATCGCACCCTATGCCGGCGCCAAGGCCGCGCTCAATGCCCTGACCGAGGCCTTCGCCTTCGAGTACGGACCCAAGGTGCGTGTCAACACCATCTCGCCCGGCCGCTTCCTCACCGACGTCAGCAAGGCGTGGAGCGAGGAGGCGAAGCTCAATTCGACCGCCGCGCTCAAGCGTAGCGGCCGACCGGAGGAGATCGTGACGGCGGCGCTCTATCTCGCCTCGAGCAAATCGAGTTTCACCACGGGCTCCGTGGTGCGCGTCGACGGAGGAATCGCATGAAGATCAAGGCCGGAGTTCTCACCGTTTGCGGCGCGCCGCGGCCGTTCGCCAAGAGCAAGCCCATCCATGTCATCGAGCTCGATCTCGATCCGCCGGGCGAAGGCGAGGTGCTGGTCAAGGTGGGCGGCGCCGGCCTCTGCCACTCCGACCTGTCGCTGATCAACGGCGATCGTCCGCGGCCGACGCCGATCGTGCTGGGCCACGAGGGCGCTGGCGAGATCGTCGAAGTCGGTGCCGGGGTGCACGACGTCAAGAAAGGCGATCACGTCTGCTTCACGTTCAACGTAAGTTGCGGCCGCTGCCGGCGCTGCCTCGAGGGCCGCCCCTATATCTGCGAGCGCTCGGTTACGCCACGCGCGGCAGGCCAGCTCCTGAGCGGTAATCATCGCCTGCATCACGACGGCAAGCCGGTGAACCATCAATCCGGTGTCTCGTGTTACGCCGAATACGCCGTGGTCGACCGCGGCTCGGTCGTTGTGATCGACAAGACCCTGCCGCTCGACGTGGCGGCGCTGTTCGGCTGCGCCGTCGTCACGGGCGTCGGCGCGGTGGTCAACACCGCGCAAATCCGGCCGGGCAGCACGGTGGCCGTCGTCGGCCTGGGCGGCGTCGGCCTCTCCGGCCTGCTGGGCGCGGTGCTGGCGGGTGCCAGCCGCATCGTCGCCATCGATCTCTCCGACGACAAGTTGGGCCTTGCGCGCCAGCTTGGCGCGACCGACACGGTCAATGCCAGGGACGCCGATCACGTTAAGCAGGTGCGCGACCTCACCGGCGGCGGCGTCGACTATGCCTTCGACCTTGCCGGCACGATCAAGGCGATGGAGACCGCCTACCTCGTCACGCGCTGGGGCGGCACGACAGTGACGGCGGGACTTTCGCCCATCGCCGCCGACTTCTCCTTCAAGCAGAGCGTGCTGGTGAGCGAGGAGAAGACCATCAAGGGTTCCTACATGGGCAGCTGCGTGCCGGTGCGCGACATCCCGCGCTTCATCGCGCTCTACCAGCAGGGCAAGCTGCCGGTCGATCGCATGGTGAGCAAGCACATCGGCTTCGACGAATTGAACGAAGGCTTCGATCGGCTGCAGGACGTTGCGACGGTGCGCCAGATCCTGGTGCCGCACGGCTGATCCTAGAAGGCGGGAAGCTTCCTTTCCTTCGAGATCAATACGTCGTTCTTGTAGCAGAACCAGTGCGCGTAGCTCTCGGTATAGTATTCGCCGGCGCAGGCCTTGCTCGGGTTGCCCATGATCTTCTCGACCTCCTTGACCGACATGCCTTCCCGGATCGGCCAATCTGGCTTTTGCCGTGGCGCGTCGATCTTGCTGACGCTCAGCAGCCTGTCGTAACTGAATACCGCAAATCCGGTCGGCTCGTAGTAAAGCACCCAATGGGTCGGCGGCCCGTAGTACTTTTCGATCTGTTCGCGGGGCATGCCGGGGTCGATCCAGGCAAATCGCTCGCTGGGATCACTCGGCGGCTGGGTACAGGCGCCCAGCGCCAGGCCGAGCAGGGTCGACAGCAGGCTGAGACGGCCGACGGGCAGGGGCTTCATGGTTGCATGGTTCACTGCCGCCGCCGATCATGCAACCGATGATCGGTAATTTTGCCCTTGCCAGTTTCATGGTTGGCCTGACCGTCACCATACATTTTGCCGGGTTACTGGCGCTGATGTGGTTGCTGCGCGCGCGCGGCGGTCGCTTCCGTGCCCATGAGAGCGCCGCCAGGCTGGGCGCGGTAATCGTATTCGTGGTCCTGGGCCTGGTTGCGATCCATACGGTCGAGATCTGGCTCTATGCCTTCGCCTTCATGCTGGTCGGTGCGCTGCCCGACTTCGAGTCGGCGCTCTATTTCTCGACGACCAGCTTCACGACCATAGGCTACGGCGACGTCGTGCTCGACCGACACTGGCGCTTGTTCGGCGCCATCGAAGGCGCCAATGGATTGCTGCTCTTCGGTTGGTCGACAGCGTTCATGCTCTCCATCATCGCTCGCCTGCGCACGCTCGAGCACGACTGGTTGGAGCGCTCGTAGCCCGGCGACAAAAACGGCGGGCCGGAGCCCGCCGTTTCCGTCATGCCATCAACTGATGGCCCAACTCATGGAATGTGGACGTTCAAGCTGATGCCGGGCTCCGCTCCGTAGACCACGGGCGGGGCATAGTAGCCGTAATTGTACGGCGTGGCGTAGACCACCGGCGGAGCACGATAGTGATAGCCGTAATATTGTTCGGTACCGTGCCAGCGGTCGTCATCGTGCCAGCGACCGTCGCCGTACCAGCGGGCGCTGGCGGAGCCTGCCAAACCGGCAAGGGCCGCCATCGCCAGCATCGCCACGGTGATGCGTTTGGTCATGTCAGGCCTCCTAGCCCTGTGTGGGAGACTTGGTCGAGGGACCGAAGGCCTGGAAGACCTGGTCGGCGTTCTTCTTCTGGTCGGCCGGCATTGAGTTGTAGAGCGACTTGAAAGCCGAGGACAGGTTCTTCAGCCCGTCGAGATGCGCCTTGGTGAAGTCCTGGTAGGTCTCGAGATCGTCGACCGCCGTCATGCTGGCGGCCTTGGCGCGCTTGTCCTGCACCAGCTTGTCCATCGCGCCGGCATTCTGGCGCATGGCGTCGGCCACGGCCTTCCACTTGGTCTCCTGGTCGGGCGTGATCTTGAGTGCCGCCTTGAGATCGGTGATGCGCTGCTCCACCGTCTGGGGCTTGCTCGAGGTGGCGGCCGCCGCGGCGGGCGGCTTGCTCGAACCGCCGGCCTGCGCCCAGGCCGGTCCGAGCGAGCCCGCCACCAGCGCCGTGCCCGCAAGGGAGGCGATCGCCAGTGAACGGGCGACGGAGGTGAACAATGGCAAGGTCATGAATGGCTCCTTCCAAAAGGGGGCGGCGACAATGCGCCTCCAAGGAAACGTGCGCCTTGCCTGCAGGGTTCCGTTCGCGCGACCATGACGCGTGGCAATCGAGTTCAAGGTGCTGGCTAGCCGCGTCCGCTGCCTGGTCCTGGTTGCGGCAACAGCGGTCTTGCCGGTCCTAGCCTCGGCACAGCAGCCGTCGGAACCCCTGGTACCCGGCCTTCCGGTCACGCCGGACAATCGCGGCAGCCCTGGCGCACCCGCCGTGCCGCCGATTCCCGACACCAGCAAGAAGACGACTTCGACCCCGGCGGAGAAGCCTGTCACGCCGCCCCAGCCGCCGGCGGCACCGGCGCACTGAACGGCTGGCTAGCGGATCTCGAAACCGAGGCTGGCCAAGGCGGCGCGCATTTTTTCACGGCCGTTCATGGACTTGATGGGCCCCAGGCGATTGAGCACACGCTGCGTCCAGGTCCCGGCCTGCAGCTCGTGGCGCGCCGAGAAGCGCAGCATCTCGGCGTCGTGGACCTCGCGCAGGGCATGGGCCTTGGAGCCGTCGTAGCGCTCGCGGTGCAGCATCATGGCCTGCGGCATGCGCGGCTTGACCTCGCCGGCGGCCTGCTCGGTCGCGTAGCCGACGCACAGACCGAACAGCACGAAGCACTGCTTGGGCAGCGCGAGCAGCTCCGCCACCCGTTCCGGATCGTTGCGCATGGCACCGATATAAACCGTGCTGAGGCCGATCGATTCGGCCGCCACCACGGCGTTCTGGGCCGCCAGCGCCACATCGATACTGGCGACCAGGAAGGTCTCGAGCCAGGGCATGACCTCGAATTCGACCTTTTCGGCCCGTCCGATCGCGACGTTGCGGGTCATGTCCGTGACCCAGCACAAATAGAGCGGGCACTGCTCGATGTGCTTCTGGTTGCCGGCGATCTCGGCCAGCACCTTCTTCTTCGCCGGATCGGTGATGGCGACCACCGAGGTCCATTGCATGTTGGAGCTGGTCGCCGCCGATTGGGCCGCGGCGATCAAGGTCTCGAGCGTGCCGGGCGGGACCGGGTCGGGCTTGTAGCCGCGCACCGAGCGGTGGTCGAGCAGCGTGGCGATGACCTCGTTCCATGGTCCCGCCGGCGGCAGGGCATCGGCGCCGTAGCGGCGGACGAGGGCCGAGCGTTGATCGGCGGTCTTGGATGTCAGCGCGTCCATGCGAGTTTTCCCTGGGGCTTGGGCCGAGTGATCGCGGTGAGCAGCGCGAGCACGATGAAGGCCGTGACGATGGCGAAGATCATGCGCGGCTCGCCGCGGTCCATCAGCCAGCCATAGAGCAGCGGCGACACCATGCCGCCCAAATTGAAGCCGGTCGTGACGAAGCCGAACACCTTGCCGAACGAGCCGACCGGCGTGACGGCGCGCACCATCATGTCGCGCGACGGCTGGATCATGCCGTTCAACAGCCCGCCGAGCGACATCACGGAGATCAGTATTGCGGTCGGCATGTTCACCCAGCCCAGCAGGATCGCCATGGCGGCGGTGAAGGCAAAGCCCACTGCGGCGACGCGCTCGTGATGTGGCGTGCGGTCGGCGATGATGCCGCCAACCAGCACACCCACGGCACTCATCAGCAGGAAGCCCGAGAGCGCGATATTGGCCGACGACGACGGCGTGCCCCACAGCACGCCGAGCGCCACCACCGAGAAAGTCTGCACGCCGCCATTGGCCATGCCGATACAGGAGAAGAACAGGAGGTTGCGCAGGATCGGCCCGCTCAGCAGCAGCTCGAGCCCGACGGAAGACTTGGCATGAGGCGCGGCCGCCGGCCGCGTGGCGCGGGGCAGGATGCCGCCGGCCACGATCAACAGCAACGCCGCGGCGATGGCCAGCACCGCCGCCACCAGGAAGGCGCCCTGCCAGCCCCACAGCGCCGCCGAGCCGAGCACCACAGTCGGCGCCACGCCAAATCCGAGGTAGCCCGTGAAATTGTGGATGGAGAAGGCCTTGCCGATCCGCTTGGCGTTGATGGCCGCCGCCAGGATGGCGTAGTCGGCCGGATGATAGACGGTGTTGGCGAGGCCGAGGAAGGCATAGGCCACGACGAACAGCGCGTAGCCCGGCAGCAGGGCCGCGACCAGCAAGGCCACCGCGCTCAGCAACAGGCCGCCGGTCAGCAGCAGGCGTGGGCCGATGCGATCGACCAGGAAACCGGCCGGCGTCTGCAACGCCGCCGATACGATGTTGTAGGCGGTGAGCGCCGCGCCGATCTCGATGTAGCTGACGCCGAAAGCCTCGCGCACCGGCCCGAAGATCGGCGGCAACAGCATCCCGTGGAAGTGGCTGACGAAATGCGCCGCACCGATGAGCGCAATCACCTTGGCATCGTGTGTCCAGCCCGAGGCGGGCGCCGGCACGGGTTCACTCGTCGACGACATTGACGCCCAGCGTTCCGATTCCGGAGATCTCGACTTCCAGCTTGTCGCCCGCCTTCATCCACAGCGGCGGCTTGCGGCCGAGCCCCACGCCGTCAGGCGTGCCGGTGGCGATGACGTCGCCCGGCTCCAGCCAGGTCACGGTCGAGAGATATTCGATGATGGTGGCAACGTCGAAGATCATGTGATCGGTCGTGTCGTGCTGCACCACGTTGCCGTTCAGCCGCGTCGTGAGCTCGAGCGCCTGCGGGTCGGGAATGACGTCGGTGGTGACCATCCAGGGACCGAGCGGTCCGGTCGCGGGGAAGTTCTTGCCGGCGGTGACCGAGTGCTTCTGGAAGTCGCGCACGCTGACATCGAGGAAGCAGGTGTAGCCGGCGATCACCTGCAGCGCGCGGGCGCGCGGCACGTGCCGGCAGCGCTCGCCGATCACCACGGCAAGCTCGCCCTCGAAGTCGAAGTTGGTCGAGGCATTGGGCCGCACGATGTTGCCGCCCTGGGCCACCAGCGTGTTGTGCAGACGGGAAAAGACGCTGGGCACCTTGGGCAGCTCACGGCCGACCTCGCCCACATGGCTCGCGTAATTCAGCCCGATGCAGAGGATCTTGTCGGGGTTGGAGATCGTCGGCAGCATCTCGACGTCGGCGAGTTTGAAGTCGGCGCGCTGGCCCTTGGCCGCGGCGGCAAGCTCGGGCAGCGCCTTGTCGGCGATGACCTCGCGCAGGCTCGACCAGCGCTGCGCCGTCCGCTTCGACAGATCGACAATGCCGTCGTCGACGACGGCACCAAATCTGGCCGCACCCGCCTGGCGAAAACTTACCAACCGCATGGGAGTGACCCAATCCGACAGGCTACCGCCTGTCAAGATTCACGCCCTGCAGGCATTACCCTCGTAGCGCCACCAGGCAATGGTGCCGTCGACGATCTTGAAGGAGGTCTTGCAGGTATCTGTATAGGAGTAGCCCGGCGAGCCGCCGATCGGCACGGTCGTGCAGAAGCCGAAGCTGCAGCTCGATTGATAGGTCGGCGGCACGCCCGGGACGTAGCCCGACCGCGATTTCGAGTAGGTCAGGTACTTGGTGCTGGCGTCGCTGCTGTAGACATTGTCCGGCGGACCCCATTGCGCGAGCAACGCCGTTTCTGACGACCCGACGTATGAGCTCAGGATCTTCTCGTAGCCTTCCTGTGTCGCGCAGCCGATCGTCGCGGCGGCCAGCATGGCAGCAAAGCCCAATTGCTTCGACATGCGGCCATTATCGATTGTTTTCAGTCAGAGTAAAGCAACCTAAAGAGGCATTCAGGTCGAAGACAGTTCCTTGGCCAAGGCCCTGGACAGGCCAATGCTGTCCACCGGCGCCGGCCTGCTGTCCGTCCGGGCCGGCCGCTGCTTGGCCAGGCCCTCGGCCATCGAGATGGCGCAGGCCAAGCCGTCGAGCAGCGGCACCTCGACCGACGACTTGAGTTTCGCCGCGAGCCCCGCCAAGCCTGCGCCGCCCAGGACCACCACATCGGCGCCGTCCTCGCGCACGCACGCCATGCAGCCTTTGGCGAGCAGCGCCATCGCGGCCTTCGGATGGCGCGCGATGTCGGCGCCGGTCGGCGCCACGGTGCGCACCGAGGCAAGTCTGGCGCTCATGCCCTGCGCGGCGACGAACTCCTCCAGCATCGGCTTCCAGCGCTCGCCGCCGGTGACGATGGAGAAGCGCTTGCCGACGGCGCTCGCCTGCAGGATCGCGGCCTCGGCCATGCCGATCACCGGCACCTTGCTTACTTCTTTCAGGGCCGCGAGCCCGGGATCGCCGAAGCAGGCCAGCACGACCGCATCCTTGCGCGCCTTGTCGTTGGCCAGTGCATCGACGGCGGCGTGCCCCGCAATGGCGTAACCGATGCGCGAAGCGACGTAGCGCGGCCCGAAGGCGCCGGTCACGGCGCGCAAGGTCGTGCCCTTGGCGGCAAAGCGCTTCGCCGTCTTCAGCACCAGGTCGGTGATCGAGGCCGTCGTGTTGGGATTGATCAGCAGGAGGGTGGTCACAGCTGCATGACCTCCTTCAGCCGCTCTACCGGATAGTTCTCGCCGATCGAAAGAGCGCAAATGCGCGAGATGTGCGCGATCGGCAGGCCGCTCTCCTGCTTCCAGGCATTGAACTGCGCCTGGGCGGCTTTCAGGTCCTTCTTCGACGTGCCCGTGCCGATCGGCACGCCCAAGTCGCGCAGGCAGAGCAACACGTGGCCCGACAGCACGAAGGCGTCCCAACCGAGGAAACGCAGCAGATACTGGCCGCTGAAGCCGCCCAGCCGCGAGCCGCGCTTGGCGAACACCTCCATCAGCCCCACCTGATCGTCGGCCGGCCAGGCGGCGAGGAACTTGCCGAAGCTGCCGTGTTCGGCCGCGACCTCGCTCACGAACCTGGCGTTCTCGCGCACCGACTTGATTTTCTGCGGGTTGCGCACGATGCGCTTGTCCGAGGCGAGCTTCTCCCAGAACTCCGCGGGCTGGAACAACAGCCGCTTGGGATTGAATTCGAGGAAGGCCTCCTCGAAGCCCGGCCACTTGTTGTCGATGACGCTCCACACGAAGCCGGCCGAGAAGACACGCGCCGCCATCTCGGACAGAACGCGGTCGTCACCCAGCCTGGCCAGCGCCTTGTTGTTGGGCTTCTTGGGCAAGAGGCTCGCCAGCACTTTCTCGCCGCCCTTGCGCTTGGCGGCGCGCTCGCGAATGCGCTTGAAGGGAACCTTCGCCACTTTCTACTCCAGCCAGCCGTCGAAGAAGTCGAAGACGCTCGCCTTGAACAAGCCATGACTCACTAAGGAAAAGTGATCGCAGCCTGGCACCGTCACCGCCTTGGCGCCGGGAATGGCATCGGCCAGGCCCTGCGGCGGCCCGGCGAGCTGGTCGCGCATGCCGGCGACGACCAGGGTCGGCCGGCGGATGGCCATGAGTGAAGTCGGGCGTGAACGGCGTGCGCGGGCCCCTCGAGCAGGCGGCCAGCGCCAGCCGGTCTTCCTTCTGCTCGTCGGCGAAGTGGCGGAAGCTTTTCAGCATGGGATCGGCGATGGCGTCGGGCGTGGCCGCTTCCATCGCCTGCGCCATGGCGTCGGGATCGCGCGCCGGCTCGAAGATCCTGCCGCCGACGCCGCCCACGACCAGATGGTCGATGCGTCCGCCGTCGAGGAGCGCCGCGGTCAGGGCGACGTGCGAGCCCATCGAGAAGCCCAGAAGGTGCGCGCGTTCGACGCCGACATGGTCCATCAAGGCGAACACGTCCCGGGCCATTGCTTCACGGGCGTATTTCGCCGCCTCATGCGGCTTGGCGCTTTCGCCATGGCCGCGATGATCGAGCGCCAGCCCGCGCAGGCCTTTGCCTGCGACCGCGTCGTACCAGCCCATGCGCTTGAAGTTCTCGTAGCGATTGGCCGAGAAGCCATGCAGCAGCACGATTGTCTTCTTGCCGTCCTTGGGGCCGAATTCGTCGTAGGCGAGCGAGAGCCCGTCGGAGGTGAACGAAGCCATGACTTTCCCTAGCCCGAGGCATGAGTTGCGACAAGGTTGATCGCAACCGCCAAGTGTCGGACAAGGGCGGCAACGGGAGGAAGGGAAATGGCGGCCAAAATAGGCAAGACGGTGGGCGAGTCCCAGCCGTATTGGCCGGATGCGCCCAAGCGCCCGCCCGGTTCGAATGGGAAGGGCGCGCCCAACATTCTGGTCGTTCTGTTCGACGATGTCGGCTTCTCCGACTTCGGCTGCTACGGCTCGCCGATCGCCACGCCCACCATCGACGCCATCGCCCGGCGGGGGCTCCGCTATACCGGCTTCCACACGACGTCGATGTGCTCGACGACGCGCGCCGCCCTGCTGACCGGCCGCAACCACCATTCGGTGGGCGTCGGTTGCCTGGCCAACTTCGATTCGGGCTATCCCGGCTATCGCGGCAAGATCGCGCGCGAGGCCGGCACCATCGCCGAGATGCTGCGCCCGCACGGCTATCGCAACTACATGCTGGGCAAGTGGCATGTCACGCCGCTCACCGAATCGGGCGCCACGGGGCCGTTCGACGGCTGGCCGCTCGGCCGCGGCTTCGACCGCTTCTATGGCTTCATGGATGCCGAGACCGACCAGTACGCGCCCGAGCTGGTGCGCGACAACACGCCGGTCGATCCGCCGGGCAGCTTCGCCAGCGGCTATCACCTGACCGCCGACCTTGTAGACCAGGCGATGCGCTACATCGCCGACCACGTCGCCGACGACGCCACGTATCCCGTGGCTCACCTGGGTGGCGCTGGGCGCCTGCCACGCGCCGCACCAGGCGCCGTTCGACCTGATCAAGAAGTACGACGCGCTGTTCGCCGAAGGCTGGGACGCCGAGCGTGACCGGCGGCTCGCGCGCCAGAAGGAGACGGGCATCGTGCCGAAGGACACGCGCCTGCCGGCGCGCAACGACATGGTGCGCGCCGTGGGCCGAGCTGCCCGAGGGCGAGCGGCGGCTCTACACGCGCCTGCAGGCGGCTTATGCCGCCATGCTCGACCATGCCGACCAGCACCTGGCGCGGCTTGTCGCGTTCCTCGAGCAGGCGGGCCAGCTCGACGACACCATGATCATCGTGATGTCCGACAATGGCGCGAGCCAGGAGGGCGGGCCGTTCGGCATGGTCAACGCCATGGGGCCGTACAATCTCCGCCGCGAGCCGATCGAGGAGAAGATCGCGCGCATCGACGATATCGGCGGGCCCGACACCCATTCCAACTTCCCGCTGGGCTGGGCGATGGCGGCCAACACGCCGCTGCGCCGCTACAAGCAGAACACCCATGGCGGCGGCATCCGCGATCCGCTGGTGATCTCGTGGCCCAAGGGGCTTTCAGCCCGCGGCGAGCTCAGGCACCAGTTCTGCCATGCCAGCGATCTCACCCCGACGCTGCTCGACGTCGTCGGTGTGAAGCCGCCGGAAACGATCAACGGTGTGAGGCAGATGCCGCTCGAGGGCACCAGCTTCGCCGCCAGCCTCAAGGAGGCCAACGCACCGGCGAAGGCGGCGCCACAATATTTCGAGATGTTCGGCCATCGCGGTCTGGTGCAGGGCGGCTGGAAAGCGGTGGCGTTCCATCCCCCGGGCGCCGACTTCGAGCAGGACAAATGGGAGCTGTTCCATCTCGATCGCGACTTCAGCGAGACCGACGATCTTGCCGAGAAGGAGCCGGCGCGGCTCAAGGCCATGATCGCCGAATGGTGGAAAGAGGCCGAGGCGCACCAGGTCCTGCCGCTCGACGATCGCTTCCAGCAGCGCTTCGGCGACAACGCCAAGCGCTTCCATGGGCCGCGCCGCAATTTCGTGTTCCATGCCGGCATGGGCCACGTGCCGACCGACGTGGCGCCCGACGTCAGGAGCCGCACCTATACCATCGAAGCGGATGCGCGGATCGACGGCGCCGCGACCGAGGGCGTGCTGATCGCCCATGGCGACATGACCTGCGGCTACTCGCTCTACCTCAAGGACAACCGGCTCACCTACGACATGAATGTCGGCGGCGTGCACCACATCGCCGTGTCCGATCGTCCGGTGCCGGCGGGAAACCGCAAGCTCGGCCTGCGCATGCGACGCGACAAGGGCCACAATATCGCGACGCTCCTGATCGACGGCGAGCCGGCCGGCGGCCTCACGACCCAGCTCGGCTTCGTCAGCTTCATCTCATGGTCCGGCCTCGATATCGGCCGTGACCGCGGCAGCCCGGTGTCGCACTACGAGGCGCCGTTCGCCTTCACCGGCAAGCTGCGCAAGGTCACCTTCACCCTGGACGACGACCAGGCGCTCGACGCCAAGGCGGCGGCCGAGGCGGCATTGGCGCGCGAATGACGCCCCTCGGATGACAAGCGTACCGCATCGCGCCGGCGTCGACAGTCCCTACGCCTGGCGGCTCGCCTTCGTGTCGGCGTTCTGCATCGGCCTCGGTGGCGGGGCGATCTACCTGCCGGTCGTGGCGCTGAAGGAGATCGCCGCCGAATTCGGCGACCGCCGCGCCGTGCCGTCGATGGCCTACATGCTGGGCTTCTTCTCGATGGGCCTGGGCGGCGTGTTCATGGGCTGGCTGGCCGACCGCACCAGCCCGCGCGTGCCGCTCCTGATCGCCGGCGTCTCGATCTTTGTGGGCGGCTGGCTCGCCACCAGCGGCGGGCAGCTCGCGCTGTTCGTGGGCTATGCCCTTCCGCTCGGCTTCCTCGGCAATGCCGCCACCTTCACGCCGGCCATGAACAACATCCAGGGCTGGTTCGACAAGCGCCGCAGCATCGCCGTCTCGATCATCTCGGCGGGTCCGGCGATCTCGGGGTTCGTCTGGCCGCAGGTCTATCGCTGGCTGTTGCCGGACATGGGCTGGCGACGCTCGCTGGTCGTTTACGGTGTCGTCGCGGGCACTCTGCTGTTCGCCTGCGCCTTCTATGTGCGGCCCTCGCCGGTCGCACGCGCCAGGACCGCGCGCAGCAGGACCGACGAACGGCGCGCCGAGGATCTGTCGGTCCTGCCGATGTCGTCGCGCTCGATCATGGTGCTGCTGTCATTGGCGGGCTTCTGCTGCTGCGCCGCCATGGCGGTGCCGTTCGTGCACATGGTGGCCTTCTGCGGCGACCTCGGCCTCTCGGCGGCGCGTGGTTCGGAGGCGATCTCGCTGATCCTGCTCACCGCCGTGGCCGCGACCTTCGCCATGGGCCGCCTCGCCGACTATATCGGTCCGCTCAGGGTGAGCATTCTGTGCGCCCTGATCCAGATCGCCTCGCTGCTGGGCTTCGTGTTCGTCGAGAGCCTCGCCGGCATCTACACGCTCTCGGTCGTGCACGGCATTCCCTACATCGCCATCGTCCAGGGCTATGCGCTGATCCTGCGCCAGCTCTACGGCCCCGCCATCGCCGGCTGGCGGCTGGGCGTGGTCATGCTGTTCGCCATGGCCGGCATGGCGGCGGGCGGCTGGATGGGCGGCGCGATCTTCGACGCCACGCTCTCCTATCGCCCGGCCTTCCAGCTGGCGCTCGCCTTCAATCTCCTGAACCTGGCGCTGCTGGGCGCGCTTTATTTCTGGCAACGTCCGCGAAATCCGGCAATCGTCCTGCCATGAACGAGCTCTGCAAGCTGACGGCCGTCGAGGCGGTGGCGCGCCTCAGGAAGCGCGAGATCTCGCCACTCGAGCTGGTCGAGGCCTCGGCGAAGCGCATCGCCGAGGTCGAGCCCGCGGTCAACGCGTTGCCCACGCTCTGCCTCGACCGCGCCCGCGACCACGCCAAGCGGATCATGGCAGGCGGCGAAGCCTGCGAAGCTTCTAGCGAAGCAGGCTGGCTCGCCGGCCTGCCGGTCTCGATCAAGGACCTGACCGACGTCGCCGGCGTGCGCACCACCTACGGCTCGCCGATTTTCGCCAACCACGTGCCGGCCAAATCCCATCCGGTGGTCGAGCGCATCGAGCGCAAGGGCGGCATCGTGATGGGCAAGTCCAACACGCCCGAGTTCGGCGCCGGCGGCAGCACCTTCAACGAGGTGTTCGGCAGGACGCGCAATCCCTGGAACACCTCGCTCACCTGCGGCGGCTCGACCGGCGGCGGCTCGGTCTCGCTGGCGACCGGCGAAGTCTGGCTGGCGCAGGGCACCGACCATGGCGGCTCGCTGCGCCGGCCCGGCACCTACTGCTCGACGGTCGGCATCCGCCCGTCGCCCGGCCGGGTGACGCGCGGAACGGTCAGCAATCTCTGGTCGCCGCAGTCGGTGCAGGGGCCGATGGCGCGCAACGTGGCCTGACCTCGCGTTGTTCCTCGACACCATGGCGGGCTTCTGCCTGCACGACCCGATGACCTTCGATGCGCCGGCCGTGTCGTTCAGCGCCGCCGTCGCCAATCCTGTTGCGCCGAAGCGCGTTGCCTGGACCGCCGATTTCGGCGGCCGGTTCGAGCTCGACCGCGAGGTCCGCGAGATCTGCACCAAGGCCGCGCGGCGCTTCGAGGAGCTGGGCTGCATCGTCGAGGAGGTGTCGCCCGACTTCGGCCCGGTCGACGAGGTCTTCATGGCGTTCCGCAGCCAGCAGTTCCTGGTCGATCGCGAGCTGCAGCTCAAGGAGCACCGCGACAAGATCAAGCCCGACATCATCTGGAACACCGAGCTCGGCATGAAGCAGACCACCAGCCAGCTCGCCTGGGCCGAGCGCGAGCGGGCGGCGCTGTTCCGGCGCATGGTCGAGTTCTTCCAGAAATACGACCTCTTGGTGACGCCGAGCGCGCCGACCGCGGCCTTCGACGTCAACCTGCGCGCGCCCGCGACCATCAACGGCAAGAAGCTCGAGAACTACATGTCGGGCTCGACGCTCAACTCGGCCATCACCGTCGCCGGCAGCCCCGCTCTCGCCATACCCTGCGGCTTCAACTCCTACGGTCGTCCCACCGGCCTGCAACTGGTCGGCAAGCCGCGCGGCGAGGCAGCGCTCCTGCAGGCCGCGTCGCTGTACGAAAAGCTGCTGGGTCTCGACAAGCTCCTGCCCATCGACCCCAAGCCGGGGACCGTGCCACCTTCGGGTCTTGACCGCAAATCCCCATCCAATGAGGAGGCGTCGCAGCGCCGTACGTCGAAGGAGGGGTCAGACAGCCCAAGTCTGTGACCCATGACCCACTCCGTTGCGGAGACGCGCTACACGCTCCTCAGGGTGAAGGGGTGCGGACGCTCTCTCGGGAGGAACGACGAATGAAAGCGTCGCTGTTTTATCTGCCCACGATCGGCAGCCGCGCCGAGATCGAGGCCGGCATGGCGGGCATGAACCCGCACTTCTACCAGCGCATGCTGGGCGAGCTCACCGAGCAGATCAAGCTCGGCGACGAGCTCGGCTACGATTCGGTTTCTTTCACCGAGCATCACTTCCACATCGAGGGCTTCGAGCTCTCCAACAACCCGGTGCTGCTGGACCTCTACTTCGCGATGCAGACCAAGCGCATCCGCGTCGGCCAGCTTGGCATCGTCCTGCCGGCATCGAACCCGATCCGCGTCGCCGAAGACATCGCCATGCTCGACCACATGACCGGCGGGCGCGCCAATGCCGGCTTCGCCCGCGGCTACCAGCGGCGCTGGGTCGACGTCATGGCGCAGCAGACGCACGGCATCCATGGCGCGCTGCCCAACCAGCACGACGAGATCGACAACGCCAATCGGCTGGCCTTCGAGGAGAACTTTCGCATCGTCAAGAAGTGCTGGACCGAGGAGATGCTGACCTACGACGGCAAGTACTGGAAGGTGCCGGCCGGTCCCACGCCGTGGACGCTCGACACCACGGCCAAGTGGGGCAAGGGCGTGAAGGACGGGATCCTGACCTCGGTCGGCGTGGTCCCCAAGCCGCTGCAGAAGCCGCATCCGCCGCTGTTCCAGCCCTTCGCCAGCTCGGAGAACACCGTGCGCTTCTGCGCCAAGGAAGGCGTGACGCCGATCCTGCCGCCCATGCTGCCGGTCTATGAAGAGAAGCTTTACAGCGTCTATTCGGAGGTCTCCGGCAAGCCCAAGGGGCAGGGCGTGGGCGTGCTGCGCGACGTCATCATCGCCGATACCGACGCCGAGGCGATGGCGCTGTGGCGGGACTCCGGCCAGTTCTCCGGCCGCGCGTGGTTCGAGCCCTTCGGCTTCCGTCGCGGCATGCAGGACCCCAAGACCGGCGGCTATCCCACCTCGGAGGAAATAATCGCCATGGGCTATGCCTATGTCGGCACGGTCGACACGGTGCTGAAAGCCATGGAAACCCAGCAAGAGCGGCAGCCGGTCGATTGGGTGTTCTGCTACACTTATAACAGCCTGGTGCCGCATCCGGTCCTGATGAAGTCGATCGAGACGTTCTGGACCAAGGTGATGCCGCGCTTCCGTTGAGAGATGGAGGTCGATCATGGGCATGTTGAGCGACAAGGAACTGGCAGATCTCGTTCCCGCCTGGCAGGCGAGCAGCCCCACGCCCGTGCCGACGCAGCTTGTCTCCAGCGACGAATACCTGCCGATCGCGCAGACCGAACGCCAGAAGAAGGTCGAGGCGCGCATGAACGCGCTGGCCGACGAGTACGGCCGCAAGAACGGCCTGTCGCGCCGCCGCTTCTTCCAGACCGCCGCCGGCATGACCACGGCGTATCTGGCCATGAACGAGGTTTACGGCCCGCTGTTCGGCGCCTCCCCGGCGGAAGCCAGGAGCATCGAGCTTGCCCAGGCGCGCGCCGACGGGCTGAAGGACCAGTTCATCATGGATGTGCACACGCACTTCCTGCGCGACGACACCAAGCTGGCGGGCTTTGCGCGCATGCGCGAGGCGGTCGGCAAGGCCGGCTGGAATCCCGAGCTCGCCGGCAAGCCGCAGACCGTCGACGACCTCAAGTATCCCAACTGGTTCAAGGAGATCTATCTCGACAGCGACACCAAGGTGGCGCTGATCAGCGGCTCGCCCTCGGAGATTCCCGAGGACTGGTTCCTGACCAACGACATGAAGCGCGATGCCCGCACGCAGCGTGAACAAGCCGCGGGTTCGCGCCGCCTGCTGAGCTCACGCCGTTTTCGCGCCGGGCTATCCCGGCTGGATGGACGAGGTCGATCGCGCCATCGCCGAGGACAAGCCCGATTCGTGGAAGGGCTATACGGTGGGCGACAACACCCACAAGGAGCTCGAGCAAGCACCCCTGGCGCATGGACGACGAGAAGCTGGTCTATCCCTTCTACGAGAAGATCGTGAAGGCGGGCTACGACATCGTCTGCGTGCACAAGGGTCTCTACGCGCCGTCGGTCGAGCAGCAGTTCCCCAATCTCACCTCCTACGCGGCGGTCGACGACGTCGGCAAGGCGGCCAAGGACTGGCCCAACATCCGCTTCGTCATCTACCACTCGGCCTATCGCTGGGTCGGCGGCAAGCCCGAGGAGGCGTGGGCGCAGTTCGAGAAGACCGGCCGGCTGGAATGGACCAGCGACCTGGCCGACATCCCGGCCAAGTACGGCGTCAGCAACGTCTACGGCGATCTCGGCCAGCTCTTCGCCATGACCGCCGTGGCCGAGCCGCGGCTGTGCGCGGCGCTGATGGGCATGCTGGTCAAGGGTCTCGGCGCCGATCACGTCATCTGGGGCACCGACGCCTTGTGGACCGGCTCGCCGCAATGGCAGATCGAGGGCCTGCGCCGGCTCGAGATTCCCGAGGACATGCGCAAGAAGTACGGCTTCGCCGAGCTCGGCCCGGCCGACGGCCCGGTCAAGCAGGCGATCTTCGGCGGCAATTCCGCGCGCATGTATCGCTACGACGTCAAGAAAGCGGCATGGCGCGACGACCGCTTCGCCTCGATCAAGCAGGACTACGAGCGGCGCGGCCGCGATCCCTCGAATTTGCGCTACGGCTACGTCGTTCCAGGCTAGAGCTTTCCCTCCCCCGTCTGCGGGGGAGGTGTCGCCGTCATGCGGCGACGGAGGGGGTCAAGGTCATCCATCGAGCCGGCCGTCCATTTCCTGGCGGCGCAGTGCTTCGAGTATTGTCTCAACAACGACATCTGCGCGCGAAAGGACGTCGCCATTCCAGAAGCGCACGACTCGATAACCGTAAAAGCGCATGAAGGCGTCGCAACGAGCATCATAGTTCTCTTGTTTCGATGTGCTGGCTACCGTCCAACTCGACGATCAGCTTGGCTTCAAGACAAGTGAAATCGCAGACATAGGGTCCGAAAGGCCGCTGGCGGCGAAAGCGAAAGCCATCAAGTTGTCTCCGCCGCAAGCGGCTCCAGAGAAGTCGCTCGGGATCGGTGGCGTGCTTGCGAAGTGATCTGGCAAACCGGTTCACGCCGCCAGTTGGCCTTCCAGATGTGACGTATCTAAGGCGGGTGCTGCAATCCATGATTGTATTCGACCATGACCCCCTCCGTCGCCGTGAGACGGCGACACCTCCCCCGCAGACGGGGGAGGGAGGGCGTTGGGCTAGTGACGGTCGGCGGGCTTCGGCGTCAAACTTGCATCCGGTCGGGGGAACCGGAAGGGGGACCAATGGCAAGCTGATCATTCGCCGCCGTGGGCTGCTGCGGGCGGGCATCGCTGCGTCAACTCTGGCCGTCGCCCCGACTGCGCTGCGCGCCGCAGGCCAAAGTGGCGCCGCCCAACATCATCAAGGCCGGCACGCTGGTGATGTCGATCAACCCGACCCTGCCGCCATTGCAATTCGTCGACGACAAGGGCCAGCTGCAGGGCATGCGGGTCGAGCTCGCCAACGAGTGCTGCAAGCTGCTCGGCCTCGCGCCCGAATACATCCGCACCGAGTTCGCCACCATGATCCCCGGCCTCGCCGCCAAGCGCTGGGACATGATCAACACCGGCATCTTCTGGACCGAGGAGCGGTCGAAGCTGATGTACATGGTGCCCTATGAGCAGGCGGCGATCAGCTTCCTCTCGATGAAGGGCAATCCGCTCGGGCTGAAGACGGTCGACGACCTCGCCGGCAAGCGGATTTCCGTCGAGCTGGGCGGCATCGAGGAGCGGCGCACCCGCGAGGTCAACGACATCGTGACCAAGAAGGGCCTGAAGCCCGTCACGGTCATGACCTTCAACAATTTCGCCGAGGCCTTCCAGGCGCTGAAGGCGGGCCAGTCGGATGCCGCGACCTGCATCGACGCCACGGCCAAGTTCCAGGAGCAGCGCGGCGACTTCACCCGCGCGATCTCGGGCGTGTTCCCGCAGACCGCCTGCTTTGCGCTCGCCAACAAGGTCGTGGCCGACGCGATCGTCGGGTGCGCTGAACGAGCTCAAGAAGAACGGCACCTACGACAAGCTGCTCGACCAGTACGGCGTGCTGAAAATCGACGAGCCGACATTCTCGATCAAAGGGCCCGGGCCGGCGTAGAACAGCGCAAACCTCATCCTGAGGAGGGCGCGCAGCGCCCGTCTCGAAGGATGGGATCACGTACATCGTCCGTTGCCCATCCTTCGAGACGCCGCGCTCTGCGCGGCTCCTCAGGATGAGGTGAGTCGGAACGCGACGTTGGAGCTGCAATGAAAGTCTGGAATTGGGAAGGCTTCTGGAGCTACTTCACCAATCTCTATCTTCTCGAAGGCGCCCTTTGGACGATCGGGCTCACCGTCAGCACGCTGATTTTCGGAGGCATGATCGGTCTGCTGCTCGCCGTGATGCGGCTCTCCAAGCACAAGGCCCTCTCGCGCGCGGCGCAGGGATACATCTGGATCTTCCGCGGCACGCCGCTGCTGGTGCAGCTCATCATCATCTACACCGGCCTGCCGCAGCTCGGCCTGGTGCGCTTCTCGGTGCTCGAATCGGCGGTGATCGGGCTGGCGCTCAACGAGGCGGCCTACCTGTCGGAGATCCTGCGCGGCGGCATCCTGTCGGTCGCCAAGGGCCAGACCGAGGCCGCCCGGGCCATGGGGTTGAGCCCATTCCAGATCTTCCGGCTGGTGATCCTGCCGCAGGCGCTAAGGGTCATCATCCCGCCGCTCGGCAATTCGGTGAACGGGCTCCTGAAGACCACCTCGATCGCCTCGGTGATCTCGATGGAGGAGGTGCTGCGGCGCGGCCAGATCCTGATGCAGCAGAAGTTCCAGGTGCTGGAGGTCTTCATGGTGGTGGCGATCATCTACCTCGTCATGACCACCTGCTGGGACTTCGTGCAGCGCCGCATCGAGGCCTATTACGGCAAGGCCTATGGCGCCGCCGCCGACCGCCAGCTGGCGCGCGATGACCACTGAATTGCGTCAAATCGCGTCAAGAAGAAAATCGAGGGGGGTGGGGCGGAAAATGGAAAAATCGGCCTAAAATCCTTGTGCCATCGGCATCGGACGTTTTCCACGCGATGGAAAATCCGGAAAAACTAGGCCCGCGCGCGGACCTTCTCGTCGGCCAGCAGGCCCATCTGGCGCAGCACCTCGCGCAGGGCCGGCCGCTGGGCCTCGGGCAGCGGCAGGCGCGGAGCACGCGGCGGGCCCATCGGCATGCCCATCATCTCGAAGCAGGCCTTGGTGCCCGAGACGTAGCGCGGCCCGCCGACCCACCACAGGAGCGGCGTCATCTTCTTGTAGAGGGCGAGGGCGGCATCCATGTCGCGCTTGTCGGCCACCAGTTCGAAGAGCTCGGCCGACCAGCGCGGGATCACGTTGGAGCAGACCGCCACCCAGCCCTCGGCGCCCAGCCAGAACAACTCGTAGCCCAGCACGCCCGCGAACACCGTCATCTTCTCGCCGGCGAGGCGAATGATGTCGCGCACGCGCGTCGGATCGAGCGTCGAATTCCTTGACGTACCGGCAATTGGGAATCTGCGCCAGCCGCGCGATCAGTTCCGGCTGCATGTCGACATTGGCCGTCGCCGGGTTGTTGTAGACCATGATCGGGATGCCGATCGCGTCGGATACCTTCTTGTAGTGCGCATAGAGCTCGTCGTCGGTCGGCACGCTGTAGAAGGGCGGGATGATCATCACGCCGTCGGCGCCCATCGATTCGGCCTCGCGGCTGGTGCGCACCACCTCGTCGGTCCATTCCGCGCCGGTGCCGATCAGCACCGGCACGCGGCCGGCCGCCTGCTTGATCACGGTCTCGACGATCTGGCGGCGTTCGTCGGGCGTCACGCTCAAGAACTCGCCGGTGCTGCCGAGCGGGATCAGGCCGTGGATGCCTTCGGTGATCTGGAAGTCGACCAGGCGCCGCAGCGCCGCCTCGTCGACCCTCTTGCCGTCGGCGGTGAAAGGCGTGATCAGCACGGTATAGGTGCCGCGAAACTTCTTCATGTCGTACCCCTTGGAGCCATTGTAAACCTTTTGCCATGCGCCTGAAGCACCCCAATACGCGGCCGGCGGGCGCGCCGGTTCGCATCCGGTTCGACGGCGCCGAGATCGAGGCGCTGACGGGCGAGACCATCGCTGCCGCGCTGGCCGCCGCAGACATCGTCGCGGTTCGCCGGACGCGTTCGGGCGCCCCGCGCGGGCCCTTTTGCGGCATGGGAGTCTGCTTCGATTGCCTGGTCACGGTGAATGGCCGTCCCAACCAGCGGGCCTGCCTGACCAAGGTCGAGCCCGGCCTGGATGTCCATTCCGCGCCCGTGGCGGCCTCGCGGCCGGCGGAACCGGCGGCGCCCGCCGAGGAGATCGCCTGCGACGTCCTGGTCGTGGGCGCGGGTCCGGCTGGTTTGACGGCGGCGCGCAGCCTGGCGCTGGCGGGCGCCGACGTGATCGTGGCCGACGAGCGGCTGCATCCCGGCGGCCAGTACTTCAAGCCGCTGGCGCCCTCGCAGGCGGCCGAGATATCGGACCTCGACCGCCAGTTCCGCGACGGCGCCGTGCTGCTCCAGTCTGCCGCGAGCGCGGGCGTCAGGATCCTGAACGAGACGACGGTGTGGGCGGCCTTCTCGCCGACCGAAGTCGCGGCCATTGTCGCCGGCCGCTCGACCTTGTTCCGGCCCAAGCGGCTGGTGTTGGCCACGGGCGCCTACGAGCAGTCGATGCATGTGCCGGGCGCGACCCTGCCCGGTGTCATGACGGTCGGTGGCCTGCAGACGCTGGCGCGTTCCTATCGCGTGGCGCCGGGTCGGCGCATCGTCATCGCCGGCAACGGTCCGCTCTGCCTGCAGACGGCGGCGGAGCTGCGCGAGGGCGGCGCCAATGTCGTGGCGGTGCTCGAGTTCGGCGGCCCGCCCGGGCTTCAGCCGTTGGCCGACGCTGGCGCGAGCGGCCTGGGCCGATCCGCTTCTGCTGGCGAAGGGCCTCGCGCTCGCCGCCGGCCTGCGCGACATCCTGCACTGGCGCCGCCGCGTGACGCGGCTGTTGGGCGACGATCGCGTCCGCGGCGTCGAAGCGGCGGATCTCAGCATCGAGGCCGACGTCGTGGCCCTGGGCTACGGCTTTGCCTCGTCTTCCGAATTGGCGCGCTCACTGGGCTGCACCCATCGCTTCGTGGCCCGCGGCAACGGCTCGATGGAGACGCAGACCGACGATGACGGCCGCACCAGCATCGCCGAGGTCTTCGCCATTGGCGATGGCGCCCGTTTCGGCGGCGCCGCGGCGGCCCAAGCGCAGGGCATGGTGACGGCCGCAGCGATCGCGCGCGATCTTGGTCTGCCGCTGCCTCAGCTCGGGGCCGCGCCCAAGACGCTGCGCCGCGTGCAACGCTTCCAGGCGGCACTGTGGCGGCTGTTCGAGGCAGCGCCCTTGCAGGCGCAGGTCCTGGCCGACGATGCCTTCGTCTGCCGCTGCGAGGAGGTGCGGGCCAACTCGCTGCGCTGGCTGGTGAAAACCGGCCACGACACGCCGGCTGAATTAAAGCGGCTGACCCGCGTGGGCATGGGACGCTGCCAGGGCCGCTATTGCGCGGCGACGGTGGCGCGCATGTGCTTTACCGAAGTCGGCGAGTTCAGCCTGTTCGCGCCGCGCCCGCCGGCCAAGCCCGTGCCGATCCGCCTGCTGTCGGTGGAGCGGCCGGAATGGAGCGGCCACAGAGACTTCGTGCCGCCCGACATGGCGCGGCCCATCGAGATCGAGCCGCTGGCGCCTGAGACCGTCGACACCCTGGTGATCGGCGGCGGTGTTGCCGGCTGCTGCCTCGCCTATTGGCTGGCGCGTGAAGGCATCGAAACCCTGGTGGTCGAGCGCGACGACGTGAACCTGCAGGCCTCCGGCGCCAATGCCGGCAGCCTGCATGTGCAGCTCCTGTCGTTCGACTTCGGCCGCAACGCGCCGGCCGGCGGCAATCGTGCGGCCGATACCCTGCCGCTGGGGCCGGCCTCGATCGCGCTGTGGCAGGAGATCCAGCGCGACACCGGCCAGGACCTCGAGGTCAAGGTGAGCGGCGGGCTGATGCTCGCCGAGACCGATGACGATGTCGCCTTCCTAAGAGCCAAGATCGAGCTGGAGAAGAGCCGCGGCATCGAGGCCGAATTGATCGGCGCCAACGAACTGCGCCAGCTCGAGCCCTGCATCGGCGACGTCGCCATCGCCGCCGAATGGTGCCCCGGCGAGGGCAAGATCAATCCGCTGCGCGCCACCTACGCGGTGGTGGCACGCGCCAAGGAGATGGGCGCGCGCTTCCGGCGCGGCAGCGACGTACAGGCGATAGAGCGCGAGGGCTCGGGTTGGAAGGTCACAACCAGCCGCGGCGAGATCCGCTGCCGGCGCATCGTCAACTCGGCCGGGCCATGGGCCGCCGAGGTCGCCGCCATGGCGGGCGTCACCATCCCGGTGCGCGGGGCGCCACTGCAGATGATCGTCACCGAGCCGACCGCGCCCACGCTCGGCCGGCTGGTGGCGCATGCCGCGCGTCACCTCACCTTGAAGCAGATGGGATCGGGCGCCTTCATGATCGGCGGCGGCTGGACGGCGGGGCTCGACGAGCAGCAGAAGCTGTCGCGCGCCTTGCGCCCAAGCGTCGAGGGTAATCTCTGGGTGGCGAGCCGTGTCGTGCCGGCGCTCGCCGACCTGCATGCTATCCGCATCTGGGCCGGCATGAACGTCAACATCGATCGCGCGCCCATCCTGGGCGAGGTGCCGGGCCTGCCGGGTTTCTATAACTGCGTCAGCTCCAACGGCTATACGCTGGCACCCGTGCTGTCGCGCCTCACCGCCGAAATGATCGCCGGGCGATCGACGAGCCTGCCTGTCGAGCCTTATTCGATCCGAAGGTTCAATTGAAGATCGAGGGATCGACCAGCGGCTTGCCGCGCGGGCGCGCTGCTTCCGGCCGGTCGCACTTCTGGAAGAGGCCGCGGCCGGCCGAGCCGCTCATGCGGCCTCCGTCCATGACGACCTCGCCGCGCGAAAAAGTCATGACCGGGTAGCCGGTGAGTTCGCGGCCCTCGTAGGGCGTGTAGTCGCAATTGTGATGAAGGATCGAGTTGGTGAGACCGACCTTGCGCGCCGGATCCCACAGCACGATGTCGGCGTCGGCGCCGACGGCGATCGTGCCCTTGCGTGGATGCAGGCCGTAGATCTTCGCCGCGTTGGTCGAGGACAGCGCCACGAACTGCTGCAGGGTTATGCGGCCCTTGTTGACGCCCTCCGAGAAGAGCAGTGGCAGGCGCGTCTCGACGCCTGGCACGCCGTTGGGGATCTTGCGGAAGCTCTGGGCTGCGCCCGGCAGCTTCTTGCCGCGGACGTCATCGTACTTGAAGGCGGCGTGGTCCGACGACAGCACCTGGAAGGTATTGGCGGCCAGGCCGGTCCAGATGTGCTCCTGGTTCTCCGTGCCGCGCGGCGGCGGCGAGCACACGCATTTGCTGCCCTCATCGCCCGGCTTCTCGAAGTCTTCCTCGCTCAGGAACAGATATTGCGGGCAGGTCTCGCCGTAGACGCGCAAGCCGCGCGCCTGCGCCCGCTGGATCTCGTGCATGGCTTCCTTGGCCGAGACGTGCACCAGGAGCATCGGGACGTCCAAGAGCTCGGCCAGCGAGATGGCGCGGTGCGTGGCTTCCCGTTCGACAACGAACGGTCGCGACGTTGCGTGGAACTTCGCCGCGGTCATGCCCTTCAGCTCCAGCCGCTCGGTCAGCCAGCCGATGCAGTCGGAATTCTCGGCATGGATCATCAGCATCGCCTGCTCGCGCCGCGCCGCGGCCAGCGAATCGAGGATCTGGCGGTCGGTGAGCTTCACGTCGTCGTAGGTCATGTAGATCTTGAACGAGGTGTAGCCGTCGGCGACCAGGGCGGGAAAATCCTGGCCCATCGTTTTTTCCGCCGGGTCCGACAGGATGATGTGGAAGGCATAGTCGACCAGCGACTTGCCCTCGGCGCGCTGGTGATACTTGTTCACGGCATCGCGCAGCGACTGGCCTTTGCTCTGGTAGGCGAAGGGAATGATGGTCGTGGTGCCGCCGGCCGCCGCGGCCCGGCTGCCGCTTTCGAAGTCGTCGCAGAACACCGAGCCGTCGGCGGTGTCCTGGTCGAAATGGACGTGGGCATCGATGCCGCCCGGCACGGCGATCAGCCCCGTGGCGTCGATCTCCCTGCGGCCCTTGTCCAGGCGCTCGCCCAGCGCCACCACCCGGCCGCCCAGGATGCCGATATCGCCCTTCACCACGTCTGAGGCCGTGGCGATGGTGGTATTGCGGATCACGAGGTCATAGTCGGCCATGTTTTCTCTCCCGTGCCAGGGTCGCTGCAAGTCCCGTGCCCTTCGACGTCGCTCAGGGCAGCCCCAATTCCCCGCCTAGACCCGTAACGCGAGCCGGTCCACACTTGTCTCAACAAAGGGGGCCTGAATGAATCGCTGGTATGGATCGCTGCTTGCGTTGCTTGCCATAGGTGTGTTGGGCGCGGTTGCGTATGCGCAAACAGCCACCATCAAGCCGGCCATCGTCTACGCCAACGGCGGCAAGTTCGACAAATCCTTCAACGAAGGCGTCAGCAACGGCGCCAAGAAGTTCTCGGACGAGACCAAGATCGCCGTGGTCGATTTCGAGCCGGCCAACGAGACGCAGTTCGAGCAGGCCCAGCGGCGCTTCGCCCAGCGCGGGCAGGACCCGATCATCGCCGTCGGCTTCTCGCCAGGCCGAGGCTTTCGAAGAAGGTCGCCAAGGAATTCCCCAACATTCACTTCACCATCATCGACATGATGGTCGACCTGCCGAACGTGCAGTCGGTCCTGTTCAAGGAACAGGAGGGCTCGTTCCTGGTCGGTGTGCTGGCGGCGCTGGCCTCCAAGAGCGGCAAGATCGGCTTCGTCGGCGGCATGGACATCCCGCTGATCCGCCGCTTCCAGTGCGGCTACGAGCAGGGCATCAAGTACGCCAACCCCAACGCCGAGCTGATCGCCAACATGACCGGCACCACGCCCGCTGCCTGGAACGATCCGGGCCGCGGCGCCGAGCTCGCCAAGGGCCAGTTCGACCGTGGCGTCGACGTGGTTTATGCCGCCGCCGGCAACACCGGCACGGGCGTGCTGCAGGCCGCCAAGGACCGCGGCAAGTACGCGATCGGCGTCGATTCCAACCAGAACTACCTGCATCCCGGCACGATGCTGACCTCGATGATGAAGCGCGTCGATCTCGCTGCCTATCAGAGCTTCAAGGCGGCGCAGGCCGGCACGTGGAAGGGCGGGGTGCAGGTGCTCGGCCTCAAGGAAGGCGGCGTCGACTGGGCGCTCGACCAGTACAACGAGAAGCTGGTCACGCCGGAGATGAAGGCCAAGGTCGAGGCCGCCAAGGCCGACATCATCGCGGGCAAGATCGTCGTCCACGACTATATGAGCAACAACGCCTGCAAGTGATCCAGTGCCGGAGGTGGCAGGCGTCCCGGCGATCGAGCTTATAGCGATCGACAAATCGTTCGGCAGCGTGCACGCCGTGCGCGGCGTGTCGCTGGCCATCGACAAGGGCGCCATCACCGGCATCGTCGGCGAGAATGGTGCCGGCAAGTCGACCCTGATGAGCATCCTCTACGGCCTCTATCGCGCCGACTCCGGCGAGATTCGGGTTGACGGCAAGGCCGTGCACATGGAAAGCCCGCGCGATGCCATCGCCCATGGCATCGGCATGGTGCATCAGCACTTCATGCTGATCGACACCTTCACTGTACTGGAGAACCTGGTGCTGGGTGCCGAAGGTGGGCCGCTGCTGGCTGGCGCAATGGCGGCGGCGCGGACTGAGCTCGAGCGGCTGGAGCGCGAATACGGTCTTACCGTCGATCCGGATGCGAAGATCGCCGCCCTCTCGGTGGGCGAGCAGCAGCGTGTCGAGATCCTGAAGGTACTGTTCCGTGGCGCGCGAATCCTCATCCTGGACGAACCCAGCGCCGTGCTGACGCCGCAGGAGACCGACCAGCTGTTCCGCATCCTGGCGACCCTGAAGGAACGCGGCGTCAGCGTCGTGCTGATCACCCACAAGCTGCGCGAGATCATGGCGGCGACCGACCGCGTCTATGTCATGCGCCAGGGCGAGATCGTGGCCGACCGGCGTGCCGTCGACACCAACCCTGAGGAGCTGGCCGAGCTGATGGTCGGCCGCAAGGTGCGTCTGCATCTCGACAAGACGGTATCGACGCTCGGCGAGGTGGCGCTCAAGGCCGAGCATCTTTCCCTGGTCGATGCCCGCGGCGTGCGCCTGCTCGACGATGTGAGTCTTGAACTGCGTGCCGGCGAGATCGTCGGCATCGCAGGTGTTTCCGGCAACGGCCAGACCGAGCTTCTGCAGATCCTGGCCGGCATCCGCTCGCCGACCAGCGGCACGCTGACGGTGCGCGGGCGGAACATCCATGCCGGTCATCCCTGTGACCCTGGCGAGATGCGCGATCTCAGCCTGGCGCATGTGCCGGAAGACCGCCTGCGCCAAGGCATGGTAGCGGCGTTCCGTGCCTCGGAGACCGCAATCCTGGGCTATCACGACGAGCCGCCCTTCACCCGCAACTACATCCTCAACACGCCCGCTGTCGGCGCCCATTGCGCCAGCCTCATGGAACAATTCGACGTGCGGCCGCGACTGCCCGGCCTGCTGTCGTCGAGTTTCTCCGGCGGCAACCAGCAGAAGCTGGTGCTGGCGCGCGAGATGGCGCGTGGTCCCAAGGTGCTGCTGGTCGGCCAGCCGACGCGCGGCGTCGATATCGGCGCCATCGAGTTCATCCATCGCGAGCTGGTGAAGAGCCGCGATGCCGGTTGCGCGGTGCTGGTGGTCTCGGTTGAGCTGGAAGAGATCCTGTCGCTCGCCGACCGCATCCTGGTGATGTTTGCCGGCAAGATCGTCGGCGAAGTCGAGTCAGGTCATGCCGACGAGCGCAAGCTGGGTCTGATGATGGCTGGGGCAAAAGCAGCATGAGGGCGCCGCGCCGTCCCTTGCCGGCATGGGCGGACATCGCGCTCCTGCCGCTGGTCAATATCGCCCTCGCTTTCATTATCGTTGGCATCATCGTGCGCTTGATCGGCGTCGATCCGTTGCACGCCCTGCGCCTGCTGGTATCGGGTGCGGTGGGCTCGTCGGAGTCGATCGGCTACACGCTCTACTACACGACCAACTTCATCTTCACCGGGCTTGCCGTTGCCGTCGCCTTCCATGGCGGTCTGTTCAATATCGGCGGCGAGGGCCAGGCCTATATCGGCGGCCTGGGCTGCGGGCTCGCCATGCTCGCTTTCGACCGCTACCTGCCGGCGCCGATCCTGATCCCGGTCGGCATCATCGCGGCTGCCGCGTTTGGCGCGGCGTGGGCCGCTGTCCCGGCCTGGCTGCAGGCCTGGCGTGGCAGCCACATCGTCATCACCACCATCATGTTCAACTTCGTCGCCTCGGCGCTGATGGTCTATCTGATGGTGAATGTGCTGATCGCGCCCGGCTCGATGACGCCGCAGAGTCGCAACTTCACCGCCGCCGCCAAGATCCCGGCGATGCACGAGGTGCTGGCGGCGATCGGCATCACGGTGGCACCCTCGGCGCTCAACCTGTCGATCGTGCTGGCGCTCGTCTGCTGCATCGGCGTCTGGATCTTCCTGTGGCACACCTCGTGGGGCTATGCGCTGCGCACCATGGGCCACAATCCCGATGCTGCGATCTATGCCGGCACCAACCTCAAGACCATGACCATGCTCGGCATGTGCCTGTCGGGCGCGCTGGCGGGCCTGGTTGGCGTCAACGAGTTGATGGGCGTGCATCAGCGCATCGTGCTCGATTTTCCCGCCGGCTACGGCTTCGCCGGCATTGCCGTGGCATTGATGGGCCGCAGCCATCCGCTGGGCATCGTGCTCGCTGCCCTCCTGTTCGGCGCCCTGCAGCAGGGTGGTGCCGAGCTTGCCTTCGACATCCCGACCATCACGCGCGAGATGGTGGTGGTGATCCAGGGCCTGGTGATCCTGTTCTCAGGCGCCTTGGCCCATCTGCCGCGGCCCTGGCTTCAGATGCTGCTGTCGAAGCGCGTGTCATGATGGACGAGCTCGTCACCGTCGTCTTTCTCACGTTCGCCGCCACGCTCCGGGTGGCGACGCCGCTGATCCTGTGCGCCATGGGTGGGTTGTTCTCGGAGAAGAGCGGCATCATCGATGTCGGCCTCGAAGGCAAGATGCTGATGGCCGCCTTCTTCGCCGCGGCGACGTCGGCCGTCACCGGCTCGGCCTGGCTCGGTGTCGCCGCCGGCATCGCCGCGGCCGAGGGGATGGCGCTGCTGCACGGCTTTGCCTGCATCACCCATCGCGGCAACCAGGTGGTGTCGGGCGTCGCCATCAACATCCTGGCCGCGGGACTCACGGTCGTGCTGGGCACCGCCTGGTTCGCGCGCGGCGGCCAGACACCGGCGCTCGAGGAAAGCGGGCAGCGCCTGTGGCCGATCTTCTTCCCCAATGCCGGCGACAATATCCTGGTCTATGTCGCGCTCGCCGCCGTGCCCCTCACCTGGTGGGTGATCGAGCGCACGCGCTTTGGCCTGCGCCTGCGCGCCGTCGGCGAGATGCCGTTGGCGGTCGATGCGGCGGGCATCTCGGTGGCCTGGCTGCGCTACCGGGCGGTGCTGTTGTGCGGCTTTTTCGCGGGGCTCGCGGGCGCCTATCTGTCGATCGCCCAGAATGCCAGCTTCGGCCGCGACATGACGGCGGGCCAGGGTTTCATTGCGCTCGCCGCCATCATCTTCGGCAAATGGCGGCCGTTTTCGGCGTTTGGCGCCTGCCTGATCTTCGGCCTGCTCGATGCTGTAGCCATCCGGCTGCAGGGCGTGCGGGTGCCGGGGATCGGCGAAGTGCCGGTGCAGTTGATCCAGGCTTTGCCCTATCTTCTCACCATGTTCCTGCTGGCCGGCTTCATTGGCCGCGCCGTGGCGCCCAAGGCGGTCGGCGTGCCCTACGAGAAGGAGCACTGAGGTGGATGACCTGCTGCGCCTTGCCCGCACCATGATGGTGCGCGCCTATGCGCCATATTCCAAGTTTCACGTCGGCGCTGCGGTTCGCGACGAGGACGGCGGCATCCATGGCGGCTGCAACGTCGAGAACGCGGCCTACCCGCAGGGTCTTTGCGCCGAGGCATCGGCCATCGCCGCTCTGGTCGCCGCGGGCAAGCATCGTGTACTGGAATGCGCCGTGATCGGCCCGGGGGTGGACGTCGTCACGCCCTGCGGCGGTTGCCGCCAGAAGCTGCGCGAGTTCGCCTCCGACGATCTAAAAATCCATCTCTGCGGCCCGGAAGGCGTGCATCGCACCGTGACGCTCGGCCAGCTTCTGCCGCTGTCGTTCGGCCCGCACATGCTCGGCAAAGCATGATCGACGCCATCGCCGCCAAGGCGCCGGGCTTCACGCCCAAGGTCGCCATGATCCTGGGCTCGGGCCTCGGCACGTTCGCCGAGGAAGTGAAGGCGGTGGCCACCATTCCCTATGGCGAGCTGCCGGGCTTTCCGCAGACGACCGTCGGCAGCCATGCCGGCAAGCTGGTGCTGGGCCATATCGGCAAGACGGCGGTCGCCGTCCTGCAGGGCCGGGCGCACTATTACGAGCGGGGCCGGGCCGACGAGATGAAGGGCGCCATCCGCGCGATGGCCGAGCTCGGCTGCGAGACCCTGCTGCAGACCAACGCCGCGGGCAGCCTCAGGCTCGACATGCCGCCGGGCTCGCTGATGGCGATCACCGACCACATCAATTTTACCGGCGTCAATCCGCTGTTTGGCTTGGGCGCCGGCGACAACCGCTTCGTCGACATGGTCGATGCCTACGATCCCGCGTTGACGAAGCGCCTGCTGGCCGCGGCCAAGGCGGCCAACATCCTCTGCCACGACGGCGTCTATATCTGGTTTTGCGGCCCGAGCTTCGAGACGCCGGCCGAGATCCGCGCCGCGCGCACGCTGGGTGCCGATGCGGTCGGCATGTCGACCGCGCCCGAGACTATCCTCGCCCGCCATGCCGGCCTAAAGGTGGTGGCGCTGTCGCTGATGACCAACTACGCGGCCGGCATGTCGCACGACAAGCTCGGCCACGAACAGACCATGGCGGTGGCACGCGAGGCGGCGGGCAAGGTGCGCGGCCTGTTGCGCGCCTTCCTGGAGGCCTACGATTAGGCGTCATGCTGCCGCAGGAGATCATCCGCAAGAAGCGCGACGGCCGGGAACTCTCCAGCGACGAGATCGCCTTCATCGTCAAAGGCATCGTCGATGAGAGCCTGAGCGAAGGCCAGGTCGCCTCCTTTGCCATGTCGGTGTTCTTCCGCGGCATGACGATCGAGGAGCGCGTGGCGCTGACGCTCGGCCTGACGCGCTCGGGCATCCAGCTCGACTGGAGCGATCTCCGCCTGCCAGGGCCGGTGATTGACAAGCATTCGAGCGGCGGCGTCGGCGACAAGGTGAGTCTGATGCTGGCGCCGATCGTGGCGGCGTGCGGCGCCTTCGTGCCTATGATCTCCGGCCGCGGGCTCGGCCATACCGGCGGCACGCTCGACAAGCTCTCGGCCATCTCGGGCTACGAGACGCAGCCCGACATCGCCACCTTCCGCAAGGTCGTGCGCGAGGTCGGCTGCGCCATCATCGGCCAGACCGACGAGCTGGCGCCGGCCGACCGCCGTCTCTACGCCGTTCGCGACGTCACCGGCAGCGTCGAATCGATCCCGCTGATCGTGAGCTCGATCCTGAGCAAGAAGATCGCGGCCGGGCTTGGCGGGCTGGTGATGGACGTCAAATGCGGCTCCGGCGCCTTCTGCGACACCGCGGAGATGGCCCGCGACCTGGCGCACAGCCTTGTGGCGGTCGCCAACCGCGCCGGCCTGCCGACCGTGGCGTTGATCACCGACATGGATCGCGTGCTGGGCCGCGACGTCGGCAATGCCCTCGAGATCGCCGAGGCCGTCAACTACCTGAAAGGCGAGGGGACGCGCGAGCCACGCCTGCACGAGGTGGTGATGTCGTTGGCCGGCGAGATGTTGGCGCTCGGCAAGCTGACATCGAGCGTCGCGGCCGGTCGCGCCCGCGCCGAAGCCGCGCTCGAGGATGGCCGCGCGGCGGAGAAATTCGCCCGCATGGTCGCAGCCCTCGGCGGCCCCGATGATTTTCTCGACCATGCCGATCGCTACCTCGCGCGCGCCGCCGTCATCAAGCCGTGCACTGCCGATCGCTCGGGGCATGTCACGGGCATGAACGCCCGTGACGTCGGCATGGCGGTGGTGACGCTGGGGGGCGGGCGCAGCCATGCCGACGATGCGATCGATCCATCGGTCGGCTTGACCGATGTGATCGATGTCGGCGCGACCGTGCGGGCCGGCGGCCCGCTCTGCGTCGTCCATGCCGCGAGCGAGAGCGCGGCCGATGAGGCGATTGGCCTGTTGCGCCGCGCCATTCTGATCGGCGATGCGGCGCCGGCTGACAGGCCCGTCATCATGCAGCGTGTCGTGCAATGACTGCACCCGATCTCGCAGCTTACCAACGCGACGGTTTCCTGGTGCTAGAAGGCTTTCTCCCCCGGCCGACTGCGATGCCCTACAGGCGCGCGCGGCCGAACTGGTCGCTGGCTGGGACCGCAGCGCCCGCACGGCCTTTTCGACCAAAGATCAGAGCCATGCCCGGGATCGCTATTTCCGGACATCGGGTGGGGCGATCCGCTTCTTCGTCGAGGAGGAGGCGCCAGAGCACTTGAACAAGATCGGCCATGCCCTGCATGATCTCGATCCGGTGTTTGATCGCGTCTCACGCCAGCCGCGCCTCGCAGAGCTTGCGGGCCGGCTTGGCCTCGAGCGGCCGCTTCTGTTGCAGTCGCAGTATCTCTTCAAGCAGCCGCAGAGTCGGGGGGGAAGTGGGCTGGCATCAGGACGCGACTTACCTGCGCACCGAGCCGTCGAGCGTGACGGGCTTGTGGTTTGCGCTCGACGATGCCGACCGCGACAATGGTGGCCTGATGGTCCTGCCGGGCGCGCATCGCGGCCCGCTGCGCCAGTGGTTCGGTTATGACGGCGAGACGCTGGTGACGCGCACGCTCGATGCCACGCCCTGGCCCGCGGACGAGCCGGTGGCGCTCGAGGTCAGGCGTGGCGCGCTGGTCGTGCTACACGGCCTGCTGCCGCACGCCAGCGCCCCCAACCGCTCGGCGCGGCCGCGGCATGCCTACACCCTCCACCTGATCGATGGCCGCGCCACCTATGCCACTGACAACTGGCTGCAGCGCCCTGACTTGCCGCTGCGAGGCTTCGCGTGATCCCCAAGGCCGAGTTGCACTGCCATCTGGAAGGCTCGATCCCGCCGGCGCTCGCACGCGAGCTGGCGGCACGCAACGGCGTGACGCTCCCCGACGGGATGTTCGACGGCAAGGGCCAATACGTGTGGCGGGATTTCCTGAGCTTCCTTGACGCCTATGACCGGGTCTGTGCGGCGCTCAAGGTGCCGCGCGACTTCGGCGACGTGCTCTACACCTATCTCAAGGGTGCGGCGGCCGAAGGCGCGGTCTATGTCGAGATGTTCTGTTCGCCCGAGCGGCCCAAGGCGCTCGGCATTTCCTACGACGCCTGGCTTACCGCCCTGGAGGACGCGATCGACCGCGCGCGCCGCGACTTCGGCATCGAGGGCCGGATCGTTGTCATCTGCATCCGCCATCTCGGACCTGGGCGCGCCCTGGCGTTGGCCGAGCAGATGGTCGCCGAGCCACACCATTATGTGGTGGGCTTCGGCATGGGCGGAGATGAGGCCAAGTTCACGCCGGCTGACTTCGCGCCGGCCTATCGCCTGGCCCGTGACCACGGGTTCGGCTGCACCGTCCATGCCGGCGAGGTGCGCGGCCCCGAAAGCGTATGGGCTGCGATTCGTGACCTGCCGGTGACGCGGATCGGCCATGGTGTGCGCTCGGCCGAGGATCCCGCCCTGGTCGAGGAGCTGGTACGGCGCCGCATCGCCCTGGAGGTCTGCCCCGGCAGCAACCTCGCGCTCGGCCTCTATCCCGACCGGGCGGCCCATCCTTTGCATCGCCTGATCGCCGCCGGCGTGCGGGTGACGCTCGGTTCCGACGATCCGCCGTTCTTCCACACCACGCTCGGCATGGAGTACGATCAGGCGGGCCTGGGGGAGCGCGAGCTTCGGCGCATCACGCGCACGGCCATCGAGGCGTCGTTCGTCGACATGGCGACCAAGGTGAAGCTGTTGAAGGGGGTGCAATCATGATCGTACGCAAGGCTCTGGCGCTCGGCGCCATGGTGGTCGCGATGTTCGCAGGGACAGTTCGCGCAGAAGAGATCGTAGCCAATGATCTGTTGGAGGCGACGCTGTGGACGCAGCGCTCGGTCGAGTTCAAGGGCAATGCGCTCACGGTTTATGCCCTGGCCAAGATCCGCCTCGACCAGGCCTTGGCCGATAAGAAATGGACGGCCGCGCCCGTCGAGCAAAAGGGCGACTTCCAGAACCTGCCGCCGGCGATCGTACTCGATGTCGACGAGACGGTGCTCGACAACTCGCTCTATCAGGTCTGGAACATCAAGGCCGGCAAGAGCTTCAGCCTCAAGACGTGGAACGAGTTTTGCGCCGCCCAGGTCTCGCGCGCCATCCCAGGTGCCGTCGAGTTCACCAAGTATGCCGATTCCAAGGGCGTGAAGGTGTTCTATGTCAGCAACCGCGACGTGGTGACCGAGAAGGACACGCGCGAGAACATGCAAAAGCTCGGCTTCCCGATGGGCGGCAACGTCGACACCTTCCTGATGCAGAACGAGCAGAAGGACTGGGGCAGCAAGAAGGGCACGCGCCGCGCGTTCCTCGCCAAGGATTATCGCATCCTGCTCGAGTTCGGCGACAATTTCGGCGACTTCGATGACCGCTATGCCTCGAGCGAGGCCGATCGCGCTCAAGATCTTCGAGGACAACAAGGATCGCTGGGGCCGCGAATGGCTGGTCATCGCCAATCCGACCTACGGCTCGTTCGATGCCGCACCCTTCGGCTTCGACTACAAGAAGTCGGATGCCGACAAGCGCAAGGCCAAGTGGGACGCGCTCGAAGGCTGGTCCGGGCCCAAGTGACGCGAAGTGTCATCCCGAGTAGCGGGGGTAACCCCTCGCGCCTGAGCGAGGGACCTGAACCGAAATGATCCTTCCGCAAATGCTCAGGCTGACCGCCACGGGCGGTCAGATCGCCGCTTCGGTCTCGGCGTCGAACAGGTGCAGGCGCTCGGGCTTGAGCGCGAGCCTCAGCTTGTCGTGGGCGCGCACTCGCACCGTCGGCTCGACGCTCGCCACCATCAGCGCCGGGCCGACCCTCATGTCGAGCAGGATCTCGGAGCCGAGCTGCTCGACCACCTCGACATTGGCATCGAAGCAATGGCCGGCCGAATCGGCAGGGCCCGCGATGTGGATGTCCTCCGGGCGGATGCCGAGCGTCGCCTTGCGGCCGAGCTTGGCGCGCGCCCGCGATGCCAGCTGCCCAGGCAGAACGATCTTGAGGCCTTGCGCTTCCGCCACCGCGCCGCCGGTATCGTCGGCCAGCGTGACATCGGCGAAGTTCATGGCCGGAGAGCCGATGAAGCCCGCGACGAAGCGGTTGGCGGGCTCATTGTAGAGTTCGAGCGGCTCGCCGACCTGCTGGACCACGCCGTCCTTCATCACCACCACCCGATCGCCCAGCGTCATGGCCTCGACCTGGTCGTGGGTGACGTAGACCGAGGTGACAGCCAGTCGCTCGTGCAGCTTCTTCAGTTCGACGCGCATCTGCACGCGCAGCTTGGCGTCGAGGTTGGAGAGCGGCTCGTCGAACAGGAACACCTTGGGATCGCGGACGATGGCGCGGCCGAGCGCGACGCGCTGGCGCTGGCCGCCCGAGAGCTGGCGCGGCTTGCGCTGCAGCAGGCTCTCGATGCCGAGGATCGAGGCTGCGTTGTTGATGCGCTTTTCGATCTCGGCCTTCTCGAACTTCCGCATCTTCAGGCCAAACGCAAGGTTGGAGGCGACGCTCATGTGCGGATAGAGCGCGTAGTTCTGGAAGACCATGGCGATGTCGCGATCCATCGGCGGCACTTCGTTGACCACCCTGTCGTCGATGCGTATCTCGCCGGCCGTGACGGCTTCGAGGCCGGCGATCATGCGCAACGTCGTGGTCTTGCCGCAGCCTGATGGTCCGACGAAGACCATGAACTCCTTGTCGCGAATCTGGAGATCGACGTCCTTCACCACGTGACTGAGGTCGAACTTCTTGTTGAGCTTGTGGAGGCTGACCTCGGCCATGACGCGTTACCCCTTGACCGAGCCGGTGAGGCCCGAGACGTAGTGTTCGACGAAGAACGAATAGACGATCGCCACCGGGATCGAGCCCAGCAATGCGCCCGCCATCAGCGGCCCCCAGAAGAACACATCGCCGCGGATCAGCTCCGAGGTGACGCCGACCGGCACGGTCTTCTGGTCGGGTGAGCTCAGGAACACCAGGGCGTAGATGAACTCGTTCCAGCTGAGCGTGAAAGCGATGATGCCGGCCGACAGTATGCCTGGAACCGCGCAGGGAATGATGATGTAGACCATCGCCTTCCAGCGCGAGGCGCCGTCGATACGCGCGCACTCCTCGAGCTCCTTCGGGATGGCCTTGAAGTAGCCCATCATCAGCCAGGTACAGAACGGGATCAGGAAGGTGGGGTAAGTCAGGATCAGCGACCACGGCGTGTCGCCGAGCTCGAAATTGCGGATGATCTGGGCCAGCGGGATGAACAGCAGCGTCTGTGGCACCAAGTAAGTGATGAAGATCATGGTGCCCAGGCTGCCGGCATAGGGGAAGTTGAGTCTTGCCAGCGCATAGCCCGCCAGTACGCCGCAAAACAGCGAAATGACTGTCGAGGTCGCGGCGATGAACATGGTGTTGAACATCCAGCGCGCGAAATTGGTCTCCTCGAACAGGTACTGGATGTGCTCGAGCGTCGGATGGTTGGTCCAGAACGGCATGTAGTTGGCGGCGTTCCACGGCCGGTAGAGCTCGCCGTCCGGCCGGAAGGTCGTGATGATCATCCAGTAGAAGGGGAACAGGAGGACGACGACGAACAGGATCAGCGGGATGTTGTAGAAGACCCACTTCCGCCAGAGCGCACCTTCGATCATTTGCGCGCCTCCGCACGACCAATCATCAGCGCGTCTCCACCCGGCGGATGTAGAGCAGCTGCACCACCACGATGATGAACAGGAAGGGGAACATGGCGAGCGAGATCGCAGCACCCTCCGACAACAGCCCGGTGCCGATGCCGAGCTGGTAGGCGTAGGTCGCGAAGAGATGGGTGGCGTTGGCCGGCCCGCCGCCGGTCATGACGTAGACCAGCTGGAAGTCGGCGAAGGTCTGGATCACCGAGAACAGCATCACCACCATGGTGACCGGCAGCAGCAGCGGCCAGGTGACGTACCAGAAGCGGTTCCACGGCCGGGCGCCGTCGATGGCGGCGGCCTCGTTCAGCTCGGGGCTGATGGTCTGCAGGCCGGCCAGCAGGCTGATGGCGAAGAACGGCACGCCGCGCCAGATGTTGACCACGATGATCGAGGTCATGGCGAGGTCGGGATCGCCCAGCCAGTTGATGCGCGTGGTGATGATGCCGAGGTGGAACAGCGTCCAGTTGATGACGCTGAAGGTGGGATCGAACATCCACTTCCAGGCGAAGGTCGACAGCACCGTCGGAATGATGAAGGGCAGCAGAATGAAGGCGCGGACCAGCGCCTTGCCCTTGAAATGGCGGTTGAGCAGCATCGCCAGCCACAGGCCGAGCGCCAGCTTGAACACCGTGGTGACGCCCGTGTACCAGAAGGTGTTCCAGACCGTCGTCCGGAAGATGCTGTCGTTCCAGATCTTGACGAAATTCTTCAGCCCGACGAACTCACCCGGCACGCCGACGCGCTGGTTGGTCAGCGACAGCACGACGCCCTCGTAGAAGGGGTAGGCAATGAACAGGCCGAGCAGGATGGCGGTGGGCAACAGAAGCGCCATCGCCAGCCATCGCTCGTCCTCCAGCCGGCGCAATCGCGAGACGGGTCGTCTGCCTTCCGTTGCTCCCGCGACTGCCGTTACTGCCATGGTGCACCCACCCTTTGTGCTACGCGGATGCGATCGGGCTCACGCCCCGTAGACCTTCTTCAGTTCGCCCTCGGCCCATTTCACCGAGTCCTCGGGCGGCATGCCCTGCACGGCTTTGGCGTACATGTCGGTGATGATGTACTTCGAGAGCCCTTCCTGGGCCTTGGCGTTGGGCGGCCCGGCGAAGCCAATGGCCTGGCCGAGGCTGGGCGGCGACCTTGAAGGTCGTCATCACCGGATCGACGTCCCACAGCTTGTCGCTTTCCCATTTCGCCGTGCAGGGTGTGGCGAAGCCCTTTTGCGATTCGAAGAACTTCCGGTAGTTGGCCTCGGTATGAAGCCACTTCAGGAATTCCTTCGCGGTGTCCTGGTTCTTCGAATACTTCATCAGCATGTTCGACTGCAGCAGATGGAAGCCGAACTGGCCCGCCGGGCCCTTCGGCAACGGCGCGTGCTGGATGTCGGTGTGCAGCGGCTTGCCCTTTCCGTGATGTACTGGTCGGGCTTGCGCAGCGATCTCAATGTAGATCGAGGCGCCGTTCAGCGTCGAGGAGATGGTCTGCGACAGGAAGGCACGGTTGTTGTTGGTGTCGTCCCAGGCCAGGCCGCCCTCGTCGTGCGCATCCTTCCAGAAGCCGACCATGAACTTGACCGATTCGATCGTCTCCTTGCTGTTGATCACCACCGTCTTGCCGTCGGCCTCGACCTCCTTGCCGCCCCACGACCACAGGTAGGGATAGCTGAAGCCCGGCGCGTCGCCGAAGGTGTGGCCGAGCGTCTGGCCGAGCGGCCGGCCCTTGGCTTTGAGCTTGGTGCCGGCGGCACGGTAGGCGTCCCAGTTCCGGGAAACGAGGTGACGCCGATCTCCTCGAACCACGACTTGCGATAGGTCATCCATGCCGCCGATCACCGCCCACGGCATGCCCATGAACATCTTGCCGTTGCTGCAGATCGCGCGTGGCGTATTTGATAGAGGCCACCCTCGCGCTTGCCGACGTCCTCGGCGAGCGTCGCTGAGGTCGACGACGCTGTTGGAGTAGAGATGGGTGTAGCTGTTGAACGACATGATCAGGTCGGGACCGGCGCCCGACTGGATGCCGGCGGTGATGCGCGGCTGCAGATCGTTGCCGTTCACCGTCTCGAGGTTGATCTTGACGCCCAGCGTCCTTCTCGGCCTCCGGTATCAATTCCTTCTTGAACATCTGATCAGTCGCGGGAACGAAGTCGACCCACTTCAGCCAGTGGACTGTTCTTCTGCTGGGCGAAGGCCGGCGTGCGGCCGGTGGCGAGAATGCCGGCCATGCCGGTCGACGCCACGGCAGCGGCGCTGCCGGCAAGCTTGATCACGCTACGACGCTTGGTCTGAGCCATTACTTTCCCTCCCGATGACCACCGCCTCATTGGACGGCACTTTATTGCTGTCATCGTAGGCGTCCGGGAGGAGTTGACGCAAGCCGGATGGCGGCAATTTTACTGTTGTGCGGGCGAGATAAGGCCCGGATCGAGAGTGAATAGCTCTTTGGCGTGGCCGACGCCGCGCAGAGCGAACCGCCCGACTGATACGAGATTTTCGCGCTTGGCGTCAGGCAGCGCCTCGGCGAACGAGGATGAAATCAGCACCGGCCGATCGACCGAGCGGCACATCGAGGCGATGCGGCTGGTCTCGTTGACGGCTGGACCAACCACGGTGAAGTCGAGCCGATCCACGCTGCCGATATTGCCGTAGAACACCTCGCCGACATGCAAGCCGACATAGACAAGCGTGGTCGGCCGCTCCTCCGCCCGCCTTCGTTCGTTGAGCTCGTGGACGCGGCGGCGCATCTCGGCTTCCGCCGTGAGCGCCCGGGCGCAGGCCGCGGCCGGATCGTCGGCCCGGAAGATCGCCAGCGTGCCGTCGCCGATCAGCTTCAGCACGTCGCCGCCCGCTTCCTGGATGGCGGTGATCACGGCGTCGGCATAGTCGTTGAGCAGCGGGATAACCTCGTCCGGGCGCGCGGTATCGGTGATGGTGGTGAAGCTGCGCAGGTCGGAGAACCACAGGACCGCGTCAATGCGGTCGGCGACGCCGCGCTGGATGCGGCCGCTCAGCACGCGCTGCCCGGCATCGCGGCCGAGATAGACATCGACCAGGGTGCTGGAGATGCGCGCCAGCGCGGCACTCTTGATGGCGAGCCCCAGCGCCGGCACCAGGCGGCGCAATGCTGCGATATCCGTGTCGCTGAAGCCGTCGGGGTGGCGCGTCGACCAGGCCGAATAAAAGAATCCATCTCCCCAATCGTGCCGTCGTCCTTGAAGCGATGGACGAACACCAGATAGTCGGTATGGCCGAGATCCTTCATCTCCTCGATGATGGCGAAGTCGGCCTCGTCGCCAAAGCCGATGCGGCGGCGCAGCTCCTCCTTGCCGGTCTGCAGCAGGTGATAGAATGGGCTGCGTTGCCAGGATTCCGCCGCGGCGCCTTCAGTGGTCGGGCCGTATTGCGTGGCTGCCTTCTCCTCGACGTCGTCATTGCGCCAGCGGAAGACGGTGCCTTCATGCACCGGATGCAACGTGTCGATAATGGCAAGTGCGCGCGTGATCGGAAGCCCGCCCGCGGTGCACTTCTCGCAAAAAGCGCGCAGCAGGTCGGCCTCCGACATGCCTTCCAGGCCACGGCGGATGATCCAGTCACTAACACGGTCGACGTCGGCGGGATTCATCGCCCTAATGTAGGCATCGTCCGGCGCGATGCTAGGCGAACTGGTCGCGGAAATGGCATGCCGCGCGATGTCCGTCGGCTACCGCTTCAAGCACCGGCACTTCGCTGACACAGCGTTCGGCCTTGAGTGGGCAGCGCGGATGGAAATGGCAACCCGGTGGCGGATTGAGCGCGCTCGCGATCTCGCCCTTGGCCTTCGCCTTGGCGGTGACGGCGGCGCGGTGGAACGGGTCGGGGATCGCCGCGATCAGGGCGCGCGTATAGGGATGGCGCGGATTCTCGAAGATCTCCTGCCAGCCGCCCTGCTCGACGATGCGGCCGAGATACATCACGGCGACGCGGTCGCTGACATGCTCGACCACGCCGAGGTCGTGGCTGATCATGATGTAGGCCAGCCCCATCTCGTCCTTGAGTTCGAGCAGCAGGTTGATGATCTGGGCGCGGATCGAGACGTCGAGCGCCGACACCGGCTCGTCGCAGATCACCAGCTTGGGCTTCAGGATCAGGGCGCGGGCAATGCCGATCCTCTGGCGCTGGCCGCCGGAGAATTCATGCGGATAGCGGTCGGCATGCTCGGGCCGCAGGCCGACCTTGGCCAGCATGTCCATGACGCGCGCTTCGATCTCGGCCTTGTCGCTGACGCCGTGCAGGCTGAGCGGCGTTGCCAGGGTGCGGCGCACGGTCTGGCGCGGATTGAGCGAGGCGTAGGGGTCCTGGAAGACCATCTGCACCATGCGCGCCGTCTCCAGGCGCTGCGCGCTCGCTTGAGATCGCGCCCGTCCAGCGCGATGCGGCCGCGCGTCGGCGGCACAAGCGCCATGATGGCGAGCGCCAGGGTGGACTTGCCGCACCCCAACTCGCCCACCAGGCCCAGGCACTCGCCGGGCTTCACGTCGAGCGTGACGCCGTCGACGGCCTTCAGGGTCTTCACGCCGCCCGAAAACGCGCTGCCGACGGCGAAGTGCACCGCGAGGTCGTCGAGCGTGAGCAAGCGCCTCAGCCATGATGGTGGCACCGCACGAGTCCTGCCGTCGGCCGGCAAGGGCGTGATCTCGGGCGCGACGGTGCGGCAGATCTCCGTCACCGCGGAGCAGCGCGGATTGAAGCGGCAGCCGGCAGGATAGGTCGCGATCGAGGGCACGACGCCCGAGATCTCGCGCAGCTTCTGCTGGCCGCGCCGCGAGCGCTCGCCGAGCCGCGGCAGGGAATCCACCAGGCCCTGGGTGTAGGGATGGCGAGGTGCCGCGAAGATCGCCTCGGCGATCTGCGCCTCGACGATGCGGCCGGCATACATCACCGCCACGCGCTTGCACATATTGGCGACCAGGCCGAGATCGTGGCTGATCATCAGGATGGCGGTGCCACGTGGCGGCACAGAGCTCGGCCATCAGGTCGATGATCTCGGCCTGCACCGTGACGTCGAGCGCCGTGGTCGGCTCGTCGGCGATCAGCAGGTCGGGTCCGCAGGCGAGCGCAATGGCGATCATCACGCGCTGGCGCATGCCGCCCGAAAGCTGGTGCGGGTAGTCCTTGATGCGCCGCTCGGGCGAGGGCACGCGCACCTGGCGCAGCGCCTCCTCGGCGCGGTCCATCGCCTCGCTCCAGCCCGCGCCCTCGTGCAGCACGAACATCTCGGCGATCTGCTTGCCGACCGGCGACAGCGGATTGAGCGCCGTCATCGGCTCCTGGAAGATCATGGCGATGCGCTTGCCGCGCAGGCGCCGCATCTCGGCCGCCGGCGCATTCTGGATCTCCTGGCCGTCGAGCACGACCTTGCCGCCGGCGAGCGACAGCGGCCGGCGCAACAGGCCCATCACGGCCAGCGCCGTAATGCTCTTGCCGCAACCGGATTCGCCCACCAAGCCGAAAGCCTCGCCGCGGCCGATCTCGAAAGAGACGTTCTCGACGCGCGTTGTGGATCACGTCGCCGGCCAGGGCGATGCGCATGTCCTCGACCTTGAGGAGCGGCTTAGTTCATGCGCGCCGCGCCGTCGATTGCGGGTCGAGGATGTCGCGCAGCCCGTCGCCCAGCAGGTTGAGGCCGAGCACGGTGAAGAAGATGGCGAGGCCGGGGAACACCGAGAGCCAGGGCGCCGTGTTGATCTGGTCGCGCGCCTCGGAAAGCATGCTGCCCCAGCTCGGGAAGGGCGGGCGGATGCCGAGGCCGAGGAAGGAGAGCGCGGCCTCGGCCAGGATCGCGCCGCCCATGCCGAGCGTGGCGATCACGATCAGCGGTCCCAGGATGTTCGGCAGGACCTGGGTGAACATGATGCGCAGGTCGCCGTAGCCCAGGATGCGCGCCGCCTGGATGTATCCCTGGCTCTTGACCGACAGGACCTGCGCGCGGGTCGAGCCGGCAGGAATAGGACCAGTTGGTGAGGCCAAGCGCGATCAGCAGGCTGACCAGGCCGGGACCCAGGATCGCCATGATGGCGAGCGCGAAGATCAGCGAGGGGATGGCGAGCATCAGGTTGGTGAGCCCGCTCACCAGGTCGTCCCACCAGGCCGCCCCAGTAGCCGGCGGTGAGGCCGAGCGTCACGCCGATGATGCTGTTGCAGATCTGGCTCACCATGCCGACGGTGAGCGAGATGCGCGCGCCGTAGACGATGCGTGAGTAGATGTCGCGGCCCTGGGCGTCGGTGCCGAACGGGAACTCCCAGCATGGCGGCATCTCGGCATTCATCAGGTTGGCGTCCATCACCGGATCGGTGAGGGCGATCCAGCGCGCCATCACCGCCGCGAACAATCGCGATGCCGACCAGGCCACCGCCGATCCAGAGAGACGTCCCACCTTTCAACTTGAGTCTTGGCAATTTCATCAGCGGTAACGGATACGCGGATCGATCGCGCACGTAGGCGAGGTCGACCAGGGTGTTGATGACCAGGAAGAACAGCACGATCAGCAGGATGCAGCCCTGCACGGTGGGGATGTCGCGCTGGAACACCGAATCGACCAGCAGCGAGCCCACGCCCGGCCAGGCGAACAGCTTCTCGACCACCACCGCCTGCGCCCATCAGCGAGCCGAACTGCAGGCCGATGGTGGTGATCACCAGCACGAGCGCGTTGCGCATGACGTGCCATTCGACGACGCGGCGTTCGCTCATGCCCTTGCTGCGCGCGGTGCGAACGAAATCGGCATTGAGCACGTCGAGCACGGCGGCGCGCGTGGTGCGCGCCAGCAGCGCCATCGGGCCGACGCCGAGCGCCACCGCCGGCAGGAGGATGTGGCTGAGCCCGCCGTCGCCATAGCCGAAGCTCGGCAGCCACTGGAGCTTCAGCGCAAACAGGTACATCAGCATCAGCCCGAGCCAGAACTGCGATAGCGACAGGCCCGAGATCGCGCCGACCATCGAGACGGTGTCGATCAGAGCTGCCGGGCCGCAGCGCCGCGAGAAAGCCCAGCGGCACGCCGATCAGGATGGCGAAGGTCATGGCGGCGAACACGAGCTTGCAGCGACGGCCACACCCTGACGCCGATCAGGGTCGTCACCGGCTCGCGGGTGCGGAACGAGATGCCGAGATCGCCCACGGCGGTATGGGCGATGTACTTGGCGAAGCGTTCGGGCAGCGGGTCGTCGAGGCCCATCTCCTTGCGCATGCGCTCCATGACGGCCGGATCGATGGTGGTGCGGCCGTCCTCGCCCATGCCCGAGATGAAGCTGCCGGGCAGCACGCTGAACAGCAGGAAGACCAGCGCTACGACCGCGACCAGGGTCGGGATGACGTTGGCGAGACGACGCGCGAGGACGAACAACATCAGGTCCTGACGCGTCAACCTCTTGTCATTTCGCCGGCGAGGTCGCGTCGACCCAGATGTCCTCGGGGTACTGGTGCGTGATCTCGGTCGGGTTGGCCTGCAGGCCGTGCACCCACGGCTGATAGGCCAGCACCGCCTTGTTGTAGTTGAAGAACCACACCGGCGCTTCCTCGTAGAGCAGGTTGTTGGCCTGGCGTCAGCAGGTCGTTGCGCTTGGCCATGTCGCCTTCCTGGGCGGCGTCGTCGAGCAGCTTGTCGATAGTCGGGATTGTTGAAGCCGGTGTAGTTGCAGGCCGTGCGCGGCGTCTTGGAGTAGAAGCAGCGCAGCGTCGCCAGGGAATCCGGGCCGGTCAGGTTCGAGCCGATATAGGCCTGGTACTCGCCCTTCATCGCGATCTCGGTCAGCATCGTGACCTCGACCAGCTTGGGCTTCAGCTTGATGCCGACCTTGTCGAGCATCGGGATGATGGCCTCGACGATCGGCAGGCCCCAGCTCTCGTTCTGGCTGGTCGTCATCTCGAACTCGAAGCCGTTGGGATAGCCCGGCATCGGCCAGCAGCTTCTTGGCCTTCGCCGGATCGAAGGCGTAGGGCTTGACGGTCTTGTCGAAGGCGGCGGAGGAGGGCGGCAGCCAGCTCACGGCGCGATAGGCCTTGTCCTTGACCAGCTGCTTGATGATCAGGTCGGTGTCGATCGCATAGTTGATCGCCTGGCGCACCCGCTTGTCGCCGAACGGCTTGACGGCATGGATTGATGGTCATGGCGCGGGTGAACATCTCGGCCACTTCCGAGGATGCCCTTGGAGAGCTGCGGATCGGCGCGATAGGCGACATATTGCGCCGGGCCCAGGATCGAGGTGTCGATCTCCTTGTTGCGGAAGGCGACGTCGCGCGCCGCGGCTTCCGCCATGATCAGCACCTCGAGCTTGTCGACATAGGGCTTGCCGGGCTTGTAGAACTTGTCGAAGCGCTCCAGCGACGACGCGCGAGCCCGGGATATGCTCCTTGAATTTGAACGGCCCAAGCCCGATCGGCTGCGGAGGCGAAATCGCCCTTCTCGACCTCTTCGCGCGGCAGGATCGCCGTGGTGCCGCTGAAGAAGTAGTAACCCGGCTCGACGCGGTCGGTGATGGTCATCTCGAGCGTGAAGTCGTCGATCTTCTTCAGGCCGGAGATCTCCTTGGCCTGGCCCTTCTCGACATCGACCGCGCCCTTGATCAGGCGCACATAGCGCGCGCCGGGATAGCCTTTGCTGCCGTCCATGATGCGCGTGTAGGACCAGATGAGGTCGTCGGCCGTCATCTTGCGGCCATTGTGGAAGTAGGCGTCGTCGCGCAGCTTGTAGGTGTAGACCAGGCCGTCGGCCGAGACCGACACCGAGTTGGCGAGTTCCAGCACCAGCTTCGAGTTGGCGGTGTCCCAATTGTACAGCGTGCGGTGGATCGCCTTGTTGACGATGTCGTCCTGGGCGCGCGGCGTGACGTGTGGATCGAGGCTGCCGAAGCTCGCGGCGTAGGGTGCCGTCATGCGGAGCGTGCCACCTTTGCGCGGTGCCGGCTGTTGCGCGTCGGCGACGCCGGCTCCCCAGACGGCGAGCGCCGCCGCCAGCCAGACCAGTTTGCGCATGATCGCTCCCCTCTTGAACATTCCCCTTGGCCGGCATTCCATCGTGCCTGACTGCGCCGTGCAAGAGGAATGCCGATGAGCAAGCTGCCCAACTGCCTATTGATCGTCACCGCCGAAGTCGATGCCGAGGTCGAAGCCGACTGGAACCGCTGGTACGACGAGGTGCACCTGCCCGACGCGCTGGCCTGTCCGGGCGTGCTATCGGGGCGGCGCTATCTCTCGTCGGGGGACATCTCCGAAAGCGATCGCGGGCAGAGCCGGCGCACCAAGGCCCGGCTCTACACCACGGTCTACGAGCTGGAGTCTGCCCGCCGCGGTCACGACCAAGGAATTCGCCGCCATGCGCGGTTGGGCGCGTTTCGCGCCCCATGTTCGCTCCCAGACGCGCGTGGTTTCAGCGCTGCTGCGCTAGGCCGGCACGACGTAGCCGTCGCGGCGCGGATCGCAGCCGCCGGTCAGCACGCCGGTCGCGGGATCGATCGCCACGCCCTGCATGCCGCCCACCTTCCACGTCCAGGCGGGACCCGTCGTGACCTTGTGGCCGCGGGTGCGCAGCTCGGCATGGACGTCGGGCTCGATCCGCGCTTCGAGCACGACATCCTGGCCATCGGTGAGGCGGCCGCGCGGCGCCTCGATCGCCTGCTGCAAGGGCAGGCCGAAATCGAGGTATTGCACCAGCGCCTGCGGCTGGGTCTGCAGGATGCCGTAGCTGCCGGGCGTGCCCAGCGCCAGCACGGGCGCATCGTCCTTGGTCACGATCGAGGGCGCCATGCACATCGGCAGCGCCCCGCCCGGCGTCACGCGGTTGGGACTTTTCGGGTTGACGTCGGCCCAATAGAGGAAGTTGTTCAGGCAAAGCGCCGGTGCCGGGCACGACAACGCCCGAGCCGAAGACGCTGCCCAGGCTCTGCGTCAGGCAGACGACGTTGCCATCGCTGTCGGCGATCGAGAACGAGGTGGTGTGGCTTCTCGTTGACCGGATCCTCGTCGGGCCAGGGCGTCCATTGCTCGGTCGGGCCGACGATCGGCTTGCCGTCGCGCACCCTGGCGCGCAGGCCCTCGACGTGGCTGTCGGACAGGATCTCGGCGAGCTTCTGCGGGCTCGGCACGCCGCTGGCGATGCGCACGCCGGCGGCGAGGCGGATGGCGCGCAGCACGGTGTCGACATGCTCGGTCGACGTTGCGCTTCATCTTGGCGAGGTCGAAGCCTTCGAGGATGCGCAAGGTCAGCAGGTACTGGTACCCCTCGCAGGGCGGCGGCGGCACGTTGACGTGTGGCCGCGATAGCTGACCGCGACCGGATCGCTCCAGTCGAGCTTGACCGCCTGGAAGTCCTCCATGGTGAGGCAGCCGCCGAGCTCGTTCAGCCGGTCGAGGATCTTCTGGCCGAGCGCGCCGCCATAGAGCAGGCCGGGACCTTCGTTGGCCAGCGCCTCGAGCGTGCGCGCGAGATCGGGCTGCTTCAGCACGAAGCCCGGCGAGACGGTGCCCTGGCCCGCGGTGTAGACGCGCGACCATTCCGGATAGAGCGCCTTGTGGCCGGCGAGCTCGGACGCCGACGCCGCCGATCTCCTCGACGTTGAACTCGATCAGGCGGAAGCCGTCGCGCGCGATGGCGATGGCCGGCGCGAACAGCTCGGGCAACTTCTTGCGGCCGTGGCTTTGCACCAGCTCGCACCAGCCGGCGAGATTGCCGGGCGCGCCGACGGCCAGCGCGCCGCGCACCAGCTGCTCGCGGCGGTCCAGCTTGTCGACCGGGAATTTCTTGGGAATCGGCGCCACGAAGTCGAGCGTGCGCACGCGCCGCTCCTTGGCGATGTAGCAGGTCGCGCACGCCGCGCCCGGCGAGGCCGGACATGTAGGGTTCGACGACATTGAGCGCCGCCGCGGTCGCGGCTGCCGCGTCGAACGCCGTGCCGCCATTGCCCAGGATGCGCGCGCCGGCCGCGGCGGCCAGAGGATGCGCGGCGGCCACCATGCCGTGCCGCGATGCGATGGTTGGCCGCCTGCCGTGCTGAAGCATGTCCCCGATCCCCCGACTACGTGTATTGGCCCGAAATAGGCACTAGACTGCGGCCATGCGCAAACTCGAATTCGGCTGGTTCCTGCCGACGGCGGGCGACACCACGGCCTACGGGCTCGCGAGCGCGCAGGTGCCGCCCTCGCTCGACCTGTTCGACAAGGTGACGGCGGCGGCCGAGGCGGCCGGCTTCGAATACATGCTGGTGCCGGTGCAGACCGCCTGCTGGGAGGCCTGGATCAGCTCGGCGATGATGGTGGCGCGCTCCAAGTCGATCCGCATGCTGGTGGCGGCGCGCCCGAGCTACATCAACCCCGTGCTGCTGGCGAAAATGATCGCTGCCTTCGACCAGCTCTCGGGCGGCCGCATTTGCGTCAACCTGATCGCCGGCCAGAGCGAGGCGGAGAGCGCATCCGAAGGCATCAAGTGGGGCAAGGAAGAGCGCTACGAAATCATGGACGAGGAGGTGACGCTCCTGAAGCTGCTGTGGACGCAGCCGTCGGTCACCTACGAGGGCAAGTTCTACAAGCTCGACAAGGCGCAGATCCGGCCGCACCCGCTGCAGAAGCCGCACCCCAGGTTCTATCTCGGCGGCGGCAGCCGGCAGGCGTGGGAGATCTCGGCCAAGCACTCCGACGTGCACCTGTTCTGGGGCGACACCTATCAGCGCATCAGGGACAACATGGCCGTGATCCGCGGCATGGCGGCCAAGCATGGGCGCGAGAACGAGATCGGCTTCGGCATGCGCCTGCAGATTGTCTGCCGCGAGACCGAGAAGGAGGCCTGGGAGTTCGCGCACGAGCTGGTGGGCCATGCCAGCGAGGCGCAGAAGGCCTTCGTGAAGGAGCATTTCGCCACCTCGCAGGCCAATCGCCGCGTGCGCGAGCTGGCGGCGACCGGTGACGTGATCGAGCGCAACCTGTTCACCGGCATCACCAAGGTACGGCCGGGGGCGGGCATCGCCGTCGTCGGCACGCCCGAGCAGTGCGCCGAGACGCTTGCAGGACTTCATCGATCTCGGCTGCCACTCGTTCTGCCTGTCGGGCTACCTGCACGACGAGGAGGCCGAACGTTTCGGCAAATGGGTGATGCCGATCCTGCGCCACCGCAATCGAGAGCGTATGCTCGCGGCCTGATTCTTTGCCGCGTGGAACTTCTAATGACCAAAATAGGCGGCTGAGGCCCCGCCGTGGTAAAAGCGGAGGCGTCGAGATCGAATGCTTTGGGAGCGTATGCCCGGAGTTGTGGATCAACTCTCGCCTTCCGCCGATTTAACATCTGGTAAAGACCGAATATTTTTCCGTTTTTATAAGCATTACCTCACGGTAACTACCCCAAGAGTTAGTGGTCGCTGGTGAAAGACATGCAGCTCGCCTCGAAGGTCTACGATGCGGCGGACTTTTCCGCCGTCCAGGAGCTCTACCATTCCAACGGCTGGACCGACGGATTGCCGATCGTGCCGCCGACGCCTGAGGCGGTGGAGGCCTGCCTCGACTGGGTGATGATGCCGCCCGAGCAGCTGATCGGCATCGAGCCGGTGCGCGGCCTTGCCATCACCGCCGAGAAGCTCGCGGTCAACGCCGTGATGGCAGGCTGCCTGCCGATGCACTTCCCGGTCGTGATCACAGCCTGGACGGCGATGATGCAGGAGCCGTTCCTGATCCATGGCGCCACTGCCAGCACCGGCGGCTGCGCCATCCTGGTCGTGCTGAACGGCCCGATTCGCCAGGAGATCGGCGCCAGCGGCACGTTCAATGCGCTGGGCAACAGCGACCGGGCGACGTCGGCGATCGGCCGCGCCATCCGCCTTTGCCTGATCAATCTCCTCGATGCGCGGCCGGGTGAGATCGATCGCTCGACGCTCGGCCACCCCGGCAAGTTCAGCTTCTGCATCGCCGAGGACGAGGAGGACACGACCTGGCAGTCGCTCTCCGAGCAGCGCGGCCTCCCAGGGCGGCCTCGGCGGTGACGGTGATGGCGGCGGGCGCGCCGCGCCAGATCATGAACGAGTGGACCACCAAGCCCGAGGAGATCCTGGAAACCTTCGCCGCCGACATCCGCGCCAACCTGCGGCACTACTCGATCCATCCCGGCAATTACGCGCATGATCATTCCCAAGCAGCTGCGCGAGCACCTGCAGGCCGCCAAGTGGAGCAAGACGGACATCGCGAACTTCATCCATGAGCGCGCCCGCATCAGGCGCGGCGAATGGGCCGACGTCGGCAAGGGCGCCGTGGTGCGCGACAAGGGCGACAAGGTCTATCCTGCGCTGGAAACCACCGACCATCTGCTGGTGATCGCCGCCGGCGGGCCGGCCGGCGGCTTCGGCGCGGTGATCCCGCCGTGGCTCGGCAACAAGAGCCGCGCCGTCACGCTGCCGATCGGTGCCTGTATCGACTGCGAGCCGCCCAAGAAGTAGAAGAGGAGTATGCCATGACCATCCGCGTTCTCGATCCCACCGCCGGCGAGGCCGCTGCAACCGGCAAGCTTGCGCCGCGCCTGCCGACACTCAAGGGCAAGACGATCGGCTTCATCTCCAACGGCAAAGTGGGCACCAAGGGCTTCTTCGCCCATCTCGATCGCATGCTGCGCGAGGAATATGGCGTCGCCAAAGTCGTGGCCCGCACCAAGTCGAACTACAGCGCGCCCGCCGACAAGCATATCGCCGACGAGATCAAGCAGTGGGACGCGGTGATCTCCGGCATAGGAGATTGAGGCAGCTGCTCATCGTGCAGTCTGCACGACGCCGTCATCGCCGAACGCCAGGGTGTCCCCGCCGTGGGCGTGATGACCACCCGCTTCGCCAGCGCCGCCGAGATGATGAGCAAGGTGCTCGGCCTGCCGGGCTACGCCTTCGTTCAGATCGAACATCCGGTCAGCAGCGCCAATGACGCCGAGCTGGCGGCGCGGGCGCGCGCGGCGATCGAGCAAGGCCTGAAAATGCTGGTGCGCGCCTAGCGGGCGGAACCATTCCCGGCCCTCGACGTTTGGGAGGCATGAAACCCATCGCCATGCTTGGCCTCGTGCTGATTGCGCTTGGCGTTGTTGGCCTCGTGGTCGCCAACGTCTCCTTTACCGAGCGCAAGACCGTGCTCGACGCCGGTCCGATCAAGATCACCGAGGATCAGCAGAGGACCATCCCGATCCCGACCATCGCCGGCATCGCGGCCATTGTCGTGGGCCTCGGGTTGGTCTTCGTCGGTCGCGCAAGGTTAGAGCGGCCAGGTGAAGCGGATATTGTCCTTGGCGAGCCCGTCGAGGACGATCTGCACGCCGCCCGACTTCATCATCCATTCCAGCCGGTGATCGCGGTACTCGCGGCGGAACGTGCCGGAGGCCAGGCGCTCGACGACGTTGCGCCATGCCTTGGCGTGCGGCGTCGTACTCCTTGAAGGTCGCGGCGACTGACGGACGCTCGCACAGCCGGCTATGCCAGGCTCTTAGCGGCGAGCCTTCGGCCGGGCCGATGCCGTAGTGGACCGAGCGGTTGAGATAGGGCGCGACGCTGACATCGGCCCAGCCGAAGCTCGCCGCCGAACCAGGTCTTGCCGCCGAGCTTGCCCTCCAGCCAGTCGAGGAGCTGCCGGGTCTGCGACGCAGCCTTGGCCTTCATGTCGTCGGCCAGCCGGCCTTCGGCACGCTTGAACCAGCCGATCTCGCCCAGACCCCAGTTGATCGCTTCGTAGAGCGTGTCGCAGACGTCTTCGATCATGCGCGCTTCGGCACGGGCCACCGGATCGCGGGGCAGCAGGGCAGGCGAGGGATGTTTGTCTTCCAGGTATTCGAGGATGATCGTCGAATCGAAGATGCGCGCCTGCCCGTCGATCAGCGCCGGCACTTCACGGCGCAGGCTGGCGGCGGCGAAATCTCCGCCCGAGCTGCCCGAGCCCAGCGCTTGCGGCGTCTCGACGTCGAACTTCAGCCCCTTCTCGCGCAGCGCGATCTTGACCTTCTGGGCGTAGGACGAGAGCGGGTGTTCGTAGAGCAGCATCACGGCAGCTCCAGCCGGACCTCGACCGCGGCGCTCGCGATCACCGCCGGGTCGTTGTTCTCGGGATCGGCGACGTCGAGGCCGCCTTTCACCGCCTTCACCGTGACGATGCCGTGCGGCAGCGAGGCCTTCACCTTCTCGAGGTCGACCTTGTCGGGCTGCTGCACGCCGATCGTGACGTTCACGAACATGCTGGTCTTGGGGTTGACCTTGAGCGCCCGCAGCATGGTGAGCGAGGAATGGTGCAGGGCGTCCTGCACCGCGCGCAGGGCGGCCTTGGTGTAGTCGCCGCCATGCAGGTCGTTGCCGGTGCCGAGCTCGAGGATGACGCGTTTCTGGGCCATCACACATCCAGCCTGACGATGGCCGCAGCCTGGGCGATCACCGTCCTGTCGGTGCCGGCCTCGTTCATGATTTCCAGCCCGCCCTGCATCACCTTCACCGTGCCGGTGCCGTGCGGCAGCACGGCCAGCACCTGGGCTTTGTCGACCTTGTCGGGCTGCGGCACGCCGATCAGAACCTCGACCTGCATGTCGTCGCTCGACTTGCCGACCGCCGACGCCACGGTGAGCGAGTTGTGCCACAGCGCGTCCTTGAGCGCGCGCACGGCGGCCTTGGTGTAGTCGGCACCGCGGATGTCGGTGCCCATGCCAATCTCGAGGGCGACGCGCTTCAGGGCCATGGCGCTTACTTCTTGCGCGCGGCGTCGATGCTCCACGGGCCGGGGCCGGCGGCGGCGATATAGAGGAAGATGAAGCAGAAGAGCACCACCAGCCTCGCCGGCGTTCAGGATCGGATAGAAGCCCCGCGGCGCATGCGCATGAAATAGGCCGACGGCGCATCTCGCCCGACAGGATGAAGGCCACCGGCCGCGTGAACAGACCGACCATCAGCAAGGCGCCGCCGACCAGTTCGAGATAGCCGGCGATGCCGCCCATGGCGTGAAGGTCGATCTTGGCGAATTGTCGGCATGGGCGGAAACTTGAAGTGCTTGGCGGTGCCATGCTGCATCAACAGCGAGGCCCGTGACGATGCGCAACACACTGAGCAGGCGCGGCGCCCAGGCCGTGCAGAGAGCTTCGAGGTTCATGGCTTTATCTCCCCAGGGTAGTATCGCCGCATCATCATGGCGCGTTGACCGAAACGGTCAAGCAGCAAGGGGTTTGCTGGTTACGCCTGGGAAATCGACGTCCGTGGTGTTCGGCGGCGCCATCGGCTTCAACCGGGACATTCACGGCAACCCGACCGGTATTCGGGCCCATGCGTTGGTGTCGCTCGTGCCGCGATTGTGATGTTGGGCGTCATGGACGACGACCGAGCGTAGCGATCAGAGCGACGGCGTCGGTGGGGCCGGCGGATGCGGTGTCGGCGTCGGCATGATCTCCGGCGCAGGGCTGCCGGGCACCGGCATCTCCGGCGGAAGGGGATCGGCCTTGCCGGGAGCGGGCGGCGCCACCGGCACGGGATCGGCGGGCCGGTCGGGTTTGTCGGTCATCGAACTCTCCTGATCTTCAGAAAGAAATGCCCGCCGGACGGCGGGCATTCCCTTGGTCACTTTCGCGGAGGGTCGTGCCTCACTCGTCCCTATTCTTGTCGGAGTGCTGCGGCTGGCCGGGCTTCTGGCCCGGTGAGCCCGGCTTCTGGCCAGGCTGCTGGTTCTGGCGTTCACGCTGCTGCTGCTCGCGCTGCTGTTGTTCGCGCTGTTGCTGCTCACGCTGCTGTTGCGACGGGTTCTGGTTGTTGTTCTGCTGGTTCATGACCGTGCTTCCTCTCCACGTTCGCGAGCGCCAGCCGGAATGGCTGCCGCTAAAGAGAAAACGACCCGCCGAGCATGGCGGTTGCCCGGCTTCCTCGCCGGTTTCTTGCGTCCGGTGCGTTACTTAAGGCCGATCGCCTGCTCGGCCAGGCTGGTGTCGACACAGGTGTCGAACGCGATGTCGCGGCTGAGCGCGCCCGCGGCGCGCATGGCGCCGTGCAGGCGATCGTAGCCTTCGCGGCGGATCACCGGATCGGAGCCCCACAGGCCAAGCGCGCGATAGCGTTCGATGGCGGCGGCGAAGATCGCGGGATCGACGTCGGGAAAGAACTCCTGCACGGCACGCGCGATTTCATCGGCGGGCGTCACGGCAAACCAGCCGAGCGTGCGATGGATGGCGCGCGTCATCGCGAGAAGCTCATCGCTCCGCGCGACAAGCACGGCACGCCGCGTCACCAGCGTGGTGTAGGCGGTGAGCCCGCGCGTGGCGGCGGCGTGCCAGACATGGCCGGCACCCGAGGCGATCAGTTGTTCGGCGTAGGGCTGGAAAACCTGGATCGCATCGACCTTGCCGGCGCGCAGGTCGATGGTGTTCTGCTCCATTGTTCGGTCGCTGACGCGGTCGAGGCGCGCGGGATCGACGCCGGCGCGCCGCAGGTCATCGGCCAGGCAGATCCAGGGCGTCGGCACTTCCGACACCGTGGCCAACTTCAGCCCGGCGAGATCGGCGAACTTGAACCGGGGGCGGGGCACGGCGCCGATAATGAAGAAGGGATCGCGCGCCACGACATCGCAGAAGCAGACGAGATCGGCGCCGGGTTCCTGGTCGTGCACCATCATCACCCGCAGCGGACCGCCCCACATCACGTCGACCTCGCCGGCCCGCAAGGCCTTCACCGCGGCGGGCGGGCTGGGCGAGGGCTTCAGCACCACCTCGACGCCGGCGGCGCGAAAGGCGCCGGTCGCCTGGGCGGCATAGAACGGTGCGTAGAAAAGGGCCCGGAAGTTTTCAGAAAGGACGATCGGCATGGCGCCATTGTGTCGGAAAGGCGGCGCCGTCGCACTTTCGCCCTGCAACGGCGGCGGCAAGGGCGCGTTACCCTTCTGATCATCCCGCAGGAGGACAAAATGATCAGACATTCCTTGCTCACGCTTGCCCTGATCGGAGTTGCGGGCGTGGCCAACGCCCAGATGGTGAACGAGCGCGTCATTGCCTCGCCGCCGCAACCGAGCCCGGGCGACTATCAGCGCGAGGCGCCTGGTCTGCAGCCGATGGACCAGGAGGCCCAGGCGGTCTCGCCGTGGCGGGGCCACGTTCGCCATGAGGAGGCGTTCCGGGACGAGTACGGGTTCCGCTACGACGCCCAGGGCAACCGGTTGAACGCCCAGGGCCATGTGATCTCGCCGCATACCACGACGCCGTAGTGCGTCGGCGCCACTGGCGCAAAAGGAGAAGCCCGCTGGTCCAACGGACCGGTCGGGCTTTTTCTTTTGCCCCGTTGTGGAGGGTCCCCTAGTTTCCGGAGCATGGCCGACAGCGTGTTCCACAAGGACTTCAAGGCGATGCCGTGGTGGTGGGAGTGGTGGCATCCCTCCAACGAGCTGTGCGCAGGACCCGCCGCGCAAGACCGACGTGCTGGTGGTCGGCGCGGGCTATGGCGGGTTGTCGACGGCGCTGGAGCTGGCGCGTTCGGGCATCGAGGTCACGGTGCTGGAACGCGGCGATTTCGGCATCGGCGCTTCGACCCGCAATGGCGGCGGCGTCAGCGGCGGCACCACCTGGGCAAGGGTTTCTCCGGCAAGGGCGTCGGCGGCGACGCCGAGGGCTGGAAGAAGATCATGCAGCGCATGCTGAGCGATGCCGCCGATTCTCTGGCCCAGGTCGAGACGGTGATCCAGCGCGAAGGCATCGAATGCCACTGGCGCATGAACGGCCGCTTCAGCGGCGCCTACACGCCGCGCCATTACGAAGAGCAGGCGGCGAAGGTCGGGACCTATAATGAAAACGCCCGCCTCGGCACCTACATGGTGCCGCGCGAGAGGCAGCGCGAGGAGATCGCGTCGGATTATTATTACGGCGGCATGGTGGTGGAGCGCACCGGCCAGCTTCATCCTGCGCTCTATTATGGCGGTCTCCTGAAGGCGGCGCATCGCGCCGGCGCCAAGCTCTGCGCGCAATGCAACGCCGAGCAGATCGAGCGCAAGCCCGGCGGCGGCTTCCGCGTGCTGACGTCCAAGGGCCCGATCGAGGCGCGCGAGGTGGTGATCGCGACCAACGGCTACACCACCGAGCTCACGCCGACGCTCCGGCGCCGGCTGGTGCCGGTGGCGAGCCACATCATCGCCACCGAGGAGCTACCCGAGGACCTGGTCCAGAGCCTGATCCCCAAGAACCGCGTGGTGAGCGATACCAAGCGCGTGCTCTGCTACTACCGGCGGTCGCCCGACAACAAGCGGGTGATCTTCGGCGGCCGCGCCCGCTTCACCCAGGTGTCGCCCGAGGTCAGCGCGCCGGTGCTTCACGGCTACATGCTCGAGCGCTGGCCGCAGCTCAAGGGCGTGAAGGTAACGCACGCCTGGACCGGCAACGTCGCCTTCGCCTTCGACTTCCTGCCGCACATGGGCATGGAGCAGGGCATGCACTATCTGATGGCCTGCAACGGCTCGGGCGTGGCGATGATGAGCTATCTCGGCCACCAGACCGCGCGCAAGATCGCCGGCGGCTCGAATACGCCGATCAATGCCTTCGACGGCCAGGCGTTTCCCACGGTGCCGCTCTACAACGGCAATCCCGAATGGGTCCTGCCGCTGGTCGGCGCCTGGTACCGCACGCGCGACTGGTGGGATCGGGTGCGGGCATGAGTGGTGGAGTGGCATGAAGGTCTGCATCGTCGGCGCCGGCGCGGTCGGCGGCCTCATCGGCACGCGGCTCGCCGCGCACGGCAAGTCCGAAGTGAGCGCGCTCGCCCGTGGCGAGACACTGGAGGCGCTGAACGCGCACGGCTGGCGCGTCAAGCAGGGCGAGGCGCTGCTGACCGGGCGAGCGCGGGCGGCGGCCGCGGCGGACGAGCTTGGGCCGCAGGATCTCGTGGTGATCGCGGTCAAGGCGCCGGCCATGCCAGCGGTAGCGGCAGGGATCGGCCCGCTTCTCGGGCCCGCGACGATCGTGATGCCAGCGATGAACGGCGTGCCGTGGTGGTTCGCGCAGGGTCTGGCGCCGCTCGGCGGCGAGCCGCTGGAGAGCGTCGATCCGGGCGGCGCCATCGCCCGCGCCATTCCGCTCCGTCATGTCGTGGGCTGTGTCGTGCATCTCAGTGCCGCGACCGCCGAGCCTGGCCTCGTCGTGCATCGCCAGGGCGCGGGCCCGATCATCGGCGAGCCCGACGGCACGATGTCGCCGCGTCTCAAGAAACTGCACGACCTTCTGGCCGAAGCGCGCTTCGACGTGACCTCGTCGCCGACTATCCGTCACGACATTTGGTACAAGCTGTGGGGCAACCTCACGATGAACCCCGTGTCGGCGCTGACCGGCGCCACCGGCGACCGCATGCTCGACGACCCGCTGGTGCGCACCTTCTGTTCGGCCGCGATGCTGGAGGCCTCTGAAATCGGCGCGCGGATCGGCTGCGTCATCGATCAGGACCCCGAGGCGCGCCACGCCGTCACGCGCGAGCTCGGCGCCTTCAAGACATCGATGCTGGTGGATGCCGAACGCAGCAAGCCGATCGAGCTCGACGCCATCGTGACGGCGGTGCATGAGCTTGGCCGGCGGACCGGCGTGGCAACCCCCAACATCGACGCGCTGCTGGGCCTCACGCGGCTGTTTGCCCAGTCGCGCGGGTTGTTGGCCGGGTGATGCGCGTCTAGCAAGCCCGGCTGAACTCGAGTTGTGAGTACACGCCCTAGTCGGCGTCGGCAGCCTCGAGCAGGTCCGGCGATTCAAGCAGCGACACCAGCACGCGCTCGAGCGACTCGGCGTCGATCGGCTTTTGCAGCAGCGGGATATTGGCGTAGCGGCGGTCGATGCTGTCGCGGTGGTAGCCGGTGAGGAAGCAGAAAGGCACGCCGCGCGCCAGCAAGAGGTCGGCCAGCGGCTCGGCGGTCTCGCCGGCCAGGTTGAAGTCGAGGACGGCGCCGTCGAAGCGGTCACCCTTGGCGGCCATGAGGGCGTCGGCCAGCCGCCCGTAGGGGCCCGCGACGACGGCGCCGAAACCTTCGAGGATCCGCTTGGCCATCAAGCCGACCAGGAACTCATCCTCGACCATCAGCAGGCTCTTGCCGGCGAGACTGCCCGAAGCGCGGCTTGCCGCCTGCTGTTGGGATGCCGTTGGCTCGGCCTCCTCAGGCGCGACGATCTGGGCATGGGGGATGGCGAGCCGACAACGCAGCCCCTCGGGGCGCCAGTCGTAGGTGACGCTGCCGCGGAACTGGGCCTCGATGCTGGAACGCACGATGGTCAGGCCAAAGCCCTGCGAGGTCGGCGGCGCGGTGGTCGGGCCGCCGGTCTCCGTCCATTCGAGCTCCAGCGCCTCCTTGCCGATCCACCAGTGCAGCCTGAGCCGGCCAGCCTCGGTCGACAGGGCGCCATACTTGGCGGCGTTGGTGGCGAGCTCGTGCAGGGCGAGCGCCATCGCCTGCGCGGTCGACGGCAGCAGCATGGCGGGCGGGCCATCGGCCACGGCGCGGTCGCTGTATCCGGCGCGGTAGGGCGCCAGCTCTTCATCGACGATCTGGCGCAGATTGGCGCCCTCCCAGCGGGTCGCCGACAGGAGGGTGTGGGTGGCGGCGAGCGCCTGGATGCGACCCTCGACGGTGCTGATGAACTCAGGCGTGGTCCCGGCGCGCGTCAGCCGCAGGATCGACAGCACGACGGCCAGCATGTTCTTGGCGCGGTGGTCGACCTCGCGGGCCAGCAGCAGCTGCCGCTCCTCGGTGCGCTTGCGCTCGGTGATGTCGACGCTGACGCCGTTCAGGCGGACCGCCGAGCCGGCGGCGTCGCGGGCTATGGCGGCCGAGCCGTAGCACCAGCGGATCTCGCCGGTGGGCCGGACAATGCGGAATTCGACCTGATACTTCGGCCCTTCCGCCGCAAGGCCGGCGAGCAGGGGCGAGATCGTCCGATCGTCGGGATGGACCATATCGAGGATGGTCTGCGGGGTCGGCTGGAAGCGCTCGGGATCGACGCCGTAGATGCGGTACTGGCCATCGTCCCATTCGAGGTGGTCGGAGGCCACGTCGAACTGCCAGGAGCCCATGCCGCCGGCCGACAGGGCGAGCGTGCGGCGCTCCTCGCTGCCGCGCAGGCGCTCGGTCTGGGCTTCGAGCTCGGCGGTGCGGTTGGCCACGCGCTGCTCGAGCTCGGCATTGAGCGCCTCGAGCTGGCGGGTCTTGCGGTAGAGTTCGACGAATACCTTGACCTTGGCGCGCAGCACCTCGGGCACCACCGGCACGGCGACATAGTCGACCGCGCCGATCTCGTAGCCGCGCAGATGGTCGGTGTCGGCGATCTGCACGCCCGACACGAAGATCATGGCGAGCTTCTGGAACCGCGGATGCTCGCGGATCATGGCGGCGAGCTGGAAGCCGTCGATCTGCGGCATCACCACGTCGATCAGGACGACGGCGACGTCGGTCTTCAGCAGGATGCCGAGCGCTTCGTGCGGCGAGCTCGCCTTGATCAGGTTCTCGCCCAGTTCGCCGAGGATCACCTCGTAGCTGAGCAACTTGGCCGGCTGATCGTCGACCAGCAAGATGTTGACCTTGTCCGCGGCGTCCATGGCTATGTTCTCTCGGCCTGCTCCGACGGAGGTCATGTCAACGGTGCAGCCAGAGTCTGAGCGCGCTGAACAGCTGCTCGGTATTGACCGGCTTGGCGAGATAGTCCGAGGCGCCGGCCTCCAGGCATTTCTCGCGGTCTCCCTTCATCGCCTTGGCGGTCAGCGCGATGATCGGCAGGCGCCGCAGCGCCGGCTTGCTGCGGATCAGGGCAATGGTCTCGTAGCCGTCCATCTCCGGCATCATGATGTCCATCAGCACGATCGCCACCTCGGGCGACTTCTCGAGGATGGAGATCGCCTCCTGACCGGTCGTCGCCGTCAGCACGTGCATGTTGCGCCGCTCGAGCGCGCTCGACAGCGCGAAGATGTTGCGCGTGTCGTCGTCGACCACCAGCACGGTGCGGCCGGCCAGCATCTCGTCGGAAGCGTGCAGGCGCTCGAGGATGCGCTGCTTCTCCGGCGGCAGGTCGGACGCGATCTGGTGCAGGAAGAGGGCGGTCTCGTCGAACAGCCGCTCGGGCGAGGCCGCGCCCTTGACCACGATCGAGCGCGCCATGGTGTGGAGCTGGGTATCCTCCTCGGGCGTGAGCTCGCGGCCGGTGAAGACCACGACCGGCAGATCGGCCAGGGCTTCGTCCTGCTGCATCTCTTCCAGCACCTCGAAGCCCGACATGTCGGGCAGGCGCAAGTCGAGCACCATGCAGTCGAAGCGGCTTTCGCGCAGCTTGTCGAGCGCCTCGTGGCCGCTCGCGGCCATCTCGACCTCGAGATCGGGATGGGCCAGCAACTCGCCGACGCTCATGCGCTCGGCTTCGTTGTCCTCGGCGATCAGCAGGCGCTTCTTGCGCGGCTTCACATAGTCGCTGATCCGCGACAGCGCCGCGCTCAGCCCTTCGGTCGTCGTCGGCTTGTTGAGATACGAGAAGGCGCCGCGCGCCAGGCCCTGCTGGCGATCCTCGTCCATGCTCAGGATCTGCACCGGGATGTGCCGCGTCTCGAGCGTGCGCTTGAACTGGCTGAGCACGTTCCAGCCCAGCATGTCGGGCAGGAAGATGTCGAGCGACATGGCGACCGGCTGGTACTCCAGCGCAAGGTCGAGCGCCTCGGCGCCGCGCGAGGTGACCAGGGCTTTCAGTCCCGCGGCGTGCGCGGCATCGACCAGGATGCCGGCGTAGTTGGGATCGTCCTCGACGATCAGCAGCGACGGCTCGCCCGGCTGCAGGCTGTGGCGATCGTCGGGGAACTGGTCGGCCAGCCGCTCGGGCAGCGATGACCTGCGGCACCGGCATGCCGCCCGGCACGGGCGTGCGCAGCGCGGTGCGCGGGCCGGTGTACATGGTCGGCAGGTAGAGGGTGAAGGTCGAGCCCATGCCCGGCGTGCTGCGCAGGCTGAGCTCGCCGCCCAGCAGCTGCGCCAGCTCGCGGCTGATGGCGAGGCCGAGGCCCGTGCCGCCGTACTTGCGGCTGGTCGAGGCGTCGGCCTGCTGGAAGGCCTCGAACACGATCTTCTGCTTCTCGACCGGGATCCCGACACCGGTGTCGGTGACCTCGAAGGCCACCACCGAGCTTGCCTGGTTGAGCGCCACGTTGTCGGGGCGCCAGCCGCCGCGCACCGGCAGCACGCGCAGGCGCACGCTGCCCTGGGCGGTGAACTTCAAGGCGTTGCTCAGCAGGTTCTTGAGGATCTGCTGCAGGCGCTTGGAATCGGTGACGACGCTGCGGCCGAGGTTGGGGTCGATCTGCACGTCGAACGACAGGCCCTGCGACTCCGCCTGGTGGCGGAACGGGCGCGCCACGGTCTCGAGCACGTTGGTGAAGAAGATCTCCTCGGCGTCGACCGTGACGGTGCCCGAATTCGATCTTGCTGAGGTCGAGGATGTCGCTGATCAGGTTCATCAGGTCGGTGCCGGCGCCGTGGATGGTGCGGGCGAACTCGACCTGCTTGGCCTTGAGGTTGCCGTCGGGATTGTCGGCGAGCTGCTGGCCCAGGATCAGGATGGAGTTGAGCGGCGTCCTGAGCTCGTGGCTCATGTTGGCCAGGAACTCCGACTTGTAGCGCGAGGTCAGCGCCAGCTCGGTGGCCTTCTCTTCCACGGCGCGGCGGGCCTGCTCGATCTCCTGGTTCTTGCGCTCGACCTCGGTGTTGCGCTGGGCGAGCTCGGTGGCCTTCTGCTCGAGCTGTTCGTTGGTCTGCTGCAGTTCGCCCTGCTGGCTTTGCAGTTCGCCGGCGAGCTTCTGGCTCTGCTGCAGCAGATCCTCGGTCTGCATGGTGGCTTCGATCGAGTTCAGCACGATGCCGATCGAGGCGGTGAGCTGCTCGAGGAAGGCGGTCTGCAGCTCGGTGAAGTGGCTCAACGAGGCGAGCTCGATCACCGCCTTGACCTGGCCCTCGAACAGCACCGGCAGGACGATGATGCTCTTGGGTGGCGCGGTGAACAGGCCCGAGGTGATGGGCCGCACCGCCGCGGGCACGTCCGAGATCAGGATCTGCCGCTTGTCGGCGGCGCACTGGCCGATCAGGCCCTCGCCGATGCGGATGACCTCGGGGTGGCCGGCGCCGCCCGAATCGGCATAGACCGAGAGCAGGCGGAGCGTGGCGTCGTCCTCGCTGTGCAGGCGGTAGATCACCGCCTGGTGGGCGTCGACCAGGGGCGTCAGCTCCGACAGCATCAGCCGGCCGACGGTGCCGAGGTCGCGCTGGCCCTGCAGCATGTTGGTGAACTTGGCGAGGTTGGTTTTTAGCCAGTCCTGCTCGGTGTTGCGCTCCGTGGTGAGACGGAGGTTGTCGATCATGGTGTTGATCTTGTCCTTGAGCTCCGCCACCTCGCCCGAGGCGTCGACCTGGATCGATCGCGTCAGGTCGCCCTTGGTGACGGCGGTCGTCACCTCGGCGATGGCGCGCACCTGGGTCGTGAGATTGGCGGCCAGCAGGTTGACGTTGCCGGTCAGGTCCTTCCAGGTGCCGGCGACGCCCGGCACCTGGGCCTGGCCGCCGAGCTTGCCTTCGGTGCCGACCTCGCGGGCCACGCGGGTGACCTCGCCGGCGAAGCCGTTCAGCTGGTCCACCATGGTGTTGATGGTCTCTTTCAGCTGCAGGATCTCGCCGCGCACGTCGGCGGTGACCTTCTTGGACAGATCGCCCGTGGCCACGGCGGTGGTGACTTCGGCGATGTTGCGGACCTGGCTGGTGAGGTTGGCCGCCAGCATGTTGACGTTGTCGGTAAGGTCCTTCCACGTGCCGCCCACGCCCGGCACCTGGGCCTGGCCGCCCAGCTTGCCCTCGGTGCCGACCTCGCGCGCCACGCGCGTCACTTCGCCGGCGAAGGAGCGCAGCTGATCGACCATGGTGTTGATGGTCTCCTTCAGCTGCAGGATCTCGCCGCTGAACATCCACGGTTATTTTCTTCGATAAGTCGCCGGTGGCCACGGCGGTCGTCACTTCGGCGATGTTGCGGACCTGGGTCGTCAGGTTCGCGGCCAAGAGGTTGACGTTGTCGGTCAAGTCCTTCCACACGCCCGCCACGCCCGGCACCTGGGCCTGGCCGCCGAGCTTGCCCTCGGTGCCGACCTCGCGGGCCACGCGGGTCACTTCGCCGGCGAAGCCGTTCAGCTGATCGACCATGGTGTTGATGGTCTCCTTCAGCTGCAGGATCTCGCCGCGAACATCCACCGTGATTTTCTTCGACAAGTCGCCGTTGGCGACGGCGGTAGTCACCTCGGCGATGTTGCGGACCTGGCCGGTGAGGTTGGTGGCCATGAAGTTGACGTTGTCGGTCAGGTCCTTCCAGGTGCCGGCGACACCGGGCACCTGGGCCTGGCCGCCGAGCTTGCCCTCGGTGCCGACCTCGCGGGCCACGCGCGTCACTTCGCCGGCGAAGCCGTTCAGCTGGTCCACCATCGTGTTGATGGTCTCCTTCAGCCGCAGGATCTCGCCCAATGCATCAACCGTGATCTTCTTCGACAAGTCGCCGGTCGCCACGGCGGTGGTCACCTCGGCGATGTTGCGGACCTGGGTGGTGAGGTTGGCGGCCAGCAGGTTGACGTTGTCGGTCAGGTCCTTCCACACGCCCGCCACGCCCGGCACCTGGGCCTGGCCGCCGAGCTTGCCCTCGGTGCCGACCTCGCGCGCCACGCGCGTCACTTCGCCGGCGAAGCTGTTCAGCTGATCGACCATCGTATTGATGGTCTCCTTCAGCTGCAGGATCTCGCCCCTGACATCCACCGTGATTTTCTTGGAGAGGTCGCCGCCGGCCACCGCCGTCGTCACTTCGGCGATGTTGCGGACCTGGCCGGTCAAGTTGGTGGCCATCGAGTTGACGTTGTCGGTCAGGTCCTTCCAGGTGCCGGCGACGCCCGGGACCTGGGCCTGGCCGCCGAGCTTGCCCTCGGTGCCGACCTCGCGCGCCACGCGGGTCACTTCGCCGGCGAAACCGTTCAGCTGGTCCACCATCGTGTTGATGGTCTCCTTCAGCTGCAGGATCTCGCCACTTACATTCACCGTGATCTTCTTCGACAAATCGCCGCGGGCCACGGCGGTCGTCACCTCGGCGATGTTGCGCACCTGGTCGGTCAGGTTGCCGCACATGGCGTTCACCGAGTTGGTAAGGTCCTTCCAGGTGCCGGCAACGCCGGGCACGATCGCCTGGCCGCCCAGCTTGCCCTCGGTGCCGACCTCGCGCGCCACGCGCGTCACTTCCGAGGCGAACGAGCGCAGCTGGTCCACCATGGTGTTGATGGCTTCCTTGAGCTGCAGGATCTCGCCCCTTACATCCACAGTGATCTTGCGGCTCAGGTCGCCGTTGGCGACGGCGATGGTGACGTCGGAGATGTTGCGCACCTGCGCGGTGAGATTGTTGGCCATCGAGTTGACGCTCTCGGTCAGCTCGCGCCACACGCCGGTCACCTCGCTCACCTTGGCCTGGCCGCCGAGCTTGCCCTCGGTGCCGACCTCGCGGGCCACGCGGGTCACCTCGGAGGTGAACACCGAGAGCTGCTTGATCATGGTGTTGACGATGTTGGCCGAGCGCAGGAACTCGCCCTTGAGTGGCCGGCCGTCGACGTCGAGCCGCACGGTCTGCAGGAGGTCGCCCTGGGCCACCGCCGAGATCACGCGGGTCACCTCGGTGGTCGGCCACAGGAGGTCGTCGATCAGGCTGTTGATCGAGCTCTCCATCTCGCCCCAAGAAGCGGTCGAGACGCCGAACTTCACGCGCTGGCGGGTGCGGCCCTGCTCGCCGACGCTCTTGCCGATGCGCTCGAGCTGCTGGGCCATGTTCTGGTTGGCCGAGACGATCTCGTTGAACAGCACCGAGATGCGGCCGAGCGGGCCCTGCTTTTCGCGCGACAGGCGCACCGAGAAGTCGCCGGCGCGCATGGCTTCCATGGCGTGGAGGAGTTCGTAGAGGTCGGGGGCTTCGGCACCGTTTCGTCGGGCCGCCGAGGGAAGTGCTGCTGAACCCTTGCCGGCGGGCGTGACGGTCTCAATGCTCATGATGAAGCCCCTCGTATCTCGTGGGCGAGGGACTTGTGGTCTTTTCCATGCACACTATCCCCCGCAACCCAGAGACAATGCCCCAGGCCGCGAAAGGTTACGTGGAAAAGCTGTGAAAAATCAGTCCGCTAGCAGACCGATACAACCCGTAGTTCAGGCCGGCGGCGCCACCGACAACCCCTTGACGTTGTGGCGCTGGATCAGCCGCCCGACCAGGCCCGACTTCTTGGCCTCCTCGACGAAGCCCGCGAGGAATTCAGCCCCCGTTTTATTGGCTTTTGCCGTGCCGACGGCCTGCTGCACGGCGCTGAACTTGCCGTCGAGGATGCGGGCGCCGGGCATCTTCTGGATGTCCTTCAGGAGCCCCGGTCTGAGCCCCGCCAGCACGTCGAGCTTCTCGTCGCCTGAACTTGTTGAAGGCGGCATCGAGCCCCGCGATCGGCATCAGGGTGGCGTTCTTGATGTTGTTCTCGAGCCAGAGGCCATAGGCCGAGCGGGCCGACACCGCGATGCGCACACCCTTGCGGTCGACCTCGCCGATCGAGGTGATGCCCGAGCCCGGCGGCACCATGTAGGTCGCCTCGATCTCGACATAGGCTGCCGTGAAGGCGATCTTCTCGGCGCGCTGCGGCTCGGCCCCGATCAGGCCGATGTCCCAGACGTTCTTGCCGGCCTGGTCGCCCAGTTCGCCCGGCGTCTTGAACGGCACGTACTTCACCGGCACGCCGAGCGCTGCCGCGATCGCCGCCGCCATGTCGGGCGCCACGCCTTCGGGATCGCCCGCGGCGCTGCGGCCGGTGACCAGCAGGAAGTTGGAGAGGTTGATACCGGCACGCAGAACGCCGGTGGGGCAGAGTTCGGCTCGGACTTTGTCGGTCATGCTGCCAGTTTATACTTGGTCGACGCCCTCTCCGCACGCGTCATGCGCGTGGGGCGACGAGGGGACCCGTGCTCGCTGGGGCAAGGCCGAGCAGCGAGCGCACGCCAGTGACGCGAAACGTCCGCTCAACGCCATCATGCTCTGTGATCGACACGTATTCTCCCGGAATGAAGGCGTGCGTGGCGAACCGAAAGATCGGCTCGTCATCCTCGTCGCCCGCCTGGTAGGAGAACAGCCACTGCCCGCCGCGATGATGCACCAGCATGCCGTGCTCGTCGTCCTGGTCGGTCCAGAAGCGGCGCACGGTGCACTTGGTCTGTTCGCGCGGCCAGGCGCGGGCATCGAGTTCGAGCCTCGGCGTCGAGGGGTGCGATGAACTCGTAGCCGCACCTGCGATCACCCTCAGGCGTGTCGGCGGTGCGGGCAAGCTCGAGGCGGATTTTCTTCAAAGTCATTGAATCCTCGTCAGTCGGATTATTCCACACTGACGCTGCCAAGCGCGGCGTCCCATGACCTAGATCAAACAGCGGCGCGAGGAGGCGGTTGATGCAGGTCAAGGCAGGACGCGCTTCGGCATGTCATCGGATATTCGATGGACAGGAGGCTTCCATGGCCGACGGCGAGCAAAAGGACACCTACGGCTACCTCGGTAACGAGCCAACGACGTTCAAGGAGCTGATGAGCTGCTTGACAGACGCGGTGGACAAGCTGGTCAAGAACGAGGGCGCCACGACCCGCGCCCATCTCGAGAAGACGGTGCGCGAGCGACCGTTGCTCTCCATCGCCGTGGCAGTGGCCGCGGGCTATCTGCTGGCCTCGCTCAGGCGGCGGTGATCCATGGTTGCCCCATCACTGCTGCAGTCGGCCATTGCCATCGGCGCGGCGCTCGCCATGAATGCTGCCCGCCGTACCGCTGTCACGCTGGCCGGTTATCTCGCGGCAGGTATCCTGTTGACGGCCAGTCTCGTCTTCCTGACGCTCTCAGCCTATCGCGCGATCGATTACGCGATCGGCGACGTCTACGCCGCCTTGATCGTGGGCGCTGCCTATTTCGTGGCGTCCCTGGTCGCCCTGCTCGTGATGAGCTTCAGGAACCGCTGACGCGCTCGGCTGCGGCATGTTCGGCCTCATCGTAGGCCGTCTTGATCATCCACCAGCAGAACAGCACCGACCCGGCCGCGAGCACCAGGCCAAAGAGATAGATTCCGAGGTCGTGCGCGCCTGCCGCCATGAACAGGCCGACCAGGCCGAACAGCGCGGACATGATTCCCATGATCCAGTGAGACATCTCTTTCTCCTTCACTTGTCGTCGTCGTCGAACAGAATGCGGCCGGCCGATCCCTCGGGGTCGTCGAACTGGCCGTGGCGCAGCGCCCACAGGAACGCCGCGAGGCCGAGCAGGCCGAGCGTGAGCGCGGCCGGAATCAGGATGAGCAGGCTGTCCATCACACGGTCTCCCGCCGGCTGCCGCGGACGCCGACCCTGAGTGCATTGCTGATCACCAGCAGGGAAGAGGACGACATCGCCACGGCCGCGATCAGCGGCGTCACGAAGCCGGCGATGGCGAGCGGCACCGCGGCGAGATTGTAGAGCAGCGCTAGGGCAAGGTTCTGGCGGACCAGCCGGCTCGCCTGGCGTGCCACGCGCAGGGTCTCGACGACGGGCATCAGCGCGTCGCCTTGGAACACCGCGTCGGCGGCGTTCTGCGTGGCCTCAGCGGCGGTAGCGGGCGACATCGAGGCATGCGCGGCGGCCAGTGCCGGCGCATCGTTCAGGCCATCGCCTACCATCAGCACGCGCTTGCCGGTGCGGGCGAGGTCGGCCAGCCGCACCGCCTTGCCGGCCGGCGACGTCTCCGCTTGCCAGGGCGCGACTTTGGCCTCGCGGGCAATCGCCGCCACGGCGGCCGTGCGATCGCCGGACAGCAGTTCGACCGAGAGGCCGTCACGTCGCAGCGCTGCGAGCGTGGCGGCGGCGTCAGGCCGCAGCCGGTCAGCGAAGGCGAAACGCACGGGGCCTGCCCCGGCCGTGCCAGCCACAGCTCCGAATGGCCGTCGTCGTGGCGGCAGGCGACATCGCAGAAACCCGCCGAGCCGAGACGCGTATCGCCCATCTGCAGCCCGAGGCCCGGATGCTCGACGACCCCCGCCGCCGCCGGCGCGTCCGCTACGGCGCGTTGCAGGGCCTTGGCCAGCGGATGGCGCGAGTTGGCGGCAATACCGGCCGCGAGCAGCAGTGTCTCGCGGTCGATGCCGGAGACCAATTCGGGCCGGCCGAGCGTCAGGGTGCCGGTCTTGTCGAAAACGACATGGTCGATCTCGGCCAGGCGCTCCAGCGCCGTCGGCGACAGCAGGAGCACGCCTCGGCGCATCAAGCGCGTGCTGGCCACGACCTGCACCACGGGCACCGCCAGCGCGAGCGCGCAGGGGCAGGTAATGATCAGTACCGCCGTTGCTACGAGCAGCGCGCGATCCCAGGCGAGCCCGGCCAGCAGCACCCAGCCGAGGAAAGTGAGCAGCGCAGTGAGATGCACGACGGGCGCATAGGCGCGGGCCACGCGATCGGCGATGGCGACAAACTTCGAGCGGCCATGTTCGGCCGCCTCGACCAACCGCACGATCTCCGCCAGCACGGTGCGCTCGCCGGCGGCGGTCACCTGCACGCGCAGCGCCGCGCCGAGATTGACCATACCAGCCACGACCTTGGCGCCGGCCCTCGCCGGGACGGGCAGACTCTCGCCGCTGATCAGCGACGCATCGAGCGACGAGCGGCCGTCGATCACCGTGCCGTCGGCGGCCAGCCGCTCGCCCGCCGCGACCAGCAGGACGTCCCCCGGCGCGAGTTGGTCGGCCCGCCGCGGTATCGCCGTGCCGTCGGCGGCCAAGACATGCGCGCTGCCGCTCGACAGAGCCAGCAGCGCCTGCACGGCGCGACGGGCACGGCCGCGAGCCTGCCGATCGAGAGTGCGGCCGATCAGCAGGAAGAAAAGCAACGTGATCGCCGAGTTGAAGAAGGCATGCTCAGCGCCGATCCAGGTCTCGTGCAGGCTGACGACACAGGCGAGCGTGACGCCGATCGAGATCGGCACGTCCATGTTGGTGCGGCCGGCCTTAAGCGCCTTGAAGGCCGAGCGGAAGAACGGCTGGCCGGCAAAGGCAACGGCAGGGATGGCGATGGCCGCCGACAGCCAGTGGAACAGGGTGCGTGTGGCATCGCCCATCGAGCCGTCATGGCCCGACCATATGGCGACCGAGAGCAGCATGACGTTGGCCGCAGCAAAGCCCGCGATTGCCAGACACCTCAGCAGCTCGCGCGCCTCGCGGTCGTCCTGCGCGCTCGCTGCCATCGCCTGCCACGGTGCGAGGCGGAAGCCCAGCGCTGCGACCAGGCCCGCATGGTCGTTGGCCTGGCTCGCCGTGCCCCTCCACTTGAGTGCCAGCCGTCGCGTCGAGAGATTGACTCGGGCGGCGAGGATCTCGCGATTGCGCGCCAGCAGGCTTTCGATCAGCCAGACGCAGGCGGCGCAGTCGAGGCCGTCGACCAGGAGATCGAGCGCGAAGGTGCCGTGACCGGTGTCGCGGGCGAAGCTGGCGAAGTCGGCCTCGAGCGGCAGCGGGCGATGCGCGCGGCTCTCCTCGAGGCGTCGATAAAAGGCGCCGAGTCCCGCCGCGCCGATGATGGCATGGGCGCTGGCACAACCGGCGCAGCAGAAATCGCCCGGGACGCGCAGCACGTCGCCGCAATGCAGGCAGCAGCGCGTCGCGGCGGCGGGCGCCGCAAAGACGGGGAGCGCGACGTCACTCATCGCAGGAACAGCCGCTTGGTGAGCGCGAAGTGCCGGTCTCCCGCGTCGACCTCGATATCGAGATCCCAGTTGCCGCGGGCGGGCAGGTCGACATGGGCGTCAAAGCGGCCTTCGCCACGGTCGGCAAGGGCGACCGGGAGAGGCGGCCGATTCTCGGCCGGTCTCACCAACTCGGCCGTCATGTGCGCGCCGGCCAGCGGCTTGCCGTCGGCGCCGGTGACCGCAAGCTGCAGTCGGCCGCTTTCCGGCTGCCACTTCGCATCGACCTGCCAATGGAGCGCGTCGCGGCTCTGCTGCTCGGCGACGATTTGGTTGTAGTGCAGGCCGCGTTCGCGGGCATGGTCGCTGTAGAGGCCCGAAAAAGAGCTGATCGCCAGCCATATCATCACCGCGTTGACCGCGATCACGACGCCTAAGCCGGCGACAAAGAGCCAGGGGATATGGTGCGAACGGAAGGGAAGGGCGCGCATTGCTGGGCTCCTATCGCGGCGGACCGACAAAGACCGACTCGTGCGTGGCGCTCTCGTGACCGAGCAGATCGACAACTTTGAATTCGATCGGCCGGGAACCCGCCGGCGCCTGGCTCGCCGGCACCGTGACCAGCACCCGGAAGGTGCCGACGGCATCGGCATGCACGGCAAGCTGCGGCGCGCGTGCATCCGCGTCGGCGACGTTGGCGACGATGATGGCGGCACCCGCGAGTCCCTCGATGCCGAGCTGGAAGTGCCGCGCCTGCTGGCTCTTGTTGGAGATCTTGACGGTGTAGGAATTGCGGATGTCGCCGTTGCTGAGCCGCACGAAATTCGGGCTGCGGTCGCGCTGAGCGGAAAGGTCGGCATCGCTGCGAAGTACGAAAGCCGCCAGCATCACGGCTGCGACGACGGCGAGCAGCGCCGCGTAGAGAACGGTGCGTGGCCTGAGCGGCAGCCACCGGCCGGCGGGCTTGCCATGTTCGCGATCCTGCTGGCGGGCCAGCGTGTCCCAGCGGATCAGGCCGCGCGGGCGGCCAACCTTGTCCATGGTTTCGTTGCAGGCGTCGACGCACAGCCCGCAGCCGATGCACTCGATCTGCTGGCCGTCGCGGATATCGATCCCGGTCGGGCAGACATTGACGCACAGGTGGCAATCGATGCAGTCGCCGCGGCCGTCCCAGCTGTCGCCCGCCTTGTGCTTGCCGCGCGGCTCGCCGCGCACCTTCTGGTAGGTGACGATGACGCTCTGCTCGTCGAGCATCGCAGCCTGGAAGCGCGGCCACGGGCACATGTAGGTGCAGACCTGCTCGCGCGCCCAGCCAGCGAGCATGTAGGTCGTGGCGGTGAGCAGGCCGACGAAGAAATAGACCTCCGTCGAGGCCTCGCCGCGCAGGATTTTCACCAGGGTCGTGGGCGCGTCGACGTAATAGAAGATCCAGGCGCCACCCGTCGCCGCAGCGATCAGCAGCCATGTCGTGTGCTTGGCCGCTTTGCGCACCAGCTTGCCGATCGACATCGGCGCCTGGTCGAGCCGCATACGTTGATTGCGGTCGCCCTCGATCAGGCGCTCGACCAACATGAAAAGGTCCGTCCACACCGTCTGCGGACAGGCAAAGCCGCACCACACTCGACCGAACAGCGACGTCGCGAGGAACAGTCCGACCGCGCCCAGGATCAGCAGGCCGGTCACGAAGTAGACTTCCTGCGGCCAGATGACGATGTCGAAGATCCAGCCGCGCCGGCCGTCGAGGTCGAGCAGGATCGCCTGGTTGGGCGCACCGGGCCCGCGATCCCAGCGCAGCCAGGGCACGACGTAATAAATGCCCAGCAGCAGGACGAGTGCTGCCCACTTGATGCTGCGCCACCTGCCGCTGACGGCGCGCGGATAGACCTTCACTCGGGTCGCATAGAAGGAGCCGCCGCCATCCATTTCTGCACCCGCGCCGCTAGCGTCCGCCGCCCAGCGTGTGGACGTAGAGGGCGAGCATCTTCAGCGTCGCCTCGTCGAGGCGCTGGCTCCAGGCCGGCATGCTGCCGTTGCGGGCGTAGAAGATCGTGTTGTAGAGCGAATCGCGGTCGCCTCCGTAGAGCCAGATGCCGTCGGTCAGGTTGGGCGCGCCCATCTCCTGGTTGCCCTTGCCGTCGGCCAGGTGGCACGACACGCATTGCTCCACGAAGATCTTGGCGCCCTCGGCGTTCGCCTTGCCATGGCCGGAGAGGCTCAGCACGTAATCCGTTACCGCGCCGACCTGGGCCGCGGTCAGGAGCCCGTCGACTCCAAAGCGTGGCATCATCGTCTGGCGCGACTTCTCGTCGGTGTTGCGGATGCCGTGCTGGATGGTCTGGTAGATCTGGTCGAGTTTGCCGCCCCACAGCCAGTCATCGTCGGCGAGATTCGGGAAGCCCTTGCTGCCGGCGCCGCCGGAGCCGTGACACTGCGTGCAGTTGTTCTGGAAGGCCGAGCGGCCGCCGGCCAGCGCGAAGTTGAACAGCTCGGGGTCCTTGCGGATATCCTCGAACGAAGCGGTGCGGATGCGGTCAACGAAGGCCGAACGGGCCTTGGTCTGCTCGTCGAGCTCGCGCGTCAGGGTCGTCCGGCTGGAATAACCCAGCAATCCCGACGTATGGCCGTTGATCCACGGCCACGAGGGATAGAGCGCGCAATAGACCACGGCGAACACGATGGTCGCCCAGAAGGTGTAGACCCACCAGGTCGGCAGCGGCGTGTTCAGTTCCTTGACGCCGTCCCACTCGTGGCCGGTGGTGTCCTCGCCGGAGATGGCGTCCTTTTCGATCTTGGTTGGCATGACTTACGCTCACTGCTCGTCGCTGAGGGGGATATGGGCGTCGCGTTCGAAGCGGGCGCGATTGCGCGGCCGCCAAGCCCAGAAGCCGATGCCGCAAAAGATCACGACGGCCCAGACTGTCCAGAGCGTGGCGAGCGTCTCGCCGAAGGATGCAAGAGTGGTCATGTCGTCCTCACTGGCGCAGGCGTTCGGGCGGGATGTCGCTGATGCGCACCAGCGTTCCCAGCATCTGCAGGTAGGCGATCAGCGCATCGAGCTCGGTGATCTCGGTCGAGCCCGCGTTGAACTTGCCGGTGACGGCGCGCGGATAGCGTTTCAGGAGATCGGTCGGGTCGGCGTCGGGATTGACCTGCGCCTCGAGGTCTGCGCGGGACTTGGCGATCATCTCGTCGGAGTAGGGCACACCCACCATGCGCAGGGCCCTGAGGTGATCGGCGATATCGTCGAACCGCAGGCGGCGCTCGGCCAAGAAAGGATAGGCGGGCATGACGCTTTCCGGCACCACGGCCCGCGGCGAGGTCATGTGGGCGACGTGCCAGTCGTTGGAGTAGCGGCCGCCGACGCGCGCCAGGTCGGGCCCGGTGCGCTTGGAGCCCCACTGGAAGGGCTTGTCGTACATGCTCTCGGCGGCGAGGCTGTAATGGCCGTAGCGCTCGACCTCGTCCTTGAAGGGACGGATCTGCTGGCTGTGGCAGAGGTAGCAGCCTTCGCGCACGTAGATGTTGCGGCCCATCAGCTCGAGGGGCGAATAGGGCCGCATGCCATCGACCCGCTCGATCGTGCTCTCGATGGTGAACAGCGGGATGATCTGGACGATGCCGCCGATCGATACCGTGATCAGCGTCAGCACCAGCATCAGGATGGCGTTCTTCTCGATGGTCTCGTGACGGATGAACATGGTGCGCCTCCTATGCCGCGACTGCGGGGCGCGCTTCGACGGCGGCGACCGGTTCAGGTTCGGCGCGAATGGTGCGCCACATGTTGTAGGCCATGATCAGGCCACCGCTCAGGAAGAAGACCCCGCCGAGCAGACGGATCAGGTAGAACGGATGCATCGCGGCCACCGTCTCGACGAACGAGTATTGCAGGAAGCCGAGCTCGTCATAGGCGCGCCACATCAGGCCCTGCATGATGCCGCTCACCCACATCGCCGTGATGTAAAGAACGATGCCGAGCGTCGCGATCCAGTAATGCCAGCCGATCAGGCGCGTCGACCACATGCCCGGCCGCTTCCACAGCACGGGCACCAGGTAGTACATCGTGCCGAACACGATGAAGGCGACCCAGCCCAGCGCACCCGAGTGCACGTGGCCGATCGTCCAGTCGGTATAGTGACTGAGTGAGTTGACGGCCTTGATCGACATGACCGGCCCTTCGAAGGTCGCCATGCCGTAGAAGCCGACCGCGGTCACCGAGAAGCGCAGGCCGGGATCGGTGCGCAGTTTGTCCCACGCGCCCGACAGCGTCATGAGGCCGTTGATCATGCCGCCCCAGCTCGGCATCCACAGCATGACCGAGAACACCATGCCAAGCGTCTGCGCCCAGTCCGGCAGGGACGTGTAGTGCAGGTGATGGGGGCCGGCCCAGATGTACAGGAACACCAGCGACCAGAAGTGCACGATCGACAGCCGGTAGGAGTAGATCGGCCGGTTCGCCGCCTTCGGGATGAAGTAGTACATCATGCCGAGGAAGGCGGCGGTCAGGAAGAAGCCGACGGCGTTGTGGCCGTACCACCACTGGATCATGGCGTCCTGCACGCCCGACCAGGCGCCGTAGCTCTTGGTGCCGTAGAACGACACCGGCATCGTCAGGTTGTTGACGATGTGCAGCATGGCGATGGTGATGATGAAGGCGAGGTAGAACCAGTTCGCCACATAGATATGCGGCTCCTCGCGCTTCAGAATGGTGCCGAGATAGGCGATCAGATAGGCGACCCACACGATGGTGAGCCAGAGGTCGGCGTACCATTCGGGTTCGGCGTATTCCTTGCTCTGGGTGATGCCGAGCAGGTAGCCGGTGGCGGCGATGACGATGAAGAGCTGGTAGCCCAGCAGCACGAACCAGCCGAGCGGCGCGCCGCCGAACAGGCGTGCCCGGCAAGTGCGCTGGACGACATGGAAGGCGGTGCCGATCAGGGCGGTGCCGCCGAATGCGAAGATCGCCGCAGAGGTATGCAACGGGCGCAGGCGGCCGAAGGTCAGATGCTCGTTGTCGAAGCTGAGCTGCGGCCACACCAGCTGGGCGGCGATCACGACGCCGACCAGGAAGGCCGCGATTCCCCAAAACATGGTGAGAACCATCGACGCGCGCACGACGTCCTCAACGTAGCGGGGGGTCGATCGAGGGCCGGTCGACAGGACGGCGTTGCTGGACATAGGAACTCCCCGCGTACGTGGTGGTGCGGGGAAACTAATCAGGGCGGCGTCTCCGGCCCTTGATTTGGGTCAAGGCTTTGCCCGCGTCGCGATGGCCAACTTACCCACCGGTTCGGGAGAAACCCATGCGCGAGACGATTGCCGTGTTCCAGACGCCGAGACCTCACATCCGTCGCGTCCCGGTCGATCGGCCATGGGTCTGGTTGACGGCCGGGTGGCGCGACCTCGTCGCGGCCCCCGGACCCGCGATGGCCTGCGGCCTGGTGCCGGTGGCCGCGGGCTGGTTGGCCACCTGCCTGCTGCTGTGGTTAGACCTGCCTTATCTGGTGCTGCCGCTGGGCGCCGGGTTCTTCTTCGTCGGGCCGTTTCTTGCGGTCGGACTTTACGAGATCAGCCGCCGGCGCGAGCTCAACCTGGTCGTCGATACCGAGACCACGTTCACTGCCTGGAAGCGCAATCCCGAGCAGCTCGCCCTCATGGGCGTGCTGCTGTTGCTCTTCCACCTCGCCTGGATGCGCGTGGCCCAGCTCCTGTTCGCGCTGTTCGAATGGCGCATCTTGCCGTCGTGGGACCGCTTCTCCGACCTCGTGTGGTTCTCCTCGAAGAGCCTGCCATTTCTCACGGTCGGCATCGTTTGCGGCGCACTTCTGGCAGCGGTCGCTTTTGCCGTCGGAGCGCTTTCCATCCCTTATCTCCTCGACCGCCGCGAGTTCGAACCTCTTTGAGGCCATCGCCACCTCCGTCGCGGCAGTGCGCTTCAACTGGCGGCCGATGCTGCTGTGGGCCTCCCTCATCGTGATCCTGACCGGAATCGGCATGCTGCCGGGCCTGGTCGGCCTGGTATTGACGCTGCCGCTCGTCGGCCTTTCGACCTGGCACGCCTATCGCGACGTGGTGCATTTCGAGGACCATTGATCCGGATCAATTCGTCGTTCCGCGATCGGCTGTAGGCAAGCATCGGGAAGTCCCTCTCGAAAGGAGATTCGTCAGATGACACAGCAGCTTCCATCGGCTCCCAAGGCCGCCATGCCTACCGGATTTACCGACTTCGATCGCTTCTTCAACCGCATGATGCGTCGCTGGCCGCCGTTTGACTGGCCTGAGTTCACCAGCTCTGCCGAGCCGCAGGCGCTGCGCGCCTTCGAGCATGTGCCGAATGTCGAAGTAAAGGAGAACGGCAAGCACTACACCGTCAGTGTCGAGCTGCCGGGTCTCGATGAGAAGGACGTCAAGGCCTCGGTCGAGGACGATGTTCTCACCATCTCCGGTGAGAAGAAGGTCGAGCGCACCGACGAGAAGACCCATTTCTCGGAGCGCAGCTACGGCAGCTTTACCCGGAGCTTCACGCTTGCCCGCCGACGCCGACCACAACGCCGTTTCGGCCAAGTTCGCCAAGGGCGTCCTGACGGTCGAGATCGGCAAGACCACCGCCGCGCCCGCCCAGGGCAAGCAGATCGACATCAAGGCATCGTGACGCGTCATAGCCGCTCGCTCGCCAGCGCCACCATCAGCGGCGGCGTTGGTGAGCAACAGTGGCACGGCGAGCCATCGCACGGCGCCTTGGAGGCGTCGGCGAAAGAAATGGCCGCCCCATCCGACAGCGACCAGGGCGGGGACCGTGCCGGCGGCGAACGCGGCCATGGCGAGCGCCCCGCGCCAGGCCGAGCCGGTTCCCGCTGCCGCGCCGAGCGCGCCGTAGATCAGGCCGCATGGCAGGAAGCCCAGCACCACTCCGAGCCCGTAACGTGCCAGCGGCCGATGCGAGACGGAAAGCGGTGCGGCGAGCCGTGCCACAGCGGAGCCCAGCGGCGAGCCGGCGCTGACCGCATGGCCAAAGGCCTGGAGCAGCATGAAACCCGCGCCCACGATCAGCAGCAGGGCGGAGATCCAGGCGAACGAGGCAGGTCGTGGCGAACAGGGCAGTGGTGGCGCCGGCCAGCGCGCCCAGCGCCGTATAGGTCGTGATTCGGCCAAGGTGGTAGGGCGCGAGCGCCGCTCCGGCCAACCTGCGCCATTCGCCGTAGCCCGTGGCGCGCTGGGCGTCGGCCATGACCTGGCCCAGCACGAAGGGCCCGCACATGCCGGTGCAATGAGTGAGGCTGCCGCCCAGTCCGGCCAGGAACAAGGAAAAGCCAAGCCCGCCTGGCTGTTCGCCGAAGTGGGCCAGCCCCTGGCGGCAAAGCGCGATCGTCTGAAGAGACGAAATCCATCGCGCCCATCATAGCGGACAGCAATTCGTTCAAGGGCTTGACCTGCCTCAATTCGCTGCCACCGCCAATGACACAGGATGCGCCATCGATCGCCACAGGAGGGTACCGATGGGCTATCAGACGATCCTCGTTCATTGCGATGCCGGCAAGAAGGTGTCTTGCCACCTTGATGTCGCCGCCGAGCTTGCCGGCCGTTTTGGTTCGGTGTTCGTCGGCCTGCACGCCCAGCCGCCGTTCGAGACGCCGGCCTTCGCCGAGGGCGCGTTCGGCATGGCGCCAATCTACAGGGCTTACGAAGAGGGGGCGAAGGCCGACCTGACGGCGTCACGCGGCGCCTTTGACAAGGCGCTCAAGGGAAAGCACCTGCCGACGGAATGGCGGGTCATCGACGATTATGCCGAAGAGGCTCTGACGATGGCCGCGCGTTATGCCGACCTGCTGGTGGTCGGCCAGGCCACGCCCGACAACGACCTAGGCACGCCGGCCAACCTGCCCGAGAGCGTGGCGTTGGCCACGGGCCGGCCGGTCTTGGTGGTGCCGCACATCGGCGCCGCCAAGCCGCCTGGCAAGAAGGTGATGCTGTGCTGGAATGCCAGCCGCGAGAGTGCGCGGGCCGCCTCCGATGCCATGCCGTTCTTCAAGGCCGCCGACGAAGTGGTCGTCCTGATCGTCGACCCCAAGGCCGCCAACGGCCACGGTGCAGAGCCAGGCGCCGATGTGGCGACCTGGCTGGCACGCCACAAAGTCAAGGTGACCGTGCAGCGGGAGTTCGCTGCGGACTCCGACATCGGCAACGTGATCCTGTCGCGCGCCGCCGACCTCGACGTCGACCTGATCGTCATGGGCGCCTACGGCCATTCGCGCATGCGCGAGCTGGTGATGGGCGGGGTCAGCCGCACGCTGCTCTCCAGCATGACGGTCCCCGTGCTGATGTCGCACTAGGAGAGCCTCGATGAGCAGCCACGAATTGGTGGCGCGGCACGTGACTGCCGCGCTTCAGGAGGCCTCCGCACACTCGATCTCGAGCGACGTGGTGGCGCGTTGCCTGCTGTCGGAGGCGATCCGGATCTTCCGGCAGCATCGACCCGATCGGGGATATCGCGGCGGAGCTGACGGCTGCCGCCGACAACCTGGACGAGGATGCACCGCTTGCCTTCATCCGTCCCTAGGGACGGATATCAGCGGGAAAACGGGGAGCCGGACGATGTTGAAGCCGCTGGTCGATGTCGGTCCCGTTGCCGTCAAGGATCTGCCCAAGGACTTCGTCTGGGGCGTCTCGACGTCGAATGGTGCAGGCGCTGACGAGAAGCCGAACGAGGCGGGCGAGATCCCCGACCACGAGCGGATCGCCTACCTCAAAGCCTACACCTATGCGTTGCGCGAGGCGGTCGCCGCCGGTGCCGACATCCGGGGCTACTTCGTGTGGTCGCTGCTCGACAACTTCGAATGGGGCGCGGGCTGCTCCAATCGCTTCGGTCTGGTCTATGTCGACTATCCGACGCAGCGACGCATTCCGAAGGAGTCGGCACACTGGTATGCGCGCCTGATCGGTGCCGAAGCCATGCGAGCCGCCGGATGAGCGTGCTGCTCGGCGACATTGGCGGCACCTATGCCCGCTTCGCCCTGGCCGGCGAAGCCAAGGTCGGCCCTGTCTGGTCGGTCGAAGTCGGCGGCTGCCTCAATGTCGTCGAGGCCATCACCGGTTTCATGGCCACCCAGCCTGCCGGCGCGCGGATCGATGGCGCGCTGCTGGCAGCGGCGGGTCCCGTCGAGGGTGGCCGGTGCAAGCTCACCAACGCCGCATGGACGATCGACGAAGAGGAGATCGCACGGGCCTTTGGCTTTTCCTGGGTGCGCCTTGTCAACGACCTCGAGGCGGTCGCTGCCGGACTTTCGGATCTGCCGGCCTCGCAGACGCAGCTGGTCGGGCCGGCGGGCGGCCTTCCCGGGGCGCCGATGGCCATCGTGGCGCCGGGCACCGGTCTCGGCATGGCCTGCCTCGTGATGGGGCCGCGCGGCCGGCTGGTGCTGGCGGGTGAAGGCGGCCACGCTTCGCTCGCCGGCATCGATGGCGATTCCGACAAGCTGATCGCCATCCTGCGCCGCGAATTCGGCCACGTCTCGGCCGAGCGGGTGCTTTCCGGCAATGGTCTCGCCAATCTTCATCGTGCGATCGCGTTGCGTGACGGCATACAGGCCGGTCCCCGCACGCCGGCCGAAGTCACCGCCGGCGCGTTCGATGGCTCTTGCACGGTGTGCCGGGCGGCCGTCGATGCCTTCTGCGCCTGGTTGGGCGCTGTCGCGGGTGACCTGGCGCTCACCATCGGCGCGCGCGGTGGCGTCTTCATCGGCGGCGGCATCGTGCCCCGCTTCGTCGGCCATCTCTCGGGCACCGCCTTTCGCCACCAGTTCGAGGCGAAGGGCAGGCTGCAACCTTATCTCGCGCGCGTTTCGACACGCGTCATCCTTCACCGGAATCCGGCCTTCCTCGGCCTGATGGGCCTGCTTACCGACGCCCGAGAGAACGGCCGCCACGTGGCTGCGCGATGACAGACGTGGCCATCCCTTCGACGTTCCTGTCGCCCGCCGCCGGTGCGCTACGCCGCTTCTGGCGCACGGCCCGCGGCTTCTGGCACGGTAGCCGCGCCTGGGCGCTGATCGCACTGCTCGTCATCTGCGTCGTGCTGCAGCTCGTCGTGCAGTATCGCCTGAACTTGTGGAACCGCGACTTCTTCGATGCCCTCGAGGCGCGCAACGGCGGACAGATCTGGCACCAGGCCCGCCTGCTGGTGGGGCTCGCGGCCGCGAGCGTCTGCCTCGCTGTGACCGCCGTGTGGGGTCGCATGACCTTCCAGCGTTCCTGGCGCGACTGGCTGACCGGCAGCTTGATCACGTCGTGGTTGGCCGATCAGCGCTACCAGCGGGTGGGCTTCGTCAACGGCCAGCGCCAGAACGCCGAGTATCGCATCACCGAGGATGCGCGGCTCGCCACCGATGCGCCGATCGACCTGGTAGTCGGCCTGCTTTCGTCGCTCCTGGTGGCCGGCACCTTCGTGACCGTGCTGTGGAACGTCGGCGGATCGCTGGAAGCCCGCATTTGGCAGGGCACGCTCACGATCCCGGGCTATCTGGTGATCGCTTCGGTTCTCTATTCGGCGGCAACGACGTTCGGCATGATGCTGATCGGCCGCAACATGGTCGACGTCATCGAGCAGAAGAACCAGGCCGAGGCGGACTTCAAGTACGTCGTGGCCCGCGTCAATACACGCACGACACTGGAACCGCATGTCGAGGATGCTTCGATCCTGAACACGGCCCAGGCGACGGTCATTCAGCAATGGCGGCGGTTGTGCGGCCAGCACATGCGCACGACCGTGGTCTCGCACGGCAATAACCTGCTCGCGCCGATCATCGGTCTCATCCTGAGTGCGCCCAACTACGTCATGGGCACAATCACGCTGGGTGAAGTGACCCAGGCCGCGGCGGCCTTCGTGGCGGTGCAAGGCGCCTTCAACTGGCTGGTCGACAACTATCCGCGCCTTGCCGAATGGCGCTCCTCGGCCAATCGGGTCGGGACCCTGCTCGACAGTTTCGACCGGCTCGACTAGCCGGCGGCTACTTCTGACGCAAGCTGAAGATGTAGGCGACCAGGTCGTCCTGGTCGCGCTTGCTGATCGACAGATCGGGCATGCGGCCGTGCTGTGCAGTCATCGTGGCGCGCAGCAGCTCGGGCGTCGTCTTGGGATTGGCGGCGAGCGCCGGGAAGGTCGGAAGACCGTTGGCTGACGCCGCGGCGGCCGTGCGCTCGACGACATGGCAGTTCGCGCACCAGCGCGCGGCGAGCTGATGGCCGTGATCGACGTCCTGGGCCCAAGCAAGACCCGGCATCAGGACCAGCAGACAGGCGGTGATGCGCAGCATGGCTCAGCCTCTGACTGGTGACGGTGAATTGGGACGCATTCTGTCGACCGCTTTGAAGAAGCGGCGCGCATGGTCGACCAACTGACCATCGGTTGGATGATCGACGGTCTCGACTCCCACGAGCTTTTCCCGAAGGCCGTGCTTGAGGGTGCCAAGATAACTCGACATCTCGTCCTTGGCACCGCCTGGCCCCGTCAGAAGCCACTCCTGCACACCATCGAGGTCCTTGGCGATCTCGTCGAAATAGGCGTGATCGAGATGCACGTGGCCGGCGCCGATGACACCCGCCTTGTGATGGATCTTGCGGAACGGGCTATGGGCCTTGATACGTTGCTTATCGACGTCGTCGGCATTGAAGCGGAAGACATGGGCTTCCTTCGAGTCGATCCAAACAATGGCATGACTATGTAACATCGCGTGTTTCCTTTGGCTGACTCAGCGAGGGCGGTGGGCGGTTCGGCTGCTGCGCTGGTTCCCAGCCCTGATGGGCTGTCTGCGCCAATCCTGACTACGAATTGTGGCCGCAGCCAGAGCGATGGCAAGGGCGCCGAACGAACCGCACACAAAGATCAAGAAGTAGATTCCGCCCACGCTCATTTGGCTCCTCCAGAGTATATAAGCAGAGTTGCCTCGGTGCCCCTGGGGCGCTTTGATCTGCCTCAATTTACCGAGGGCCCGTCGAGCGTGCACTGTCTGTCGGACTGAGGCCGGTCAAAGAACCCGAGAAAGCGCGCGCGTGGCGCGAGCTAGAGGACGAACAGCATCCTAGAACGCGCGGCCGATGATCAGTTTCGTTACGATCTTGTCGGATGCATCGGTGAGGCCAAAACCCAGGCCGAAGTTGACGTCCAGCCCGAACATGTTGAAATCGACGACGCCGAAGAGCGTATGCTTCTGCGCATCGCTCGGCGGGATGGCGCCGATCGGCCCGAAGTCGGTGTAGTACTCCGCGCCCAGCATGACGCCGCCCCCGACGTCGCGGGCGAGCCGCAGAGCTGGCGCGAAGTTGGCCGAGCCGCCCGGGCCGACGCTGACATCGACGATCGGGTTGACGATGAACTCCCAGCCCAGATCGCGCACGCCCAGGATGGGCCGGAATTCGATAGCGAAGGGGCTCGGCGAGAAGCGCGGTGCCTGGTAGCTCAGCTCGATATTGAGGCCATAGAAAAACTTCCGCTGCTCGGCATGCGGCGACACGAAAAGGTGCCGGAACTTGGCGCCGCCCGGCAGGAACGTGCCGGACGAATCGACGGCGAAGGGCGCGTAGAAGCCGATCTCGTACCAGTCGGTGACGCCGTAGGCCAGTTCGGGCGTGCCGTTCAGGGAGTGGTAGGGCGCGAAGCCGCCGTCGAAATCGGGGGTCTGGCTGCCGCTCCAGACGTAGTTGAGATGCTGCTCGAGGGTCCAGGTGTGCAGCGGTGCGATGTCGGCGTTGTAGACTTGGATCTCGTCGACGGCATAGGCGGCAGGCGCCGCGAAGTGACTTGCAGTCGCAATAAGCAGAGTAGTGAGAGCGCAGCGAAGAGCGGGAATCCGGAAAGCGCTAGACGCTCCCATGAAGACGATCGACTTGTCGAAGCATCCGCCGCTCCGCGAATGGGCTGATGGGCAAACCGAGGGAGATTAGTCAGTTCAACGTGGCGCGGCAAACCACGCTTTTCTATTCGAGACCGACACTTACGAGGCCAACGTAGAGCAGGAACAGGGCGCCCACGATTACACCAACCACAATCGCTGTGGGCATGGCATATCTCGATGCCCAAGAGCGCAAGTTGGTATGCCGAGGCGTCAGCATGCTCATCGCCATCCTAACGAGATAGGAGCGAGCAGCGCATGGTCGGCTGCAACAGATCGGTCGTCACTCCCCCGAGCACCCATTCACGCTCCCGAAAATAACCGTAGGCGCCTGCGACGACGAGACTGCTTCCCAGCTCGCCGGCAATGGCATTCAGCTCGTTCGCATGGGCGCCGCGGGGCGCGCGTACGAGAGATTGGGCATCAACGCCATGGTGTCCAAGCCAGCTCACGACATCGGCGACCTGGTTGCGCACCTCGGTCAATTCATCTTTGGCGGCGACTGCTGCCACCGTTACCTGCTTGGCTTGCATCAGAAACGGCAGTGCATCGGCGACGGCACGCTGCGCCTCTCGTGTTTCCTTCCAACCGACCAGGATGTGGTCGAACGTCGTTCCAGCCGCTTCAGGAACGATCAGGACAGGGCGACCGATCTGCATAACGAGCGCGCGCACATCGAGCTGCCGGGTGGCGTCCGGAGGAGAAGTGCTGCGATCGACACCGACGACAACGATATCCGCGCCGCGGGCTTCGCGCGCCAAGTGATCCGAAATCGGCAATAGAGTGGCGCAAGATCGCCATTCGACACGACTGATCCGGGCCGGCAAAGCCGCTCGGTACTCGGCCTCGGCCGCTCGAAGCTGCTTCGAGATCTGCTTTCGATCTTCGTCAAAGAGTTTTGCCGGAACCGAGTAGCTGGGATAGGCGGTTTGGATCGGGCGACACGCGGCAACACCGATCACGCCGCTGTGGAATATGTCGGCCAGATCGCCGACGGATTGCAGCAGCGCCTTGTTCGAGCGCCCTACTGCCACGCTGACCATCAAACTTGCATAAGGCATGGCCTAGTCCCAATTAGTCTAGGCTCGATTGATATCGGGTCCTCGGCTTAGAGGCCTTTGATCTCGATCAAGAAGGCCGATACGGATGCGATTAAGTACACCATAAGCGCTGGTCACAATGCCGAGCGGGCAATTTTGGTTGGGAAGGTCACGTAGATGAAGGCGATGGTGATGCGGGCCGTCGGAAGGCCGCTCGCCCTTGAAACGCGATCCCCTCCCATCCCGGGGCGGGGTGAGATCCGCGTGAGGGTGGAGGCCTGCGCCGTCTGCCGCACCGATCTCCACGTGGTCGATGGCGACCTCACCCAGCCCCGGCTGCCCTTGATCCCCGGACACGAGATCGTGGGCATTGTCGACGCGGTAGGCGACGCGGTCACGGCACTGTCACCTGGCCGGCGCGTGGGTATTCCTTGGCTCGGACATACCTGCGGCGGCTGCAGCTATTGCACGGCCGGCCAGGAGAACCTCTGTGACCGACCTGTCTTCACCGGCTACACGCGCGACGGCGGTTTCGCCACTCACGCAGTGGCCGATGCCGCTTACGCTTTCCCGCTCGACGGCTTTGCCGACGCGGTCGCGACGGCGCCGCTGATGTGCGCCGGCTTGATCGGCTGGCGCTCCCTGAAGAAGGCGGGCGAGGGCCGGCGTATCGGCCTCTATGGCTTCGGCGCCGCTGCGCACATCGTGGCGCAGGTCTGCCGCTGGCAGGGTCGCGAGGTTTATGCCTTTACGCGCTCTGGCGATGCAGCGGCGCAAGCACATGCGCGCAGCCTCGGCGCCTGCTGGGCCGGCGGGTCAGACGAACAGCCGCCCGAACTGCTCGATGCGGCGATCCTGTTCGCGCCGGTGGGCGCGCTCGTGCCGGCGGCGCTCAAAGCGGTGCGGAAGGCCGGACGCGTGGTGTGCGGCGGCATCCACATGAGCGACATTCCTGCATTCCCTTATGGGCTGCTGTGGGAGGAACGGCATGTCCTGTCGGTGGCCAACCTGACGCGCGCCGACGCCGTCGAGTTCCTCGAGGTGGCGATCAAAGCCGGCGTGCGCACGACCACCACAGTATATCCGCTCGAACGCGCCAACGATGCCTTGAACGATTTGAGGGAAGGCCGCCTGCAGGGTGCCGCTGTGCTGGTCCCCGGAGAGGTGCAGTAGCGCCCACGTCCGTGCTAGTTTGGGGCTAGGCTGAAACCATGGACGCGACCTCCGCACCGATGCAGGCGACCCGGGAGATGATGGCGCTGCTCGCTGCGTCGCCCAGCCCAGTCCTGTTGCTGTCGCCGGATTTCACGGTTGTCGGCGCGAGCGACAGCTTCGTCGACACCATGGCGGTGGCACGCGATGATATTGTCGGGCGCGACATCCGCGACGCTCTGGCTGGAAGCGATTCGCTCGACACCCTCCTGTCCTCGCTAAAAACGGCATTGCGCACACGTCGGCCGCATCAGGTCACGGCCGGCCTGTTCCGGGCCGCCAGCAGCACCATCAGTCACCAGCGCCTGCTCGAGGTCGTCAACTCGCCGGTGCTGCTTGACGATGGCGAGCCGCGATGGATCATCCAGCGAGCCCGCGAGGTGAGCCATCCCGGCCCCAGCGTCTCCCATGAGCGGCTGGCGATGGAAGTGGCGCTGCAGGCCGGCGGAGGCGCGCCTGCGCTCGATCCTGCGAGACCGTGCCCGACGCCATGATCATCATCGACGAACGCGGGCGCATCGAGTCGCTCAGCAGCACCGCCGAGCGGCTGTTCGGCTATACGGTGGACGAGGTCGCCGGCCAGAACATCAAGATGTTCATGCCCTCGCCGAACCGCGAGCAGCATGATGGCTATCTGCAGCGCTATCTGGCGACCGGCGAACGGCACATCATCGGCGTCGGGCGTATCGTGGTCGGCCAGCGCAAGGACGGCACGACGTTTCCCATGCATCTGACGATCGGCGAGCTTCGCTCGGCCGACAAGCACTACTTCACCGGCTTCATCCGCGACCTGACCGACCAGCAGATGACCGAGAACCGGCTGAAGGAGCTGCAGTCGGAAGTCACGCACATGTCGCGCTTCACGGCGCTGGGCGAGATGGCCTCGACCCTGGCGCACGAGATCAACCAGCCGCTGACGGCGATCAACAACTATCTCAAGGGCTGCCACCGGCTGCTGGAGAGGATCGAGGGCGATTCTGCGGCCACGCTGCGCGACGCGGTCGGCAAGGCGGCCGAGCAGGCGCTGCGTGCGGGCCAGATCATCCGCCGCCTGCGCGAGTTCGTGGCCCGCGGCGACAGCGAACGCCAGATCGAGAGCCTGCCCAAGCTGATCGAGGACGCCAGCACGCTTGCCCTGATCGGCGCCAAGGAGAACTGCCATCACGCGTGTCCTTTCCGGCTCGATCCCAAGGCCGACCAGGTCCTGGCCGACCGCATCCAGATCCAGCAGGTGCCTGGTCAACCTGATCCGCAACGCCATCGACGTGCTGAGCCGACTCGCCCGGCCGCCGCGAGCTCGAGATCGGCACGGTGGCCAACGGCGATTTGACGGCGCAGGTGAGCGTCGCCGACACTGGGCAGCGGCCTAGCGCCGGAAGTGGCGGCCCATCTCTTCCAGCCCTTCGTGACCACCAAGGCAGAAGGGCATGGGCCTCGGCCTTTCGATCTGCCGCACCATCGTCGAGGCGCATGGCGGCCGGATCTGGGTCGAGCCGCGACCGCAGGGAGGCACGATCTTCCGCTTCACCCTGCGGATGGCGAACGAGGAGGAGGAGGCGAACCTTGCCCAATAGCCAGGTCGTTCACGTCATCGACGACGATGCCGACGTGCGCCAGTCGCTGGCCTTTCTGCTCAGCACCGCCGGCCTTGCCGTGCGGGTCCACGAATCGGCTGTCGCCTTCCTGAAGGTCCTGCCCAAGGTCGCAGGTCGGCTGCATCGTCACCGACGTGCGCATGCCCGGGATGGACGGCCTGGAGCTGCAGCGCCGGCTGCAGGCCGACAAGCAATGCCATTCCCGTCATCGTCATGACCGGCCACGGCGACATTGCCCTGGCCGTCGAGGCCATGAAGGCAGGCGCCGTCGACTTCATCGAGAAGCCGTTCGACGACGACCTGCTGATCCGTGCGATCAAGTCCGCCTTGGCCAGGGTCCGCAAGGACAGCGAGCGCGATTCGGCGCGCGTCCGAAGTGCGCAGCCGGCTGGAACTCCTATCCGAGCGCGAGCGGCAGGTGCTGCAGGGGCTGGTCGCGGGCAAGCCGAACAAGATCATCGCCTACGACCTCGGGATCAGCCCGCGCACGGTCGAAATCTACCGCGCCAACGTCATGACCAAGATGCAGGCCGACAGCTTGTCCGCGCTAGTCCGCATGGCGCTGCTCGATAGGGTTTCCGACTAGGCGTCTGGCCGGCCGGCGAGTTTGCGCTGGATCAATTAGCAGTCGCCCGAATGGCGCTAGTCTGTTCTTGCTTCCAGTAGTGGGGCAGGAAGGCCAGTCTCGAATGCCGGGTAAATCCGCCGTTGTCCTTGTCGTCGACGACGACGCGGCCGTCCGAAGCGCGCTCAAGTTCGCCCTCGAAGTTGAGGGGCTGGAGGTGCGCGATTATGGCGGACCGGTGGCGCTGCTGGCCGACCACAACATGCCGCCCTTTGGCTGCCTGGTCGTCGACTACCGCATGCCGGTCATGGACGGGCTGGAGCTCATCGCCGTCCTGCGTGAGCGCGGCGTCACGGCGCCGGCCATCATCATCACCGGCCGCACCAGCAAGGATCTTGATGGCCAGGCCGCAAGGCTTGGTATCCGGCAGGTGCTGGAGAAACCGCTGTCCGATGGTGCGCTGGTCGCGGCCATCCGCTCAGCGCTCGCCTCTTCGACAGCCGGCTGAGGGGTTCGGGAGAAGCGACATGCCGCGCACCGTCATGGGCTATGTGCTGCGCTTCACCGGCATCCACCAGGCCGGCCTAGCGGCGCTGTCCATCGCGGTTTTCCTGCTGAGCGCCGTGCCGCTCGAGCTGCAGCGTCGCATCATCAATGACCTGATCGGCAAGGGCGCTGCCCGGACGATCTTCTGGCTGGCCGTCACTTATGCGTCGGTGGCGCTCGCGGAGCAGGGGCTCAAGCTCGCGCTGAACGTCTATCGGGCCTGGGTCTCCGAGGCCACCGTCCGCTCGCTGCGCAACATCGTCTATGACGGCGAGGTCCAGGCCGCCTTTGCCACGCCGTCGACGCTCGATACCGGCGTGGAGATCGCCATGATCCTGGAGGAGGCCGAGCCGATCGGCGGCTTCGTCGGCATCAGCGTCTCCGAGCCGCTGATGCAGGGCGGCATTCTTGTCAGCGTTATCGGCTACATGTTCTTCCTGCAGCCTCACCTGGCGCTGCTCGGCATCGCCTTCTTCATTCCGCAGATGATTTTCGTGCCGCTGCTGCAGCACGCCATCAACGTGCGCGCCCGCGACCGCATCCTGGTCAAGCGCGGGATCAGCGGCGCCATCGCCGACAATGGCCAGGGCGACACTGACGTGCCATCGCAGACCGGCGCGATCGGCAAGGTTTTTTCCCTGAACATGGGCATCTACTGGCGCAAATACTCGATGAATCTACTGATGAACCTGATGCACCACATGTCCGTGGCGGTTGCGCTCTGCGTCGGCGGATGGCTGGCGCTCGAGGGGCGCATCGAGGTCGGCACCGTGGTGGCGATAGTGGGCGGCCTCGGCAAGCTCAACGATCCGTGGGGCGACGTCGTGAACTGGGCGCGCGAGTTCTCGGTGGTGAGCGTCAAGTACCGGCTGTTCGCCGAGGCGGTGAACTGGGTGATGGGCACCCAGTCGCCGCTGGTCGAGCCCGATCTGCCACCGGTCGCCAGCCGGGCGTAAAACGCCGGAAAACCGGGCACTACGTAAAATCCCTTAGGTCTAAGACCTGAATGGTGACGGCATCGGGGCAGCGGTACTCAACCATCGTCGAAACGATCTCGACGGACAGGGAGACCGCCCCATGCAAGCCTTCGCTTCCACCACCACTGTGACCGCTTCCCGCATCCCCGCCGCCGTCGCCCTGCGCGGCGCCGCCAACATGCCGCGCCGCTCGGCCTCCGCCGAGACGCCGGTCAGCGGCACTCGCCGCATCTTCGCCAAGGGCGATGAGCTGTTCGCCGAGGGCGACGCTGCCGATTTCTTCTACAAGGTCGTCTCCGGCACCATCAGGACCTGCAAGCTCCTGAGCGACGGCCGCCGCCAGATCGACACCTTCCATCTCGCCGGCGACGTGTTCGGCCTAGAGAGCGGCCAGGACCATGGCTTCACCGCCGAGGCGGTCGAGGACGTCGTGGTCGAGGCCTATCGGCGCAGCCACTTCGCCAGCCTCCTGCACGTCAACGCGGCGTTCGGCGAGCAGCTGATGTCGTCGATGCTGAGAGAACCTCGAGCGCGCTCATGAGCACATGGTGCTGCTCGGCCGCAAGACCGCCCAGGAGAAGATGGCCACCTTCCTGCTCGACATGGCGATGCGCACGGCCAAGAACGACCAAGTTCGAGCTTCCGATGCAACGCACCGACATCGCCGACCATCTTGGCCTCACCATCGAGACGGTGTCACGCACACTTACCCAGATGGTGCGCGACGGGCTGATCAAGCTGGCCGCCGCCGGCCGCACGATCATCCTGACCGACAAGACCCGCCTGCAGCTCCTCAACGCTTGAAGGAGGCCGACCATGCGTGCAAAAGACGTGATGTCTGACGGCGTAATATCAGTCGCGGCCGACGCCACTGTCTTCGAGGCCGCCTCGTTGCTGGTCAACGCGCAGGTCAGCGCCATGCCGGTGGTCGACGAAGAGGGCAGAATGATCGGCATCGTGAGCGAGGCCGATCTGCTCGACCGTGGCGCGACCGAAGGCAATCCCCACTATCGCGCCGGCCTGCTCCGCGAGCTCGCCGATCAGATCACCTCGGCTGGAGCGTTCGTCCGCGCCAATTCCCGACGCGTGACCGACGTGATGACCAAGCCCGTGGTCTGCGTCGAGGAAGATACGCCGCTCGACGATATCGCGCGGCTGATGGTCGATACCGGCGTCAAGCGCGTACCGGTGCGACGCGGGTCCGCCGTGGTCGGGATCGTAAGCCGCATCGACCTGGTGCGCGCGCTGATCTCGCGGCAATCCGGCAATCAGGCATCGCCCGTGGCCTGCTTCCCGATGCATGCCGACGACCGGCTCCGGAGCGACGTCGAGAGCGCCGTGCGCGGCCGCAGCTGGTCGCTCGCCCAACGTGCCGACGTCGTCGTGCAGGACGGCGTTGCCCATCTCTGGGGCGTGGTGCCGTCCGACCTGGTGCGCCAGGCCTACCGCGTCGCCGCCGAGAACGTACCCGGCGTGAAGGCGGTGCAGAGCCACATGCATGTCGTGCCGCCGTCCCCGGTGCGGCTGGGGTTGTGATCGACATCGCCGACTACGCCTGGCTGGTCTTCGTCGTCACGCTCGCCGCGCTGTCGCTCGCTGCTGCGATCGGATCGAGATTCGCGCGGCGCTATCCGCTGATCCGCGAGATGCGGCCCGACTTCAACGTGCTGCAGGGCGCGGCGCTCACGCTGCTGGCCCTCATCATCGGCTTCAGCTTCGCCATGGCGTCGAGCCGATACGACCAGCGCAAGAACCTCGAGGAGGCCGAGGCCAACGCCATCGGCACCGAATATTTCCGGGCGGCGCTCTTGCCGGCCGCCGACGCCAGGAAGGTGCGCACGCTCCTCAAGGGTTATCTCGCGGAGCGCGTAAAATATTATACGACCCAGGACGCCGACCTGGAGTTCGATCAACCGGCGCACCGCCCAGCTGCAATCAGAATTGTGGGTCGCACTGATGGCGCCGGCGGCCGCCGCACCCACACCAGTGACTGGCCTCGTGCTGGCTGGCATGAACGACGTGCTGAATGCCCAGGGCTATACCCAAGCGGCATGGTCGAACCGCATCCCGGCGCCGGCCTGGAACCTGATGGCGGCCATCGCCATCTGCTGCAACCTGCTAGTCGGCTACGGCATGCACGGCACCGCTTCGCCGCGGAGGCTGTTGGCCATTCTGCCATTCTTCGTCGCCATCGGCTTCGCTTTCATCGCCGACCTCGACTCGCCGCGCCACGGCACAATCTTGATCTACCCACACAACCTGACGAGCCTCGCGGCTTCGCTGCCGCAAGCCGATGCGCCAAGCTAGTCGCGGTTGATACCGGCACGCAGAACGCCGGTAGGACAGAGCTCGGCTCGGGCTTTGTCGGACAGGGCCGCAGTCTATACTCCCGCTGGCGCCTGCGGGAGGAAACGATGAAAATCACCGACGTCTCGCTGACCTTGTTCGCCTGGGACGACATCCCGCCCACTCAGTATGGCCAGCACAGCAAGTTCTCCGGCTCGAGCGCGCTCGGCCTGTTGCGGATCCGCACCGACGACGGCGTCGAGGGCCATGCGTTCCTGGGCTCGGCCTCGAACTCGGCGACCACGGACGGGCAGGGCCTGATCACGCATCTGAAGCCCGTGCTGATGGGCAAGGACCCGATGCATCGCGAGGCTTTGGTGGCCGAGCTCTGGAAGAAGCAGCGCCCGGCCGGCGTGCGCGCCATCGGCGCGGTCGACGTGGCGCTCTGGGACCTCTTGGGCAAGGCGATGGGCCAGCCGATCCATCGCCTGCTCGGCACCTACCGCGAGGCGGTGCCGGCCTATGCGAGCTCCGCCGTACTGCCCTCGGCCGCGGCCTATGCCGAGCAGGCGCTGGAGTTCAAGGCGGCGGGCTGGGCCGCCTACAAGATCCATCCGCCGACGCAATGGCAGGTCGACATCAAGGTCTGCGAGGCGGTGCGCAAGGCGGTCGGCGACTACACCATCATGCTCAACTCGACCTGGTCCTACGACTTCCCGGCGGCGCTGCGCGTCGGCCGCGCCGTGCAGGAGATGGGCTATTTCTGGTACGAGGACCCGCTGCACGACCAGGACATCTACAACTACGTGAAGCTGAAGCAGCAGCTTGCGATCCCCATCCTCGCCACCGAGTATCCGATCGCCGGCCTCGAATCATACCAGCCCTGGATCATGCTGCAGGCGACCGACTTCTTGCGCGGCGACGTCGCGGTAAAGGGCGGCATCACCACGCTGGTCAAAACCGCGCATCTCGCCGAGGCGTTCCGCATGAACTACGAGGTCCATCACGGCGGCAACTCGCTGAACAACGTCGCCAACCTCCATGTCATCGCCTCGATCCGCAACACCACCTTCTTCGAGGTCCTGCTGCCCGACGGCGCGCAGAAGTACGGGCTGGAGCAGGACATCGTGGTCGGCCGCGACGGCATGGTCCACGTCCCCAACGGCCCTGGCCTGGGCGCGGCGATCGACTTCAAGCTGATCGAGCGCAAGAAGATGGCGGTGCTGACTTAACTCTTCCGGACCGCGCGCATCCTGCGCGCGGTCCAAAGAGCATGACTATGATCAGGCGAGCGTGCCGAGGGCTGCCTCGATGCGCGTCATCTGGTCCTCGCCGATCATGCCCTTCACGATGCTCTGGAAGCGGGGATGGCCGGCGCCCGAGAAGATGTACTGCCAGCGATAGGCCTTCAGGAAATGCGCGGCGACGAGCTCGGGCTCCCCATCCTGCAGCGGCCGGCCGCAGTTCAGGCCGAAGTAGGCGGCATCCGCCTTGGCCTGGACCTGCAGGATCGAATCGACGGCCACCACCAGCTCGATGAACTCGCCGACCGCCCGCTCGCGCTCGGCGGGGGAGAGTGTTGCGTCGTGGCGCTTCAGCTCGAGTTCGTCGAGGACGGCGTGCTGGGCCTCGTCCTTCCAGTGGAACATGAACACGTCCTTGAACAGGTCCGAGAGTTCGCCGTCGGGCTCGATGCTCTGGCGGTAGTGCAGCTGCACGAACAGCTCGATGTGCAGCGTGAGCACGAGCACCGCCCAGGTGCACTTGGCGAGCACGGCGCGGGCGACCGCATCGGGATCGACGTCGAAGCGATAGCCGGCCGGCATCGTCTCGCCCATCATCGCCTCGATGCGCCGGAACAGGGTCTGGTGCTTGATCTCCTCGTCGCTGAACCGCACCAGGGCCTCCAGCGCATTCTGGTCGCCCAGCGCGTGTTGCCCGCTCACGTCGATCAGCTTGGCGGTGATGAAGCGCTCGACCAAGCCGAAGACGTTGGCGTAGGTGCGGCCCTGGATCTGGCTGATGAAGCGCATATCGGCCGGCGAAAGCGCCAGTTCGCGCGCCAGCGACAGGCCGTCGGGCAGGTACTTCCGGGTGACGTCGAAGCGCCGCCCCTTGATGACGTCCTTGTCGATGTCCCAGCGAATGGCCTTGGAGGCCTCGATGGTCCGCGCATATCTGGCGCTGTCGGCCAGGGAAACGATGGCGTTCATGTCTCTTCTCCGTCCGGTTGTGTGATGGCGCGGGATACCCCGTGCCGATGGGCCGGACGTATGCAGGGCGGTCCGGTTCGGCCATGATCCGGACACCGCATAAATTGATCGAAACGCCGGAACAGGCGGCGTCCCCTGGAAACGGAAACTCCGGAAAATGAATCGGAGAGGGCCGAGGTTGAACTTCTAATGACCAAAGTAGGTGTTGCGGCCCGACCTCGGTTAAATTGCCCGCATGAACAAGAAACGACGCCCCCGCAGACGATACACTCGGAAGTCGCCGCGCAATTGCGAGCGGGCGTGGTCGATCGCTGAGCGTATCGCGTATTACTCGAAGCCCCGACCCGCTGAGCGGCTGTCACATCTGGCAGGGCTACCTCAAGGACGGCTACGGCTGCCTCTACTTCCAGAACAAGCTGCGATTCGCCCACCGCCTCGCCTGGGAGGTCAAGCACGGACCGATCCCCGACGGCCTGGTCCTCCGCCACCGCTGCAACGCGCGGGGCTGCTGCAACCCCGACCATCTCGTGCCGGGCACCCGCGCCGAGAACAATGCGGACCAGAAGGCCGAACGCCTGCATCTTGCCGCTGCCCGGGCAGCGACCGCGCCAACCGCGCCCGGTTCTGCGCCCGACCTGGCTCCGATCCGCATCTTCTATCACGGCGTCGAGCTCAAGGGCGAAGTCGCGATCACGATCATTGCCCCTGAGCTCGCGAAGGCAGGGCCATCAACACAAGAACCATGAGACGCCGCTAGCCACGACCAACGCCGCCATCAAATCGCAGCCCCGGCTACTTCATGTTCTGGATGATCGAACTGCCGGTGTCGGACATCTTCTTCATGATATTGCTCATCGTCTCGAGCAGCTTGGACATCCGATCCATTGTCATCTGCAGTTCGAGCGACTGGGTCTCGCTCATCTCGGACGTCGTGCCGAGTTTGGCCTGCAGGCCCTGGACCTTGGCTTCGAGCGCTTCGTAGGAGCGCATGGTTTCGGCAAGCTCAGTACGGTTGTTCTTCAGCGCCGGCGGGTCATTTGGATTCACCGGAGAATATCGGCCTGTGGCGACCTTCACCTCGGCGTAGTGGGCCTTGAGAACGCTAAAGCGTGACTGGAGCAGCGCTTTGTCGTGCTGGGCGACGGCTGTGTCCGCCCAGCCGAGCACGAGGGCAGCCGACAGGCCGCCCATGAGCGCGAAATGATCCCGCCGTGTCACGGCAGGCCACAGGTCGGTCTTCGGTGTCGTTCGCGGCATGGTCGTAGTGCTCCAGGGTATCAAGTGCTTTCGCGCGCGCATGGTGTCGCCTCTCACCTGAGCCTGGGGGCGTCGAGCTGATCGCGCGATCAGTCCACCGAAAGCGTGATCGGCACGTCGCGCCGATCGGGACAGCGCAAGGTTCCGTCATAGCCGTCCTTCAGACGCCCGCTGAACGTGCACGCCAACCCGTCGATCACGATCGTCCCGTCGATCCTACCCCGCGGCTCAGCGAGCCTGAGCTGAAACTCGCCGCTCTTCTCCTCTGGACCGTCAACGGTGCAGTAGCCGACGTGTCTAATGCGTGCCGGACCGACCCACTGGCCGCTCGTTTGCTGGATCAGGGTCGCCGTCACGTCCCATTCACCCAGGATGCCGAACTGGCCGGCAACCGCGCGGGTTTGTGCTGCCGCCGGCTGGGCCAGGCAGGCCGCCGCCATCACGCACAGGGCGGCCGTCCGCATCCGACGCTACTTCGCGGTCGCGACGAAGGCGCGCGCCTTCAGGATATCGGCGCGGTCGACACTGGCGTCCGAGGCCTGCTTGGCGGCCGCCGCGAAATACTGACGGGCCTTGGCGCTGTCGCCTGCCGCCGACGCGGCAGCAGCGGCGCCGAGGATCGCGTTGAGGCGGTTCGGCTCCTTGCGCAGCGTGGCCTCGAACGCCGCCAGCGCGTCGGCGGCCTTGCCTTGCTCCAGCAGCATCGCGCCGTAGAGCTCCCTAGCCGGGGCGAGCGGTCCGGGTGTGACCGGCGATTTGTCGGTCTTGTCCTCGGCGTCCGCGGCGGCACTCATTTTCGCCACTGCCTCGTCCTTGCGGCCGGTCGCCAACAGCAGCCATGCGCTCGCGACCTGCGCCTGGATGTCGACCTGCTCGGCCCAATAGGCGTCCTTCTTCTCGCGCAGCGCGTCGCGCAATGTGACCAGCTGCGCGATCGCCATCTCGGCCAGCGCCGTGTCGCCCGACCGCGCCGCACCCAGCGCCCTGGCAAACCACGTGACTGCCGCGATGTGAGGCAACGGGTTCGGCCGGACCTCCAGTGCTGCTGCGGCCTTCCAATCGCCGCGCTCCACGACATAGCGTGCCGGCGACGCTGCCAGCGCGTATGGCCCGGCAATGAAGGTCTCGCTGAATCCGTTCACGGCCATCATCTCGTCGATCACGGCCTTGGCCCGCACGTCCTGCCCGAGCTGCAGGTAGGCATAGACCTCGTAGTCCATGGCGTGCAGCTGGTCGGCCGCTTCATGGTCGGCCTTGGCGACGCGCGCGGAGGCCGCGTTCGAATCGATCAACTCCTGCCAGTAGCCGACGCGCGTGAAGATGTGCGACGGCATGTGCAGGGCGTGCGGCGCATCGGGCGCCACCTTGGCGTAACGCCGCGCCGCCGTCAGGCCCTTCTCGGCCAGCGCCGGCGTGTCGTAGAGGTGAATGAGATAGTGCGCGATACCGGGATGGTCGGGCTGCCGATCCCAGATCTTCTCGAGGATCGCCGCGCCCTTCAGCTGGTTGGCGTAGGTCTTGTCCGACGGCGAGGCGCCGACATTCAGCGCGAGGGCGTAGTGGATCTGCGCTTCATCGTCGTCGGGATATTTCGCCGCGAGCTGCTCCATCGCCTTCAGGTAGTTCAACACGCGCGTGCGATGATCGACCTTGTCGTAGTCGGCGTACATCGCCGACAGCGCAGTGAGGTAGTCGCGCTCACGCTCGGTCCTGGCGCCGACTTCTTTGCCCTTGGCGATCGCGGCCGCTCCTTCGGCCAGGTTCTTCGCCGGCGGTACGCCATGCGGGTTCCACAGCAGGCTGAGCGCGATCCCCCAATAAGCGATGGCGCAGCCGGGATCGGCCTTCAACGCCGCCTCGAAGGACCGCTGCGAGGCGCGGTACCAGAACGAATGCTGGTAGAGCATCGCGCGGTCGAAGGCCGCCGCGGCTTCCGGCGTGCAGGATGTTTCGAAGTGGACCTTGCCCAAGGCGTGAGTGGCAGGCTGGGCCAGCACGGGCTGACTGATGGAAATGCCGGCGGCAGCGACTGCGGACGACAGTATCGCGAGCGACTTCATGGCTGGTCCCCCTCTCGACAGTATCCCATCAGCGGCCCATCCGGCCGCCTGAGCGGGAAGGGTAGGCACCAATCCGAACGTCTCGCAATGATGGAGTCGCCGACGGCTGGCCCGGTGAGAATTCGAATTGGCCTTGGAAGATCAATTGCTTCGCAAATTGCGATCGGCCCTAGCCAGCATGTCCTTGAGCAGCGCCTGCGAGCGCGTCCGGTCGAAGAAGCGCGAATGCAGCATCTGCTTGTTGCGCGCGGCCGAGGTCAGGTAGAACCGCTCGTAGAGGAAGCCGCGGCCGCCCAGCGACGAGCCGACGAGATCCCAGGCCATGCGGAACACGGCCGCCCGCTCGTCGGCGGCCGCGCCGTCGGCGCCGCCCATCATCTCGTCGATCAGCGGCCGCAGTTTCGGGTCGTCGAGCTGGGCGCGGCTCGGCGCGGTCAGCAGGTTGTGGCTGCCGATCAGGATGATGATCTCCGCCACCCGCGGCATCCAGACGGGGAGCATCGACCGCATCGGCTCGAGCGCGGCGCCATCGGGAAACCACACGCCGTCCTCGCGCTGCCAGGCCTTCTCGAGCGACAGCTCCACGGCATTGGCGGTGAGTCGCACGTAGCAGGCGAGCTCGCCCAGCATCTCCGTCGTCGCGGGCGAATAGTCGCCGATCAGCTCGGCCATGCGGCCGGCGAGGCCGTAGGCGAACTCGAGCTTGGTCAGCGCCCGGATGGTCGACTGGGTCGTCATGTTTATGGCGTAGCCGGTCTGGCGCATCGAGTTGTAGATCTCGACGTCGCCGTCGATGAAGAGGCGGTCCCACGGCACCAGCACGTCGTCGAAGATGCAGAAGGCATCCTGCTCGTCGAACCGCGAGGACAGCGGCTTGTCGAACGGATCGGCCCCCGGCGCCGAGGCCGAAATCGCGGCACAGGAATTTGAGGCCGGGCGTGTCGAGCGGCAGGGCGAAGGCCAGCGCATAGTCGGTGGCGCCGGCCGGGATCGGCTGCCCCGGATACACCGTCTGCTCGTCGGCGTAGGGCGCCAGCGTCGCCAGCACGCGGGCGCCGCGGACGATGATGCCGTCGGCCGTCTGGCCGACCTTGCGCACCGTGACCTTGTTGCCGAGGATTTGGCCATCGGTCCGCTTGTCGGTGGTGGGCTGGATGATCGTATGGGTGAGCGAGATGTCGGCCTGGGCGAGACGGCGCTGGAAGGCCACGATGTTGCGCGCGCCGCGCTCGTTGCGCCCGTCGGCGCCGGCCCACACCTTGGGCGCCGAGGCGAAGGCGGCGAACTTCATGTTCATGTAGTCGGGCGTGCGGCCCATGATGCCCATCGAGCCTTCCGACAGCCGCACGATTCCGGCATGGCGATGCCGGAGCTCGTCCTTCGAGCGCGGGATCATGTGGCTGACGTTGGTCGGCTCGCCGGTCTCGGGGTCCTTGTAGAGGCAGTCGGCGGCGTAGGCGTGCTGGCGGTCGAACATCGCGGCCAGGCTCTCGGCCCCGCCGCTGAGCTTGGGATGCGTGGTGACGTCGTCGATCCGCTCGCCGTCGACCCAGATCTCACGCCTGGTCTTGCGGAGCCCTTCGAGAAACTGCGAACCCGTGCGCGCGCCCATGCCCCTGCCTCCCCGCTCGTCTGTCGTTGCACCGTCTTATCGACATGCATCGCCCACGACCACTCGGCAATCAGGTTGGCGATTCCGGGGAACCGGCCGTACCGGTCGCCGTTGACCCCACGGAGGATGCCCCATGTGCCGTGCCCCAATTCTGATTGCATCTGTCGTTTGCTTTTTCCTCGCGGTGCCGGCTTGGGCGGACAACGACAAGGACAAAGGCCATGGCCACGGCCACGGGGAGGGACCGAGCATCGCCGTTGCGCCGGGCAAGGCCCGCGTGTTCGTGACGGAGCGCGACCGCTCCGCCGTCTACACCTTCTACCGGACCGAATATGTCGGCGGTCGCTGCCCGCCGGGGCTCGCCAGGAGGGACGTCGGTTGCCTGCCCCCGGGCCAGGCCAAGAGGCTTTGGGCGATCGGCGCGCCCCTGCCGTCCAGCGTCGTGTTCTATCCCTTGCCCCAGCCTCTGCTGGCCCAGCTGACGCCGGCGCCGGAAGGCTATCAGTACGTTCGCGTCGACAACGACATTCTGCTGATCGCGCTCGGCACGCGCGTCGTCGCAGAGCCGGTGAGCAACCTCGGCTATCTGCAGGAGGAGAATCGACCTCTCGTCAGCGACCACGATCGTAATGCTGTCGCCTCGTATTACCGTGACGATTATCTCGCCGGAAACTGCCCGGCCGATCTCGTGCGCACCGACCAGGGTTGCCAGCCCCGGCGCCTGTGGGCGCTCGGCGAGCCGCTCGATCCCGCCGTGACCTACGAGATCCTGCCGCAGCCGCTGCTGGCGCAGCTCGATCCAATTCCCGACGGCTACAGCTATATCCGGCTGGGCGAGCACATCCTGCTGATGAGCGTCGACTCGCGGATCATCCGCGCGGAGGTCGTCGATCTCGCCCGGCTGCCGCTCACGCGGCCCGCGGTCGCCGTCACGGCGCCTGGTGTCGTCGTGGTGCCCGAGCGTGTCGACGTTATCGGTGGCGGCGGCTGCCCGCCCGGCCTCGCCAAGAAGAACAACGGTTGCCTGCCGCCCGGCCACGCGAAGTAGCGGGCGGGTAGCGCTCGTCGAATGACCCGCGGCCGACGCCGCAGCCTCCGTATATCGACATGCATCGCCGCCGACCGCTCCTCGGGAGGCCGCGGAATTGTGATAAAATATTCGTTGAGCTGAGGAGGAAACGCAAACAAACAAGGGAGGGGCGCGTGACCATTCGAACTCGACCTCTTGGCCTGGACCGCGGCGGCGGCGATGGCGGCCATTCCAGCGACGGCGCTGGCGGCAGTGGATACCTTCATCTGGTTCGAAGGCGAGCAGGGGAACTCCACCGATGCCCGCCACAAGGGTTGGTTCGAGATCAAGGACCTCTCATTCGCCGTGGAAAACCCGGCCGCTATCGGCAGCGCCACCAGCGGCGCTGGGAGTGGAAAGGTCAAATCCAAAGAGTTCACCATCAAAAGAGTGAGCGATAGTGCGAGCCCAACCTTCTTCCGGCAGGCGGTGAGCTCAGGCCGGCGCTTCCCGGTGGTGAAGATCGAGATGCGCAAGGCCGGCGGCGATCCCCACCAATTCGCGGACTACGTTTTCACCAACGTTTTCATCTCGAAGATCGATTTGAGCGGATCCGGCGACAGAGGCCCCGAGGAGTCCATCACCTTCGTTTACGGCGGCATGACGGTTCAGTACGTCAACCAAGGCGCAGGCGGCCAAACTGCCCCCGCGCCGGCCAAGGGCTTGCCGCCACCCGGTCGCAGTCAAACGCCGCCGCGCTGAGCCTAGTCGGTCACGCGCCTTTGGCCCCGGACCATGTCGAGATGGATCGATTTCGGGGCGGTGTAGAAGAGCAGGGTGATGACCCGGCCGGTGAGGTACGCGGCAACAAACGCCGCGGTCGCGCCCAGGACGCCGAATTTGCCCGACGGGCGGTCCATCAGGTCGGAGGTCACGACCCGGGCCAGCGTCAACAGCAGCAGCAGGGCCGACGCGGCGACGCCGTCCCAGGTGCGATTGGCGCGCACTAGGTGGCGGGCGAAGTCCTTGATGACCGTCGGTGTCGTTCCCATGACCAGGCCGATCACCAGGCCCGCCACGATGCCGACCGTCCATAGTTCGAAGCGCTTGCCCGGCGACACGATCAGCAATATCGCCGCCACGACGACGCTGAGCGCGGGTGGAAGCACCCACTGAAGACGGGTGGCGGCCCGTTCGCTGAGCTCGTGGCGCATCGACCACAGGGCGAGGGCGGCCAGCAGCACGGCCGTGAGGTGGCAGAGGAGAAAGACGGTCTTTATAGGCATTCGGTGATCCGTTTGTCGGCGATTATTCAGCCTCAGTAAACCGACTGGAGAATCGGCACGATCTCCTGCGCCGCATGGATCGGGCGCGGGTTGGTGAAGGTCCAGTCGTCGAGCATGCAGTTGGTGGCGATGCGCTGCAGGTCGTCGCGCTTGACGCCGACGTCGCGCAGCCGCCGCGGCAGGCCAAGCCCTGCGATGAAGCGGTCGAGCACCGCGGCGGCCGGCTGGCCGGCGGCGCCGAGCGCAGTGCTGATCTCGGCCTGGCGCTCGGCATTGACCGTGGCGTTGAATGCCAGCACGGCCGGCAGCATGACGCAGGAGGTGTAGCCGTGCGGCACCCCGGCGCTGCCGCCCAGCACGTGGCCGATGGCGTGGCTCGCCCCCATGCGCGTGCCGCTCACGATGCCGGTCATCGAGATCCAGGCGCCGATCTGGCAGTCGAGCCTTGCCGAAAGGTCGGCCGGATCGCGCTTCACCGCCGGCAGGCCGCGACCCAGCAGGCGCAGCGCCTGCAGCGCGGTGCTGTCGGTGTAGGCGTTGCCGTCGATCGAGCAGTAGGTCTCGACCGCATGATCGACCGCGCGGATGCCGGTCGAGAGCCACAGCCATTCCGGCGTGTGCACCGTGATGGCCGGATCGAAGATCACCTGCAACGGGATCAGGCCAGGATGGATATAGGCCTGCTTCAGCCGCAGCCTGGGTTCGGTGACGCCGGCGCGGGCGTTGAACTCGCCGCCGCTCAGCGTGGTCGGCACGCAGATCTGGCGGACCCGGGGCGCGCGGTACTGCGGGAAGCTCCGCTTGCCCGTGATCTCGTCGACCACGGTGCGGAACGGTTCGAGCCCGTCCGGCTCGCGAATGTCGTGCTCGAGGCAGATGGTGACCGCCTTGCCGCCGTCGGTCGTCGAGCCGCCGCCGACACTCAGCAGCAGGTCGCAGCCGGCCTCGCGCGCCTTGTTGGCGCAGGCCACCACCGCGTCGCGGGGGCTGTGCGCGGGCATTTCGTCATGCGTGCCGGCGTAGCGGGGCCCCAGCGCCGCGGCGATCTGGCGGACCGCATCGGTCTCGCGGTTGAGCGTGCGCCCGGCGAGGATGTACACCCGCTTTGCGCCCAGCCGCTCGGCCGCCGCGGCCACAGCCTCGGCGGCCGGCCGGCCGAACACCACGCGGTCCATTCCCGTGAAGACGATCTCGCCCGCCCGCATGGGCCCGAAGCTATAGGCTGGCCACGCGGAGGGGAAGCCGAGGCGGACAGGGTCGGCCCCTAACTAAATCAAGGACAGACCCGCCGTTTGGTGTATGTGTCCGGGCAATCTCGGTTGATGGAGAAGAGTGAATGTTGAGAGCGCTTACAGTGACTATCCTGGCCACGCTTCTGCTTGCCGGCGCGGCGCACGCTCAAGCCGTCAAATATGTTTGGACCGGGTACGGCATCAACGTCCCCGGAAGCTCGAAGTGCCCGACCTACAAGATGACGATCAACGTCACGGTCGCGGGCGACAGCGTGAAGGCCCTGTTCGAGCAGGAGGGACGTCCGGAGCGGCACTTCGAGACGACCAAGGACGCCAAGGGCATGTTCCATACCTCGGCCGTGGTCGGTGGTGGCAACGTCATACAGGTATCGGGGACGATCAATGGCGCCGAGAGCAACGTATTGCTCGATGGTTACTGCAAGTTCGGCGGCATACTGACGAAGAAGTAAGGAGCGGCTGTGATGCCATCGACGACGCCTGTCGCCTCTGGGGCGAGCGCGATCAGCTCGCATCTGGCCGTGCGGCCCGACTGGCTCGACAAGCGCCGCGAGGCCGCGCTCGAGCCCGACCTGCCGATCGTCGACCCGCACCATCATCTGATCGATCGGCCGGAGAGCGGGCGCTACCTGCTGCCCGACCTGCTGGCCGATATCGGCAGCGGGCACAATGTGGTGGCGACCGTGTACCTGGAATGGCTGTCGATGTATCGCGCCGATGGGCCTGTCGAAATGCGCCCGGTGGGCGAGATCGAGTTCGCCAACGGCGTCGCCGCGATGTGCGCCAGCGGCAGCTACGGCAAGCCGCGCGTCTGCGCCGGCATCGTCGGCCATGGCGAGCTGACGCTCGGCGCGCGGCGTCGCCAAGGTGCTGGAGGCGATGATCGTGGCCGGCGGCGGGCGGTTCCGCGGCATCCGCTTCATCTCGGCCAGCGATCCGGACCAGGCCCAGTGGGGCGCCACGCTCGCCCGGCCGCGGGGCTGGCTGCTCGATCGCAAGGTGCGCGAAGGCTTCGCGCAGCTGGCGCCGCTCGGCTCAGCTTCGATGCCTTCATGTACCATCCCCAGCTCGCCGACCTGGTCGACCTGGCGCGCGCCTTTCCGGCGACGCCGATCGTGCTCAACCATGTCGGCGGCGCGATCGGGCTTGGCCGCTACAAGGGCAAGCGCGACGCGGTCTTCGCCGAGTGGAGCGCGCGCATCAAGCGAGCTCGCGGCGTGCCCCAACGTGCACGTGAAGCTGGGCGGCCTCGGCATGCGGGTGTTCGGCTTCGACGTGCACGAAGGCGTGCTGCCGCCGAGCTCCGAGCAGCTCGCGACGCTGTGGCGGCCCTACGTCGAGACCTGCATCACGGCGTTCGGGCCGAACCGCGCGATGTTCGAAAGTAACTTCCCCGTCGACAAGGGTTCCTACGGCTACGGCGTGTTCTGGAACGCCTGCAAGCGCCTGGCGCAGGGGGCGAGTGCGGCTGAAAAGGCCGACCTGTTCCACGGGACCGCGTCGAGGTTCTATCGTCTTGGTATCTGAGCGAGGTCTTTCAGCATGAGCAACGCATCCGACTACACGCCGCCCAAGGTCTGGACCTGGAACAAGGCGAACGGCGGCCGCTTCGCCAACATCAACCGGCCGATCGCCGGTCCCACCCACGACAAGGAGTTGCCGGTCGGCCGTCACCCGTTTCAGCTCTATTCGCTGGGAACGCCGAACGGCCAGAAGGTCACCATCATGCTCGAGGAGCTGCTGGCGCTCGGCAAAGCCGGCGCCGAATACGATGCGTGGCTGATCCGCATCGGCGAAGGCGAACAGTTCGGCAGCGGCTTCGTGGCGGTGAACCCCAATTCCAAGATCCCGGCCCTGGTCGATCGCAGCGGTCCGACGCCGATCCGCGTGTTCGAGTCCGGCGCGATGCTGCTCTACCTCGCCGAAAAGTTTCACGCCTTCCTGCCGAAGCACGGCGCCGGCCACGCCGAGTGCCTGTCATGGCTGTTCTGGCAGATGGGAAGCGCGCCCTACCTGGGCGGCGGGTTCGGCCACTTCTATGCCTACGCCCCGGCGAAGTTCGAATACGCCATCGACCGGTTCGCGATGGAAACCAAGCGGCAAATGGATGTGCTCGACCGGCGGCTCGCCGAGAGCAAGTACCTGGCCGGCGACGACTACACCATTGCCGACATCGCGGTGTGGCCGTGGTACGGCGGGCTGGCCAAGGGCTTGCTCTATGGCGCGGGCGAGTTCCTGTCGGTCGGCGACTACAAGAACGTCCAGCGCTGGGCCGACCTGATCGGCGAGCGACCGGCCGTCAAGCGCGGGCGCATCGTCAACCGCCTGCAGGGCGATCCCGCGAACCAGCTTCATGAACGCCATGACGCCAGCGACTTCGAGTTCCGAGACGCAGGACAAGCTGGCGGCCAAGAGCTAGGCGGAGGCGCCGATGGCGACCATAGAGACCGCACTGACGCGCCTGCTGGGAATCACGCACCCGATTCTGCTGGCGCCGATGGGCTCGGCCGCCGGCGGCAAACTGGCGGCCGCGGTGACGCATGCCGGCGGCCTTGGCATGCTGGGCTCGGGTTATGCCGATGAAAAAGCGATCCGGCGGGAACTCAGCGAGGCGGGCAATGCCCGCGTCGGCATCGGCTTCATCCTGTGGGCGCTCGACAAGAATCCGGCGGCGCTCGATGTGGCGCTCGACGCGAAGCCCGCGGCGGTCATGCTGTCGTTCGGCGACCCGACGCCCTATACGGCCCGCATCAAGTCGGCGGGCTGCCGGATCATCTGCCAGGTGCAGACCCTGGAGCAGGCCAAGCAGGCGGCCGCGGCCGGTGCCGACGTCATCATTGCGCAAGGGCGCGACGCGGGCGGGCATTCGGGGATGACGCGCGGCACGATCGGGCTGGTGCCTGCGGTCGTCGATACGGTGGGGTCGATTCCCGTGGTCGCCGCCGGCGGCATCGCCGACGGGCGCGGGCTCGCGGCGGCATTGTCATTGGGCGCGTCCGGCGTGTCGATGGGCACACGCTTCACCGCCACCGCTGAGTCGCTGTGGGACCAGGCGATGAAGGAGAAAGCCGTCGAGGCGGGCGGCGATCAGACCGCGCAAACCCGGGTGTTCGACATCGTCCGCGGCGCCGCGTGGCCGGCCATCTATCCCGGGCGGGCCCTGCGCAACGACTTCTTCGACCAATGGCACGGCGAGGAGGAAGCGCTGCAGGGCCAGCAGAAGCAGGTCGAAGAGGGCTATCTCGCGAGCGACGCCAACGACTTCAAGCAACGCGTGGTGTGGTCCGGAGAGGGCGTGGACCTGGTGCGCGACATTCCCGGCGCGCGCGAGGTGATCGAGCGCATCGTCGACGAGGCGGCCGCGGTCCTGCGGGGCGGGGCGGCGCTGGTGCGCGGATAAGCTAGACGACGGTGCGGTAGCGCTCGACGCAGGTCGCGAGCACCGTGTCGATCGGCTGGGCCCACCAATGCTCGGAGAAGATCTCGGCCTCGATCAGGCCGGTGTAACCCGCTGCTTCGACGGCGGCGCGGATGCGCGAAAGCTCGATCACGCCATCGCCCATCATCCCGCGGTCGTTCAGCATGTCCTTGGTCGGCACCAGCCAGTCACTGACGTGATAGGCGAGGATGCGCTTCTCGCGGCCGGCGCGGGCGATGCCGTCATAAAGGTTGGGGTCCCACCAGGTGTGATAGACGTCGACCGCGACGCCGAGTGCGCCCGATTGCTGCGGGTCGAGGCGCTGGGCGATGTCGAGCGCCTGGGCGAGCGTGTTCACCGCGGCGCGGTCGGCGCAGTACATCGGATGCAGCGGCTCGAGCGCCAGCGGCAGCTTGGCGGCGCGGGCGTAGGCCAAAAGCTCGGCGAGGCCGTCCTCGATCATGGCGCGGGCGCCGACGATGTCCTTCGAGGGCGCCGATCCCGGCCGGGCGTACTGCGGCAGGCCGCCGGCGACGACGATCAGGCAGGGCGCTGCCGAGCGCCGCCGCCTCGTCGACATAGCGCCGGTTGTCGTCGCGCATTTCGCTGCGGTGCGTGGCATCGGCAGGGAACAGCCCGCCGCGGCAGTAGCCAGAGAGTTTCAGCCCGGCGTCCTTGATCGCGCGCTGGGCGCGCTCGAGCCCGACCGCCGCGACCTGGTCGCGCCACGGGCTGATCGCGGCGATGCGATGGCGCGCGCAGGCGTCGATGATGCCTAGCAGGTCGGCCTGCTTGCGGACGGTCGCGGTGTTGACCGACAGCAGTGACGGCGCCGGTGGAGAGGTCACGCAATGCCGCGCACCGCCATCACGGCCTTCATGCGGCCCGCGGCCATCTCGCGGATCGCGCAGCAGGCCTGCCTTGTCGGCGAGCCGGAACAGCTCGGCGAGGTGCAACGTCGAGCGCGCGCTCTCCTGGCCGCCGACCATGGTGAAATGGTCCTGATGGCCGTTGAGGTAGGCCATGAACACGACGCCGGTTTTGTAGAACTGGGTCGGCGCCTTGAAGATGTGGCGCGACAGCGGGACGGTCGGCGCGAAGATGTCGTGGTAGTCCTGGAAGTCGTTGCCGGCCAGCGACGACAGCGCCGCCGTCGCGGCAGGCGCGATGGCGTCGAAGATGCCGAGCAGGGCGTGCTGAATAGCCTTGCTCGTCGCCGGCGATCAGCTCGGGATAATTGAAGTCGTCGCCGGTGTACATTTTCACGCTCGTGGCGAGGCGACGCCGCATGGCGATCTCGCGGTCCTTGTCGAGCAGCGAGATTTTCACGCCGTCGATCTTGGGCGAGGAGGCGTTGATGATCGCCACCGCCGTATCCATCGCTCTGCCGAGATCCTTCGTTCCCCAGTAGCCGGCGAGCTGCGGGTCGAACATGTCGCCCAGCCAATGAATGATCACCGGTTCGCGCACCTGCTTCAGCACGCGCTCGTAAACGCGGGCGTAGTCGTCAGCCGACTTCGCGACGCGGACGAGCGCGCGCGAGGCCATCAGGATGATGCGGCCGCCCACCTTCTCGATCGCGGCGATCTGCTGCTCGTAGCCCGCGATCACGTCGTCGATGGTCTTGACGGTGGCGAGGTCGAGATGGTCGGTGCCGGCGCCGGAAAAGATCGCCGCGCCCTTGCGTCCGCGCGCCGACTCGACCGATTGCCGGATCAGCTCGAGCGCCATGGTCCAGTCGAGCCCCATGCCGCGCTGGGCGGTATCCATCGCCTCGGCGACGCCCAATCCCAGGTCCCAGAGATAGTGACGGTAGGCGATGGTGCGCTCCCAGTCGGGTGCGGCCTTCAGCCAGGGATCGATGTCAGCCTTGGGATCGGCGACGACGTGCGCCGCGGCCAGCGCCACGCGATTGAGCGGCCGCGTCACCTTGTCGGGAAAGGACTGCGCGTCGCTCAGCGTGTAGGGCGCGAGCTTTCCGTTTGCCCCGGGCAGGGGCAGCATGATCGACATGGCGTCCTCCTACACTTCCAGCTTTGGCACGTCGACCCAGCGGCGCTCTTTCCAACTCTGGTGCGCGCACTCGACGAGCTGCACGCCCTTGGCGCCCTCGATCAGGCCGTGCGGGAAGGGCGTGTCCTCGACGACGTGGCGGATGAACATCTCCCACTCGGCCTTGAAGCCGTTCTCGTAGGATATGTTGTCCGGCATCTTCTGCCAGCTGTCGTAGAAGTCGATGGTCTGCTTCTGGTCGGGGTTCCACACCGGCCGTGGCGTGGCGGCTCTGGGCTGGATCATGCAGTCGCTCAAGCCGGCCACCGCCGAGCCGAGCGTGCCGTCGACCTGGAAGGTGACGAGATCGTCGCGATAGACGCGCACCGCCCAGCTCATGTTGATGTGCGCGATCACGCCGCCCTCGAGCTGGAAGGTGGCATAGGCCGCATCGTCGGCCGTCGCCTTGTACTTCTTGCCTGCTTCGTCGACGCGCTCGGGAATGTGGGTGGCGGCGAGGCACGACACCGACTTCACGTGGCCGAACAGGTTGTCGAGCACGTAGCGCCAGTGGCAGACCATGTCGAGCACGATGCCGCCGCCATCCTCGGTGCGGTAGTTCCATGACGGCCGTTGCGCCGGCCTGCCAGTCGCCCTCGAACACCCAGTAGCCGAACTCGCCGCGCACGGCGAAGATGCGGCCGAAGAAGCCCGAATCGCGCAGCAGCTTGATCTTCTGCAGGCCGGGCAGGAACAGCTTGTCCTGCACCGTGCCGTTCTTGACGCCCTTGGCCTTGGCCAGCTTGCAGATCTTCAGCGCCTCGGCGAGGTTGGTGGCGATCGGCTTCTCGCAATAGATGTGCTTGCCGGCGTTGATCGCCTTTTCAAGAAGCGTCGGCCGCATCTGCGTGGTCGCGGTGTCGAAGAAGATGTCGTTCTTCGGGCTCTTCGATCTCGGCGTCGAGGTCGGTGGTCCAGCGCAGCCCGCCATGCTGCTCGGCCAGCGCCTTCACCTTGTCTGGCGTTGAACGGCTGACGAGAACAGGATCGAGCATCACCCGCGAGCCGTCTTTCATCAGCACGCCGCCCTGGTTGCGTATCGCCACCACCGAACGGATCAGGTGCTGGTTGACGCCCATACGTCCGGAGACGCCGTTCATGATCAACCCAAGAGTGCGTGCGGTCATGGTTCCAGCTTAAAAGGGAGATATGAGCAAGGCCACCTCGATCTATATCGACGCCGATGCCTGCCCGGTGAAGGCAGAAGTCTATCGCGTCGCCGAGCGCTACGGCCTCAAGGTCTACGTCGTCAGCAACTCCTATCTCGGCGTGCCGCGAAGCCCGCTGATCGAACTGGTGGTGGTGAGCGACAGCTTCGACGCCGCCGACAACTGGATTGCCGAGCGTGCCGGCCCGGGCGACATCGTGATCACCGCCGACATTCCGCTGGCTGACCGCAGCCTCAAGGCGGGCGCGGCGGCGATCGGCAATACCGGCGTTCCGTTCACCGCGGCCTCGATCGGCATGGCGATGGCCAACCGCGAGCTGCTGTCCAACCTCCGCGCCATGGGCGAGATCACGGGCGGTCCCAAGCCGATGGCCCCACGCGACCGCTCGCGCTTCCTGTCGGCGCTCGACGAGGCGGTGCAGAAGGCGCGGCGGCGGGCCTAGCGCTGACTACTTGTCCAACCAGACATCCTCGAAGCGGAAGCCGTTGTAGACGCTGTTGACCTGCGCGACGTAGCCCTTGACGTAAGGCTGCATGCACATCGCGGCACGGTTCCACATGATGATCGGGCGGGCACCGTCCTCTAGGAGCTTCTTGTCGATCTCCCACACGAGCTTCTTGCGCTTCTCGAGGTCTTTCTTCGACCGACTGCTCGTCGATCAGCTTTTCGATCTCGGGATTGCAGTAGCCGGTGTAGTTGCGCTCCGACTTGCAGGAGAAGTTCTCGAAGTAGTTCTGGTCGGGATCGTCGACGCCGTTGCCGGTGGTGTTGAGGCCGACCGAGTAGGCCTTCTTGCCGACCCGCGTGAACCACTGCGCCGTCTCGACGATCTCGATGTCGGCGTCGATCCAGATCTCCTTGAGCTGGCCGCGCCATGATCACGGCAGGATCCTTGTAGAGCGAGATGCCGCGGGTCGCAGATCTTGAGCGGCAGGTGTTTGTCGGGGCCATAGCCCAGCTTCTTCATGATGTCGCGCGCCTGGTCGCGGTTCTTGGCGACGTCGGGGCCGTAGCCCGGCACCTCGGCCAGCATCTCGGGCGGCAGGCCCCAGAAGCCGTCGGTTTGCGGTTGCATGGTACCGCCGAGCTGGGCGTCGCCCTGGTTCAGGATGTCGACGAACGCCTTGCGGTCGAGCGCCAGCGACAGCGCGCGCCGCAGGTCGGCATTGTCGAATGGCGGGCCGTCACGGTTGATGATCAGGTTGGTGCTGATGTTCATCGTCGTCTCCTGGCACACCGCGTCGGGCTTCTGGCTCTGCATGTCCTTGAGCAACGGGATCGTCACCTCCCAGGGGAAGGTCGATGTCGAAGCGGCCCGACATGAAGCTCAGGATCGCCGTGGCGCGGTTGGGCACGATTGTGAACTCGATGCCGTCGAGATAGGGCCGGCCCTTCTTCCAGTAGTTGGTGTTGCTTGGCGAGCCTGATGCCCTCGTTCTGCTTGAATTCGACGAGCTTGAAGGGGCCGGTGCCGATCGGATGGTGCGCATCTGTGCGGCCGGCACGTGGCAGGGATAGATCGGCGCATAGCCCGAGGCAAGCAGCGACAGCATCGAGGGCTGGGGCGCCTGAGATGGATCGTCACCTCGTAGTCGCTGTTGGCTGTCGACGTGCTCGACGTTGCCGTACCACGACGTGCGGGGATTTCGCGCGCAGCCTTTGCTCGGCTCTTGCCGGTCACCAGATCGAAGGTGCAGACGACGTCCTTCGACGTGAACGGCTTGCCGTCATGCCACTTCACGCCTTCCTGCAGCTTGAAGGTGAGGTCCTTGCCGTCGGGGCTCCAGCTCCATGACTTGCCGAGGTCGGGCACGATGTCCTGCGGGCTGTTCTGCGCCGCCTGCTCTGGTCGTACAGCACCAGATTGTTGAACACCGACATGAACGGGATGACCGTCGAGTTGGTCGCCTCCTCGAGGATCGAGGCGCTCGGCGGATTATCGCGATGATACATCTTGAGGATGCCGCCGCTCTTCTGGGCGAGTGCCACCCCGGCCTGGAGCAGACGAAAACGGCGAGCATGCTGCCCGCCAATACTATTGGCCGCATCGATCGTTCCTTCCCTGCGCGCGCCACATGTCGAGCTGCGGCGTCGTTGCGGCACATTCTACATTGCCCGCGAGCACGCGACAGGCTCAAATCGTCACAACAACGACTGGGGGATGGCATGACGATTTTCGAGGCTGCGCTGGCTCTTGACGCTGGCGTCCTGCTGGTGCGTTCGGCGCAGTTGCGCGCCACGCCCAGAAGAAGCTGGTGGTCTACACCTCGAACGAAAGCACGCTGAACGACCTGGTGTTCGGCGCCTTCACCAAGGAGACCGGCATCGCGGTCGAGCCGGTGTCGGCGGGCTCGGGCGTGGTGATGCGCCGCCTGCAGGCCGAGAAGGCCCGGCCGCTCGCCGACATCGTGTGGGGCGTCAGCCGCTCGTTGCTGCAGACCAACAAGGCGCTGTTCCAGCCCTATGCCTCCAAGAACAAGGAGGCGACGCCCGCCGACTATCGCGACCCAAACGATCTCTGGATCGGCAACAACCTCCACCTGCTGGTGATCCTCGAGAACACCAAGCTGGTTCCTGAAGGGCAGGGGCCCAAGGGCTGGGCCGACCTGCTCGATCCCAAGTGGAAGGGCAAGATCGCCTTCACCGATCCGGCCAACTCGGGCTCGGCCTACGCCACCGTGACCATGCTGGTCGATCTGTGGGGCGGCGGCGATGCCGGCTGGAAGAAGGTGGGCGAGCTGTTCAAGAACCTGAAGGTGCTGAACCGCTCGTCGCTGGTCTTCCAGGGCGTCGGCAACGGCGAATATCCGCTCGGCATCTCGCTCGAATATGCCGGGCCGATGTGGGCCGCGGGCGGCGCGCCGGTCAAGGTGATCTATCCCAACGACGGCACGACCGCCTCGATGGAGGGCGTGGCCATCATCAAGGACGATCCGAACCCCGCCGAGGCCAAGGCCTTCGTCGATTTCATCAATGCCAAGGCGACGCGCGAGATGATCCTGAAGGCGACCTACCGCCGGCCGACCCGCAGCGACGTCGATCTCACCAAGCTGCCGGGCGGCATGCCGGCGATGTCGGCGGTCAAGCTCGTCAAGTATGACGAGGATGGCTGGACCGAGAAACGCACCAAGACCCTCGAGCGCATCAAGGACTTGATCCAGGAGTCGCGGTGACGGTGATTCCGAGGAACCACCACCTCACCCTGAGGAGCGGCCCGAAGGGCCGCGTCTCGAAGGGTGGGCAACGAACAAGGTGCGTGTGGCCCATCCTTCGAGACGGCGCTTCGCGCCTCCTCAGGATGAGGCAGGAGTAAGTGGCGGGCATCACGATCAGCGGCGCCTCCCGCGCCTTCGGCACGGTGCGGGCGGTCGACAACGTCGACCTCGAAGTGGGCGAGGGTGAGTTCTTCACGCTGCTCGGGCCCTCGGGCTGCGGCAAGACCACGCTCTTGCGCATGATCGCGGGCTTCTGTGAGCTCGATGCCGGCGAGATCCGCTTCGGCGAGCGACGCATCGACCGGCTGCCGGCGCATCTGCGCGATATCGGCATGGTCTTCCAGAACTATGCCGTGTTTCCCAACCTCACCGTGGCGGGCAACGTCGCCTATGGCCTGAAAGCGCGCAAAGTGCCGGCGGCGGAGCTTGGCCAGCGGGTCGAGGAGGCGTTGCGGCTCGTGCAGCTCGCAGGCTATGGCGAGCGCTGGCCGCATCAGCTCTCCGGCGGCCAGCTGCAGCGCGTGGCAATCGCCCGCGCGCTGGTGATCCGCCCGCAGGTCCTGCTGTTCGACGAGCCGCTTTCCAACCTCGATGCGCGCCTGCGCGTCAGCATGCGCGGCGAGATCCGCGAGCTGCAGAAGACGCTCGGCATCACCGCGCTCTATGTCACGCACGACCAGGAGGAGGCGATGTCGGTCTCCGACCGCATCGCTCTGATGAACGCCGGCAAGCTCGAGCAGGTCGGCCGGCCGGCCGACATCTACCGCCAGCCCGCCTCGCGCTTTGCCGCCGAGTTCATGGGCACGACCAACCTGTTCACGGCCCAGGCGCTCGGCCTTGCCGCGCCGGTCTGGGTGTCGCTGCGCCCCGAGGCCCTGCGCTTCGCTGAGGAGGCGCCGGCCGGCTGGCCGCGGCTTTCCGGCACGGCGGCACGTGTCGAGATGCTGGGACCGCTGACGCGTCTCGATGTCACGCTCGCCAACGGCACGCTGCTCAGGATGGCGACCCTCGATGCGCCGCACCATGCGCTGGCGGTGGGCGCGGTGGTGTCGCTCGCCTACGATCCCGGCGCGGCTGGTGATCCTGCCGTGACGCTTTCGATCCCGCACCAGCAGCGCTTGCCGGTCGCCATCGCGGCACTGGGGTTCCTGTTCCTCGGTGTCTTTCTTCTTTATCCGCTGTTCCAGGTGTTCAGCGCGAGCCTGCTCGACACCGAAGGCACGACGCTCACCCTCGCCAACTACGGCAAGATGCTGGGCCGTCCGTTCTATCGCGGCGCCATCGTCAATACGCTCAGCATCGGCGCCACCGCGACGGTGATCACCACTGTGCTCGCCGTGCCGCTCGCCTTCTGCGCTCGCCCGCCTGCCGATCCCGGGCAAGGCCGCCATCCTGGCGATCGCCGCCCTGCCGCTGGTGCTGCCGTCGTTCGTCAGCGCCTATGCCATCGTCCTGCTGCTGGGCAATGGCGGTATCGTCACCCAGTGGCTGCACAGCGTCGGGCTGGGCTTCGGCTCGATCTATGGCGCGGGCGGCATCGTCCTGGTCTACACGCTCACGCTTTATCCTTACGTGCTGCTGCCCGCGGTCGCTGCCTTCAAGGCGGTCGATGTGTCGATGGAGGAGGCGGCGCAGGGGCTGGGCTCCTCGCCCGGCCGCGCGGTGCGCACGGTCATCCTGCCGATCGTGCTGCCGGCGATCCTGGCCGGCGGCCTGCTGGTCTTCATCGAGACGCTGGAGAATTTCGGCGTGCCCTTCGTGCTGGCCGAGGACCTGCCGATCTTCGCCGTCGAGGCCTTCAAGCTCTTCATCGGCGAGACCGCGCCCAATCCCGCCTCGGCTGGCGTGCTGGGCGTGCTGCTGATCCTGACCACGGCGGCGGTGCTGCTGGTGCAGCGCCGGTTCCTGGCGTCGCGCCGCTTCGCCACCAATGCGCGCCAGACGCCGCCGATCCTGAAGATCGGCCGCGGTCTTCAGGTGGCTGCGACGCTCTATTGCTGGCTGATCGTGCTGCTGGCGCTGGTGCCGTTCTTCGCGATCGTCGTGCTGTCGTTCATGGAATTCCGCGGCCCCGTGCTGCACGGCCATTTCAGCCTGGCCAACTTCGCGGGCCTGTTCGATCACGCGATGCGGCCGTTCGCCAACACGCTCATCTTCGCGAGCCTCGCCGCGTTCTGCGTCACCCTGATCGGCGTGCCGGTTGGCTACGTCGTGACACGCTGGCGCATCGGGCGTGGCGACGCTTCTCGACGTGGTCGCGACCTTGCCCTTCGCCGTGGCCGGCACGGTGCTCGCCGATCGGCTTCGTGGTGTCGTTCAATTCGGGTTTCCTGGTGCTGACCGGCGGCCCGCTGATCCTGGTGCTGGCCTACACCGTGCGCAAGGTGCCGTTCGCCGTGCGCTCGGCCAGCGCCATCGTGCACCAGATCGACGTCTCGCTCGAGGAGGCATCGGTCAGCCTCGGCCGCTCGCCCTTGCAGACCTTCCTGCGCATCGTCGTGCCGCTGATGCTGGGCGGCATCGTGAGCGGCGTGGTGCTGAGCTGGGTGACGGTGGCCTCCGAGCTCAGCGCCACCGTCGTGCTCTATAGCGGCCAGTGGCGCACGCTGACGGTGGTGATGTTCCAGGCGCTCGAAGGCGGCGGGGCGGGGCTCGCCACCGCCGCGGCTTCCGCGCTGATTGTGGTGACATTGTTACCGATCGCGCTGCTTTTCCGTCTGGTGAGGCGCTACGAGCTAAGCTGATATAGTGCGGCATGCGTCTGCGTTGGAAGATCGGCTGGACCGTTGCCGGCGTCATCGGCTTGCTGGCGGCCGCGATCGGCGTGGCGCCCTATCTGATTGACGTCGAAGCCTATCGCCCCGTCATCATCGAGGCCGTGCGCGACGCCACCGGCCGCGAGCTGGTGATCGACGGGCCGGTGCGGATCAGGATGTTCCCGGTGCCGGGCATCGGCGCGGGCCAGGTGCGTTTCGCCAATGCGGTCGGGGCCAAGGGCGCGCAGATGGTCGACGTGCTCTGGGTCTCGGTGAAGCCGGACTGGCTCGCCCTGCTGCAGGGCAAGATCCAGGTCGGCACGCTCACCCTCTATCGCCCGACCATCATCCTGGAGGCCGACGCCAACGGCGTGCCGAACTGGGAGTTCATACCGGGCGCCGGCGCGCACCAAAAGCCGGGTGACCCCAGTGCCGGTTTCCACATGGCGGTCGGTCGGCTGTCGATCGTGCGCGGCACCGTGAACTTCACCGACCCGGTGACCAAGCGCCAGCTGCTGGCCGAGGACATGACGGCGTCGGCGACGGTCGGCTCGTTCGACGGGCCGTTCACCGTCGACGGCAGCGCCACGGTGAACGGCGTGCCTTTGACACTCGCCTTCTCGGTCCAGGCGCCGACCGACAAGGGCCATGCGACCACGCTGTCGCTCGAGGTCTCGAGCGGCAAGCTCGCTTTCGAGGGCGAGATCAGCGCCATCCGGCCGGACGCCGACATCAACGGCCATCTCACCGTCGAGACCGGCGTGGTGACCGACTTCATCTCGGCGGTGGTGGGCGCCACGGGCTCGGCCAAGCCGGTGTTCGAGCAGGCGGTCTCTGGCCGCTTTGCCTTCGACGGCGATATCTCGATCGGCGCCGACCACATCGCACTCGACAACTTCCACATGAGCATGGGCCACGACTCCGCATCGGGCTCGCTCGCGCTCAACTACAAGACCACGCCGTCGATCGAAGGCCGGCTGGCGCTGGCCAAGCTCGATCTCGACAAGTGGCTCGACCTTCTCATCAAGCCCGGCTTTCTGCCTGCCCCGCCAGCGCCGGCCGGCAAGCCCAAGCCGCCAACGCAGATCAATGCGTCGCTGGCGATCGACGTCGCCGAGATGACCTGGCGCAAGGACACGATCCGCGAGGTCTCGCTGGTACTCGAGATGGCCAAGAACGTCGTGAGCGTGCCGCGCCTCAGCGTCACCCTGCCGGGCGACATGACTGTGCGCGGCGGCGATATGCCTGACGGCAGCTTCAACCTCTCCGGCACCAAGCTGCGCGAGACGCTCGCCTGGCTCGGCATCGACACCGCGGCCATTCCCAAGGATCGGCTGCAGGGCCTGCAGGCCAGCGGCAAGCTGAAGTCGGCGGCGGGCGGCCTGCAGATCACCGACGTCGTCTTCGACTTCGACGGCGTCGCAGGCAAGGCGGGCGGCACGATGAGCTTTGGGCTGCCGGTGACGGCGGCGCTCCAGGTCGAGCTCGACCGCCTCGACCTCGACGCCTACATGCCGCAGCCGTCGGTCGCTCCCGTTCCGCCGCCAGCGACGGCGACGCCGCCGGAGACTATGGCCGCCACCCTTGGCCTCAAGGCCAAGGTCGCCAAGCTCGTCTATCGCGGCGAGACCCTGAACGGCGTCGATGGCGACGTGGCGGTCCAGGGCAACGTGCTCAAGCTCAACAATCTTGCGGTCGCCGACCTGCTGGGCGGCAAGCTCGGCCTCAAGGGCGCCGTGAACGACTTCACCACGACGCCGCGCTTCGACGTCACCTTCAATGCCAGCGCGCCCGACACCGACAAGCTGCTGCACTATCTCCAGCTGCCGACCTTCCTCAACGGCAAGATCGGCGCGGCGTCGGCGACGGGCGGCGTCAGCGGCACGATGGAGGCCTTCACGCTGCGCGATGTCGCGGTGAATTTCCTGGGTGTGAGCGGCCGCGCCTCGGGAACGCTCAAGGCGGGTGACGCCTTCACCTTCGACTTCCCGAGCTTCGGACTCCAGTCGGGCGACATCAGCCGCCTGGTGACGGTCGCGAGCGGCCGCAGCATGACCGGCCTCGGTGCGCTGTCGGCCGCCGGCAGCCTCAAGGGCGCCTCGCAGAAGGCGACGTTCACCGGCGAGCTCACCGCCCGCGGCACGCCGATGAACGGCACCATCGATGCGAGCCTGGGCGAGCGGCCGAAGATCTCGGCCAACCTCAAGGTGCCGGGCACGCTCAACATCGACCATTGGCTGGGCGTCTCGGCCACTCCGGTTCCTGCGCTGTCGACCTTGGCTGCCAAGCCGGGGACCGTCACCGGCACGCCGATCGACCTCTCGGCGCTGCGCTCCTTCGACGCCTCGCTGACGGTCTTCACCAGCGCCATGTCGGTGGCCTCGCTGCAGATAAACTATTGCGACTTCAATGCGACGCTCACCAACGGCCGGCTGACCCTTGCCAAGCTCACCGGCCAGTTCTATGGCGGCGGCGTCGACTTCTCCGGCACGGTCGACGCCACAGGCAACACGCTTGCCGTCGACGTGAAGGGCGACGTGCGCGGCATCTATATCGGCGAGATGCTGCGCGGCACGGCCGGCACCAACAACTTCGGCAATGACGATCTCACCGTGGCGATCGACGGCAAACTCGACGCCACCGGCATCCAGATCGCGGGCAAAGGACTTTCGCCGCAGGAGATTCGGGATGGCCTCGCCGGCAACGCGGCGGTGGGCGGCACCCTCTATCCCAATGTGGTCAAGGGCTCGCAGTCCTTCGCCCAGTTCGCCACCGGCGTCGGCAGCATCTTCAGCGAGGCCATGGCCTTCAACAACTTCATCCTGGATGCCTTCATCAACCGCCAGAACCGCTCGCCGGGCAGATTCAGCTCAATGGTCCCACGGTGACGACGGCAGAACCAGACCATCCAGGGCCAGAACGCCACCGCCAGCATCACCAGCCGGACCAACATCGTCGCAGGCCACGACCGACACCACGATCCAGGTGACGGGCGGCAGCGACCGCTTCGTCGCGACCGTGAAGGGCCCGCTCTCGGCGCCGGCGCTCAATACGGCACGGGCGACGTTAACGACCCTCACCTTTGTTCTCCTCTCCGCCACGAAATGGGGCTAGAGCCACCTCGACCTCTCCATCGCTTCGCAATGGGCCCTCCCTCTTCCCCCGCTTCGCAGGCGGAGGGTGTTTTTTTTCGAAGAGTCTATCTGAGCCGCCTTGGTCTTCAGCAGTTCCCAGGCGCGGCGGAAGGTGTCGGCCATTTCCTCGCCGGGCACGGCGCCGGAGAACAGCACATGGCCCTGCAGGGCGAAGCTCGGCACGCCCTGGATGCCGCAATGGTGCGCCTTCTCGTCGCCCGCCAGCACCTCGCGCTTGCCTTCGTCGCTGGCCAGCATCGCCAGCACTTCCTCATAGTCGAGGCCGCCCTTGTGGCCGAGCTCGGCCAGTGTGTTGGCGTCGCCGATGTCGGCGCCGGCGCAGAAGTAGCCGTAGAACAGTCGAATTCGACGATGTCGTCCTGCACGCCCTTCTGGGCACCGAGGCGAATCAGCGCGGTGGGCGTTGACGGTGTTGGGCGTGCGGGTGAGCTTCTCGAGATGAAACTCGATTCCGACCGAGGCGGCGGTCTCGGTGATGCGCTGGTCCATCTGCCGGGAGCGCTCGAGGCTGCCGAACTTGGCGATACGGTATTGCTGGCGGTCGACGCCCTCGGCCGGCATGTCGGGATTGAGCTGGAAGGGGTGCCAGGCCACGCTGAAGCGCAGCTTGTTCTTCTCAAGGAGATCCTCGGCGCGCTCGAGCTGGCGTTTGCCGATGTAGCACCAGGGACAAATGACATCGGAAATGACGTCGATGCGCCCTGCGGTAACCGTCTCCATGGGAAAATCCTTTTCGCCCTTGGGGTTTAGCGTATACCTCCGTGGATTTCCGAGCAATGAGGTCGACCGATGGAAAAGCCCATGAAAATACCGCTCTGCGCTGATCGTCGGCACCGGCCCGGGACTGAGCGCGTCGCTCGCCCGGCTGTTCGCCAGGCAAGGTCTCGGCGTTGCTATCGCCGCGCGGCAGACCGACAAGCTCAGCGCGCTCGCCAAGGAGACCGGCGCGGCCGTCCATAAGTGCAACGCCGCCGATCCCAGGCGACGTTGCCGCGCTATTCGAAACGGTCGAGGCGAAATCGGGCGCGCCCGACGTCGTGGTCTACAATGCCAGCGCCCGGGTGCGCGGCGCGCTGGTCGACCTGCCGCCCGAGGACGTGCAAGCGCGCCATCGAGATCAGCGCGTTCGGCGGCTTCCTGGTCTCGCAGCAGGCCGCGCAGGCGGATGCTGCCGAAAGGCCATGGCGCGATCTTCCTGACCGGCGCCACCGCCGGCGTGAAGGGCTTCGCGCTCTCCTCCACTTTCGCCATGGGCAAGTTCGCTCTGCGCGGGCTGGCGCAGTCGATGGCGCGCGAGCTGTCGCCCAAGGGCATCCACGTCGCCCATTTCGTGATCGATGGCGGCATCCGCAGCGCCGCTGCGCCCGGTGCCGGCCGACGCGCCCGACAGCTTCCTCGATCCCGACGCCATCGCCGAGACCTACTGGGCGCCCTGAGCAGCACCGCAGCGCCTGGAGCTGGGAGGTCGAGGTGCGGCCGTGGGTCGAGAAGTTTTAGGCGCGCGCGGCAGGCCTGAACTTCTAATGACCAAATTAGGCGATTGGGACCGCGGCAGGTTATCTTGTGTACGACTTGAGCTGGCCAATCGCCGTGGTTACGAAAAGTGACCGTTATTTTCCCGTTATTTTAACGGTCACTTTCGGTAACTGGCCCCAGAAAGGCCGGCAGAGATTTCCGCAGCAGACCGAGCGCCCCATGCAGGTCGGACAGGAATGGCGAGGCACTTGGCGCGCACCTCGTCGGTCGGCGGCACGAGGTCGGGCACCATGATCGCCATGGTGCCGGCGGCATGAGCGGCGGTGAGGCCGGTGTTGGAATCCTCGAAGACGAGGCAGCGCTCGGGCGCGACGCCGAGCCGCCGCGCGGCCTCGAGATGGATGTCGGGATGAGGTTTGCCGCGCACCACGTCGTCGCGCGTGGCGAGTGCCCGGAAGTGGCCGAGCAGCCCGGCCCTGCCGAGATGGCGCTCGGTCGTGCGGCGGCTCGACGAGGTGGCGACGGCGAGCGGCAGGCCGCGTTCGCCGAGGAAGGCGAGCAGCTCGACAGCGCCCGGCTTGACCGGCACGCCGGCTTCGAGCAGGCGCGCGGCGTGGCCATCGACGTGGCCGTTGAAGTCGTCGAGCGGGAATGCCGGCCCGAAGAACGCCTGGATCATGCGGTCGCATTCCGGCGAGGGCGTGCCGATCATCGAATGGCAGAAGGCGAGCGGCAGGTCGACGCCCATGGTCGCGGCCCCCGCCTGATAGGCCTTGATGTAGACGGCCTCGGTGTCGATCAGCAGGCCATCCATGTCGAAAATGACGGCCTCGACGGGTTTATCGAGCATGGTTTCGTTCTAAGCTCCGGATCGGAAACGGCCAATATCGGTGGGAGAAAAATTCATGCGCATCCATAACCTATATGTCGACGAAAAGGGCGAAACTCACTTCCGTGACATCGAGGTGGAATGGAAGAACGAAGGCCCGGGCGGCAAGACCTCGGCGACCTTCAAGGCGACCGGCATCATCTTCCGCGAGACGCCGGGCACCTATGATTATTCGTGGCATCCCGCGCCGCGCCGGCAGTACATCATCAACCTCGACGGCGCCGTCGAGATCACGGCGAGCGATGGCGAGAAGCGCGTCATCGGCCCGGGTGAGGTGTTCCTGGTCGAGGATACGCACGGCAAGGGCCATCTCTCCAAGGCGGTCGCAGGCAAGATGCGCCATTCGATCTTTGTCCCCGTCGAGTAGGAGTTTCGCATGGCCATCGAGACCGTCACCAAGCCCATCGACGATCTGATCGTCGACGCCAAGCGCGTGCTGCCCGGTGGCAGCTTCGGCAACATGCCGGCCGAGGTCATCCTGCGCGACGGCAAGGGCGGCCGCATCTGGGACGAGAACGGCAAGGAGTATGTCGACTTCCTGCTGGGCTCGGGCCCGATGTTCATCGGCCACGGCCATCCCGAGGTGACGGCGGCGATCCAGAGCCAGGTGCCGCTCGGCACGACCTATCTTCGGCAACAACCGCCACGGCATCGAGCTTGCCAAGGCGATCGTCGATGCCGTGCCCTGCGCCGAGCAGGTGCGCTTCGTCTGCACCGGCACCGAGGCCGATCTCTACGCCATGCGCGCCGCGCGTGCCTTCCGCCGGCGCGACAAGATCCTGAAGTTCGAGGGCGGCTATCACGGCATGAGCGACTATGCGCTGATGTCGATGGCGCCCAAGAACCCCGGCAACTTTCCGCGCGCCATCCCCGATTCGGCCGGCATCCCCAAGAGCGTGCGCGACGAGATGCTGATCGCGGCCTTCAACGACGTCGAGATGGTCGAGAGCCTGATCAGAGAGCACAAGGACGAACTGGCGGGGGTGATCGTCGAGCCGTTCCAGCGGCTGCTGCCGCCGCAGCCCGGCTTCCTGCAGGCGCTGCGCCGGATCACCGCAGGAGCACGGTATTCCGCTGATCTTCGACGAGGTCGTGACCGGCTTCCGCTTCGCCTATGGCGGCGCGCAGGAATACTACGGCGTGACGCCCGATCTCTGCACCCTGGGCAAGATCGTGGGCGGCGGCTTCGCGCTCGCCGCCATCGCCGGCCGCGCCGACATCATGGCGCATTTCGATCGCCTGGCCATGGCCGACGAGGATTTCCTGTTCCAGGTCGGCACGCTCTCGGGCAATCCGGTCGCCTCGATCGCGGGGCTGACGACGCTCGAAATTCTGAAGCGCCCCGGCGCCTACGAGGGTGTGTTCGCGACCGGCCGCACCCTGATGAAGAGCCTCGATGAGCTGCTGAAGAAGGCCGGCATCAAGGCGACGGTGATCGGCGAGCCGCCGCTGTTCGACGTCGTCTTCACCGACCAGCCGATCAAGGACTATCGCGACACGCTGAAAGGCGACAAGGCGATGCTGACGCGCTTCAACCAGCTCTTGCGCGAGCGCGGCATCATGAAGGGCGAGAGCAAGTACTATGTCAGCCTGGCGCACACCCAGGCCGACATCGACCACACGATCGGCGCGTGGGCCGACGCCATCAAGCAGATGAAGGCTTGAACGGCAAGGAACCCGGCCTGCTCGTGGCCGGGTTCATCGCCTCAGAGAAAGTGAATCAGCGCGGGATCTCGTGGCCGATCCCGTTCAGGTCGCGGTTGAGCTGGGCCTGTTCGACGCGCGTGATGTGGCCGCCATGTAGGCGGGCGTCAGCGCGCTCCTCGGCGAGAACGCCGCGCTCCTGATAGCGCATCGCGCGGGCTTGGCCACGCGAGATCTCGCCTTCGCGGCGCTCCTGGTTGATGCGGTGGAACTGGTTGGCGACGCGGTCGTTGACCTGATCGCGCCGCGGATGGTTGCGCTCCCCCACCGACTCGGCGAAGGCTGGCGCGGCCGATGCGGCCATGAAGATGCCGGCGAGCGCCAGCACCAGAGGTTTGCGGAAGGTCATGATGCTCTCCTCGTAAGTTGCAAGTGACCAAGAGGAATTACGCGTGCGATCGAGAGAGCATCCCTGCGCGACGAGTGTCAGCAGGTTGTAAGCCGTATTGCTGCCCCAAGAGCAGGTTATGATGTGCGCATGGCATTCGATGTTGATCCGCGAACGGCGTTGAACAAACTGGCGTTCGGTGCGAGCGATGCCGAACTGCGCCACATCTCCAAGCAAGGCGTCGAAGGCTGGCTGGCCGAGCAGCTGAAGCCGCCGGTTGATGACGATTGCTCGCAGCGAATCGCCCACACCAACCTGCGGCTGAAATATGTGAGCAAGACTCCGGAAGCCGAGGTCGATGAAGAGCGGACGCTGGCGGTGATGGCCCAGCCGATCGAGCAGCACTGGAAGACCTCCGAGAGGACCGTGCCCGGCCAGGAGCGCACTTTCTTCCGCACCGCCGTCGCGGCGGCGACCTTGATCCGCGCCGTGCACAGTCGCTGGCAGCTGCGCGAGGTGATGGTCGATTTCTGGCACAATCATTTCAACGTCAACGCGGTCGGTGAGCCGTTGATCGCCGTGGCGCTGCCGACTTACGACAGCGATGTCATCCGCCGCCACGCGATCGGAAATTTTCGCGAAATGCTGGAAGCCGTGGCGACCAGCGCGGCCATGCAGATCTATCTCAACAACCGATCCTCGCGCGGCGGCGCCGCCAACGAGAACTATGCGCGCGAGCTGTTCGAGCTGCACACGCTAGGCCGGCCGGCCTATCTCAATGCACTCTACAACAAGTGGCGCGAGGTGCCCGGCGCCAAGGAAGGTCATCCCGCAGGGCTATATCGACCAGGACGTCTACGAGGCCGCGCGCGCCTTCACCGGCTGGTCGATCGAGGATGGCACGGGCATCGGCGCCGGCCGTCGCCTGCCCACCACCGGCAAGTTCGTCTATGTCGAGACCTGGCACGACAACTACCAGAAGCGCGTGCTGGCGAGCGAATTCGATCCCTATCAGTCGCCGCTCGCCGACGGCCGGCGCGTGCTCGACCTGGTGGCCGATCATCCGGCGACGGCACGTTACGTTTGCGAGAAGCTCTGCCGCCGCCTGGTCTCGGACACGCCCGATCCGGCGCTGGTCGCCAACGCGGCCAAAGTCTGGACCGAAGAGCGGCGCAAGCCCGACCAGATCGCCCGCACGGTTGCGGCGATCGTGCGCTCCGATGCGTTCCGCCGTTCGGCCGGCAGCAAGGTCAAGCGGCCGCTCGAGCTCTACGCTTCGTTCGCGCGCGCGTCCGGCATCGACGTGACGCCGACGCCCGGCCTGCTGGGCGAGCTCGATGGCAGCGGCCAGCGCCTGTTCGGCTGGGGTCCGCCGACCGGCCATCCCGACGAGAGCGACTATTGGCTGAGCTCCAACATGATGCGCCGGCGCTGGTCGCTGTTACTCGGCCTCGCCGACGACGCCTGGAAGGCCGGTCCGCCCCAGGCCGCGCTGGCGCTCACCGAAGCGCCGACGCCCGAAGCCGCTGTGAATGCCGCCCATCGCCGCCTGCTTGGCGTCGAGGCGCCGCCCAAGGTTGCCGCCGCGATCGTCGCCGGCATGGGGCTGAAGGCCGGCACGCCGTTCGATACGCGCAAGGACGTTCTGCCGATGTCCCGCCGCATGCTCGCCTACTGCGCCATGACGCCCGCCTTCCAGTCGAGGTGATGCCATGCTGACCCGCCGCCATCTGCTGCTCGCCTCCACCGCGCTGTCGCTCGCTCCCGGCGTGCGAGCCTTCGCCGCCCCGGTCTCGCCCGCGGCAGGACCCGTGCTGATCACTGTCTTCCTGCGCGGCGGCATGGATTCGCTCGGCATCGTCGCGCCCGTCGACGATCGCGACTACACCGCCGACCGGCCACCCGAGATGCGGCTGTTGGCCGATGGCGACAAGCCGGCGCTCAGGCTGGAGGGCGCTCCGGCAGGGCACGACTTCCGCCTGCATCCGGAGATGGGCGCGCTGCGCGAGCTCTATCAGGAAAAGCGTGTCGCGCTGGTCCACGCCGCGGGTCTGGCCAATGGCACGCGCAGCCATTTCGGCGCCCAGGAACTGATCGAGCGCGGCATCGCCAATCCCGATGACGCCACCCACGTGACCGGCGGCTGGATGGCGCGCTGGCTCGCGGCGACCGGGGCTCAACAGGCGCCGGCCTTCGCCGCGGTCGCCGGCGTGCCCGAGGAGCTCGCCAACCATGCCGACACAATCTGTGCGGCCGATCTGCGCTATGGCATGAACCTGCCGGGCGGCAAGCAGGCGGCCAGCGTCCTGAAGCACCTCTATGGTGGCGGATCGGGGCCGGTCGAGCGCGCGGCGCTGCGCACCCTGCATGGCATCGCCCTGATCGATGGCCCGCTGCGTCAGCCCGATGGCAAGTGATTCCCTACCAGCCAGCCGGCGGCGCCACCTACGATGACACCGAGATCGGGCGCAGCCTGATGGCGGTCGCGCGCGTCATCCGCATGGAGCTGGGCATCCGTGCCTTCGCCGTCGACATGGGCGGCTGGGACACGCACGAGAACCAGCCACCACGGCTCGCCAACCTCGCCGGCCAGCTGTCGCGCGCGCTCGGCGCCTTCCATGGCGACTTGCACGATCGGCTGGACGGGATCGTCCTGGTTGTGATGAGCGAGTTCGGTCGCCGGCTGCGCTCCAACAAGAGCAACGGCACCGATCACGGCCATGCCGGCCTCAGCATCGTCTCGGCACCGCGCATCGCGGGCGGCGCCATCCACGGCAGCTGGCCGGGTCTTGCGTCGGACAAGCTCGACAACGCCGTCGACCTCGCCATGACCACCGACATCCGCAGCATCCTGGCCGAGCTGATGGCGGGACCGCTCGACACTCCGGGCGTCGTGTCGACGGTTTTCCCGAACTTCACGCCGAAGAAGGTGGGGCTGGTCTAGCGAGGCGCTCCGCCGCCTAGGGCATCTCCAGCCCGCGGCGCTTCAGGATCGCATCGGCGGACGGATCGGAGAAGGCCGCGAGCAGGGCGGTGGCCGCCTCCAGCGCAGCGGTGTCGGCGGAGAGTGCGCCGGAGTAGACCGTGTAGTTCTGCACCTCCTCGGGAATCATGCCGGCAAACTGCACCGACGGCACCAGCTTGAGCTCGCTTGCCTGCTGCAGCGCAATGTCGGCTTCGCCGCGGGCCACCCGTTCGGCCGACAGCCCGCCGCGCCCCAGCACGGCTTTCTTGGCGATCTCCGAGGCGATGCCCATCGACTGGAAGAGCTTGGCGAGATAGATGCCGCTGCTCGCGCCCGCCGCCGGATCCATGTAGGCCACCGCGTGAGCGGCGAGCAGGGTGCGCCGGAAGCCCTCGACGTTGAAGATGTTGGGCTGAGGTGCGGAGAGCGGCACGGCGACGCCGATGCCGACCTTGGCCGAGCGGCGTGATCGAGGTGTCGTCGATCTTCTTGCTGCCGACCAGCGCTTCGAGGCCGTCCTGCGTCAGTACCAGCACGTCGAACTTCTCGCCGCCGGCGACCCGCCGGCTGAGTGCGCCGGCGGTGTCGTTGATCAGCGTGACCTTGTGGCCGGTCTGGCGTCTCGAAGGCCGCGATGATGTCCTGCGCCGCGGGCTTGAAAGCGCCGGTGGTCAAAAGCTTGATCGTGTCGGCCGACGCGCCGGCCGTAGCGCCGAGCCGCAACAGGAGCGCGGACGAGCAGGCTGCTCATCATGACGGCATTCCCATCACATAGGGCTTGAGCGCGGCATACATCAGCGCATGGGTCGGCGTCGGCACGCCGAGCTGGCGGCCGAGCTCGACCACCTTGCCGCCGAGCCACGGCAGCTCGATGCGGTTGCCGCGCTCGAGATCGAGCGCCATCGAGGCCTTCATGGTGGGCGGCGCGCCCGCGTTGAAGGCCAGCATCTTGTCGAGCGCATCGGCCGGCAGCTTGACGCCTCTCGCGCGGCCAACGTCGATCACCTCTTTGTAGGCGGCCACCAGGTGCGGCTTCATGTCGGGATCGTCGCGCAGCCTGCCGATCGGCTGGCGGGCCAGCGCCATGACGCTGGCATTGGTGGCGAGCAGGATGAACTTCATCCAGAGCTCGGTCAGGATCTGCTCGCTCAGCGCCGCATCGAAGCCCGCCTCCTGGCAGAGGGCGAGGAATTCCTCGCCGCGCCTCGAGCGCCCGCCGTCGAGCTCCCCGAACGCCATGCGCATGAACGTGCCGACCTGGCGGACCACGCCGGGCGCCACGATCGAGGCGCTGATTTGCGCCACTCCGCCCATCACCGCCTGCTTGCCGAGGATCGGCACCAGACGCTCGGGCGCGTCGATGCCGTTCTGCAGCGGGATCACTGCCGTCGCCGGCCCGACCATCGGCTTGATGTGCTGGCCCGCGCTCTCGACGTCCCATAATTTCACGCAGAACAGCACGACATCGACCGGGCCGACGGTCTTGGGATCGTCGGTCGCCTGGGTCGGCACCAGATGGGTGTCGCCGCGCGGGCTCTCGACTTTGAGGCCGGCGCTCTTCATGGCCGCAAGATGCGCCCCGCGCGCGATGAAGGTGACGTCAGCGCCGGCCTTCGCGAGCGCCGCGCCAAACCCGCCGCCGACGCCGCCCGCGCCCACAACCGCTACACGCATATGACGCTCCCCAGCAAGAACACGCCGCCCCTCCCGGCGATCATCGTCGGACCCGATACCGCCATCTGCAAGGCATGATCGGCGGCCAGACGATGCTCTTTGCCATCGATTTGCAATGCCGCCGCCTCATCGCAGGCATAGGCAATGTGCGTGCCGGCTCCGACTGTCAGCGCGTCCTCTGCACCCACGACCTTCAGATCGATGCGCACGTCGGCGCGCGATCCGATCAGGTTCACGACCTCGACCGGCCCCGCCTCGAGGCGGCTCTTGATCGGCGTCTCGCCGGCAAAGCGCACCGGCTGGAGCGGCTGGCGCACATCGATCTCGCCGTTCGGAGTCTCGAGCACCAGGCCGCGGCCGGCGACCAGCACCTGCACGCGGTCGAAGCCGGTGTAGTCGGAGAACGGTCCGGGCGCGGTGATCGGCGTGCGGCCGAACCGCCAAATGTCGTCCTTTTCGGCGATGTCGATGGTCGTGCCGCCGCCGTTCTTCCACGGCGTGCGGCGATACTGCGTCGGGTCGAGCAGCGTGATCATGCCGCCGCGGCGACCACGCCCTCTGCCATCAACTTGTCGATCTCGGCCGAGCTGTAGCCGTGCTCCGCGAGAATGGCAGCGGTGTGCTCGCCCGTCGCCGGCGCCGTTGCGCGCGGCGAACCGTCGGCGGGACGCGGCGTGCCGGGCAGCGTGGGCACGGGCACGGCGCGGTTGAGGCCGGCCTGGCTCAGCCACTGGATCAGGCCTGTTTCGCGCACCTGCGGCTGCTCGAGGAAGTTCGCGTAGCTGTTCACCCTCTCATGCATCAGGCGCGCCTTGGTGAGACGCTCGTTCCACACCGCCCAGGGCTCGGCGGCGATCACCGGCCGCAGGACGGCGTAGAACGCCGCGACATTGGCCGTCCGCGCGGCAAGCGTCGCAAAGCGCGAGTCCTCGCTCAGTTCGGGCCGGCCCATGGCCTCGCATAGACTGCGCCAATCGCGGTCGGTGACGGTGGCGATCGTCATCCAGCCGTCCGCCGTCTGGAACACGCCACTTGCCCGGATTGTGCCACCGTCGAGATGGCTCGCCATCAGTCGGATCGACTGCAGCGCGGTGGCGGCCTGCATCAGGCTGACATCGATGTAGCGGCCGCGCGGTTCGTCGCGGCGGGCGTAGAGCGCCGCCGACAGTCCTTGGAAGGCATAGAGCGCGGTCGACATGTCGACCACGATCACCGGCACGCGATGGGGGATGCCGTCCTCGCCGCGATTTTCGTTCATCAGGCCGGTATAGGCCTGCAGCACCGGGTCCATCGCCGGCCGTTCGCTGAGCGGGCCGGTCTGGCCGAAGCCCGAGATCGAGAGATAAAGGAGTCGCGGCTCGCGTGCCGCGATCGAGTCGTAGTCGAAGCCCAGCCGCTTGATCACGCCCGGCCTGAAGCCTTCGAGGAAGACATCGGCGCCCTTGAGCAGCCGCCACACGACCTGCTTGCCAGCGTCGGTCTTGAGATCGACGGCGATGCTCTTCTTGCCGAGATTGCCGATGATCGAAAACGCGCTGTGCGTGCCGTACCGCGTGCCGAGCGTGCGCGCCCAGTCGCCCTCGCCGATGCCCTCGACCTTGATCACCTCGGCGCCGTGCTGCGCGAGCAGCATGGCGCAGTAGGGCCCGGCGATGCCCTGGCTGAGATCGACGACCTTGAGGCCGGCAAAGGGCGCGTCGTAACTCATGTGCTTGGGCTCATGCCATCTTCACCAGTTGCTTGCCGAAGTTCTCGCCGCGCAGCATGCCGATGAAGGCGCGCGGCGCCTTGTCGATGCCCTGCACGACGTCCTCTCGGTATTTGATCTTGCCGCTCCTCACCCATTCGCCCATCTGGCGCAGCGCCGGCGGCCAGCGATTGACGAAGTCGCTGACGATGAAGCCACGCATGCTGACGCGCTTGCCGACGAAGGTGCCGAGCAGCCGCGGGCCCATCGCCACTGACGAGGCGTTGTACTGCGAGATCGACCCGCAGAGCGCAACGCGGGCGAAGAAGCCGAGATTGCGGAACACGGCATCCGAGATCTCGCCGCCGACATTGTCGAAATAGACGTCGATGCCGTTGGGGCAGGCGACCCGGAGCGCCGCGTCGAGATCCTTCTCGGCCTTGTAATCGAGGCAGGCGTCGAAGCCGAGCTCTTCCTTCACGAAGGCGCATTTCTTCGGTCCGCCGGCGATGCCGACGACGCGGCAGCCCATGATCTTGCCGATCTGGCCCACCACCTGGCCGACCGCGCCCGACGCCGCCGAGACCACGACGGTCTCGCCGGCCTTGGGCTGGCCCACTTCCAGCAAGCCGAAATAGGCCGTCATCCCCGGCATGCCCAGCACGCCGTTGGCGGTCGAGATCGGCGCCAGCGACGGATCGACCTTGCGCAGCGCCACCCCGGGCGCGACTGCATATTCCTGCCAGCCCAGGCTGCCCTCGACCGTGTCGCCGGCTTTGAAGCCCGGATGCTGCGAGGCCACGACCTCGCCCACCACGCCGCCGGTCATCACCTCGCCCAGGCCGACATTGGTCGCGTAGGACGCGGCATCGCGCATGCGGCCGCGCATATAGGGGTCGAGCGACAGGTAGGCCACCTTGACCAGCGCCTCGCCGTGCCGCGGCTCGGGCATCGGCACTTCCTCGACGCGGAAATCGCTCTCCGCCGGTTCGCCCGGCGGGCGGCGCACCAGGACGACGCGGCGGTAGTTCTTGGGCAGGGCAACCATGGACGTCTCGCTCCGTTTCAGTGTGGAGCGCATCCTAGCCCGATCACTCCCTGATGCGATACCAAGCGACATAGAGCGCCGGCAGGAAGAGCAGCGTCAGCACGGTGGCCACGATGATGCCGCCGATCATGGCGAAGGCCATCGGCCCCCAGAACACCTCGCGGGCGATCGGGATCATGCCGAGGCTGGCGGCGGCCGCGGTCAGCAGGATCGGCCGCATGCGATGGCTGGTCGCCTCGACCACGGCCTGCCAGGGCGCCAGGCCCTGCTCGCGGAACGTGTCGATCTGGGCCATCAGGATCACCGAGTTGCGCACGATGATGCCGGTCAGCGCCAGCACGCCCAGAAGGGCCACGAAGCCCAGCGGCTGGCCGGTCGGCAATAGCGCCAACACGACGCCGATCAGGCCGAGCGGCACCACGCTCAACACCAGCACGAGTTTCTGGAAGCTCTGCAGCTGCAACATCAGCACGGTCATCATCAGGAACAGCACGAGCGGGACGACATCGGCGATCGGCTTCTCGCTCTTTAGCGTCTCCTCGACTTCGCCGCCGACCGCGACGGAATAGGTGGGCGGCAGCTCGGCGGCGAACTTGGCGATGGCGGGCGCCAGCTCGGTGACGACGGTGGCGGGCTGCCGGTCGCCGAGCACGCCGGCCATCACGGTGATGGTAGGTTGCCGGTCGCGCCGCCACACCAGTGGCTGCTCGAGCTCGTACTGGATGGTGGCGATGGAGTGCAGAGGGATCGGATGGCCTTCGCGGCCGGCCAGCTGCAGGGTCTGGAAGGTCTCGATGGCGCCGCGCTCGGGCGCGCGCGGCACGACATTGATCAGATAGATGCTGTCGTAGATCTGCGTGAGCGGCGCGCCGCCCACGACGTTGTTCAGCACGGCCGCGATGTCCTGCGAGCTGATGCCGAGCTGGCGCGCGCGGTTCTGGTCGACGCTGATCCGCAGCACCTTGCCCGGCTCGTTCCAGTCATAGATGAGCCCGCCGACATGCTGGTTCGCGGCGACGATGGTTGCGAGTTTCTGCGACAGCATGCGCACGGTCTGGATGTCGGGACCGCCGATGCGGTACTGGATCGGCCGCCCGATCGGCGGCCCGAGATTGAGCGGGTGCACGAAGACGTCGATGCCCGACGAAGGCCTCGCGGCCGAGCTTCTGCAGCCGCGCCATCACCCGGTTGCGGGCATCGACGTCGCGCGTGACGATGACGATCTGGCCGGTGAACCGGTTGTCGAGCTGCTCGTCGAGCGGCAGGTAGAAGCGCACCGCACCGCGCCCGACATAAGAGCTCCAGCGCACGATGTCCTTGTCGTCACCGAGCGTGGCCTCGAAGCGATCCATCTGCCGGCGCGTCTCGAAGATCGAGGCGTCCTGCGGCAGGTTGATGTCGACCAGTACCTCCGGCCGGTCCGCCGCCGGGAAGAACTGCTGCTGCACGAACTGCAGCCCGACGACCGACAGGGCGAACAGCGGCGACGGCCACGCCGATGGTCACCCAGTGCCAGCGCATGGCCCACAGCAGGGCGTGCCTGAAGAAACCCTTCAGGCGCGACGGGTCTCGGCGGAGGGTTTCACGGCGCGCGGCAGCAGAGCGACGCCGAGCAAGGGGGTGAACAGCACCGCCACCACCCACGAGATCAGGAGCGCCGCGGCGATCACCGCGAACAGCGTGAAGGTGTATTCGCCGGCCGAGCTGTGGTTGAGGCCGACCGGCATGAAGCCGATCACCGTGACCAGCGTGCCGGTGAGCATGGGGAAGGCGGTCGAGGTGTAGGCGAAGGTCGCGGCCTTCTCCAGCGAATCGCCTTCCTCGCGGCGCGCCACCATCATCTCGACCGAGATCATGGCGTCGTCGACCAGCAGGCCGAGCGCGATGATCAGCGCGCCGAGCGAGATGCGCTGCAGGGTGATGCCGTAATACTCCATGAAGATGAAGGTCGAGGCCATCACCAGCGGGATGGCGATCGCGACCACCAGGCCCGCCCGCACGCCGAGGCTGAGGAAGCTGACGGCCAGCACGATGATGACCGCTTCGAGGAGCGCCATGCTGAAGTCGCTGACGGCCGCCTCGACAACCGCCGGCTGGTTGGAGACGAGATGCACGCCTACGCCGATCGGCAGCTGCGACACGATCTCGCGCATGCGCTTGCGCAGGTCCTTGCCGAAATCGATGACGTTGTTGTTGGGCTTCATGCCGATGGCCATGCCGATGGCCGGCTGGCCATTGAAGCGGAACAGCGGCTGCGGCGGATCGATGAACTCGCGCGTGATCGTGGCGACGTCGGTCAGGCGGAAGAAGCGGTCGTTGACGCGGAGATTCACCTGACGAAGGCTCTCCTCCGAGACGAACCGGCCGCTGACGCGCAGGCTCACGCGCTCGGGTCCGGCCTGCACGATGCCTGATGGCACGATCGAATTCTGCTGCTGCAGGCTCTGCAGCACCGCCTGCTGGTCGACCCCCAGCCCCGCGATCTGCTGGGTCGAGAAGTTGAGATAGACGACCTCGTCCTGCACACCCAGCAGCTCGACCCGTCCGGCGGCGGGAAGCTTCACGATCTCGAGCCGCGCCTGCTCGGCATAGTCACGCAGCTGGCGAAAGGACAGGCCGTCGGCCGTCAAGGCGAAGATGTTGCCGAATACGTCGCCGAACTGATCGTCGAAGAACGGTCCCTCGACGCCGGTCGGCAACTCGCCCCGGATGTCGTTGACCCGGTTGCGGACCAGGTTCCAGATGTTCTGGGCGTCGCGCCCGGGCGTGTCGTCGCGCAGGTAGACGAAGATCGTGGTCTGGCCGGGGGTGGTGTAGCTCTTGACGTAGTCGAGCGTGTCGAGCTCCTGCAGCCTGCGCTCGATGCGGTCGGTGACCTGGTTGGTGATCTCGACGACCGTGGCGCCCGGCCAGCGCGCCGCCACGACCATGATCTTGATCGTGAAGGCAGGGTCTTCCTCACGGCCGAGCCGCGAGTAGGACAGCGCGCCCGCGAGCAGCGCCGCCAGCATGAGGAACCAGACGAAAGACCGGTGCCCGAGCGCCCATTCGGAAAGATTGAGCCGGCTCATTTGACGGTCTGGCCCGCTGTCAGGCTGTGCACGCCGACCGTCACCACGCGCTCGCCGGCGGCGATGCCGCTGCCGACCGAGGCTGTGTCGTCGTTGCGCGCCACGACCGTGACGTCGCGCAGCGCCACCTTGCTGGTCGCCGGATCGACGATCCAGACCTGGGACTTGCCGCTCTGCTCGAGCAGCGCCGTCACCGGCAGGTCGACCCGCGGTGACACGGGCCGGCTCAAGATGACGGAGATGGTGATGCCGAGCCGGAAGGCCGGGGGCGGATTGTCGAGCGTCAGGTAGACCTTGTGGGTGCGCGTGAGCGAATCGGCGGCGGGATCGATGCCGCGCACTCCGGAGGCCTTCATGGTCACGCTGTGGTCGAGGTCGACCACCATGCTGAAGGGCTGGTTGGGCGCGCCAAGCACGTCGGCCAGCGCCCGGGGTACGGCGATCACCGCTTCGCGGATCTCCGGCCGCGCGATTCGCAGGACCTTCTGTCCGGCATTGACGGTCTGTCCTGGCTCGGCGTAGCGGCCGGTGACGACGCCGTCGAAGTCGGCAGTCATCTTGGTGAAGGAGAGCGCATCGCGGGCGCGGCGCAGCGAGGCATGGGCGCGATCGAGATTGGCCGCCGCGGTTTCCCGATTCTGCACGGCCACGTCGAACTGGGCCTGCGGGGAGATGCCGCGCGCGAGCAGAGGTCGCTGGCGCTCCTCTTCGGCCTGCGCGGTGGCTAGTTGGGCCTGGGCGCTATAGACGGCGGCCTCGGCGTCGCGCACCAGCAGGATCTGCAACGCCGGATCGAGGACGGCGAGTTCGTCGCCCGTCTTGACGAGTGATCCGAAGTCGACGAACCGCGCCACGATGCGGCCAAACTGGCGGAAGCTGTAGTCGGTGGCGTAGCGCGGCTCGATGCTGCCCGCGAACGGCTCCAGCGTGTCGGTCGTGCGTACTTGCGCCTTGATCGACAGGACCGGCCGGATCGGCGGGGCTGCGTCCTGGTCCTCCTTGCAGGCGGCGAGCGCCAGGCAGGCGATTGCCACAAACCAGGCTCGATGCGGTGGCCTCATGGCCGGATTTCGACCTTCTGGCCTGGCCGCAGCATCTGGCCGCCGGCGAAGACCACGGTCTGGCCCGGCTCGATGTCGCCGGTCACGGCGATGGTGTCGCGGTTGTAGCGGTCGACAGCGACTGGCTTGAGCGACACCGTGCTGGTCCTGGGATCGACGATCCATACCGCCGGCTTGCCGTCGATCTCGAACAGCGCGCCCCAGGGCAGTAGGAACACCTTGTGCGCCCTCATCGGCGCCATGCCGTTGACCACCGAGCCCAGCGACATTCCAGGCGGCGTCTCGCGCAAGCCGATCCTGACCGTGACAGTCATGGTGTTGGGGTCGACCGCGGGCGAGATTTCGCGCACGTCACCAGTCGTGCGGATCGAGGAGTCGGTGACCGTCGAGACGGTGAGCCCCTTGTCGAAAGTGACGTTGCTCAGCGCCCATTCGTAGAAATTGAACACCGCATCGCGCGGTCCATCCCGGGCGAGCACGAAGGCAGGCTGCGCTGGCGCCACGACTTGGCCGGGATCGATGTTGCGCGCGACAATGATGCCCGCCGCCTCGGCGCGCAGCTGGGTATAGGAGAGCCGGTCCTGCGCGCTCCCGAGCTGGCCGCGGGCCTGGTCGAGCTGGCCCTGTGCCATGCGAAACGCCGCCTCGGCCTGGTCGTAGTCATGGCGCGTGGCGTTGCCGCGCGCGAGCAGGTCGCGCAGCCGCTCGAGGCTCGCCCCGTTCTGGGTCAGCAGGGCCTCGGCCGAGCGAACGCCCGCCTTGGCCGAATCGACGTCGGCCTGCTGCTCGACCGGATCGAGCTTCGCCAGGACCTGATCGGCGGTGACATGATCGCCGATGTCGACGTAGCAATCGGAGATCTTGCCGCTCAGCCGGAATCCCAGGTCGGCCTGGACCTGTGCCGCGATCACGCCGGTCACGGCGATGACGGGCGCGAACTCGACAAGCTGGGCGGTCGTGACGCGAACCTGCGCGAGCGGCGGGCTCACCGCTTCCTCCTTGCAGCCGCCAACGAGGCACAGGGCCGCAAGCAGACCGACAAGACTGAACGGACGAATCGCGATCTCCCCCTTGCCGCGATGCTAGCAGCTTCCGCACAATGGCGCATGCCCACCATCAAGCGACTGAGCTTCATCGGCCTTGAATATACTTTTGCGCCTGCGAAGGCCTACGGGATGTCGCGCGGCGGCGGCCATCGCCGGCAGGGCGGGCTGGTCGAGGTCGAAACCGAGCAGGGCGTCAAAGGCATCGGCGAGGCCTTCGGCAATCCCCTGGTCACGCGCGAATACTTCCGCATGGTCGAGCCGCTGTTCGTCGGCACGAGCGCGTTCGACTTCGACCATATCGAGGCGCGCATCCGCAACTCGATGTATCACCTGGGCGTCGGCAATCAGCTCACGTCTTGCCTCGCCGCGATCAACGTGGCGCTGTTCGACGCCATCGCCCGCGGCTTCGGCGTGCGGCTCTGCGATCTGATCGGCGGCTGCGGCACCACGCGCATCCCGGCCTATGCCTCGACCGGATTCTTCTCCGACGACCCCGACCGCCAGCTCAGCCACATGCTGGCCGAGGCGGCGAGTCATCCCTACGCCGGCGCCAAGATCAAGATCGGCCGCGGCATCAAGAGCGATGTCGAGCGCGTGCGCCAGGCGCGCGCGGCGCTGGGGCCGGACAAGCTCCTGCTGGTCGACATCAACGGCGCCTACACGCCCGACGTGGCGCTCGAATGCGCCCGCGCCCTCCAGGCGTTCGACATCCACTGGATCGAGGAGCCGCTGCCGCCCGGCGATCTCAACGGCTACGCCGAGCTGCGCGCCCGTTCGCCGATTCCGATCGCCGCTGGCGAAGCGCATCACACCGTGCGTGACTTCCGCGCCCTGATCGATGGCCGCTGCATCGACATCGTGCAGCCCTCAATTCCGGGTGTCGGCGGCCTCACCGAGGCCAAGCGGATCGCCACCCTGGCGCAGGCGGCCAATCTGCGCGTGGCGCCGCATGTCTGGGGCGGCGCGGTCGGGCTGGCAACCGCCTGCCATTTCATCGCAGCGCTGCCAGCCTCGCCGCACACCGACCATCCGCCGTGGCCGCAGATGCTGGAGTACGACATGAGTGATAATGCGCTCAGGACCGAGCTCCTCGAGCAACCGCTGAAGCTCGAGGCCGGCCACGTGCTGCTGCCCGACGGGCCGGGGCTCGGCATCGAGCTCGACCCTGCGACCGTAGAGCGCTACCGGGTTTGCTGACCCCGTCCGGGCATGCCAATCTTTCTCGCGGGGAAAATACGGGTCTTTCAGGGGGAATCGCGAATGGGCAAGGTAACGCGTCGAGTGGCTGCGGCGGGCGCCGCGCTTTTGGCTTTGGCTGTTGCGGGCAGTGCGGCGGCCCAGGACACGGTCAAGATCGGCGTCCTCTATCCGCTGAGCGGCAACGCTGCGAGTGCCGGCAATTACGAGAAGATGGCGATGGAGGTCGGTGCCGACATCGTCAACTCCGGCGATCCAGAACTCGCCAAGTTCCTCGCGGTCGCCAAGGGCGGCGGTCTCTCGGGGCTGAAGGGCGCCAAGATCCAGCTCGTCATCGCCGACAATCAGGGCACGCCGGCCGCCGGCCAGAACCAGACGCTGCGCCTCATCACCCAGGAAAAGGTGGTGGCCATGATCGGCGCTTACCAGTCGGGCATCACCCTGACGGCCAGCGCGATCTCGGAAAAGTACGGCATTCCCTTCCTGACGCCTGAGTCGGTCGCGGCCGACCTGACCGAGCGCGGCTTCAAGTTCTTCTTCCGCACCACGCCGGTGGCGGCCGACTTCGCCCGTGCCTACGCGACCTTCCTCAAGGAGCAGAAGGCGGCCGGCCAGAAGGTCAACGCGATCGCGCTGGTGCACGAGAACACCGAGTACGGCAACTCGGTGTCGAGCGTCATCGCCGACGTGTTCGGCAAGGAAGGCCTCACCATCAGCCAGAACATCTCCTACTCGGCCAACTCGACCGACGTGCAGCCCCAGGTGTTGCAGCTCAAGGAGAAGAATCCCGACGTGGTGATCTTCATTTCCTACACCTCGGACGCGATCCTCTATACCAAGACGATGAAGGAGCTGAACTGGAAGCCGGCGATCATGATCGCCGACGATGCCGGCTTCAACGATCCGGCCTATGTGAAGTCGATGGGTTCGCAGGTGGAGGGGTTGATCAGCCGCACCTCGTTCGCGCTTGGCAAGCCGGGCAGCGTGTCCGCCATCTGCGACGCGCTCTACAAGAAGAAGTCGGGCGGCGACGGGCTCGACGATACGTCGGGCCGCGGCCTGCAGGGCTTCCTGGTGCTGGCCGACGCCATCAACCGCGCCGGCTCGACCGATCCCGGCAAGATCCGCGAGGCGCTGATGGCCACCGACCTCAAGAAGGACCAGATGGTTGCGGGCTACAACGGCGTGAAGTTCGACGCCAAGGGCCAGAATACGCTGGCCTCCAGCATCGCCACTCAAATGCGCGGCGGCCAGTACGTCGCGGTGTGGCCGAAGGCCAACGCCACGGCCGACCTCATCCTGCCTTACAAGGGTTGGTAATGCCGGCTGACACGCGCCCGACGGCTGCGGACGCGTCCATCTGATGTCGATGACTCTGCTGCAGGTCGTGGTCAGCGGCCTGCTGCTGGGCGCGGTGTATGCGCTGTTCTCGTCGGGTCTCACCCTGATCTGGGGCATGATGAACGTCGTGAACTTCGCGCACGGCGATTTCGTCATGCTGGGCATGTACACCGCGGTCGTGATCTGGACGGCGCTGGGCGGCGGGCCGTGGGCGTCGACGCCGCTCGCCGCCATCCTGATCGCGAGCCTGGGCGTGGCGAGCTACTTCTTCCTGGTGCGCCACATCATGCGTGGGCCGATGCTGGCGCAGATCCTGGGCACGTTCGGGCTCGCCTTGTTCTTGCGCTACGCCGCCTTCTGGGTGTTCGGCGCCAACTTCAAGACCTTGCCGGACACCTTGGTCGGCCACTCCTTCGTGCTGGGCGGCATCCGCTTCGAGGGCTCGCGCGTGCTGGCGGGAGCGGTCGGTCTCGGCGTTACCCTGCTGCTGCACCTGATCCTGACGCGCACCGCGATCGGCAGTCGCATGCTGGCTGTCTCCGAGGATGCGACGGCGGCGCAGCTCATGGGCATCCGTCCGCAGCGCATGCAGGCGCTGGCCTGGGCGCTCGCCGGGGCGGCCACCGGCATTGCGGGCGCGCTGATCGCCACGTTCTTCTACACGTCGCCGACGGTCGGCGAGACGCTGGCCATTGTGGCGTTCGTCACGGTCTCCTTCGGCGGCTTCGGCAGCGTGCTGGGCGCGCTGGTCGCCGGTCTCATCATCGGTGTCGTTGAATCGCTGTCAGCCTACCTGATCGGGCCGGTCTACAAGGACGTGGTCGTCTACGTGATGTTCGTGCTGGTCCTGTGGTTTCGGCCGCAGGGCCTGATGGGCAAGTCATGACGCCGACGCGCTGGGTCCAGGCCGGCCTGGCCGTGCTGGTGCTCATCTATCCGCTGCTGACCGGCGATTCTCCGGTTTGGGGCCGCCTGGGCGCGCTGGTGCTGCTGGCTGCGATCGGAGCCTCGGCCTGGAACATCGTCGGCGGCTATGCCGGCCAGGTTTCGGTGGGGCATGCGGTGTTCTTCGGCGTCGGCGCCTATTCGGCGGTGACGGCGTATGTCCATCTCGGTCTGCCGCCGATTGTGGGCGCGCCGGTGGGCATGCTGCTGAGTGTCCTCATCGCCGCGGTGATCGGCGTGCCGACGCTGCGCCTGTCGGGCCATTATTTCAGCATGGCGACCATCGCCGTCGGCGAGCTGGTACGCGTGCTGAGCTCGACCTCGGATTTCCTGGGCGGTGCGCAGGGGCTGGGCGGACCGGCGATGCCGCGTACCGTCTTCGACCTCTCCTTCATCTCGGCGGTCCCCTACTACTACATCTTCTTGTCCGTGCTGGCGTTCCTGCTCGGGTTGACCTGGTGGATCGAGCGCAGCCGCATGGGCTTCTACCTGCGCGCCATCAAGGACAGCGAACGCGCCGCTCGCTCGCTCGGGGTGTCGTCGCCGCATTACAAGCTCTACGCCTACATGCTGAGCGCCGCCTTCACTGCGCTGGCGGGCTCGCTCTATCTCTGCATGTTCGGCTTCGTCGATCCCGAATCCGGCTTCGGCATCCTGATCTCGGTCAAGATGCTGGTGATGGCGGCGCTGGGCGGCGCCGGCCAGCTGTTCGGCCCGCTGGTCGGGGCGCTGATCCTGGTGCCGCTCGAGGAGCTGTCGAACAGCTATCTCGGCGGCCAGGGCGCCGGCCTCACCTTCGTGGCATACGGCGCCATCATCGTGATCATCGCGCGCTTCCTGCCGAGCGGGCTCCTCTCGCTGCTCGCCTATCGCCCGCGCAAGACCGGACCACCCGCCGCGGCAAAGCCAGTGGCCGGCCATGCTGATTGAGGCGCGCGCCATCACCAAGGCGTTCGGCGCCTTCAAGGCGGTCGACAACGCCTCGGTCTCGGTCGAAGAGGGCGACATCCTCGGCCTGATCGGGCCGAACGGCGCGGGCAAGTCGACTTTCTTCAACTGCCTCACCGGAGACCTGCCGCCGACCTCGGGCACGGTGCACTTCGCGGGCGTCGACGTCACCAACCAGCCGCCCGAAGCGCGGGCGCGGCTCGGCCTTGCGCGCAGCTTCCAGGTGCCGCTCACGTTCGAATCGATGTCGGTGCTCGACAACGCCACCATCGGCGCGCTGCTGCGCCATCACAATGCGCGCGAGGCGCGGGCCAAGGCGCGCGACGTGCTTGTCCGGGTGGGGCTGGGCCACGTGATCGACGCGCCGGCCAAAAGCCTCGGCACGCCGGGCCGCAAGCGGCTGGAAATCGCGCGAGCCCTGGCTTCGGAGCCCAAGGTGTTGCTGCTCGATGAGGCGATGGCGGGGCTGACACCCACCGAGATCCGCGACGCGATCGAGCTGGTGCGGCGTATCCATGGCGACGGCATCACCATCGTGATCGTCGAGCACATCATGGAGGTGATCGTCTCGCTCGCCCATCGCGTCGTGGTGTTCCATCAGGGCCGCGAGATCTCGCGCGGCACGCCGCGCGAGGTGACCAACGATCCCAAGGTGATCGAGGCCTATCTCGGCCGCCGCAAGGTGCGGCACGCATGAGCCCGCTGCTCAAGATCGACCATCTCGAGGTGCGCTACGGCGACCTGATCGGCGTGGCCGACGTCTCCCTCGAAGTTCCCAAGGGCTCGGTGGTGGCGCTGCTGGGCTCCAATGGCGCCGGCAAGACCACGACGCTGAACGCCATCGCAGGGGTCGCGGCCATTTCCAAGGGTCGGGTCGAGTTCGACGGCCAGGACCTGGCGGGGCAGCCCGCCTTCGCAATCGTGCGCAAGGGCTTGGCGCTGTCGCCCGAGGGCTGGCGGCTGTTCACCCAGCAGAGTGTCGAGAACAACTTGTTGCTGGGCGCCACGCCGCTTGCCGACCGTTCGCGCATCCCGCGGCTGCTCGAGCGCGTCTATGGCGTGTTCCCACGGCTCGCCGAGCGGCGCAGCCAGCGCGCCGGCACCATGTCGGGCGGCGAGCGCCAAATGCTGGCAGTCGGCCGCGCGCTGATGAGCGAGCCCAAGCTCCTGCTGCTCGACGAGCCGAGCCTTGGCCTCGCTCCCGCCATCGTCGATGCGATGTACGACAGCTTCGCGGCACTCCACAAAGACGGCCAGACCATCCTGCTGGCCGAGCAATCGGTCGATCTGGCACTTGAGGCCGCCGATCACGCCTATGTCCTGCAGGTCGGCCGCACGGTGCTCGAGGGACCGGCCAAGGCGATGGCCGACAATCCCGACGTGCAGCGCATCTATCTCGGCGTCGAATAGTCCCTTGGGTTGAAGGCGCAATCGCCGCAGAGCGCCTCATCGACCAAGGCGGTTAGCCCCGCGAAGAAGCATCGGTCATGGTTAAGCGGCCGGGAAGGGCGCAAGATCGGCGCCGCGCAAAGGAGGGTGCGGCATGCTCACCAAGCGCGTGGTGATCGCGGTCGCCGTCGTCATCGTCGGCCTGATTGTGCTCGGACGTGCGGGCAGCGTCCTGGTCGCCTGGCAGTGGTTCTTGTCGCTCGGCTACCTCGGCGTTTTCTCGACCATCTTCGCTACCCGCGCCGTGCTGCTCTGCGCCGTCTTCGCCTTGTCGGCCGGCGCACTCCTGCTATCGGGCGGGCTGGCGCTGCGCTTTGCCCGGCGGTCGGCGCCCTGGCTCAGCCTGCCGACCGGATCGCCGCTGCAGCTTCTCGGTTCCTCGCCGCGCTTGCCCTGGCGTTTGGTCGTGGCGGTGCCGCCGTCGTTATAGGCCTCATGATTGCCGCGACCGAGCTCTCGAGCTGGGAGCTGGCACTGCGCTTCCTCTATGGCATCCCCTACGGTCCCAGCGATCCGGTATTCGGCCACGACATCGGCTTCTATCTCTTCACGCTGCCCGCCTATGTCGAGACTCAAGAACTGGCTGCTGCTGCTCCTGTTCTTCTCCGCGGTCGTGGCCGGCGCGGTCTATTGGGCACGGGGAGACATCGAGATCGACCGGCAGCCGCTTCGCCTGTCACGCGCTGCGATCGCCCACGCCTCGGCGCTGCTCGGCCTCTACTTCGTGGTCAAGGCCTGGTCGTATGGCCTCGACCGCTTCCTGCTCCTCTACAGCGACAACGACGTCGTGGTCGGCGCCGGCTACACCGACCTTCATGTCAGGCTGCCGGTGCTGTGGTTCCTGATTGCGCTCGCCGGCGTCTAGCAATCGCCTCGTGGGCCAACATCGTGAGGTGGCGGAGCTGGCGGGTTCCCGCGGCGGCAGTCGGCGCTGCTGTTCGGCAGCTCGATCGTGGTGGGAGTGATCTTCCCCGCGCTCTTCCAGCGCTTCTATGTCAAGCCCAGCGAACTGCAGCTCGAGACGCCCTACATCGAGCGCAACATTGCGCTGACGCAGGAGGCCTATAACCTCAGCCGGATCGAGAGCAAGCCGTTCCCGGCGGAAGAGGGGCTGAGTTATGCGACGCTCGCAGCCAACCGCGCGACCGTCGAAAACATCCGGCTGTGGGACGGCCAGCCCGCTCAGCAGCACCTACGCGCAGCTGCAGGAGATCCGGACCTACTACAAGTTCCTCGACATCGATATCGACCGCTATCACCTGGGCAGCGACTATCAGCAGGTGACGCTTGTCGGCGCGCGAGCTCGAGCCCGTGCTGCTGCCGCCCAACGCGCAGACCTGGGTGAACCTGCATCTGCTGTTCACCCACGGCAACGGCGTGGTGATGTCGCCGGTCACGCGCAAAACCGCCGAGGGGCTGCCGACCTTCTACCTGCAGGACATACCGCCGCTTGCCAGCGGCGGTCCGCCGGTTCGCGAGCCGCGCATCTATTTCGGCCAGGCCAGCGAGCGCTATGTCATCGTCAAGGCCAGCACGCCCGAGTTCGACTATCCCAAGGGCAAGGACAACGTCTATGCCGCCTACGGCGGCGCCGACGGCGTGCCGATCGGCGACTGGGCGCGGCGCGCCTTGTTCTCCTGGTACTACGGCGATCCCAACATCCTGCTCTCGGGTTACGTCACGCCCGAAAGCCGCATCCTGCTCCATCGCAACATCCAGGACCGGGTGCGCACCATCGCGCCGTTCCTGCAGCTGGACCACGATCCCTATGTCGTGGTCAGCAACGGGCGGCTCTATTGGCTGCAGGACGCCTACACCACTTCAGACTGGTTCCCCTACGCGCAGCCACAATCCTCTGGCGGCCTCAACTACATCCGTAACTCTGCCAAGGTGGTGATCGACGCCTACAACGGCACGGTGGATTTCTACATCAGCGATCCCGGCGATCCGCTGATCCGCACCTACCAGCGGATCTTCCCCGGCCTGCTGAAGCCGCTCTCGGCCATGCCGGCCGACTTGCAGCAGCACATCCGCTATCCCGAGGATCTATTCCTCGTCCAGGCGCAACTATACCGCACCTACCACATGAAGGCGCCGGAGGTTTTCTACAATCGCGAGGATCTCTGGCAGTTCCCGCGGCAGTCCGCCGGCATCGGCGACGGTATCGACAGAGGTCGTGAGGGGGGCCTGGCCGGGGGCTTGGCCGGCGGCTTTGGCCGCGACATCCCGCGCATGTCGCCGTACTACATGATCATGCGGCTGCCCGGCGCGGCGACGCCCGAGTTCGTGCTCATGCTGCCAATGGTGCCGAGTTCAGCGCGAGAACATGATCGCGTGGCTCGCGGCGCGCTGCGATCCGCCCGACTACGGCAAGGTCGTCGTCTACGAATTCCCCAAGGACAAGCTGGTCTATGGGCCGTTCCAGATCGAGGCGCGTATCCAGCAGAACACCGACATCTCCCAGCAGATCTCGCTGTGGAACCAGATGGGCAGCCGCGTCATCCGCGGCCATCTCCTGGTGGTGCCGATCGAGAACTCGATCCTCTACGTCTCGCCGCTCTACCTGCGCGCCGCGACCGGGCAGCTGCCCGAGCTGAAGCGGGTAATCGCCGCCTACGGCGATCGCGTGGTGATGGAGGAGACGCTGGGCGCAGCCCTCGCCGCGCTCTTCAAGGAAACCTCGCCGCCTCAGGCCATTCCCTCTGCTCGGACAAGCACCGGTCCGGTCGACGCGCGCGCCCGCGAGGCGTTGGCCCATTACGACCGGGCCATCGAGCGCCTGAAGGCGGGAGACTGGAGCGGCTTTGGCGCCGAGCTTGATGCGCTCCGACCCTTGCTCGAGACGCTCGGTCGACCGGCGGATGGCCGCTAGAGCGGGGTAATTCGACGCGGGCTCAGAAGCTTGCCCGCAGGCGGCCGGCGAAAAGATGCACCGGCCCGCGGTCGGCGTTGTAACCAGGATTGACCAGCAGTTGGTAATCCGCCGTGGCGATCAGACCCTTCGTCATCTGGAACGCGTAGTAGGCTTCGAGAACGTTCTCCGGCGCGTAGGTCAACTGGCCATCGCCCACCAGGATGCCAAGGCCGCCGGCGGCAAGGTACTTGAAGTGATCCGGCGTCAGCATGTTCCAGGCGTAGCCCAGCCCGATCTCGTCGTTGGCGCGGCCCCACGATGTGCCCTTGATCCGCGCGCCGAACGACAGGCTTTGGTCGATATCGGTGAAGGCGCTGATCTCGGTCCGTCCGTCGTTCCAGCTCCAGCGCGCGAACAGGCCGATGTCGTCGGTGATCTCTTGCTGCAAGTTGAGGTAGTAGCCGTACTTGACGCGGCCCTGCCGTGTCTGCGCGATGGTGTCATTGGCGGTGAGACCCGGCGTCAGGGCGGCCAGGGCCACGGCGTCGTTGTACGAGCCGGAGAAGGTGTTGGTGAGCCACGAGCCGAGCTTGGCCGCGCCGGGCCGGTTGTACGGCCTGAAACGCAGCTCGAGCTCGGCGACGTAGCCGCCGCGCACGAACAGGTTCATGTCGAACACGTTGGCGTTGGGCTGGTTGCCGACCAGGAAGTAGCCGGCCGCGCACCGCCCACAGCGGCTGGTTCAGCTCGGCGGTGACGCCGTAGGTCAGGCCGATCTTGTCGGCGGGATAGTCGAAGGCGCCGGCGGCCCACAGCGACCAGTTGAGGAAGCCGACGCGCGGATCGTCGGCGTAGTCGTTGGTGTCGAAGAAATCGTGGACGGCGAAGCGGCCGGCCTGGAAGGTGAGCCGCGAAACGTCTCTTTCGCCGGAGAGCTGGCCGTACTCGCTCTCGACCTTCTCGCGCTCGCCGCCCAACCCGATCTCCTGGCGCAGGTAGAGGCGCGAGGTGCTGTATTGCGGGAACGGGAAGTTGGACTTCTGCGCCTCGCCCTGGGGATAGCCGCCGGCGCCGACCGTGCCGGCGACACCGAAGCCCTGCAGCAGCTCGGGATTGTAATAGAGCTCTGCGCCCTGCCAGAGACGCACGCCGAGGAAGGCCGACACCGTCCAGGTCTCGCGGGACTGACCTCCAGGCGGCAGGCTGTTGACTCCCGTGTAGGGCGCGTTGAACGGCGGATAGCCCTGAAAGACCAGCGTCGTCTGTCCGTGGATCTCCCAGCTCCCGGGTCCGCGATCAGGGACAGCTTCTTCTTTGTCCGGCTTGGCGCTGTCGCCGAAATGGTAGTTCAGCGCGACGCGAAAACGATGATTGTCGTATTGGGAATAGTAGGCGGCAGGCGCGGCAAAGCCCCAGCCTCTCAGGCCGAGCCAAGTGTAGAGATATTCGACGCGCGCCGACCAGGGACCACCCAAGGCGTAGTCGACGCCACCGCCCAGCGCATAGCCGAAACGCCACTGGCCGGGCGTGGCATCCTCGTTGCCGGTGATGAGCTCGGTGCGCGAGAAGCGCGTGCTGGCAAAGGCAAAGCCGCCGGTGACGAACGGCGTCCAGCTTCCCATCGAGTAGCCCAGCCGGCCGCGCAAGGTGCCGAGATATTCGAGCTGTTCATTGGCCGTGCCCGTGCCGGTGGCGCGATAGGAGATCGTGGGCGACAGGTCCATGAAGTCGGGGAAGGACAGATCGAATTCCGCCCCCCACATCCAGCGCGACGGCAAAGTCTGCTGGTAGCCGGCCTGCACGCCGCCGAACAGCATGCCGTATTGCGTCGTGCCGCCGGACGAGGCCACGCCGCCCGTCGGGTCGGCCAGCGTCGCCGTGCCATTGCCGAACATGTAGCCGACATGGCCACCGAGGTAGAAACCGGAGGGCACGCCGGGGTCGGCGGCGAAAGATTGTGGGGGCGTCAAAAAGGCCGAAGCCATGGCCGCCGGTGGCAGGAGCAATCGCAGCAACTTCATTCTGGCGTCACAATATTTCGGTTTCCGCACGAACCAATAGCTTGATACCGAGCTTCGCCGATAATTATTGCCGTTTTTTGCGATGAAACCGACGACGCTGGCGGGCTGAAACAGAAGATGGGACATGGACAACTCGCGGTACTTCGTCGTCACCGCGAACCGAGGCCAAGCCCTCTCCCGTCGCTACAGCGGACGGGCACGAACCAGCTTCCATCAGGACACCCCGCCCAATGTATTCGCGCGTGACCGCGGCTCGTGGCAGGTCTCCTGGCTCGCGGGTCCTTGCCTTCGACCACCTTCCCAGGACCCGGAGATCCCAGTGGCTTTGTTGGTCGCAGGCTCACCGCTCACAGTTGCGGGGGCAGCTACGGCGTTGCGAATAGAAGCTCGCGCACCGCATTCCCTTTTGATCCCTTGCGGGAACCACTGTCAGGATGCTGACAGTCGCTATGCAAAGCGTCAAGAGTTGGCCCGCATCAATGCTCGGACATGCGCCGCCGCCGAGGCAGCGAGCGCATCGAGGTCGTAGCCGCCTTCGAGGGCGGATACCAGGCGGCCATTGGCGTGTTGCCGGGCGATGGCCAGCAGCTCGCTCGCTGATCCAGGCGAAATCCTCGGTCTCGAGCCGCAGCTGGGCCAGCGGATCGCGACGGTGGGCATCGAAGCCCGCCGACACGATCACCAGCTCGGGCGCGAAGCGGTCGAGCGCCGGCAGGATGCGCTCGCCCCAGGCCATGCGGAACTCCTCGCTGCCGCTGTTGGGCCCGAGCGGCACGTTGACGACATTGTTGTCGATGCCGCGCTCGCGCGCGGCGCCGGTGCCGGGATAGAGCGGATATTGATGCGTCGAGCCGTAGAACAGCGAGGGGTCGGGCTCGACCACGGCCTGCGTGCCCTGGCCATGATGCACGTCGAAATCCAGGATGGCGACGCGGCCTACGCCATGCTTGGCCTGGGCGTGGCGCGCGCCGATCGCCACGCTGTTGAACAGGCAGAAGCCGCCCGGCGTGTCGGGCGTGGCGTGATGGCCCGGCGGCCGCACCGCGGCAAAGGCATTGCGCGCCGATCTGCTCATGACTGCATCGACGCCCGCGATCACTGCACCGGCGGCGCGCTGGGCGGCCTCGGCGCTGCCGGCGCTCATCACCGTGTCGCCGTCGATCATCGCCAGTTCGCCCTCCGCCGGCTTTATACCGAGGATGGCGCGGACATATTCCGCAGGATGCACGCGCGTCAGTTCCTGGAGCGTGGCCAGCGGCGCCTCGATGCGGCCGAGCCCCGCGAATTCCTCATCGTCGAGCGCCGCCAGCACCGCACGCAGCCGTTCGGGCCGTTCGGGATGGTGCTCGCCGGTGTCGTGGGCGAGGAAGGCGGGATGCGTGATCAGGAGCGTGGACATCAGCCCGCACTCTAAAGCACATCCCGTCCGGCTGTAATCAGCCGGACGGGATGTGCCCTGTGAACGTGGCGCTCGGAACAACGCGTTTCCCGTCAGATGAAACCGCACGCGGTTTCATCTGACCGGAAGCCGCGCTAGTGGTAACGTGGCTTAAATGCCTACTCCCAGTGCGCTGGTCTGCGTTCGTTGCAGCGCCCGCTATCCCATCGACCGCTATGCTGACGACTGCCCCGCCTGCCGGGCCAAGGGTGCGCCGGCCAATCTGAGCGTCGCCTACGACAGCCGGCCGGGCGAAGGCCTCCGCCAAGACGCCCTGCAACGGCGCGATTCGATGTGGCGCTGGGATGCCTTCCTTCACGCCACCGCGGCAGAGGCGGTGACGCTGGGCGAGGGCAATACGCCGCTGCTCCCCGCGCCGTCGCTCGGCCTGGGCGATGTCTGGATCAAGGACGAATCGCGCAATCCCACCTGGTCGTTCAAGGACCGCCTGGGCTCGGGCGCCCTCACCATGGCCAGGCGCTTCGGCGCCAAGGTCGTGGTCTCGAGCTCCTCGGGCAATGCCGGCGCCGCGGCCGCGGCCTATGCCGCCAAGGCCGGCCTCCCTTGCGTCGTCTTCACGGTTGCGACGTCGGCCGGCCCGCTGGTGCTGCAGATGCGGGCCTACGGAGCCATGCTGGTGAAGGTGAACGACCGGATGGATCGCTGGAGGCTGCAGACCGAGGGCGTGCGCGCGTTCGGCTGGTATCCGACGTCGCCCTTCTTTGGGCCGGTCGTCGGCTCCAACCCCTATGGCATGGAGGCCTACAAGACCATCGCCTACGAGATCGCCGAAGCCTTCGACTGGAAGCCGCCCGACTGGTGCGTGCTGCCGGTGTGCTACGGCGATGCGCTCTACGGCATGTGGAAGGGTTTTCAGGAGCTGCGCGCGCTCGACTGGATCCAGCGCGTGCCGCGTTTCGTCGCTGCCGAGGTCTCGGGCTCGCTGCCTGCGGCGCTGGCCAGCGGCGAGGCCATGCCGCCGGAAGTGCCGCGCAACGCGCCCTCGATCGCGACCTCGATCGGCGCTGCGCAGGCGACCGTGCAGGCGCTCGACGTGCTGCGCCATTCGAAGGGCGCAGCCGTCACGATCGGTGACGACGAGATGCGCCGCTGGGTCTTGACCCTCGCCGCCAAGGAAGGCATCTGGCCCGAGGCCTCGTCGGCCGCGCCCTTCGCCGCGATCGAGCGGCTCCGTGCCGAGGGCACCATCAAGCCGAACGAGCGCTGCGTCGCCTTGCTCACGGCATCGGGTTTGAAAGATCCCGGGCCGATCGAGAAATCGCTGCCCGAGCCGCCGCTGGTGACCGGCGGAACTCAAGGAGCTGCTGCCGGCGCTCAAGAATGCTTATGGCTTTTCCCATGGCTGAGCTCGGCATCGCCATCGACGGCCGCGCGCCCATCACCGACATCGCCGCCCAAGCTAAGGCGGCGGAGGAGGGTGGCGCCTCGACGCTCTGGATCGCCTGCCACCTCTATCTGCGCGATCCCGTGACCACGGCGGCGCTGGCGCTGGGCGCCACCAAGCGGATCAGGATCGCGCTCATGGCGATGAGCCCTTACTCGACGCATCCGGTGTACATCGCCATGGCGGCGGCGAGCCTCGACGAGATGTATCCCGGCCGCGTGATCCTCTGTCTCGGCGCGGGCGCGCCGGCCGACCTCAAGGCTGCCGGCATCGACTCGCCCAAGCCGCTGGTCGCGATCGGCGAGGCGGTGAAGATCTGCCGCGCCCTGTTCGCGGGCGAGATGGCCGATTTCCAGGGACAGATGTTCAAGGTGGCGGGCCGCCGATTGGCCAATGGCGGGCGCAGCATCCCGATCGTGATCGCCGCCTCGCGGCCCAACATGCTGAAGCTCGCGGGCCGGCAGACCGACGGCGTGCTGATCTCGGCCGCCACCTCGCCGCCGTTCGTGAAGGCCTGCCTCGACCAGGCGGCGCCAGGCGCCGGCAAGGCCTTCCTGCGCGCCGGCATCGTCTACACGAGGGTGGGCTCCCTCGACCCCATCCGCCGGCCGATTGGCTTCGTGCTGCGGGGCGCGCATCACGCCGAGAACATCCGCCTGGGCGGCGCCAAGCTCGACCAGGCGGCTCTGGGCGCGGCCTACGCCGCCGAAAACTGGAGCGAGGTCGACCGGCTGGTGAACGACGACGTGGTGCGCCGCCACACCGCCTGCGGCAGCCCGGTCGAGGTCAGGGCGAAGCTCGACGAGTACCGCGCCTTCGGTCTCGATGAGGTGATATTGGGCGGCATGGACGACGCAGGGACTATCGCAACGGCACTGAAGGCGGCCACCGCATGAAGTTCAGCATCAGCCTGCCCACCGGCTTCGAAGGGGTGATGTACCCCGTGCCGTTCGTCGATCCCGCCGACTTCGTGCGCATGGCAAAGCTGTGCGAGAAGCTCGGCTACCATTCGGTGTGGGGCAACGACCACATCCAGAGCCAGCACTACGTGCGCGAGCTCTATCCGAACTCGCCGCCCAACTTCTACGAACTGCTGACGGTGCTCTCGTTCTGCGCGGCGGCGACGACCAAGCTCGAGGTCGGCACCGCGCTCGCCGTGCTGCCGATGCGCGATCCGTTCTGGCTGGCCAAGACCGCCGCCACCATCGACCAGCTGTCCAACGGCCGGCTGATCCTGGCGCTGGGGCTGGGCGCCTATCGCGAGGAGTTCGCCGCCTGGGCGCCCGGCTCGCCCCCAAGGCGCAGCGCGGCGAGATGATGGATGAGGGCCTCGAGCTGATGCAGCGCCTCTTTACCGAGCGGCGCGTCACGCACCAGGGCAAGTACTACGCGGTCAAGGACATCGAGATGTATCCCAAGCCCAAGCGCGATCCCTTCGCGCTGTGGCTGGGCGGCCACAACAAGCCGACCATCGAGCGCACGGCGCGCATGGCGACCGGGTGGCTGCCGGGCTGGCGGCCGTGGCCCGAACTTGCCGAGTGGATCAAGATCCTGAAGGACCGCGCCGCCGAGCTCGGCCGAGACCCGAAGGAGATCGAGATCGCGCCGCAGTTCTCGGTGACGATCGCCAAGACCGCGGAGGAGGCCGAGAAGCGCTACATGGCGTCAGGGCTGGTCGCGCACCGCAAGTCGCTCGCCTACACCGGCCGCGATCTCTCCAAGCAGGTGGTCGCCAACCTCGTCGGCTCGCCCGACCTGATCCGCGAGAAGGTCGAGGGGCTGCGCAAGATCGGCGTCGATCACGCCTGCGCGCTGATGATCCCGGCCGACTCGATGGCCGAGTTCGAGGATCAGGTGGAGTGGTTCGCCAAGACGGTCATGGCCTAGCGGGGTTCGCGCAGGCGGGAGGCTTCCCAGAACTTCCCACCGAGTTGGGAAACGGATCCGACGCCCGCTTGCCTTTTAGGCGATTCTTCCCAGAATTTGCGCCACCCTCCGGTACAAGTCATTGAAATCAAACAATTCAGGGTGCGGTATTAGGATACCGCTCTATCAACCGCATTGATTTGTAGGGGATTTCTCTTGCCGATCGAATGGCGCGGCCTACGCGCGGAACTGCCGGATCATCGTCTCGCCGAAGCGGCCCAGCCCGTCCTCGAGGTCGGGCAGATAGCGCCAGACTGGCAGGACGATGCGGCCGACACCCTGCTTCGCCCGCGCCTCGATGGCGGCGCGCGGGTCCTTGGTCGAGCCCGGCAAGAGGTCGGGGCAGCCGGCCATGATCTCGATCTCCCCCGGATCGCGGCCCGCCGCGGCGGCGGCGCGGCGCACGACGTCGAACAGCGGCAGGATATCGACCTGAGTGCCGATCGAGGGGAAGAAGCCGTCGCCAAGGCGCCCGGCACGCTTGGCCGCCGCTTCCGAATGCCCGCCGATCACGATCGGCACCGTGCGCCTGACCGGCTTGGGATTGGAACTCACCTCGTCGCAGTTCACGAACTGGCCGGCGAAGCTCACGCCGTCCTCGGCCCACAGCTTGCGCATCACCGCGATGTACTCGTCGGTGCGCAGTCCGCGCTTCTCGAACGGCACCCCGACCGCCTCGAACTCCTCCTTGAGCCAGCCCACGCCGACGCCGAGCTCGATGCGGCCGCCGCTCATGTGGTCGAGCGTCGCCACCTGCTTGGCCAGCACGAACGGATTGCGCAGCGGCAGGATGATCACGCCGGTCATGAACCGCAGCCTGGTCGTGACGGCGGCCATCGCCGCCATCCAGATCAGCGGGTCGGGCAAGCGAGCCGCCCGGCCCGCCCGGCAGCCGCCCGCCGGGCGCGTAGGGATAGACCGAGGTGTATTTGTGCGGGAAGACGACGTGGTCGACGGTGATGACCGAGTCGAAGCCCGCCGCCTCCGCGATCTTGACCATGCGGATCGCGCCCGCCATGTCGGGGAAGGTGTTGTTGCCGAAGTGGAGGGTGAATTTCATGCGATGCTCCGCGACGCGGAGCATCGCATGGGCGGGCCCGTAGCGGTAGGCGCCCTCCGGGCGCCGGTCGGCCGCAGGCCGAACCGCAGGGCCCGCACGGTGCCGCTTGCGTACGTTCTTGAGCTCAAGTTCTTCTGTAAGCCTCCACACCGCGGTGCCTGCAGTTCGGCGCTGCGCGCCGACCGGCGCGATGGGGCGCGCCTACCGCTACGGCACCGCCGCTGCTCTCACGCTAGGCGTCAGAGCAGATCGCTTACAGCCTCGCGGTAACGCGTGACAGCAGCCAAGTGATCATCGTAGCCCTTGCCCTTGATTCGCTCGTGGATCGCACTGGTGAACGTCGTATGCGCGAGCACATGGCTGACACCGGCCTTCTTCCAGAACGCGACTTCCTTGCGCCAATCGTCCGGCGTGCCTTTGCCGGGCGAGTCCCAGACCTCGAGCCCGACATCGTCGGGTTTGCGACCCTCGGCCTTGATCATGCCGCGCAGCCGCTCGAAGAGCTTGAGCGCCTCGTCGCCGGGCGGCCAGCGGTTGGGCATGAAGCCGTCGCCGTACTTCGCCACGCGCTTCAGCGTCTGCTCGGCATGGCCGCCGAACCACACCGGCACCTTGCCCGACTTCGGCCGCGGATTGATGCCGCCGTCGGTCAGCTCGTGATACTTGCCCTTGAAGGTGATGCCGGGCTTGGCCCACAGCGCCTGCATGAAGCGGACCTGCTCGGCCGAGCGCACGCCGCGTGTATGGAAATCCATGCCGAGTCCCTGGAACTCGACCTCGTTCCAGCCGACGCCGACGCCCAGCCGGAAGCGGCCCTCGCACAGCGCATCCAGCGAGGCGGCCTGCTTGGCGACCAGCGCCGCCTGGCGCTGCGCCAGGATCAGCACGCCGGCGGCGAAGCCGATCTTCTTGGTCACGCCCGCGAGGAAGCCGAACAGCACGAAGGGATCGTGATAGGCCGTCGCGTTCGAGCCGCGCTGGCCGGCCGCGATCTTGGCCGGGTCGATGCCCAGCACATGGTCGGGTGCCACGAGATAGTCATATCCCATTCCCTCGGCCGCCTGCGCGTAGTCGCGCATCACCTTTGGCCCGGCGCCGATATCGCCGACCGGTATTGATGCCCCGAGTTGCATGGACCCCTCCCCCTGATGTGCTACGAATCGCGGCCGAACCAGATCAAGGAACAATCGCCGTGCTCAAGCTCGGATACAAGGCATCCGCCGAACAATTCGCGCCCGCCAAGCTGCTCGACTTCGCCTGCATGGCGGAAAAGCTGGGCTTCGATTCGGCTTTCGTGAGCGACCACTTCCAGCCGTGGAAGCATATCGACGGCCATGCGCCGTCGTCGCTGGTGTGGCTGGGGGCGCTCGGCGCGCGCACCTCGAAGCTGATCATGGGCACCAGCGTGCTCACGCCCACCTTCCGCTATCACCCGTCGATCGTGGCGCAGGCCTTCGGCACGCTCGGCTCGATGTGCCCCGGCCGCGTGATCCTGGGCATCGGCACGGGCGAGTCGCTGAACGAGGTGCCGTCGACCGGCGCGCCGTGGCCCGAGTTCAAGGAGCGCTTCGCCCGCATGCGCGAGGCGGTGACCCTGATCCGCACGCTGTGGCGCGGCGAGCGCATCAGCTTCGAGGGCGAGTACTACAAGACCGAGAAGGCCACGATCTACGACCGGCCCGAGCAGGAGATTCCGATCTATGTCGCCGCCGCGGGCGCGGTGGTGGCGCGCTATGCCGGACGCACCGGCGACGGCTTCATCTGCACCAGCGGCAAGAAGTGGGAGCTCTACACCGAGACACTGATGCCCAGCGTTGCCGAGGGCATCGGCAAGGCCGCCGAGCCGAAGAAATATCCGTACGACAATATGATCGAGATCAAGGTTTCGTACGACGCCGACAAGCAGCGCGCGCTCGAGGATACGCGCCATTGGGCGGCGTTGGCGCTGACGCCGGAAGAGAAGATGTCGGTTGAGGACCCGGTCGAGATGCAGAAGCTCGCTGATGCCCTGCCGGTCGAACGTGCCGCCAGCCGCTGGATCGTGTCGAACGACCCGGACGAGGTGGTCGAGAAGGTCGGCGCCTATGTCGGGCTGGGCTTCAAGCACCTGGTGTTCCATGCGCCGGGTCCCGACCAGGAGCGCTTCCTGAAGCTCTTCGGCGAGCAGGTGTCGCCCAGGCTGCGCAAGAAGTTCGGTTGATGCAGCGCGTCGAGCTGCTGGCGGTCCCCGGCCTTCCCATGGTCAAGGCCGGCGACGATCTTGGCCGCCTGATCGGCGAGCAACTGAAAGGCGATCTGGCGCTGCGTCCGGGCGACGTGCTGGTGCTCGCCCAGAAGATCGTCTCCAAGGCCGAGGGCCGCGTCATCGACCTCAAGTCCGTGACACCCTCGTCGCGCGCAGTCGAGCTGGCGGCGGAAGTCCAGAAGGACCCGCGCCTGGTCGAGCTGATCCTGTCGGAATCGGTGCGCGTCGTGCGCAACAGACCCAACGTGCTGATCGTCGAACACCGGCTGGGCTTCGTGATGGCCAATGCCGGCATCGACCAGTCGAACGTGGCGCCGCAGGACGGCGTCGAGCGCGCGCTGCTGCTGCCCAAGGATCCCGATGCCAGCGCCGAGGCGCTGCGCGCCAAGCTCGGTGCCACCGCGCTTCTGATCATCGATAGCTTCGGCCGGCCGTGGCGCCGCGGCACGACCGGCGTGGCGATCGGCGCGGCGGGTTTGCCGGCGATGCTCGACCTGCGCGGCGATCCCGACCTGTTCGGGCGGGTTCTGCAGGTGACGATCAGCGCCTTCGCCGACGAGATTGCGGCGGCGGCGTCGCTGGTGATGGGGCAGGCCGATGAGGCGCAGCCCGTCGTCATCGTGCGCGGCCTCACCTGGAAGAAGCCCGCGACGAACGCCGCCGAGCTTGTGCGGCCGGCGACCGAGGACCTGTTCCGCTAGGCCACCTTCTTCGCGAGCTTCGCCCAGCGGTCGAGCTCGGGCAGGATCACATCCGACTTGGCCGACTCGAGGCTGATGATCACGCGCACCACGCCGTCGTCGCGGTCGCGCTTCAGCATGTCCTCGTCCTTGGCGCCCCAGATCGTCACCGGCACCTCGCGATTGGCCTCGGCGGCAAGTTTGCGAAACTCGGGCAGGAGGTCGCGCACGTTCGGGTATTGCGGCCGCGCGCGATGCGGCATCCAGCCGTCGCCATAGCGGATGGCGCGGCGCGCGGCGTAGGGGAAGGCGCCGCCGACCAGGATCGGAGGGTGCGGCTTCTGCGTCGGCTTGGGCCAGGTCATCATCGGGTCGAAGTTGACCATCTCGCCGTGATACTCGGGCTTGGACTTGGTCCAGATCGCCTTCATCGCCTCGATGCGCTCGCGCGCGAGCTTGTGGCGGGTCTCGAACTTGGTGCCGTGGTTCTCCATCTCGTCGCGGTTCCAGCCGTTGCCGATGCCGAACAGGAAGCGGCCGTTCGAGAGCTGGTCGATCGAGGCTACCAGCTTGGCGGTCTGGATGGGATCGCGCTGCGCCACCAGGCAGACGCCGGTGCCGACCTTGATGGACTTGGTGACGGCCGCCGCCGCCATCAGCGCCACGAAGGGGTCCATCGCGTCGTAGTACTTCTTGGGCAGGTCGCCGCCCGACGGGAAGGCCGACTTGCGCGACAGCGGGATGTGGCTGTGCTCGGGCGACCACAGGGAGTCGAAGCCGCGCTGCTCCGCTGCGACCGCCAGCTCTTGCGGCGTCATGGAATAGTCGGTGAAGAACATCGCCACGCCGAGATGCATTTCATCCTCCACTGAAAACCTCATCCTGAGGAGCGCCGAAGGCGCGTCTGCGAAGGGATGGGCCGACAGCTCTTGTTGTTGCCCACCCTTCGAGACGCTCGCTCCACTCGCCCCTCAGGGTGAGGTGCGAGTCTTCTCACGCCGCCTTCGCGGCCTTCGGCCAGCGCGCGCCGATCTGCGGCAGCACCTTCTCGATGAGCAGCTTCGTTTGGGCGATCACCTGCTCGCCGCTGCCGACGGGGCGCAGGATGAACTTCTCGACGCCGCCCGCCACGTATTGCCCGACCCGCTCGAGGATGGTGTCGGCGTCGCCGACCGCGAATTGCTTGTAAGGGTCGCGGCCGGTGCGCTTGGCGTAGGCCTCCATCGCCTTCGTCACGGTGGCGTCCGGCGAGCCGAAGTAGAAAGGGAAGCTCGCGCCGTAGTGATCCGGGTCGATGGTGCGGCCGGCTTCGGGCAGCGCCTTCTTGATCGCGGCGACGACGCGGATCGCGTCTTCCATTGTCTCTCCACCGCCCTGCCAGCCGGTGCCGTACTTGGCGGTGCGCCGGATCGCGGCGTCGGACGAGCCGCCGATCCACATCGGCAGGTCGGGCTGCACCGGCTTGGGCGAGATCGAGGCGCCCTTGAGGCGATAGTGCCTGCCCTCGAAGTCGACGCTCTCCTCGCGCCACAGGCGGGCGATGATCTCGAGACTCTCATCGGTGCGCCGGCCACGCGTTTTGGTGTCGATATCGAGCGCCGTCCATTCCGGCCCCAGTGGGCTGCCGATGCCGAAGGCCGGTAGTAGCCGGCCCTCCGACAACACGTCGATCGTGGCGCACTGCTTGGCCAGCAGAACCGGATCGCGCAGCGCCAGCGACACCACATTCATGCCGAAGCGCAGCCGTCGCGTGCGGCCAGCAAGAGCGGCCATGACGGACATGCATTCCAGGATCGGCGTGCGGCTCACCAGCCGGTCGGTCTGCCAGATCGAATCGACGCCGCCCTGCTCGCAGAGATCGACCCAGCGCCAATAGTCGCCGGCGCCGGCGAACGGAAAATCCATCAGGCCGAGGCCGATGGCGACGGTCATGCGTGGGCTTTCGCCAGAGGCGCCAGCTTGTCGATATGCTTCAGGATCGCGTCGCGGCTCTCGTCGGGGATTGCCAGCAGCGCATCCTGGATGCCGGCCTTCTTATATTCCTCCAGCACCGCCGAGTCGGGTGGCGCGCCGAACACGGTGATGGTGAGGCTCTTGAAGTCGCGGCCTTTGCCCTCGGCCATCTTCTTCAGGCGCTCGACGGCCAATGCACCGCTGAAACCCGCGCGCGGGCGCGGGAACCAGCCGTCGCAATACTCGACGACGCGCTGCAGGGTGTAGTCGGTCTCGCCGCCCAGGATGATCGGTGGACCCGACTTGTGCTGCGGCTTGGGCCACGACCAGATCGGATCGAACTTCACGTACTTGCCGTGGTAGGCCGCCGCTTCCTTGGTCCAGATCTCCTTCATGGCCAGCACGTGCTCGCGCATGATGGCGAAGCGCGTCTTGTAGGTGGCGCCGTGGTTCTCCATCTCGTCGACGTTCCAGCCGGCGCCGATGCCGAACACGAAGCGGCCGCCCGACAGCGCATCGAGGCTGGCGATCGCCTTGGCCGTCACGATCGGCTCGTGCTGCGGCACCAGGCAGATGCCGGTGCCGACCTTGAGTTTTTTGGTTGCCGCCGCCGCGAAGGCGAGCCCGACGAAGGGATCGTGGGTGTGGGCGTAGCGCTTGGGCAGCTCGCCGCCGGCCGGGAAGGGCGTCTTGCGGCTGGTCGGGATATGGGTGTGCTCGGGCACGAATAGCGAGTCGAAGCCGCGATCTTCCAGCGCCCGCGCCAGCTCGGCGAGGTTGATGCCGTAATCGGTCGGAAAGTAAAAGGCGCCCAGCTTCATGGCACTGCTCCCTATTTCTTCGGTGCTTCGACGTGGCCGCCAAAGCCCAACCGCATGGCCGATAGCACTTTCTCGGCGAACGTATGCTGCTGGCGCGAGCGGAAACGCACGAACAGCGACGCTGCCAGCACGTCCGCGGGCACTGCTTCCTCGATGGCCGCCTCGATGGTCCAGCGGCCCTCGCCCGAGTCATCGACATTGCCGGAGAAATGCTCGAGATGGGCGTCCTTGGCGAGCGCGCTGGCCGTCAGGTCGAGCAGCCAGGATGTCACCACGCTGCCGCGCCGCCAGACTTCGGCGATATCGCCCAGGTTGAGATCGTAGCGCTCGTCGGCCGGCAGCTTCTGCGAGGCGCGGTTCTTCATGATATCGAAGCCTTCGGCGAAGGCCTGCATCATGCCGTACTCGATGCCGTTATGGATCATCTTGACGAAATGGCCGGCGCCGACGGGCCCGGCATGGATGTAACCGCGCTCGGCGCGCGAATCGAGCTTCTCTCTTCCTTCGGTGCGTTCGATGGTGCCGAGGCCCGGCGCCAGGGCCGAGAAGATCGGATCGAGGTGCTTCACGGTCTCCGCGTCGCCGCCGATCATCAGGCAGTAGCCGCGCGACAGACCCCACACGCCGCCGGACGTGCCGACATCGAGATAGTGGATGCCCTTGGGCTTGAGCTCGCGCGCGCGGCGGACATCGTCCTTGAAGTTGGTGTTGCCGCCGTCGATGATCGCATCGCCCGAGCGCATCAGACCGCCGAGCTGGGCAACCATCTCCTCGGTGACCTTTCCCGCCGGCAGCATCACCCACACGGTGCGCGGGCTTTCGCCTAGCGCTTTGACGAGATCGGGCACCGACGCCGCAGCGACCGCGCCTTCGCCGGCCAGCGCCTGGCCCGCGGTCGCGTTGGCGTCGTAGACGACGCAGGAGTGGCCGGCCTTCATCAGCCGGCGCACGATGTTTCCGCCCATTCGGCCGAGGCCGATGACTCCGATTTTCATGGGCCTATGCTACACACATCCAACGGAGGAGACAGCCATGAAGCTTGGACGCCTGGGCGTTTGGTACGCGACCGACAAGTTGAATGGCGCGCAGCTCACCGACTTCGTGCGCGCCGTCGAAAAGAACGGCTATAGCGCGCTGTGGTATCCCGAATCGCGCGGCTACGAGACCGTGGCGCTCGCCTCGTACCTCTTGTCGAAGAGCGAGAAGCTTTTGGTCGGCAGCTCGATCGCCAACATCTATGCGCGCGACGCCTTCACCGCACGGCGGGCCATGGTTTCGCTCAACGATCTGCATGGCGGGCGCTTCATCCTCGGGCTGGGCGTCAGCCACATTCCCATGGTCGAGGGCCTGCGCGGCCACAAGTATGACAAGCCGCTGGCGACCATGCGCGCCTATCTCGAGCAGCTGCACAAGGACCTGCCGGCGGGCAGCGAAGCGCCGGTCGTGGTCGCCGCACTCGGCCCCAAGATGCTGGCGCTGAGTGGCGAGAAATCGATGGGCGCGGTGCCCTACAACGTCACGCCCAGGCACACGGCCGAGGCGGCGAAGATCCTCGGCAAGAACAAGATCCTCGCCGTCGAGCAGAAGGTGACGATCGAGACCGATCCCGCCAAGGCGCGCGCGCTCGGCCGCAAGGAGCTGGCGCGCTACCTGCTGCTGCCGAACTATTGCAACAACTGGCTGCGCATCGGCTTCACCCAGGCCGATCTCGAGGGCGGCGGCAGCGACAAGTTCATCGACGCCATGTGCCTGTGGGGCGACGCGGCCACGGTCAAGAAGGGCCTGCGCGCGCACTTCGATGCCGGAGCCACCCATGTCTGCCTGCAGCCGGTCCACGCCGATGGCGACTTTGCCGCGCGCGACAAGATGCTGGCCGCGCTGGCGGATACCTGAGGAGAAGCGCCATGGATTTCGGCATCGCCCTGCCGACGGCGGCGGACAACTACAAGGTCGTGCAGCGCGCCGAGGAACTCGGCTTCACCCACGCCTGGTTCTACGACACCCAGATGCTGAGCGCCGACTGCTTCGTCGCCATGGGCGCCGCCGCGGTCCACACCAGGCGCATCCGGCTCGGCACCGGCGTGCTGGTGCCGTCCAACCGCATTGCGCCGGTCGCCGCCAATGCGCTTGCCACGCTCAATCAGTTGGCGCCCGGCCGCATCGATTTCGGCGTCGGCACCGGCTTCACGGCGCGGCGCGCCATGGGCTTCGGCGCCATCAAGGTCAAGGACATGGAGACCTACGTCCACCAGGTCTATGGCCTCCTGCGCCGCGAGACCGTCGAGTTCGAGATGGAGGGCCAGAAGAAGAAAATCCGCTTCCTCAATCCCGAGCTGCCGCTGTTCAACACCAAGGATCCGATCAAGCTGCATTTCTCGGCCTTCGGGCCGCGCACGCGGGCGCTCACCGCCAAGTTCAAGGCGGGCTGGATCGATTTCGTCGGCAAGGTCGAGAACGGCGTGAAGGAGGTGCAGGCCATGCAGGCGGCATGGCGCGACGCCGGCAATGCCCCGTCTGATCTCTACACGACGGCGTTCGCGCTGGGCTGCGTGCTGGCCGATGGCGAGCCGGCCGATTCCGAGCGCGCCATGGCGCAGGCCGGACCGCGCGCCGCGGTGATGCTGCATCGCGCGGCCGACGAGGCGCTGGCCGGGCTGAAGCCCGGCGTCGCCATGCTGAAGACGCCGGAGATCGACGGCTACATCGAACTCGCACGCGCCTTCAAGCCCGAGGATGCGCGCTACCTCGAGAACCATCGCGGGCACCTGATGTTCGTGAAGCCCGAGGAGAAGAAGTTCGTCACCGCCAAGATGATCGCCGAGACCTCGTTCACCGCGAGCGAGGGCGAGATCAAGAAACGAATCGAGGCGCTCAAGGCCGCGGGCTACAGCCAGTTCACCATCCAGCTCGTGCCCGGCCACGAAAAGGCGATCGAGGACTGGGGCCGCATCGCCAAGGCCTTCGCGTGAAGGCGCCGAAGTTCGGCATCTCCTTCAGCTTCCAGGCTCATCGTGGCCTGGGCGAGCCCTACGACAAGGCATACCGCGAGGGGCTGGAGCTCGCGGCCGAAGCCAATCGCCTCGGCTACCATTCCGTCTGGGCGAGCGAGCATCATGGCGAGGCCGACGGCTATTGCCCCTCGCCAGTCGTCGCCTGCGCGGCGCTTGCCGTTGCGGCGCCGAACTGCCGGATCGGTCAGGCGGTCGCGCTCGCGCCGCTGCACGGCCATCCGATGCGCATGGCCGAGGATTTGTCGGTGGTCGACAATCTCTCGGGCGGCCGCGTCGAGATCGGGCTGGGGCAGGGCTATCGGCCGGCCGAGTTCGAGATGTTCGGCTGGCCGTACTCGCGGCGCACCTCCGCCTTCGAGGAGTCGCTCGATATCCTGGAGAAGGCCTGGACCGGCGAGCCGTTCGACTACGAGGGCCGCAGCTACAAGGTGAAGGGCGGGCTCCTGCGGCCGCCGCCGGTGAAGCCCGGCCGCCTGCCGCTCTGGATCGGCGCGGCGCATCCCAAGGCGCGGGCGCGCGCCGTGCGCCGCCGCGCGGGCTTCCTGGTGGCGCCGTTGCTCGAATTCGAGCCGATGGTGAGGCAGGTCGCGACGTTCGACGAGGAGGCAGCACGGCAGAATGCCGGGCCGCTGCCGCATGCCATGATGCGCGAGATCCTGGTGGGCGATTCGGCAACCGACGCGATGAAGCGACATCAGCCCTACATCGACGAAGTCTATCGCGTGCAATACAAGCCCGAGCGGGTGGGGCTGAGCTACTTCGACAAGGCCACCGGCGAGCGCAAACCGCTCACCTCGGACAATCCCTATTTCATGTCCGAGGCGTTCATGCAGGAACGCTGGTTCCTCGGCACGCCGAACGACATCGCGAAGAAGATCGTCGAATGGCAGCCGCGGCTCGGCATGGACCACCTGATCTTCACGCCCCGCCCGCCCGGCATGCCGCTCAAGCAGGCCGTCGACGAACTCGAGGCGATCGCCAAGGCGTCATGAAGGCGATCACTTCACCTTCGGCGTGACCTCTTCGCCGAACAGCTGCATCTGGTCCAACAGCTCCGGCACGGAGTTGGCGGCGAAGTAGAGGCCGAGCAGGTGGGTGACGCCGGCTTCCTTGAAGGCCAGCGCCTTCTCGACCACTTCGGCCGGCGTGCCGATCAGGTTGATCTCCTCGTGCGTGGCCGTGCCCTGGCCCTTCAAGGTCGACTTGGCGAGCGAGACCAGGTGCTTGTTCATCTGGCTCTTGCGGAAGCTCTCGATCGCCGCTTCGTGCGTCTTGCCGAGATGGACGACGAATTGCGGGCAGACCTCGATGGTCTTCCAGTCGCGGCCCGCCTTCTCCGCCTGCTCGCGCAAGGATTTCACGCCGGCGCGCACGCGGTCGACATGCATGCCGGCCGGCAGCCAGCCGTCCGCCCACTTCACCGCGCGCGTGATGTTGTTGGCGTGGTTGCCGCTGACATAGATCGGCAGCTTCTTCTGATAGGGCTTGGGGAAGAGCTCGACGTCCTTGAACTTGTAGAACTTGCCGTCGAAGCTCGCGACGCGCTCCTTGAACAGGAGGTTCAGCGCCTGCAAGCCCTCATCGACGATGTCGCCGCGGTCGAGCTTGGCGTCGGGCTGCAGCGCCTTGAATTCCTCGCGGTAGGCACCGATGCCGATGCCGAGCTCGAGCCGGCCCTTGCCGAAATGATCGAGGGTGGCGATCTGCTTGGCGGTCACGACGATGTCGTGGCGCATCGGCAGCACCAGGATGCCGGTGCCGACCTTGATGGTCTTGGTCTCCGACAGCACGAAGGCGTAGGTGATCAGCGGCTCCCAGAAGCGCGGCGGCACCGGGAACTCGGCGCGCACGTAGTTCTGGGTCGTCATGTGGTCGTTGCCCCACACCGAGTCGTAGCCGAACTTCTCCGCCGCCTGGGCGATCCTGATGACGTTCTCCGGATCGGAAAACGGAATGGGATAGGTCAAGCCTTCCATTCCGGTCGGCAGGCCGGCACTCACGCGCATGATCGGGTCTCCTATTCGGCCGCGATGGCGCGACAGCTTCCTGGTGGTCTCTGCCTCGTTCACCGAGCCGTCGTCGTTGACCGCAACGCCGTAATCGCGCCGCGCCGCCTCGGCCGAGATGAAGCCCTGGCGCACGTCGTCGGCCACCGCCGCGACGGCACGCCGGCGCGGGTTGCCGAGCCCGCCGCCGCCCGGCATGCGGATGATCACGCGATCGTTCTTGGGCACGGTCTGCACGCCCATGCCGCGCAGTTTCTTGCCCGAGGCGAGGCTCAGGATGCCGGCCGCGCCATTGTGGCCGCCGTCGCGGCCGCGCGGCGGATGGTCGATCCGGTCGTAATAGGCCGAGATGGCGAAGGGCGCCGTGTCGAGCGAAGACACTTCCATGATCTGGCCGAGGCCGCCGCGAAATTCGCCGGCGCCGCCGGAATCCTGGCGGTATTCCTTCTTCCAGACGAGGAGCGGCGACACGGCTTCGTTGACCTCGATGGGCACGTTGCGCACGCCGCTCGGGAAGGCCGTCGCCGAGAGCCCGTCGCGGCCGGGCCGCGCGCCGGTGCCGCCGGAATGGAAGCTCATGATGGTGAAGGCCCGCGCATTCGACTGTCTCGGCGGGATCGCCGTCAGTAGTGCCAGGGCCGCCCAGCGCCATCAGGTTCCACAGGCACGAGGTTCCCTCTGCCGGCACCTTGCCGCCCAGCGCCTGGTGCAGGCAGCCGAACATCACGTCGGGCAGCATCTGGCCGGTGACGTGGCGCGCGGCGACTGGCGCCGGCTTCTTGGCGTTCAGGATCGTGTCCTCGGGCGCGGTGACGCGGATCACCGAGAGCGAGCCTTCGTTGTTCGGCACCTTGGGCGCCACGATGCACTTCACGCCGAAGGAGGAATAGGCCTCGGTGTAGCAGACCGGCACGTTGATGCCGTAGCCCGAGACGCCCGAGGTGCCCGTAAAGTCGACGTCGATGCCGGTGGGGCCGATTTTCATGGTGGCGACCAGGTCGATCGGCTTGTCGTAGCCGTCGACCGTCATCGAGAACTTGTATTCGCCGGGCTTGATCTTCGAGATCGCCTCGAGCGAAGCGTGCTTGGACTTGGCGAGGATATGGGTACCCAGGCGATCGAGATCGTCGATTGCGAACTCGTCCATCATCTCGATCAGGCGGCGGCAGCCGATTTCGTTGCAGGTCGCGAGCGAGTAGAGGTCGCCCACCACCTGGATCGGCTCGCGCACGTTGGCGCCCACAATGTCTACCAGCGTCTGGTTGACCTCGCCCGCACGCGCGAAGTGCATCAGTGGAATGTAGAGGCCTTCCTCATAGTTGTTGCGCGCGTCGGCCGTCATGCCGCGGCCGCCAATATCGACGACGTGGCAGGTCGAGGCGAACAGCGCCACCATCTTGCCGCGCCGGAAGGTCGGCGTGACAAAGGTAAAATCATGAAGGTGGCCCGTGCCCTTCCATGGGTCGTTGGTCAGGAAGATGTCGCCTTCCTTCATGGTGTGGGCCGGGAACTTGTCGAGGAAGTGATAGACCGCGCGCGCCATCGAATTGATGTGGCCGGGCGTGCCGGTCACCGCCTGGGCGAGCATGGCGCCGCTGAGGTCGAACACGCCGGCGGAGAGGTCACCGGCTTCGCGCGTAGAAGTCGAGAAGCCGGTGCGCATCAGCGCCAGCGCCTGCTCCTCGACGACCGCGATCAGGCGGTCCCACATCAACTGAAGGCGAATGGGTGAGAGGGGATCGTTGATGCTCATGTTCCGACTTTCTCCAACAGGATCGCGCCAATCGGGCTGAGCCGCGCGGCGAAGCTTTTGGGCACGATGGTCGTCGTCTCGTCCTCGGCGATGACTGCAGGGCCGGGCACGAAACTGCCGATCACCAGGTCGTCGCGATGATAGACCGCCACGTCCTTCATGTCTTGATCGGCGGGGTCGTAGACCGCCCGCTTGCCGCGCGCCTTGGCCGGCTTGTCGGCCGGCTGCGGCGGCGCCTTGGGCAAGGGCGCCTGCTCGGCGGCCAGACGCAGCGTCCAGTTCATGATCTCGACGCTCGAGGCCCGGGATGGTCCGGCCGAAGGTCGCGGCATAGCCGTCCTCATAGAGCTTGATCAGCTTTTCCCGCGACGCCGCGGTGAATTCGCCCGGCAGGCAAATCAACCGTGATCTCATGGCCCTGGCCGCGATAGCGCATGTCGGCAGTGCGGGTCTCGAGCAGCTTGGCGTTGGGCGCGCCCGCCTTGACGACGGCCTCGGCCTCGGCGCGCATCTCGGCGAACAGCTTGTTCACATAGGCCGGATCGAACTTGTCAGCGTCGAGCTGCACGTAGCGGCTGCGCACGACCTCGTAGGCGACCGGCGCCATCAGGAAGCCGACGGCCGAACCGACGCCCGCGCCGGACGGCACCATGACGCGATTGATGCCGAGTTTCTCGGCGAGCCGCGCGGCGTGGATGGGTGCCGCACCGCCGAAGGCGATCATGGTGCGGTTCTGCAATTCCTTGCCGCGCTCGACGGCATGCACGCGCGCGGCATTGGCCATGTTCTCCTCGACGATCTCGCTGACGCCAAACGCTGCATCGAGGCGCTTCAGCCCGAGGGGCGTACCGACCGCCTTGTCGACGGCCACGCCCGCCTTTTCAGGCGAGAGCTTGATCGTGCCGCCGGCGAAGTAGCCAGGATCGAGCCGGCCCAGCACGACGTCGGCGTCGGTGACCGTGGGCTCGGTGCCGCCGCGACCGTAGCTCGCCGGGCCGGGCTCGGCGCCGGCGCTTTCGGGGCCGACATTGACGCGGCTCAGCGAATTGACGGAAGCGATCGAGCCGCCGCCCGCGCCGATCTCGACCATCTCGATTACCGGGATGCGCAGCGGCAGGCCGCTGCCTTTCAGGAAACGGTACTGGCGCGCCACCTCGAAGGTGCGCGAATGCTGCGGCTCGCCATTGTCGATCAGGCAGATCTTGGCCGTGGTGCCGCCCATGTCGAAGCTCAGCACCTTGTCGAGGCCGCACTGCCGCGCCAGCGCCGCCGCGAGAATGGCACCGCCGGCGGGCCCGACTCCACGAGGCGGATGGGAAACTTGCGCGCGGTCTCCAGCGCCGCGAGGCCGCCACCCGAGGTGATCATGAACAAGGGGCAGGTGAAGCCGCGCTGGCGCAGCGCCGAGTTCGAGCCGGCCGAGATAGCGCTCCATCACCGGCTGGACGTAGGCATTGGCGGCGGCAGTCGACCAGCGCTCGTACTCGCGGATCTCGGGCGAAACTTCGCTGGAGAGGGTGATCGACACGCCGGGCAGCATCCCCGCGAGGATGTCGCCCGTACGCCGCTCGTGCTTGCCGTCGAGATAGGCGTGCATGTAGCCGATGGCGATCGATTCGACGCCCGCCGCCTTCAGTTTGGGCGCCAGCGTGCGCACCGCGCCCTCGTCGAGCGGGATCAGGATATTGCCGCGCCCGTCCATTCGTTCGGGGATGCCGAAGCGCAGGTCGCGGGGCACCAGCGGCGGCGGCTTCAGCATGAAGATGTCGTACTGCTCGAAACGATGCTCGAAGGCGATCTCGATCGAATTCGCGAAAGCCTTCGGTGACGACCAGCGCCGTCTTGGCGCCCTTGCGTTCGATGATGGCGTTGGTTGCCAGCGTTGTGCCGTGAATGATGAGCCCGAGCTCATTTGGCTTGATGCCCGACTGCTTCACCACCTCGTCCATGCCCGTCAACACGCCTTCCTCCGGCGCGCGCGGCGTCGTCAGCACCTTCACGCTGATGAGCTTGCCTTTCCAGTCGAGGCAGAGGTCGGTGAAGGTGCCGCCGATGTCGACCGCCAAACGTCCCTTGTCCATGTTTGCCTTGTCCACTTCCTACGCTGCTGTCTGCTGGATGTTGCCGCCGAGATAGGCCTGGCGGATGCGCGGATCGGTGCGCACCTCGGCCGCCGGACCTTCCATGAATTTGCGCCCCTGTTCCATCACCAGCGCTCGGTCGGAAATCAAGAGGGCGCCGCGCACATTCTGCTCTACGACAAGGACCGTGACGCCCGCGGCTGCGATGCGCTGCACGGTGGCGAACACGTCGCCCTGCATGCGCGGCGACAGGCCAAGCGAAGGCTCGTCGAGCAACAACAGGCTGGGCTCGAGCAGAAGCACCATCGCCATCTCCAGGATCTGCTGCTCGCCGCCCGACAGGTTGCCCGCCTCGGTACGCCATTTCTGCTGCAACACCGGGAACAGGCCGGTCACGCGACCGATGGCTGCCTCGTGCTTCGCTGCCGGCAGCGTGTAGCAGCTCATCTTGATGTTCTCAGCAACGCTCATCGCCGGGAAATTGCAGCGGCCCTGGGGCACGAAGCCGACACCGCGCCTGAGCCGCTCCCACGGCGGCAGGCGTTCGATGGTTTCGCCCTTGAACACGATCTGGCCGTCGAAAAGCCGGTTGGTGCCGTAGATGGCGCGCAACAGCGTCGATTTGCCCGCGCCATTGCCGCCGATGAGGGTGGTGATGGTTCCGGCCTGCAGTCGCGCGGAGAAATCACGCACAATGGGGTTGTCGCCGTAGCCGGCGGTGACGGAGACCAGTTCGAGCGCGGGCGAGCTCATGCCGCCCCCCGCATCTCGGCCGCGGCCATCTCGGGCGTCATGCCGAGATAGGCTTCGAGCACGCGCGAATTGGTGTGAATCTCGGCGGCGCTGCCTTCGGCGAGCTTGCGGCCCTGGTCGAGCACGATCACGCGATGGCAGAGGTTGGTGATGAACTCGACATTGTGCTCGACGATCAGGAAGGTCTCGCCGGCCTGGTTGAGCTGTTGCAGCGCCACCTCGATCTCGCGGATGCGGCTGGGATTGACGCCCGCCACCGGTTCGTCGAGCACCACGATCTTCGGGCTCGGCATCAGCGCCGAGGCGAGCGCCAAGAGCTTCTTCTGGCCGTAGGACAGGATGCCGGCTTCTGCCCCGTAGTAGCGCGCAAGGCCGATCAGCTCGACCAGTTCGCGAGCACGCTTTTCGGACGCTTCGACGGCGTCGCGGTAACGCTTGGTGCGCAGGAACTCGTCGATCCAGGTCGCGGGGTCGAACTGCTGGTTGGCGATGGCGAGATTGTCGCGCAGGCTGAGGCGCTCATAGACCCGCACCGTCTGGAAGGTGCGCATCAGCCCGGCGCGCGCCGTCAGGTGCGCCGCCTGGCCGGTGATGTCGCGGCCGGCAAGCATGACTTTGCCGCCGTCGAGCTCCTGGAAACCCGAGATGCAGTCGATGGCGGTGCTCTTGCCCGACCCGTTGGGGCCGATCAGGCCGGTGATGCTGCCGGCCTCGACGGTGAAGCTCACGCCATCGAGCGCGTGCACGCCGGCATAGGCCTTGCGCAGCTCGCTGACGGCGAGGATCGCGCTCATTGCAGCGCCCCGCGCAGCCGGGCGACCTGGCGCTCGCGCAGCCAGCCCGCGATGCCGGAGGGCATGACGAACATCGCCGCGACCAGGATCACGCCGTAGATGACCATGCGGAAGTCGGGTGAGAAGCGCAGCACCTCGGGCAACGCCGACAGCGCAATTCCCGACACCACCACGCCCCAGAAGCTTCCGGCGCCGCCGATGATCACGATGATCAGGAAGGTCTGCATGTAATAGAAATCGAGGATCAGGGGATCGACGATGCCGAGATGGAAAACAAAGACGCCGCCCGCCGCGCCGGTGATGGCGGCGCTGATGGCGAAGGAAGCGAGCTTGTAGGGCATGGGCGAGATGCCCTGGGCGCGCACCAGAGGCTCGTTCTGCTTGATCGCCGTCAGCGTACGGCCGATGCGCGAACTGCAGAGCACGTAGAGCAGGGCGAGCATCGCCACCGAGAAGGCCCAGGCGATCCAGTAGAAATCGTGAGTGTTGGCGAAGCGATGGCCGAAGGCGCTGGGCGCCGGCAGGTTGGGAATGCCCATGGGCCCGCGCGTCAGGTCGACCCAGTCGCGCGCGATCAGGGTGACCAGCAGGGCAAAGGTCAACGTGACGATCACGAAGGCATGCCGGTTAGTGCGCAACGTGGGATAGCCGACGACCAGCGCCACAGCAGCGTTGATCAGCGCGGCGTAGAGCACGCCCATCCAGAACGTGCCGCCGAACGTCACGACGGTGAGCGCCGAGGCATAGCCGCCGATGCCCCAGAAGCCGAGCTGGGCGAAGGAGAGCAACCCGGTATAGCCGTAGATGAGATTGAGCGCGGCCGCCGCCACGGTGAAGATCAGCGCCGACACACCGATCCCCAGGATATAGTTCGACGACGTGAGCAACGGCAGCGCGGCGAAGGCCAGCGCCGCGGCGAGGGCGGCCGCGAGCTTCATCCGGACGGCCTCATCCAACGATCATCACCCCACACGCATGCCTCCGCGCTTGAACAGCCCTTCCGGTCGCACGAACAGCACCAGGATCATGATCACGAAGGCGGCCGCTTCCTGCCAGGCGATGGTGAAGAAGCCGCCGATCCAGCTCTCTATCAGGCCAAGAGCGACGGCGGCGACGATGGCGCCGGGAATGTTGCCCAGGCCGCCGATGATCACCAGCGCGAAAGCCTTGAAGATCAGGAACTGACCCATGTAGGGCGTGACCAGCTGGATGGGCGAGATCGCCGCACCGGCCAGCCCGCACAGGCCCGCCGCGAGCACGACGGCGTTGCGCGCCACGGTGCGCGGGCGGATGCCGATCATCAGCGCCGCCTCGCGGTTCTGAGCGATGGCACGCATGGCACGGCCGAACTGGGTGTGGCGCAGCACGACATAAAGGCCGGCAAAGGCCGCGACGGCCACGCCGGCCGCGACCACGCGCGTCCAGGTGATGCGGATGGCGCCGATCTCGACGCCCTCGAAGCCGAATTGCGTGTCGACCAGGCGGGGGTTGGCGGTGAAGAAGTATTGCACCAGATGGATGATGATGATCGAGAGGCCAAGCGTGACCAGGATGCTGCGCTCGAACTCGTCGGGCCGCAGGCGCGCCAGCAGGAGCTCGTAGACCACAAGGCCGAACAGCATGATCGCCACGATCGAGATGCCGAGGGCGGGCCAGTAGAGCAGGCCCACCACCGGCAAGGCGAAGGCCATGGCGAAGGCGCCCAGCATCAGGAACTCGCCGTGCGCGAAATTGATGATCTCCATGACGCCGAAGATCAGCGACAAGCCGACCGCGATCAGGGCGTAGAGCAGTCCGAGCGTGATGCCGTTCAGCGTGAGCTGCAGGAGATAGGTGCCGGTGACGGTCATCGCGACCCGGTCTCTGCAAATCCCGGACCAGCCACGGTCGCCGCGGTCGAAGGCGTGCGTTGATTCCTCATCTCCGTTGACACCTAAACCAAAATCCTGCGAGCCTGCAACTATCGAAACGATGTACCGATATCCGGCACAATGCCTCATTGGAACGGGCGCGTGACGGCGCGCCGCCTGATCACCGCGCCGCGGCCGCCACGCGGCAATGCCAAGCGGCCAACGGGATCGCAGTCGCTCGAGCGCGGCCTCGATATCCTGGAGATGATCGAGGCCGCCGGCGCCGAACTCGGGGTGCGCGAATTGGCGCGGCGGGCCGATCTCAGCCCGACCATCGTGCAGCGGCTGATCAGCTCGCTGGCGCTGCGCGGGTACCTCGAGAAGAACAGCGAGACGTCGCGCTATCGCCTGGGCCATCGCTCGCTGTCGCTGGGCGCCAGCAGCGAGCGCGCCTTCGACTATGCCGTGACTGCGCGGCGCGAACTGGAGCAGCTCGCGCGCGAGCACCATCTCAACGGCTTCGTCTCGGTGCTGCGCGGCGGCCGCGCCATCTACGTGCTGGCGGTCCAGGCCGAGGGGCCGGTCGCCATCAAGGTCAGCCCCGGCAGCGAGATGCCGCTGCACAGCACGAGCGCCGGCAAGGTGCTGCTGGCTGCCTTGTCCGACGGCGAGGCGCGCAAGCTTTTGGGCAACCGCAAGCTCGCCGCCATCACGCCCGCACACCGTCACCGACCCGTCGGCGCTGCTCGCCGCGTTGCCCAGGGTGCGCCGCCAGGGCTTCGCCACGGTCAACGAGGAGAACATTCCCGGCGTGCTGTCGCTCGGCGCGCCGATCCGCGACCGCGCCGGTGCCGTCGTGGCGGCCCTGAGCGTCGCCTTTCCCAAATATCTCAATTCAGGGCTGACGCTTGGCGGCGTCGAACCGCTGGTGACCGGGGCAGCCCTGCGCGTCTCGCGCATGCTTGGCATGCCATCTGCAATGCTGTTGACTGGCACTCTGGGGAGCTGAGCGGAGGGACACAATGAGGATGAAATTCTGGGTGGCGGCTGCTGCCGTCAGTTTCTTGAACTCAGTACGTCTTGGGCGGCGGCACGCGCTGGCGCCGCCCATCGTGATCGGCGTCTCGACGCCCAAGACGGGGCCGCTGGCCACGGCGTCGGAATGGGAGATGTGGGGCGTCGATCTCGCGCTCGAGGAGATCAACGCCGCCGGCGGGCTGCTCGGCCGCAAGGTCGAGATCATGGTGCTCGACAACAAGTGCAACCCCTCGGAGGGCGTCAACGTCGCCAACAAGCTGGTCGAGGCCAAGGTGGTGGCGATCGAGGGCGCGCATTGCAGCTCGCCGCATCTTGCCACCATGAAGATCATCGCCGATGCCAAGATCCCGATGGTGACCGGCATCGCCTCCAATCCGCAGATCACCGAGCTGGCGGGGCCGGGGCGCAACGAATACGCCTTCCGCATCAGCCCGGGCGACTCGGCGATGATGGATGCGCTCGGCAGCTATATCGGCAGCAAGAAGCTGTTCAAGACCGTGGCGATCGTGAGCGAGGACACCGACTTCGGCCGCGGCGGCGCCGACGCCTTCAAGGCGGTGGCCGGCAAGGCGGGCATCGAGATCGTGTCGAGCGACTTCCACGCCCAGGGCGCGCCGGATTTCACCACCATCGTGACACGCCTGCAGCAGCTCAAGCCGGACGGCATCGCGACCTTCCAGACGAGCACCGATTCAATCAACTTCCTGCGCCAGGCCATGCAGGTGGGGCTGAAGATCCCCTATACCGGCCGCATCGAGCTCGGCGGCCGCAACCAGCCGATCATCGAGGCGGGCGGCATGGAGAAGTCGATCAGCGCCTGGACGTATAACGCCGAGATCGATTCGCCGCAGAACAAGGCGTTCGTCGAGAAGATCATGAAGCGCCACAACTCCAAGCCCTACCTGCAGACCTGGGGTGGCTACGACGGCATGCGCGTGATCTTCGAGGGCATCAAGGCGGCCGGCAGCACCGACGGGACGAAGATCAAGGATGCGATCAAGAACCTGACCTTCACCAATGTCATGGGCAAGACGGTCAAGTTCGACGACCACAACTCGGCCGGCCACTTCGTGGTGCTGCAGACCGTCGTCGACAAGAAAGTCGGCGTCGCGGATATCGTTGAGGTGAAGTGACGGCGGCGCGCCGTTAGGCACGCACGCGCGGCTTTGGCAGGTTCCGGCGCTTGTCGCTTTCGAGCGCCGGACCGGCCCAGCGCTCGGCCACTTCCAGCTTGATTGGCGCCAGCGCCTTGGCGGCATGAGCGGCCGCAAAGCGCTCGGTGCCGGCATCGCCGTAGAGCGTGGTGCGGATGCGGGCTTTGCGGCCGAGGCTCGCGATCAGCTCTTCCATGGCGTCGGGCGGAAGTTCTTCGCCATGCTCGGCGCCGGCGGCGCGCGTGATCGACTTCGTTCATCAAGGTGCCGCCGAGATCGTTGGCGCCGGCTTGCAGACAGTGCCGCGCGCCCGCGACGCCCATCTTCACCCACGACGTCTGGATGTTCTTGATGTGCGGATGCAGCGCCAGCCGGCCGATCGAATGCATCAGCACCGCCTCGCGGAAGGTCGGACCCATGCGCGCCGCGCCTTTGAGCGCAATCGGCGCTTCGGCCGCGACGAAGGGCAGCGGCACCAGCTCGGTGAAGCCGCCGGTGTCCTTCTGCAGGTTGCGGACGCGCAACAGGTGGCGCGCCCAGTGCACCGGCTGCTCGACATGGCCGAACATGATGGTGGCGGTCGAGCGCAGGCCGACGCCGTGGGCGGCGCGCATGATCGAGAGCCATTGCTCGGTCGAGACCTTGTCGGGGCAAAGCACGTCGCGCACTTCGTCGTCGAGGATCTCGGCCGCCGTGCCGGGCAGGCTGCCAAGGCCAGCCTCGCGCAGCTCGGCGAGATAGTCGGGGATCGAGCGCCTAAGCGTCGTGGCGCCGTGCCAGACCTCGAGCGGCGAGAAGGCATGAATATGCATGCCGGGTACCGCCTCGCGCACGGCGCGGCAAACCTCGAGATAGTGGTTGCCGGTGTATTCGGGGTGGATGCCGCCCTGCATGCAGACTTCGGTAGCGCCGCGCTCCCACGCTTCGGTGGCGCGGCGCACGATCTCCTGGGTCGTGAGGTCGTAGGGGGAGCCGCGCAGGTTGGCCGCCAGCTTGCCCTTGGAGAACGCGCAGAAGCCGCAGCGGAAGTAGCAGATGTTGGTGTAGTTGATGTTGCGCACGACGGCGTAGGAGACCGTGTCGCCGACCACCTCGTGCCGCAGAGCATCCGCCGCGCGCGTGACGGCGGCGAAATCGTCGCCGCGGGCGGCGAACAGGCGGACGATGGCGTCCTCGCCGAGATCGTCGCCACGCGCCGCGCGATCGAGGATAGGCGCGAGGCTTGCGCTCGGACGCACCGCCGGCCGCGCCAGAGTGTCGATGTCGGCCTGCGGCAGCTTCATCACCAGGCCGGGACGCCAGTCGTTGTCGCGGCGCAGCCCGCTCGCCTCGCTCATCGCCAGCACGCGCGGGCGCAGCGCCGGATCGATCCAGCTCTTGTCCTGGATATGGAGCGGATAGACCGCCAGCCGCTCGGCGAGCACCTTGCCGTACCGGGCGCTCTCGGCCGCCAGCGCCTCAATCTGCGGCCACGGCCGTTCGGGATTCACATGGTCGGGCGTGACCGGCGAGACGCCGCCCCAATCGTCGATGCCGGCCTCGATCAGCCGCCCATAGCCCGGCTCCTGCAGGTTGGGTGGCGCCTGGACCGAGAGCGTGTGACCAAAGATCAGACGCGCGACGGCCACGGTCCACAGCAACTCTTCGAACGACGGTTCGGCCGCATTGGCCATCCGCGTATCGGGCTTGGCGCGGAAGTTCTGGATAATGACTTCCTGCAGATGACCGTGTGCCTTGTGCAACTCGCGCAAGGCGAACAGCGCCTCGATCCGCTCGGCGCGAGTTTCGCCGATGCCGATCAGGATGCCGCTGGTGAAGGGCACCTTGGCCTCGCCCGCCGCCTTGATGGTGGCGAGCCTGAGCGCCGGCACCTTGTCGGGAGCGCCGAAGTGAGGACCGCCGCGCTCACTCAGCCGGTCGGCCGCGGTCTCCAGCATGATGCCCATCGAGACCGACGACTTGCGCAGCTTCGCGAGATCGGCCGCGTCCATCAGGCCGGGATTGAGATGCGGCAGCAGCCCGGTTTCCTTGAACACCAGTTCGGCCATGGCGCCGAGATAGTCGAGCGTGGTGGCATGGCCCATCGCGGCCAGCGCCTCGGCCGCGGGTTTCCATTTGAGCTCGGGCTTGTCGCCCAGGGTGAACAGCGCCTCGGCGCAGCCCGCAGCCTGTCCGGCGCGAGCAATCTCGAGCACCTGTTCGGGGCTGAGGTAGGCCGCCTCGCCGCGTTTGGGCGGATGAACGAAGGTGCAATAGCCGCAGGTGTCGCGGCAGAGATGGGTGAGCGGAATGAACACCTTCTTGGAGAAGGTCACGCGCTCGCCGAACGTGGCGTCGCGGATCGCCGCCGCCTCGCTCATCAACGAGTCGAGGTCACGGGAAAGCAGGCGGTCGATCTCAGGCGACATGGCGGTAAACCCGATACGCGGGGTGATCCGAAGCGAGGTTGGCGAGGTCGGCCGGTGTGTCGATGTCGCGCGCGAGGCCGGGGCGGCGCACGATCACCGGCTCGATGCCGGCGGCGCGCGCCTGCTCGGCATGGCGGCTGGCACTCGGCTGGCCGCTGGCGAAGGCAAAATCGAGCACCGTCGGCGGGCGCAGCAGCAGGGCGTTGGTGCCGCCATCCTTGGCCTCGGCGATGACCACGGGGCTCTGCCGGCCGGCCTTGATCAGGGCGGCGATGTCGTCGGCGGCGAGATAGGGCAGGTCGGCCATCACCAGGAGAAGATCGGTCGCGCCCTCGCCTTGTACAAGGTGGGCGGCGGCGGCCACGTCGGCATTGAGGTCGCGGTCGCCGTTGGCGACCCGCACCGGGGAAACCCCCGCCTGGCGCAGGGTCTCCAGGACATGGTCGAGCATCTGGCGGGCGAGCGCGCGCCGTCCCGCCGGGTCGAGCACCGCGGCAAGGCGGCTTTTCGCCAGGTCCATGGACTTCATCGGAACGACGGCAGTGGGCATCGCCTAGGAGTGTACGCTGATCTCGTCCACGAATTCGAGGGCCGTGGCGGCGAGCCGCCGCTTGTCGCCATCGTTTCGCATCATGGTGTCGGCGATGCGAACCCGCATGCCCAGTGCCTCGATCCTCGGCGCAAGTGCGGCGTCTTGGGCATCGAGCACGAAGCCGTCGACCAGGCCCTTGTAGTAACGCGCCACGCCCAGCGCGGATACGTCGTGGCCCAACTCGGCCAGCATCTTGGCCGCTGGTCCCTTGATGGCCTGGCCGCCGACGATCGGCGTTACGGCCACTTTTGCGATCCTGGTACTTTCGAGGGCCGCACGTACGCCGGGCAGTGCCACGATCGGCGCCACGCTGACGAAGGGATTGGACGGGCAGACGATCAGGCCGCGCAAGCCTGCCATGTCGAGCAGGGCAGGATGCGGTCTGGCCGTCTTTGCGCCGGCAAAGTGCAGCGACACGACGACAGGCTCGCAGCGTAGCCGCACGAACCAATCCTGAAAGGCAAGCTCGCTGCGATCCGTCGTCACCACGGTGCGCACAGGGTCATCCGACATCGGCACCATGGCGGGCTTGACGCCTAGCCGCTCAGCGAGATCGCGCGTGATGGTGCTCAATTTCTCGCCGGCCCGCAGGCGCCGCGTGCGCTCGATATGCGTGGCGAGGTCCTTGTCGCCGAGACGAAACCAGGTCTCGCCGCCGAGCTGGCCCAGCGCCTCCATGACCGTCCAGGTCTCGTCCTGCCGGCCCCAGCCGGTCTCCGGATTGGCGACGCCGGCCAGGGTGTACATGACCGTGTCGAGGTCGGGCGAAATGGCGAGGCCGAGATGCTCGAAGTCGTCGGCGGTGTTCACCACGACGGTCAGCGCCTCGCTCGGCAATACCCCCGCCAATCCGAGCGCGAGCTTGGCCCCGCCCACGCCACCTGCCAGGGCCAGAACTTTGCCGGTCGGATTCGCCATGGCCGAGACTACCGCACCTCGCATTGCGGAGCCTCTGCAAAACAAATTGAAGCCGGCATCCAGTGCCTCTAGGCTCGCCGCCAAACGGCAATTCAGGGAGGAAGTCATGAAGCCTTTCGCTGTCATGAGCGTGGCCTTTTGCGCCATCGCCTGGACGGCCTTGGCGCCGGCCGGGGCCGAAACGGGCAAGCTGTGCGACAAGCCGCGCCAGATGGAGGGCTTCAAGACCTGCGCCGACGTCGACAAGGCCGAGGCCGAAGGCGCGTTCGTGCTCTATTCGACCGACCCCGAGCAGGGCCAGGTCAAGCTGCTGGCCTCGTTCAACAAGATGTTCCCGAAGATCAAGACCGGCTATGTGCGCCTGCAGGCCGGCGCGCTCTATGCCAAGGTCCTGTCGGAGCGCCAGGCCAAGTCGTATCTGGTCGACGTCATCCAGATTTCCGACATGGGCATGATTCTCGACTTCCAGAAGCGCGGCGGCTTCCATCAGTACATCTCGCCCGAGATGGCGGCATTCAAGCCCGAGTACAAGAGCACCCCCGAAGGCTTCTTCACCTGGGGCTCGATCATCATGGGCGGCATCGCCTACAACCCCAACAACGTCCTGCCGGCCGATGCGCCCAAGAAATGGGAGGATCTGCTCGACCCGAAATGGAAGGACGCGATCAACGTCAAGGTATCGAACTCGGGCCTCCAGCACGGCGTCTGGTACATGCTGAAGCCGCTCCTCGGCGCGGGCTACTTCAAGCAGTTCGCCGAGCAGAAGCCGCGCGCCTTCAACTCCTACGTTCAGCAGTACGGCCGACTGGTCGACGGCCAGGACAAAGTCATCATGGGTGCGCAGTATTCCGGCTACATCGAGTTCAAGGCCAAGGGCGCGCCGCTCGCCTTCGTCTTCCCCGAGACCGGCGTGCCGGCGGTGTCGGAGACCTACGGCATCGTCGCCGACGGCCCGCATCCCAATGCCGCCGAGCTGTTCATGGACTGGTTCCTCTCGCCGATCGGCCAGCAGGCGCTTTCCGACGCCCTGCTGTTGCATTCGCCGCGGCCCGACGTGCCGGCGCCGGCCGGCAGCGTGTCGCTCAAGGACATGAAGCTTCTCGTCCCGGCCGACTGGAATGAGTTCGAGAAGGACCGCCCGTCCTTCGCCAAGGAATGGGACCGCATCGTCGGCGCCAGGCGCTGAGCCCGTCTTGACGCTGCTTTCGGGGGAGATGCCGAGGCCACGGCGCAACTGGCAAGCGCCAAATTGGCAGGTAATCGTCACGATCGTCGTCGTGCTGGTGGTGGGCTTCCTCGTCATCCTGCCGCTGGTGTTCCTGGTCGAGGAATCGCTCAACACCGGCGATCCGATGGCCTTTCCGCCGGCAGAATACGGCATTGCGAACTACTTCTCGATCTTCGACGAGGACATCAACGTGCTCGTCAACACGGTGTACATCGCTGTGATGGCGACGGTGATGGCGATCCTGATCGGCTTCACGCTGGCCTGGATCCTGACTCGCACAAACGTGCCCGGCCGCGACAAGCTCGAACGGCTGATGGAGCTGCCCTACTACATGACGCCTCTGGTCGGCGCGCTGGCCTGGAGCGTCATCGCCGGGCCCAAGAGCGGCTTTGTCAACCAGGTCTGGAAGGCGTGGGGCGGCAGGTCCGACCTGGTCGACATCTACGGCTATTTCGGCATTGCCTGGGTGATGGCTCTGTTCGAAGGCACCGTCGCCTTCGTCATGATCTCGGCCTCGATGAAATCGATGGACCCCGCGCTCGAGGAATCGGCGCGGGTGATGGGCGCCTCGAAGCTCCGCACGATACTGACCGTGACGCTGCCGCTGGTCATGCCCGGCGTGCTGGGCGCGACTTTGTTCGTGTTCGCCGAGATGCTGGGTTCGTTTGCCGCAGCCCTGGTCATCGGCATCCCGGCGCGCATCTACGTCATCACCACGGCGATCTGGGATTCGACGCTCGCCTATCCGCCGGACTACGGGCGCGCCTCGGCGATGGGCCTGGCGCTGTTCGTCGTGATGTTCGCCATGCTCACCCTCTATCGCCGGATCATCGGGCGCGGCAGCTACGCCACCATCACCGGCAAGGCTTTCAGGCCGCGGCCGATGGATATGGGGCGCCTCAGCTGGCTACTGTTCGGCATGTGCGCGCTCTACGTGTTGCTGGCCGTCGTGCTGCCTCTCGCCGCCTTGATCTTCACGTCGCTGCAGCGCTTCGCGACGGTGATCCTGAGCCAGGCCGAGTTCACGCTGGCCAATTACCGCACGGCGCTGTCGCTCGGCCCGGTCCGCGCCGCCATGGGCAACAGCCTGATGCTGGGCTTCGGCGTGGCGAGCGTCGGCGTGCTGGTGATGGTGATTCTGGTCTGGATCATTTACCGCTCGCAGCTCGTGGGGCGCGGCGCGATCGAGTATCTCGTGATGTTCCCGCAGGCTGTGCCACGTCTGGTCTTCGGGTTGGCGCTCTTATGGGCCTGGCTCAACATCCCGGTGCCGATCTACGGCACCTTGTGGCTGCTGGCGCTGGCCTATTTCACGGTGATGCTGCCGCTCGGCGTGCGCACCCTGGCCGGCGTGGTGCTGCAGATCGACAAGAGCCTGGAGGAATGCGCGCGCGTCTGCGGTGCCGGCTGGGTCTATCAGATGCGCACCGTGACCCTGCCGCTGCTGAAGCCGGGCATCCTTGCGGCGTGGCTCTTGATCTTCATGGCCTGCGTGCGCGAGCTCGGTGCGTCTGTGTTCCTGATGGGCCCCAATGCCAAGGTGATCGCGCCATCGATCGTCGCAGCTTTTGCGTCGAGCGGCACCGAGCTCACGGCGGCGATGGCGCTGATCCAGACCTTCACCGTGATCGTGGCGCTGACCATCCTGTTCCGGCTGACGCGCGGCGCAACCAGGGAGCTCGCATGAGCCCCGACGCGCATCGAGGTGAAAGACCTGGTCGTGCGTTATGGCGATGCGGTCGCGGTGAATGGCGTCAGCTTCACGGTGGGCCGCGGCGAGCACCTGACGCTGCTCGGCCCCTCGGGCTGCGGCAAGACCACGACCTTGCGGGCCATCGCCGGGCTGGAACAACCGTCGGCCGGTAGCATCACGGTCGACGGCCAGGCGATGTATGACGCGGCGGCGCGGCGCAACGTGCCGGCCGAGCAGCGCGGCGTCAGCATGGTGTTCCAGTCCTATGCCGTGTGGCCGCACATGACGGTGTTCGACAACGTCGCCTACGGTCTGCGCGTGCGAAAGCAGGGCGCGGCCGAGCTCAGGGCCAATGTCGAGCGTGCCCTCGACCTGGTGCAGATGCGCCATCTCGCCAACCGCGGGGCGTCGAAACTGTCGGGCGGACAGCAGCAGCGCGTGGCGCTCGCGCGCGCCATTGCCTTTTCACCGACGGTCGTCCTGTTCGATGAGCCGCTCAGCAACCTCGACGCCAAGCTCAGGGCCGAGATGCGGGTCGAGCTGCGCGAGCTGCAGCGCCGGCTCGACATCACCTCGGTCTATGTCACGCACGACCAGGAGGAGGCGCTCGCCATCTCCGACCGGGTGATCGTCATGAACGTGGGCGTGATCGAGCAGATCGGCACGCCGGAGGAGATCTACAACAGGCCGAAGAACCGCTTCGTCGCCGATTTCGTCGGCTCGGCCAACCTCATCAAGGGCAAGATCATCGGTCCAGGAGCGTTCGAGGCCGAGGGCGGCACGATCCTGAAGACGGTCGGCGGGACCTCAGGCACCGAGGTCGCCGTGCGCACGGCCTATATCGACGTCGCTGGCCGTGCCGGCGACAACCAGCTCCCGGGCGTCGTGCGCCAGCGCATGTTCCACGGCGACTTTGTCCAATACATCGTCGAATGCAGCTGTGGCCGGCTGATCGTGCGCCGTCCGCCGACCAACCTCCTGGAGGAGGGCGCCGCGGTGACGCTTTCCTTCTCACCCGACCATACGGTCCTTTTGCAGGACTGACCGCTGCGAATAGTGGTGGGGGGTGGAGCGGAAAGTTGGACGACTCGCCTAAAACCCTTGTCTCATCGACATCGGAGCCGTCCCACCGGCGTGGGACGGGCTATAGCGCACCCGCCAGCCGGCGGAAAGCCTCGTCGGTCCCAGGCAGGCCGAACCTCAGCCATTGCGGCTGTCGGCTGAAGGCGCGGACATGGATGCCCTGGCAGCCGAGCCGTTCGATCACCCCGGGGACATCGTCGTGGCGCACGAGGCGGAACAGCGGGGTTGCACCCAAGGGCATGAAGCCCGACGCGGCCAGCAGGTCATCGAGACGTCGGCCGTCCCGTTCGAGACGCGCCTTGGCGGCCGCCAGCCAGGCGTCGTCGACGAGTGCCCTTTGGCCGATCGCGAGCGCCGGGCCCGGCACTGCCCAAGGTCCGAGCTCCGCGGCGAGGCGGGCGATCAGATCCGGCGGGCCAATGGCAAAACCCAGGCGCAGGCCGGCCAATCCGTAGGTCTTGCCGAACGAGCGCAGCACCACGGTGCGCGGCGGCAGCTTGCCGGCGAGGCTTGCCGCGGCCGGCAGGAAGTCGATGAAGGCCTCGTCGACGACCAGCAATCGGTTCGGATGGCCGAGCTCCTCGGCCGACAAGAGTCGGCCGGTGGGATTGTCGGGATTGACCACGATCAGCACGTCGGCGTCCGCTGCTTTCGCGACGTCGTCGACGACGCTGACGTCATGGCCCTGTCGCGCCCAGCAGACTTCGTGCTCTTCGTAGGTCGGCCCCAGCACCGCGACACGTGACTTCGGCACCAGCCGCGGCAGGAGCTGGATCAGCGGCCTGCGTTCCCGGCGCCGCGAGCAACGTCGCTTGATCGCGCACGCCATAGCGCTTCGCCGCCGCGGCCAGCAATGCCCGTTCCTCGTCGTGCGATGGCAACCGCGCCCATGCCTCCTCCGGCAGGGCGCCGACCCGATATGGCACGGGGTTGATGCCGGTCGAGAGGTCGAGCCACGGCCTCGGCGCGTTCGGGAAGCGTCGCATGGCCTCGCCAAGATCGCCGCCATGCACGATCGGTTTCAGGAGCTGGGCCTCCGTGATAGGGAAGATGATAGGTAAAGTGCCATGTTCGCCGGTCTCGCCCTCATTGCTGGTGCCTTCGAAGCGGCCTTCGGCTATCCGGACGCCCTCTATCGTGCGCTCGGTCATCCCGTGACCTGGATCGGCCGGCTCATAGCATGGGCCGATCGGGCGTGGAATTCGGAGGACGATTCGCCCGTCGAGCAGCGCACGCAGGGCATCATCTTCATGCTGCTGCTGGTCGCGGTGAGCTTGCTGGTCGGCTTCATCATCGCGCGCCTGTGCTACGTCCTCCTGCCGCATCTGCTCGCGCTGCTGCTGACTGGCGTTCTCGCCAGCACCCTGCTGGCCCAGCGCAGCCTGCACGCCCATGTCCAGGCCGTGGCGGACGCCCTCGGGTCGAAGGGCCTGGCGGCGGGCCGCGAGGCGGTGGCGATGATCGTCGGCCGCGACACCAAGGAGCTCGACGAGGCCGGCATCTGCCGCGCCGCGATCGAGAGCCTGGCCGAGAGCTTTTGCGACGGCGTGGTGGCGCCGCTCTTGTGGCTGTTCCTGCTCGGCCTGCCGGGCGCCATCGCCTACAAGGCGATCAACACCGCCGACAGCATGATCGGCCACAAGACGTGGAAGTATATCGACTTCGGTTGGGCCGCGGCGCGCACCGACGACGTGGTCAACTGGCCGGCGGCGCGGCTGGCCGCGCTGTGGCTGGCGCTGGGCGCCGCGGCAAGCGGCCTGTCGCCAGTCCGCGTGCTCACCACCGCCTGGCGCGATGCTGGCAAGCACGAGTCACCCAATGCCGGCTGGCCGGAGGCGGCGATGGCGGGCGCGCTCGGCGTCCGCCTGATGGGCCCGCGCAGCTACGACGGCGAGGTGGTCGATGAGACCTGGATCGGCGATGGACGGACCGACGCGAAAGCCGTCGACATCCGCACGGCGCTGCGTCTCTATCGCGCCGCCTGCGGCGTGCAGCTTGCCGTGCTGGCGATCCTGGTCGCGCTCAGCTGGCTGGGTTGAGTTTAGGCGGGCGCGCCAGCGCCAGTAAGCGCTCGCAGTCGATATGCTTCTCGAGATGGTCGGCCAACTGGTCGAGCGTGGCCTCGACCTCGGACTGGTAGTCGAGCGACGACGCGCAGGCGCCCAGACGCTGCAGCCAATGGCGGCGTTGCCGATCGTCTGTCAACAGGCCGTGTATATAGCAGCCGACGATGCGTCCTCCGTCGGCTCCCTGGTCATGGCCGCCGAGCTGTAGCAGCGGCTTCACCTCTCCCATCGTGCGGCCGACATGCATCTCATAGCCCTTGAAAGGCACGCCATGGAGAGTGCCCGAAACTTCGACCAGCACCTTGTCGCCTGCCAGCACTGTCTCGACATCGAGCAGGCCTAGCCCGTCGACCTTGGCCGGCGGGCCTTCAATGCCCTGCGGATCGGCGATCGTGCGGCCGAGCATCTGATAGCCGCCGCAGATGCCCAGCACATGGCCGCCGCGCCGGACATGGGCCTGCAGATCGATGTCCCAGCCCGCCTCGCGCAGGGCCGCGAGGTCGGCGAGGGTGGCCTTCGATCCGGGCAGGATGACCAAGGCGGCATCGCCGGGCACTGGCTCGCCGGGCCGCACGAAGACTAGGCCGACATCGGGCTCGAGCCGCAGCGGATCGAAGTCGTCGAAGTTGGCGATGCGCGGATAGGCAAGGACCGACGATCTTCACGCGCCCGCTGCCGCGCGTCTGTCGGCAGGCCGAGCGCGTCCTCGGCTGGCAGCTTGTGCGCAGCGGCGAAGAACGGCACGAGGCCCAGCGCCCGCCAGCCGGTGTGCTCGGCGACCACCTTCATGCCGTCGGCGAACAGCGAAGGATCGCCGCGGAAGCGGTTGACGATGAAGCCCACGATCATCGCGGCGTCGGCCGGATCGATCACTGCCTTGGTGCCGACCAGGCTGGCGATCACGCCGCCGCGATCGATGTCGCCCAGCAGCATCACGGGCACGTCGGCTGCACGGGCGAAACCCATGTTGGCGATGTCGGCGGCGCGCAGGTTGACTTCCGACGCCGATGCCCGCGCCTTCGACCAGCACGAGATCGGCTTCGGCGGCCAGCCGGCCGAAACTCTCCAGCACGGCGCCGCAGCAGCTTGGGCTTCATCGCCTGGTATTCGCGCGCGCGGGCGTTGCCGACGACCTTGCCCTGCACCACGACCTGCGAGCCGATCTCGCTTTGCGGCTTCAGCAGCACCGGGTTCATGTGCACGCTGGGCGGCACGCCGGCGCGCGCGCGCCTGCAGCGCCTGGGCGCGGCCGATCTCGCCGCCATCGGCGGTCACCGCCGCGTTGTTCGACATGTTCTGCGGCTTGAACGGCCGCACTTTTAGCCCGCGGCGCGTGAAGGCGCGCGCCAGGCCCGCCACGATCAGCGACTTGCCGACGTCCGAGCCCGTGCCCTGGATCATCAGAGCGCGCGCTGGCATCAGAACTCGATGCCTTCCTGCGCCTTCACGCCGGCCGCGAAGTGATGCTTCACCGGCGTCATCTCTGTCACCAGATCGGCCGCCTCGATCAGCTCCGGCTTGGCGTTGCGGCCGGTGACGACGATGTGCAGGTCGGGGCGCCGCGCCTGCAGCGTCGCCACCACCTCGGCGATGTCGAGATGCTCGTAGCGCAGCGCGATGTTCAGCTCATCGAGCACGATCAGCCGGATCGCCGGATCGGCCATCATCTGCTTGGTCGCGGCCCACGCGCGTTCGGCGGCCGCGACGTCGCGCGCGCGGTCCTGCGTCTCCCAGGTGAAGCCCTCGCCCAGCGTGTGCCATTCGACCTGATCGCCGAACTTCTCGATCGCCGTGCGCTCGCCCGACTGCCAGGCGCCCTTGCCGAATTGCACCACGCCGCAGCGAAAGCCGCGGCCCAGCGCCCGCAGCATCAGCCCGAACGCCGCCGTCGACTTGCCCTTGCCCTTGCCGGTATGGACGATCAGCAGGCCCTTTTCGATGGTCTTGCCCGCGACCTCGGCGTCCTGCACGGCCTTGCGGTTGGCCATTTTTGCCTTGTGCCGCGCCTCTTCGTCATTTGCTGTTGCCATTCGGTCACAATGGGCGGCAAAGCCCTTGTCATCAAGGCGGCCGGCTCCTATCAAGCGGGTGACGGAAAGGGAACGCGGTTGAACTCCGCGGCTGCCCCCGCAACTGTAGTCGGCGAGTCAAGGACCACGAGCCACTGGGTGTACCCGGGAAGGCGGTCCGAGGCGGTGACCCGAGAGCCAGGAAACCTGCCGTCGACAACGCCGTGATCCGGGCCGCAGCGCGGGGCGTCGCGATGGCCGAGGCAAACCCAACATCCGGTTCATCCGGACGTCGGGCTCCGTCGGAGAACGGCATCTGGGCAGGTGCGCTGGCGCCTGCGACGACGGAGGAAACCATGACGGTTTCGATCAAGCGGCTTGTCGGCCTTTCGATGCTCGCGATGTGTGTGGGGCAGAGCCCTGCCTTCGCCCATCACGTGATGGGCGGCAAGCTGCCGGAGACTTTTGTGCAGGGGCTGCTCTCGGGGCTGGGCCATCCGGTGATCGGGCTTGATCACTTCGGTGCGATCGTCGGCGTCGGCATCCTGGCCGCGCTCGCCGGCCGCAGCATCGGCCCGGTACTGGTGTTCAGCGCCGCCCTGATTGCCGGCGTCGGCATCCATCTGGCCAAGGTCGATGTTCCCGTGAGCCAGCTGCTGGTCGGCCTGTCGACGCTGGCGATCGGCGCTCTGGTCCTGTTGCGCCGCTCGATCGGCCCGGCCGCGACCGCCGCCTTGTTCGCGGTTGCGGGCTTGCTGCATGGCTACGCCTTGGGTAAATCGATCGTCGGCGCCGAGGCGTCGCCGCTCATTGCCTATCTCGCCGGGCTGCTCGTCATCCAGACGCTGATCGGCGTGGCGGCCTATGCGCTGACCAAGCGAGTCGGTGCGTTGCGGCCGGCCGGCCTGACGGTGGCCGGTCTGCTGGTCGTTCTTATGGGCGGGGTCAGCACGGCCATAGCGGCAACCGCGCTGATCTGACGTGTCTACTCTTTTCGTTTGCATCACCTGCCGGCCGGCGGGTGATGACGGGCTGCAGCCGAGGCCCGGCGCCCGTCTCTATGCCGCGCTGAAGGAGCAGGCGGCCGACCTCGAGGTCGTGCCCGTCGAGTGCCTTTCCAACTGCACGCGCTCCTGCAGTGCCGCGATCACGGCCCCGGGCAAGTGGACCTACGTGGTCGGCCACCTTGATCCCGACCAGCACGTGGCTGACATCCTGCAGTTCGCCGCGCCAGCACCGGGCGCATGCCGACGGCCTGCCGATATGGCGCGAGCGGCCGGAGCACGTGCGCAAGAACACTATCGCCCGCGTGCCGCCGATGCCCGCGATCAAGGAGTTGCCATGACGACGCTTGCGAAAGTTCCTTGCACCATCGTCACCGGCTTCCTCGGCGCGGGGAAGACCACGCTGGTGCGCCACGTGCTGGAGAATGCCAATGGCCGGCGGCTCGCGGTCATCGTCAATGAGTTCGGCGATGTCGGCATCGACGGCGAGATCCTGAAGAGCTGCGGCATCGAGAGTTGCCCCGAGGATGCGATCGTCGAACTCGCCAACGGCTGCATCTGCTGCACCGTCGCCGACGATTTCGTGCCGGCGCTGAAGGGGCTGCTCGACCGGCCGTCGCCGCCCGAGCACATCGTGATCGAGACGTCGGGGCTGGCGCTGCCCAAGCCGCTGGTGAAGGCCTTCAACTGGCCCGAGATCGCCTCGCGCGTGACGGTGGACGGTGTGATCGCCGTGGTCGATGGCGCCGCCGTCGCGGCCGGCCGCTTCGCCGATGATCCCGCGGCGCTGGCTCGCCAGCGCGCCGAGGACCAGTCGCTGGATCACGACAATCCGTTGGAGGAGGTGTTCGAGGACCAGCTGCTTTGCGCCGATCTGGTGATCCTGAACAAGGCCGACCTGATGTCTGCCGCCGAGCGCAGGGATGTGACGGCCGAGATCGGCAGGACCCTGCCGCGCGTCGTGAAGGTCGTGGAGACTGCGAACGGCCGGGTGCCGGTCGACGTGCTGCTCGGCCTGGGCGCCAAGGCGGAGTCCGACCTGGCGCAGCCGGCCCTCGCATCATGATCTCGAGGGAGAGCATGACCACGATGATTTCGACACCTTCATCATCGATCTGCCGGCCTTCGATTCGCCGCAGGTGCTGGTCGATCGCATCGCCAAGGCGACGGCCGCCCACGACGTCCTGCGCGTGAAAGGCTTCGTCGACATCAAAGGCAAACCCATGCGACTTGCTGGTGCAAGGCGTCGGCGGGCGCCTCCAACACCAGTTCGACAAGCGTTGGCCCGATGAATCGCCGCGCCGTGGCCGTCTGGTCGTGATCGGCGAGACCGGCCTGGACAAGGCGGCGATCCAAGCCCTGATCCTGGGCTGATCTCATGCACGTCTTGGCGACACAGCTTGCAACACTGGAAGAGGCCGACGTCGCCGTCGATCTTGGCCAGTCGCCGGCCGATGTCGTCGTGCTCTCCTTCTCTGACACCGACCTCTCAGCGCTCGCTGCGGCGTGGCAGCAGGAAGCCGAGCTGCTGCCCACGCTGCGACTGGCCAGCCTCAAACAGCTGCGCCATCCGATGTCGGTCGATCTCTACCTCGAGCGCGTCGTGGCGAAGGCGAAGGCCGTCATCGTGCGTTGCCTGGGCGGCCTCGATTATTGGCGATATGGCCTGGAGCGTATTGCCGACCTGGCGCGCGACAACGGCATCCTGTTCGCCGCCTTGCCCGGCGACGATCGCGCCGACTCGCGGCTTGCCTCTATGTCGACCGTCGGCGGCAGGCGCGCTCGCTACGCTCGACCGCTTCTTCCGCGAAGGTGGACCGGACAACTTGAACCAGGCCCTCCGCTTCGTCGGCACGTTGCTGGGTCGCGACCATGCGTGGCGTCCGCCGATGGCCGTCGGCCCGATCACTGTACTGGGCGAGGCAAGCGAGCGTCGGACCGGTCGCACTGGTGGTCTTCTACCGTGCCAATCTCGTGGCGGCTGACATCGAGCCGATCACCGCCCTGATGGCGGCACTGGAACGCGAGGGACTGGCGCCGCTGGGCGTGGCTGTGAGCAGCTTGAAGGATTCCAGCGGTCGAAGGCGAGCTCGCGCGCCTGATCGGAACCCGGCGGCCCGCGATCGTCCTCAACACCACCGCCTTCTCGGCGATGCGCGAGGACGACACAACTGTGCTCGATGCCGCCGACGCGCCCGTGCTGCAGGTCGTGCTGTCCGGCAGCACGCGCGAGGCCTGGGCCGAGTCCGGCCGTGGCCTGTCGCCAAGCGATCTTGCGATGAACGTCGTGCTGCCGGAGCTCGACGGCCGCCTGCTCACGCGCGCGATCTCGTTCAAGGCGGAAATGGCGCCCGACCCCCGGCTGGAATTCGCCGCGGTACGCCACATGCCCGATGCCGGGCGCATCGACTACGTCGCGCGCCTTGCTGCAGCCTGGGCGAAGCTGCGCGGCAAGAAGTGCTCGGAGCGCAGGCTTGCGCTCATCCTGTCCGACTATCCCGCGCGCGGCGGCCGTACCGGCTATGCCGTCGGTCTCGACACCATCGAAAGTACGCTTGAAATCCTGCGGCTTCTGCGGTCATCGGGTTACGATGTCGGGGCCAGCGACTGGCACGCCGCGGACATTGCACCTCTGCTTGATCGCAAGCTTCCCTATCTGCGCTGCGGCAAGGTCACGGTGCTGCTGCAGCCCGACCGCGGCGCGGGCTACCACGACACTGCGACGGCTCCGCACCCCGACTACGTCGCCGTCTACGCCTGGCTGCGCGAGGTCGAGAAGATCGACGCGCTCATCCATCTCGGCACGCACGGCACGCTGGAATGGCTGCCCGGCAAGGCGCTGGCGCTCTCGGCCGACTGCTGGCCGGAGAAAGTCCTGGGGCCGCTTCCGGTGATCTACCCGTTCATCGTCAACAATCCGGGCGAAGCGGCGCAGGCCAAGCGCCGCCTCGCCGCCGTCACGATCGGCCACCTCACGCCGCCGCTCAGCGCTGCAGGCCTGCATGGCGCGCTGGCCGAGCTGGAAGGCATCGTCGAGGAATATGCCGCGGCCGACGGCCTCGATCGCCGCCGCCAGCGCCATCTCGAGGAGGAAATCGTCGAGCGCGCCTGGAGCAACGGCCTGGCGGCCGAGTGCGGCCTGGTGCGCGGCGAGGCCAACCGTGCTGCGGTCGCCAAGCTCGATGCGCATCTTTGCGACATCAAGGACCTTGCCATCCGAGACGGCCTGCACGTCTTCGGCCGCGCGCCCGACCCGTCGTTCGAAGCCTGCGCCGTGGGCGAGCGGCGCGGCCTGCTGGCGGCGCTCGACGGTCGTCGCGTGGCGCCGGGGCCGGCCGGCGCGCCGTCGCGCGGCCGGCTGGATGTGCTGCCCACCGGGCGCAACCTCACCACGATCGATCCGCGCGCCATACCGACGCGTACCGCGGCGTCGATCGGCGCCCGCGCGGCCGCGGAGGTCGTGCGGCGCTATCTGCAGGATCATGGCGAGCCGCCGCGCGCCCTGGTGATCGATCTCTGGGCGTCAGCCTCGCTACGCACGGGCGGCGACGATCTCGCCCAGGCGCTGGCCTATCTCGGCGCGAAACCGGTATGGGATCCGGCCTCGAACCGCGTGACCGGCATCGAGATCATGCCGCTCGCCGCGCTCGACCGGCCGCGCATCGATGTCACGCTGCGGATTTCCGGCCTGTTCCGCGACATCTTCGAGCAGCAGATCGCGCTGTTCGACATGGCCGTGCACCGTGTCGCCCAGCTCGACGAGGAGGCGGCCGACAACCCGCTGGCCGAGGCGCGACGCACCGGCCAGAGCCTGGCGCGCGTGTTCGGCGGCGCGCCTGGCAACTACGGTGCGCGGGCTGGCGATCTTGCGCTCGACGGCACCTGGCAGACGCGCGAGGAACTGGGCGAAGCCTATCTTGCCGCGGTGACGCACGCTTACGGCGGTGCCGAGACCTCCGGCAAGGCCGGCGCCGATTTCCGTGGCCTTGTGTCGACGGCGGATGTGCTGGTCCATCCGCAGGATGATCGCGAGCGTGACCTGCTCGACGGCGACGGCGTTGCCGATTTCGTCGGCGGCTTCGCGGCCGCTGCGGCGATGCTCGGCAACGAGCCGGAACTCTATCATCTCGACACCAGCCAGGTGGCGGCGCCCAAGGCGCGGCGGCTGGCGGAAGAAATTGCTCGTGTCGTGCGCGGCCGGCTGACCAATCCGCGCTGGCTTGCCGGCATGCTGGGTCACGGCCATCGCGGCGTCGCCGAGATTGCGCAGGGCGTCGATGCGCTTTTCGCCTTCGCCGCGACAGCGCGCGCCGTTTCCGACCACCTGTTCGACGCCACGCACGACGCCCTGATTGCCGACGAGAGCGTGCTGTCGGCGATGCGCACCCACAATCCTGCTGCGGCCGCAGCCATCATCGCGCGGCTCGACGAGGCCCGGGCCCGTGGCCTTTGGATGACGCGCCGCAATTCTCGTCGGGGCCCAGACATGAGCCTGCGCCGCCGCCTTCGACGTGAAGGGTTGGTGCCCCGGCGCGCTGCGGCCGATGCCAAGCGGCGATGGGCTGATCGCGCGCGTGCGGCCATGGTGCGGCGCGTTCAGTCTTGCGCAGGCAAGCGGCCTCGCCGAGATCGCGGAGCGCCTGGGCAACGGCCATATCGATCTCACGCGGCGCGCCAACCTGCAGATCCGGGGATTGCGCGAGGAAGGTCTGCCGGGGCTCCACGACGCGCTCGACCGCCTCGGCCTGCTCGATCCCGATCCCGCGACCGAAGCCGCGCGCAACATCATGGTCGGGCCGCTCGCCTCCGCACGGGTGCGCGCGCTGGCCGAGTCGCTCAGTCGCGCCCTGGCGGAGGATCGTCGCGTCGCTGCTCTGCCGGCGAAGTTCGGCTGGCTGATCGATGGCGGCGGGCCTCTGTCCATTATCGGCGAGCGTGCCGACATCGCGTTGTACGTCACGGATGCCGGCGTGGCGCTGCGGGTCGCTGGCCAGTGGCTGGGCGGCGGTTCGATTGAAACAGCGCTGGAAGCGGCGTTGGGCGAGAGGCCGGCCCTGCCGAAGATCGACATCGCTCCCGCGCCTGGCCGACGGAGGTTGGGCCGTCTCGACGGCACGACCGGAGTTGCCGCGCCGTTTGGTCGCCTGGAGGCGGGGCAATTGCGCGAGCTGGTTGGGCTGGCGGCGAAGGCGGGCGCATCGGAAATCCGCCTGTCGCCGTGGCGCGCGCTTTATATCGACGCACCTGTCGAATTCCCTCGGAGCTCGGTCTGATCGTCGACGAGAACGATCCGCTGCTGCGGATCGATGCCTGCCCTGGAGCGCCGGCCTGCCGTTCGGCCACGGTCGACACCCGGCGCACGGCGCGCCGGCTGGCGGCAGCGGGTTCGCCGGCTACCCTTCATGTGTCGGGCTGCGCCAAGGGATGTGCGCGCTCGGCGCCGGCCGATCTCACCCTGGTGGGTGAGGGTGGCCGCTACGGCGTGGTCCGCAACGGAACGGCGCGCGATCCGGTCGAGCGGACGATCGATGCCGACGATCAAGCGGTGCTCCATGGCTGAGGCGCGCTCCTATATCCGCGACGGCGCGGAAATCTACCGCCGCTCTTTCGCGATCATCCGCGCCGAGTCGGACCTGGCGCGCTTCAGCCCGAGCGAGGAGCGGGTCGCCGTGCGCATTATCCATGCCTGCGGCATGACGGAGATCGCGCAGCGACATCGTGATGTCGCCGGGCTTTGCCGAGGCCGCGCGCTCGGCGCTGCTCGGCGGCGCGCCGATCCTCTGCGATTCCAAGATGGTCGCCAACGGCATCACCCGCGCCCGCCTGCCGGCGGACAACGCGGTCATCTGCACGCTCGACGATCCCGCCGTGCCGGCGCTTGCCCGCAAGATCGGCAACACGCGCACCGCGGCCGCCATGGAACTGTGGGGCGAGCGCCTGGCGGGCGCCGTGGTCGCCATCGGCAATGCGCCGACGGCGCTGTTCCGCCTGCTCGAAATGCTCGACGCCGGAGCCAAGCCGCCGGCGGCGGTGATCGGCCTGCCGGTCGGGTTTGTCGGCGCAGCAGGAATCGAAGGAGGCGCTTTTGGCCGACGGGCGCGTGCCCTGCCTGATCGTGCGCGGCCGCAAGGGCGGCAGCGCCATGGCCGTTGCGGCGGTCAATGCGCTTGGCGAGCGAGGCGGAATGATCAGCCTCGACACCCTGGCGGGCGACGCCCGCGGCGGCACGCTCTATGGCATTGGCGTCGGGCCGGGCGACGTCCGCTATCTCACGCTGCGCGCCGCCGGACTGGTGCGCGCGGTCGATGTGCTCGCCTATTTCGCCAAGCGCGACATGCCGGGCAATGCGCGCCGCATCGTCGCGCCGCTCGTCGAAGCGAACCGCAACGAGGCGCGCTTCGAATATCCCGTGACCGACGAGATCCCGGCGGAGCACCCGGACTACCAGCGGAAGATCGGCGCGTTCTATCGCGAGACGGCGGCGGCGCTTGCCGCACGGCTGCGCGAGGGCAAGTCGGTCGGCCTGCTGGCCGAGGGCGATCCGTTCTTCTACGGCTCGTTCATGCATATGTGGCGCCGGCTGGCGCCGGACTTCCCGGTCGAGGTCGTGCCCGGCGTGACCGGCATGTCGGGCTGCTGGACGCGCGCCAACGTGCCGATGACCTGGGGCAACGACACGCTCGCCGTGCTGCCCGGCACGCTGGGCGAGGACCAGCTGGTCGAGCGCCTGCGCCGCACCGACGCCGCGGTGATCATGAAGGTCGGCCGCAATCTCGGCAAAGTGCGCCGCGCCGTCGACGACGGCGGGCCTCCTGTCGCGCGCGCGTCTATGTCGAGCGTGGCACCATGCAGGACGAGCGCATCCTGCCGCTGGCCGACTGCGGGGAGCCGACCGGCGCCTATTTCGCCATGGTGCTGATCCCGGGCGAAGGGAGGCGGCTGTGAGCGGCTCGCTGGTCGTGGTCGGCACCGGGCCCGGCAAAGCCGAGCTGATGACGCCGGCAACGCTCGCGGCGTTGGCCAAGGCGACCGATCTCGTGGGTTACGGCCCCTATCTCGATCGCATTCCCGTGACGCGTCCCGACCAGCGCCGGCATGCCACCGACAACCGGGTCGAACTCGAACGTGCGCGGCACGCGCTGTCGCTTGCCGCGGCGGGCCGCGAGGTTGTCGTGGTCTCGGGCGGCGACCCCGGGGTGTTTGCCATGGCGGCGGCGGTCTTTGAAGCGGTCGAAACCGGCGATCCTGTTTGGCGCTTGCTCGATATAAGAGTTCGAGCCCGGCGTGACGGCGATGCTGGCGGCAGCGGCCGAGGTCGGCGCGCCGCTGGGCGGCGATTTCTGCGCCATCTCGCTGTCGGATAATCTCAAGTCGTGGACGACCATCGAGCGCCGTTTGCGGGCCGCGGCGGAGGCCGACTTCGTGATCGCGCTCTACAATCCGGCTTCCAAGGCGCGTCCGCACCAGCTCGCGCGCGCCTTCGAGCAGCTGTGCAGGATCAAATCGGGCGAGACTCCGGTCCTCTTTGTCCGCGCCGCCGGCACGGCCGACGCGACGGTGATCACGACGACCTTGGCGGCGGCCGATGCGGCCCAGGCCGACATGCGCACCCTGGTGATCGTGGGCGCAAGCACCACGCGCCAGGTCGGACGCTGGGTCTATACGCCGCGCGGCGAAGGAGCCGCGTCGTGAAGATGTCGGTCCAGCCAGGCGACAGCTTGTTCGGCGCTGTGCACGACGTGGCCGGCTGCTTTATGAGGCCGTGCGATCATGACCACCGGCAGGCCGAGGTCGCGCGCCGCCTCGATCTTGGCGTAGGTCGCCGTGCCGCCGGAATTCTTGGACACGAGGACCTCGATCTTCTCGTCTCTCAACAGACGCGTCTCGCCTTCCCGGTCGAACGGCCCACGCGCCTGCAGGAAGTGGATGTCGGGCGGCAGGATGGTCTGCTGCGGCGGATCGATGGTGCGCGCGATGTAGTGATGCTGTGGCGCCGGCGCGAAGGCGTGCAGGTCGAGGCGTCCCAGGCTCAGGAAGACGCGGCGCGGCGTCGGACCGAGGGCCGCCGCGGCCGCATCGGCGTCGCGCACGACATGCCAGTGATCGCGAGCCTCGGCTTGCCAGGGCGGTCGCGCGAGAGACACCAATGGAACGTCGGTCCTGCCGCAGGCGGCGAGGGCATTCGCCGAGATCTGATCGGCATAGGGATGTGTGGCGTCGATGACGACGTCGATGGCGCTCTCGCCGAGGAAGCCTGCCAGCCCGTCGGCGCCGCCGAAGCCGCCGATGCGTGTCGGCAAGGGCTGCGGCCTGGGATTCGACGTGCGGCCGGCGAGCGACAGCGTTGCTGCGAAGCGGTCGTTTCCGGCGATCAGTTTCGCCAACGCAAAGGCTTCGGTCGTGCCGCCGAGAATCAGAACGCGAAGGGGCGTGGCCATGGCTGTTGAGCGCGCAAACTGCCCGCCGCAGCGTTGGCTGTCCATCGTCGGCATCGGCGAGGACGGCATCGCGGGCCTTTCGCCAGTGGCCGCAGCAGTTGGTGTCCGACGCCGAGCTGGTGGTCGGCGGCAAGCGCCACCTTGGCCTGGCCGACAAGCTCATTCGCGGCCGGCGGCTCGCCTGGCCGAGCCCGATCGGCGAGGCGATGCCGGAGATCGAGAAGCATCGTGGCCGGCCGGTCGCGGTGCTGGCGAGCGGCGATCCGTTCCACTACGGCGTCGGCGACCTGCTGTTGCGCTCGATCCCGGCCGAGCAAACGCTCTGCCTGCCCCAGCCTTCGGCCTTCAGCCTTGCCGCCGCGCGGCTGGGCTGGTCGCTGCAGGATGTGTCGTTGGTCAGCCTGCACGGCCGTGCCCTCGAAGGCATCGTGCGCTACCTGCAGCCCGGCGCGCGCATCCTCGCGCTGTCATGGGACGGCGAGACGCCGGCGAAGCTTGCCAAGCTGCTCGAGGCGCGCGGCCTCGGCGGGTCGGCGCTGACGGTCCTTGAGGGCATGGGTGGTTCGGCCGAGCAGATTCGGTGCACGAGAGCGAAGGACTTCTCTCTCAGCGGCGTGTCGCCCCTCAACACCATCGCGCTGGAAGTCGTGGCGGCGGCCGGCGCTACGGTCCTCGGCCTGGCACCTGGACTCGATGACGCCTTGTTCGAGCATGACGGCCAGCTCACCAAGCGCGAGGTGCGTGCGGTCACGCTGTCCGCGTTGTCGCCGCACCAGGGCGAATTGCTCTGGGATGTCGGCTTAGGGGCCGGCTCCGTCGCCATCGAATGGTTGTTGCGTCATCCATCGTTGAAGGCGATCGGCATCGAGGCCGAGCCCGCGCGCGCCGCTCGCGCTGCGCGCAACGCCGCCGCGCTTGGAACGCCGGACCTCGAGATCGTGCAGGGCCGCGCGCCGGCATCGCTGCGCGACTTGCCCAAGCCCGACGCCGTGTTCATCGGCGGCGGCTTGGCCGAGCCCGGCCTGTTCGACGCCGTGTGGTCGGCGCTGAAGCCGGGCGGCCGGCTGGTGGCGAATGCCGTGTCGCTGGGTTCCGAAGCGCGGCTGATCGAGCATTTCCAGCGCCATGGCGGCGAGCTGGTGCGCCTCGAGATCGCCAAGGCCGGCAAGGCGGGCACCGGCGGTGTGTTCGTGTGGCGGCCGGCGGCGCCGATCATCCAGTGGCGCGTGAGCAAGCCATGATCGTCGCAGGCGTAGGATGCCGGCGCGAGATCTCCGCTGACGAGATCGAGCAGGTGGTGCGCCTGGCGCTTGGCATGTTCGAGCTGCCGGCGGAACGTCTCGACGCCATTGCCACCGAATCGGCCAAGGCGGACGATCCGGCGTTTCCCGAAGCTGCGCGCCGGCTTTCGGCGAGATTGATGGCCTGCACGGTCGACGACCTCGATCGCGTGGCTGGCCAGGTGCTGACGCCCTCCAAGCTGGTGCTCGAAACCAAGGGCGTGCCGTCGATCGCCGAGGCCTCGGCGCTGGTCGGCGCCGGCCGCAACGGCCGCCTGCTCGGCACCCGCGTCGCCACCGCGTCGGCGACTTGCGCCATTGCGATCGGAGACGGTCGATGACGGTACACTTCATTGGCGCCGGTCCCGGGGCCGTCGACCTGATCACCGTGCGCGGCCGCAATCTGATCGCGCGCTGTCCGGTCTGCCTCTATGCCGGCTCGCTGGTGCCCAAGGAGCTGCTCGAGTACTGCCCTCCCGGCGCCCGCGTCGTCGACACGGCCCCGATGTCGCTCGACGAGATCGTAGCCGAATGCCGGCGCGCCACGCGATCTCGGCCAGGACGTCGCGCGGCTGCATTCGGGTGACCTCTCGATCTGGAGCGCGCTCGGCGAGCAGCTTCGCCGCCTCGACGAGGCCGGCATCGCCTATACCGTGACGCCCGGCGTCCCAGCCTTCGCCGCGGCCGCCGCGGCACTCGGCCAGGAACTGACTCTGCCCGAACTTGCCCAAACGGTGGTGCTGACCCGCACGTCCGGGCGTGCCTCGACGATGCCGCCGAGCGAGGATCTAAAGGCCTTCGCCGCGACCGGTGCCACGCTCGCCATCCACCTGTCGATCCACGTCCTCGACAAGGTCGTGGCGGAACTGACGCCGTTCTACGGCGCCGACTGCCCGGCCGCGGTGGTGTATCGCGCGAGCTGGCCGGACGAGCGCGTCATTCGCGGCACGCTCGGCAGCATCGCGGCCGAGGTCGCAGGCCATCCGATCGAGCGCACGGCCCTCATCCTGGTCGGCAAGGTCCTCTCGGCGCGGGTTTTCCGCGAGAGCGCGCTTTACGATGCGGCCTATCAGCGGCGCTTCAGGGGCAGGGCATGAGTGCCTATGAGATGTCCTTCGCGATCGAACACCGCCGTGTCGAGCGCGATGCCGGTGCCGTCGAGCACCTCGGCCGCGGTCTTCCAGGCGGCGCGCGCCACGAGGTCGCCGATCGCGATGCCGTGTTTGCTCGCTTCCTGCAGGACGAACAGCGCCGTGTTGGCCTCCCAACTCGCCTCGACCAGATCGGCCGGCGCGCCGGCCTCCTGCAGCAGTGTGGCGAGCCAGGCGCGATCGACGCTGCCCGAACGCGAATGAAGATCGAGCAGGCCCTGGCCAAGCTTGGTCATCTTGGCGAAGCCGCCGGCGATGGTGACCTTGGGCACCGGATGGCGGCGCAGGTACTTCAGCATGCCGCCGACGAAGTCGCCCATGTCGATCAACGCCTGCTCGGGCAGATGATGAAGCTGCTGCACGCGCCTTCTCGGAGGTGGAACCGGTGGCGCCGGCCAGATGGTCGAGGCCGCTGGCGCGCGCCACGTCGATGCCGCGATGGATCGAGTGGATCCAGGCGGCGCAGGAGAAGGGCACGACGATCCCCGTGGTGCCCAGGATCGACAACCCACCGACGATCCCCAAGCGTCCATTCAAGGTCCTGGCGGCCAGGGCTTCGCCACCCGGGATGGAAATCTCGATCACGGCGTCGGCCGGCGCGCCGAACAGGCTCGCGACCTCGGCGATCGCGCCGCGCATCATGTCGCGCGGTACCGGATTGATGGCGGGCTCGCCGGGCGGCAGTGGCAGGCCTGGCTTGGTGACTGTGCCCACACCTTCGCCCGCGCGAAACGAGACGCCCGAGCCTGGCGGGCCGCGCTGCACCGTTGCCTTCACCAAAGCACCATGCGTGACGTCGGGATCGTCGCCGGCATCCTTCACGATGCCGACAGTAGTGCTCTCCTCATTGCGCTCGAAGGTCGCGACCGCGAAGGCCACGCGCGCGCCGGAGGGCAATTCGATCTCGACCGGATCGGGACAGCTTCCGGTGACCAGCGCCTGATAGGCCGCGCGCGTCGCCGCCGTCGCGCAGGCGCCCGTGGTCCAGCCGCGCCGCAACGGTCCCGCCGGAATGTCGCCGTTTGCCTCTTCCTCGCTGCTCATGCTCCGACTGCCTGATTTCTTCCCGGCTATGCCCGACTTCCCGCCCGGCGAGGTCTGGCTGGCGGGCGCCGGCCCCGGCGATCCGCGGACTCCTGACGGTGCTGGCGCTGCATGCCGTCTCGGCCGCCGACGACATCGTACACGATGCGCTGGTCGATGCGCGCGTGCTGAAGCTGGCGCGTCCGGGAGCCGAACTGATCTCGGCCGGCAAGCGCGGCGGGCGGCCCTCGCCGCAGCAGCGCGACATCAACGAGGTGCTGATCGAGCGTGCGCGCCAGGGTCGCCGCGTGCTGCGGCTGAAGGGCGGCGACCCCTTCGTGTTCGGCCGCGGCTGGGACGAGGCTTCGGCGCTGACCAAGGCAGGAATCCGCTTTCGCATCATTCCCGGCATCACTTCGGGCCTGGCCGCCGCGGCGCTTGCCGGCATTCCCGCCACGACGCGCGACACCAACCATGCGGTGGTGCTGGCAGCCGGCCATCGCGCCGAAGATGGGCGATCGACCGCCGACTGGGAGGCGCTGGCCAGGCTCGGTCAGCCGATCATCCTCTATATGCCGATGTCGCAGCTCGACGAGGTTGCGGTGGCGCTCCAGAAGGGCGGGCTGGCCGCAGACACGCCGGCTGCGATCCTGCAGTCGGCGACGACGGAAGACGAGCGGGTGGTCGAGAGCACGCTGGCAAAGCTGGTGACCGATGCGCGTGAAAGCGGCATTGGCTCGCCGGCCATCGTCGTGATCGGTGCCATCGCGGGGCTCCGGCAGCAGCTGCTGGCGGGCCTGGTCGGCTGGCGATGAGCCCGCGCGGTCTCATCATCTCCGCCGTGCGCTCCGGCGCGGGCAAGACGACTGTCGCCTTGGGGTTGATGCGCGCGTTGGTGCGGCGCGGTCTTTCCGTCCAGCCCTTCAAGTGCGGTCCGGACTATATCGATCCAGCCTTCCATGCCGTCGCCGCGGGCCGGCCGAGCTTCAATCTCGACAGCTGGGCGATGGCGCCGGCACAGCTGGCCGACCTCGTGGGCCGGCACGCAACCGACATCTCGATCGTTGAGGGCGTGATGGGCCTGTTCGATGGCGCCGGCGGGCGAGGCGCGACGTCCGATCTCGCCGCCCTGCTCGGTTGGCCCGTCGTGCTGGTGCTCGACGTCAAGGGCCAGATCGAGACGGCAGCGGCGGTCGCTGCGGGATGCGCCAGCTATCGCGACGACGTGAGCATGGCCGGCGTCATCTTGAACCGGGTGGCAAGCGCGCGGCACCTCGCCATGATCAGGCCGGCCTTCGACAAGGTGGGCATCAGACTGTTGGGCGGTATCGGCAACGATGCGCGCCTGGCGTTGCCAGAGCGCCATCTCGGTCTGGTGCAGGCCGTCGAAACGGCCGACATCGACGCGCGGTTGGAGGCGCTTGCCGACGCGCTCGAGGCCGCTATCGACATCGATGCGCTCCAACAGCGCGCGTGTTCTACGACCTTGGTTGGCGGCCGTCCGACCGGCTTGCCACCGCCGGGTCAGCGCATCGCCGTTGCGCGTGATCGTGCCTTTGCGTTCATGTATCCGCATCTGCTGGAGCACTGGCGCCTAGCGGGCGCTGAGATCTTGCCGTTCTCGCCGCTCGCTGACGAGGCGCCGGCCGCCGCATGCCGATGTCGTGTGGCTACCGGGTGGTTATCCGGAATTGCATGCCGGCACCTTGTCTGCCGCCCGGCGTTTTCAGGAAGGTCTTCGCGCGCTGGCGGACCGCTCGATTCCGGTTCATGGCGAATGCGGGGGCTACATGGTGCTGGGCCAGGGGATCGAGGACGCCGATGGAAAACGCCACGCGATGAGCGGTCTTTTGCAGCTCGAGACGTCGTTCGCGCGACGAAGCCTGCATCTTGGCTATCGCCGCGCGCGCTTGTGCGCCGACGGCGTGCTCGGGGCGACCGGCGGCGAGATCATGGGCCACGAGTTCCACTATGCCCGCATCTTGTCGGTCGGCGACGAGCCGCTGGTCGATTGCCAGGACGCCGCCGGCGCCGCCGTGCCCGAAGCCGGGGCGCGGCGCGGGACGGTGAGCGGAACCTTCTTCCACGCGATTTGCATGGGACCAACATGACCATGACCAAGCCGGTGCCGCCGGTTCACCTACCGTTCGACAAGACGTTCCGCGCGACGTTCCGCGATCTCGTCCTGTGGCGCCGCGACGTTCGCCGTTTTCGCACCGATCCGGTTGACGAGAAGCTGCTCGACGATCTGATCGAGATCGCGACCCACGCGCCCTCGGTCGGGCTGAGCCAGCCCTGGCGCTTCGTGAAGGTGAAATCGCCGGAACGACGGCGCGCGGTCTGGGAGAGCTTCGCCAAGGCCAATGAGCGCGCTCTGCAGGGCTACGACGGCGAGCAGAGGGCCACCTATATGGGTCTCAAGCTGGCGGGGCTGAAGGAAGCGCCCATCCACCTCGCGGTGTTCTCCGACGAATCGACCACCGCCGGCGGCGGTCTCGGCCGCCAGACCATGCCTGAGACCCTGCGCTATTCGGTGGTTGCTGCCGTCCAGACCATGTGGCTCGCGGCGCGTGCCGAAGGCCTCGGCATGGGCTGGGTTTCGATCTTCGATCCGGCCGAGGTGACACGCGCCCTTGATGTCCCCGAAGGCTGGAAACTGGTGGCCTATCTCGACATGGGCTGGCCGGCCGAGGAGCATCTCGACCCCGAACTCGAGCGCCATCACTGGGAGGCGCGCCATTACACAGGCGATCTTGTATTTACGCGTTGACGATTTGCACTCACCGCTGTCCAATCGTGTCTTCTTCGTGGCAACGTCGGAAAATCGTCACGGGAACCTTTGCAGGGGATGGCGCTACTCGATCCTGCGTAAGTCGCTTATAGGGAGCGTCGTGCGGGGCGGAATCGCCGCCTGCGCCGCCGCCACGGAGGCGAGACGGTGCGGCTGGCGCGATTGATTCCGGTTCTCTTGGCAAGCGGCCTTGTCCTGCTGGCGACGGCCATCCTGCTCTCCGCACTTCCAGCCAATGCCGCTACCGAACGCGACCGTGGCTCCACAGACAACGGCTACCAGTACACCGACCATCCGTCGCGGGTCTCGACCGGGCGTGTCGTCGCGCTCTATGTCGATCGGGATTTTGGCGACAACGAACGCCAGCGAATCGTCTCGGCGATGCGTCAATGGAACTATGCGCTGAACGGCGCCGTGCGGTTCACGGCAAAGCTGTTGCCGGAGGACCCTTCATCCTCGGAAATCGCGCAGATCAAGCGTTCTGGCGGATGGATCGTGGCGAAAGTCGATAGCAGCCATCCGATTACCCAGCGGGGCGAAGGCCGCCAGGCGCTGGCTGTTACGGTCGGCGGGAGCGGTGGCGGCTTCGTCTATGTGATCGGCGATCGAATCGGCCGGCGCGACCTGACCGGCGTCGTCATGCACGAGTTCGGCCATGTGCTGGGCGCCGGCCACGACGGCTATGGCCTCATGGCGCCGGTCTACAATCCCAACTCCGGCCATTGCATCGATCGCGATGCCGCGGCGCTGGTCGCCAACGCTCAACATCTGCAGCTGTCACAAATGAACTGGTGCGAGCCGGCCAGCGACTATCGCTCGCCGATGGCGTCGCGCCGCTAGTCTAGGCGCGGTCGGGCGTCGTGGTATGCAGTTCGACGTGCGGCGCGCGTATGCTGCGCACGATCAGTGATAGCGCCCTGCAGCCGATATAACCGGCACACAATGCCGCGGCGGCGGCCACATGCTGCGGTTCGATCACTGGATCCTCGAGCGCTGCGGAAGTGAAGTCGACCGCCGACAGAGCAACCAGAGCAAGCGCGGCCAGCCGACCGTCGTTCGTCCGCGGCAGCCGCACGAGGCCCCACGTCTGGTCGACTTGGACGGTCATGGTCCAGCCACGCATACGGCCGATGACGGCGCCGAGCACCAAACCGGCAAGCCACTCGGCGTCGTGCGCAAAGGTCGCGTCGAATACGCCGGCGAGGAGTACCAAGGCCTCGACGGCAGCGAAGCAGGCGGGAATCGCCAACCGCCAGAGTCTCACCACGCCGCCGTGCGCCTGGGGTGACATGGTCCACAGGCAAAGCAGGGCGACGAGCACCGTCAATACGTTCGAGAGGCTGAGAGGCGCGATCATCATGGGGCGTAGGCTCGGAAGGTCTTCACGCCCGCACTATTCTCCTCAGCGATTTGGCTGCCAACTATGAAGTTGGTGAAGGGCCCAAATCTCAGTCCGAATGTCACGACGGTGTGAACGCGCGAGTGCGCGCGGTATGCGAATACAGAGGCCGAGAGCTAAGGCAGCGCCTCGGGCGAAAACCCGGCCGGCGCCTTGAATTGCTTGCGGAACTGGCGCGACCAGGCGGCATTCGCCACGCGCTGCGCCTCGGCCAGGATCTCGGGCTCGCTCATGGTGAGGACGACGCCGTCGCGCATCAGCCATCGGCCATCGACCATCACCGACTGCACGTCGCGCGCCTGGCCGTTGTGTACAAAATTGGACACCGCCCGCAGCATCGGCACCAGATGAGCCCGCTTGGCGTCGACCACAATCAGGTCGGCCTTGTTGCCGGGAGCCAGCCAGCCGCCGTCGGCCATTCCGAAGGCGCGATAGCCGTTGCGCGTCGCCCAGCGCAGCGCCTGCTCGGGCGTGGGCTGGCGGCCGTCGGCACGCCGGATACGCTCCATGAAGAGGCCCGTGCGCATGACCTCGACCATGTCCTCGGCCATGTTGTCCGAGCCCATGGTGATGGTGCAGCCCTGCGCTTCCAGCGACTCGATGCGCGGGCTGAGGCCGCGCCGCGCGGCGATGGCGGCGTTGAAGGCGACGATCGCCCGCGCCTCGCCCAGGATCTTCTCCTCGCGCGCCTCCATGCAGCGGCAATGGGCGCAGATGACCTTGTCATTGAGAAAGTCGAGCTCGGCGAGATACTCGGTCGGCAGCAGGTTGCGATGCGCCTTGACGGCGGCGACCTCGCCCCAGATTTGGTTGAGATGGATGGTGGTCCAGGTGCCCAGGCTCTTCTGCAGCGCGCTCAAGTCGCGCAGCAATTCAGGCGAGCACATATCCGGCGCCCATGCCGAGACCGCGACGCGGAGGCGGCCCTCGGCCTTGCCATTCCATTTGCCGAACAGCTGTTCGATGTTGGCGATGTGCTTCTCGCCGAGCTTGCGGTCGAGCTGGAAGGGCGCGGGATCGCCGATCTCCGTTCCGATCCTGTCGTAGGCGCGCTCGGCCAGCAGGAAGCGCATGCCGGTCGCGGCCAACGCCTCGGCATAGTCATCCAGACCGCTGCCGTCTTCGAGGGCGAAGGTCGTGCCGCTGCGGAGCGCCTCGAGCGCGCCGAGCTGCGCCATCACCCGTCTCTCGTCCGGGTTCATTTGCGGCAGGGGGATCGGCGACAGGCCGCCGGAGAAGGGCGGCTTGTGCGGCGGCGACAGATCCTCGAACACGCCGCGCGCCAGGGTCATGGTGAGGTGGGTGTGGGTATTGGCGAAACCCGGCATCACCATCTTGCCGTGGCCGTCAATCCGCTCGGCCGCGGGGTAGCGGGCCAGGATCTCGGCGCTGGGACCGATTGCGCCGATCTTCTGACCGTCGACGGCGATTGCCGCGCCGTAGTGAACGGTGTCGCGATCATCGGCGGTGACGATAACGGCGTCGTGGATGACCGTGGTCACGTTCAGTCCCTCAACATCGCCGGCTCAGGCGCCGGCTTGCCGCGGATCATGTCGGCGGCCTTTTCGGCAAGCATCAGCACCGACGCATTCAGGTTGGCCGAGGGCATCGTCGGCATGATCGAGGCGTCGACCACGCGCAAGCTCTCGAGGCCGCGCACGCGCAGCTGATCGTCGACGACAGCGGTCGGATCGCTATCTGGCGCCATGCGGCAGGTCCCCATGAGATGGAACGTCGTCGTGCCGCGCTGCTTGGCGGCCGTCATCAGGTCTTCGTCGGACTGCGCCTGCACGCCGGGGAACTCCTCGCGCTCGTAGTATTTCTGCAAGGGCTGCGACGAAATCAGCTTGCGCGCGATCTTCATGCCGGCCAGCAGCACGCGCCGGTCGCTTTCGGCCGCCAGGTAATTCGGTTGGATGGTCGGCGCGGTGAATGGATCGGACGACTGCGCGCGGACATAGCCGATGCTGTCCGGCCGCTGTTGCCAGGAGGCGATGGTCATTCCCGGGAAGTCGTCGAGCGTCGACTGCACGCCTTCCTTGTAGCTCGCCGGCGTGAAGGTGAATTGCAGGTCGTAGTTGTCGACGTTGGGGTCGGATTTCCAGAACACATAGATCAGCGTCGGATTGAGCGCCAGGATACCCTTGCGCGCGACTGCGTACTTCAACACCTCGCCGACCAGGCGCAACCCCTTCGACTTCTCGTTGATCGTGCCGGCTCCCTTCACGCGGGCCACGAAGCGCGGCGCATAGTGGTCGCGCAGGTTCTCGCCGACACCCGCAAGCTCATGCTTCACCACGATGCCGAGCGATTGGAGCAACGGCGCGGGACCGATGCCCGAGATCTGCAGCAGTTGCGGCGTATTCACCGCGCCGCCGGCCAGGATCACTTCTTTCGCGGCCCGCACTTCGATGGGCGTGCCGTGGCGGCCGCCCTTGAGGTAGCGCACGCCGACCGCGCGCTTGCCGTCGAAGACGAGGTTCGTCGCATGGGCGTGGGTGCGCACCGTGAGATTGCGCCGCCTCATCGCCGGATGCAGGTAGCCGCGCGCCGCACTGACGCGGCGGCCGTTCTGGATGATGCGCTGGACGTAGCTGACGCCCGCCTGCTGCGCGCCGTTGTAGTCGCGGTTGCGCGGGATACCCATCTGGACGGCACCTTCGATGAAGGCCTCGCACAAGGGATCGCGCCAGTCGAGATCGGTGATCGGCAGATTGCCGTCGCTGCCACGGAACGTCGGATCGGCTTCGGCGACCATGCGCCGCTCGGTGCGCCGGAAGTAGGGCAGCACGTCGGCATAACCCCAACCGTGATTGCCGCGCTGCGCCCAGCCGTCGAAATCGAGCCGCTGGCCGCGATTGTAGATGTGGCCGTTGATCGAGCTCGAGCCGCCCAGTGTCTTGCCGCGCGGTGCGGCGATCCGCCGGCCGCCGGTCCATTGGCTGGGTTCGGAGGTGTAGAGCCAGTTCACGCGGGGATTGACCAGCGTGTACATGAAGCCCGCCGGGATATGGATGAAGGGATGCCAGTCGGACGGGCCGGCCTCGAGCACGCAGACCGTGGTCTTTTCGTCTTCGCTGAGGCGACTGGCGAGCACGCTGCCTGCCGAACCGGCGCCCACGATCACATAGTCGAAATTTTCCATCCGGCAGGCTTAACCCGCCCGATGGCGCCGCCGCAATCGCCTCTATGCTTGGCGGCCGGCATCATCGATACTGGCGCGGTCATTTCGGGAGGATGGGGCCATGCCCTACAAGATCATGATCATGGGCGCGTCCTATGGATCGCTGCTCGCCTCGAAGATCCTTTTCGGCGGCCATTCGGTACATCTCATCTGCCTGCCGGCCGAGGCCGACCTGATCAATGCCGAGGGCTTCCGCGTGCGCCTGCCGATCCGCGGTCGCAAGGACCCGGTGCTGCTCGAATTCGCGCAAGCTGCCGGGCAAGGTGACGGCGGGCGGCACGACCAGCGCCAACCCGGCGGACTACGACCTGATCGGGCTCGCCATGCAGGAGCCGCAGTACCGCTCGCCGGGCGTGCGCGAACTGCTGGATGCGGTGGCCAAATCGGGCAAGCCCTGCATGTCGATCATGAACATGCCGCCGCTGCCCTACATGCGGCGCATCCCCGGCCTCGACGGCGATTCGCTGAAGCCCGCCTATACCGATGCCAGCGTGTGGGACAATTTCGATCCCGAGCGCATGACCCTGAACAGCCCCGACCCGCAGGCGATCCGCCCGCCGGAGGAGAAGGTCAACTTCCTGCAGGTCACCTTGCCGACCAATTTCAAGGTCGCGAAGTTCAAGGACGACAAGGCGACGGCGATCCTGCGCCAGCTCGAGAAGGACGTCGACGCCGCCCGTTTCGACACGCCCGAAGGCAAGACCGAGCTGCCGGTCAAGCTCAGGGTCTACGACTCGATCTTCGTGCCGCTCGCCAAATGGGCGATGCTGCTCTCCGGCAACTATCGTTGCATCACCAAGGACGGCATGCGCACCGCGCAGGAAGCGGTGCACAGCGACATCGAGACCTCGCGCTCGGTCTACAATTTCGTCAACGATCTCTGCGTGAAGCTGGGCGCCATCCGGACGATCTGGTGCCGTTCGAGAAGTATGCGGCGGCCGCCCAGAGCCTGGTGCGGCCGGCGTCGGCGGCGCGCGCCCTAACAACGGCGCGCCGTATATCGAACGCGCCGACAAGCTGGTGCAGCTCATCGCCAAGCAAAAAGGCCTCAGCCACCCGGTGATCGATGCCGGCGTCGCCCTGGTCGATGCGCGGCTCGAGGCGAACCGCAAAAAGGCGGCCGCCTAAAAGGGGGTCGCACGGCGGAACCGCTGTGTCATCGGCCTGAAATCAGGCTGAAAACCCGCGTGAAGCTTGCTCTTAGGGCTGCAGTCGGCTTGGATGCGTTTTCGCCAAAGGGAACAACGGGGGACGCCCAAGCATGAGTGAAATCCAGTATCAGACTGCGAAAACCGTCAAGGAGGCCGCCAAATTCATGCTGGCGGCCAAGGGCAAGGGCTACATCCTGGCGGGCGGCACTGATCTTCTCGTCCAGATGAAGTCGGGGATGCGGACGCCCGGCGTGATCGTCGACGTCAAGAAGATCCCCGAGATGACCACCATCGTCGAAAAGAAGGGCAGCTTCACGATCGGGGCGGCGACGCCCGCGGCGGTGATCGGCGAGCACAAGAAGCTCAAGAAGACGTGGCCGGGCGTCGTCGAGGCGATCAACCTGATCGGCTCCACGCAGGTTCAGGGCCGCGCCTCGCCGGCGGCAATCTCTGCAACGCCTCGCCCGCCGCCGACAGCGTGCCGGCGCTGGTCGCGGCCGGCTGCACCGTCGCGATGCAGGGCCCCAAGGGCAAGCGCACGGTGCCGGTCGAGAAGTTCATGCGCCGGCCCCGGCAAGACCACACTGAAGCCGGGCGAGATCGTCGTCAGCCTCACTCTGCCGGCGCGGCCGAAGAACTCGAGCGATGCCTATCTGCGCCTGATCCCGCGCACCGAGATGGATATCGCCGTCGTCGGTGTCGGCGTCAGCCTCACGCTGAAGGGCGGCACCTGCGTGTCGGCGCGCGTCGGTCTCGGCGCGGTCGCGCCGCACGGTGCTGCTGGTCGACAAGGCGGCCAAGGCGCTGGTCGGCTCCAAGCTCGACGACAAGGCGCTCGACGCCGCGGCCGCCGCCTGCTCGGCGGCCTGCAAGCCGATCGACGACAAGCGCGGCACCATCCACTACCGCACCAAGATCGCCGGTGTGCTGCTCAAGCGGGCAGCCATGATCGCACGCGATCGCGTCAACGGCATCGAGCACGAGGGACACTGAGCAAAATGGCCAAGATCCACGTCAACACCACCATCAACGGCGCGCCGACCGAGTATCTCTGCGACGCCAACCAGACCCTGCTCGAGGTCCTGCGCGACGGTCTCGGGCTCACCGGCAGCAAGGAGGGCTGCGGCTCAGGCGACTGCGGCGCCTGCAGCGTCACGATCGACGGACGGCTCGTCTGCAGCTGCCTGGTGCTCGCCCCCGAAGCCGAGGGCGTGAAGATCGAGACCATCGAAGGCATGGCCGACGGCGACAAGCTGCATCCGCTTGCAGAAGAAGTTCGTCGAGATGGCGGCACTCCAGTGCGGCATCTGCACGCCGGGCTTCCTGGTGGCGTCGCGGGCGCTGCTCGCCAAGAACCCCAATCCGACCGAAACCGAAGTCCGCTACTGGCTGGCCGGCAATCTCTGCCGCTGCACCGGCTACGACAAGATCATCACTGCGGTCCTCGATGTGGCCGCCGAAATGAGGGAGTCCGCCAAATGAGCAGTCCCCAAGGCAAGTCCGTAGAGGGCGCCAAGTACAAGTGGATCGGCACGCGCCCGGATCGTCCCGACGGCGCCGACAAGGTGACGGGCCGGGCCCGCTTCGGCGCCGACTTCAACCTGCCCGGCCAGCTGATCGGCAAGGTGCTGCGCAGCCCGCATCCGCACGCGGTCATCAAGTCGATCGATACCTCGAAGGCCGAGGCGCTGCCCGGCGTGAAGGCCGTGGTCACCGCCAACGACTTCCCCGAGCAGCCCAACCTGATCGTGCCGACCGGCGAGATGCAGGTGAACCTGCGCGATGTCACGCGCAACGTCATGGCGCGCGAGAAGGCGCTCTATGAGGGCCATCCGGTGGCCGCCGTCGCCGCCGTCTCCGAGGCGATCGCCAAGGAGGCGCTGGCGCTGATCAAGGTCGAGTACAAGGTGCTGCCGCACGTGATCGACGTCGCCGAGGCGATGAAGCCCAATGCGCCGATCCTGCACGACCATATGATCACCGAGGGCGTCAACCCGCCGCCGACCAAGCCGTCGAACATCGCCAAGCGCATCGAGTTCAACAAGGGCGACACCAAGGCGGGCTTCGCCGAAGCCGAGGTCGTGATCGAGCGCGACTACACCACCCAGGCGGTGCATCAGGGCTATATCGAGCCGCATGCCGCGCTGGCCAGCGCCAGCGAAGACGGCCAGGTCCAGGTCTGGTCGACCACGCAGGGTCACTTCCAGGTGCGCGGCTTCTGCGCCAAGCTCCTCAACATCGACACCTCGCAGGTCCGCGTGACGCCGACCGAGATCGGCGGCGGCTTCGGCGGCAAGACCGTGGTCTATCTCGAGCCGCTGGCGATCCGCCTGTCGCAGAAGTCAGGCAAGCCGGTGAAGATGACCATGACGCGCGAGGAGGTCTTCCGTGCCTCCGGTCCCGCTCCGGGCGGCAACATCAAGGTCAAGATCGGCGCCAAGAGGGACGGCCGCATCGTCGCGGCCGAGTGCACGGTCGAGATGCAGGCTGGCGCCTTCCCGGGCTCGCCGGTCGGTCCGGCCTGCATGTGCTCCTATGCCTGCTACGACATCGACAATGTCCACATCGTGGGCTTCGACGTCGTCAGCAACCGGCCCAAGGTCGCGGCCTATCGCGCGCCCGGCGCGCCGATCTCCGCGTGGGCCGTCGAAGTCGACGCTCGACATCCTGGCATTGCAGCTCAAGATCGATCCGATCGATCTGCGTCTGAAGAACGCCGCCAAGAAGGGCACCAAGACCGCCTACGGCGTCACCTTCAACACCATCGGCATGGTCGAGACGCTGGAGGCGATCAAGAACTCCGAGCACTACAAGACGCCGCCGAAGCCGGGCTATGCGCGCGGCGTGGCGGCGGGCTTCTGGTTCAATGTCGGTGCCGATTCGAGCGCCGCGTCGCATGTCGGCGAGGACGGATCGGTCACGGTGATCTCGGGCAATCCCGACATCGGCGGCAGCCGCGCCTCGCTCGCCCTGATGGCGGCCGAGGAGCTGGGCGTCGATTACGACAAGGTGCGGCCGGTGATCGCCGACACCGCCTCGATCGGCTTCAACTTCGTGACCGGCGGCAGCCGCGTCACCTTCGCCACCGGCCTCGCGGTCGTGAACTCGGTGCGCGACATGATCCGCGAGCTCAAGGTGCGCGCCGCCAAGATCTGGAATGTCGATCCCGAGGGCGTGATCTGGGAAAACGGCATGGCCAAGCCCGCCGGCTCCAATGTCGGCGAGTTCGAGCCGCTGACCTTGGCGGAGCTGGCGGCGCAAGCGGGCAAGACCGGCGGCCCGATCAACGGCCATGCCCAGCTCAACGTCACGGGCGCTGGCCCGGGCTTCGGCGTGCATTGCTGCGATCTGAAGGTCGATGCCGATACCGGCTGCGTCACCATCGGCCGCTACACCGCGGCGCAGGACGTCGGCACGGCGATCCATCCGTCCTACGTCGAGGGCCAGCTCCAGGGCGGCGCTGTCCAGGGCATCGGCTGGGCGCTGAACGAGGAGTACATCTACAACGCCAAGGGCCTGCTCGCGAACCCCGGCTTCCTCGACTACCGCATGCCGGTCGCCTCCGACCTGCCGATGATCGAGACGATCCTGGTCGAGGTGCCCAATCCCTCGCATCCCTACGGCGTGCGCGGCGTCGGCGAAGTGCCGATCGTTCCGCCCATCGCCGCCGTCGGCAACGCCATCGCGCGCGCCATTGGCGTTCGTATGGTCGACCTGCCTATGTCGCCGCCGCGTCTGTCGGCAGCGCTCGAGGCGGCAACGCCGAGGATGGCAGCCGAGTAACAGCCGCTCGGCGAAAGGCCAAAATTGACTCCCTCAGTCGCGATTGAGAGCATCACAGCGACTGAGGGAAGGAAACGAATGGCGGATGTGGACTGGGCGACCTCGACGGTGGAGGCCGCCGGCACCAAGCTGCATCTGATGCGGGCCGGCAAGGGACGTCCGCTGCTGGTGCTGCATCATGAGACCGGCACGCTCGATCGCCTGCCGTTCTACGATGCGCTCGCCGCGAAATACGACGTGCTGGTGCCGCACCATCCCGGCTACAGCCGTTCGGAACGTCCCGACTGGATGCGCAGCACGCGCGACATCGCGGTGGTCCATCGCGCTCTCCTGAGCGAGCTGAAACTCAGTAATGTTGCCCTGGTCGGGTTGGGCTTCGGCGGCTGGATCGCGGCCGAGATGGCCAGCATGGCACCGGCCGACCTCTCGAAGCTCGTCCTGGTGGGCGCCATGGGCATCAAGCCGCCACAGGGCGACATCCTCGATCTCGCCGTCACCGGCTACATCGACTACGCGCGCGCGGGCTTCCACGACCAGAAGGCGTTCGACCGCGTCTATGGCGCCGAACCCTCGGGCGACCAGCTCGAGATGTGGGACGTCTGCCGCGAGATGAGTTTTCGCATCGCCTGGAAGCCCTACATGTACAGCCAGACCCTGCCGCATCTCTTGCGCTCGGTGCGCGCGCCGGCGCTGGTCGTGTGGGGCGACGACGACAAGGTGGTGCCGCAGAGTGCCGCCAAGCGTTATGTCGAGGCACTGCCCAACGCCAAGCTGCAGATCGTCAAGTCGAGCGGCCATTGCGTCGACATGGAGCAACCCGAGGCGCTCGCCAAACTGGTCACTGAATTCATCGCCTAAAGGTAACAGTCGGGAGTAACGCCATGCACCTGATGTACTTCACCGAGCAGCCGATGTCGGCCTATCCCGAGCAGGCCGGCCGCGACTTCGGCGCCACGGCGCTGATGTTCTCCAACAAGCACTTCGATCCCGTCGCGGGCTCGCGCCTCTACAACAACTACATCGAGCAATACATGCTGGCCGAGGAGGTCGGCGTCGACGGCATCATGCTGAACGAGCACCACAACGCGCCGTTCTGCATGCAGGCCAAGGCCAACATCTTTGCCGCCATCCTGGCCGGCATGACCAAGAAGGTGAAGATCGTGATGCTGGGCAATCCGCTGCCGCTGGCGGAAAACCCGATCCGGCTCGCCGAAGAGCTCGCCATGATCGACATGATCTCCAAGGGGCGGCTGGTCTCGGGCTTCGTGCGCGGCGGCGGCCAGGAGCAGCTCGCCACCGGCGTCAATCCCGCCTTCAACCGCGAGCGCTTCGAGGAGGCGCATGACCTGATCGTCAAGGCGTGGACGCAGACGGGCCCGTTCCGCTACGAGGGCACGCACTACCAGCATCGCGTCGTGAATCCCTGGGCGGTGCCGTTGCAGAAGCCCTATCCGCGCGTCTGGATCCCGGGCGTCATCAGCAAGGAGACGATCGTGTGGGCCGCGCAGCAGCGCTATCCCTACATCGCCCTCAATACCTCGATCGAGCAGACCAAGAAGATCTGGGAACTCTACGACAAGGTCGCGCTCGAGACCGGCTATGTCGGCGGCCCGGAGAATCGCGGCTACCTGATCCAGGTCCATATCTCCGACAACGAGGAGAAGGCGATCGAGAACGCCAAGCAGTTCCGCTGGATGCAGGGCGAATTCACCGGCCTTGCCCACCCGGTATGGAGCACGCCGTCGGGCTACGGCTCGCCGACCGCGCGCCGCGCCTTCGTCGAATTCGCCGCCGGCCGCGCCATCAACCCGCGCGGCAACACCAGCTTCGAGCAGCAGATGGCCGATCTGCGCATCATCGCCGGCACGCCCAAGACCGTGGTCGCGAAGCTGAAGCGCATTCTCGAGGAGACGCGGCCCGGCATCCTGGCGCTGTGGGGCAATGACGGCCGGGTCAGCCAGGAGGACTCGCTCACCTGCATCCGGCTGATGGGCACGGAGGTGTTCCCCGCGATCCGCGAGATCGCCAAGGAGCTCGATCTCAAGAGCCCGTTCGAATTCGAACGCACCCGTTCATCTCAACTATTCGACCGATCTGAAGAAGAGCAAGGTCGCGGCCGAATAGGCTCAGATCTTCTCGATCACCGCTTTGCGGAAGCGTTTCATCTCGGCGATCACCGCTTCCGCCGTCGGGCGGCCGAAATCGATATCGATCGCCGTGACGCCCATGTCGCGCAGCGCGCGCAGGTCGGCGATGAGGTCGGCTTCGCTGCCGGAGAACAGCCGCCGCTCGCCATCCGATGCCTTCGGCGGCACCGCCGCGCCATAGCGCTTCACGCGAAAGGCGACCTCGACGGAGGCAGGATCGCGCCCGGCGTCCGTTGTGGCCTTGCGCAGCCGCGCGATGCCCGCCTTCAGCCGCGGCAACGTGTCGAGCAGATGCTGGTTGTTGCTGCCGATGGGATACCAGGCGTTGCCGATGCGAGCGGCGCGGCGCAGGGCGGCGGGGCCTTCGCCGCCGACCCAGATCGGCGGATGCGGCCGCTGCACCGGCTTGGGCTCCAGCACGATGCCGTCGAACTTGGTGTAACGGCCGGCAAAGCGCGGTGCGTGCTCGGTCCATAGCAGTCGAAAGGCGTCGATGTATTCGTCGGTCACCGCGCCGCGCTCGGGGAACGGCGTCGTCACCACGGCGTCGAACTCGGTCTTCAGCCAGCCCGCGCCGATGCCGACCACCAGGCGCCCGCCGCTCAGCACGTCGAGCGTGGCCAGCATCTTGGCGGCAAGCACCGCGGGCCGGTGCGGCACGACCAGCACCGCCGCCACCAGGCGGATGCGCGAGGTCTTGGCGGCGATCCAGGCCATGCCGATCAGCTGCTCGTGGCGTTCGATCGGCGCCTCTTCATAGAATTGGCCGCTCTCGGAATAGGGATAGCCCGGCACCTTGGTGTCGGGCAGCACGACATGGTCGGTCATCGTGAGATAGTCGAAGCCCATCGCCTCGCCTTGCGTGGCGATATGGGTCATCGCGCCGACCTCCGAGAGCGGCCCGGAGTTCGGCAGGTTGAAGCCGATCTGCACGGTCAGATGACCTTGCGCACGATGTGCCGGCGGTTCGAGGTGAAGGGCCGCACTTCCTTCGCCCAGCGGCCTTTTTCGCCGGCCTCGGCCCACTCCTTGCTGAGCAGCACGGCGGGGCTGTCGATCTCGTAGATCGCGACGTAGTTCGCCTGGCCCGCGCCATCGAGCACCTTGCGCTCGCCGCCGATGTTGAAGGCCGCCGGCTCGGTCTTCATGCGGGTCACCGCGCCGACGCCCGGCACCTTCTTGAGCAGCGGCACATGCTCGGTGTCATAGACCTCGTTGAACAGGGCTTCCTTCTCCTTCGTCACGTCCATACTGACGACGAACAGGTATTTCGATGCGATCGGCATGTTCCGTTTCCTCCCATTGGGTAGAATGAAAGGAGCAAAATCGGAGGGAACGCAATGGATGAAGTGCGCATTCTGGCGACCGGTCTCGGCTTTCCAGAGGGGCCGGTGGCCATGCCCGATGGTTCGGTGATCCTGACGGAGATCCGCAACAATCGCTGCTCGCGCGTGACGCCCGACGGCAAGGTGTCCTTGTTCTCCGCGGCCGGCGGCGGTCCGAACGGGCTGGCGGTCGGGCCGGATGGCGCGCTCTATCTCTGCAACAACGGCGGCAGCCGCTATGTCGAAGGCGTCTCGATGGGGCAGGGGCCGCATCCGGACTACAAGCACGGTTCCATCCAGCGGCTCGACCGTTCGACAGGTGCGGCGAAGACCCTCTACATCGAATGCGACGGCCACAAGCTCTCGGCGCCCAACGACCTCGTGTTCGACAAGCAGGGTGGCTTCTACTTCACCGATCTCGGCAAGCGCTATGCCCGCCATCGCGACCATGGTGGCGTCTACTACGCGTTGCCCGACGGATCGAAGATCGTCTGCATCGCGTATCCGTTTCTCAGCCCCAACGGTTGTGCCCTCTCGCCGGATGGCAAGGTCCTCTACGTCGCCGACACCGAAAGCGCGAGCCTCGTGGCATTCGACGTCGAAGGGCCGGGCGTGGTCGCTAAGCCCAGAGGCCACGCACCGCATAGCGGCAAGGTGATTGGCGGCGTCATCGGGCCTGCGCGCTTCGACAGCATCGCTGTGCTGGCCGATGGCAACATCGTCGTGGCGACGCTCAACACGGGCAAGATCACCGAATTCTCGCCGGCCGGCGCGGTCGTGCGAGAGGTCAAGATGCCGGACGTCTTTCCGACCAACATCTGTTTCGGTGGCGCCGACATGAAGACTGCCTACATTACCTTGTCGGACAAGGGTCAGCTCGGCGTCATGCAATGGCCAACGCCGGGCCTCAAGCTCAACTACAACTGAGGTGCGCCATGGCAGGCAACGGACAGACGGTCATCGATCTCGACAGGAAGCGCATGCAGGCGATGGCCGCCAAGGACCTGGCCACACTTGAATTGCTGCTGGCCGATGACCTTATCTACACGCACTCGTCGGCGCGTCTCGACACCAAGAAGAGCCTGATGGTCGGCATGACCGCGGGCTCGACCGTCTACACGGCCGTCGAGCCGTCCGACGTCAAGGCACAGGACTTCGGCGACACGGTCGTGCTGACCGGCGTCGCCCAGATCAAGGTGGTGGTGAACGGCACGCCCAACGCCTTCGGCGTGCGCTTCACCGACGTCTATGCCAAGCGCAACGGAAGCTGGCAGATGGTGACCTGGCAATCGACGCGCCTGCCGGCGTGAACCCTGCAAAGTAAGGAGACGAGCATGATCGACGCAAAGATGCCGGACAACCTGCCGCAATGGATGAAGGACCATGTCGATCGCTACCTGAAGAGCGGCGGCAAGGACGGCCATATGTACACGACCAATTCCCCAACCAGCCGGGCTCAGCGTGCCGTCGCTGCTGCTCGTCACCAAGGGGCGCAAGACCGGCAAGAAGCACCTCTTCCCGCTGTTCTATGGCGAACCGGCAAAGGCTACTTCCTGGTGGCGTCCAAGGGCGGGGCGCCCGACCATCCCGGCTGGTACAAGAACATCCTCGCCAATCCCGAAGTCGAGCTGCAGGTCGGCACCAAGACGATGAAGGCCAAGGCCCGCACCGCGTCGGGTCCGGAACGGCAGAAGCTCTGGGATAACGCGATCACCTGGTGGCCGCCCTACGTCGACTATCAGAAGAAGACCCAGCGCGAGATCCCGGTGGTCGTGCTCGATCCCGTGACCTAGGCGCCCAGAATCGTCTTGCGCGCCTTGGCGAGGCTCTCCGACTGGATGGCCTTCGCCAGGCCGCGCAGGATCTCCTTGTCGGCGTCGGTCTTCACCGCGATCGAGAACTCGCAATCGGTGATGCAGCTTCCGAAGCGATCGACAAGCTTGCGCGCGATCGTGTCGTAGGTCCCGATGGTGACAAAGGTCTCGAGCACCTCGTCCGAGATATGCTGGGGCATCTCTTCCCAGCGTTGTGCGCGCGAGAGGAGCTTCAGCTTGTCGGCAAGATCTCCCAGGCCGAGGTGATCGAACGCCGCGCGATATTGCGGCGTTGAGGCATAGAAGGAGATGCGCGCCCGCACGTCGCGGATCTTGGGCACAAGCTCGGCCTCGTTGGCGGCGATCGCGAGCAGCGGCTTCATGCAGGTCTGGAAATTCTCCAGCGGGCGGCCCGCCTTGGCGGCGCCCTCGCGCACGGCGGGCAGCATGACCTTCTCGATGTAGGACGGCGTGCAGACCGGATGGAGCCGGATGCCCTCGGCCAGCTCGCCCGCCATCCGGCACATCACGGAATTGACTGCGGCAAGGTGGATCGGGATGTCGGGGTGCTCGATGGGGCCGGGATTGAACAACGGCACCATCAAATTGATGGTGTAGTGCGGCCCCTTGATGTCGAGCGGCGCGCCCTTCTGCCAATGGGCCCAGATGGCGCGCACGGCGTGGACGTACTCGCGCATCCAGGGTCCGGCCGGCGACCAGGGCAGGCCGTAGCGCCGCTCGATGTGCGCCTTGACCTGCGTGCCCAGCCCCAGCGTGAAGCGCCCTTTGCTGAGCTTGCTGCAGCGTCCAGGCGCTCATCGCCGTCACCGTCGGGCTGCGCGGGAAGGCGATCGCCACGGAAGTGCCGATCCGGAGCTTCGTCGTCGCCTGCGCGGCCAGCGCCATCAGGATGAACGGGTCGTCCTTGGTCTCCTCGACGACCATGCCGTGATAGCCGATCTCCTCGAGCAGGCGGACATCGCGGCCAATGCTCGCGAGGTCGAGCGGTACCTCGGGTGCACGCAGGCCAGGGTCGACCTTGCCGAGCGGAAGAAGCGTTTCCAGCCGCATCGGTTCAGCCTAGCACGGTCTCGATCACGATCTTCGAGGTGAGCGTCTTGTGCACCGGGCAGTGGTCGGCGATCTCGCGCAGGCGCTTGCGCTGCTCCTCGTCCAGGGCGCCGATCAGCTCGATGGTCTTCTCGATGCGGTGCACCATGGCGTCCGGCTTCTCGCAATCGGCGCAGTCCTGCACATGGACCCTCTCCTGGCGCAGCCGCACCACCACCTGCTCGAGCGGCCATTTCTTGCGCGCGGCGTAGAGATGGACCGTCATCGAGGTGCAGCTGCCCAGCGACATCAGCAGCAGCTCATAAGGACCGGGGCCGGCATCCGAACCGCCGGCCGTCGCGGGCTCGTCGGCCCGCAGCGAATGGCGGCCGTCGAGCATGATCTGGTCGAAGGGGCCTGCCCCCGTCGAGGCGACGACGACGGTGCCCGGCTTGACCGAATTCTGAAGTGCGGTTGGATCGAGACGGCTCATCGATTGGTTCTCCTTCGGGCCGAATGGCGCCGCCCATATTGCGCGCCTTGAAGCGGAGTGCCTATGCTCGCGCCATGACCATCACCGTCACGCCACGCCATCCGGCGCTCGGCGCGGAAATCCGCGGTGTCGACCTGCGCCGGCCGATGGATGCCGAGACATTCGCCGCCGTCCATGACGCCTGGATGAAGCACCTGGTCGTGGTGTTCCCCGATCAGCCCATCACCGACCAGGAGCATGTCGCCTTCACCCGCCATTTCGGCGAGCCGGAGATCTTCCACCAGACGTCGCTTCACCTGCGCTCGGACCGGGTGAAGGAGATCTTCCTGGTCTCCAATGTCGACGAGGACGACCGCCTGATGACGCCGGCGGAGCCGTCGCAGAAGCAGCTCTCCTCGGCGCGGCAGTGGCACACCGATTCGAGCTACCGCACGATGCCCAGCCTCGGCTCGCTGCTGCACGGCATCGAGATCAGCCGCACCGGCGGCATCACGCAGTTCATCAACATGTACATGGTCTACGACGAGCTGCCCGAGAGCCTGCGCCGGCAGGTCGAGGGCCGCAAAGCGCGGCACGATTTCGGCATGCTGCACAAGCTGGTCGGCAACCCGCCGCCCAGCAAGGAAGAGCAGGCGGCCATGCCGCCGGCCTGGCACCCGTTGGTGCGGCGCCATCCCGTGACCCGCCGCAAGTCGCTCTACATCAGCTCGATCTACAACGATGCCATCGACGGCCTGGACGAGGAGGCCGCACGCCGCCTGATCGAGGATCTGTCGGAGTTCGCCGCCCAGCCGAAATACATGTATCGCCATGTCTGGGAGCCGCACGACGTGCTGATGTGGGACAACCGCTGCACCGTCCATGCCGTGACGCCGCACGATCCTGCCGAACGCCGGGTGATGCATCGCACGACCATCGTGGGACGCGAGGCCGTGCTGGCGGGCTGAGAAAGCCCTTCCATATCAATGCCTTGCGGCGCGGTATCCTAGTACCGCAACCGGAATCCTTTGATATCAACGACTTACCCGGGAGGGGTGGCGCGGATCCTGGGAAGAATTGCCTAAAAACCTTATGCCATCGGCATCGGAGGCTTCCCAGGACGCTGGGAAGTTTTGGGAAGTCTTAGCCCTTCGCGACCTTCAGTTCTTCCGATCGATCGGTGGCCGGCGCCGGCGTGCGCGAGAGGTCGGCGATCTCGGCGCGCAGGCTCGGGGTCATGTCGATCTTCACCGCGGCGAGCGAGTCCTTGAGCTGCTCGACATTGCGCGCGCCGATGATGGGCGCGGTGACGGCCGGGTGGGCGCCCACCCAGGCGATGGCCGTGCTGACCGGATGCAGGCCGCGCTCCTTGCAGAAGGCGACGTATTCCTCGGCGACCTCGAACATCCAGGCATCGCCGTAGCGCGCCTCGTACATCTTGTTGGTCTTGAGCCGTCCCGGTCGCCTGGCCGAGATACTTGCCGGACAGCAGCCCGGCCCCCGCCGGGCTGTAAGGAATGACGCCGATGCCGTTGTGCTCGGCCATCGGCAGGATCTCGACCTCGGCCTGGCGCTTCACCAGGTTGTACATCGGCTGGATGACCTGCAGGCGCGCCCAGTTGGCGCGCTCCTGGAGGTCGATCGCCCGTTGCGTCTGCCATGCCGACCAGTTGCTGACGGCGGGATAGATCACCTTGCCGGCGCGCACCAGATCCTCCAGCCCGCGCATCGATTCGTCGATCGGTGTCATTGCATCGTAGCGATGGAGGAACAGCACATCGATGCGATCGGTCTGCAGGCGCTTCAGGCAGAGATCGACCGCCTGCACGACGTGGCGTCGAGAGGTACCGCGCGCATTGATGTCGGGGCGTATCTGGGCGTTGACCTTGGTGGTCAGCACGAGATCGTCGCGGTGTCCCTTCGTGAGGCGCCCGAGGATCTCCTCCGACACGCCCTTGTTGTACTCGTTGGCGCAATCGAAGAAGTTGATGCCGGCGTCGCGCACCGCCTTGTACATCGCGGCAGAGGTGGCTTCGTCGGCGTCACCGCCGAAGGACATGGTGCCGAAACAGAGTTCGGAGACGGAGATGCCGGTACGGCCCAGGAGCTTGGTCTTCATCCGCCAACTCTATCTTGAACGGCGCACGAAGGAAGCCCGTGCACGACCGCATATGAGAAAATCTTCCGCGCACGATGGACGGCGCGCGGCATGCGCGGCAAAGTTGCGCACCCATCCTGCTTTCCCGATCCGAGTGGTGACTGCATGGCACGGATCAGTCTCGCCTTGGCCCTCGTGGCGCTCATTCTCGCTATCGTGGCGTTGATAGAGGCCACGACGTCGGTGACGAGTGTCGGACTTGCGCTGCCGAATACGGTTTTCAAAGTCGCCAATTCACCGGTCACCAGTTCCGGGACCCTCACGGGCACGTTCCTCGACCAGAAGGCCAACACGTTCCTCGGCGGCCCCTCGAGCGGGCCGCCGGTGGCGCCTGCCTTCCGCGCCCTTGCACTCAGCGATCTCCCGGCCGCTGTGGCCTACGTTCAGGCTTTCGGCGCCAAGTGCGATGGCAGGACCGACGACTCCGTGGCGTTTCAGCGCGCAGATTCCCTCAGCACCGGCGCAATTTCGGTTCCGCCGGGGACCTGTGTCATCGGCACCAGCATCACCCTCGTCCATCAGCTCGCAATGTCACCGGGGGCCGTGCTCTCGATCGCCGTGGGCGCGAAGCTCAGTTTGCTGACGGTGCCGATCGCCAGTCCGCAGCAGCGGATCTTCAGTGGCGGCGCGGTCGCGATCTTCTCGAACCTTGAGACCATCTATCCCGAATGGTGGGGCGCCAAGGGCGATCGCCGTACCGATAGCGCACCGGCGATCCAGGCCGCCGTGAACGCCCTGCCGTTTGGCGGCACGGTCCAGTTCGGCGCCGGCTTCTACAAGCTGGGCTGCGCCTCTGGTACCGCGGTCACGGTGCCCAATTCCGTCGTCAATCTCCATGGCGCCGGCAGCCAGCTTACTCACCTGATGCCCATGACGAACTGCGGCAACTTCCTGTTCGAGATCAAGCCCACCGGGCAGTCCGGCAACATGCGGGATCTCTTCTTCGATGGCGAAGATATTGGCGCGCCCTTTGCCGGACAGAGCTGGAGCGGAGTCCTGTGCACGCAGTGTGGCGGCAACGACTTCACCAACCTGCAATCCTACGGCGCGGCGACGTTCCTGAAGTTCGACTATCTGATGGGTTCCTCCCTCAGGAACGTGCAGGCCCAGGGGTGCGCTGTCGCGTGCTACGTGTTTGGCAACGGCGCCCTCGATCAGGCGGGCGCCCAGCATGTCTCGATCGTTGACCTCGACAACGTGACCGCCTTTTCGCTCAATACGGCCGCGACGTTCACCGGTTCAATTGCAGGCACGACGCTCACTGTCTCGGCTGTGAGCTCTGGAACCGTCCAGGTCGGCCAGACGATCAATTGGGGGGCGCCTGCGTCTGCACGGATCACCGCCCTTGTCACCGGCACGGGCGGTGCAGGGACCTACACGATCAGCGCTCCGCAGACGGTGGCCAGCACGTCCATGCAGGCAACGGCCGGCATCGGCATGGTGTTCGACTCGGGCACTTCTGAGACCAGCGTCCGCCGCTACCTCAACGGCGGCATGGTGGGCGGCGTGTTGATCCAGAACAGTGCCGCCGCCACGGGCGGCCATCGTCCGGAGGGTATCCGCTTCTTCGATGGCAACAATCTCAGCGCCAACATGAACTATGCGATGTCGGTGCAGAGCGCCTTCTCCGTCGAGAACTACGGCACCAGCTTCAACGGCACCACGGCCGGGCCCGGTGTGCTGCTCGGTCCGGCGAGCGGTTCCCCGACGGTCGATCGCTTCACCATTATCGGCGGGGAGGCCACCGGCAATGCCCGGGACAACGTCCTGATCCAGAGCGCGTGTAACGTCGCCATCCGGTCGGCGGCATCGGTCGGCGCGAGCGTCGGCGCCCTGAACAAGTATTCGGCCGTGCATGCCACGTCCGCAGCCTGCGGCGCGCTCGAGATCACCGCGAATACGATGGGCGGCGAGGTGTACGGCAACTTCGCCAACGGCCAAGCCTGGGCGGTCCTGCTCGACAGCGGCTCCTATGCCACCCAAACCGTCGGAAGCGTGACTTTCGTCGGCCGCATCAACATCCAGCTCAATGTGGTGCAGGGCAATCAAAGCGGCGGCATCAACAATGCCGGCGCCGTGCCGACAGGCGCCAAGCTGCTGATTGCCAACCAGCTGTGACGAATTGCGATGGAGGGTTGGAAAAGGGTGCCGCCCCAGCGGGGTCGTCACTGCAGCGTTAGCATACCTTTTGGGGGGGTAGTGCATGTCCGGCAGGACGCTGCGCTGAGGCGGCCCGCCGAGTATGACCGCGAACGCACGGGGCGCAATCGAGGGAGCTATGACCATCCTGTGACCGGAGCGGGGTTACCCGGCGGAAAGTACGGCCCCGTGGCGTCCGGCGGGCCTTTTGCGTAGCCTGCGGGCGGGGGAAAACCATGCCCGTTTTGTCAGTATTTGTGGCGGCGCGTGCTGCGGCCCGGTGGCTTCCTGACAGCCTTCAGTCCATCTCGCGCCAGGCCCTGCCGGAGGGCTGGCGGCTCCAGATCCGCCTGGGGATCGATGCCTGCGAGGAGACCCTGGCCTTCGCCAAGGGCCTCAGCATGCCCAATCTGGAGGCCCGGTTCTTCCCCCGCCATGTCGGGCCGTTCGTGATCTTCAATTCCCTGGCCCAGGCGACACCGTCCGACATCCTGGTCCGGTTCGACGCCGACGACGTGATGCTGGACGGCTATCTCAGCCAGCAGCTCCAGGCCGTGGCCGATCACAAGGCCCCCCGGATTACCCACACCTGGTCGATCCTGGTCGACGAGCAGTTGAAGCCGACCGCGGCCGAGCTCTTCAACGGAACCCGCGCGGCAGCCGACGGCAAGCGCGCAGCGCCCACCGATGGGCAATTCCTCATGACCCGGCCTGTGCTCGACAAGGTGGGCGGCTTCAGGCCCTGGTGGTGTCACGCCGACAGTGACTTCCTGCTGCGTGCCCTGGCCTTTGGGTGCTCGCGGCTCATCGTGCCCAAGTATCTCTACCTGCGTCGGATACATCCTGGTTCGCTGACGCAGTCGGAGAAGACCGGATATCACTCCGAGCTGCGGCTTGATTATGCCCGTCAGTTCCTCGAAGCGAAGGCGCGATACCTGAACGGCGAGCCGTCTGAATATGTCTCGCCGACGGTCGCGGAGTCCGTCCCGGTGCTGGTGGCCACCTGACGGCCCGTCGCAAGGGGAGCCTTTCCATCCGCGCGTGGCTCGCCCGTGGATTTCGCATGCGCCGGGCAGCAAAGGCACGGTACCTTTGAGTTTGGGTCTTGGGAGGAATTCATGAGCTACGATCTCGTGATCAAGAACGGCACCGTGGTCGATGGCACCGGCGCCAAGCGCTACCAGGCCGATGTCGCGATTGCCGGCGGCAAGGTGGCCGAGATCGGCAAGGTGTCGGAGGGCGCCAAGCGCACCATCGATGCCGACGGGCTGGTCGTGGCGCCGGGCTTCGTCGACCCCCACACCCACTACGACGCGCAGATCTGCTGGGACGGCGCGGTCACGCCCTCGTCGTGGCACGGCGTCACCAGCGTGGTGATGGGCAATTGCGGCGTCGGCATCGCGCCCTGCAAGCCCGAGACGCGCGAGATCGCCATGAAGGACCTGGTGAACGTCGAGGGCATTCCCGTTCGACGTGCTGAACAAGGGCATCACCTGGGATTGGGAGACCTTCCCGCAATTCATGGACGCCGCCGCCGCGCGCAAGCCGTCGCTCAATCTCGCCTTCATCGCGCCGCTCACGCCGTTCCGCCACTACGTGATGGGCGAGGCCTCGATCGAGCGCGTCGGCCACTGCGGAGGAGACGGCCAAGATCGCGGCGCTGATCGGCGAGGCGATCGACGCCGGCGCGCTCGGCTTCTCGAGCACGACGCTCAACCAGCATCTCGGCTTCGAGGGCAAGCCGCTGGCCTGCCGCAACGCCAGCCGCGAGGAGCTGAAGGCCTACGCCAACCAGCTCAAGAAGCGCGGCAAGGGCGCGATCGAGATCGCGCTCACCCGCCAGGTCGGCGTGCTCGAGCAGGATCAGTGCGAGCTGCTCGACTTCCTGCTGACCGAGAGCGGCCGGCCGGTGACCTTCATCGCCCTGTTCGACCGCGACGACATTCCCGAGGCGGTGCGCGACACGTTGCGGCGTGCAGCACCGATGATCGCCAAGGGCGCGCGGCCGCAGACCTCGCCGCTGCCGCTGACGCGCGAGGTCGACATGAACAACCCGTTCTCCTTCGCCGCCTTCCCGTCGTGGAAGCGCGTCTTCGCCGACACCAACAAGGAAGCGCAGAAGAAGGTCTATGCCGACAAGACGTTCCGCAACCAGTTCCGCCACGACCTCAAGAACCCGACGGGCTTTCGCAAACTGGGGCCGCATCGGCGTTTACGCGGTCAAGAACCCGGCGCTGAAGTCGCTCGAAGGCCGGCCGATCGCCGACATCGCCAGGGAGCAGGGCAAGGACGGCGTCGACGCCTTCCTCGACCTCGCGCTCGCCGACGATCTCGACTGCGAGCTCACCATGGCCTCGTGGAACACGCGCGAGGACCGCATGCGCGAGCTCTTGAACAACAAGTCGATCCTGATGGCGCTGGGCGACGGCGGCGCGCATGTCGACATGCTGTGCGACGCGGGCTACCCGACCTACCTGCTCGGCACCTGGGTGCGCGAGAAGGAGGCGATCACGCTGGAAGAGGGCGTGCGCAAGCTCACCTCCGATCCGGCCGATCTGTTCGGCCTGAAGGATCGCGGCCGCCTCGCCAAGGGCGTGCCGGCGGACGTCGCGATCTTCGATCCCGCGCACATCGGCTCGAAGAACCATGGCGAACGCCGCTACGACCTGCCCGGCGGCGCCAAGCGCATCGTCATGCCGTCGAAGGGCGTCGAGTACACGGTCGTCAACGGCGCGGTGACCTGGGAGCAGGGCAAGCTCACCGAGGCCAAGGCCGGCAAGGTGCTGCGCGGCTAGTGATCATCAAAGTCGTGAAGATGCTGGCGTTCGCCGTGATCGGCGGATTGCTGGCGGCCGTTGGCGGGGCGCTGGGCCCAGGTGGGCCGCGAGCCGATCGACTGGGCCTCCGTGTCGATCGATTCGATCGGCGGCGACAAGCTCGCCACGGCCGATTTCAAGGGACACGTGGTGCTGCTGGTCAACACGGCCTCGTTCTGCGGCTTCACCGGCCAATACAAGGGCCTCGAGGCGCTGTACCGGCGCTACAAGGACAAGGGCCTTGTCGTGCTGGGCGTGCCGTCGAACGATTTCGGCGAGCAGGAACCCGGCACCAATGCCGAGATCAAGAAATTCTGCGAGGCCAATTTCGACGTGACCTTCCCGCTCGCCGACAAGGAAGTCGTGTCGGGCGACAAGGCACATCCTCTCTATCGCTGGGCCGCCAAGCAGACCGGCGCGCTCGGTGTGCCGACCTGGAACTTCCACAAGATCCTGATCGGCCGTGACGGCCGCATCGTCGACTGGTTCACGGCGGCGGGCGGCATGGGCGCCAAGCTCGATCGCGCCATCGAGGCGGCACTCGACGTCCGAAGCTGACAGCCCCGTCGTCCCGACCGAAGCCGAGCGAAGCGAGGCGCAGCGGAGGGACCTCGCTTCCACGATTTCGACGGCTGATTGTCGAAAGAAGGTCCTCTCCGCTTCGCGCCTTCGGCGCTCCGGTCGGGACGACGGGCTAGTCCAATATCCACTCCGCATTCGAGTGCCGCGCCACGTCGCGGACCTTGGCCAGCAGGCCCGCGCCGACCGGGATGCCGGTCTCGCGGCGCTGCGCCGCCGTGCGGCGCTCGGGATCGCCGGCGACCTGAACGGGTTTCGCCGGATCGGCCGGCCTGGTGGCGCGCAGCGCGTCGCAGAACGACGCGACATCGGCGCGGAAGTCGGCGCTGATCGCGGAACAGGCCGGGATCGATCGCCATCATGAAATGGCCGATCATGCCGCCCTTCGTCGCGCGCGTCGGATCGGTGACCATGAAGGCGCCCGACAGCGCCGAAGACAGGATGTTCACCATCGCGGCGAGGCCATAGCCCTTGTAGCTGCTGCCCTCGGGCGTGCCGCCGAGCGGCGTCATGAAGCCGCCCTTGCTGACCTCGAGCGGATCGGTGCTGGGCTTGCCGTCGGCCGTGACCAGCCAGCCGGGCGGCGTCGGCAGTTTCTCGTTGGCCTTGTTGCGGATTTTTCCCGCGGCAACCGTCGTGGTGGCCATGTCGAGCAGGAAAGGCTCGCCGGGCTTGCCGGGCGCGCCGAACGCGATGGGGTCGGTGCCGAGCCGGGCCTGCGCGCCATGCGTCGGCGCCACCTGGATGCCGGCCGCCGAGGTCGTCACCATGCCGATGAAGCCCGCCTCGACCGCCATCAGCGCGTAGAAGCCGCAGGCGCCGAAATGCGCCGAGTTGCGCACCGGCACGATGCCGACGCCGCTCGTCCTGGCCTTGTCGACGGCGATCGCCATGGCGAGCCGGGCCGCGGGATGGCCGAGCCCGCCGCCGCCATCGACCAGCGCCGACACCGGCGTGTGCCGCGATCACCGAGGGCACGGCGCTCATGTCGATCTTGCCGGCGCGGCGGCGCTCGTCGTAGGGCGGGATCATCGAGATGCCGTGCGTGTCGATGCCATGCAGGTCGGCCCAGCTCATGATCTCGGCGGTATCGGCGGCGGTCGGTTCGTCCATGCCCCAGGCGCGCAGGATCAACTCGAGCTGGCGGCGGTGGGTGGCGTAGGAGGCGGGCATCGGTCGTTTCTTCCCTTCTAATGACCAAAATAGGTGCTTCGACCGGTTCGGATTTATGATGCGCCAGCATCAACTCACTGGCTTCCCCATGTTCGATGACTTTCCGCACTTTCCGCTAGTGCGCTACCCCGCTATCCCTCAGCGCCGCGCCGCATCTTTCTGCGAGGGGGGAGTCCCGGGTTTGCGGACTGTGAGGGCAGAAAAGCCGATGTCATCGGCATCCGACCTGTCCACGGGGCGTGGACGGTTGTGGACCGGGGGCGCAAGAGCATGACCCTACGCCGGATCGAGTCCTTTCGCCTCGAAGGCCGCGCGCGCCTCGGGCGTGCGCAGGGAGTCGATGAATGCCTTCGACAGGTCGACGTGCCGGCTCTGCTTTTCGATGCCGGCCACGAAGTGCGTGACCATGTGCAGCTCGCCCGGCAGGAAGCCCACGATCTCGACGCCCGGCACCTGCAGCAGCTCGGACTTCTGCTGGATGGCGAAGTCGGCCTCGCCGGTGATCAGGAACTGCGCGGTCAGCCCGGCCGGCGGCGGGAACTTGGTCTTGGCGTTGATCTCGCGCTCCATGCCCCATTGCTGCAGGAGCTTGGCGACGTAGATGCCGCTCGCGCCGCCCGCATCGGGATGGCTGTAGGAGATGGCCATGGCCTCGCGCAGCGAGCGCTTCAGTGCCTCCACCGAGGAGATGTCGGGCCGCCTGGCGCCCGCCTTGACCGCGATCGCCGTGGCCGAGCTGGCAATCGGCGTCTGCGAGCCCTCGATCAGGCGGCCGGCCGCCGTCATGGTCTCGGTGCCGGCGCGGTTCAGCAGCAGGACGTCGCCGTGCTCGCCCGATTGCAGGCGTTTCACCATGGCGGGCGCGGTATTCCACACCACGTCAACGCGGCAGGAGTGGGCTCGTTCTCGAAGGGCGGTATCAGCATTTCGACCACCGGCTGTATGGCGATGGTGCAGTAGAGTTTCAGTTCGGTCATGCTGCGCTAGACTTACGGCCTGAGCGAAAGGGAAGGAAGCACCATGCTGGACCTGTTCGAGACCATGGAGAATTGCCGTGCCATGCGTCGGCTGAAGCCCGACCCGGTGCCGGACGATCTGATCGCCAAGATCCTGCACGCCGGCACCTGCGCGCCGTCGGGCGGCAACGCACAGAAATGGCGCTTCCTGGTGATCAAGGATCGCAAGATCAAGGACGCCGCCACGGTCTGGTACAAGAAGGCCTACGACGAGATCATCGGCCCGCGCTACAGCTCGGTCGCGCCGCCACCTGGCGTCAGCCCCGAGAAGTTCAAGCGCCAGCATTCGGCGGTGGAGTATCTCACCGACCACTTCGCCGAGGCGCCGGTCTGGATCGTCGCCTGCCTGGAAGATGGCGCCAATCCCGGTCCCAGCGCCGGCGCCTCGATCTATCCGGCGGTTCAGAACATGGTACTGGCGTGCCGCGCGGTCGGGCTGGGCACGACGCTGACCAACCGACACATGTTTTTCCAGAAGGAAGTCGACAAGGCGCTCGGCTTGCCCGAGGGCGTGCATTCCTACGCGATCCTTCCCATCGGCTACCCGATGGGCAAGTTCGGCCCGGTGAAGCGCGCCGCGCTGAAGGACGTCGTCTATCAGGACAAGTGGGGCCAGCCTTATGCCGGCGCCTAACGTCCTCGAGATCAATCCCGAGCGGCTGTGGGAGACGCTGGAGCGGTCGGCCGAGATCGGCCGCTTCCGCGATGTCGGCCTGCGCCGGCTGGCGTTGTCGGCCGAGGACAAGCAGATGCGCGACCTGTTCGTCGACTGGGCGAAGAAGGCGGGCTGCACGGTCGAGATCGATCGCCTCGGCAACATCTTCGCCCGCCGCGCCGGCACGGATGCCCGCCTGCCGCCGGTCGCGATCGGCAGCCATCTCGACACCCAGATCTGCGGCGGCCGCTATGACGGCATTTTGGGCGTGCTGTGCGGGCTGGAGGTGGTGCGCACGCTCAACGATCGCGGGCTGGCGACCAAGCGCGGCATCGAGGTGATCTGCTGGACCAACGAGGAAGGCGGCCGCTTCGCGCCGCCGATGATGGGCTCGATGGCCTTCGCGGGCGTGCTGCCGCTGGAAACCGTGCTGGCGACGAAGGACGACGACGGCGTCACGGTCGAGCAGGCGCTCGACCGGATCGGCTATGCCGGGCCCGCGCCGCTCGGCCAGCGCAAGTTCGATGCCTATCTCGAATTGCACATCGAGCAGGCGCCGGTGCTCGATC
>CAVWKP010000016.1:0-39745 GCA_963755595.1 uncultured Alphaproteobacteria bacterium | reverse complement strand
ACAACACCATCAAGGCGCTGCAGGTGGCGCTCAATCTCGGCATGGACAGAAGCTTCGTGCTGCACACGCCGCTGATGTGGCTCGACAAGGCCGCGACCTGGGCGCTGGCCGAGCAGCTGGGCGGTGCGGCGCTGGTCGAGATCATCCTCGAGCACAGCCATACCTGCTACGCGAGCGAGCGCGGACCGCGCCACGATTGGGGCCATGGCTGCGGCGAATGCCCGGCCTGCGCTCTGCGCAAGCGCGGCTTCGAGATGTGGCAGCGCGGCGATGAAAACCTCTCCGCGCATGACCATGAGCACGCGCAAGGCCGAGGGCCTGGCGTATTTCATCGCCTTCATCGCCTGCATCCCGGCCGCCAACTGGATGATCGGCCATCTCGGCACGGTCTGCCAGCCGAACGGCCCCTGCCTGGTGCCGGTCTGGCCGTGGGGCACGCTCCGGCCCGCTGATGGCGCCGTCGGGCGTCGTGATGGTCGGTCTCGCCCTGGTGCTGCGCGACCTGGTGCAGCGCCGCCTCGGACGAGCGGTGGCGCTGATGGCGATCGTCGCGGGTGCCGCGCTCTCGGGCGCCGTCGCACCGCCTGCGCTGGTGCTGGCCTCGACCGCGGCATTCTTCCTCTCGGAACTTGCCGACTTCGCCGTCTACACGCCCCTGGCCGCGCGCGGCCTGGTGCTGGCGGTGCTGGCCAGCAGCGTCGCCGGCCTGGTCGCCGACAGCGTGCTGTTCCTGTGGCTGGCCTTCGGCAACCTCGAGTTCCTGGCCGGCCAGATCATCGGCAAGGCCTGGATGGTGCTGCTGGCTCTGCCCATCGTTCACTGGATCCGAAGGCGCGAAACGGCGTCGGACATCGCCGACTGAGTTGCGCTAGACTGCGCTTGAACTGGCGCCCGGCCCGCCTAAACCGCGGGTCGATCTATTTGGGGGAGTGTCCGCGATGATGAAGTCGATCCTGGCCGTGTCGGAGGGCGGACCCGATGCCGCCATGTCGTTCAAGCTGGCGGCCCGCGTGGCGGCGGAATTCGAGCGGCGCCGTGGATGCCCTGCACCTGCCGGTCGGTCCGGCCGGCGGCATGGTGGGCGGGCTGGCGATGAGCGGCGAGGCGATGCCGCTGATCATGAACCTCGACGACGAGCGGCTGGAAGAGCGCAGCAAGGAAAGCGAGCGCGCCTACAAGGAGACGCTGGCGCTGATCAAGGGCTCGACCTACACCGCCGCCAAGACCGCCACGCTCGATGCCATGGTGGCGATGGGCCGCTGCTCGGACATCCTGGTGCTGGGCCGCCCCGGCGCCGACCCCGAGAACGTGGCGCCTGCCACCGTCGAGGCGGCGCTCTACGAATGCGCGCGCGCCGTGATCATCGCACCGCCGACCGCGGGTTCGGGAAATTTCAAGTCCGTCGTGGTCGCATGGAACGGCAGCTTCCAGGCCGCCCGCGCGCTCGAATATGCGCTGCCCTTCCTGATCAAGGCGAGCAAAGTCACCCTGCTGGTCGTGGGCGGCAAGCCCGACGATGTCGGCGCCTCCTACCTGTCGCGCAACCTCGGCGCGCCACGGCATCAACGCCGACGATCGACGCCATCGATCCCGGCGCGGTGTCGGGTCGTGCCCGCGGCCGGGCGCTGCTCGGCTACACCGACGACAAGAAGGCCGACATGCTGGTGATGGGCGCCTACGGCCGCGGCCAGGTGCTGAGCTTCCTGGGACTCGGCGGCGCCACCGGCAAGGTGATTTCGTCCTGCCGCGTGCCGCTCTTGCTGGCGCACTGATGCTCCGGCCGCTTCTCGTCCGTGCTGGCGATCGCGCTCGCGACGCCGGCATTCGCTGCCGATCTCGAAGCCAACAAGAAGATCGTGATCGATTTCTACGAGAAGGGCCTCAACCAGAAGGACTACGACGCAGCCGCCAAATATTTCGGGCCGCGCTATGTCCAGCACAATCCGACCGCGCCCGACGGGCCGGAAGGGTTCAAGCGGCTGGTCACGCTGCTCAAGGAGAAGTTCCCGAACTCTCACAACGAGATCAAGCGCGTGATCGCCGAGGGCGACCTGGTCGTCCTGCACGTCCATTCGGTGCGCGAGCCCGGCCAGCGCGGCCGGGCGATCGTCGACATCTTCCGGCTGGAGAACGGCAAGATCGTCGAGCACTGGGACGTCATCCAGGACATCCCCGAGAAGCCCGCCAACGACAACACGATGTTCTAGGCCGCGTCAGCCCGGGAAGAACTTCAGGAACGGCTGGCCTCGTTGAAGGCGCGGGCGACCGACTGCCGGCCGCTGAGCCGCCGGAAGTAGGCCCGAGGTTGTGCCGCTCGCCGAACGGCACCAGCTTGCTGGCGAAGAACAGCGGCGGCGCCAGCCGCGCAATCCGCCAGGGTGAAGACGTCGCCGACGCCCAGGTGCGGCCCGCCATCTCGGCATCGATCAGATCGTACGACTTGACCAGCATCGCCTCGGCGGCCGCGACGCCGAACGGATCCTTGCTGTCTGCCGGCCGCAGCCGATCGCCGACGATCCGCTGCATCGGATCGTGGACGTAGTTGTCGTAGAAGCGGTCGGCCAGCCGCGTGCGCAGCGCCAGCGCCGGATCATCGGCCGGGATCAGCGCGGTGCCGCGCGGATAGTGCTGACCCAGGTACTCGATGATGATGCTCAACTCCGGCACGGTCTGGTCGCGTCGGCATCGCGCAGCACCGGCATCTTGCCGACCGGCCAGAGCTTGCGGAACGACGCGGCCGACTTGCGGATCGCCGAAGTCCTCGACCACCGGCGCGAACGGCGTACCGGCCTCGTACAGCGCGATCAGCACCTTCGGCAATAGGACGAAAGCGGGTGAAAATGCAGAGTGAGCGACATGCCTGCAGTGTACTCCTGTCCGTGAATTCTTGATCTTAGTCAGTGACGGTCCCCGGATGGTGGGGCAGTCTGCCCGTGCGGCGAGAGGCCGGGGGATAGAGATGGTTATTGCACGGCTTTTGGCGATCCTTGCGCTGGTCTGCGCGGCGGATTTGGGCACTGCGTTGGCGCAGCAGGGCGCGCCGGCACCCGCTGTGCTGGTGCAAGCGGCCGAAGCGAAGCCCATCGCCGCACAAGCGGAATTCATCGGCCGCGCCGCCGCCGTCGACAAGGTCGACCTGCAGGCGCGCGTCAAAGGCTTCCTCGGGCCACGCCTGTTCGCCGACGGCGACGAGGTCAAGGAAGGCCAGGTCGTGTTCACCATCGAGCCCGAGACGTTCCAGGCTGCGGTCGCCCAAAAGGTCGCCCAGCGGGATGCCGCCAAGGCGGCACTCGCCAACTCCGACATCCAGCTCCGGCGCGCCGCCGAACTGCTGCGCACCAATACCGGCACGCAGGCGGTCTACGACCAGCGGGTGAGCGAGCAGCTGCAGGCCAAAGCGGCGGTGGAAGACGCCGAGGCGCAACTGCGCGACGCCCAGATCAATCTCTCCTACACCGAGATCAAGTCGCCGATCGCCGGACGCATTGGCCGCGCTTCGGCATCACCCGGCAACCTCGTCAGCCCGGCCACCGGTGTGCTCGCGACCGTGGTCAAGGACAATCCGATGCGTGTGGTGTTCTCGATCACCCAGCGCGAGCTGCTCGAGGCGCGACGCGATGCCTCGCACCGGCGGGCCCGACTCGCTGGTCGTGCTGCTGAAGCTCGCCGACGGCAGCATCTACAAGGAGAAGGGCAAGCTCGACTTCATCGACGTCACCGCCGATCCGCGGACCGACGGCCAGATCGTGCGTGCGATCTTCCAGAACAAGGACCACGCCCTGACCGACGGTCAGACGCTCCGGGTCGTCATCGAGAATGAGAAAGCGCCGACGGCCATCGTCGTGCCGCAGGCCGCCGTCGCCATCGACCAGACCGGACCCTACCTCTTCGTGGTCGACGACAAGAACGTGGTCGAGCAGCGCCGGGTCAAGACGGGCATCTCGCGTGACGGGATGCTGGTCATCGACGAGGGCCTCAAGGCCGGCGAGAAGGTGATCATCCAGGGCCAGCAGAGGGTGCGCCCCGGCATGACGGTGACGCCGACCGCAGCGCCTGCGCTGAAGGGCTAGGCCATGACCATTTCGTCGGTCTTTATTCGCCGCCCGCGGCTGGCCTTCGTCGTCTCCACCGTCATCTCGATCGCCGGCATCATCGCCTTGGCCGCCATCCCGGTGGCGCAGTTCCCCGACATCGTGCCGCCGCAGGTCAAGGTCACCACCACCTATCCCGGCGCCTCGGCCCAGGCGGTCGAGGAAAGCGTGGCCCAGGTCATCGAAGCCCAGGTCAACGGCGTCGAGCGCATGATCTACATGAAGTCGACCTCGGGCGGCGACGGCAGCTACAGCCTGACGGTGAGCTTCGAGGTCGGCTCCGATCCCGACATCAACACCGTGAACGTGACGAACCGGGTGAACCAGGCCTTGGCCTTGCTGCCTCCGGAGGTGCAGCGCCAGGGTGTGATCACCAAGAAGCAGTCCTCGGCGCTGCTGCAGTGCATCGCCTTCTTCTCGCCCAAGGGCACGCGCGATGCGCTGTTCCTGTCCAACTTCGCCACCATCACCGTGCTCGATGCGGTCAAGCGCGTGCCGGGCGTCGGCGACGCCGCCCTGTTCGGCCCGCTCGACTATTCGATGCGCATCTGGCTCAACCTCGACCGCATGTCGAGCCTCGACATCACGGCGAGCGACGTGGTCAAGGCCGTGCAGGAGCAGAACGTCCAGGCCGCGGTCGGCCTGGTCGGCGCCGCGCCGCTGGCCGGCAACGTCGACTTCCAGCTCAACATCACCACCCAGGGCCGGCTGGTCGACACCAAGCAGTTCGAGAACATCGTCGTGCGCGCCCTGCCCGACGGCTCGCTGGTGCGCGTCAAGGACATCGCCCGGGTCGAGCTCGGCGCCAAGACCAGCGATTCGAGCGCCCGCTACAACGGCAAGCCGGCGGCCGGCATCCAGATCTACCAGCTGCCCGGCGCCAATGCGCTGGCGACCGCCCACGCCGTGCGCAAGCTGATGAAGGAACTCGAGACGCGCTTCCCCGAGGACGTCGCCTACGACGTCATGTACGACACCACCGTGTTCGTCGAGGCCACGATCGAGAGCGTCAAGCACACGCTGATCGAGGCCTTCGTGCTGGTCAGCATCGTCGTCTTCGTCTTCCTCGGCAACCTGCGCGCCACCATCATCCCCATCATCGCCGTGCCGGTCGCCCTGGTCGGCACCTTCGCCGTCATGCTGGCGCTGGGCTTCTCGGCCAACACCGTGTCGCTGCTCGCGCTGGTGCTGGCGATCGGCATCGTGGTCGATGACGCCATCGTCGTGGTCGAGGCGGTCGAGCACATCCTCGAGCACGAGCCCGAGCTCACGCCCGCCGAGGCCACCGAGAAGGCGATGACCCAGGTCTCGGCGCCGATCATCGCCATTACGCTGGTGCTGCTCTCGGTGTTCGTGCCGACGGCGTTCATTCCCGGCATCAGCGGCCAGCTCTACAAGCAGTTCGCCGTCGCCGTGTCCGTCTCGATGGTGATCTCGGCGATCAACGCGCTGTCGCTGTCGCCCGCCCTCTGCTCGCTCATCCTGCGCCACCGCAAGAAGCCGAAAGGCGTGATGGCGTGGCTGCAGAACGGCATCGATTCCACGCGCGATGGCTATGTGCGCCTGGTCACGCCACTGACGCGGCGCGCGATCATCGCCCTGGTGCTGGTCGGAGGTTTCATCCTGGCGACCGGCGGCGTTGGCTCGCTGGTGCCTACCGGCTTCCTGCCCGACGAGGACCAGGGCGCCTTCATGGCCGAGTTGCAGCTGCCCGATGCCGCCTCGACCAGCCGCACCCTGGCCGCGCTCGAGCAGGTCGAAGGCATGATCGTAGGCAAGCCCTGGATGCAGAGCATCTTCACCGTCTCGCGGCTTCAGCCTGCTCGACGGGCTCAACCAGCCGAACCGCGCGTTCGTGATCGTCGCGCTGAAGCCGTTCGCCGAGCGCCAGGCCGCCAACCTGTCGGTCTTCGCGGCGCTCGCCGAGCTCAACAAGGCCTTCCAGCAACTCTCGGCGGCCAACGTGTTCGCCTTCAACCTGCCGCCCATCATGGGCCTGGGCAATTCGTCCGGCTTCGAGTTCATGGTCCAGAGCCTGAGCGGCGCCTCGCCCACCGACCTCGCGGCGGTGACGCGCGGCCTCGTGCAGTCCGCCCAGGAGGTGCCGGCGCTGACACGCGTCTTCACGACCTTTGGCGCGGCCACCCCGCAGATCTACCTCAAGCTCGACCGCGAGCGCGCCCAGGCGCTGGGCATCAACATCGCCGACATCTTTGCCGCACTTCAGACCTCGATGGGCGGCTACTACGCCAACGACTTCAACCTGTTCGGCCGCACCTGGCAGGTCAAGGTGCAGGCCGAGGCGGACGATCGCCAGAAGGCAACCGACGTCTACAAGGTCCGGCTGCGCACCAAGGACGGCGATCTGGTGCCCCTGCAGGCGGTGGCCGATATCGAGCTGGTGACCGCACCCGGCCCAGATCATCCGCTTCAACAACCTGCGCGCCGTGACGGTGAACGGCTCGCCGGCGGACGGCTACTCGTCGGGCCAGGGCGATCGCGGCCATGGAGAAGCTCGCCAAGGACACGCTGCCCGCGGGCTATACCTACGAATGGACGGGCACGGCCTACCAGGAGAAGGCGGCGTCGGGCCAGACCGGCTTCATCCTGGGCCTGGCCCTGGTCTTCGCCTACCTCTTCCTGGTCGCCCTGTACGAGAGCACGGCCATTCCGCTGGCCGCGCTGCTGTCGGTGACGGCCGGCCTGTTCGGCGCCGTCACCGCCCTGTTGCTGAGCGCCCTCGACAACAACATCTACGCCCAGATCGGCATCGTGGTGCTGATTGCGCTGGCCGCCAAGAACGCCATCCTGATCGTCGAATTCGCCATGGAGCAGCGACGGCAGGGCGAGGAGATCGTGGCGGCGGCCATCAACGCCGCCAACCTGCGCTTCCGCGCCGTCATGATGACGTCCTTCGCCTTCATCCTGGGCCTGATCCCGCTGGTGATCGCCTCGGGCGCGGGTGCCGCCACCCAGCGCGCCGTCGGCACGGCGGTGTTCGGCGGCATGATCGCCGCCTCCTGCCTCGGCATCTTCGTGATCCCGGGCCTCTACGTCGCCTTCCAGACGCTGCGCGAGAAGCTGAAAGGACTCGGCAAGGCCAAGCCTGCGCCGACTGCGTCCGGCTAGCGCCGGCAGCGTCGAACCTTTCCAGAGCCGGCTCCGGCGGCGTGAGCCCGGCCTCGGCGGTCTTGCGAGGTGCTCGAGCCACGCTGAGCGTCGCGATGTAGGCGCGGGATCGGGGATGATCGCCCGATCTTGATCTGCACCAGGAGCTGCGCCGGCCGGAGCGCCGATCAGTGGACCGTCGCGGCTGACGCCGCCGTGCGTTGACCCTGAGGCGGCGCGGCTTCTCGCCCATGTCGATGAACGCAGGCCGACGGCGACTGACGCAGGATCTCGCCCAGGCTCTGGAACATGACGTTGCCGTCGTAGTCGGGAATGGCGAACTCGGCCTCGCCGAAGACGCACGAGCCCGGCATCTGCCGCGACGGAAGACTCGGCCGGCCGCGATCGGCCTGCAGGAAAAGTTATGCCGTGCGATCATGAGCCCGGTCGCGGTCGCGGAAGGCAACCTCGTCAGCTTCTCCTCCAGCCGGCGGCGATGCGCGCTGTCGAACTGGCCCTGCAGGCTCGACGCCGTCTGGAACAGCGATCCTCCGACGGAGGCCGGTCCGTCCCCGCCTCGAGCCGTGCCCGCAGCGCCGCGTCGTGCAGCGTGGTGTCCTGGCCGGGCGGCGCGATCTTCACCGCGTCCTCCAGGCTCACGGTCTGGCGCCATTCCTCGGCCGGGCGCACGCGGCCGTCGGAGCCGATCTGGTCGACGCCCCAGTAGAGCTCCAGGTGATGGCCGTCGGGATCGAGGAACTCGACCGAGACCTGGCAGCCGGCGCGGCGGCGGCCCTGGAAGGTGAACTTGGCGCCGTGCTTCTTCAGGTGATCGCGGGCGTAAAACACCTCCTCGAGCGTGGCCAGCTCGAAGGCCAGGTGATGCAGGCTCTTGTCCTGCTCGGCTGCCCTTGCCGCCGACCAGGGCGAGGCAATGGTGATCGCCGTTGCAGCGCAGGAACACCATGCCGCCCGGCATCCTGGTGCCGTCGTAGACGTCGGACACCTTGAAGCCCAGCACGTCGGTGTAGAAGCGCGTCGAGCGCTCGAGGTCGGAGGCGAAGATCACGGCATGGCCGATCTTGCGCACGGCGAAGGGGATGCTCATGGCCCTACCTTTCCCGGTTCTGCTCGGCCATCATGGCCCGAACCGAGCACCAGGGGGAAGACCACATGGCAAGAGCGCCCAACCGACTGACGGCCAGCGCCGCCCTCCTGCGCATGGCCGACAAGCGCCTCAAGGCGCGCGACCTCGTCGAGGCCTGCCTCGACCGCATCGCGGCGCGCGAGGGCCAGGTCCATGCCTGGGAGGCGCTCGATCCCGAGGGCGCGCGCAAGCGGGCCGATATCCTCGACAAGCGCCGCCGCCCCGTCGGGCCGCTGCACGGCATTCCGCTGGCCGTGAAGGACATCATCTCGACCCGGACCATGCCCACCACCTGCGGCTCGCCGATCTACCGCGACCACGTCGTCGGCAAGGATGCCGCCTGCGTGACGCAGCTCGTGAAGGCGGGCGCCATCGTGCTCGGCAAGTCGGTGACCACCGAGTTCGCCGGCGGCCATGCCGGCAAGACGCACAATCCGCACAACCTCCGCCACACGCCGGCCGGCTCCTCGTCGGGCTCGGCGGCGGCGGTGGCCGACTTCATGGCGCCGATCGGCTACGGCACGCAGACGGCGGGCTCGGTGATCCGGCCCGGCGCCTTCAACGGCGTGGTGGCCTACAAGGGCACCTACGGCTGGGCCGACATGACCGGCATAAAACCCTATGCGCCCTCGCCTCGACACGCTGGGCTTCTTCGCCCGCGAGGCCCTCGACCTCGCCCTGGTGCGCGCCGCCTATGGCCACGCCCCGGCCGATCCGCCGACCCTCTCCAAAGGCGGGCGGCCGCCGCGCATCGGCTTCTGCCGCACGCTGTGGTGGGACGAGGCCGAGCCCTCCAACCAGAAGAACCTCGAGACGGCGGCGCGCACCCTGCGCGCGGCCGGCGCCAAGGTGCGGTCGTGGGAGATGCCCGAGAGCTGGCAGGCGCTGCTGCGGCGCAGAACCGCGATCATGACCCGGGAGGCGACGAAGACCTATGCCCGCGAGCGGGCGCGCTTCCCGCACCTGATCTCGCCCAGCCTCACCCAGGCGCTGGCGACCGGCGATCAGGTGAGCCGCCGCCAGCTCGCCCAGGCCAAGCGCACCAAGCGCCGCACGCTGGCCGAGCTCGGCGACGTGTGGCAGCGCTTCGATTTCCTGCTGGCGCCCTCGGCCAAGGGCGAGGCGCCGTCGGGGCTGGGCTACACCGGCGATCCGCTGTTCAACCGCTTCTGGACGCTTTTAGGCGTGCCCTGCGTGGCCCTGCCCTTCAACAGCGGCCCGTTCGGCCTGCCGCTGTCGGTGCAGCTGGTCGGGCCGCTGCGCGCCGACGATCAGTTGATCGCCTGGGCGCGCTGGGTCGAGCAGCGGCTCGCATGAAGCCCAGGTCCGGTTGGGCCTGATCGGCTACGGCGCCATCGGCAGGCATATCGAGGGCGCGGGCCTGGAGGACATCGAGCTTTTGGCCGTGCTGGTGAAGCGGCCGCGCCAGCACCAGCACCATGCGGGCAAGCTCACGCACCAGCCCGACCGCTTCTTCGCCCACACCTTCGACGCCGTCGCCGAATGCGCCGGCCACGACGCCGTGCGCGCCCACGGCCAGCGCGTGCTGGAGGGCGGCGCGGACTTCCTCGTCACCTCGGTCGGCGCCTTCACCGACACCGCCCTGTTCGACCGCCTGCTGGCCGCCGCCCGGGCGAGCGGCCGCCGCCTGATCCTGCCCTCGGCCGGCATCGGCGCGCTCGACATCCTGAGCAGCGCCGCGGTGGGCGGGCTCGACAGCGTCACCGTCACGGTGCGCAAGGATCCGTCGGCGTGGAAAGGCACGGTGGCCGAGACGCTGGTCGACCTCGACGCGCTCACCGCGCCGCACACCGTGTTCGACGGCCCGGTGCGCGAGGGCGCGCGGCTCTATCCGCAGAACGTCAACATCTCCGCCGCCGCCGCGATCGCCGGCCTCGGCCTCGACCGCACGCGCGTGGTGATCGTGGCCGACCCGACCATCGCCACGCACATCGTCGAGCTGGAAGCCATCGGCGCCTTCGGCCGGTTCACCTTCCGGGAGGACGTCGCGGTCAGCGAGGAGAACCGCAAGACCGGCAAGCTGGTCGCCATGGCGATGGTGAAGTCGGTGCGCCAGCTTGCGTCGACGTTGGTCGTGGCGGCGTAACTCCAACCGTCGCCCCGAGCGAAGCCGAGGGGCCTCTTTTTGTGTCGACGCGAAAAGAGGTCCCTCCACTCCGCTTCGCTTCGGTCGGGACGACGGAATTTCCCTACACGTACCCCGGCCCCTCGATGACCGGATGGGCCATCAGGAACGTCTCGTCGATCTCCACGCCGATGCCGGGCTTGTCGAGTGGGCGCACGCAGCCGTCCTGGCCGATCTTCCACGGCGCGCTGCCGAGCTCGTCGCGGAACTTGTTGGCGACCGACAGGTCGGCCTCGAAGTAGCCGCCGTTGTCGATCGCGGCGAGGAAGTGGATCGAGACGGCCTGGTTGAGCCCGGTCATCGACGAATGCGGATGGACCGGCAGCTTCCACATCGAGGCGGCCGCGGCGATGCGCTGCACCTCGGTGATGCCGCCCGACTTCGACAGGTCGGGCTGCAGGATGGTGATGATCCCGTCCTCGATCACGCGGTGGAACTCAAGCGCGTGTAGTGGTTCTCGCCGGCCGCCAGCGGCGTGCGGCCGAAGCCGCGCGCCTGGCGATACGAGCGATGGTCGTGCGCCGGGAACGGCTCCTCCAGCCAGCCGATGTTGAGCTCGTCCATCGCCGGCATGACCTGGCGCACGTCGGCCACGCTGTAGCCGGTGTTGGCATCGGTCAGCAGGACGATGTCGTCGCCGAAGCGGCGGCGCACCGCGGTCATTGCCGGCGATGTCGGCCTTCACATTGTCGCCGACGCGCAGCTTCAGGGCCTTGTAGCCCGCCTCGACCATCGGCACCGCTTCGGCCGCCAGCGCATCGGGCGGCTGATAGCCGAGCGAGATACCGCCGGCATAGGCCGGCACGGCCTTATTGGAGCCGCCGAGCAGCTTGTAAAGCGGCCAGCCGGTGGCCTTGCCCTTGATGTCCCACAGCGCCTGGTCGAGGCCGCTCATCGCCATCGAGGTCGCCGCGCCCGCGCCGTGGCTGCCGAGCTGCATCTTGTAGATCTTCGCCCAGATGCCGACCGTGTCGCTGGCATCCATGCCAAGCACGAGGTCGCGCAGGGTCGTGTTGACCAAGTGGCCGATCGTGCCCGGGGCGCGCGCATGATGGCTCTCACCCCAGCCGACGATGCCGTCCTCGGTCGTGACCTTGACCATCACGCAGTCGCGCTTGGTCATGGTGCCGATGCCGAGCGAGACCTGCTGGTCCTTGGGTACCCGGAACGACGTCGGGTAGGCCTTGATGTCGACGATCTTCATGAACACTCCTGGCGCGCTATTTGAGCACGAACAGCGTGCGCACGAACTCCCGAACTGCCGCCTGCGCGGCGCTCGCAGCCGCCGCATTGCGGCCGACGTGCGGATCGAGCTGCACGCAGGCGTCGCGGTAGGTGAAAGGCTCGTTGGTTGCCGCATTCGCCAGAACGCCGTCGGCTTTCTCGACGATCGAGCAGTTGCGCACGGTTTGCGCGCCCTTGGAGACGACCGGACCGTCGCCGAGCGGCGTGTCGAAGCCGTGATGCGCGTCGGGATACTCGGTCAGCATGACGTCGCGGCCGGCCGCCTTCAGCCGCTCGACGAAGCGCGGCAGGGAGCGACGGGGTTATAGTCGTCGGCGATGCCGTGGAAGATGCGGATCGGCTTGGCGACCACGGCGGTGTCGTCGAGATAGGTCGTCGAGCAGTCGGGATAGAACGGGATGTAGGCGGCGAACTCGGCCCCGACTTGTTCCAGAGCGTGTGGAAGCGCTGCTCGCTCGCGAACAGCGCCGCCTGCCCGCCGCGCGAGAAGCCCATCAGGACGATGCGCTGCGGATCGACCCGCGGATGCTTGGCCAGCATCGCCAGCGCGCCGTAGAGATCCAGGATGAAGTTGAGCCGGCCGAGCTGCGACTGGTCGGTCGAGACGGCCGTGATGCCGCGGCCGTGAAGCCGTCCATCGCCAGGGTCGAGACGCCCATCGCGTTGAACTGCCGGCTCCAGGTGTCGAGCGCCGGGCTCATGCCGCCCGAGCCATGCATCATCACCACCACCGGAAGGCGACCGGTCCCTTGCGCGATCCGAAGCTCGCCGGTCACGGTGGCGGGCTTGCCGTCCTTGCCGGTCAGGAACTCGCGGTCGCTCAGCGTCTGGGTCGGGACGGCGTGCAGCTCGATGCGGGCTGGAATTTCGGCGGTCGGCATCTCGGCGCGCACGGGCATCGCGGCAAGTGCGAGCAACGCGGCCATCACGGTCTGTCTGATCATGTTTCCTCAGCCGTTTCGACCGTTTTCGAACGTTTTTAATCGGAGTTTGCAAAGGCCGACACGCAAAAAGCCTGTCCTGCCTGCATTTTACGGCTTTCGGCTTCGGCGATAATCGGTCAACGGAGCTGTACCGGTGCGAAGACGGTGAAGCAACTTCGAACATGAGTCAACTCCTGGGTGGCGTGAACCTAACGACCCGGAGCGTACGTGTAAGCACCTTGGGCACCTATTATGGGCAATGGCTTTGCGTGTGTTCCTGGAAAGCCGCGAATGTCGCTGCGTCCATTGCCCATCGCGGGACCGCGGAAGTGCGGCACTCTCAGGGCCGCTCATGTCTTGCGCGAAAAACCAGCAAACGCACGAATGCGCGTCGACTTTCTTCGGTTCGACGAAAAATAAAAAAGCCCTTCAATCGACCTTGCGGTGCATATGCATGCCGAGGTTCCCAGGATCTCCGCCTGCTCGCTGTCGCTCATCATGATGCTGGCGTAGTCGGCGAAGCACGGCGCAAGGTCGACGCCGGACAGATTGGAGCCGCGTAGATCGGCTTTCGCCAGCCTCGGCCCGCTCCCAGTCGATCCGGGTCGAGATCGCAGCCGATCAGCGTGGCGCCCGTGAGGTTGATATCATCAATACGTCTCGGAGAGCTCTGCACGAGCTGGAATTCGCTGTTCGGCAGGAACAGGCCGACAGGCGGCGAAGCTCGATGTCGCAGTCCGAACGAGGCCTGGTCAGGGTCGCACCGCTTGTAGATCGCCGCGCGAGAAGCGTCCATCGCCGAACCGCACGCCGCGGAAGCTCGTGTCCGCGGCCCTGAAGACGATAGAGGTCGCAGCGCTCGAAGCTGCAGGTCGCGAGGTTGCATTTGGAGATCTCGGCCGCGTGGACATCGCAAAAGGCGAAGACGCAGCCTTTGCGTTGCTCCGCATCGAACCATGAGCAGCCGACGAATCGCGCCTTGCCGAACTTGCAACTGGCCAGGCGCATGGGCTCGAACCGGCAATCGGTGAACGTGGCTTCCGACAGATCGGCCGCCTGCAAATCCAGGGCCGACGAGAACAGCATGCCCTCGAAGGCGCGATCGCCGGCCGCCAGGGCCGCGAACTCCTCCTGCGAGAGGGCGCGATGGCTGATCCGACCGCGATCAGCAAATTGCCGAGCTTGTCCTGGCGGACCTTGTCGCCCGGCTCGACCACCGTCGTGCAGTCGAGCTGCTCGAGGATCGCCGGGCCCTCGAACGTCGCATCGAGCGGCAGCCGGTCGCGGGCATAGATCGGCGTCGGGTGCCAGCCGTCGGCGAACCACACGCGGCGCTCGCCGACCTGCGCGGCCTTCAGCGTGGGGCGCGCTCGGTGGCGGCGAGGGCGGCGAGATCGACCTCCGGCCGCTGCGCCGATCACGCGCGGTGTGCAGGTTGACCAGCACCGGCGGGATCTCCGCCAGCTCGATGCCGAAGCGCCGCCAGTAGGCGGCGGCGAAGGCCTTGTGCAGGCCGGCGACGTCGATGTCGGGGCTGTCGATGCCGACCGACAGGATGTGGCTCTGGCCCTGGAACTGCATGTCGGCGGTGTAGACGTAGCGCAGCTCGCGCACCGGCACGCCCTCGCGCTCTATCGTGGCGCGGCCCTCCTCCGACTGCTCGGCGTAGATGCGCCTGATCAGCGCGTCGTCGAGCGCCGACAGGGGCTTGTTGACCGTGCGCACATAGTCGTGGCGCAGGTCGGCCACGACGCAGCCCAGCGCGTTGGTGATGCCGGGCCGCGCCGGCACCAGCACGGTCGGGATGCCGAGCTCGCGGGCCAGCGCCGTGGCGTGCAGCGGCCCCGCGCCGCCGAAGGCGAACAGCGCGAAGTCGCGCGGATCGTGGCCGCGCGACAGCGACACCAGCCGCATGGCGCCCGCCATGCGGTCGTTGGCGATGCGCAGGATGGCCGCCGCCGCGGCATCGGCATCGAGGCCGAGCGGCTTGCCGACCTTGTGCTCGATCGCGCCGCGCACATGGTCGAGCGTCGACCGGCTGGTCGACGCCCAGCAGCCGGTCGGGATTGAGCCGGCCCAGGATCAGGTTGGCGTCGGTGATGGTGGGCTCGGTGCCGCCGCGGCCGTAGCAGATCGGCCCTGGCCGGGCGCCGGCGCTCTCCGGCCCGACGCGCAGCATGCCCGCGGCATCGACCGAGGCGATCGAGCCGCCGCCGGCGCCGATCGTGTGCACGTCGACCATCGGCACGTGGATCGGCATGGCGTATTCGAGCTCGAGCTCGCCCGAGACCTGCGGCACGGCGTCCTCGATCAGGCCGACGTCGGTCGAGGTGCCGCCCATGTCGTAGGTGATCAGGTTGGGCTGGCCCGCAGGCGCGGCCGGTATAGGCCGCCGCCATCACGCCCGAGGCCGGGCCCGACATCACCGTGTTCACGGCGGCGCGGGCGATCAGCTGCGAGGAGATCGGTGCCGCCGTTGCCCTGCATCACCAGGATGTCGCGGTCGAAGCCCTTGGCCTTGAGCTCGGTGCGCAGGCGCGTGAGATAGCGGTCGAGCACCGGCTGCACCGAGGCGTTGACCGCCGCCGTCACGCCGCGCTCGAACTCGCGGTATTCCGACAGGATCGAGTGGCCCGGCCGTCACGTAGGCGTTGGGCCACAGGCCGCGCACGATCTCGGCGGCGCGGCGCTCGTGCGCGGGGTTGATGTAGCTGTGCAGGAAATGGATCACCACCGCCTCGCAGCCCAGCGCCAGCAGCTTGTTCGCCGCCTCGGCGACCGCCGCCTCGTCGAGCGGCGCCAGGACCTTGCCGTCGGCATCCATGCGCTCGGGCACTTCGAGGCGGTATTCGCGCTCGATCAGCGGACGGAAGGTGCCGCGCAGGCCATAGGGCTGCGGCCGCGTGCGCCGGCCGAGCTCCAGCACGTCGCGGAAGCCCTTGGTGGTGATCAGGCCGACCTTGGCGATCTTGCGTTCCAAGAGCGCGTTGGTCGTGGTCGTCGTGCCATGCACCACCGCCTGCAGGGTCGCGGGATCGGTGCCGGCCGCGGCCAGCGCCGCCATGAAGCCGATCGCCTGGTTGTCCGGCGTGGTCGCCACCTTGGCGAGCTTGACCGTGCCGGCCTCGGCATCGACCGCCAGCAGGTCGGTGAAGGTGCCGCCGACGTCGATGCCGACCGTGACGGAGGTGTTGTTCTGTGCAGCCATTGATCAAACCGAAAGATACTGTTCACGAAGCGAGGCGTCGGCGGCGAGCGCGGCCATGCTGCCGCCGAAGCGGATCTGGCCCTTCTCGATGATATAGGCTCTGTCGGCGATGGCCTCGCAGAAGCGCAGGTTCTGCTCGCACAGCAGCACCGAGAGGCCCTCGCCCTTGAGCGCGCGGATGGATTTCGCCATCTCGGCGACGATGATCGGCGCCAGCCCCTCCGACGGCTCGTCGAGCAGCACGCAGCGCGGATTGCCCATCAGGGTGCGGGCGATGGTCAGCATCTGCTGCTCGCCGCCCGACATGCGCCCGCCCGGGCGGTCACGCAGGCCGGCGAGATTGGGGAAGAGCGCGAAGAGCTTGTCCTCGCTCCAGGCCGGCGCGTCGCCGCGCGCGGCCTGCCGGCCGACCTCGAGATTCTCCATCACCGTGAGCTCGGTGAAGATGCGGCGCTCCTCCGGCACGTAGCCCAGGCCAAGCCGCGCAATGCGGTAAGGCGGCAGGCGCTCGATGCGCCGGCCGGCGAAGCTCACCTCGCCTCGCGACGGCGGCACCAGGCCCATGATCGCCTTCAGGGCCGTCGACTTGCCGGCGCCGTTGCGGCCCAGCAGCGCCACGACCTCGCCGGCATTGGCCTCGAGCGACACGCCCTGCAGGATATGGGCGCGGCCGTAATAGGCGTGCAGGTCCCTGACGGCGAGCATCAGTGGCTGCCTCCGAGATAGATCGCCTGCACTTCGGGATTGGCGCGCACCTCGGCGGGCAGGCCGCCGGCGATCAGCCGGCCGCGATCGAGCACGATGATGCGGTCGGCCTGGCTGAACACGACGTCCATGTCGTGCTCGGTGAACAGCACGGCGATCTTCTGCGCCCGCGCAAGGCGCGCCGCCAGCGCCATCAGGGCGACGCGCTCCCGGGGCGCCATGCCGGCGGTCGGCTCGTCCATCAGGAGCAGCCGCGGCTGGTTGGCGAGCGCCATGGCAAGCTCGACGCGCTTCAGATCGCCATAGGCCAGCACGCCGCAGGGACGCTCGGCCTGGTCGAGCATGCCGACCTCGGCGAGCAGCGCGTCGGCCTCGCCGCGCAGCTCGGCGCCGAAGCGGCTCAGCAGCGAGCGCAATCTGCCGGCGTGGCTGTAGAGCGCCATCTGCACGTTCTCGCGCACGCTCAGCGAGGCGAAGGTGGCGGTGATCTGGAAGGTGCGGCCGACGCCCAGCCGCCAGATCGCGCGCGGGCTCAGGCCCACGATGTCGCGGCCGCCGAGGCGCACCAGGCCGCTGTCGGGCGCAAGCTGGCCGTTCAGCATGTTGAAGCAGGTGCTCTTGCCCGCGCCGTTGGGCCCGATCAGCGCCAGCAGCTCGCCGGCGGAGAGCGCGAACGAGACGTCCTCGACCGCCTGCACGCCGCCGAACGCCTTGTGCAGGCCGTCCACTTGAAGAACCACGTCCTGGAGAACGACCTCGCTCATGCCGGCCGCCACCGTGCGACGAGCACCTTCAGGCCGCCGACCAGACCCTGCGGGAAGGCGACGACGATCAGCAGGATCAGCAGGCCAAGCGCGGCCCGCCAGAAATCGGTCTCGCGGGCGAGCGTGTCGCGCAGCCAGGTGAAGATCGCGGCGCCGACGACCGGACCGGTCAGGGTCTCGATGCCGCCCAGCAGCACCATGACCAGCCCGTCGGTCGACTGCGAGATCGAGACGGCCGAGGGCGAGATGCTGCCCTTGGAGAACGCGAAGACCGCGCCGGCCAGTCCCGCCAGTGCGCCGGCCAGCACGAAGGCCATCCATTGGAAGGCGCGCACATCGATGCCGATCGCCTCGGCGCGCAGGGCTGAGTCCCGGCCGGCGCGCAGCACATAGCCGAAGGGCGAGAACAGCACGCGCCACAGGAACGCGATGCCGAAGCCGCAGAGCACCAGCGTCATGTAGTAGTAGGCGGGTTTGCCGCTGAGCCACATCGACGGCCAGATGCCGACCAGGCCGTTGCTGCCGGAGGTGAGCGAATCCCACTGGAAGACGATCGACCAGCTGATCTGCGCGAAGGCGAGCGTCAGCATGGCGAGATAGACGCCCGACAGGCGCACGCAGAACCAGCCATAGACCACGGCGAACAAGCCGGCGACGAACGGCGCCAGCACGAGTGCCAGTTCCATCGGCAGGCCGGCGGTCTTGAACAGGAGCGCGGCGGCATAGGCGCCGAGCCCGAAATAGGCGGCATGGCCGAACGACACCATGCCGGCCGGACCCATGATGAAATGCAGGCTCACCGCGAACAGGGCAAAGCAGATGATGTCGGTCAGCAGCACCGTGACGTAGCGGTCGGCGATCAGCGGCACCAACAGGAAGAGCGCGATCCACGCCGCGGCGATCGGCCAGCGCGGGGGGCTGAGCGGCGGCTGGCGCGTCGCCGACGGCGCGCGGCATCGAGGGCGGCTTGCCTAAGAGGCCGTAGGGCCGCAGCACCAGCACCACGCCCATGATCACGAACTCGACCACCAGGGTGAGCTTGGAAACGCCCAAGCCGATACAGAACGCCTTGGCGACGCCGATCAGGATGGCGGCGAGAAACGCCCCGCCCAGGCTGCCCAGGCCGCCGACGACAGTGACCACGAAGGCATCGGCGATGACGGTGAGATCGAGGTCGAGATTGGCCGGCTCGCGCGGGATCTGCAGCGCCCCGCCCAGCCCCGCCAGCACGGCGCCGACGAAGAACACCGAGGTGAACAGCTTGGCCTGGTCGACGCCCAGCGCCCCCACCATGTCGCGGTCCTGGGTCGCCGCCCGCACCAGCGCGCCCCAGCGCGTGCGGTTCAGCAGCGCCGTCATGGCCAGCAGCACCAGCGGCCCGATCACGATCAGCAGCAGGTCGTAACTCGGGATGCGCTTGCCCAGGATCTCGACCGCGCCGCTGAGACCGGGCGCGCGCGGACCCACCAGATCCTCCGAGCCCCAGGCGTAGAGCGCGACATCCTTGATGACGAGGACGACGGCGAAGGTGGCGAGCAGCTGGAACAGCTCGGGCGCGCGATAGATGCGGCGCAGGATCAGCACCTCGATGGCGATCCCGACCAGGCCGACGGCGAACGCCGCCAGGATCACCGCGCTCCAGAAGCCGAGCGGCGTGCGACCCAGCGCCTCGATCAGGCTGTAGGCGATGTAGAGGCCCAGCATGTAGAGCGAGCCGTGCGCGAAATTGACGATCCGCGTCACGCCGAAGATCAGCGACAGGCCGGCCGACACCAGGAACAACGACGAGGCGGCGGCCAGCCCGTTCAGGAGCTGGATCAGGACGGAAGAGAAGGTCACGCCTAACCGTCGTCTCACCGAAGCGCGAAGCGCGGAGCCGAGAGACCTTGCGTGTGTCAGGCAAGGCCCCTCGCACTGCGCTTCGCTTCGGCTCGAGGCGACGGCAACTTCGCTCAATTCGACGGCCGCATCTTCTTGATCTCCTCGTCGCTCGGCAGCGCGTCCTTGCCGTCGACGAAGCGCCAGTCGGTCATGACACCCTTGCCGTCCTTCAGCCCGATGCGGCCGACATAGGCGCCCATGGTCGATTGATGGTCGAGCGCGCGGAAGGTCACGGTGCCGAACGGCGTACCGACGGGCAGGTCGGCCATCGCGGCGATCAGCTTGTCCTGGTCGAGCGAGCCCGCCTTCTTGATCACCGCCACCGCCGCCATCACCGTCGAGTAGCCGACGACGGAGCCCAGCCGCGGATAGTCCTTGTACTTGGCCTGGTAGGCGTCGAGGAACTTCTTATGCTCGGGCGTCTTGATGTCGTACCAGGGATAGCCCGTGACGTACCAGCCGACCGGCGCCTCGTCCTTCAGCGGATCGAGGTACTCGGGCTCGCCGGCCAGGAGATTGAACACCTCGACGCCCTTGAACAGGCCGCGCTGCTGGCCCTCGCGCACGAACTTCGCCAGATCGGCGCCGAACAGCGAGGAGAAGATCGCGTCGGGCTTGGCGTCGGCCAGCGCCTGCGCCACCGCGCCGGCATCGATCTTGCCGAGCGGCGGCGCCTGCTCGGCGACGAACTCGACGTCGGGCTGCTTCTCCTTCAGGAGCTTCTTGAAGGCCGCCGTCGCCGAGGTGCCGTACTCGTAGTTGGGATAGACGATCGCCCAGCGCTTCTTCTTGAGCTTGGCGGCGTCGGGAATGAGCATCGCCGTCTGCATGTAGGTCGAGGCGCGCAGCCGGAAGGTGTAGGCGTTGCCGGCGTCCCACACGATCTTGTCGGTCAGCGGCTCGGCCGCAATGAACAGCGTCTTGCGCTGCTTGGCGAAGTCGGCGACGGCGAGGCCGACGTTGGACGGGAAGGTGCCGATCAGGAACGCCACCTTCTCGCGGCTCAGCAATTCCTCGGCGACGCGCACGGCGTCGGCCGGGTTGCCGTTGTCGTCGCGGCTCACGATCTCGATCTTCTTGCCTAAAACGCCGCCGGCGGCATTGACCTCATCGACCGCCATCTCCCAGCCCTTCTTGTAAGGCTCGAGGAAGGCCGCGAAGACCTTGTAGCTGTTGAGCTCGCCGATCTTGATGGTGTCCTGCGCCCAAGCCGGCAGGACGAACGATGCGGCCGCCAGCGCACTGGCGCCGGCGAGCAGACGATTGCGGGTCAGCATGAAATACCCCCTCCAGAAACGATGAGCTCTCCCAGACCGCGAGCCTAGCACCTCGCTACGAGGCGAATGAAGAGCGGGCCTGGATGCCCCAGCGCCCCTCCAGCCGCGTTACGATATAAATCGTCTCGAAAGCGCCGATCAGCGACCCATCCTTGCGCCAGCGGCTGAATTTCACCTTCAGATGGACCTTGTTCTCGCCGACATGGATCGGCGTGCGCTCGTCCCAGGTGCTGTGATGCCAGCCGTCGCCCGCCCGGGAGCGGAAATCGGCCAGCTTGTAGTCGCCGCTCTTCTCCCACACGCCGACCTTGCCGCCGGCCAGACGGACATGCGGGAAATGGCAGGCGGCGTTGACCGCCGCCTCATCGCCGCGATTGAGGCCGTCCATATAGGCGTCGAGGCAGGCCAGCGCTGACTTCAGCGGATCGCTCATGGTCATCTCCCCTCTCCAGCCGCCATTGCCCTTGCAGGCACAGGGCGGCGCTCAATCCCAACCGTCGCGCCTCGGCGGCGCCCCGTTCAAGCGCCTGATCGATGATAGCAGCCGGCAAGGCGCCGACATTCGTCGTCACCAGAAGCTCGCCGAGGTCGCTGTCGGGATCGAGCTCGCAGGCCGGCCGCCGCTCGATGGCCGGATGATCGGCGTCTACGGCGTTGGCGATGATCGTCGCCGCGGCATCCGCCGCTGCAGCGGTCGCCGCCAGCACGGTGACGGAGTTGGCGATGCCCCGCGAGAACGAGCGCCCGCCCCGGCCCGAGGTGGCGATGCCGCGCACCGGCCGGTCATGGGTCAGCCGCACGGTGCCATCGAGCGCGTCGACGAAGACGCCGGCCTTGAGTTCGTGGCCCTCGCTCAGATGAAAGGCGATGTCGCCGCCATCGTTGACGTAGGCCTTGTCGAGCGTGCGGCCGGCGAGCATGGCCTGCAGCATCTCATCGGCCACCGAGCCCGCGACGGCGGCCATGGGCGTGATGTAGACGGCACGATGCGGCCACACGGCCTCGACCATGCGCCGCGCCACCGGACCCTGCAGCAGGGGATAGGCATCCCCGACGGGCCGGCGCAGCATGGGCAGCTCGCTCACCAGCGTCGGCAGGATATCGCCGAAGCGGTCGATCGCCTGCCGGTAGGCGCGCTCGACCTCGTCTTTCGCACCGAACGCCTCGACGATGAGGTCGATCGGCCCGTGCTGCAGGTGCAGGCGGCCATCGGGCAGGAAGGCCGCGATCATTTGTCGACCCTCACCTTGTTGCCGCGCAGAACGTCCTCAAGCGTGACGGCGCGCGAGGCGTAGCCGCCCAGCGCGGCATAGTCGTCGGCGCGCAGGGTGAACTCGATGGGCGCCACCAGCGCCGGCGTCGGCACATAGCCGAAGGATTTCTCAGGCATCCGGGCAACATCGACCATCAAGGTGATGCCGCCGCCCGGCCAGACATAGGCCGGCTGGCCGCCCAGCGTCACCTTGGTCAGCGCCTCGCGCACCGAGCGCGTCAGTCGCACGGGATTCTCGGTGACGCCGGCGCGCAAGCTGCCGCCGGCGCCGGCCATGAACAGCACGGTGCACAGTGCCGGCTCGCAATTCTCGGCGATGCGCTCCACGACCAGGCGCACCGGCGCCGGCATGTCGGCCGGTTGCGGTTTCAGCTCTTGGTCGAGCTCGAACCAGGCCGAATGCTCGCCGGTGGTCGAAACCATCAAGAGCCGCAGCCCCGGCCAGGCCTGCTTGGGATCGATCTTCTCGATGATCTCCAGTGGATCGCTGACATCGGTGCCGCCCCAACCCAGTCCCGGCTCCGCGACTTGGAAGTAGCGGCCGGGCGTCGACTTGCGGCCGCGCACGCGGATGCCGGCGGGCTTCATGTCGAGGAAGCGACCGCCCTGGTGTTCGGTCAGCACGCCGGTGATGTGATCATCGACCACGATCACCTCGTCGACATGGCCCTTCCATTGCGGCGCGAACATGCCGATCGCCGCCGAGCCACAACCGACCCGCATGCGCTCCTCGCGCGTGCCGTTGACGATCGGTGGCCTGTCGACCTGGACCACGACGGTCGAGCCGCCGTCGATGGTGAGCTCGACCGCCTCCTTGTTGCAGAGCGCCAGCAGGGCGTCGCAGGTGACGACGCCCTCCTTCTTGCTGCCGCCGGTGAGGTGATGCACGCCGCCCAGCGACAGCATTTGCGAGCCGTACTCGGCGGTGGTGACGTGGCCTATAGCCTCGCCCTTCACCCGCACCGCCGCCTGCTCGGGCCCGAGGTAGCGGTCGGTGTCGATCTTCACCTTGGCGCCGCAGTAGCTGAAGATGCCCTCGGTCACGACCGTGACCATGTCGACGCCGTCATGCTTCGAGGAGACGATGAACGGCGCGGGCTTGTAGTCGGGATAGGTCGTGGTGGCGCCGATACCGGTGACGACGGCGCCGTGCCCTTTGCCAAGCTCGCCCGCCCAATTGCTGCTGCCTTCGACGAAGGCGACGCGTGCCAGGTCGGGCTTGGCCAGCAGCACCAACGGATCGACCCGCACCAACTTACCGTCCTCATTGGCGTAGCGATCGCAGGCGCCGGCGCGGCCCGGCCGGATGCGGCAAAGGACGGGGCAGGCATCGCAGCGCACGATGCCGGCATCGCGCTCGGATCGGCTGAGCGCAATCTCGTCGTCGCTCATCGTCCCTTCTCCCTGGCGAGAATGGCCTCGCGCAGCCGGTGCGGCAGCAGCGGCACGCGGGTGGCCCGCACGCCGGTCGCGTGATGCACCGCGCCCAGGATCGCAGGCGCCGTCGGCACCAGGCCGGGCTCGCCCACGCCCTTGGCGCCCGATGGGCCCAGCGGCTCGCGATCCTCGATCAAGAGGCACTCGATCTCGGGCACGTCACCGACGGTCGGGATCAGATAGTCGTGCAGGTTCTCGGTGCGGCCGGGCAGGTATTCCTCCATCAGCGCGAGGCCGAGGCCTTGCGCGATGCCGCCCTCGATCTGGCCTTCGACCAGGGTGGGGTTGATCGCCCTGCCGACATCGTGGGCAGCCACCATACGCAGCACCTTCACCGTGCCCAGTTCGGTATCGACCTCGACGGTGGCGATTTGCGCGGCGAAGGCATAGGTCGCATAAGGCACGCCCTGGCCATCGGCATCGAGCGGCGTGGTCGGCGGATCGAAGGTCCCCTCGCCCAACAGGCCGCCGACCGTCGCAAGATCGAGCGTCCGCACCACGCCGCCATCGCGCACCTTCAGCTTGGCTGCCGTCGAGGGCGAGCGTGGCGTCGGGCCCGGCATTGGCCAGCCGCAGGATCTGCTGGCGCAGGTCTCGACCGGCAAGCTCCGCCGCCTTGCCCGACACGAAGGTCTGGCGCGAGGCCGAGGTCTTGCCGGCGTCGGCGGTGAGGTCGGTGTCGCCCGACACCAGGTTGAACTGCGAAGCGGGCAGACCCAGCGCATCGGCCGCGATCTGGACCATGATGGTGTTGCTGCCCTGCCCGACATCGAGCGCGCCGCTATAGAGCGTCAGCGTGCCGACCGGCGAGAGGCCGACCTTCATGTGCGAGGGGTTCGACATCGAGGTGTTGCCGATGCCGTACCACATGCAGCCGATGCCAACGCCGCGCCGCAGCGGGCCGCCTTTGGCGTTGAAGGCCGCCACCTCGTCCTGCGCCTTCCGCCAGTGCGGCCTCAGCGCCTCGAGGCATTGCGCCAGGCCCGCCGAGTGCGCCGAGCACCTGGCCGGTCGCGGTGGTGTCGCCGACACGCAGCGCGTTGCGATGGCGGAATTCCAGCCGGTCGATGCCGAGCCTGTCGGCCAACTCATCCATCATCGCCTCGTGCGCGATGGCGGCCTGCGGCACACCGAAGCCACGGAAGGCGCCGGCCGGCGGACCGTTGGTGAAGAAGGCCTCGCCCCAGCTCCGCACGTTGGGCACGGCATAGGGGCCCATGGCGTGCACCGGCACGCGATTGGCGACGGTCGGCCCCCACGAGGCATAGGCGCCGGTATCGAAGGTGGCCGTCACGTCACAGGCCAAAAGCTTGCCCGCCGCATCGCAGCCGAACTTCGCCGTGACCCGCGCTGGATGGCGCTTGGTCGAGGCGGCCATGCTCTCGGGCCGCGTGTAGACCAGCGCGACGGGTCGGCCGAGCGTCCAGGCGGCCAGCGCGATCAGGGGCTGCACCGAGAGGTCGAGTTTGCCGCCGAAGCCGCCGCCACAGGCCGACGGCACGATGCGCACCGCTTCGGGGCGCAGCCGCATCACGCTCGCGACCTCGTCGCGGTCCATGTAGGGCGTCTGGGTCGAGGCATGGATTTCCAGGCGATCGCCGACCCTCACGGCCCAGCCGGCCTCAGGCTCGATATAGGCGTGCTCGACGAAGGCCGTCTCGAAGGTGCCTTCGGCCACCGCCGCGCAATCGGCAAAGGCATCGTCGGGCTTGCCGCGTAGAACGCCGCCATCGAGCAGCAGGTTCTTCGGCTTGTCGGCCTGCACCAGCGGGGCGTCGGGCGCGGTGGCGGCATCGATGCCGAACAGAGGCGGCTCGGGCGTCCAGGTGATCGGCACGTCCTCGTCGCGGATGGCGAGGACGGCGGCGCGCTCGCCGATCAAAGCGACGACCGCCTCGCCGCGATAGCGCACTAGGCCGTCGGCCAGCACCGGCTGGTCCTTGATTTCGGGATAGATGCCGTAGCCGTTGAACGGAACGTCCGAAGCGGTCAGCACGGCGGTGAGCCTGGTGCGCAATGGACCAAGATCGCCCAAGGCGAAGCGCGCCCGGGCATGCGGCGAGCGCACGACGCGGATCCAGAGCGCATCGGCCGGCACGGCGTCGGCGCCGAAGGTGTCGCGGCCGGTCACCTTCGCCACGCCATCGACGCGCGGCATGCGCGCACCCACGGCCGCGCCCGCGGCCGGAGCCATCGGCATGGCAGGTGTTGCCGCCACCATCACCGCCTCAACGATCTTGCCGTAACCGGTGCAGCGGCAGAGCACGCCGCCCAGGGCCTCTTCGACCTCGGCGCGGCTCGGCCGCTGGTTGAGAGCGAGCAGATCGTGCGCCGCCATCAGCATGCCGGGCGTGCAGATGCCACACTGGGCGGCGCCGCGTGCCAGGAAGGCGTTCTGCAGGTTGCCGAGGGCGTCACTTGCTCGGTTGGGGGCCAGGCCCTCGACGGTCTCCACCATGCGCCCGCCGACCTGGCCCATCGCGACCAGGCAGGAACAGACTTGCCGCCCGTCGAGCCGCACCGTGCAGGCACCGCAATCGCCGGCATCGCAGCCGACCTTGGTGCCGGTCAGCCGCAGATCGTCGCGCAAAGCTGCCGCGAGCCGCGTGACCGGCGCGCCGTCCCATTCGGCCTTCCTGCCGTTCAGGGTGAAAGCGACCTTCATGGCGCAAGACCTGCGAGCAGGCGACGCAACAATGTGACGACAGCATCCCGCCGATAGGCCGCACTGCCGCGCACGTCGTCGATCGGCGTCAGCGGCGCGAGCTGCGCCTCGTCGACCAGGTTGCCCAGGCGCTGGTCGACCGGCGCGCCTAAGAGTGCGGCTTCCAGACGCGGCAGGCGCTGCGCCACCGCCGAGCACGCGCCGACGGCGATGCGCGCCGCGGCAATCCGGCCGCCATCGATCTCCAGCGTCGCCGCCGCCATCGCGATCGAGATCACGAGGTAGCGCCGGGCGCCGAGCTTGACGAAGGCGCTGCGGGCCTCGCGCGCCGGCTTGGCGATATGGATGGCGACCATCAGCTCACCGGGCGCGAGCGCGGTGCGGCGATTGCCGGTGATGAACGAAGCGAGCGGCAGTCGTCGCGCACCGGAGGCACCGGCGAGCTCGATCTCGGCATCGAGTGCCAACAGCGGCGGCACGCCGTCGGCCGCGGGCGAGGCATTGCAGAGATTGCCGGCCAGCGTGCCGGCATTCTGGATCTGCCGGCCACCGACCTCGCGCGCCGCCTGCTTCAGCCCGTCGAACAGCGGCGGCAGCTTGGTGTCGAGCAACTCGCTCCAGGTTGTCGTGGCGCCCAACCGCCAGCCCGCAGCGCCGGCCGAGATGCCGCGCAGCGCGGCGATCGCGGTGATGTCCAAAACGTCCTCATCGATCGCCCGGCCGACCCGCGCCGGATAGAAATCGGTGCCGCCGGCCAGCACCACATGGGGCCGCCGGAGCGCCGCCAGGGCCTCGGAAAGCCCGTCAGGACGGAGATATTCACCCATCGTTCGTGTACGTACTATTTCCACAAAACAGGGGCCCTATCCAGTAACCTGGCCGATAACGCGGGCGCCCCCTAGACGATCTTGGAAAGAAGCTCGAGGAGCTGGCGCTGCTCGGCGACGTTGAGCGGCTTTAGCGTCTCGCGCGAGACGGCCGGCCCGTTGAGCAGCAGCTTGTTGACGGTGCGCTGGCCGTCGGTGGTGAGGCTGAGCAGCGTGCGCCGCGCGTCGCCGGGATCGGGACGCGAGTCGACGAGACCACGCTCCTTTAGCCGACGCACCACGCCCTGCATGGTCGCCTTGTCCATGCCGACGAGTTGGCCGAGAAGATTCTGCGAGAGCTCGGTGTACTCGTTCAGCTTCACCATGCTCGAGTACTGGGTCGGCGTGATGTTGGGATCGCCGATGTTCATCTGGAAGATCGAGCTGGCGCGTTGGTGGGCGCGACGCAGCAGATAGCCGACTTGCTCTTCGATGCGGTATGGCCGTTGCGCCGGACTCGGCGCAGCCTTCGGCTCTTGCTGTTTCTTTGCGACGTTGCGCATCGCCCCCCGCCTCTTCGGAGTCTTGGCTACACCGACTGAGCGCGTCGCACAACGGTCACATTAACTATCGATCGCGCGGTGAATCGCAGACCCCCTTGACTCATGCGCGGCGAGAGGGCAGCGCGCGAACGGGTCGGTGACGTGCAACCTAACGCCCGACCGCGAGTTCGGCCGCTGCAAGATCTTCGAGGGCGGCGCCCACCGACTTGAACAGTGTTATGCTGTGACCGTCGTCCGCTGGCCGACCGGACCGTTCGCCCCGCGCCAGCTCGAACAGGTCGGCAACAATATTGTCCGCCGTGATCGCGCCACTCCTGATCGGCAGCACGATGTCGCCCGCCTCCCGGGTCGCGGCGGCACGCGTATCGACATGAACTTGCGCACGTCGCACTGCATCATCGTCGCTTTCGCGCATCTCGGGGGTGTAGGCGCCGACCAAATCGATATGTTGGCCCTCGCTGAGCCATGCGCCTTCGACAAGCGGCGCCTTGGACAGCGTGGCGCACGACACGATGTCCGCTAACCTCACCGCCTGTTGCCGATCGGCCACAGCCCGCACTGTGACGGCGCGCCCCAGCATTGTTGGCAGGGAAGATGAAAGTTCATGCGCAAGTCGTTGGGCTTCTTCGGGTCGGCGGCCCCAGATCGCCACCTCCCGGATCGGGCGGATCTTAGAGTGAACACGAATCAGGTGCGGCGCCAGCGCACCGGTGCCGATCATCAGCAGCCGTGTTGAATCGATCCGCGACAGGTAGCGCGAGGCCAGCCCCGAGGCGCAGGCGGTGCGCCGCTTGGTGAGCATGGTACCATCGAGCAAGGCCAGGGACGCGCCGGTCTCGCCGTCGAGCAAGAGGTACTGGCCGTAGATCGAGGGCAGCGACCGGCGACCGTTGTCGGGGAAGACCGTGACGATTTTTACGCCGACCCGGGCCGCACCTGGATTCAGCGGCGGGCCCCGTGTCCAGGCCGGCATGAGGAGCAGCGTGGCATCGGCCGAGCCCGGACCGGCCGGGCTGGCGATGGTGTGATGATGCCGGGGTGGCATCTCACAGCCGGTGCGAAACAACTGGTCGAGCCGGTCGATCAGGGCCAGGTCGTCGAGGTTGGCATCGACCTCGGCGGCCGACAGGATTTTCATGAATTGAAGGGCTCTGGTGCCACCAGGGCGCTCTGGCGTTCGATCGCCTTCTGTTCCTTGGGCTGCGGCTGACCGGCAGCCGGGCCGGCCTGATTGGCCATCAGGCTTTCGCGCAGGCGGGTGTTCTCCCGGTCGAGCCGTGCCGCCTCGCTCGCTCGCTCGCGGGCGCGGCGGCGATGATGACGCGCCACCCACCAGCCCATCGCCAAACCGGCCAGCACCCCGGCCAGCAAGAGCGCCACGACCAGGAGATAGAGCGGCAACACCAGAACCTGCGGCAAGGGCCACAGCGCGAGCTGCACCGGCTGGCTGTTGCTGACCGCGATCAGCGCACCGACCAGGATGAACAGCAGGAACAGGGCGCGGGACAGGAACTTCATGCGCTAGAGCATAATCCGTTCGGCTGGGGCCAGCCGAACGGATTATGCCGTTTGGTCGAGGCGCCTCGAGCGATGCGTTTCCGATCACATGGAACCGCAAGCGGTTCATGACAGCAGAGCATGGCACAGCCCGATGCAGCCGAGCGAGTGGCGCTATTTCTTGTCGCCTGCCGGCTCGGTGGATGTGCCACCCAGGGCGCGCTGGGCTTCCTTGTTCAGCCGGTCGCGCAGGTCCTTGCCGGTCTTAAAGTAGGGCACGCGCTTGGAGGCGACCGCGACCTGCTCGCCGGTGCGCGGATTGCGGCCGGTGCGCGGCTCGCGCTTCTTGACCGAGAAGGCACCGAAACCGCGCAGCTCGACGCGATCGCCGGTCGCCAAGGCCTTGGAGATCTGGTCAAAGACCGTAGCGACGATCCGCTCGACATCCCTTTGATAGAGATGAGGATTCCGGGCCGCCAGGCGGGCAATCAGCTCCGACTTGGTCATTGGCGTCATAATAGAGCAAAACGCCGCACCCTTCAACTAAGCCATTGAATCAAAACGGAAAGGCGGCGGAGCCGCTCGCGAGGTCATCCGAGGGGCCATTTCGCGGCCCAAAGATCGCTCGGGATGACACGGTGCGGACGGTCCGCGCCCCTTACTCCGCGGGCGCTTTTCGGCCAAAGAAAAAAGGCCGGTCCTTGAAGACCGGCCTTCGCTTTAGTCGCGAAAAGCGACCTTATTTTTTCTCGTCGCCCTCGTCGGCGTCGGCGCGCTTCTTGAGCGCCGCACCCAGAATATCGCCCAGGCTGGCGCCCGAATCGGACGAGCCGAAGTCGGCCATCGCCTTCTTCTCCTCGTCGAGCTCGCGCGCCTTGACCGACAACACGACCCGACGCGAGGTCTTGTCGATGTTGGTGATCTTGGCGTCGAGCTTGTCGCCCACGGCGTAGCGGTCGGGGCGCTGCTCGGAGCGGTCGCGGGAAAGCTCGGACTTGCGGATGAAGCCCGGGATGCCGTCCTGCACCGTGACATCGATGCCGTTGTCCTGGATGCCCGCCACGATGACGGTGACCACGTCGCCCTTCTTGGCGACGGTGCCGACCTTCTCGAACGGGTCGTTGGCCAGCTGCTTGATGCCGAGCGAGATGCGCTCCTTGTCGACGTCGACGTCCAGGACCTTGACCTTGACGTTGTCGCCCTTCTTGTAGTCGCGGATCGCCTCGTCGCCGGCCTTGTCCCAGCTCAAGTCGCTGAGATGGACCATGCCGTCGATGTCGCCAGGCAGGCCGACGAACAGGCCGAACTCGGTGATGTTGCGGACCTCGCCCTCGAGCTCGGTGGCCGCCGGATACTTCTCGTGGAAGCTCTCCCACGGGTTGGCCATGCACTGCTTGAGGCCGAGCGAAATGCGGCGCTTGGACATGTCGACGTCCAGCACCATCACCTCGACCTCCTGGCTGGTCGACACGATCTTGCCGGGATGCACGTTCTTCTTGGTCCAGCTCATCTCGGAGACGTGGACCAGGCCCTCGACGCCCGGCTCCAGCTCCACGAAGGCGCCGTAGTCGGTGATGTTGGTGACGCGGCCCTTGAGCTTGAGACCGACCGGGTATTTGGCGCCGGCGCCGTCCCACGGATCGCTCATCAGCTGCTTCATGCCGAGCGAGATACGCTGGGTCTCGGGGTTGAAGCGGATGACCTGCACCTTGACGCTCTGGCCGATGGTGAGGGCTTCCGACGGATGGTTGATGCGCTTCCAGGCGATGTCGGTGACGTGCAACAGCCCGTCGACGCCGCCCAGATCCACGAACGCGCCGTAATCGGTGATGTTCTTGACCACGCCGTCGAGCACCTGGCCTTCGGACAGCGCGCCCATCAGGCGGGTGCGGTCCTCGGCGCGGGTCTCTTCCATGACGGCGCGGCGCGACACGACGATGTTGCCGCGGCGGCGGTCCATCTTGAGGATGGCGAACTGCTGGGCCTGGCCCATCAGCGGGCCGACGTCGCGGACGGGCCGCACATCGACCTGGCTGCCCGGCAGGAAGGCCACGGCGCCCGAGAGGTCGACCGTGAAGCCACCCTTCACCCGGCCGAAGATGGTGCCCATCACGCGCTCGTTGTCGGTGAACGCCTTCTCGAGGACGGTCCAGGCTTCCTCGCGGCGCGCCTTGTCGCGCGAGAGAACGGCCTCGCCTTCCTTGTTTTCCATGCGGTCGACGAAGATGTCGACCACGTCGCCTTCCTTGACCTCGGGCGCCCCGGTTCCGCCATTGGCGAACTCGCGCAATGCCACGCGGCCTTCGGACTTCAGCCCGACATCGATGGTGACGAAATCATTGGCAATGCGAATGACCGTGCCTTTGACGACCGATCCTTCGAAGCTCGTCGAACCGCCGAGCGATTCGTCGAGAAGTGCTGCGAACGCCGCACTGCCGGCGTCGTTCGGGTCCTTACGCAGGGCGCTGCCCTTAGCCATTCAATACCTCTTCCTTCCGTGATCCCGGGCGAAACGCTGCCGCCCGTCGGCCAACCGGTTGATCCGGCGGATCCAGTGCCTTGAAACTCCGACGGCGGGCTTTGGTTCCCGCCGCAATCGCCGCTCGTCGTCTTCGATCCGCCGGCGGCGACTTAAGGCCCTGCGGATCGAAAGCCCTTGCGCTCGATGAAAGCCAAAGCGGCGGCAAAGGCCGCGTCGGCATCCATGTCGCTGGTATCGAGGTGGTAAGCATCGGGTGCGGCTTTCAGAGGTGCAGCCGCCCGTTCGCTGTCGCGACGGTCCCGCTCCGCCATCTCGGCAAGAACGCGCGGTTTTATAGGGTCAGCCCCTCGTGCCCGCAACTCCTGATACCGTCGCTCGGCCCGGGCCTCGGGCGTGGCCGTCACAAAGAATTTCACCGGCGCATCGGGGCAGATGACGGTGCCGATATCGCGCCCGTCGAGCACCGCGCCACGCCCTTGAGATGAGAATTCTTTCTGGAATTTCAATAGGTTGGCGCGAACCTCCGGCATCGCTGCGACCTTGGAGCCCTGCTGGCCGGCCTCATCGCCGCGCAACACCGGGTCGACCAGGTCGGCCGCCGTCAGCCGGGCCGCGACCTCGGCCGGGGGCCGGCCGGTCGTGAGCGCGAGCCATCCGACCGCCCGGTAGAGCAGGCCGGTATCGAGTTGGGGCAGGCCGAAATGGGCGGCCAGCCGCTGGGCCAGGGTGCCCTTGCCCGAAGCCGAGGGCCCGTCGATGGCGATGACGAGTCTTTGGCTCACGCCGTCTCTATCTTCGCACCCAACCCGTTCATCAGGGCGGCGAAGCCGGGGAAGGAGGTGTCGATCGGCGAGCCGTCATCGATCGCCACCGCCTCGCGGGCGCTGAGCCCCAGCACCAGGAAGGCCATGGCGATGCGATGGTCGAGATGGGTCTTCACCAGGCCGCCGCCCGCCGGCGGCTTGCCGTCGCCATGCACGGTGAGACTGTCGGCGCCCATCTCGTGCCGGACACCATTCGCGGCAAGACCGGCGGCGACGCTCGACAGCCGATCGCTTTCCTTGGCGCGCAGCTCCGCCAGCCCCAGCATGCGGGTCGTGCCCTGGGCCGAGGCCGCGGCGACGGCGAGGACGGGATATTCGTCGATCATGGTGGGCGCGCGTTCGGGCGGCACGTCGATGCCTTTCAGGCCGCCACCCTTCACATGCAGATCGGCCACCGGCTCGCCGCCCACCTCGCGCTCGTTCTTGAAAGTAAGGTCGGCGCCCATTTCCTTGAGGGTCGTATAAAGCCCGGCGCGCAAGGGATTGATGCCGACATTCTCGACCACGACGTCGCTGCCTGGCCGGATCGCCGCCGCCACGACCGCGAAGGCGGCCGAAGAGGGATCGCCCGGCACGTCGATGTCGCGCGCTTTCAGCTCGGGCCAGCCCACCACCGTGATGCGCTTGCCACCGCCGTCATTGGGGACGACCCGCACCTCGGCGCCGAAATGGCGCAGCATGCGCTCGGTGTGATCGCGGGTGGCCTCGGGCTCGATCACCGTGGTCTCGCCCGCGGTGTTGAGGCCGGCCAGCAGCACGCAGCTCTTCACCTGGGCCGAGGCCATCGGCAGCCGGTATTCGATCGGCACCATCTCGTCGGTGCCGACGATGCAAAGCGGCATGCGGCCGCCCTCGCGCGCCTCGAAGCGGGCGCCCATGCGCGACAGCGGATCCATGACCCGCTTCATCGGCCGGCTGCGCAGCGAGGCATCGCCGGTCATGAAGGAGGTGAACGGGTGGCTGGCAAGAATGCCGGTCAGCAGGCGGGCGGCGGTGCCGGAATTGCCGAGATCGAGCACTTCGCCGGGCTCCTGGCCGCCGCCGACGCCGAAGCCCCGCACCCGCCAGACGCCGTTTTCATGGCTGATCTGCGCGCCCATGGCCCGAAGGGCCGCCGCGGTGCACAGCACGTCCTCGCCGGTCAGCAGGCCGGTGATCGCCGTCTCGCCCAGCGCCATGGCGCCGAACATCAGGGCGCGGTGCGACACCGACTTGTCGCCGGGCGCGCGGGCGCGGCCCTGCAGCCGGGCGACCGGATGGGCGATCAGCTTGGCCGGGGAAGCGGAGTGAGACTTGGCACTAGACAGGGGGCAAGCTCCCGGAACAGCGGCAAAAGTGGGGCGCGGCGCCCGTCCTACCATGCCCGAATTTGGTTTTGACAGGGTGAAAGGCGCGTGACATACGCCCCCCTTCGCGGCCGAAAGGCCGCTTCCTGCGGAATTTCCGGGAGATCCAGAGTGGTCAAGGCGTCCTGGGGCACGAAGCGAACCTGCCAGAATTGTGCAGCGCGCTTCTACGACCTGAACAAGAGTCCGATCAAATGCCCCAAGTGCGGTCGCGATCATGACCGTGAGGACTTCGTCAAAGTCCGGCGCGGGCGCACCTCGGCGGCGGCGACGGCCGCGGCGGCGACGGCTGCAGCGGCGGCGCTGGCCAAGGCCCAGCTCCTCGCCAAGGCCAAGAAGGCGGAGGAGGCCGACGACGTGGTGGCCGACGACGCCGAGGCCGATGACGCGGCGATCGAGGATACCGACGATCTGGCCGACGAGGCCGAGGACATCGAGGTCGAGGTCGAGACCGACAAGGGCGAAGGCGACCGCTAACTCAGGCGCGGTTGCCACGCTGCGGGGCAGGTTTTATACCTCGCGGCCGCCAGCAAAGTTTCGGGGCCATAGCTCAGCTGGGAGAGCGCTACAATGGCATTGTAGAGGTCGACGGTTCGATCCCGTCTGGCTCCACCAATAAGATCAAGGGCTTAGGGGTTTGCCTCTAGGCCCTTTGATTTGTCGGGGACACACCGGGGACACATCTGCGTGATTTCCGGCAGGTGGCGCTGTCAAGGCTGAGGGGCGCCCAGGTGTCGGCGTCGGCATGGCAGCGGGCCATCGAGCGGGCCCCCCCGGCCCCGGGGGACCACCCAAGGGGGCAAGAGCGCCTCCGTGGCCCGGCTGCGACAGACCTAGGATTTCCTCCGCATAGCCGCACGCCTTCCCACGCTGGCACGCACTGGTGCGCATGAACGCCTAGTTTGTCCGCCTTGGCTTGGCGACCTCGCCTTGGTCTCACCTAACCCTGTGACCTCTTCCGTGGCCGCGCTCTCAGCAGCGCAGCCATCCTGTGTTGAGCCTCGAGGTCGAAACTACAAACCGATACCGATGCCCAATCTGGCCCGCTCTCTATGGGATGCGCCATCAACGCTGCACTAAAAGAGTCGGCGTCCAAATCATTCTCGAACGCCACCTTGATCACCTGGTCTTCGCTACGCATCGCGTAGTTTGCGGCGCTGTTGCGGCTGTCGATAAGTCGCTCCAGTTGATAGATCAAACTGCGGCTAGAGGCGCTGCCACTCGGAGAGTCGATGTTCACCACGACAAGATACGGCCTAAAATGCGCATCGAGAAAAAGGTCCCAGTCCATCGTAGGCATGACCACCTCGGGCCCAATGGGACCAAGGAAGGCAGCCAGTCGGCAAGCAAAAAGTTTAGCCCGAGAGCTTGGCGTCCGAGGCATCCGAGAACCACATCTCCACCGTGCCCTCCTTGGTGTCGTCCGCCCCCGAGTAGTCGCCAAGCGCCTACACCAGCTTGGGGGCGAGTTGGAGCCGCGTGGGGTCGGTCGGTTTGCTTGTGGACGTGTCGTAGTCCCCAAAGACCACGAACGGGCGGGGGTACTTGCGCAAACACGGGAGTCACTAAGAGTTCTTGGCTTGGCGGTTCCCCACCAACGTGGCGGCTCTGTGTGGCTCCGCTGCCATTACGAGCACTTCCGACGTGCAGGCGGCACGATGCTATGTGCAAACGCCAAGATGGACGCGAACATAGGACGCAGCTGTGTTGAACCAGCTCTCCCGGCTCAAATGGAGTCCATGTGCGAGCAGAGCCAGAGTCACGAGCATCGCGAGAACGGGCAGTATGGGCAGGGCGGGCTGAGGGGCGTCGTAGTATTTGGTGGCAAACCAGATCACGCAAGCGACACCGATAAACAAACCAATGGTGACTTCGCCCGTCGTATGAATGTCCAAGAGAAGCCTGCTTGCGGCAATGGCGACCGCCAGACAGACCGCAGCGGCGAAGACGATTACGGCAAGCACCGGAGCCTTGTTTCTCGAAGTCACTAGGCCGACGCCAAGATAGAAGGTGGTCGCGAAACTGGTGTGACCACTAGGGGAGTAGACGTCCAAGCTCCTTATTTGGGCGCCGCACGTAAGAAAGCCGATCTTGAAAAGAGCGGTTAGGCCTGCGCAGGCCGCGAACGCAACCACCCAAGCAACTGCAGAGGGGCGTGCCTTCAAGTAAACGAGATATCCCAATACAAGTGCAGCAGCTGGAAGGAGATAGGCAACATCGCCGAAGTCAGTGATTAAGCGCAGTACAGAGCGGAGCATGAAACGCCCAATCTATTTTCTAACATCGATACTCAAGCGGAGAAGTAGCCTTTCCAAAATGGCAGAAATATAGAGCCGAGCCACCAGCTCCCGACGTAGGTAACCCGCTCGAATGAGACAAGCGGGCCTAGGCGGTCACACCGATGAGTGTGCGCCCGATGCGGCCAGCCGGCCTAGATTTGTGGCGCTTTGCCCGCTTACGGCGCGCGCCGTCGCTGGCATTGGGCTCAACGGTCGCAAGGTGACCCCAGTGAACGACAACGTAGCCACGAACACTCAGCGCACTCCCTCCATGGACGAGTTAAGCATGGAAGATGCGCCGTGAAGCAGAAATCGCAGAGGCGCAATTGTTGCTGACGCCTGCGAATGAGCACCTGAACAAGAGGCGTATTGCCCTTAGCAAACTGGCCGACGAAGCGGAGGAAGCAGCGCGACTGAAGGTCCGCATGACGTGGCATAAGTTCTTCGGCCTCTCCGCGACGCTGGCCCTAGGTTGCCTGATCGGGCTGGTAGCAGGAACGTTGTTGATGGGCGCCTAATTTCGGGGTGACGCCTTAGGCTAAAGCGAGAGATAGCGATTGCTGGCCATTAGGGATTTGTACAGCGGTCTTCGGCATCCTCGGCTAGGTGGGTACCAGCCGGCCGGCAAATCGGTTCCCGAGTTCAATGCGCGAATCCTGGCCCATCTCGCAGGCCGCGCCTTACTCACTCAGAATTACAGCATCCACAGACTCAGCGAGGCCGCAATAAAGGCGATCGATGCTGCTCGGAGATGGGAGAGAGAGGTCCAGCTCCGGCAGCATCGACGGGGCGCCCAGACGCCCGCTTCTAGCAACGGTCACGATACACACACGAATTGTGCTTACGTTGCCAGTAGCCCATCCCCCCAAAGGAGACAGATGTTGACCTGAGTGCTAGCCGGTCAGTCTCTTGCCTCGCGCGTCAGTCCACGCATCGTCGTTTGCCGCAATGGAATCTCTGGCACGCTGCTCAAGTGACGCGGCTGACCAAATCCCTATGTTGTAGCTGTCTTGGATAAGCTTCGCGGCATGGGTGACGGCGGCGGCGAGTGAAATATACCTTTCAGTGCTGATCGCGCCGGTTCGCGGATCTTCGATCTCCAGCGAATAGCCGCGCATCCGGGCCCGGGCAGTCATTGGTACTTGCCCCGAGGATTGAAAAGGCGCTCCAGCGCCTCGGGATCGACGTAGGGCTGAGGATCGTCTTCCTGCTTGAGGAGCGATGGCGCGGTATCAGGTACTAGGCGCAGTGCGAGGACTTGCTCGGCGTTGGGCAGCAAGACCGACCAGTCGAGCAACAGGCACGTATTGCTGCAACGCCGAGCAAGTCCTCGCACTGCGCCTAGTACCTGATACCGCGCCATCGCTCCTCAAGCAGGAAGACGATCCTCAGCCCTACGTCGATCCCGAGGCGCTGGAGCGCCTTTTCAATCCTCGGGGCAAGTACCAATGACTGCCCGGGCCCGGATGCGCGGCTATTCGCTGGAGATCGAAGATCCGCGAACCGGCGCGATCAGCACTGAAAGGTATATTTCACTCGCCGCCGCCGTCACCCATGCCGCGAAGCTTATCCAAGACAGCTACAACATAGGGATTTGGTCAGCCGCGTCACTTGAGCAGCGTGCCAGAGATTCCATCGCGGCAAACGACGATGCGTGGACTGACGCGCGAGGCAAGAGACTGACCGGCTAGCACTCAGGTCAACATCTGTCTCCTTTGGGGGATGGGGGACCGGCAACGTAAGCACGATTTCGGGTGCATCGTGACCGTTGCTAGAAGCGGGCGTCTGGGCGCCCCGTCGATGCTGCCGGAGCTGGACCTCTCTCTCCCATCTCCGAGCAGCATCGATCGCCTTTATTGCGGCCTCGCTGAGTTGTGGATGCTGACTTTAGAGTGAGTAAGGCGCGGCCTGCGAGATGGGCCAGGATTCGCGCATCTGGCTGAGGGACTCGATTTGCCGGCCGGCTGGTACCCACCTAGCCGAGGATGCCGAAGACCGCTGTACGAATCCCTAATGGCCAGCAATCGCTATCTCTCGCTTTAGCCTAAGGCGTCACCCCGAAATTAGGCGCCCATCAACAACGTTCCTGCTACCAGCCCGATCAGGCAACCTAGGGCCAGCGTCGCGGAGAGACCGAAGAACTTATGCCACGTCATGCGGACCTTCAGTCGCGCTGCTTCCTCCGCTTCTCGGCCAGTTTGCTAAGGGCAATACGCCTCTTGTTCAGGTGCTCATTCGCAGGCGTCAGCAACAATTGCGCCTCTGCGATTTCTGCTTCACGGCGCATCTTCCATGCTGACTTGTCCATGGAGGGAATGCATTGAGTGTTCGTGGCTACGTTGTCGTTCACTGGGGTCACCTTGCGACCGTTGAGCCCAATGCCAGCGACGGCGCGCGCCGTAAGCGGGCAAAGCGCCACGAATTTAGCCGGCTGGCCGCATCGGGCGCACACTCATCGGTGTGACCGCCTAGGCCCGCTTGTCTCATTCGAGCGGGTTACCTCGTCGGGAGCTGGTGGCTCGGCTCTATATTTCTGCCATTTTGGAAAGGCTACTTCTCCGCCTGAGTATCGATGTTAGAAAATAGATTGGGCGTTTCATGCTCCGCTCTGTACTGCGCTTAATCACTGACTTCGGCGATGTTGCCTATCTCCTTCCAGCTGCTGCACTTGTATTGGGATATCTCGTTTATTTTAAGGCACGCCCCTCTGCAGTTGCTTGGGTGGTTGCGTTCGCGGCCTGCGCAGGCCTAACCGCTCTTTTCAAGATCGGCTTTCTTACGTGCGGCCGCCCAAATAAGGAGCTTGGACGTCTACTCCCCTAGTGGTCACACCAGTTTCGCGACCACCTTCTATCTTGGCGTCGGCCTAGTGACTTCGAGAAACAAGGCTCCGGTGCTTGCCGTAATCGTCTTCGCCGCTGCGGTCTGTCTGGCGGTCGCCATTGCCGCAAGCAGGCTTCTCTTGGACATTCATACGACGGGCGAAGTCACCATTGGTTTGTTTATCGGTGTCGCTTGCGTGATCTGGTTTGCCACCAAATACTACGACGCCCCTGAGCCCGCCCTGCCCATACTGCCCGTTCTCGCGATGCTCGTGCAATTGGCTCTGCTCGCACGTGGACTCCATTTGAGCCGGGAGAGCTGGTTCGACACAGCTGCGTCCTATGTTCGCGTCCATCTTGGCGTTTGCACATAGCATCGTGCCGCCTGCACGTCGGAAGTGCTCGTAATGGCAGCGGAGCCACAGAGAGCCGCCACGTTGGTGGGGAACCGCCAAGCCAAGAACTCTTAGTGACTCCCGTGTTTGCGCAAGTACCCCCGCCCGTTCGTGGTCTTTGGGGACTACGACACGTCCACAAGCAAACCGACCGACCCCACGCGGCTCCAACTCGCCCCCAAGCTGGTGTAGGCGCTTGGCGACTACTCGGGGGCGGACGACACCAAGGAGGGCACGGTGGAGATGTGGTTCTCGGATGCCTCGGACGCCAAGCTCGCGGGCTAAACTTTTTGCTTGCCGACTGGCTGCCTTCCTTGGTCCCATTGGGCCCGAGGTGGTCATGCCTGACGATGGACTGGGACCTTTTTCTCGATGCGCATTTTAGGCCGTATCTTGTCGTGGTGAACATCGACTTTCCGAGTGGCAGCGCCTCTAGCCGCAGTTTGATCTATCAACTGGAGCGACTTATCGACAGCCGCAACAGCGCCGCAAACTACGCGATGCGTAGCGAAGACCAGGTGATCAAGGTGGCGTTCGAGAATGATTTGGACGCCGACTTTTTTAGTGCAGCGTTGATGGCGCATCCCATAGAGAGCGGGCCAGATTGGGCATCGGTATCGGTTTGTAGTTTCGACCTCGAGGTCAACACAGGATGGCTGCGCTGCTGAGAGCGCGGCCACGGAAGAGGTCACAGGGTTAGGTGAGACCAAGGCGAGGTCGCCAAGCCAAGGCGGACAAACTAGGCGTTCATGCGCACCAGTGCGTGCCAGCGTGGGAAGGCGTGCGGCTATGCGGAGGAAATCCTAGGTCTGTCGCAGCCGGGCCACGGAGGCGCTCTTGCCCCCTTGGGTGGTCCCCCGG
>CAVWKP010000015.1:0-14205 GCA_963755595.1 uncultured Alphaproteobacteria bacterium | reverse complement strand
GTGCACGAGATTTACTCGGCCCAGGACAGTTTCACCGCGGTGCGCGAGGCGCTCGAGAAATCGCTCGGCCAGCCGTCGTCGGCCAAGCTGATGTGGCGGCCCAAGACCACCACGCCGGTCGAAGGCGAGACCGCCAAGAAGCTGCTCGACCTGATCGCCGCGCTCGACGACAACGACGACGTGCAGAACGTCTACGCCAATTTCGAGCTGTCGGACGACGCGCTCGCGAAGTTCGCGGCCTGACGCGGCGCGGCATGAGATTGATCGGCCTCGATCCCGGTCTGCGGTTGACCGGCTGGGGCGTGATCGATGTCGAAGGCAACCGGCTGCGCCATGTGGCGCATGGCGTGATCAAGGTCGCGGGCGAGCGCTCGCTGGCCGTACGCCTTTGCGAGCTGTTCGACGGCGTCGCCGCGGTCATCGCGGCGCAGCAGCCGGCTGAAGCGGCGGTCGAGGAGACATTCGTGAACGTCAATCCCGGCTCGACCCTGAAGCTCGGCCAGGCGCGCGGCGTCGTGATGCTGGCGCCGGCGCGGGCCGGCCTGCCGGTGTTCGAATATGCCGCCAACCTAGTGAAGAAGTCGGTGACCGGCACGGGCCACGCCGAGAAGCGCCAGATCGCCATGATGGTCGGCCGCCTGCTGCCCGGCGTTGAGGCCACCGCCGACGCCGCCGATGCGCTCGCGGTCGCGATCTGCCATGCCCATCACCGCGCCACCGCCGAGCGCGTGGAGGCGGCCCTTTGATCGCCAAGCTCAAGGGCACGGTCGATGCCATCGACGGCGACAGCGCGGTTATCGACGTCAATGGCGTGGGCTACCTTATCTCTGCCTCGGCGCGCACCTTGCGCGACCTCGTGGTCGGTGGCCCGGCGACGCTGCTGGTCGAGACCATCGTGCGCGAGGATGCCATCGCGCTCTACGGCTTCCTCGAGACCGCCGAGCGCGACTGGTTTCGCATTCTGACGACCGTCCAGGGCGTCGGCGCCCGGGTCGCGCTGTCGATCCTCTCGACCTTGGCGCCTGACGAGATCGCCCGCGCCATCGCGGCTCAGGATCGCGCCAGCCTCAGCCGCGCGCCGGGCGTGGGGCCCAAGCTCGCGGCCCGCCTCGCTACCGAGCTCAAGGACAAGGCGGCGGCCTTCGGCGTGGCGCCGGCGCCGTCACGCACGACGGACGCCGCGCCGATCGGGCCGGACGGATCGGTGAACGAAGACGCGGTATCGGCGCTGGTCAATCTCGGCTACCGCCGCGTCGAGGCGTTCGGCGCCGTAGCGCGGGTCACGCAGCGGCTCGGCGCCAACGCGCCAGCTTGATGCCGTCATTCGTGCCGGCCTGCAGGAGCTGGCGCGATGAACGACGCGACCGACAGGCTGGTTGCCGCCAAGCGCGCCGAGGAGGACGCCGCTGAGCTCGCGCTGCGCCCGCAGACGCTCGATGACTTCGTCGGCCAGAAGCAGCTGCGCGAGAACCTGAAGATCTTCATCGCCGCCGCCAAGGCGCGCGGCGAAGCGCTCGACCATGTGCTGTTCCATGGCCCGCCCGGCCTCGGCAAGACGACCTTGGCGCAGATCGTGGCGCGCGAGATGGGCGTGGGCTTTCGCGCCACCTCGGGGCCGGTGATCCAGAAAGCCGGCGACCTCGCCGCCCAGCTCACCAACCTGCAGCCGCACGACGTGCTGTTCATCGACGAGATCCATCGCCTCAATCCGGCGATCGAGGAGATCCTCTATCCCGCGATGGAGGACTTCCAGCTCGACCTGATGATCGGCGAGGGGCCGGCGGCGCGCTCGGTGCGCATCGATCTGCCGCCCTTCACCCTGGTCGGCGCCACGACGCGCTCGGGCCTGATGACGCGGCCGCTGCGCGAGCGCTTCGGCATTCCGCTGCGCATGATCTTCTACGAACCGGCCGAACTCGAGACGATCGTGCATCGCGCGGCGCGCGTGCTGAAGATGGAGATGGCCAAGGACGGCGGCGCCGAGATCGCCAAGCGCTCGCGCGGCACGCCGCGCGTCGCCAACCGCCTGCTGCGCCGCGTGCGCGACTTCGCTGCGGTCGGCGGCACAAGGTGGTCGATGCCAAGGCGGCCGACGCGGCCCTGACGCGGCTCGAGGTCGACGGGCGCGGCCTCGACCCGATGGATCGCCGCTACCTCGCCTGCATCGCCGAGAACTATGGCGGCGGGCCGGTCGGCGTCGAGACGCTGGCGGCGGCGCTCTCCGAGCAGCGCGACGTGATCGAGGACGTGATCGAGCCCTACCTGATGCAGCTTGGCCTGCTGATGCGCACGCCGCGCGGCCGGCTGCTGTCGGAGGGCGGCTATCGGCATCTCGGCAAGCCGCTGCCCAAGGCGCAGAAGCAGACAGCTCGACCTGCTCGGCCCGCGGCGGGCACGACGGCGGAAGACGCGTGAGCGGGCCGACCTCCGGCGGAATCGTCGACGGCCGGCACGTGCTGCCGTTACGGATCTATTACGAGGACACCGACGCCGCCGGCATCGTCTACTACGCCAACTGGCTGCGCTTCCTCGAGCGCGGCCGCACCGAACTGCTGCGCCTGCTGGGCCACGAGCACAGCGCGTTGCGCGCCGAGCGCGGGTGAATTGGGTGGTGCGCCGCTGCACCCTCGACTATCTTGAAGCCGGCGCGGCTCGACGAGACGATCGAGGTCGTGACGGGTTGCGGCGAACTGCGCGGCGCCTCCCTCGACATGCTGCAGGAAGCGCGGCGCGGCGAGGAGATCCTGGTGCGCGCCGAACTGGTCGTGGCCTGCATGGACCGAACCGGCCGGCCGACGCGCCTGCCGAGCGCCCTGTACGCACGGCTCTTGCACAGGTTGCAGGCAGCAACCCGCCCCGCTCACGCCATATTCAGGTATAAGGCTCTACAACAACGGAGATACTTAATGGACGCCTTTGCGCAGGTCGCCAGCACCCCCCTTGGCGGCAGCGCCCCCCCGATCGACATGTCGGTCTATGGCCTGTTCATGCAGGCCGACTGGATCGTCAAATCGGTGATGATCGCCTTGCTGCTCGCCTCGTTCTGGTCGTGGGCGATCATCTTCGAAAAGATGCTCCGGCTGCGCTCGCTGAAGAAGAGCGCGCAGGCCTTCGAGGACACCTTCTGGTCGGGCGTCTCGCTGGAGGATCTCTACGACCGCGTGGGCGCCAAGCCCGATCGATCCGATGTCGAGCATCTTCTCCGCCGCGATGCGCGAGTGGCGCCGCTCGGTCTCCAAGGGGCTGGCCGCCAGCGCCACGGCACGCGCGCGCGCTGCGCCAGCGCATCGAGCAGGTGATGAGCGTCACCATCGCAGCGCGAGATGGAGGCGATCGAGAAGCGGCTCGGCTTCCTCGCCACGGTCGGCGCCAACGCCACCTTCGTCGGCCTGTTCGGCACGGTGTGGGGCATCATGAACGCTTCGGCCACATCGCGGTGTCGAAGAACACGTCGCTCGCCGTCGTGGCGCCGGGCATCTCCGAGGCGCTGTTCGCCACCGCGATCGGCCTGGTCGCCGCCATCCCGGCGGCCGGCGCCTACAACATCCTCTCCGGCCAGGTCTCGCGCTACGCCGTCCAGCTCGAGGCCTTCGCCGGTGAGTTCATCACCATCCTGTCGCGCCAGCTCGAGGAGCAGACCTGATGGCCGGCGGCATCGTTCCCGTCGTCAGGCGGCACGGCGGCAGCAAGTTCCGCCGCCGGCGCTTTGCGCCGATCGCCGACATCAACGTGACGCCGATGGTCGACGTCATGCTGGTGCTGCTGGTCATCTTCATGATCACCGCGCCGCTGCTGCAGGTCGGCGTGCCGGTCGATCTGCCCAAGACCAGCGCCCAGCAGGTCGGCGGCAAGGACGAGCCGCTCGTCGTCTCGCTCAACTCCAAGGACGAGGTCTTCCTGGGCGAGACCAAGTACGAGCTTGCACGAGCTCGGCGACCAAGCTCAAGGCGGTGCACGACGAGAAGCCCGACCAGCGCGTGTTCATTCGCGGCGACAAGTCGATCAAGTACGGCCGCATGATGGAAGTCATGGGCGTGGTGATCGATTCGGGCTTCCGCCAGCTCGGCCTGCTGGGCGAGCAGGCGACGAACCGACACCCGCGGGAACCGTCTGCTCCCGGCGCGCGGCCCGCGCCACGCAAGTAGTCACTACCGGAGTACAGGCGTTCGATGTTCGACCGCTCCCCTCGAAATGCGCGAGATGCGCACGCCGGCGCTCCTGTCGGCGGGCGTGCATGCGTTCGCCATCGTGGCGGCCATCGTGAACTTCAATTTCTTCAGCCAGCCCGCCGATCGAGCCCGAGCCGGTGATGGTCGAGTTCGAGGCGATCGCCAAGAAGGCCGCGGCGCCCGAGCTCGGCATCCAGGCGCAGCAGCCGGGAAGCCAAGATCGCCAAGGAGACGACCAAGGCGCCGCCGCCCAAGACCGCCGAGCCGCCGCCCGCGCCCGAGCGCGCCCAAGCCGCCGGATGTCGGCGAGGCGAAGCCGCGTGCCGCCCAAGCCCGTCGAGCAGCCCAAGCCCGAGCCGCCCAAGCCGGCCGACGACATGATGGCGATGAAGCCCAAGGAGCCGGAGCCGCCCAAGGTCGAGAAGCCGCCCGAGCCGCCCAAGCCCGAGCCGCCAAGCCCGAGGTGAAGAAGGTCGAGCCGCCCAAGCCGGCGCCGCCCAAGCCCGCGCCGCCGCCCAAGCAGCAGGTCGAATTCGTCGATCGATAACATCCTCAAGAACAACGACAACACCCCGCAGATCAAGACGCCGGAGCAGCAGCCCAAGCCCCCGAAGGAGATCACGCGCCAGCTGGCCGCCGCGCCCGACCTCGCCGCCGTGGTGACGGCGAGCGAGGTCGAGGGCGTGCGCGCAGAAGATCCGGCCGTGCTGGAATTCCTTCGGCCGGCGCCAAGGATCAGTCGTCGCCGGTCGTCACCATGGTGGTGCAGATGAACCAGGACGGCACGCCGGCCAAGGTCGAGTTCAAGGACCCCGGCCGCTATTGCACGATCCGGCCTATCGCGCCGCGGCCGACTCGGCCATGCGCGCCATCATCAACCCGCGCTGCCAGCCCTGGCCGCTGTCACCGGAGAAATACAACGCCTGGCGCACCATCACTTTCAATTTCGATCCACGCGACTACTGAGACGGGTCGCGCTATAGAAATTTCCCCTCCAACGACCAAGAGGTTCGACATGATGCTCCCCGACATCTTCGGACGATCCTGGGTGCAGCGCTCACTCGCCGGCGACGACAACGGCCGCGCACGCCCAGCTCACGATCGACATGACCAAGCCCAGCTTCGAGCCGGTGCCGATCGCGATCGTCGATTTCGCAGGGCGACGCCGTCGGTGCGCAGATGGCGACGGTCATCCGCAACGACCTGCAGAGCTCCGGCCTGTTCCGCTCGATCCCGCCGGCCTCGTTCATCCAGCGAACCTCGACGCCAATGCCGCAGCCGCGCTTTCCCGACTGGCGCCAGGTCGGCGCGGCAGGCCTGGTCGTCGGCCGGTGCGCAGTGCCGGCGGCAACATCAAGGTCGACTTCCGCCTGTGGGACGTCGTCCAGGCCACGCAGGCCACCGGGCTCTCCTTCACCAGCCAGCCCAACAACTGGCGGCGGCTGTCGCATATCATCGCCGACGCGATCTACAAGCGCGTGACCGGCGAGGAGGGCTACTTCGACACCCGCGTCGCCTACGTTTCCGAGACCGGCCCGCTCAATCAGCGCGTCAAGCGCATCGCCATCATGGACCAGGACGGCGCCAACAACCGCTACATCACCGACGGCCGCACGCTCGCGATCACGCCGCGCTTCTCGCCGACCTTGCAGGAGATCGTCTACATGGCCTACGGCGAGGATCGGCCCGCCGCCGAAAGTCTACTTGCAGAGCGTCGACAGCGGCCGGCGCGAGCTGCTGGGCAATTTCCCCGGCATGAGCTTCGCACCGCGCTTCTCGCCGGACGGCACCAGGGTCGCGATGAGCCTCGTCGCAGGACGGCCGCACCAATCTCTACGAGATGGACGTGCGCGGGCGCGGCATGCGCCGCCTGACCAACTCGCCGGCGATCGACACCTCGCCCTGCTACTCCAACGACGGCACGCAGATCGTGTTCAACTCCGATCGCGGCGGCACGCAGCAGCTCTACGTCATGCCGTCGGGCGGCGGCGGCGAGAGGCGCATCAGCTTCGGCGACGGCCGCTACGCCACGCCGGTGTGGTCGCCACGCGGCGACTACATCGCCTTCACCAAGATCACGGGCAGCGGATTCGGTATCGGCATCATGCGGCCCGACGGCAGCGGCGAGCGGCTGCTGGCCAACGGCTTCCTCGTCGAGGGTCCGACCTGGGCGCCCAACGGCCGCGTGCTCGCCTACTTCCGGCAGAACCCGAATTCGGGTGGCCGCGCGGGTAGCGTGAGCCTGAGTGCAATCGACATCACGGGACGCTTCGAGCGGCAGATTCCGACGCCTGGCGACGCGTCGGATCCAGCTTGGTCTCCCTTGATTCCGCAATGACGAGGGATATGATCTTCAGCGTCGACCCGAGCGTAACAAACGCTCGGGTCGCGTTGTCTGGGAGCGGTGAGTAAAGAGTGGGAAACCGAGAGGAGCGTGACGTGAAAGCGGCGCGTAGAGGCTGAATGCGAACCATCAAAGCATTTGCTGCTATCGCGGCGCTGATTTTCATGTCTGCCTGCAGCAACAACGAAGCGGCAGCGCCGGCGAGCACGACCGTTACCCCCGGCTCCGTCGCCGACTTCAAGCAGAACGTCGGCGATCGCGTGTATTTCGACACCGACCAGTCCGTCGTCCGCGAGGACGGCCGGCAGACGCTGAACAAGCAGGCCGAGTGGCTGAAGAAGTACACCAACTACCCGATCACGATCGAAGGCAAGTGCGACGAGCGTGGCACGCGCGAGTACAACCTCGCCCTCGGCGAGCGGCGCGCCAACGCCGTCAAGCAGTACCTGGTCGCCCAGGGCCTGCCCGCCCAGCGCATCAACACCATCAGCTACGGCAAGGAGCGGCCGGAAGTGGTGGGCTCCGACGAAGGCGCCTGGGCCCGCAACCGCGTCGGCATCACCGCGTTGCAATAAAGGTTCGCCCGCAACGAAATCCAACGCCGGTCGCCAGAGCATAGGCCGTCCAGCTGGGAGCAGCTGGACGGCCTATGCCTTTGATCGAGGCGCCTGGGCGCTGTCAGACAGCGCCTCGTACAACGCGTTTCCGATCAAATGGAACCGCCGAGCGGTTCCATTTGATCGGAAACCGCGCCAGCGACCGGCGTTTTCGTTTGTTGGCAGCGTCGCCTTGCCTGAAAATGGCCGTGTTCGACAAGAGACTATCGCCCGCATGAAGACCCTCTACCCCAAGCTGTTGATCCTGATCGTCCTCGCCCTGCCGACCGCGGCGGCGGCGCAAGGCGCCGGCTATACCGAGGATCGGCTCAACCAATTGCAGCAATCGATCATCCTGCTGACCGGCCAGATCGAGCAGCTCCAGTACAAGAACCAGCAGCTCCAGCAGCAGCTGGAGAAGATGCAGGCGGACTATGAGTATCGCCTCGATCAGCTCGAGAAGGGCCGGGGCGGAGGCGGGCCGCGTCCGAGCCCGCCGCCGGGTCCCTCGAGTGCGCCGCCACCGCCGCAGGCCGGGTTAGCGCCGCCGCCGGGTCCGGCCAACGCGGCAAGCGGCGATCAGCTCTATCACGACGCCTTCAAGATGCTGCAGGACGGCGACTACGCCGGAGCAGAGAAGACCTTCAGGACCTTCGTGCAGCGCAATCCGCAACATGTGCTGGCGGGCAACGCGCAGTACTGGCTGGGCGAGACCTACTACGCGCGCCGCGACTACCAGAACGCGATGGCCGCCTTTGCCGAAGGCTACAAGGTCTACAAGACCAGTCCCAAGGGACCGGACAATCTCCTGAAGCTCGGCATCACGCTCGCCGTGCTCAACCGCAAGTCCGATGCCTGCGCGGTGTTCGCGCGCTTCAACCAGGATTATCCGCGCGCCACCGACTTGCAGAAGCGGCGCATCGACCAGGAGCGCCAGAAGAACGGCTGCGGGTGAGCGCCGCCGCCGCGCCGCTCACGGGCGCCGAGTTCGCGCCGCTGATGGCGCCATTTGCGCCTTTCGAATCCCGTCCCGTTCTCGCTGTCGCCGTGTCGGGCGGTCGCAATTCGCTCGCGCTCGCGCTGCTGGCGCATGAATGGGCCGCCGAACTGGAGGGCCGGATCGTTGGCTTGATCGTCGATCACGGCTTGCGCCGCGAATCGTCCAGCGAGGCGGCGGGGACGCGCGATCTGCTCGCTCGCCACGGCATCGCGGCAGAGATCCTGCGCTGGGGCGGCACCAAGCCGGCAAGCGGGCTGCAGGAGGCCGCGCGCGAGGCGCGCTATCGCCTGTTGCTCGAGGCCTGCCGGCGTCATCGCATCCTGCATCTCCTTATCGCCCATCACGCCGACGACCAGGCCGAGACCGTGGCCATGCGCGCTGCGCGGGCGAGCGGGCCCGATGGGCTCGCCGGCATGGCCGCCCTGGTCGAGCAGCGCGAGGCCCGCCTGTTGCGGCCGCTGCTTTCGGTGCCGCGGGCGAGGCTCACTGCGACCCTCGAAGCGCGGGCTGTGGCATGGATCGACGATCCATCGAACCTCGATAGCCGCTTCGAGCGCGCGCGCCTCAGGAAGGCGGGGCCAGCCGTCGCGTCGACGGTCACCGGGCGGGACAAGTCGCGGGCGGCTCGCGATGGGCGCCTGGCAACGGCGGCGGTGGGCGTCGTGGACTTCGATCTGCCGGGGGCCGTTGCCGTCGACCGTGCCGGCTTCGCTCGCCTCGGCCGTGAACTGTCCGTGCGCCTGCTGAGCCGGATCATTCAGGCGGTGGGCAGCCGGGACCATCCGCCGCGGCGCGAGCGATTGGAGCGGGCGGCGGCACGGCTTTCGCAAGGTGTTTGCCGTGGCAAATCGGGAAAAAGCCAGGATTTCACGCTATCTGAATGCCGTCTGGAACTGCGTCAGGCTCCGGGCAACCGGCGGCTGCGGTGGATTATCCGGCCTGAAAATGGCAGGAAAGACGCTAGGAAAGCCGGCCAGCCCCTCATTCCGGCTGCATTTTTCGCTTGCGGCGGGCCTCGCGCGCCCCATCTTGGTTGAAACCCCATCGACGGATCGAAGTCCTGTGAACCCGTTCAATCGTAACGCCGCCCTGTGGATCGTCATCGTCCTGCTGCTGGCGCTGCTCTACAGCGTCTTCCAGGGAGGCACGCCCCGCACCGCGGGCAACACGATCTCTTATTCCGACTTCGTGCGGGCGGTCGACCAGCGCCAGGTCCAGGACGTCCGTATCTCGGGCAACACCATCACCGGCACCTTCCGCGAGCCGCGCAACGGCGTGCAGAAGTTTGCGACCTATGCGCCGAGCACGCCGCCCGACGAGCAGCTGATGCCGATGCTCATCAAGAACGTCGACCGGGTCGATGCCGGGCCGCCGGAAGAGGGCGTTAATATCGGCAGCATCTTCGTGAGCTGGCTGCCGGTCCTCGTGCTGGTCGGTGTCTATATTTTCTTTCTGCGCCAGATGCAGAGCGGCACCGGCCGCGCCATGGGCTTCGGCAAGTCGCGCGCCCGACTGCTCACCGAGAAGCATGGCCGCGTCACCTTCGAGGACGTCGCCGGCATCGACGAGGCCAAGGCCGAGCTCGAGGAGATCGTCGACTTCCTGAAGGACCCGCAGAAGTTCCAGCGCCTGGGCGGCAAGATCCCCAAGGGTTGCCTGCTGGTCGGCCCGCCGGGCACCGGCAAGACCTTGCTGGCGCGCGCGATCGCGGGCGAAGCCAACGTGCCGTTCTTCACCATCTCGGGCTCCGACTTCGTCGAGATGTTCGTCGGCGTCGGCGCTTCGCGCGTGCGCGACATGTTCGAGCAGGCCAAGAAGAACGCGCCCTGCATCGTGTTCATCGACGAAATCGATGCCGTCGGCCGCCATCGTGGCGCAGGCCTTGGCGGCGGCAACGACGAGCGCGAGCAGACGCTGAACCAGTTGCTGGTCGAGATGGACGGCTTTGAGTCCAACGAAGGCGTCATCCTGATCGCCGCCACCAACCGTCCCGACGTGCTCGATCCCGCCCTGCTGCGGCCGGGCCGCTTCGACCGCCAGGTCGTGGTGCCCAACCCCGACATCGGCGGCCGCGAGAAGATCCTCAAGGTCCATATGCGCAAGGTGCCGCTGGCGCCCGACGTCGACCCGCGCGTGCTGGCCCGCGGCACGCCCGGTTTCTCCGGCGCCGACCTTGCCAACCTGGTCAACGAGGCCGCGTTGCGCGCAGCTCGCGTGGGCAAGCGCCTCGTCACCATGGCCGATTTCGAATACGCCAAGGACAAGGTGCTGATGGGCACCGAACGCCGCTCGATGGCCATGACCGACGAGGAGAAGAAGCTCACGGCCTACCATGAGGCGGGTCATGCGCTGGTTGCGCTGCACGTGCCGAAGAGCGATCCGCTGCACAAGGTCACGATCATCCCGCGCGGCCGCGCGCTCGGCGTCACCATGCAGCTGCCGGAACGCGATCATCTCAGCCACACCAAGCTTTTCCTCGAATCGCGGCTGGCAATCCTGTTCGGCGGCCGCATTGCCGAGGAAATCATCTTCGGACCGGAGAACGTGACCACCGGCGCGGCGAGCGACATAGGCGTCGCCACCCAAATGGCGCGCGGCATGATCACCGCCTACGGCATGTCCGACAAGCTTGGCCGCGTGCGCTACCAGGCCAACGAGCAGGAAGTCTTCCTCGGTCACGCCGTGACCCAGACTCAGAACGTCTCGGAGGCGACCGCCCAGATCATCGACCAGGAAGTCCGTCGCCTGATCGAGGAGGCCGAGGCTCAGGCCAAGAGCATCCTGACCGAGCATCTCGACGACCTGCACCTCATTGCCAAGGCGCTGCTGGAGTACGAGACGCTGAGCAACGACGAGATCAGGCAGGTCATGCGCGGCGAGCCCGTCGTGCGCGACGATACCGGCGGCGCAGGCCCCGGTGCCGATCGCCGCCGCCGCGCCTCGGTGCCGAGCAGCGGGCCTGCTCCCGGGGCGTCGCCCGGCGCCAATCCCGAGCCGCAACCCGGCGTCTAGAAGAGGGCGTTTGATCGCGAGCTTCGGCGGCATCGCCCTCGATCGCCCTCGTGTGATGGCGATCGTCAATGTGACGCCGGACTCCTTTTCCGATGGCGGCGAACGCCTCGACAAAACGCAGGCCATCGACGATGGCCTGCGTTTCGTTTCAGAGGGCGCCGATTTCGTCGATGTCGGCGGCGAATTCGACCCGGCCAGGCTCGCAGCCGACGTCGGTCGAAGAGGAACTGCGCCGGGTGTTGCCAGTCGTCGAGGAGCTCGCGGCAAAGAACGTGATCGTTTCGGTCGACACAAGGCGTGCGTCGGTGGCGCGGGCCTGCCTCGATGCCGGCGCACGCATCGTCAACGACGTGTCGGCACTGCGCGACGATCCCGCGATGCTGCCGCTTTTGGTCGAGCGTCGCGTGCCGATCGTGCTGATGCACCGCCGCGGCCGGCAGGAGGACAAATACGAGGGCCCGGCCTATCGCGACGTCGTCGAGGATGTGCGCGCCTTCCTGCTCGAGCGTGCCGGGGCCTGCGAGGCGGCGGGCGTGGCGCACGACAGGATCGCCATCGATCCCGGCATCGGCTTCGGCAAGAGCGTCGAGGAGAATCTTGCCCTGATCGAGGGCTCGGGCCGTCTCGCCGCCACGGGCTATCCGGTGCTGGTCGGCTCCTCGCGCAAGGGCTTCATCGGCCGGCTGACCGGCATCACGGAGGCACGGCGGCGCGATCCGGCCTCGGTCTGGCTGGCGGTCGAGGCGGCACAGCATGGCGCCGCCATCCTGCGCGTGCACGACGTAGCCGGCACCCGCCAGGCTCTCGCGGTCTGGGCGGCAATGCGATAGAATCGCCGCCTATGCCCCGCTCTCTCTTCGGCACCGACGGCGTGCGTGGCCGCGCCAATTCAGCGCCCATGACCGCCGAGACCACCATGCGCATCGGCATGGCGGCAGGAACGGTATTCAATCGAGGCGACCACCGCCACCGCGCCGTGGTCGGCAAGGACACGCGGCTCTCGGGCTACATGATCGAACAGGCGCTGACCGCGGGCTTCCTGTCGGTCGGCATGGACGTGCTGCTGCTGGGCCCCCTGCCGACCCCGGCGGTCGGCTTCCTGACGCGCTCCATGCGGGCCGATGTCGGCGTCATGATCTCGGCCTCGCACAATCCCTACGAGGACAACGGCATCAAGCTGTTCGGCCCCGACGGCTTCAAGCTCTCCGATGCGGTCGAGGCGCAGATCGGGACGCTGGTGGCGGCGCCCGGCAAGATCGAGCTTGCCGCGCCTGCCGCCATCGGCCGCGCCAAGCGCCTGGATGATGCCGACGGCCGCTACATCGAGGCGGTCAAGGCCTCGGCCCGGCGGCGGCTCGATCTCTCCGGCCTCAAGATCGTCGTCGATTGCGCCAATGGCGCCGCCTACAAGGTGGCGCCCACGGTGCTTTGGGAGCTCGGCGCCGAAGTGATCTCGATCGGCGTCGCGCCCGACGGCTTCAACATCAATGCCGGCTGCGGCTCGACCCATCCCGAGGCGCTGCAGGAGCACGTCGTCATGCACGGCGCCGACATCGGCATCGCGCTCGATGGCGATGCCGATCGCCTCGCCATGGTCTGCGAGAAGGGCCAGCTGATCGATGGTGACCAGCTGATGGCGACCATCGCCGAGCGCTGGCGGCGGGACGACAGGCTGACCGGCGGCGGCGTGGTCGCCACGGTGATGTCCAACCTCGGGCTGGAGCGCTTCATCGACGGCCACGGCCTGAAGCTGGTGCGCACCCAGGTCGGCGACCGCTACGTGCTGGAGCGCATGCGGGCCGGCGGCTTCAATCTCGGCGGCGAGCAGTCGGGCCACATCATCATGACCGACCATGCCACCACCGGCGACGGCCTGATGGCGTCGCTCCAGGCGCTGTCGGCGCTGATCAAGAGCCGCAAGCCCGCCAGCGAGACCTTCCGCGCCTTCGAGCCGGTGCCGCAGCTCCTGAAGAACGTCCGGGTGGGCGATGCCACGGCCGCCCTCGAGGCCCAGGCGGTGATCGCCGCGATCGCCGCCGGCGAAAAGAAGCTCGGCAAGGGCGGTCGTATCCTGGTGCGCAAGTCCGGCACCGAGCCGCTGATCCGCGTCATGGCCGAGGGCGATGATTCCGATCTCGTGAAGAGCGTCGTCGACCAGATCATCGAGGCGATTCCCCGGCAGGCTGCGTGAGGAGGGCGGCATGAAAGGCCGCGTCCTGATCGTCGCCGGCTCCGATTCGGGCGGCGGCGCCGGCATCCAGGCCGACATCAAGGCGGTGACGGCGATGGGCGGGTTTGCCGCCACCGCGATCACCGCGCTCACGGCCCAGAACACGCTCGGCGTGCACGGCGTGGTGCCGGTCGATCCCGCCTTCATCGCCCAGCAGATCGAGGTGGTGCTGACCGACATCGGCGCCGATGCGCTGAAGACCGGCATGCTGCACAGCGCCGAGGTGATCGCCACCGTGGTCGCATCGCTCAGGAAACATGCGCCCGGCGTGCCGCTTGTGGTCGATCCAGTGATGGTGGCCAAGGGCGGCCACCGCCTGCTGCTCGGCGAAGCCGAGGCGGCACTGCGCGATATGCTCCTGCCGATGGCGGCGCTCTTGACGCCCAACCTGCCTGAGGCCGAGGTGCTGGTGGGCTTCCCGGTGCGGGTCGAGGCCGACATGCGGCGCGCCGCCGACAGGCTGATGGCGCTGGGGGCCAGGGCCGTGCTGATGAAGGGTGGCCATCTCGAAGGCGACCGCGTCATCGACCTCCTGGTCCATGACGGCAAGGTCGAGCGCTTCGAGGATGCGCGCATCCCGAGCCGCAGCACCCACGGCACGGGCTGCACGCTCGCCTCCGCGACGGCCGCGGGCCTCGCCCAGAAGATGAGCTTGCGCGACGCCGTCGCCCGCGCGCGATCCTATGTCCGAAAGGCCATCGAGACCGCGCCCGGCTTCGGCCGCGGCCACGGCCCGCTCAATCATGCGGTGACGGTCCCGCCGGAGTAGGGCATCGGACGCCGCCGACCATGGCCGCCGCTGCCCTATCAGTGTCCTGGCGCCAGGGTCGAGCCGTTGGAGACCGGCGGATCGG
>CAVWKP010000014.1:0-26065 GCA_963755595.1 uncultured Alphaproteobacteria bacterium | reverse complement strand
ATTGTCGACCCAGATGATGATCAGGGGCGCGATCGCCACAATCGGCAACCGTTACTTGCAGGATGATGGCATAGGGGAAAGGCCAAAGTTCCAGCCATTTCAACTGGGTGAACAGAATCTCGAGCAGCCCGCCCAGCAGCACGGCAGCGAGCAGCGCGAGGCCGGTGATCTCGAGCGTGATCCAGAGCGGAGGGCCCGACGAAGTCCCCTAGTAGGCGGCCCGGGGTGCGCCGGATCAGCCACGGGCCAGGCAGATTCAAGGCGGCTGTCAACATGGCGCACGATCGCTTCCCACAGGCCAAGCGTCGGAGCGCGGATCACCACGGGCGCCACGATCTTCTGCCAGCCGCTGCCGGTGATGCCGAGCCAGCGCCGCTCCTCGACGAAGACCGGGCGCGCTTCGGCATACACTGCCGGCGGCCCGCCCGCAGGTCCCTGTGGATTGGCGCGGGCGACCATGTCGGTCATGCCGCGATTGCCTCCAGCAGCTCGCGCAAGACGACGCGGCAAGCGGCGACATAATCGGGCGAAGTGCGAGACGTAGCGGTTAGCACGCGAAGGGCGCGCCTGTCTTGAGATCGGCAATGATGCGGCCCGGGCGCGCCGCCATGAGGCGGTGCGTTGTAGACCAATCGCCCAACTCAGAAACGGAGTGCGTCACGAACACGACCAGTAAATAGGCCCGTTCGCCCACAGCGCCAGCAGATCGTCGTTCAGCTTGTAGCACGTGATCTCGTCAAGTGCAGCGAATGGCTCGTGCCTCAGCAGGACTTTCGGGCCCGGTCACGAGGGCGCGCGCGATCGACACCCGCATCTTCATGCCGCCCGAGAGCTCGCGCGGATAGGCGTGGCGGAAGGCCTTGCAGGCCGACCGCCGTCAGGGCCTCCTCGGCCCGTTGAGGCCGCCTCGTTCGTCGGCATTTGAGTGAACCACAGCGGAAGCACGACGTTCTGCAGGGCCGTCGCCCAAGGCATCAGCGTTGCGTCCTGGAAGACTCCGAAGCCCACGTCGCGCGCCGAGGTCGGCCAGTCGATGTGCCCGGCACTCGGCTCGCCCAGGCCCGCGATCAGGCGCAACAGGGTGCTCTTGCCGCAGCCCGACGGACCCAGCAGGCTCACGAACTCGCCGGCGCGCAGGTCGAGGTCAACGCCGGTGACGGCGAGCGTTCCGATTTCGTATTTCCTGGCGACGCCCCGCGCAGCTCGACGACGGCGCCGGGATTGGATCTGTCGATCGGCACTTTGCCGGCTACAGTGCCGCGAATAGGCGCGACAGGCCAGGCGTAAGCCCCGGCTCCGAGTCGTATGTGGTGTGGCAAGACAAGCGTGGAGGACGCCGTGCAATGCCGGCCAAAACAGATACGACAAGCCCGAAATATCTTCGCGACAAGTACGCCATCGTCGGCGTCGGCGAGACCGACCTACACGCGCGGCTCCGGCCGGACGACACGGGCGCTCGGCACCTGGGCGGTGCGCAATGCCATCGTCGACGCCGGGCTGAAGCCCCGCGACATCGACGGCATGCTCTCCTACCAGTCCGGCGATTCCACCTTCTCGCCCTTCGTCGCCGGCGACCTCGGCATCCGGCTCAATTTCTACATGGACGTGTTCGGCGGCGGCTCCTCCACCGAGGCGCTGGTCGGCATGGCGATCGGCGTGATCGAAGCCGGCATGTGCAAGACCGTCGTCATCTTCCGCGCCATGAACGGCTACTCCCAGGTGCGCATCGGCGGCACCGGCGTGCGCGCCGCGGCGCCGGTCTCGGGCGACATGCTGCACAGCCGCGCCTATGGCTGGCAGAGCGCCGGCCAGAAGTTCGGCCCGACCTTCATGCGCCACATGTACGACTACGGCACGCGGCCCGAGCAGGTGGCGCACGTCAAGCGCGTCCACAGCGAGCACGCCTCGAACAATCCCAAGGCCTATCTACAAGCAGCGGGTCACCGTGGAGGACGTGCTCGCCAGCCGCATCATCTGCAAGCCGCTGCACCTGCTCGACTGCTGCGTCGAGACCGACAACGCCACGGCCATCTCGTCACCAGCGCCGAGCGGGCCCGCGACTGCCGCCAGCCGCCGGTGCTGATCCGCGGCGTGGTCGGCCGCTGCAGCAAGCCGCGCGCTCGACATGCACTACCAGCACGGGCCGATCTCGACGGTCGCCGGCCACTATGCGCGCGAGATCCTGTGGCCCAATTCGGGCGTCGGGCCCGAGGATATCGACGTGACCGGCTCCTACGACGCCTTCACCTTCACCACCATGCTGCAGCTCGAGGACTACGGCTTCTGCAAGAAGGGCGAGGGCGGCGAATATGTCAGCGACGGCACGATCCGGCTGGGCGGCAGGCGGCCGAACAACACCAGCGGCGGCCATCTCTGCGAGGGCTACACGCACGGCATCAACATGGTGATCGAGAACGTGCGCCAGTTGCGCCACGACGCCGACGATTCGTGTCCCGATCGGCGCCGACGGCAAGCGCCAGCACACCTACGACTACCGCGAGGGCGGCTGCCGGCAGGTGAAGGATGCGAGGTTACCGCCAATCTCGGCTGGGCCATGCCCGGCACCGGCTCGGCCATGGTCATGCGGCGCGGCTGAGGACGAGACAACATGGCGATCCAGGCCAATATCTCGGCATGCCGCTCGACATCAACGATCTCGACGGCGAGAACCTCGCCTACTTCCAGCATTGCGCCGAGCATAACTTCCATCTGCAGTGCTGCACCGACTGCGATCTGCTGCGCTATCCGCCGACCACCGCGTGCCCCTGGTGCATGGCCCGAAATCGAAATGGATGCCGGTCGAAGGTAAGGGCGCGGTGCACTCCTATACCGAGGTGCATCACGCCATCCAGCCGGCGTTCAAGGCGCACACGCCCTATCTCGTGCTGCTGGTCGACCTCGACACGCAAAAGGGCAAGCCCACCGCGGATGAGGCATTGCGCGTCATCGGCAACCTCACCACGCCCGACGGCAAGCTGGCGCCGCCCGCATGGTGAAGAAGGTCGGCATCGGCACGCGCGTGCGCATGGTGTTCGGCGACGTGGCGCCGGGCCTCGCGCTGCCGCACTGGACGATCGAGGAAAGCAGCGAGCCAGCCCGCCAAGCCCTGGCGCTATCCGCAGGAGTAATGCCCAACCGGCTCATCCTCGACACCGACGGCGGTGTCGACGACGCCCAGGCGCTGTTGATGCTCATCGCCAACGGCCGCCCACCGGACGCCATCACCACCGTCTTCGGCAACGTCGATCTGGAGGCGGCCACGCGCAATGTGCTGGCGACCCTGGCCGTGGTCGGCGCCGACATCCCCGTCCACAAGGGCGCCGCCGAGCCGCTCGCCCAGGAGATCATCCATGCCAAGCATGTTCATGGCGAGGATGGGCTGGGCGGAGCGCCGCGGCCCGGCGAGACGAGGGATGTGGCGAGTGCCGACGGCGTCGACTTCCTCGTGGCCACCCTCAACGACGCAGCGGCGATCGGCGAACGGGTCGATCTTCTGACGATTGGCCCGCTGACTAACCTCGCTTGGCGCTGGAGCGGGCGCCCGGCATTGTCGATGGCATCGGCCAGCTCACCATCATGGGCGGCACGGTCTTTGGCCGCGGCAACGTCTCGCCTGCGGCCGAATTCAACATCTTCGCCGATCCTGAGGCCGCGGCGATCGTCTTTCGTGCCGCGCTCGACACCGTGGTGGTGCCCTGGGAACCCTGCGTGACGCATTTCATTCCGGGCGCTGACATTGACCGGCTGTTCGAAGCGGTCGCGGAGGGGCTGGCCAAGGATTTCTCCTGGGCCCTGGTCCAGCACGCGCGCAAGACCGACATCGCGCGCGGTGACGGCGATCGCTTCCGCTTCATCGACCCGCTGGCGGCCGCCGTCGTCATCGACCCGCGGATCGTGACCAGGTCGCTCCGGGCGTCCGTCGACGTCGCCCTGGCGCCCGGCATCACCCGCGGCATGACAGTGGTCGATCCATCGGGTCGGCTCGGTACCCCGATGGTGACGCTGGTGGAGGAAGCGAGGCTCGATCGCCTGACGGCGTTCTATGCCGCGTCGATCGCCTACCGCTGACCGGCTACTTCCTGCCCTGGGACTTGAAGGTGATTTCGCCGACGGCGATCTGCTGGCCGTCGAGCGCTCTCACCGTCCAGACCAGGGTATAGTCGCCCGCAGGCAGGGGCGATCTCTCGGCAAACAGCACGTTCGGCTCGGTCTTGAAGCGCGGCTGCAGGGTTTCGATGACCTCGTCGCCGCGCTTGATGATGAACTCCGACTTGATGTGGTCGACCGGCTGGTTGAAGCGGACGAAGAACTCGTCGGTCCGCCCGCGCTCCACGCCGTTGTTGACCGGGCCGGTATCCATGACACGCAGCTCGTCGGCCCACGCGCCCGGCTGAACGACCAGAAACTCGCAAGCAGCAGCCCAAGCAACAGCCAAGGGCCTGCGAAACGCCCCAACACCATGATCGCAACTCTCCCCCGAGAGAGCGCCATGGTAACTCTGGCGCGAAGGGCGCGCTAGCTCTCCCTGAATGCCCGGGCGACCTCAGCCTTGATGGTCGAACTGATGCAGGATGCCGGCATATTGGTACGGCTGCTGGGCAACCCCGCTGTTGTCCGGCGCGGCCGCGTGCGAGCCCGCGCCGCTGCCGTTGTCGCGCGCCACCGACCACATCGAGAGCAGCGCGAGCTGGGAATCGGTCTTGGCATAGTCGACCAGCGACTGGGCATCGGCCGGCGTGAAGACCTCAGAGGCGATATCGTTGACGCCGATCATCGGCGTGACGCCGATCTTGGCGACCAGGCCCATGTCGGCCAGCTGCCGCTCGGTCGCGATCGCTGCCGAGATGGCGTCCTGGCCCATCTGGCCGTTGTTGTCGACGTACTGGCCGTAATCCATGGTCATGATGTTGACCGTGTCGATGCGTACGCCATCGTTTTTGGCGGTCTGCAGCACGTTGAGCCCGGAGGCGTCGAGACCGGTCGGCAGCACAGGCACGGTGAAGGAGACTTTCAGGTCCGGATTGGCCGCCTGCAGGCCGACGATCGCCTGGTCGCGCAGGTGCAGCGAGTGCTGATCGAGCTCGGCGGCACCCTCGATGTCGAAGTCGATCGTATTGACCTGATAGCGATCGATCACCGACTGGTACTCGGCCTGCAGCGTCGCGGCGCTGGGCGCGGTCAGTGCCGCCTCCTGGCCGGCCGCGCCGCCGAAGGAGATGGTGATGTTGCCGCCCATCGCCTGGATCGCCTGGACCTGCTGCAGGATCGTGCTGCCGTTGGCCAGCGTGTCGTCGGTGATCGATCCCTGGCCCTGCCAACCGATGCCCCGGTCCGAGCTCAGCATGAAGGCCAGGGTGAAGTTCTGGATGCCCGAAGCCTGGGAGATGGCGACGAGGTCGTCGTCCTGCGACATCGCCATGTCGATATAGGGCGAGAACATGTGGTTGGGGTCGGAGGTCACGGTCGGCGGGCTTGGCGGCGTCGGCGTCGTCGGAATCGCCGGGTTCTGCGTGTCGACGCTCTGGACGCTGATCGCCGTTGGATCCACCTGCCCGTTGGCGGTGAAGCCGAAGCTGGTGTCGCCGTTCGCGCCGATCTGGCCGTTGTAGGGAGCGCTGGCGATGACGTAGCCGTTGGCGTCGTGCGAGACGATCGTGGCGTTCCAGATGTTGGTGATCTGGTAGGGCATGTCGATCGCGATCTGCCAGCCGGCGGTCGGTGTCGCGCCGCCGTTGTGCACGTCGACGCTGGCGTTGAAGCCGCCGCTCCAGGAATTGGTCACGGTCAGCTGACCGCCGAGGCCGTCGGTGGGGGTCGTCGGCGGGGTCACCGGTGGCGTGACGGGTGGCGTCACGGGCGGTGTGGCCGAGCCGTCGTCATTGATGATGGTGGCTGTACCTGTGCCGTTGGTGATCGTGGCCCCGACCGCATCGGTCAGAACCACGGTGAATTGCTCGTTGGGGTCGTTGAGCGCGTCGGGTGTGACGGGAATGGAGATGGTCTGGGTCTGCTGGCCGGGCACGAAGGTGACCGAGCCGCTGGTCGGCGTGAAGTCGCTCCCGTCGGCGTCGCCGGCGACGGTGTGGAAATTCACCGTCACGCTGCTGGTCGCCGGCGTGGAGAGCGTCAACTGGAAGACCGCCGCGTTGCTGCCCGGCGCGACCGCGCTCGAGTCGAAGCTGAACTCGATCGGCTTCAGGTAGTTGAGCTTGGCCTGGTTCACCGTGGTCCAATCGTTCTAAGGATGCCGCCGGTGTCGCCCGAGTTGGGGTTCCACGACCAGAAGGTCCAGCTCGGGCCGTGCTGGCCAGCCGGGATGTCCGACGTGCCGTCATTGTTGAAGTCGCCGCCCAGGTAGGCGGTGATCGCTTGCAGCCACGGCGCGTCCTTGGGATCGGTGAGGTTGGTGCCGAACTCGCCGAGGTAAACCGGCGCGATATTGTCCTGATAGATGTAGCCCCACATCTGGGTGAACTTGGCCGGCAGGTTGCCGGGGAAGTCCGACCCCTGGAACCACGGCTGCGGATAGACCGAGTCGGGATAGTCGTGCGGCGAATAGACGAGCTTGTTCGGCGTGTTGAGTTCGATGGGATGGTCCTTCACACCCATCAGGTTGCCGCCCCACCAGTAGCTCTGGCCGTCATAGGTGCCGATGCCCTCGACGAAGATCAGCCAGTTGGGATTGACCGCGCCGATCGCATTGCCGGCCGCCGTGGCCGCCGCCGCCCAGTCGTTGGGCCCGCCATCGCCCCAGGTGCCGTTGTACGGCTCATTTTGCAGGTCGGCGCCGATCACCTGCGGATCGTCGGCGTAGCGCTCGGCCAGCATCTGCCAGTCGGCGATCCACTGCGCCTGGCTGTGGTTGGCGTCGTACCACAGCCCGTTCGATTGGGTGCCGTCACCGGAATCGCTGCGGTGATGGTCGAGGATGATCTTGAGCCCGATCTGGCCCGCATAGTCGACGATCTTGTCCATGACCTGCAGCGGCGTCAGGCCCGCGAGGTCGGGATTGTCGGCGTAGTTGATGCCGCTCGCCTCTGCCGTCGAGTGCAGCATGTCGCTGGAGAAGGGCAGCCGGATGGTGTTGAAGCCCAGGCTCACCATCTGGTTCATCATGTCCTGGTAGTTGCGCGTCCACAGGCCATCCGGTGACATGTTCGACGATTCGAAGCCGAACCAGTTGACGCCGGCGATCTGCACCGAAGCGCCCGCGGCATCGACGATCTGGTTGCCCGAGGTGCTGAGCCAGCCCGAGTCGATTGGCGTGCCGCCGGCGCCCGGAGTGCCCTCGACGACCGAGGTGTTGGAAATGCTGAGGCCGGGCAGGGGAGGCGGTGGTGGTGGCGGGGCGACATCGTCGTTGATGATGGTCCCGGTCGCGGTGCCGTCGGCGATGGTGGCGCCGTTGGGCGAGGAAAGATTGAGCGTCAGCGTCTCGTTGCCCTCGATCGCGGTGTCGCCGGTGACCTGCACGTCCACGATCTCAGTCGTCTGGCCCGGCGCGAAGGTGAGCGTTCCGGAGGCGGAGGTGTAGTCGCTGCCGGCGATCGCGGTGCCGTCGCCCGTGGCATAGGCCACCGTCACCGGCGTCGTCGCCTGTGCCGACAGCGTCACCGTGAAGGCGAGATCCTGCGTGCCGCTGTTGCCCTCGGTCACGCTGGCATCGCCGACCGACAGCGTGGGCAATGGCGGCGCCGGATGGTTGCCGACCGCGATGTCGTTGATCGTGAAACCGGTGGCCGCCGTGTCGCCGCTGTCGGTGGTCGCCTGGAAGCCGAAGACGGCGGTGCCGCCCGGGCCGACCTCGCCGTTCCAGCCGGCGTTGCCCACGACATAGTGGTTGCCGACATGACTCACGATGTCGGCGCCCCAGATGTTGCCGATCGTCGCCGTGCTGTCGAAGCCCACCGTCCAGCCGTCGAGACCGTCGCTGCCGGCCTCCACCCGCATCGTGCCGGTGAAACCCGATCCCCAGTTGCTGAGAATGTTGTAGTCGAGCGCGGGGGCACCCACCGCGGGCGGCGCCTGCACGTCGTCGTTGACGATGGTGCCGGTGGCGCTCGCCTGAGCCATCGTGGCGCCCGATGGCGTCGATAGCGTCACGGTCAGGGTTTCGTTTGCCTCGACGGCGGTGTCGCCGATGACCGGCACGACGATGGTCTTTGACGTCTCGCCGGCGGCGAAGGTCAGCGTGCCCGACTGTGCCGTGTAGTCCGAGCCGGCCGTCGCTGTTCCGTCCGCTGTGGCGTAGTGGACTGTCACCGGCGCAGGCGCGGCTTGCGAGAGCGTGACCACGAAGGAGAGCTGCGTCGTGCCGGTGTTGCCCTCGCTCACCGAGGCGTCGGCGATCGAGATCGCAGGCAGCGGTGGCGGCGGCGCGTTGCCCGCGCCATCCAGGACGAGGCCCGACAGAGCGGTGCCGCCGGCGCCAGGCGTGGCCTGGAAGCCGAAGGTCGCCTGGCTGCCCGAGGCGATGTCGGCGTTCCAGTCGGCGTTGCTGATCACATAATGGTCGCCGACATGGCTGACGATCTCGGCGCCCCAGATGTCGGAGATGTCGAACGAGGCGTCGAATTCGATGGTCCAGCCGGTGAGGCCCTGGCTGCCGCCCGGCACCGTCATGTCGGCGACGAAGCCGGATCCCCAATTGCTGGTGACCGCATAGTTGATGCCCGCCATGGCCGCCGCTCCTCTGCCCCCGATGCGTCAAGACATCGCGGCGGTATGCCATCCGGCCGATGCGCCCGCAGTAAGCGGGGTGACCGCACTCGGTGAACGCGGCAGAAAAATCGATGAACCGGCGGTGATGCCAGACGAGGGCAGAGAGCCCGCGCTTGCGTCGGCTCGGCAAATGGCCTTTGCTTCACGGCGGGGAGTTTCGCCTGTCCGTTCAATCACCCGCCAAGCTGATCGATCGGCCACAGGTCCTGTGGCGCAAGCTGTCGATGTTCTGGCAGGTGCAGCTCGTCGGTTGGGGGCTGTTTGGATTCGTCGACCTGATCAGCCAGCGGCTGATCTTTCATGATTTCTTCGTGGCCTCGCTACGCACGGGACTGATCGTGACATGCCTCGTCTTGATCTCGGCTGGCATGAGGTCTGTCTACGCCTCGCACCGGCTCGAGAACCGCCTGACCTTGCGTGCCGGCACCTGGATGATGGTGTTGTCGGCAGGCGGCGCGACCGTCGTGGCGGCGCTGGCCTTTGGCGGGCGCGAGGTCGGCGCCTGGATGATCCCGGGCCGCGACGCGGTCGACGAGTTCTTTCTGCCGCTGATCAATTCCTTCTTTGCCCTCGTCGGCTGGAGCCTGTGCTATTTCTGGATCCACGCCGAACTGGCCGAGCAGGTCGAGCACCGTCATGCCATGCGGGCCGAAGCCGAAGCGCTTCGCGCCGAGCTTGAGGAGCTCCGCCTGCAGCTCGATCCGCATTTTCTGTTCAACGCGCTGAACGGCGTCGCCGAAGAAATCCCCGAGCATCCGGCGGCGGCGCTCGCCATGCTGCACGACCTCACGGCCTATCTCCGGCATTCGCTCGACGGCATCAACCAGACCGTGGTGACGGTCGAGGCGGAACTCGGCGGACTGTCGGCCTATCTTCGCGTGCAGCAGGCGCGCTTCGGCGATCGCCTCAAGGTGGCGCTGCATGCCGATCCGGCGGCGCGGGACTGCCGCATCGCGAGCTTCCTGCTGCAGCCTCTGGTCGAGAATGCCGTCAAGCACGGCAAGCGCGACAACGGCCTGGATGTCGGCGTTGATATTCGACTGGTGGGGCGGGCCCTGCACATCGTCATCGAGAATACCGGCTCGCTCGAACCGACGGCCAAGTCGCGGCGTCGCCGCTCCGGCATCGGCCTTGCGAACGTGCGCCGCCGGCTCGAATTGCACTATCCGGGCCGCCATCGGTTCACGCTGAGCGAGCATGCCGGACCCGAACCGAAGGTGATGGCCACGCTGGTGCTGGAAGGCGACCCATGCGGGTCCTGATCGTCGACGACGAACATCTGGCGCGCCAGGCGATGCGCCGGCTGCTGGCGGCGCATCGCGACGTCGAAGTCGTCGGTGAAGCCGAGACGATCGCCGAGGCGATCGCCGCCATCGGGCAATCGCAGCCGCAGCTGGTCTTCCTCGATATCGAGCTCGGCGGCGGCGACGGCTTTGACCTCCTGGCGCAGCTCGAACGGCCGCCCGTCGTCGTGTTCGTCACTGCCTACGCCGAATATGCCGTCGAGGCCTTCGAGGTGAACGCCGTCGACTATCTGTTGAAGCCGGTGGCGCCGGAGCGCCTTGCCGAGTCGCTCGCCCGGGCGGAACGGCAGCTCGCCCTGTCGACCGCTCCCTCAGGCACGCGCGTTATTGCCCTCAGAACGCCCAAACAGACTGTCCTGGTGCCCGCCGGCGACATCGCGGCATTGCGTGCGGACGGCGATTTCACCCATGTGCATGTCGCCGATCAGCCGGCAGTGATGATCTGGCGCACGCTCAGCCATTTCGAGGAATTGCTGCCCGCGCCGCCTTTCCTGCGCCTCAGCCGATCGCTGATCATCAACCGCGACCGGCTGCGCAAGATCGAGACGCCCTCGCGCGCCAGCGCGCAGATCACGCTGGAGGGCGTGCCCGAGCCCGTGGTGCTGGGACGCACGGCAGCGGCAAGGCTGCGCGAGGCCCTGGCTGCGGACAAGCACTAGGATGGCCGGTCCGTCCTCAGATGAGAAAGACCACGGCAGGCTGCTGACGCTCGCGGTGCTGGCGCTCGTGGTCGGCGCCGCGGCGGGATTGATCGGTACTGTGTTCCGGCTCGTCCTCGAGCGGGCCGACACGTTGCGCGATCGGCTGATCGCCTGGGCACACGGAGAAGCCGTCTTGGGCTTCGCGCTCGTCGTGGTGGCGGGCGCGGCGGCTGCCCTGGTCGCCGCCTGGCTGGTGCGCCGCTTCTCGCCGCACGCCTCCGGCAGCGGTATCCCGCACGTCGAGGCGGTGCTGCGCAAGGAAGTGCCGCCGGCACCCTACATCCTGCTGCCGGTGAAATTCGTCGGCGGAGTCCTGGCGATCGGCTCGGGCATGGCGCTGGGGCGTGAAGGGCCGAGCGTCCAGATGGGGGCAAGCATCGCGAATTTCGTCGGCACGATGTGTCGCTGCAGCTGGCCGGATTGCCGCGTGCTGATGGCGGCCGGCGCCGGAGCGGGCCTCGCCACCGCCTTCAATTCGCCGATCGCCGGCGCGGTCTTTGTGCTCGAGGAGCTGGTGCAGCGCTTCGAACATCGCATCGCGATCGCTGCATTGGCCGCCTCGACAACCGCGATCGCGGTTGCGCGGGCATTCCTGGGATCGGCTCCCGACTTCGCCGTCGAGCCGCTCGCCGCCGTCGTGCCGCAGGGCCAGCCGCTGTTCATCGTGCTGGGCGCGGTCGCGGGCCTGCTGGCGGTCGGCTACAACCGCCTGCTGCTGGGCGCCATCGATCTCGCCGCGCGGATGGACCGCCTGCCGCCGGAAGCGCGCGCCGGCCTGATCGGCGCGGCCGTGGCCGTCGTCGCCTGGTTCGCGCCGGCGCTGGTCGGCGGCGGCGACCGCATCACCCAGAGCACTCTGTCGGGTAGCGTCGCGATCGCCTTTCTGCCGGTCGCTTTCCTGGTGCGGGCCCTGCTGGGCTCGGCGTCCTATGCGGCGGCGACGCCAGGCGGGCTGTTCGCGCCCATGCTGGTGCTGGGCGCGCAGCTCGGCCTGCTGTTCGGCGCCGGGTCGGCCGCTGTCTTCCCCGGGCTCGGCATCCCGCCGCAGGCCTTCGCCGTCGTCGGCATGGCGGCGTTCTTCACCGGCGTGGTGCGCGCGCCGCTGACCGGCATTGTGCTGATCATCGAGATGACGGCGGCCTTCGGCATGCTGCTGCCGATGGTCGGCGCCTGCTTCGCCGCCATGCTGGTGCCGACCCTGCTGCGCGACGTGCCGATCTACGAGGCGCTGCGCAAGCACCCGCTCAACCGCGACCCGAAGAAACCTAGCGCCTCCTCATTCTTATGGGGAGGTGTCGCGATCATATCGCGACGGAGGGCTCATGAATCATGAGCTGAAGTTTCCGACCCCTCCGTCGGCGTAAGACGCCGAAACCTCCCCATAAGAATGGGAAGGGGAGAGTGCTCTAGCGCTTCTTTCGCGCCAGGCGCCCGACGGGCTTGGCGCCGATCAGCACGGCTGCGATCACGCAGGGCTCCCTGGTGCGCACGCTCCAGGAATGGTTGGTGCCGCGCTGGATCAGCACGTCGCCGGCGCTTCAGCCGCTTCTCGCCCTTGTCCATGATCGCCCAGATCTCGCCCCTGAGCACGATGATGTAATCGACGGTGGCGGTCGCATGCATCATCGGGTCGCCCGAGGCGTGGTCGGGCGCGCCGCCGGCACCGATCGAGGCGAAGGCTTTCTTGGCGTCGGCCGTCTTGCGCCAGGCCTTGTCGGGCGGGAACTCGACGATGCGCAGGATGGTGCCGCTGGCCGGCGGCTCGAGCTTGATCTTGCCGGCCGCGGCATCCTTGTTGCCGGCATTGGCGGCGGGCGAGGTCTGGGTGCGCCACAGGTCGGTCAGCGCCACGCCCGGCATCGATGCCATCTCCAGCACGTTGGGCGCCTTGCGGTCCTCGACGAAGACCGACTTGCCGTTCCTGTCGTGGCCGGTGACGACGCGGCGAATGCGGTGAACCATGTTTAGTCTCCTCCAAAGCGCGGTAATTTTCTTACGCCGATTTTCCGCTCATTTTCCACCCGCTGGAAAACGTCCGATGCCGATGGCACAAGGATTTTAGGCCACTTTTTCCATTTTCCGCTCCACCCCCCTCGATAAAGACTCGACTGACTTAGCGGCTGAGCAGGATGGCCCCAGAGGGATGGACTTGGCCCGTCCAGCCGGGCAGCACCAACGTGGTGGCGTCGAGCTGGGAGATGATCGCCGGCCCCGCGATCGTGTCGCCGGCGCCGAGCGTGGCGCGGTCGTAGAGCGGCACTTGCGCCACACCCGATGCCAGATGCACCGGGAAACGAACGCGCGACTTGGCGCCGGAACCTTGAGCCAGCATCGGGCGCGGCGGACTGGGCATGCGGCCAGTGGCTTCGACGCGCAAGGTCACCAGCTCGATCGGCGCATCGAGCGTGAAGCCGTAGAGCCCCTTGTGTGCCGAGGCGAAGGCTGCCTCGAGGCCGTCCTTGCCGTCGTGCCAGGGCACCGCGACTTCGCCGCCCTGACCCTGATAGCGCAGCAGGGCGACCTTGTTCTGCTGCCGGTCGGCCGATGCCACCTTCTCTACGCCGAGCCAGTCGTCGGCCGCCCGCGTCAGCTCGGCGAAGATCTTTCGTGCAACATCGATCTCCACCGCGCCCGCCTTGGGCAGGGTGCGGCTGAACTCCGCCTTGAGGTCGGCGGCGAGCAGGCCGTCGGCACAGAGCACGCCGGGCGCCGGCGGCACCAGCACGCGCGTGATGCCAAGCAACGCGGCGAGCGAGCAGCCATGCAGCGGCCCCGCGCCGCCGAACGCCACCAGGGTGAAATCGCGCGGATCGTGGCCGCGCTCGACCGACACGATGCGCACCGCGCCCACCATGTTGTGATCGAGGATCGACAGGATGCCGCGCGCCGCGCTGGCGCGATCGAGGCCGAGCGGCGTCGCGACCTCGCGGTCGATGACGCTTGCCGCGGCCTCGACATCGAGCGCCATGCGGCCGCCCAAGAGCTTGGCGGGCAGATGGCCCAGGATCACATGCGCGTCGGTGACGGTGGCGTGCCGGCCGCCGCGCCCGTAGGCCGCCGGGCCGGGATCGGCGCCCGCGCTTTGCGGACCGACGGTCAGCGTGCCGGCCTCGACCTTGGCGATCGAGCCGCCGCCCGCGCCGATCGTCACCATGTCGACCATCGGCAGCGGCAGCGGCCATTCGCCGACATGGCCCTGCTGGGTCAGCGCGATGCGGCCGTCCTTGACCAGGCAGATGTCGGCGCTGGTGCCGCCGATATCGACAGTGATGAGTCCTTGATGCCGCAGACCTCGGCGACGTCGCGCGCGCCGACCACGCCCGCCGCCGGGCCGGAGAGCGCGGTAAGCGCGGGCGCACGGCGGATCGTGGCGCCGCCCGCGACGCCGCCATTGGACTGCATGAGCAGGAGCGGCGCGTTCACCTTCTCCTCGTCGAGCCGCTGCTCCAGGCGCGAGACGTAGGTCGACGACGCCCGGCATGACGATGGCGTTGAACATGGTGGCGAGTGAGCGCTCGTATTCGCGCACCACCGGCAGCACGTCGAACGAAGCCGTCACCGCGACGCCCGGCAGCTTGGCCCGCAACATGTCGGCGACGCGGCGTTCGTGCGCCGGGATTGGCGAAGGAGTGCAGCAGGCAGACCGCTACCGCCTCGACGCCGAGCTTGCGGCAGGCGGCGGCCGCGGCGTCGACGCTCGCCTCGTCGAGCGGCTCGATCACCACGCCGCCGGCGCCGATGCGCTCCTTCACCTCGAACACGCGCGACGCCGGCACCGGCCGCGCGGGCTTCACCCAGGCGAACTAGTTGGCGCGCCGCGGGATGTCCTGGCGGCCGATCGCCAGCACGTGGCGGAAGCCCGCGTCGTGACCAGCGCGGCCTTGCGCGCCCTTGCCCTCCAGGATCATGTTGGTGGCGACCGTCGTGCCATGCAGCACGCGCTCGAGCGACGGCGCGCTGCGCCCGGCGTCTTCCAGCGCCAGCATCACGCCGGTCAGGAAGGCCTGCGAGGGATCGCTCGGCACGCTCGGAGTCTTGGCGCGCCAGATGCGGCCGCTCGACGCGTCGTGCAGGGCGATGTCGGTGAATGTGCCGCCGATATCGACGGCGACGGCGAGCGACGAGATTTCAGGCGAGGGAGTCGACATACTCCTGTGACGATGGAAAGCCTTCACTTCGGGACGCTTGGCGCGCAGCTTGCGTGTTGCAGCTGTCATCGACGGCGTCCTCGTCCGATGCGCGACGCCATAGAGCTCCTGCGCGGCGTCGCGCGGTGACGAAGCCGCCCAGCACATCGTCGAGCACGCTCTGCGGCGGCCGATCGAACGGATGGCCATAGCCGCCGCCGCCGCCGGTCTCGATGCGCAGCACGTCGCCGCGCCGCAGCATGTTGCCGTCGCTGAGCGGCTGCAGGATGCGCTCGTGGTTGGTGCCGGGATTGACGACGGCGCGGCCGGTGCCGCCCGCCATGCCGCCGGCCATGCCCCAGGGCGGGTTCTTCACGCTGTCGATGCGGATCGCCAGCATCGCCTCCTCGGCGAGGATCTCGTACTCGCGCACGATGCCGCAGCCGCCGCGCCAGCGTCCGGCGCCGCACGAGTCGGTGAGGATGCCGTAGCTCCGCAGCCGCACCGGATAGCCGGTCTCGAGGAACTCGACCGGGTAGTTCTCCTGCGCCACGAAGTAGACGGCGTCGATGCCGTCGGCGGTGGCGCGCGCGCCGTAGCCGACGCCGATGCCGTCGGACATCAGGAACGGCTCGAGCTTGCCCTCGAGCGTGCGGTAGGTGCCGCGCAGCAAGGAGATGACGTAGGCCGAGTGCGCCGCCGGCGCCTTGCCGCCGGCGACATTGATCAGGCCGTTCAGCGCGGCGAGAAAGCGCATCATGGTCAGGCCGCGCATGCCGAGCGGCGCGGGAAACCGCGGCCACAGCAGCGAGCCCTCGCGCAGCTTCACCTCGTCGAGCGCCTGCGGACCGCCGGCATTGCAGACCTGGGCCGGATCGCCGCCGAGATAGAACATCGACAGCGCCGTGCCGGGCACGTCGGGATTCATCAGGAAATTCACCGGACCGGGCGACTGGTCGTCGGTCTCGCGTGGCATCGAAGATGAACTTGTCCTCGCCGTTCTTGCCCTTCTCGCGCGTCAGCGCGAGGCGGAGATGGAACGGGCCGTTGCCGTGGCCGTCCGAATCGATCGCGTCGGTAAATTTGTGCGTGCCGTAGCCGAAGGTCTCGGCGAGCTTGGTGCGGACGAGCTTGCGCGTGCGGGCGACGAGCTGGGCGAGCGCATCGGCCACCACGTCGGCGCCGAAGCGCGCGACGATCTCCTCGATCCGCTGCACGCCCAGCGACGCCGAGGCCATGAGCGCGCGCATGTCGCCCCTGTTCTGCTCGGGGAAGCGCGAATTGCGGATAGAAGATCTTTAGCGTCGCCTCGTTGGTCGTGCCGGCGTCGATCAGCTTGGTCGGCGGAACGATGATGCCTTCCTGGAAGATGTCGGTGGCGTCGGGGCTGATCGAGCCCGCGCGCATGCCGCCGATGTCGGAGAAATGCGCCCAGCCCATGACGAAGCCGCAGCGCTTGCCGTCGTGGAACACCGGCGCCACCAGCACCTGGTCGTTGGAATGGGAGACCGCGCCGCGCGAGCCGTAGCAGTCGTTGTACCAGTAGAGGTCGCCCGGCCGCATCGTCTCGGGCGGGAAGTCGCGGAACACCGGGCCCGCAGATGTCGCCGAACACCGGCAGGTTGGAGCCCACCGCCATGATGCCGTCGGCGTCGAACAGGGCGGTATAAAAATCCTTCTTCTCGCGGATGAAGGCGGAGATGGCGGTGCGCTCGATCAGCGCTTCCATCTCGGCCTGCGCCGCGCGGATCGCGCCGCGCACGATCTCCAGGGTGACGGGATCGCAGACCGGATCAGTCGAGCGGGGCATTCGTTCGATCCTTCATGAGCGCAAGCGTGATGGTGCTCACGATCGCGGCAAAGATGAGGAAGAAGGCGGGCGCCATCGGGTTCTTGAGGAGGTCGATCAGCCCCTGGGAGATGAATGGCGAGAAGCCGCCGAACAGGGTCACCGACATGCCATAGCCGATCGACAGGGCGGTGAAGCGCACCCGGGTCGGGAACAGCTCGGACAGGATGGCGCACAATGGCCCGGCAAACAGAGCGAGCACCGCCGCGGAGATCGACTGCACGATCACCAAGGTGGTGCCATTGGGCGATCCGACGAGGTAGCTGAACAGCGGCCAGGCAAGCAGGCCGTAGAGGATGGCCGAGCCCAGGGCGAGTGGCTTGCGCCCGACCTTGTCGGACCAGGCGCCGAAGATGGGCGTCAGGACGGTGAGCACGATGGCGGCGGTGGTGCCCGACCAGAAGGCGGTGCCTGGCGCGATCCCGAGCTGCTTGGTGGCGTAGGTCGGCATGTAGATATTGAAGGTGTAGTTGCCCACCGTGCCGACGGCCGCCAGGCCAAAGGCGGCGAGCACCGGCAGGCGCTGGGTGGTGAGCGCGTCCTTGAACGGATTGCGCGCCACGCCTTGCTGCTTCTTGGTGCGCTCGAAGGCGGGACTTTCCGACACCCGCGAGCGCACGTAGAGGCCGACCGGCGCCAGCACGAAGCCCAGGATGAAGGGCAGGCGCCAGCCCCAGGAGACCATGGTCTCCTTGTCGAGGAGCGAGGTCAGCAGCGCCGCGGTGAGCAGGCCGGACGTGAGCGCCAGGCCGACCGCGAACTGATGCCAGCTGCCGACGAGGCCGCGCTTGCCCGGCGGTGCATACTCGACCAGGAACGCCGCCGCGCCGCCCCACTCGCCGCCGGTCGAGAAGCCCTGCACCAGCCGGCACAGGATCAGCAGGACCGGGCCTGCAATGCCGATCGAGGCGTAGGAGGGAACGAGGCCGGTCAGCGCCGTCGCGCCCGCCATCAGGCCGACCGTGAGCACCAGCGCCGCCTTGCGGCCGCGGCGATCGCCGTAGGCGCCGATGACGATGGCGCCCACCGGACGCATCAGGAAGCCGACGCCGTAAGTGGCGAAGGCCGACAGAAGCGGCGTGGTGGGATTGTTCGCCGGGAAGAAGTTGGCGCCGATCTGGGCGGCGAACAGGCCGAAGATCAGGAAGTCGTACAGCTCGACGAAATTGCCGAGCGCACACGAAATGATGGCGCGCCGGCGCATGCCGCTGTCGGCATCCGCCGGTCCAACCCCCTGAACCCCCATGGTCGCCTGCGACATCGTCGTTCCCCCGAGCTTTGTACCGATCAGTGTGGCATGAAGTCGAGGTGGCAAGCCACGCGATGGCCCTCGGCGACGGTGCGCAAGGCCGGGGTTTCGTTCGCACAGCGAGCCACGGCGTGGGGACAGCGGTCGCGAAAGGCACAGCCCGAGGCGGCTCGCGCGCAGTCGGGTACGCTGCCCTTGATCGGCAGCGGTGCGCGCGACTGGTCGGCGTCGGGCACCGGCACGGCGGCGACCAGCGCCTGGGTGTAGGGATGGCGCGGTCGGCGCACGATCTCGTCGGTCGGCCCGTCCTCGACGATGCGGCCGAGATACATCACCAGCGTGCGCTCGCAGAGATATTTCACCAGCGCGAGGTCGTGGCTGATGTAGACCGCGCTCAGCCCCATGGCGTCGCGCACCTCGCGCATCAAGGCGAGGATGCCGGCGCGCACGCTGACATCGAGCATCGACACCGGCTCGTCGGCGACCAGGAAACGCGGCGCCAGGACGAGGGCGCGCGCCAGCACGACGCGCTGGAGCTGCCCGCCGCTCAGCTGGTGCGGGTACTTGTCGAGGTAGCGATCGAGGTCGGGCAGGTGGACGCGGCGGAACGCCGACGCGACGCGGTCCATGTGCTCGGCCTTGTCGATGCCGGCGTTGAGCAGCGGCTCGGCGACGGCGCGGTAGATCGTGAAGCGCGGATTGAGGGCGTCGAACGGATTCTGGAACACCAGCTGCGCCTGGCGGCGGAACGCGCGCAGGGTGTCGCCGGACAGCCCGTCGAGCGGCGCGCCATCGAAGGCGATCGAGCCTTCGGTCGGCTCAGTGAGTTTCAGCATCAGGCGGCCGAGCGTGGTCTTGCCGCAGCCCGAATTCGCCCACGATGGCGATGGCGTCGCCCGCGCCGATGTCGAAGCTCACGCCCTCCAGCGCGCGCACAACCGGATGCGCCCCGCGCACGATCTCGCCCAGCGAGCGTGAGACGGGGAAGTGCTTTACGACGCCGCGTAGCTCAACGAGCGCTGCCATGTCACAGGATCCAATGCGGCGGTGCGAAGGGTGTCGGCCTCGGCGTCGCGCCGGCAGGCCGAAAGATGGCCGCCCTTGACGGCGGGCGGGCCGAAGTCAGTTCGGCAGGCAGCCTCGGCGAAGGGGCAGCGCGGCGCGAAGCGGCAGCCGGGCGGCGGCGCGCTGAGGTCGGGCGGGCTGCCGTGGATCGGCACCAGCTCCATGGCGTCCGACATCAGGTCGGGAAAGGCGTTGCGCAGGCCCATCGTGTAGGGATGCCGGGGCCGCGCCAGCACGTCGCGCACCGGGCCGCTTTCAACCACCTGGCCGGCATACATCACGACCACGTCGTCGCAGAGATAGGCGACGACGCTGATGTCGTGCGTGACCATCACGATGGAGAGTTTTAGCCGCTGCTGCAGGGCACGCAACGTGTCGAGGATCTGGCGCTGCACGATGACGTCGAGCGCCGTGACCGGCTCGTCGGCGAGCAGCAGGCTGGGCTCGAGCGCCAGCGCCAGAGCGATCGCCGCGCGCTGGCGCATGCCGCCGGAGAACTGGTGCGGATAATCGGCGAGGCGGCGTTCGTTCAGACCCACCAGATCGAAGAGTTCGGCGGCGCGCCTGGCGGCGGCACTGCGCGAGGCGTTGCCGCGCTTGGTCAGGACTTCGACGAGCTGGTTACCGACCGTGTAGACCGGATCGAGCGAGCTCATGGCGCTTTGCGGCACGTAGGCGATGTCGCGCCAGCGCGCCTTTCTCGTTGCCGCCTCATCCATCGCCTGACCTTTGAACACGACGCGCCCGCCGGCCAGCTTTCCGTTCTCGGCCAGCACGCCCATGATGGCGCGTACCGCCGTGGTCTTGCCGCAGCCAGATTCCCCGACCAGGCCGACGATCCGCCCCTCAGGGACAACGAACGACGCGCCGTCGACTGCGCGCACCACGCCCGCGCGCGTGCTGTAATGGATCTGCAGGTCGTCGACTTCGAGGATCATCGGCCACCGTCATCGGCCGCGCAGCCTCGGCATGAAGACCTCCTCGTAGCCGCGGCTGATGAAGAAGCCCGCCACCACGACCAGGATGATGCAGACGCCCGGCGGCACGAACCAGGCGTACTGCCCGCGCGACAGCGCCTGCGAGGAGAAGGCGTCCTGCAGCATCATGCCCCACGACACGCTGTCCGAGATCGCCGAAACCCAGGAAGCTCACGCTGGCTTCGGTGATGATCGCCCAGCCGATGGCGATCGCGGCATAGACGAAGCTGAGCGGCAGGATGTTGGGCGCGATATGCACGAACAGGATGCGCCAGGAGCTGGCGCCGGTGACGCGCGCCGCCTCGACATAGGCGCGCTCGCGCAGCGTCAGGACCTGGCTGCGGATGACGCGCGCCGAGTTGGGCCACAGCAGCACCGCGACGGCGAGCACGATGTTCGAGGTGCTGGCGCCCAGGAACCCGGTCAGCACGATGACGAACGGCAGGAAAGGCAGCGACAGCGCCATGTCGGCGATGCGCATCAGCACCGCATCGACGGTGCCGCCGAAGTAGCCGGCGACGAGGCCGACGACCGTGCCGACCGTGGCGACGATGATCGCGGCCGACAGGCCGACGGCGAGGGCGCTCCGCGTGCCGTGCACGAGCTGGGCATAGATGTCGCGGCCGAGGTTGGTCGTGCCGAGCGGGAAATCGGCCGAGGGCGCCACGTTGGCCGCGAGCTTGCCGGCCTTGGTGAACAGGATCTCCATCGGATCGAGCGGCGCCAGCTGGTCGGCGAACAGCGCCACCAGGACGAACAGGATGTAGATCAGGAGGCCGGTGAAGGCGAACGGATCGCGCAGCGGCATCGCCGCCATGCGGCGCAGCACGGACAAGCAGTGCCCAGCCAGCCGGCGCGGGGAGCGCGGGCTCAGCTCTTTCGGCCATGGCTCACCCTGGGGTCGAGGACCATGTAGAGCAGGTCGGCGACGAAGTTCATCACCGCCAGCACCAGCGCGATCATCAGGAAGGCGCCCTGCGCCAGCGGATAGTCGTGGGCGGAGACCGCCTGCACCAGCAGGCGGCCGATGCCCGGCCAGCTGAACACCGTCTCGATCACGACATTGCCGCCCATCGACAGGCCGACGCCCAGCGCGAAGGCGGTGACGACCGGCAGCAGCGCATTGCGCGCGGCGTGGTTGATGACGATGCGCCATTCCGAGAAGCCCTTCATGCGCGCCATGGTGACGAACTCCTCGTGCATCACCTCCAGCATGTTGGAGCGCATCAGCAGGAGCGGCAGGCCCTGCAGGTAGAGGGCGAGCGTGAGGACGGGCAGGGCGAGATGCTGGACATAGTCCAAGGACGCGATGCGCTGCCAGTTGTTGTCGTAGGCGAGGCCCGGGCTCGAGGCGCCGCCGGACGGAAACCAGCCGAGATTGAACGACAGCAGCGCCAGCAGCACCATGCCGATCCAGAATTCCGGCGCGGCGCGCGTGGCCAGCACGGCCGGCACGGCGGCGCGCTCGATCCAGCTGCCGCGCTTCCAGGCGAGCCAGGCGCCGGCCAGCACGCCGAAGATGTAGGCGATGATCAGCGAGGTGAGCGTCAGGATCAGCGAATTGGGCAGCACCTCGAGCAGGATCTCCGTCACCGGCCGGCGCTGGAAGAACGACAGGCCCATCTCGCCCTGCACGCAGGTTGCCGAGATAGATGAGGTACTGCTGCCACATCGGCTTATCGAGGCCGAACTGCTCGAGCATGGCCTGCTGCTGGTCCGCGTTCAGGTTCTCGCTGATGAACGCGGCCAGCGGCGTGCCCGGCATCAGCCGGAACATGAAGAACAGGATCGTCGTGACGGCGAGCAGCGCCAGGGCGTTGTGCGTGAAGCGCTCGACGACGAGTTCTCATTGTTCTTCCGGACCGCGAGCGTCCCCGCTCGCTCATGCTCATTGAGCGCGCAGGATGCGCGCGGTCCAGAAGACGAAGACGCCATCATTCCGTCGTCAGCTTTTCCTGCTTGCCCGCAGGGTAGTAGAGCTTGCCGCCGACCACGCGTAGCCCCCGTCCTTCAGGATCTTCTTGGCTTCCGCGAGGCCCGTCTTCATCTCGTCGACCGCGGGGTCGTGCCAGAAGGAGAGCACCGGCGAGACGTGGCTGTTGGCCGGGACGGCATAGTCCTGCCAGGCCGCCGACACCATCAGCCGCCGGTCGATGGCGAGCGACAGGGCGCGGCGGAACGCCACATCGTCGAACGGCGGCCGGCGGTTGTTGAAGGCGACGATACTCGAAGCCGATATCGACCTCGCGTCCGGGTCGCGATGTCGGGATTGTCCTTGGCGAACTTGGCCAGCACCGTCGGCGTCGCCGCCGAACATGCCGAGGAAGTTGATCTCGCCGCGCTTCAGCATGCCGAGCGTGGCCTCGGCGTTGGGCACGATGCGCATGATCCAGCGGTCGACCTTGGGCGCATTGAAGTGCTCGCCGAAGCGCTCGAGCACGATCTCCTCGTTGGGCGCCCAGCGCACCAGCTTGAACGGGCCCGAGCCGATGCTTGGACACTTCCTTCAGCTGCTCGGCGGTCTCGGGCTTGTCCGCCAGGTCCTTCAGCACCGGCTCCCAGATGTGCTTGGGAATGAGGTTGATCTTGGCGAGCGAGGCGGTGAGGAAGGTCGCGTTGAGGCTCTTGAGCTTGAAGCGCAGGCCCATGTCGCCGACCTTCTCCATCGCCGCGATGTCGGTGACGAAGGGCTTGTACATCGGCGCCTTGTCGCCGGCTGGCGCCTCGAAGGAGAAGATGACGTCGTCGATCGTCACCGGCTTGCCGTCGTGCCACTTCATGCCGGCGCGCAGCTTGATCTCGACGGTCGTGTCGTCGACCCATTCGACCTTCTCGGCGGCCCACGGGCGCGGCATGCCGTCGGGCCCGATGCGCATGAGGCGGTCCCAGACCAGATCGGTGACCCAGCTGTCGACGGCGCCGCCGATATAGAGCGGGTTGGTGGCGTTGATCGTCTCGGTGCTGTTGATGATCAGGTCCTTCTGCGCGCCGAGTCGGCTGGATGTTCATGAAGGTCCAGATGTTGCGGATGCCGATGCCGCTCTGGTTGACGACCGTGTCTTCCTTGAACACCGCCTTGTTGAAGGCGGTCATGTACTTCGGATAGACGAGGAACGCCTAGGGCTGGTCGCGGTTGATGATCTCCTGCATCTCGAAGACTAGTCTTGCGCCGCTCCTCGCGGTCGAGCTGCGTGCGCTGCTTTTCGGCCAGCTTGTCGTACTCGGGATTGATGTAGCCGATGAAGTCGTAGCCCTTCTCGGCGTAGGCCGAGTAGAACAGGCTGTAGAGGAATTCGTCGGGATCGCTGCGCTCGGGCCGGCCGACCATGCGCCACATCGTGACGTCCCACTTGTCGCGGCTGTACCAGATCAGCTGCGGTCTGCGCCTGGCGCTGCAGCGGCTTGACCTCGATGTCGAGGCCGAGCTGGCGCCACTGCTGGGCGATCAGCTGGGCGGCCTGGTAGGCCTGCGGCAGCGCTCGCCTGCGGCCAGGAGTAGAGGTTGAGCTTGCGCACCTTCTCGGTCGGCCCTCTGTGCGAAGGCTGCCTCGGAAAGGCCGCCGAGGCGAACTCAGCGCGGCCAGGCCCGCCGCGGCGACCAATGTGCGTCTCTTCATGATGCCTCCTTCAGTCGGGCCGCTGTGGTGTACCGGTTCTCCGGTACCTTGAGCCCGAGATTTTCCCTGAGCGTGTTGCCTTCGTATTCGGTGCGGAAGACGCCGCGCCGCTGCAGCTCGGGCACGACCAGGCGGCAGAAATCCTCGAACGGCTTGGGATAGTGGTTGCAGACGACATTGAAGCCGTCGGCCGCCTCTTCCTTCAGCCACGTCTCCATCTCGTCGGCCATGTATTCAGGCGTGCCGACCAGCACGCGATGGCCGGTGCCGGCGGCGGTGTGGCGGGCGATCTGGCGCAGGGTCATGTTGTTCTCGCGCGCGGTCTTCACCACCAGCGCCTGGCGCGCCTTGGCGGCATTGCTGGGCGGCAGCTCGGGCAACGGCCCGTCGAGTGGAAACTTGGTGAGGTCGAGGCCGCCCGAAATATGCGACAGCGACTGCAGCGCCACGTCGTCGGGCATCAGGGACTGCAGGTAGTCGTAGTTCTCACGCGCCTCGTCCATGGTGCGGCCCAGCACCGGCGTGAGGCCCGGCATGATCTTGATGTCGTCGGCGGTGCGGCCATAGCGGGCGGTGCGGCCCTTGATGTCGGCATAAAAGGCCTTGGCCTCGTCGATCTTGGTCTGGGCGGTGAACACCACGTCGGCGGTCCGCGCGGCGAGCTCGCGGCCGGCTTCGGAGGAGCCAGCCTGTGCGATCACCGGCCAGCCCTGGGCTGAGCGGGTGATGTTGAGCGGTCCCTTGACCTTGAAGTGCTTGCCGACATGGTCGAGGAAATGGACCTTGTCGCGGTCCATGTAGATGCCGCGCTGCTTGTCGCGCAGCAGGCCATCGTCTTCCCAGCTGTCCCACAGGCCGGTCACGACCTCGTAGAACTCCGCCGCGCGCTCGTAGCGCTCGGCATGGGCGAGATGTTCGTCGAAGCCGAAATTCTCCGACTCGTCCTCGATCTGCGAGGTCACCAGGTTCCAGCCCGCGCGGCCGCCGCTGATATGGTCGATCGACATGAAGCGGCGGGCGATGTTGTAGGGCTCGTTGTAGGTCGTGGTCGCCGTCGCCACGAGGCCGATGCGCTCGGTCACCACGGCGAGGGCGGCGAGCGTCGCCGTCGGCTCGAGCTTGACGGTGCGCGAGAGCTTGGCGCGGGTCCGCTCGCCGCGCGCCAGCGCGCGGCTGCCGGCCACGCCGACCGTGTCCTGGAAGAAGATGCAGTCGAACTTGGCGGCTTCCGCCACCTGCGTGATGTGGGCGTAGCCCTTGAAGTCCATATCGTAGGTCGGCACGGCGTCGGGATGACGCCAGCCCGCCAGGGGGAACCGCGGAATAGCCGGTGCCGCCACTGATCTCGGTGACGGTCAACCGGGGCGGCAAGGGGAAGGCCGGCCCGGCGCCGGCGGGGAGCTCCGCGGCGGCGAGGGAGGAGACCAGCGCGGCTGCCTTGGTGATGGCGTTCGGGGTCGCGGTGCGGCCGCCGGAATGGCCGGCGACGCCGTGCACGTGCAGCCGGGCGCGCAGCACGCCCGCGGCCCCCGGTCACCAGGTGGTCCGGGCCCGGGTAGCCGATCATCACGCCATCGACGCGGCCGGGCGCGCCGGGGCCCTCGAAGTAGGCCCGGGCGCCGCCGAAACCGCCGGTGTGCTCGTCTGACGTCGAACAGCAGCACCAGGCTGCCCGCCAGCTGCCCGACGGCCGGCACGAGGCGGGCAGCGACGTGCGCGAAGATCGCCGCCCCGGCCTTGGAATCGCACGATCCGCGGCCATGCAGCCACCCGCCAGCGATCTGCCCGGACGCCGGCGGGTAGGTCCACGCCGCCTCGTCGCCGAACGGGGCGGTATCCAGGCAAGCGTCCAGCACGTAGCGCGGGACCGGGCCGGCCGCCGGTTATCTCGCACACCAACCCGACCGCCTGCCCGCCAGGTCCCGGCAAGCGGCGCGGCATGCATGCCATGCCCGGCCAGCCAGCGCAGACATGCACCCCAGCACCGGGTCATACGGATCCGTGCCCGCCCTGCTCGGTATCTGGACCAGCTCGCGGGTCAGCCCTAGTACCGAGCCGTGGTCTTCCCGAGCCATCCGCAACGCCGCGGCCGGCTCTTCGGTCTGCCGGGTCACCGGTCGATGCCTCGGCCCCCGGCCAGCCGGGATGGCCCTCCACCGGGGAGGCCACGCGAACACGAGGGAATGACCCGTCACCTCCTGCCATAGCAGCCCAGTCAGCACCATGCTGGCATCACCGGCACCCCCCGCGCACGTGTCACCCGCATTCCGAAGAAGCCGGGTGAATCGCCCCGGGGAGTCCGAGCCTCCGGAAACTCCGGGACGGTTCAGGGCAACGGACTGCCAAGAGCCATTCCAAGAGCCAACAGAGCCAGACTTCAGCCGACAGCCACCGACGCCGAGCGATTGTCTAGGCTGCTCAACTGCCCACCGAGCGTTCCTGGGCGACACCCAGC
>CAVWKP010000013.1:0-16265 GCA_963755595.1 uncultured Alphaproteobacteria bacterium | reverse complement strand
CCAGGAGAAACTCGGCGCGAACCGCATCGAGGTGAAGCATGAGGGCAATTCGCTGCAGCTCGCCGGCCTGCAGGTGATGGAGCACGACGGCACGCCGGTGACGAAGGCGATGACGGCCGAGATCAGCCCCGGCGAACATGTCGTGATCGAAGGCAAAACGCCGATCTGCCACAAGCTCGTTCTCGCCGGTGCAGGGCTTTGGCCGTGGGGCGCCGGGAAAGTGACGCTGCCCGCGGGCGCGAACCTCTTCATTGCCACCGACCGGCCCTATGTGCCCGTGGGCGCTTTGGGCGAAGCCGTTTGCTACCCGATGACGCTTGGCACGTGTGTGCCGGACGACATCAATTCGGCGTTGCGCCGCGTGGGCCTGGGCGAGTGGGCCGGCCGTCTTGGCGTGGTGGACAATTGGGAGGCGGTGTTCTCCCTGGCGCAACGGCAAAGGCTCAGTTTTGCGCGCATGCTGCTTCATCGGCCCGACTGGATTTTCCTGTCGGAGGCGACGAATGCGCTCGATGGACCGGCCCACAGTGAAATGGCCGAGTTGCTGGTCAAGGAATTTCCCTCGGCGACAGTTGTGGCCGTTGGTCGACCCGCGGCGTTTGACGATTTCTTCCAGCGCGTGCTGCATGTGGAGGCAGCGACCGCGTCCGGGTAAATTGCGACGCCTATTTGAAGGGGGTGGCCCGTGGCATCGACAGGAACTGATACTGAAGCTGTGGCGAAGCGCCCCGTGCCTTCCGCACCTGTGCCTTCCAAGTTGGCGCTGCCGGCCTCGTTCAAGTGGGGCGTCTCCACCGCGGCCTATCAGATCGAGGGGGCCGTCGCAGAGGACGGGCGCGGCCCCAGCATCTGGGACCTGTTCGGCCGACAGAAGGGCCGCATTGCCAACGGCGATACCGGCGATGTGGCGTGCGACCACTACCATCGCTATCGGGAAGACGTGGCGCTGATGAAGCGCCTTGGCTTGCAGGTCTACCGCTTTTCCGTGGCGTGGCCGCGCGTGTTGCCGCAAGGGCGCGGCCAGGCCAATAGCCTGGGCCTCGACTTCTACGATCGTCTGATCGACGAGCTCCTCAAGAGCGACATCGAGCCGTGGCTGTGCCTCTATCATTGGGATCTGCCGCAGGCGCTGGACGATCTCGGCGGATGGCAGAACCGCGACATCGCGGGTTGGTTCGCCGACTACACCGCCCTGATCGCGCGCCGCTACGGCGACCGCGTAAAGCACTTCGCCACTTTCAACGAGCCCAATGTGTGCACGCTGTTCGGCTACGCCATGGGCTGGAATGCCCCCGGCATCACCAACCGGCGGAGTTTCCTGCAGGCGGCTCACCATGTGAACCTCGCGCACGGCGATGCAATCCGCACGCTCCGGGCGACGGCGCCGGGGGCTCAGCTGGGCGCCGTCTATAATCGGCAGGTCTGTGTGCCGATCAGCGCCAAGCCGGAGGACGCGGTGGGGGCCAATATCCTCGACGCCTGCTGGAACCGGCTTTATGCCGACCCGCAGATCCTCGCCGAATATCCGCCCGAACTGGCCGAAGGCCTGCAGGAGTTCGTGCAGGCGGGAGACATGGCGCGCATCGCCCAGCCGATCGACTGGTTCGGCCTGAACCACTATTGCCCGATCTACGCGCGCACCGATCCGAGCCCGCTTGGCTTTGCCTGGGCCGATGCGCCGCATGATGTCCCCCTGACCGGCGTGGGCTGGCGCATCGACCCCGATGCGTTCCGCAACGAACTGGTCATCGCGTACCAGCGCTACAAGCTGCCGATCTACGTCACGGAGAACGGCTACGGCGCGAACGAGACGCTGGATAAAGCGGGTGGCGTGAACGATCCGCGGGCGCATCGCCTATCTCGCCGACTATACCAAGGCGGTGGAGGAGGCTGTCGCGTCCGGCGTGGATGTGCGGGGCTATTTTCTCTGGTCCCTTCTCGACAATCTGGAATGGGGCGCGGGCTTCGCGAGCCGCTTTGGAATCGTTTTTGTCGATTACGCGAACCAGCAGAAGCGTGTTCCCAAGGCGTCCTTCGATTGGTTTGCGAAGTTGATCCGCGCGCAGCAGCGATGATCGAGGGCTGGGTCACGCGTGATGCCAATTCGCTGCTGCAACCCATGCAGCCGGCGGCATTTTCCAAAGTCGCTGCCGCAAGACACGCTGCCCACGATCGACGTCGACGATAGCCGGACCTTTCAGCCCATCGAAGGCTTCGGCTTCTCGCTGACCGGCGGCAGTGCGTATCTGCTGGCCGGGCTTGCGACGGCCACAGCGCGCGAAGCTGCTGCAGGAGCTGTTTGGCTTGACCGAGGCTTCGGTCGGGCTGAGCTGCCTGCGCCTGAGCATCGGCGCCTCCGATCTCGGCCGCAGGGATTTCACCTATTGGGGCCTGCGGCGCGGCACGGCGGACCCCGAGCTCGCGCGCTTCAATCTTTCCGCCGGCGACCGGGAGGTGATTCCCATGCTGCGGGAGATCTTGCGGATCAATCCGGCCATGAAGATCATCGCTTCGCCGTGGTCGGCCCCGCCGTGGATGAAGAACAACGGCAGCTACGTGGCCGGACGGCTGAAGCCGGAATATTATTCGGAGTATGCCCGATACTTCGTGAAATACCTGGAAGCGATGCGCGGGCATGGCATTCACGTCAGCGCGGTGACGCCGCAGAATGAGCCGCAGAATCCGAGGAACGAGCCGAGCATGGTGATGAGCGCCGCGGAACAGGCGGCATTCATCAAAGACTACCTTGGACCGGAGTTGCGCAAAGGCGCGCCCGAAACGGAAATACTCTGCTGGGACCACAATTGCGACGGAGCCGATTATCCGCTCGCGGTGCTGGGGGACGCGGAGGCGCGCGCCTATATCGCCGGCGTCGCCTGGCATTTGTACAACGGATCGCCGGAGGCGATGTCGTACGTGCACGAGCAGTATCCAGAGAAAAAAGTGTACTTCACCGAGCAATGGGTTTCCGCCAATGACGATTTCATGGGCGCCCTGCGCTGGCATACGAAGAACATCATCATCGGCAGCCTTGAGAAACTGGAGCCGTACCGCGCTGGAGTGGAATCTTGCGTCTGATCCCCGGTACGCCTTGCACACGCGCCTCGGCGCCGTGGGAGCCCTGGGCGGCATTACCATCGGGGCCACGGTCAAGCATCGCCGCGGCGCCGGAAGCCCTGACGGCTTACCATTGCAGCCACGATCACGCGAAACCCCGGATATTACCTGATGGCGCACTCGGCGCGGTTCATCCGGCCGGGGTCGGTGCGGGTTCATTCAAGCGACGGTGGATCGGCTTCCCAACGTGACGTGCCTGACGCCGGACTTCGCGGATGGTGATGGTGGTCATGAACGACGGCGATGGTCCACGGCGCTTTCGCGTCCGGCACCGGGGCGCCTCCGCGACACTGGAGCTGGGGACAGGCGACGTCGCGACGCTCCGGTGGAACATGCCAACGGCGATGGCCTGACGCGATTACGGTGTCGACCTGCTCGACGGTTTTCTCCGTTTTCACCGTTTTTTATCGGCGCCGGCGAACCCCGAAACGGCGCGACCCTTGTTCCATCGAGTGACTCTCGATTCAGGTCCGCCGGGGAAACGGTCGAAAACGGTCGAAAAACGGTGAGAAAACGGTTTTTGCTGGGTTTTGACGATGGGCATACGCAACGCTCCCAAAGCTCTCGGTTCGACGCGAGCATCATACTCCCGCGCCGGCTCACCCGCCTACTTTGGTCATTAGAAGTTCAGGCAAAGGAAGCAGACCATACTGCGAGCCCCTTACGCCGTCGCGCGGTCGAGGATCGCCTGCGGCGTCTTCGCGCCGATCAGGGCGGCGGGACAACGATGGATTTCAGCCGCGCATGAGCGCGAGCGGCGCGCGCCTTCAGGCCATCCAGATAGGTGCTGACGTCGTTGCCGGGCAGGTTCAGCACCTTGCACCCGAGCCGCCAGTACTCCTCGATCTGCGCCTCGGTTTCCGCCGACCCTCGGGCCAGCTTCCCGTGCGCGTTGCAGGCTTCCGCGATCCGGCGCACGGCGGCCTTGAACGTCGGGTGCTCGAGCTGGAGATGAACGCCGAGGCGCGCGCTGAGGTCCGAGTGGCCGTAGGCGATCATGTCGATGCCTTCCACGGCCGCGATCGCCTCGACGTTCTCCAGCCCCTCGAGCGACTCGATCGACACGCAGACGATGATGTTGGCATTGGCCCAGGGCGCATACTCGGACGCGTGACGGGCGCCGTAGCTCCTGTATCCGGTGTGCATCCCCTGCCCCGAGATACCGCGATTGCCGATCGGCGAATATTTTGCCTCCCGCACGATCGCGCGCGCCTCCTCGACGCTATCGACCTCCGAGACCTGGATGCCCATGATCCCCTGATCGAGGATTCCGGGGATCAGAGACGTGAAGGATTTGTGGATTCGCACGATCGCCGAGACGCTGGTGGCCTGAAACCAGCCGGCGAGATCCGCAATCGTCTCGAGGTCGAAGGCGCCGTGTTCGTGGTCGATCATGCAGTAGTCGAAGCCCGAGGCCTCGATGATCCACGGCACCCCGCGCGACGCGAACTCCTTGAGCCCGGTCCCCAGCGCGGCCCGCCCCTCGCGCACTGCCCGCCTGATGCTGTTCTCTTTCATGGATCGTATGAAGCTCCAACCGCGACGGACGGAATTTACGCTTCGCCCTGTGATATCGTTCAGTGAGGGGCCGCGCTTTCGCGGAGCAGGAGACACGCCATGCCGACCGTCCATCCGCAGGTACAAAAAGCACGCGATCTCATGCCCCTGATCGTCGCGGCCTCGGACGAACACGACGATACCCGGAAACTCACGAAGCCCGTCGTCAAGGCCCTGATCGATGGCGGGTTCTTTACCATGCTGAAGACGAAATCCGTTGGCGGAATGGAGCTGAAACCCTCGATCTTCGCCCAAGTGACCGAGGCGCTCGCCTACGCGGATGGATCCACCGGGTGGGTGGTGTGTCAAAGCAACGGCTGCTCGACCACGAGCGCACATCTTCATCCGAGTATTGCCCAGGAGATTTTTGGCAGGCCGGACGGGATCGTCGCCTGGGGACCTCCCGGTTCACCGTACGAAGCCACACCCGTGGAAGGCGGGTACCGCATCACTGGAAAATGGCGCTTCATGAGCGGCAGTCAGAACGCCACCTGGCTTGGCGCGCATCTGCGGGTGGCGGGCACCAAGGAAACGAAGACCTTCCTGTATCCCAAATCGAGCGCCACATTCCACGATATCTGGCACACACTAGGACTGCGCGGCACGGCCAGCAACGAGTATTCTGTTGACAATCTGTTCATTCCGCACGAGCGCGCCATCTATCGCGACGATCCGCGCGATCGCCGGAGCGACAGCCCACTTTACCGTTTCACCAGCAACCAGCTCTATTCGATCGGGTTCGGTGGAGTCGCACTGGGTATTGCCCGGGGCACGATGGACGCGTTCCTGGCCCTGCCGCGGGAAAAGACTCGCCGTGGCGCGGGCAAACCGATGGTGGAGAACAACGTTGTCCAGTCGCACGTCGCGCAGTCCGAGGCGAGGTGGCGGTCTGCGCGCTATTTCCTTCACGCGGCGGCGGACGAAGCGTTGGAAACGATCGAGGAACGCGGCGAGATGGATCTCGATCAACGTACCCGCTTACGCCTCGCCTCCACCTGGGCCATTCAGTCGGCACGGGAGATCGTCAATACATTGTTCCACGATTGCGGCTCGATGGCGGTGTTCGAGGAAAATCCGTTCGAACGCCGTCTGCGCGACATCGACACAGTCGCGCAACAGGGCCAGGGGCGCATACTGCACTACGAGACGGTCGGTCAGGTCATGCTGGGCGTGTCGCCGGAGAACATTTTCTAGCTTTGGACCTCTTTAGAGCGGCTCGCCAGACTTCGACAATGGGGAACTGCGCACGACTATTGCCAATCTGGCCGGCGGCGACCAGCTTCGAGCGTAGCTCGTTGCTGTTCTAAGTGCTCTCGCGAAGCCGCTCTTCAAGCCGGGTATGAGCGAGAGTGCGCAGGCTCGTGACGAGGTCCGTGGGCATGCCCTTCACTGAGGTTGGTATTGGCCCACTGTCAACTGATCCCTCGCAAATGCTCGGGATGACGCGCACGGCGCGTCACTCCCACTCGATCGTCCCCGGCGGCTTGCTCGTGATGTCGTAGGTCACGCGGTTGATCCCGCGCACCTCGTTGATGATGCGGCTGGCGACGCGGCCGAGGAAGGCGTGGTCGAACGGGTAGTAGTCGGCGGTCATGCCGTCGGTCGAGGTGACGGCGCGCAGCGCGCAGGCCTGGTCGTAGGTGCGGCCGTCGCCCATCACGCCCACGGTGCGCACCGGCAGCAGCACGGCGAAGGCCTGCCAGATCTCGTCGTAGAGGCCGGCCTTGCGGATCTCGTCGAGATAGACGGCGTCGACCTCGCGCAGGAGGTCGAGCTTCTCCTGCGTGATGTCGCCCGGGATGCGGATGGCGAGGCCGGGGCCGGGGAACGGATGGCGGTTCACCAGGTCGGGCGGCATGCCGAGCTCGCGGCCGAGCGCCCTCACCTCGTCCTTGAACAGCTCGCGCAACGGCTCGACCAGCTTCATGTTCATGCGCGCCGGCAGGCCGCCGACATTGTGGTGGCTCTTGATCGTGACCGACGGGCCGCCGGTGAACGACACCGATTCGATCACGTCGGGATAGAGCGTGCCCTGCGCCAGGAACTGCGCGCCGCCGATCTTCTTGGCTTCCTTCTCGAACACGTCGATGAACAGCGCTGCCGATGGTCTTGCGCTTGGTCTCGGGATCGCTGACGCCGGCCAGCGCCTTCAGGAACAGCTCCGAGGCGTCGGCAGTGGATCAGCGGGATGTTGTAGCTGTCGCGGAACAGGCGCACGACCTGCTTCGCCCTCGTCCTTGCGCATCAGCCCGTGGTCGACGAACACGCATTGCAGCTGATCGCCGATCGCCTCGTGCAGCAGCACGGCCACGACCGAGGAGTCGACGCCGCCCGACAGGCCGCAGATCACCTTGCCCTTGCCGACCTGGGCGCGGACCTGGGCGATCGCGCGCTCGCGGAACGCGGCCATGGTCCAGTTGCCGCTGCAGCCCGCGATGTTGAGCGCGAAGTTGCGCAACAGCTTGGCGCCGTCGGGCGTGTGCATCACCTCGGGATGGAACTGCACGGCGTAGTATCTGCCGCTTCTCGTCGGAGATGGCGGCGAAGGGCGCGTTGTCGCTGGCGGCGATCACCGAGAAGCCCGGCGGCAGCCGGGTGACGCGGTCGCCATGGCTCATCCAGACCTGCTTGCGGTCGCCCGGCTGCCAGACGCCGTCGAACAGGGCGGAGGCCCGCCTTGACCTCGACCTCGGCGCGGCCGAACTCGCGGTGGTGGCCGCGCCTCGACCTGGCCGCCGAGCTGCTTCGCCATGGTCTGCTCGCCGTAGCAGATGCCCAGCACCGGCACGTTGGCGGTGAAGATGGCGGGATTGGCAGACGGCGCCTGGCCTTCGATCACCGAGGCGGGGCCGCCGGACAGGATGATGCCCCGCGGGTCGAATTTCTCGATCTTGGCCTTGTCGACCTGCTGGAAGGGGTGAATTTCGCAGTACACCCCGGCCTCGCGCACCCGCCGGGCGATCAGCTGGGTGACCTGGGACCCGAAATCGACGATCAGCAAGCGGTCGGCCATGGGGGGATATAAGAGAAGCCGCGGCGGGCTGCAATGTGGATGGGCCTTGGCCTCCTCCCCATTCAGATGGGAAGGAGGCCCGTCTTACGGGCCGGAGGGGTCAATGGCCCCCGCCGCGGCTCATGACCCCTCTGTGGTCGTAAGACGACGACACCTCCCCATCTGAATGGGGAGGGATTTTGCCTTCGCGGTGGGGATGGATCGGCGATACGCTTGGCCGCAGGGGGCAGAGTATGCGGTTGGTCCGCTGGTCGATCGTCTGGGCAGTGGTCGCGATGGCTGTGCTGCTTGGCGCGGCTGACGGTTGGGCCCAGACTGCCACCGAGCAGCGCGAGGCGGCCGTCCTGAAGGCGCCGGCCGGCCGGATGGCCGAGGCCCAGGCCGACTTGCGCGCCCTGCTGGCCAACGGCACCGACGACGGGCTGGTGGCGATGGACCTAGCGACGTTGCTGCAACAGGACGGCAAGGCGGTCGAGGTGTTCGAGAAGGCGGCCAAGCCCGACCCGCCGGACTATGCCCTGCTCGCCGCCACCCGCGCCTATCGCGACCTGCGGCGCTACGGCGACGCCGCCCGGCTGGCGCGCCAGGGCCTGCAGCGCTTTCCCGCGGATTCCGTGTGGCCACTGCTGCTGTCGCTGGTGCTGAGCGACGACGGCAAGAGCACCGAGGCGCTGGCGGTCCTGCGCACGCCCGCCGCGCAGGCCGCGCCGCCGGTCGAGCGGCTGATGGCCGAAGCCTATGCCTGGCGCCGGGCCGGTGATCCTGCCGCGCGCCCTGTTCCGGCCGCGCAAGGAGCGCACGACCTGGACCAGCCCGGACCGGGGCCTGCGATGAGTGATGCGGCAAAGCCCTGGCCGCCGCTCATTGTCGCGGATCACACGCCGCGCTGGGTGAGGTGGCGCGATTTCGCCCTGACGCTGATGATGTGAATTCTGTTCGCCATCATGCTCGAAACGGAGTTCGAGCTGTTCGTCGAGCCTCATCTGGAGCGCTGGGGCCTGGGAAATTTCGATACCGAAGCCAACTGGGCGGCGTTCTTCGGACGGCTGATGCCCTTCATCCAGATCGCCATGATGCTAATCGGGCGGCTGGCGCTGGCCAGTCTGATCACGCTGTACCGCCGGCGCCGCAGCCTGCTGCTGCCGCCTCCGCCTCCCCTTGTAATCGGCGATGAAGCCCGCCGTGGCGGCTTGAACGAGGTGGCCCTCGCCGCCGCGCGCGAACTTCGCATCGCGGTGGTCCATATCGACGAGGATGGCATGCACCGCGTCACGCCGCGCTGACTCGCCTCAGCCTCCGGCGCCAGCTTGCGGCGCACCAGCGGCAGCTCGAGGTCGCGCCAGGCGTAGGCCACCTCGTCGACGGCGGTGCCGGCAAAGGGCTCGCGGCGGCGGCCCACGATCTCCCCGCCCATGCCCTCGTAGAAGAAGCGCGTGGGATTGTCGGCCAGCATCCACAGCACGGCGGTGTCGTAGCCGTCGGCGTGGAGCTGGCGGAACAGCGCATCGAGCAGGCGGCGGCCGAGCCCGCGGTTCTGGAAGTCGGGCTCGACATAGAGCGTGTAGACCTCGCCCACCCGCACCTCGGTGCCGTCGAGGCCCTCCGGCGGCTCGCGCACCGGCCCGCAGCTGCCGAAGCCCACCACGCCCATCTCCTCGTCGTCGGCCACGAACACGCCACGCGCCTCTTTGGGGTCATCCAGCGCGCGCGTCCACCACGCCGACAGGCGCACGTCCGACATCTGGGCCAGTGTCATGTCGGGCAGCAGGCCGGCATAGGTCGACTGCCAGGTCTCGACATGCACGCGGCCGATCGCGACGGCGTCGGCCTTGGTGGCGCGCCTGACGCGGATCACGGCTTGGCCTTCCTCCCCCGTCTGGGGAGGTGTCCGCGTCTTCCGGACGGAGGGGTCAGAGCGTCCGCGCTCTTGACCCCTCCGTCGTCGTAGACGACGACACCTCCCATTTGAGGGGAGGAGAAGTCGCACCATGGCGGCAGCAAAGAAGCCGTCGGTGCCGTGCTGCAACGGCGACAGGCGCAGGAAAGGGCTTTCCGCCTTTTGGCCGGGTGGTTCGGTGCCCACCGCCTCCGGCCACAGCGCCGCGACGGGGACGATCTCGAACTCGGGATGCGTGGCCAGGAACGCCTCGATCTGCCGCTCGTTCTCGGCGGGCAGCACCGAGCACGTCGCGTAGACGAGCCCGCCGCCCGGCTTCACCAGCTTCGACGCGGCGTCGAGGATGGCGGCCTGCTTGGGCACCAGCTCCTCGAGATCCTGCGGCTTCAGCGTCCAGCGGCCGTCGGGATTGCGCCGCCAGGTGCCGGTGCCGGTGCAGGGCGCGTCGACCAGCACGCGGTCGAAGGCGCCCTTCTGGCGCTTCAGCCATTTGGCATTGTCGGGACTTATCGGCCGGCGCTCGACGTTATGCGCGCCGGCGCGGCGCAGGCGCTGGGCCGAGCGGTCGAGGCGGCTCTCATAGACATCCATCGCCACGACGCGGCCCTTGTTGTTCATGCCGGCGGCGATGGCCAGCGTCTTGCCGCCCGCGCCGGCGCAATAGTCGGCGACCTGCATGCCGGGCCTGCCGTCGACCAGCGCCGCCACGATCTGCGAGCCCTCGTCCTGCACTTCCACCAGCCCGTTCTGGAACGCCTCGCCGGCCACCACCGAGAGACGGCGCTTCAACCTGAGGCCGTTCGGTGCATAACGCATCGGCTCGGTCTCGATGCCTTCGTGGTGCAGCGCCGCCTGCGCCTCTTCCACGCTGACTTTCAGGCGATTGACCCTCAAGTCGACGGGCGGCGGATTTTCCAGCGCCGCGATCTCGCGGCCCCATGCCTCGCCGTAGGCCTCCTTGAGATGCGGCGCCACCCATTCCTGCACGTTCAGCCGCACCCAGTCGGGCTGCTCGGGATGGGGCAGCGAATGGCCCTCCATCTGGCGCAACGCGCGAATCTCGGCCTCGTCGAGCGGGTTGGGGCGATAGCGGCCGCCGTCGAACAGCGCCGCGGCCTGTTCGAGGGTCAGCTTGTCGACCAGCATCAGATCCGCCGCAACGATGGCGCGTGCGTCGCGGCCCGGGTGCCGCGACCTGTCGAGCCACCAGGAAAGCTGGCCGTAGTGCCTGAGGATGCCCCAGACGCGCTCGCTCACCGCCCGCCGATCGCCGCCGCCGATGAAGCGGCGGGCGCGGAAGAAGGCGTTGGCGACCAGGTCGGCCGGCCTCTCGGACCGGCTGACGATCTCGTCCAGTAGCTCTATGGTGGCGGCAACCCGCGCGCCCGGTGTCATTATTGCTCTTGCCCTTCCGATCAGCCCGCTACGATGAATAGCCCCGCCGCGCAACGGCTTCCTGCCGCACCCCGCCCATCCGTTTCGTGAATGGCTAAATCGCCTGGGGCTGGTGCTGCTGTCGGTCGTGCTGGTGCTGGTCCTGCTCGAGCTCGGCCTGCGCGCCGCCACTGGCTGGCTGTTCGACTGGCATAACCTGGTGCTGGGCGCACGCACCGTGCATAGCGCGAACGAGCAGAGCCGCTTCATGCACGATGCGCTGGTCGGCTACGTGCCGCGCCCGGACGGTTTCCGCCCCACCGACGAGGCGCCGGGTGTTCCCATCCTGGCGGTGGGCAACTCTTATACTTATGGCGAGGAAGTGGGCGACGGCGAGACCTGGCCCGCCCATCTGCAGCGCCTGATCAACCACCGGGTGCTCAATGCGGGCGTGAGCGGCTACGGCTTTGACCAGTCGGTGCTGCGCGCCGAGCAGATCGCCGCCGCGCGGCGGCCGTCGGCCATCGTGGTGGGCTTCATCGCCGACGACATCCGGCGCACCGAGATGCGCCGGATGTGGGGCGCGGAAAAGCCCTACTTCGACTTCCAGGGCCCGAACGGCCTGGTACTGCGCAACGTGCCGGTGCCGCCGCGGCCCGACCCGCGCACGACCTTGAGCTTCTGGCAGCGCACGCTCGGCCGCTCCTTCCTGTTCGATTTCGTGATGCGCCGGCTCGACCTGCTCTACGACTGGTTCGGCGATCATGTGCGCGTCCATCCGCCGGGCGACGGCGAGCGCATCGCCTGCCTGCTCACCGAGCGGCTGCGCGAGCTGCAGGCCAGCACCGGCTCGCGCGTGCTGGTGGTGGCCGAGTACGATCCGATGGTCTGGCGGAAACCGGAGTTCGCCGCCGAGCAGCGGCGCATGGCGCAAGCCCTGCTGGCCTGTGCGCGCCAGCGCGGTCTTGGCGCAATCGACAGCTTCGATGCGCTTGCCCAAGCGCCCGGCGGGCCGCTCGGCCTCTACGGGCTGTGGCACATGAACGACAAGGGCAACCGCGCGATCGCAGGCCTCGTCGCCGACGGCCTCGCTCAGGGTGCGACCCGCTGACATGAGGGGGCGCTGACATGGCAGGTCGCATCGCCCTGGTGTTCGGCTCGGTGCTGTTCAGCCTGTTCGTGCTGGAGCTCGGCGTGCGGCTGGCGAGCGGGCCGCAATGGCTCGTGCACTGGCCGAACATCGTCCTGGAGGAGCGCCTCACGACGCGGCAGGGCGAAACCGGGCGGACAGTGCACGATCCACGCCTCGGTTTCGTCGGCCGGCCGGGCTACGCCGACCAGACGCTGCACTATGACCAGCGTGGCTTTCGCGTCTCCCCAGTACCCGCAGGCGTGACGCTTGCCCAGCCGCCGATCCTGGTGGTGGGCGATTCGTATGCCCATGGCAACGAGATCGCCGATCGCGAAACCTGGCCGGCCCGCCTGCAGCCGCTGGTCGGCCGCGCCGTGGTCAACGCCGCCATGAGCGGCTACGGCATCGATCAGATGGTGCTGCGCGCCGAGATCGTGACGCCGCAGGTGAAGCCCGTGGCGCTCGTGCTGAGCTTCATCGCCGACGACGTGCGCCGCAGCGAGATGAAGCGCATCTGGGGCGCCGAGAAGCCCTATTTCGAATCGGTCGACGGCGCGCTTGTCCTGCGCAACGTGCCGGTCCCCCCGCCGCCCCGGCCCGCCGACACGCTCTCGATCTGGCAGCGGGTGTTCGGCTACTCGCTGCTGGTCGACACGATCCTGCGCCACCAGGGCTGGCAGTACGAATGGTCGATCGACCATGTGCGCGTGCTGTCGCCGGAGCAAGGTGAGCGCCAGGTTTGCCCGCTGATGCGGCGGCTGGCGGCGCTCGGCCTGCCGACGCTGGTGGTCGCCGAATACGACCGCTACCTCTGGGTCGATGCGGACTACGCCAAGGGTGTCCGGCGCGTCACCGACATCGTCCTGAAATGCGCGGAGGAAGCGGGCTTCGCGACGCTCGACATGTTCGCCGACGATCGACCAGGCCGTGCGCGCGCGTGGCCTTGGCGTCATTTATGGCGACGCCCACCCCTCGCTTGCCGGCACCGAAATCACCGCGCGACGAATTGCCGACGAGCTCAAGAAGCACCAAATGGCGCCGCCGTCATGACCAGAGCGCACGAATGGCTGGCGCGTGCCGGGCTCATGCTCGCTTCCGTCATTGCGGTCCTGCTGGTGCTCGAATTGGGTTGCCGCCTGGTGCGCGGCCCGGGCTGGCTGGTGCGTTGGCCCAACCTCGTGCTGCAGGAGCGCATCAACACCAAGGCCCAGGGCGTCGGGCGGCTGGTGCCGGACGCGCAATTGGGCTTCGCGGCGCGGCCTGGCTTCAGCGCCAAAGGCCTGACCTATGACGCGCACGGCTGGCGCGTGGCGCCCAATCCCGGGGGCATCGCGCTCGGCGAGCCGCCGATCCTGGTGGTGGGCGATTCGCTGGCCCATGGCGACGAGGTCGACGATGCCGAGGCTTGGCCCGCCCGCCTGCAACTCATGCTGCGTCGCCGCGTGATCAACACGGCCATGAGCGGCTACGGCTTCGACCAGATCGTGCTCGCCGCAGAAAAGGCCGCCGCCGAGGCGAAGCCCGCCGCCATCATCCTTTCCTTCACCGCCGACGACACGCGGCGCAACGAGATGAAGCGCGTGTGGGGCGCCGAGAAGCCCTACTTCGAGCAGATCGACGGCAAGCTGGTGCTGCGCAACAGCCCGGTACCGCCTTCGCCCGCACCGGCCGACACGCTCGATTTCTGGCAATGGGCGTTCGGCTGGTCGGTGCTTGTCGACACCGTCCTGCGCCACCAGGGCTGGCAATACGAATGGGCAGTCGACCATCAACGCGTGCTGCCGCGCGGCGAGGGCGAGAAGCTCTCATGCGCGTTGCTGGCGCGGCTGAAGGCCCTCGGCGTGCCCATGCTGGTGGTCGCCGAGTACAACCGCTACGTCTTCGAGAACGAGGAGTATGCCGCCGAGACGCGGGCCACGACCGGCGCCGTTCTGAAATGTGCCGCCAATCTCGGGCTGGCGACGCTCGATCTGTTCGACCTGGACAAGGACGCCGTGCGGCGACGCGGGCTGGAGGCGATCTTCCGCCGCTCACATCCCGGACCGGACGGCGCGCGGCTCGCCGCCGACGCCATCGCCGACGAGCTGGAGAAGCGTCACATACCCTGACGATAATTCGGCGCCTCGCGCATGATCTCGACGTCGTGCACGTGGCTCTCGCGCAGGCCGGAGCCGGTGATACGCAGGAACTCGCGCTTGGTTTGCATGTCCTTGATGGTGGCGTTGCCGGTATAGCCCATCGCGGCGCGCAACCCCCCGACCAGCTGGTGGAGGATGTTGCCGACCGGCCCCTTGTAGGGCACGCGACCCTCGATGCCTTCGGGCACCAGCTTCAGAGAGCTCTCGACTTCCTGCTGGAAGTATCGGTCGGCCGAGCCGCGCGCCATGGCGCCGATCGAACCCATGCCACGATACGATTTGTAGGAACGGCCCTGGTAGAGGATCACCTCGCCGGGCGCCTCGTCAGTGCCGGCGAGCAGAGAGCCGATCATGGCGCAGTCGGCGCCGGCGGCGATCGCCTTGGCGAGATCGCCGGAATACTTGATGCCGCCATCGCCGATCGCCGGCACGCCCGCCGCATGGCAGACCTCGGCGGCTTCCAGGATGGCTGTAAGCTGCGGCACGCCCACGCCCGCCACCATGCGGGTGGTGCAGATCGAACCCGGGCCGATGCCGATCTTCACCGAGTCAGCACCGGCATCGATCAGCGCCCTGGCACCCTCTGCCGTGGCAACGTTGCCGGCCATCACCTGGCAATAGTTGCTGAGCTTCTTCACCCGCGTCACCGCATCGAGCACGCCCTTGGAATGGCCGTGCGCGGTGTCGACGACGATCACGTCGACACCAGCATCGATCAGGAGTTGGGCACGGCGCAAGCCGTCTTCGCCAACGCCAGTGGCCGCCGCGGCGCGCAGGCGGCCCTTCTCGTCCTTGCTGGCGCCGGGAAATTTGTTGGCCTTCTCGATGTCCTTCACCGTGATCAGGCCAATGCAGCGATAATCCGCGTCGACCACCACCAGCTTCTCGATGCGGCGCTGATGCAGGAGCTTCTTGGCTTCCTCCGAGCTGACGCCCTCGTGCACTGTCACCAGTTTCTCGCTGGTCATCAGCGCGCTCACCGGCGTGGTGTTGTCCGTCGCGAAGCGCACGTCGCGGTTGGTCAAAATGCCGGCGAGCTTGCCGTTCTTCTCCACCACCGGGATGCCCGAGATCTGATGCTTGATCATCAGGGAGAGCGCGTCGGCCAACGTCTGCTCGGGATGGATGGTGACGGGATTCACCACCATGCCCGATTCGAATTTCTTGACCTTGCGCACCTCGTCGGCCTGCGCTTCGGCCGTGAGGTTCTTGTGGATGACGCCGATGCCGCCAGCCTGCGCCATGGCAATCGCCATGGCGGCTTCGGTCACCGTGTCCATCGCCGACGACATCAGCGGGATGCCGAGCTCGATGGTACGCGTGAGCCGCGTGCGCGTGTCGGTCTGGTTGGGCAGGACGGCCGAAGCGGCAGGCTTCAGGAGGACGTCATCGAAAGTGAGCGCTTCCTGAAACTGCATGCCAACCTCCGCGAGAGGGTGAATAAAAACGGCGACCCCTCGCAGGGCCGCCGGGTTGGCGAGCCGTTATACACATTGCCGCGGACAAACCAAGAGCGGGTTTTCCCTAAATACCGCCAATGAAGTCCCGTTTCCCGATCTCCACGCCGCACTGGCGCAAGATTGCGTGGGTGGTGGTGCAATGGAAATAGAAGTTCGCCATGGCAAAATGCTCGAGATATTGCTCGCCCGTGAGCTTCAGCGGGTTGCCGGCGATGGTCAGCGTGATCTCGCGGCCCTCGCTGCCATTGATCTGGTCGGGCTTGAAGCCCTTGATGTAGCCCAGCACGGCGTCGATGCGGCCGCGCAGCTCGCCCAGGCTCTTTTCCGCATTTTCCGGGGCCTTGGGCACTTCGGCCCCGGCCAGCCGCGCAGTGCTCTCCTCGGCGAAACGGCAGGCGATCTGCACCTGGCGGCTGAGCGGCAGCATGTCGGGGATCAGACGGGTGCCGAGCAGCACCCCCTCATCGACCTTCTTGGCGGCGGCCCAGGCCGACGCCTTCTCGAGGATCTTGGAAACGGCGCCGAGCTGACGCTGATAGACGGGGACCGACGCGGAATACATGCCGAGAGCCATGGG
>CAVWKP010000012.1:0-78340 GCA_963755595.1 uncultured Alphaproteobacteria bacterium | reverse complement strand
GTATCGCTGCCAACTCCAGCACCGCCGTCTCGCTTGATGCCGGAACCAGGTGCTACTAACTCGCCGAGGAAGCTCACCGATAGGACCAAGGGCACCAGCATCGCCAGCAGATCGCCGAGATGCGTCGTTGCCGAGAAGCCGTACAGCCGCGGCAGCACGATCAGGAACAGCGTCGCCCCCGGCAGCGCCACCAGGAGGTGCGCAAGGCCTGCCCCAGCACGCACGGCGGCCGAGCCGCGCGGCGGCGCACGGCACCGAGGGTCGCCACGCCCATTAACAGGGTCTGCTGCAGGATTAGCATGAAGGCTGCGGGAACGACGTAGCTCGCATAGCCGCCGGTCGGATTGGACAACGGCTGATTGAGCACATCGACCGGCGAGCTGCGCGCCAGCGCGAGCGATAGGGCTGCCATCCGATCGCGCGTCACCAGACAGCATCTCGGCGGTGACCGCGCCGCTCGACTTCAGGATGCCCTGAACGCGTGCGATTGTAGAGCAGAAAATACACCGAATCGACGTAGGCCGGCATCGCGCCCTGCGGCCGGCCAGCACCTCGCGCTCGGTGCCGGCCGGAATGTCGACAATGGCGAACACTTGCCGACGCGCGAGCGCCGCCTGCGCCTCGGCGAGCGTATTGGGCGGGCGGCGACCTGTATGGCCTCAGGCCCATCCAGGCCCTGCACCAGCCGCGGCTACCTCGGACGAATCCTCATCGACGACCGGATCGGAATGGCCCGGATCTCTGGCCGAGATAGGGCTGTGGGTAGAGCGCGCCGTAGATAATTCGGTGACGGCAGCAGGCCGAACGTGCCGCGGTCGCTGAGCGCCCGCCGGTACTCGGCGGCAAAGGCGCCGGCAAGGCCGGCGGTCCGTCGTCTCCGGCAGGGGCCTCCCGCGGCAGAGGCCTGCGCGCGACCGTGGCAACCGCAGGATCGCCAACGCGAAGTATACCAGCGTCAGGCCCGCCAGGATGGCGGGACGGCTCGATCGAATGGACGGCCGGAACGCCGCGCGCCGCCTGGTCGGACAGGATCTGCATGTACCAGCGCAGCGGCAGCAGGTCGCCCCAGGAACGGGCGAAGCCGCTCATCGCCAGCAAGGGAAAGCCGACGCCGACGAAACCAAAAGCCGGCGAGCAAAGGATGCCGGCCAGCGACAGGCCGAAGGCGAGATTGCGCACCAGCAGTCGCAGGAGCGCGCCGACACTGAGATAGGCCCAGATCAACAGGCTCGCCGCGATTCCCAAGAGAAAGGAATCGCCCCGGAAGGAAACCTCGAACGCACCGTGGATGGTGATCGCGATGACCACCATCAGCATCAGGAAGATGCCGAGATAGGGGGCGAACTTGCTGACCAGGGCAGTCAATGGATCGCCGCCGGCCGCCGCCATCCAATCCACCGCTTCTGCGGCCGAATTCCGAACCGACGGCATAGCCACCGGTGATCGCTATGACGACGTGCAGGACCATGGGCAGGATTGCCCCAGCAGGAACTGCGCGTAGTTGAGCGCCGGATTGGTCAGCACGTACTGCTCGACGACCAGCGGGCCAGGCGGTAGCCCGCCGTGGCCCCGCCCACGCCGGCAGGTCGGCCGTCGCGGCCGAGACCGCCGAGGTGAGCGCGCCGGAGGCGATGTTGCCCGGCGTGAAATACTGCTTGTTATGGAAGATCACGATTTGAGGACGCTTGCCGGCGTCGATGTCGCGCTCGAGCCCGCGCGGGATGTAGACCGCGCGATCGCCTCGCCGGCGCGCACGGCATGCATGGCGCCGTTGAGGTCGCTCGACCGCCGCGTCACGGTCACGCCGGGCGCGGCATTGACTGCCTGCACGTAGGTCATCGACGTCCGCGTCTGGTCCTGATCGACGACGTCGACACGAAGATCGCGGATGACGGAATTGCTGAAGGTGAGCGAGAGCACGGCGATGGCCAGCAGCGGAATCGCCAGCACCAAGCCGAGCGCAACGCGGTCGTGGCGCAGCCAATCGAGCTCGCGCGCCACGACGGCAAGGAATCCGGGGCTGAACCGGGCCTGCATCAGGGCTTCTTCCAGTCGGCGTACACGCTCATGCCCGGCCGCAGATCGGGGATGCGGTCGACGGGATAGGCACGAACCTCGAAGGTCCGGAGATCGAAGTCGCCGGTCGCGCGGGTGGCGCGCCAGCCGGCATACTCGCCGCGCGTTGCAATGGTGCGGACGGCCACAGTGATCGGCTTGTTGCCCAGCGCGGGGGCACGAACCTCGAAGCGATCGCCGACCTTCAGGCCCTTGACCAGGTCCTCGCGCAGGTCGAAGCGCAGCCAGACGTCCGACAGGTCGACGAGCGACAGGAGCGGCACACCGGGCGACACGAATTCGCCGACCTCGGCACTCCTGTTGTAGACCTGCGCCGCTCTCGGCGACTTGACCGTCAGCTCGGCGACCTCGGCCTTGAGCGTCGTGATCGCGGCGTCAGCCTTGACCACGGCGGCCTGGGCCACGCCGCGCTCCTCGGCAGTGTAGCCGGCGATCGCCTCCTCGAGCGCAAGCTTGGCCTGCTGCTGGCTGCGGCGCGCGACGTCGAGGGTCGCCGTCGCCTCGTCGAGCTTCTGCACCGAGGCAAAATCGCGTGTCGTGAGCTGCTTGGTGCGGTCGTAGGTCTGTTCCGCGAGCCGCGCATTGGCCTCGGCCGCCGCCAGCGCCGCCCGCCGGGAGGCGACGACTTCGGCCCGTGTGCCGACTTCGATGCGTTTGTGATCGGCCAGGGCGACAGCCTTCGCCGCCTCCGCTTCCTTGAGCCGGGTGAGGAGCTCGGGGTTGTCGATCGTCACGAGGACTTGGCCGGCGGTGACGTTCTGGCCGCGATCCACCGGAAGCTCCAGCACGCGGCCATCGACGCGAGCGGCAATATCGATACGGGTGCCGTCAGCCTCGCCCTGGACCAGCAGAGGTTGCGGCTGCACGAGATACCAGAGAGAGATCGCGACGATCGCGACAATAGTCACCGCGACGACGATGGCCGGCGTGCGTGACGGCGCCGGCGGAGTCGTCGGCTTCGGAGCACTACTCTCCGCCGTCTCGTTCGGTAGTTCGGTCATGGCCCTCTCTCCCGACTTCGACCGACAAAATAGCCCGACGGACAGAGGCTGCAATACTTGCGCAGCGCCTGCAGTTGCACTGTACCAACTGCGTGACGCGAGCAGCGGGCGTGGATCGACAGCGTGTCGGTTTGCTCCATCAGCGCCTCCGCTGGCAGAATGGCGCCAAACCGGGATGGGCAGATCGATCAGTACCCCCGCGTAACGTCGATTTCTTGCAGCAGACGTCCTCCAGCCTTGAGGCTTCGGATGTTCGCGGCGACCTCGGTACCAGCTGGCTGACGGTCGGCCGTCCCGCCACGTGCGGCATCACCGTAACCTTGGGATGGAGCCAAAGCCGGCTTTCCGTCGGCAGCGGCTCTGGCCAGAAGGCGTCCAGTGCGCATAGGACACAGTCCCGTTCGCGCGCGGCAATTAGGTCGTTGTCGACCACATGCCTGCCGCGCCCGACATTCACCAACATCGCGCCTCTCGGCATCATGGCAAACGCGCGGGCGCAGAAGATCCCTCGGTTTCCGCCGTCAGCGGCAACAGGCAGACGGCGATATCGGTCGGACCGAGGAAGCCGCAAGCTGATCGCGGCCGTGGAAGATCGGAACCTCTGCGGCCGGCCGCGGCGCGCGCACCCACGCGGCGACCTTGAAGCCGAGTGACCGCAAGACCAGTGCCGGCGCCTTGGCCATCATGCCGAAGCCCAGGAAGCCCACGCGCCTGTGATGGGGTCGGATGATCGGCACTCGACGCCATCCCGTTTCGCCTGCGCCGCCTGATAGCCCGGCATATCGCGACGGAAGCGCAGGACGTGCATGACGACGTACTCCGTCATCATTGGATCGCCGCCCGGAGGTTCCACCTTGCCGAGCGGGACCTTCGGCAACTTCGGATGCTCGACAAAGCTCTCCACGCCGGCCGAACGGCTGAACATGGCTTTCAAGTTGGGAAAGGCGGGAAGCTGGTCGAAATCCGGATGCATGAAGCCGAGAGTATTCGATGTCCTTCGCCTCGCCGACATCGGGCCAGAAACGGCGAATTGGCAGATCTGGAATCTGAGCCTTGAATGCGTCACGCCATGCCTCTTTAGTGCCGATGACCTTGTCCACAAATTTGATGATGAGTAGCGCCATGCATCCTTTGGTGGCGCCGAGAGGCGACGCGTCAATGTTTGAGATGATAGGCGAGAAGACCAATCAGCCCAAACCGACTTACCAAGCTCCTGAAGCGGTTGATTTCGTAGGGCGGGTCAAACGACAAGGTTTCCCCTTCCGGGAACGGCTTTTTTGAATTGGTTGCGCGAGCCCGCAGCCACCGGGACTAACATTCGCTGGCAGTCAAGATTGGCAATGCATGCGCAAAAAGCCTCAGGAAAACGTTTCGAGCGCAGCCCTCAGGTGTTCATTTACTATCCGCCGATCGCGCGCTCAAGGCCAGCTAGCGACGCCAGGTCACCATCTGAGTGCCATTGGTTAGCTCTGCGGGCCCGCGCACAACACCAGCACCCCCCCCCGACGGGCGCGACCATGCCGATGGTCGTGACCGGGCCGGGCAGAAGCGGCGGATCCTGGACGGTCGCGGACGAGAACGTGACCTTGTCGAAAACCGCCAGTGCGTACAGAGCGCCTGGTTTGGTATATGGCGTCGGACGTTCGGCGATCCACTCGGCCGTCGTTCCACTCACGGGGGCCGAGGGAGATTTTGACCGGCGGGAACGGAAACTAGGGAACCTTGAAAGTGCCCGGCAGTGGCTGCGGGTTGTACATGCCGTTTTTCAGGTTCCTGATGGTGACATTCACATTCTCCGGGTCGATGACGTCATTCGAGCACGATCGTGTCTCCCGTGGCGATCTTGAACCCCGTACGCACACCGGTTTGAGCTGGTATTGCGCCCTGTATTTGCGGCTCCACCACGTACCCACGCTTCGTAGGTCGGCCCCGCATTGCCGGTGTGGTGTCGACCTTCATCGTGACGCCAATCTGCGGCATCCCGGGCGAGGTCGCGTCATGACCATCGAGACCGATCCAGGTCGAGCCGCAACCTCCTCTTGCCTACGCCCGCGGCCTCACATGCCGGGATTGCCACAGGCCGTAGACCTGGGTGAACCACGGACCCTCCACAGACCGCGCGAACCAAGCTCCGCCGGAGAAGCTCTCTCCGGGGAGCTCGCTCGCGCGGTCTGTGGAGGGTCCGTCGTTCACCCAGGTCTACGGCCTGTGGCAAATGCCGGCCATATCGGCACCCCTGGGCGTAGGCAAGAGGAGGTACCGCTGCTCGACCTGGATCGGTCTCGATGGTCATGACGCGACCTCACCCGGGATGCCGCAGATTGGCGTCACGATGAGGTCGACACCGGGATCGGCAGTTCGGGGCCGACCTACGAAGCGTGGGTCCAGCGGTGGAGCCGCAAATACAGCGCGCAATACCAGCTCAAACCGGTGTGCATACAGGGGTTCAAGATCGCCACGGGAGACACGATCGCCTGCTCGACTCGACGTCATCGACCCGGAGAATGTGAATGTCACCATCAGGAACCTGAAAAACGGCATGTACTACCCGCAGCCACTGCCGGGCACTTTCAAGGTTCCTCAGGTTCCCCCGTTCCCGCCGGTCAAAATCTCCTCTCGCTCCCCGCGAGTGGAACGACGGCCGAGTGGATCGCCGAACGTCCGACGCCATATACCAAACCAGGCGCTCTGTACGCACTGCCGGTTTTCGACAAGGTCACGTTCTCGTCCGCGACCGTCCAGAAGCCGCCGCTTCTGCCCGGCCCGGTCACGACCATCCGCATGGTCGCGCCCGTCGCCTTCCCGCGCCCCGAGCTGCTGGTGCTGTCGCGGGCCCGCAGGGACTATGCTGCCAATGGCACTCAGATGGTGACCGTCGGTCCTGGCCTTGAGCGCGCGATCGGCGGATAGTGATGAACACCTGACTGCAGCGCTTGAAACGTTTTCCTGAGGCTTTTTGCGCATGCATTGCCAATCTTGACTGCCAGCGAATGTTAGTCCCGGTGGTTGTGAGCCCCCGCAACCAATTCAAAAAGCCGTTCCCGAAGGGGACGGCTTTTCCGTTTGTGTCGCCGCGCTGCGGATTTTTGATCTGGGATCTGAACTGCGCCCTCGAACCCACCGCGCCAGCCGGGCCATCGGTTTGGGCAGATCAGCCTTCTCCTCTATCATTTTGAAGGTTGGCGCGTCGCCTTCGGCGTCGCCCGGGAGGCTGCATGGCGCTACTCATCGTCAATCTCGACAAGGTCATCGGCACTGCCCAGGCATGGCGTGACGCATTCAAGGCTCAGCTTCCCGATCTGCCCATTCGCGTCTGGCCCGATGTCGGCGAGGCGAAGGACATCGAGTACCTCGCCTTCATGCATCCGGATTTCGACCAGCTTCCTGCCTTTCCCAACCTGAGAGCCATGTTCAGCCGTTCGGCCGGCGTAGAGAGCTTTGTCGAGCATCCAAAGCTGCCGAAGGTCCCGCTCGGCAAGGTGGAACCGCCGGGCGGCGATCCGATGATGACGGAGTACGTCGTCATGCACGTTCTGCGCTTCCATCGCGATATGCCGGGCTACCAGGCGGCCCAGGCGAAACGGGAATGGCGCAGGGTGCCGATCGTCCGGCCGGATCAAAGGCGCGTCGGCTTCCTGGGCTACGGCATGATGGCCAAGGCGCCGGCGCTGGTCCTGCGGTCACTCGGCTTCAAGGTCTCGGCGTGGGTGCGCTCACCGCGGCCGGCCGCAGAGGTTCCGATCTTCCACGGCCGCGATCAGCTTGCGCGTTTTCTCGGTCAGACAGATATCGCGGTCTGCCTGTTGCCGCTGACGGCGGAAACCGAGGGCATCTTCTGCGCCCGCACGTTTGCCATGATGCCGAGAGGCGCGATGTTGGTGAATGTCGGGCGCGGCAGGCATGTGGTCGACAACGACCTGATTGCCGCGCTCGATTCGGGACAGTTGTCCTATGCCGCCCTGGACGCCCTCTGGCCCGAGCCGCTGCCGCCGGAAAGCCCGCTTTGGCTCCATCCCAAGGTTACGGTGATGCCGCACGTGGCGCGACGGCCGACCGTCAGCCAGCTGGTAACCGAGGTCGCCGCGAACATCCGCAGCCTCAAGGCTGGAGGACGTCTGCTGCAAGAAATCGACGTTACGCGGGGGTACTGATCGATCTGCCCATCCCGGTTTGGCGCCATTCTGCCAGCGGAGGCGCTGATGGAGCAAACCGACACGCTGTCGATCCACGCACCGCTGCTCGCGTCACGCAGTTGGTACAGTGCAACTGCAGGCGCTGCGCAAGTATTGCGGCCTCTGTCCGTCGGGCTATTTTGTCGGTCGAAGTCGGGAGAGAGGGCCATGACCGAACTACCGAACGAGACGGCGGAGAGCAGTGCTCCGAAGACGACGACTCCGCCGGCGCCGTCACGCACGCCGGCCATCATCGTCGCGGTGACCATCGTGGCGATCGTGGCGATCTCTCTCTGGTATCTCGTGCAGCCCCAACCTCTGCTGGTCCAGGGGGAGGCTGACGGCACCCGTATCGATATTGCCGCCCGCGTCGATGGCCGCGTGCTGGAGCTTCCGGTGGATCGCGGCCAGAACGTCACCGCCGGCCAGGTCCTCGTGACGATCGACAACCCCGAGCTCCTGACCCGGCTCAAGGAAGCGGAGGCGGCGAAGGCAGTCGCCCTGGCCGATCACAAACGCATCGAAGTCGGCACACGGGCCGAAGTCGTCGCCTCCCGGCGGGCGGCGCTGGCAGCGGCCGAGGCCAATGCGCGGCTCGCGGAACAGACCTACGACCGCACCAAGCAGCTCACGACACGCGATTTTGCCTCGGTGCAGAAGCTCGACGAGGCGACGGCGACCCTCGACGTCGCGCGCCGCAGCCAGCAGCAGGCCAAGCTTGCGCTCGAGGAGGCGATCGCCGGCTACACTGCCGAGGAGCGCGGCGTGGCCCAGGCCGCCGTGGTCAAGGCTGACGCCGCGATCACGACGCTCAAGGCCGAGGTCGCCGAGCTGACGGTCAAGTCGCCGAGAGCGGCGCAGGTCTACAACAGGAGTGCCGAGGTCGGCGAATTCGTGTCGCCCGGTGTGCCGCTGCTGTCGCTGGTCGACCTGTCGGACGTCTGGCTGCGCTTCGACCTGCGCGAGGACCTGGTCAAGGGCCTGAAGGTCGGCGATCGTTTCGAGGTCCGTGCCCCGGCGCTCGGCAACAAGCCGATCACTGTGGCCGTCCGCACCATTGCAACGCGCGGCGAGTATGCCGGCTGGCGCGCCACCCGCGCGACCGGCGACTTCGATCTCCGGACCTTCGAGGTTCGTGCCTATCCCGTCGACCGCATCCCCGAGCTGCGGCCGGGCATGAGCGTATACGCCGACTGGAAGAAGCCCTGATGCAGGCCCGGTTCAGCCCCGGATTCCTTGCCGTCGCGGCGCGCGAGCTCGATTGGCTGCGCCACGACCGCGTTGCGCTCGGCTTGGTGCTGGCGATTCCGCTGCTGGCCATCGCCGTGCTCTCGCTCACCTTCAGCAATTCCGTCATCCGCGATCTTCGTGTCGACGTCGTCGATCAGGACCAGACGCGGACGTCGATGACCTACGTGCAGGCAGTCAATGCCGCGCCCGGCGTGACCGTGACGCGGCGGTCGAGCGACCTCAACGGCGCCATGCATGCCGTGCGCGCCGGCGAGGCGATCGCCGCGGTCTACATCCCGCGCGGGCTCGAGCGCGACATCGACGCCGGCAAGCGTCCGCAAATCGTGATCTTCCGCAACATGCAGTATTTCACGCCGGGCAACATCGCCTCCGGCGCGCTCACTTCGGCAGTCTCGGCCGCGACGGCCGACCTGCCGGCGTCGGGCGGGGCCACGGCGGGCTACCAGCCTGGCCCGCTGGTCGTCGAGCAGTACGTGCTGACCAATCCGGCGCTCAACTACGCGCAGTTCCTGCTGCGGGCAATCCTGCCCATGGTCCTGCACGTCGTCATAGCGATCACCGGCGGCTATGCCGTCGGTTCGGAATTCGGCCGCAGAAGCCTGGTGGATTGGATGGCGGCGGCCGGCGGCGATCCATTGACTGCCCTGGTCGGCAAGTTCGCCCCCTATCTCGGCATCTTCCTGATGCTGATGGTGGTCATCGCGATCACCATCCACGGCGCGTTCGAGGTTTCCTTCCGGGGCGATTCCTTTCTCTTGGGAATCGCGGCGAGCCTGCTGATCTGGGCCTATCTCAGTGTCGGCGCGCTCCTGCAACTGCTGGTGCGCAATCTCGCCTTCGGCCTGTCGCTGGCCGGCATCCTTTGCTCGCCGGCCTTTGGTTTCGTCGGCGTCGGCTTTCCCTTGCTGGCGATGAGCGGCTTCGCCCGTTCCTGGGGCGACCTGCTGCCGCTGCGCTGGTACATGCAGATCCTGTCGGACCAGGCGGCGCGCGGCGTTCCGGCCGTCCATTCGATCGAGCCTCTGGCCATTCTGGCTGGCCTGACGCTGGTGTACTTCGCGTTGGCGATCCTGCGGTTGCGCACAGTCGCGCGCAGGCCACCGCCGGCGGAAGCCGCTGCCGCGGAGCCGACGGACCGTCCCGGCCTCGCCGGCGCCTTTGCCGCCGAATACCGGCGGGCGCTCAGCGACCGCGGCGCGTTCGGCCTGCTTGTCCTGGCACCGATCATCTACGGCGCGCTTTACCCGCAGCCCTATCTCGGCCAGCTCATCCGGGCCATTCCGATTGCGGTCGTCGATGAGGATTCGTCCGAGGTGAGCCGGCGGCTGGTGCAGGGCCTGAATGCGCATGAGGCCATACAGGTCGCCGCCCGCCCCAATACGCTCGCCGAGGCGCAGGCGGCGCTCGCGCGTCGGCAGGTGTTCGCCATTGTCGACATTCCGGCCGGCACCGAGCGCGATGTGCTGGCCGGCCGCAAGGCGCGCGTGCCGGCCTATGTCAATTCGGTCTACTTCCTGCTCTACAACCGCACCGTCCAGGGCATCCTCGAAGTCGAGCGGCGCGGTCACCGCCGACTTGCTGTCGAGCGACGCTCGATCGGATGGCAGCCTCTATAGCGCCGCGCTGGCGCGCAGCTCGCCGGTCGAGGTGCTGAACCAGCCGCTGTTCAATCCGACCGGCGGCTATGCGAGCTACATCGTGCCGGCCGCCTTCATGCTGATCCTGCAGCAGACCCTGTTCATGGGCGTGGCGACCCTCGGCGCCGCGCGCCGCCGCGCTTCGGCCGCCGCGGTGCTGGGCCAGGGCCTGGCGCATCTCCTGCTGGCACTGCCGGGGGCGGCGCTTTTCCTGATCGTTCTGCCGCGGCTCTACGGCTTCTCGGCAACGACGCATCTTGGCGATCTCCTGGCGATGCTGCTGCCCTTCATCCTGTCGGTGAGCTTCCTGGGTCAGTTCGTCAGCACCTGGTTCAAGCACAAGGAGACGGCGGTGCTGCTGTTCATCGCCACCAGCCTGCCGCTCTTCTTCCTGGTCGGCGTGGCCTGGCCGGTCGAGGCAATTCCACCGCTGCTGCACGCTGTGAGCTTCGTCTTTCCCAGCACCTCGGCGATCGATGGACTGGTGCGCATCAATCAGATGGATGCCACGCTGGCAGACGCCTCTGCCGACTGGGTTCGGCTCTGGATCCTGACGGCGCTGTATCTGGCGATGGCGATTGCTGCGAGGAAGCTCTTTGTCCGGGGAGGGCCCGCCGATGCGCGCTCTGCCTAGAAAAACCGTCGTCATTTCATTGGCCGTGGTCGCTGTGGCGGCGGTCTTGATCGCGCTTGCGTTCGATCGGCCACGTGCGGCGCCACCGGCCGCCGGCATGGTCCGCCAGACCGAGATTCGCATTGCCCCGGAAATCACCGGACGACTGACGGCAATCGCCGTCCAGAGCGGCCAGCAGGTCCGCAAGGGCGACCTGCTCGCCACCCTCGACAATCCCGAACTGGCGGCTTCGCTGGGTGAGGCGAAGGCGGCCTTGGCCGCCGCGCGCGCCGAGCGTGCCCGGGTCTATTCGGGCATGCGGGCGGAAGAAGTCGCGATCCTCGCCAAAAGCGTGCAGACGGCCGAGGCGAACCTGGTGCTGGCCCGGCAGGAGATCGGTCGCACCACCGCGCTGGCGGCGCGGGACTTCGCGAGCCGCCAGGAACTCGATGACCGGACGGCAGCGCTGGCCAAGTCCGAGGCCGATCTCGCGCTCAAGCGTGCCCAGCATGCCGCCGGTGCCGCCGGTCCGACGGCCGAGGAGCGGACCCTGGCCGACGCGCAAGTGGCGCTTGCCGAGGCGACAGTGGCGGACCTGCAGGCAAAGCTCGACAAGACACGCCTCACCGCGCCGGTCGACGGTGTCGTCGGCGTGATCGTCGGTGAGCGGGGCGAGATCGTGCCCGTCGGCAAGCCTGTGCTGGTCCTTGCAGCGGGCAAGCCCTGGTTTGCCTTCACGCTGCGCGAGGATGCGCTCGGCCGGCTGACCGTGGGCAGCGATGTCGAACTGACAACGGCGACCGGCCAGCGCTTTGCGGCGCGTGTGACCGAGCTGCGGCCGCTCGGCGAATTTGCGACCTGGCGCGCCGCCCGAGCCGTCGGCGATTACGATCTCAACAGTTTCCGGCTGAGGCTCGATCCGCTCGCTGCGGTGGACGGCTTGCGGCCGGGCATGACGGTATGGCTGGCCGCGAGCGGCAAATGACCAAGCTGATCGCTGATCCCTTTGTGCAAACCGGCGTACTTGCCGTTGTCGGCGCGGTCATCACCCGTCTGCTGCTGCGCAAATACCCCGCGTGGCGCCTGCTGTTCCAGCTCGTCTTCTTCGTCGCGCTCACGGTACTGCTGCTTCACTACGACATCATTCCCTACGAGGTCGCCGCGAGCGAGACTCCGGTCTACGAGCGCATCTTCATCGCGGCGGCCAAGATCGTCTGGTGGATCAATGCCGCCTGGCTGCTCGCAGGTACAGCTCGAGTCTTCCTGATCTTCGAGCGCCGGCCGCGTGAGGGCCGCCTGCTCCAGGATCTCGTGGTCGGCGTCGTCTACCTGGGCTGCGCGCTATCGGTCGTCGCCTATGTCTTCAACGCGCCGGTCGGCACTTTGATCGCCACGTCCGGTGTCTTCGCCATCATTCTCGGCCTTGCCCTGCAAAGCACTCTGGCCGACGTTTTCTCCGGGATAGCGCTCAACTTCAGCAGGCCCTACGAAGTCGGCGACTGGATCGTGCTCAGCGACGGCACCGAGGGGCGGGTGGTCGAGACCAACTGGCGGGCGACGCACCTGCTCAACGCCTCGAACGACCTCGTCGTCCTGCCCAACAGCAATCTCGCCAAGGCTCAGTTCACCAATCTCAGCAGCCCCAATCGCACCCACGGGGTCAAGCTGCGGATCCGCCTGATGCCGACCATGGCGCCCTCGGGAATCGCGGAAATCCTACGAACCGTGCTGCTGAGCAGCAATTCGATCATGCTGACGCCCGCTCCGGCGATCGAGATCAAATCGCTTGACGCGCAGGCCATTGAGTTCGAGCTGTCGTTCCGGGTCAGGGATTTCAACGCCGCGGCGTCGGCTCGGCACGAGGTCTATGACCTGATCTATCGCCACGTCCGCGCAGCGGGTCTTGTGCTCGCCCAGCCGAAAGAAGCGATCACCGTTGGCGCTGCCCAGCCGCAAGGCACCGCCAGCGCGGCACCCCGAGCCACCGCTCTACGGCTGATCGATGCGGTGCCGCTGTTCGCTTCCTTGACGGAGGAGGAGAAGCAGGCACTGGCACCGACCATGACGCGCCGGACCCATCGCAAGGGCGAGACGCTGGCCGCGCAGGACGCCAAGCTCAATTCTCTGTTCGTCATCCGGACCGGCGTTCTGATCGTCTCGCGCAAGGACGGCGACACCGAGATCGAGCTGAGCCGGCTCTCGCCGGGTGACTATTTCGGCGAGGCGGGCCTGTTCGCCGGCAAGGGCGAGCCCGGAACAATTCGGGCCATGACCTTCGCCGTGGTCTACGAAGTCGGCCAAGCTGCCTTGGCCCAGCTGATGCATGATCGGCCGGGCATCGCCGACGAGATCAGCGTGACGCTGTCACGGCGTGCCAAGCGCACCACGACGGGCGTCGGTGACGCGGCCGAGGACCCCTCGATGCGATCGGTATCGTGGCTGGTCGGCCGTATCCGCAGCGTGTTCGAGCTGCCATGAGGGGTGGGCAACCCGGTAGCTCGTCAGGCCCACCACCTGAAGTTCGTTGCTCGCCCTGATGGCGGCATGATTTGAATGCGGTAAGCTCACTGTCGTTACGGCGGTGAGCTCGCGCCTTGATAACTGCGACCGGTTGCCAAAGTTCTGTCGAGGGGGAGCACAATCCCCGCTAGCACGCCACTTGCGACCGTGGTGCTGGGAGCAGCAGCGGTGCTCGCCGCGGCGCAATCTCTGCACGCTCAGCAGCCCGCAGTTGAAATGCCTGCGATAGAGGTCATCGCGCCGTCGCCCCTGATCGGCTCGGGCATCGACCGCAATTCAGTGCCGGCGGCGACTCATGTCCTCGACTCCCGCGATATCGAGCGGCGGGGCGTGCCCGACCTGTTGTGGTCGCTCAACCAGGGGATCGGCAGCGCGAGCCTTGGTTCGGCGTCGGGCAATCCCTTCCAGCCGACCTTCAATTATCGCGGCTTCGCGGCCTCGCCTCTGCAGGGCAGGCCGCAGGGCCTCGCCGTCTATGTCAACGGCATGCGCTTCAACCAGCCCTTCGGCGACACGGTGGATTGGGATCTGATCCCGAACAACGCCATCGACCGCCTGAACGTCGAAGGATCAAATCCGGTGTTCGGGCTGAACGCGCTGGGGGGCTCGATCAACGTTCAGATGAAGAACGGCTTCACCTGGCAAGGCGGCGAGCTCGACCTGTCTGCCGGATCGTTCGGGCAAAGGCAGGGCGAGTTCCAATGGGGCTATCAAAACGGGGGGCTGTCGGGCTACCTGGCCGGCACGGTGCTGCACCAGGACGGTTGGCGCGACTTGCAGTCGTCGGACCTGCAGAATACCTACGGGGATCTCGGTTGGCGCGGCTCGCATGGCGAGGCGCATCTCAACTTCACCGTGGCACACTCCGACCTCAACGGTCCTGGCACGGCTCCTGTCCAGCTCTTGGCCGTCAATCCATCGGCGCAGTTCACCGCGCCGAACTTCATCTCGAACAGCTACTCGGCCGTCAGTCTCAATGGCATCGTGGATCTCAGCGACCAGGTTTCCCTGCAGGGGCTCGTCTACTATCGCTACTTCCGGCAGAACGTGGACAACGGCAATGCGCCGAACGACACGCCCTGCAACGGCCTGCCGGGCCTGCTGTGCACGGAGTCGGGCGTCAGCACGACATTCGGCGGCATGCCGATCACGGACTTCCTGAACGGCGCGCAATACGGCGAGCTTGATGTGCAAACGACCAGCACGAATGCCTACGGCGCGGCGGCCCAGGTCACCGATAGCCACGACGTGTTCGGGCTGAAGAACCATGTCGTCGCGGGCCTTGCCTTCGATGGCGCGCACACCCAGTTCAACGGCGCGTCGTATGTCGGCGGGCTGACGACGGACTCGCGAACTTTCATCGGTCCCGGCGTCGTCATCGACGAACCAGGGCAGAATTCGCCGGTCAGCGTCGGCATCAATAACGCGACCTACGGCGTCTATTTGGCCGACGCCCTCAAGGTCACCGACCGCCTGACCGCGACCGTGTCGGGCCGCTTCAACGCCGCCTTCATCGATTCGACGGATTTCAACGGCGGCGACCTCGGCGGCTCGCACAGCTACCTGCATTTCAATCCCGCGGCGGGCCTGACCTACGAACTTGCGCCCTGGCTGACGGCCTACGGCGGCTATGCCATGGCCAACCGGGCGCCCAGTCCGGCGGAACTCAGCTGCTCCTCGCCCGCCAACTCCTGCAGCCTGGCCAACTTCTTCGTCGGCGACCCCGATCTGCGCCAGGTCGTCGCCCAGACCTTCGAGGCGGGGCTGCGGGGCAGCGTCAAGTGGCGCAAGGACGCGAACCTGCGCTACAGCCTCGGCTTCTTCCTTACCAATCTCGACGACGATATCGCCATGGTGAACAGCCCGATCGTGGGTCGCGCTTTCTTCACCAACGTCGGCACCACGCGACGCCAGGGCATCGAGGCGGATCTGCAGTACAGCGACGAGCGCTGGCGCGTGTCGCTGCATTACGCTCTCGTCGACGCGACTTTCCAGTCGGGGTTCGTGACGTCGTCGAGCCTCAATCCGGCCGCCGACGCCAATGGCAACATCACCGTGCAGCCCGGCAACCACCTGCCCGGCATCCCCCTGCATCAGCTGAAGGCCAACGCCTACTACAACGTAACCGACAAATGGACGGTCGGCGCCACGTTGCTCGCCGCGAGCAGCCAGTATCTCTTCGGTGACGAGGCAAATCTCATCGCGCCGCTGCCGGGCTACGTGACCTTGGGCGCCAGCACGAGCTACAGGCTGCTACCCAACCTGGAACTCTTCGCCTGGGCCCAGAACATCACCAATGCCCAGTATTACACCTTCGGCACCTTCTCGCCGACCAGCTCGGTGTTCATCGCCCAGGCGCCGGGCGCCACCTCGACCCAGAGCTACAGTCCGGCGGCACCGTTCGGAATCTTCGGCGGTCTGCGCGCCAAGTTCTAGACGGCTTAGGGTGAAGCGAGATCGTCCGCCACACGCCCGATCGTCGATAGGCTGCGCCATTATGTCAATGATACTGACCTACATTGATCTACATCGTTGATTGGCATGACGACTATGTATCCGCTGCCAATCTTCCGGTAAGTTGGCACGCCTCGTAGGCCAGCGCTTCGCGGCGATGGCTGCCGCTTGGCCAAAGGGAGGCTTTCAGGCCGACGCTTAGGGCGTTGGTTGGAACTGCGCCTCGGATAGCGTCTGAGTTTTTCTCGGTAGCGTCTTAGTTTTTCCTAAAAAAATGTGCGACGGCTCACGACCCGATGGGGTGAGCGGACAGCAAGGGAGGAAGGCGATGATCGGATTGGGCAGGCGGTCGGTGCTTCGCGGATCGGTTGGACTGGCGGCGGCGGGAACATTCGCCAGCCCCTATATCGCCAACGCGCAGGCCAAGACCGCGAGCGTCTTGTGGGTCCAGGGCTTCGTCAAGGAAGAGGACGAGGCGTTCAAGAACCTGGTGGCGGCCTACGAGAAGGCGAGCGGCAACAAGATCGAGTTCAGCCTCATCCCGTTCGGGCCGGCGATGCAGAAGATCGTCGCGGGCCTGACCAGCGGCGACACGCCCGACATCATGTTCCACGACATCGCCGACCAGGCGGTCGTGCCGCAGAACACCTGGAACGACAAGCTGATCGACGTGACCGACGTCGTCGAGACCCAGAAGGATCACTTCCACCCGACGGCGCTGCTGGCCTCCAAATACTACAACAACGTCACGAAGACGCGCGGTTTCACCTACGTCCCGATAAAATGCGGCGTGCTTCCGTTCCACGTCTGGAGCTCGCTCGTCGAAAAGGCCGGCTTCAAGCTGGCCGACGCGCCGAAGACCTGGGACGCGTTCTGGGACTTCTTCAAGCCGATGCAGAAGAAGCTGCGCGAGACCCAGCGCGGGATCTACGTGCACGGCCTGCAGCCGACCACCAACGGGCCGGCCGACGGCAACAATACCTTCCATCACTTCCTGATCGCCAACGGCGGCAACGACATCGTCACGCCGGACGGCCAGGCGCATTTCGACGATCCCAAGGTCAAGGAAGCGGTGATCAAGTCGCTCACCTACATCTGCACGTCCTTCAAGGAAGGCTACGTGCCGCCGGGGGCGTTGAGCTGGAGCGACGCCGACGACAACAACGCCTTCCACGCCAAGCAGATCGTGATGGATCTCGACGGCACCATCTCGACCGAAGTCGCGATGTTCCACGAGAAGGAAAAGTACGACGATGTCGTGACGATGACGCTGCCGAACGACAACGCCGGCCAGCCGATGCGGGCCGAGCTCGGCGTGGCTGGCGCCTTCATCGCCAAGAGCGCGAAGAACGTCGCGGTCGCCAAGGACTTCCTGAAGTACGTGATCCAGCCGGCCAACCTGAACCTCTACCTGAAGACCGGGCTGGGGCGCTGGCTGCCGCCGATGCCGGACCTGGTGAAGAGCGATCCGTTCTGGCTCAAGGAGGATCCCCATCGCACGGCCTACTCCACCATCGGCATGGTCGCCCCGACCGTGCCCAACTATCCGTGCTTCAACCCGGGCTACGCCGAGGCCAACGCCCAGCAGGTCTGGGGCATCGCCGTGGCCGACGTCGTACGGGAGAACATGACACCGCAGGCGGCGGCCGACAAAGCGCTCAAGCGGATGGGCACGATCCTGGCGAAATACCCGGTTGCGCGGAGCTGAGGAGCCAACATGAGCACGCAGACCCTCGACGGCGCCGAACCCCTGCTCAGGCGCCGGCCGTTGCAGTCGATATGGCGCCGAGGCCTGCAAGGCTCGGAGTTCACTTGGGCGATTGCCTTTACGGTTCCCTACATTGGCCTGTTCCTGGCCTTCGTCGCCTATCCTGTCGTGTACGGTGCCTGGCTCGGACACGAGCCAAGCCTGTATGCCGAGCTGGCCGAGGACCCGATCTACCAGCGCACGATCGTGAACACGATCCTCTATGTCGGGATCGGCGTGAACCTGAAGATGTTCGGTGCGCTGCTGCTGTCGGGCTTCTTCATGCGCCGCTGCTGGTGGCTGAAGGGCCTGCTGCTGATCTTCGTGCTGCCGTGGGCAATGCCGGCGCTGCCCTCGTTCATCTCGATCCACTGGATGCTCAACGGCCAATGGGGTCTGTTCAACAACTTCCTGTGGAACGTCTTTGGCGTCGATGGACCGGGCTGGCTCGACACCTCGCGGTGGCTCGCCCTTGGCGCGGTGATCTTCTCGCACATCTGGAAGTGGATGCCGTTCTGGACCGTGATCCTGCTGGCCGGCCGGATGGCGATCCCGCAGGAGCTGTACGAGGCGGCCGAGGTTGACGGCGCCACCGGCTTGCGCCGGTTCACGCACGTCACCTTCCCGCTGCTCGCCAACCTCTACTTCGTCTGCACGCTTCTTTCGACGATCTTCACGCTGGGCGACTTCAACTCGGTGTATTTCGTCTCGGGCGGCGGCCCGGCGCTGTCGACGCACGTCTTGGCGACGCTCGGAATCCGCGACGCCTTCGAGGTCGCGCGGCCGGAGCTCGGCGTGGCGGCCGTGCTGACGTCGCTGCCTCTGATGATCCCGCTGGTGCTGATCCTGATGCGCAAGCTGCGCACGACCGAGGTGACGCTGTGACCGTCGCTGTCGACGACGCGGGCCCGGGCATTGCCCTGGCCGTTTCGCCGGCGTCGGCGGAACGCGGGCGGCGCGCGCGACGGCTGCGCCGGTGGAAAGAGGCGGGCGCCCTCGGCGTCGCGGTCGTGCTGCTGGTGTGGACGCTGGTTCCGATCTACAACATCGTCATGGTGTCGCTCGAGTCGAAGGGCGATGTGTTCACCAACACGATCTGGCCAAGCGAACCGTCGGCCGACAGCTTCTGGATCGTCATCACCCAGGGTTACTGGTACCTCGAATATTTCTGGCACCAGTTCGGCAACAGCGTCTACATCGGCGTCGCCACCGTGTTCTTCACCTTGGCGATCGGCTCGCTGGCGAGCTTCGCGATCGGTCGGATGCGCATCAAGTACGGCTGGCTGCTCAGCAACGCCGCGCTGTTGACCTATGTGATCCCCGCCTCGTTCCTGGCGATCCCCTTCTATCGGATCATGCAGATCTACGGCCTGACCAACAATCTGTGGTCGGTGATCGCAGCCGAGGTCACCTTCGCGACGCCCTACGCGATCTTCATCTTCCAGCAGTATGGCACATCCATCCCGATCGAGCTCGACGAGGCGGCGCGCATCGACGGGGCTTCGCCGTTCCAGGTGTACTGGAAGATCTACCTGCCGCTGATGGCGCCGGCGCTGGTCGCGGTCGGCACCTACGCCTTGCTGCTGGCCTGGAACGAGTATCTCTATCAGTTCCTGTTGCTGTCCTCGAAGGAGAGCATGAGCGTGCCGGTGGCGCTGGCGCAGTTCTTCAACAGCGACGAGGCGCCCTGGAACTACATGATGGCAACCGCGATCGTGTACGCGATTCCGCCAGTCGTGATCTATTACACTTTCCGTCGCCGCATGTCCGCCGGCCTCACCTCGGGCGGGGTCAAGGGCTGAACAAAACCGCAGGTCGAGCGTGAGTAGCGCAGAGGACACGCTCGCCGTCGGCTCCCGAACCGCAAGCCATCCGCCCGGGCGACGTCTGCGACGCCCGGAGATCGCCTGGGCGCTGGCCTTCCTCGTGCCCTATGCGGCCCTCTTCCTGGCCTTCGTGGTCTGGCCGGTCGGCTACGGGCTGTGGATGGCCCGCATGCCCTCGCTCTACACCGAGCTGTTCGACGACCCGCTCTATCTCAGAACGGTGGTCAATACCGTCCTCTTTGTCGGCTTCGGCGTGAACGTCATGATGTTCGCCGCCCTGCTGCTGTCCGGCTTCTTCATGCGCCGGGACTGGTGGATACGGGCGCTGTTGGCGATCTACCTGCTGTCCTGGGCGCTGCCGGCAATTCCCGCCTTCGTTTCCTTTCACTGGATGCTGATCGGCGAGCAGGGCCTGGTCGACAGCCTGCTCAGGGAGCTGTTCGGCATCGAGGGCCCGATCTGGTTCAACGACCACCGGCTGGCAATCGCCTGGAACATCGTCTCGTACATCTGGAAATGGATGCCGTTCTGGACCGTGGTCTTCCTGGCCGGCCGGATGGCGATCCCGCAGGAGATCTACGAGGCCGCCGCGATCGACGGCGCGGTCGGAATGCGCCAGTTGCTCCATGTCGTCTTCCCGTTGCTCGCTAACATCTATTTCGTCTGCACCCTGCTGGCCACCTTGTGGACGGTCGGCGACTTCAACACGGTATTCCTGGTCTCAATGGGCGCGCCGGCGAGGTCGAGCGAGGTGCTGGCGACGCTCGGCATGCACTATGCCTTCGATGCAGCGCGCCCCGAGCTTGGCGTAGCCGCGGTGATGTTCGCCCTGCCGGTGCTGGTGCCGCTGGCGCTGCTGCTGATGCGCCGGCTCCATGAAGGCGAGGTGCAATTGTGAGCCTCGCTGCATCCCGCCCGCACGGCCTGCAGGAAACGACGCTCTTGCCTTTGTTCCGCCGGCCCCGCCGCCTGCGCCGGGTGCTCGGGGTCGCGGCGTCGCTGGCGCTCGGCGTGGCGCTGCTCATCTGGTCGCTGTTGCCCACCTACAACATGCTGCTGATCGCGCTCGATGCAGAGGGCGACACGGAATACGCCGGCATCACGTGGCCGTCGGAGCCGTCGTTCGACAGCTTCCGCGTCGTCATGGCCGGACACTACTGGTACCTCGAGCACTTCTGGCACAAGTTCGCCAACAGCTTGTTCATCGCGCTCGCGACCATGGTGCTCACGCTGCTCATCGGCTCGCTGGCGAGCTTCGCCCTGGGGCGCATGCGGCTGGCGAGGGGCTGGCTGCTCGGCAACTTTCCGGTTCTCACCTATGCCGTCCCGGCGTCCTTCCTCGTGATCCCGTTCTACCGGATCATGCACGTCTACGGGCTGTCGGACACCCTGTGGTCGGTCATCGCCGCCAACGTGGCCTTCGCCAGCCCCTACGCCATCCTGATCCTGCAGCAATATGCCAAGCTGCTTCCCAAGGAGCTCGATGAGGCGGCGCAAATCGATGGCGCTTCCCCGCTCCAGGTGTATCGCAGCATCTACCTGCCGCTCACGACGCCTGCGCTGGTGGCGGTCGGCATGTTTGCGCTGCTGCTTGCCTGGAACGAGTACCTCTACCAGTACATGCTGCTCACCTCGGAACACCAGATGACGGTGGCGGTGGCGATCGCGCAGTTCTTCGACGCCGACGAGGCGCCGTGGAACTACATGATGGCCACGGCCATCGTCTACGCTCTGCCGCCGGTGGCGATCTTCTTTGCACTCCGCCGTTACTTGATGGCGGGACTGACCGGAGGCAGCGTCGGCTCCACAGGCTCCTTACCGCGGCAGCGCTGATGGCTGCTGCCGCTTCCGTCGCGGGAATGACGGGCGTGCGTTCCCGAAAGGGGGACGGCTTTTTTGCGTTCGGGATCCTCGATAACGTTGCGGCTCGTGCGGCCTCACGCTTGCTAGGATGGGCCGCGTCACGGGGGAGATGCCCAAGCCATGGTCAAGACGGTGCTCTATGCAGAGAAGCTATATGACAACGATACGGTCGAGCGCGATGTGTTCGGGCCCGACGTGCGCGTGGTATGGCGCAACGTCGCCAACCTGTCGCAGCTCGAGGAGCGCGACTGCGCCGAGATTGACGGCTTGATGGTGATGCGGCACGCGGTGACCGCCGAGCACTTCGCCAAGTTCCCCAACCTCACCTGCGTCGTGCGCATGGGCGTCGGCTACGACAAGATCGATCGCAAGGCGGCGGCCGCGCGCAACGTGATGGTGTGCAACGTGCCGGACTATGGCACCACCGAAGTGGCTGACCACGCGCTCGCCCTCGCCTTGGCGCTCCGTCGCGGCATCGCGCTCCACCTCGAGGCGCAGCGGCGACCGCAGCCCGCGCCCTGGAGCTACGTGCGCGACACGCTGCTCCGGCGCAACGGCGTGCAGACCTTCGGCATCGTCGGTTTGGGCCGCATCGGCACGGCGGCGGCGCTGCGAGCGAAGGCTTTCCAGTTCCGCGTCGTCGCCTACGATCCCGTACATGCCGAACGGCACCGAGCTTGGCGTCGGCGTCGAGCGCGTGCGTTCGCTCGAGGCGCTGATGGAGCAAACCGACACGTTGTCGATCCACGCGCCGCTGACGCCGGAGACACGCGGCATGATCGCCCGGGCCATGCTGGAGCGCATGCCGAAGGGCGGCGTGGTGGTCAACACGGCGCGCGGGCCGATCGTCGATGTCGACGCGCTCGCTGATCTCCTGAAGCGCGGGCATCTCGCCGGCGTCGGGCTCGACGTCCTTCCGGTAGAGCCGCCGGTCGACCCCATTCCCGAGCTCCTGCGCGCCTACCGGGCGCGCGAGCCGTGGTGCGAAGGGCGCCTCATCATTACGCCGCACTCCGCTTTCTTCACGCCCGAGGCCTGGGACGACACCAGGCGCAAGGCCGCGGAAACCATGTGCGCGGCGCTGGTCGGGCCGCGGCCGCAGAACGTCATCACACCGGAGATGTTCTGACGGCGATTTTTTTCTTGCCGGGCTATCCCGCGAATCGCGGCATCACGTCGGCCGCCAGCAGCTCGAGCGTTTCGGCGTCGTTCCGCCAAGCACTGCCGATCAGGAGCTGGCTGCCGGCGTCCTTGTATTTGCCGACGAGGTCGGAGACCTGTGCGACGGTGCCGGCGAAGCCCATGAACTGGGCGGGCACGTCGAGGCGTTGGCGCTTGGCAGCCAGCGCGGCTTCATCGCGGGCGAGCACGAAGCCGATGACGTTGGTACGCTCAATCTCGTCGTAGTTGCGCTTTTGCGTCTCGCAATGGCGGCGCAGGACCTCGAACTTGTGGCGCACCTGCTCGGGCGTGCCACCGACATTGCAGGCGTTCGCATGGCGCGCGACGGCGCGCAGGGTGAGCTGCTCACCGCCGCCGCCGATCATCAAAGGTGGATGCGGCTTCTGCACGGGCTTGGGTTCGAGGATGGCGTTCTCCGCCTGGAAGTACTTGCCCTTGAAGGTCGTCCGCTTGTCGCTCCACATGGCGAGGATCAGCCGCACGGCTTCCTCCATCTGCGCGATGCGCATCGCGGGCCTGGGCGGAAACTCCCAGCCGTATTGGCGATACTCCGCCTCGAACCAGCCGGCGCCGATGCCGAAGGTGAGGCGGCCGCGGCTGATCTGGTCGACGCCGGCCGCGATCTTCGCGAGATGCGCGGGATTGCGGTAGTGCACCGAGGAGACGAGCGTCGCGAGGCGAATGCGTTTGGTGACTGCCGCGAGCGCGGAAAGGATCGTCCAGCCCTCCATGAAGGGCTCTTCCGGCGGGCCGGCCATGGCGATCTGGATCACGTGATCCATCACCGAAAACCAGGTGAAGCCATGCTCCTCCGCCCACAGCGCCTTCGCCTTCACGGCGTCGAAGATGCCGGCTGGATCGGTGTCGAACCGCCAGGACGGGTTGTGGATACCGAATTTCATGCGTACTTCCTCCATCTTCACCGTGTCGGAACCCCGCGCTCGTCTGCGGTGTATGGGCTTGACTATAACGGACTGCGCGTCGACTGCCCGTTTCGGTAGACGCTGGAACTCGGACATCGACACTCACGCTGATGTTCCGGACCAATATAACCGCGTTGCCCCGCACCCGCCTATTTTGGTCATTAGAAGTCCTGCCTTTCGCGCAAGAGAACGGCTTTTCTGCTTTCGAAGCGTGTGTCAGCATCATCGCCCACAGCCCACAAGATTTCGGGAGGGTCGTCATGTGCCGCAATATCCGGGACCTTCATAACTTCAAGCCGCCCGCGACGGAGGAGGAGATTCGCGCCTCGTCGCTGCAATTCGTGCGCAAGCTGAGCGGCGCCAACCGGCCGTCCAAGGTCAACGAAGAGGCCTTCAACCGCGCCGTCGATGCGGTGGCCGCGGCGGCGCGCGAGCTGATCGGTTCGCTGGTCACGACGGCGCCGCCGCGCGACCGCGCGGCCGAGGCGGAAAAGGCACGCGCCCGGTCAGCGCTGCGCTTCGGCCGAACGGCGGGTGGCGCTGCGTAGCGCCAAGGCGGCCGACACCGATCGACCACTACCGCCGGGCGGGCCGTGGGCGTAGAGTTGCAGTTGCGCGCGTAAGCCGCGTGTGTCTCCTGGCAACCGTATTTTCGGGAGTTCACGATGTTCATTCGTAACGCTTGGTACATCGCGGCCTGGGCGGACGAGCTCGGGCAGAAGCCGTTGGCTCGCCGCATTTGCGACGAGCCCGTCGTTCTCTTCCGGGATCGCGATGGCCGACCCGCTGCGCTTGTAGACCGCTGCTGCCACCGCTCGGCACCCTTGTCTCTCGGCGAAGTCGTGCCGGGCGGCATCCAATGCGGCTATCACGGCCTCACCTTCGACGGCAGTGGCAGGTGCGTCGCGGTGCCGGGCCAGAGCAACATTTCCGACAGCGTGCGGGTGCAGAGCTACCCACTCGTTGAAAAGAACCAGTTCCTCTGGATCTGGATGGGCGATGCGGCCGCCGCCGACACAACCCGGATCGTCGATTTCCCCTACCATGACGACAAGGCCCATTGGCCCAACAAGCACGACTGCTACCCCATCAAGGCCAACTACATGCTGATGGTCGATAATCTCATGGACCTGACGCATCTCGGCTACCTGCACGCCCGGACGGTGGGCGGCAATCCATCGACCCATGTCAATGCCGAGATGAAGACGACCCACACCGCGACCGGCATCAAGTTCACCCGCTGGATGCGCAACTCCGTGCCGCCTCCGAGCTACGTGAAAGCGGCGGGGTTCCAGGGGCGAGTGGATCGCTGGCAGGAGTTCGAATGGGTTGCTCCGAGTTCCATCTTGCAGTGGACCGGCGCCGCCGATGTCGACACTGGAGCCTACGAAGGCAAGCGCGAGGGCGGCTTCCAGTTCCGCCTGTTTCACGGCCTGACGCCGGAGACGGAAACCACGTGCTTCTATTTCTGGTCCTGCGCCAATGGCTATCGCCAGAACGAGCCTGAGGCGACGGAGCAACTCTATCGAGAGATCGCGCCCACGTTCGTCGAGGACAAGGAGATGGTGGAGGCGCAGCAGGCTCGGCTCAGCGAGTTTGGCGAGCAAGGCCTGGTCAATATCGTGTCGGATGCCAACCGCGTGATCATGCGGCGCTTCATCGAGCGCCTGATGGCACAGGAAAAGGGTGCACTGGCGGCGGAATAGAGTCCAACCGCGGCCCGTTACTTCTTGACGGGGCCGGGTCGGTCGAGCCCAACGCCCGTCAGGTGTCCGAACGAGGCGTGAAGCCGCTCGATGACCGGTGACGGCAACGGCGGACGCAGTATCGAGTCCACGTTGTCCTTCACGTGGGCCTTGTTGCCGGTGCCGAAGAGGACGACATCGACGCCCTGCTCGTGGCGCGCGTAGCGGTACGCTGCATCCGTGATGCTTTCCGCGCCGCCTTCAGAAACGAGGAAATCGAGCGGATCGCCTGCGGCAAGGATCGACGCGTCGAGATGACCTTGCGCCACCAGCTCGGCGAAGATGTCGCGGCGATAGGCGGCGTTGCTGAATATGTTGCGGACGACGAACATCAGGAGGGTGCCGATCCCTCGACGCTGTGTTTCCGGAAAGATCCGGCGACGCGCTCCCTGGTTCATCAGACTGTAGGCCAGCATAGTGACTTCCCACGGGGCTTCCTGGATCGCCCGGGCGAGCATCTTCTGCTCCGGATCGTTGGGGCTGGTTTCCGTGATGCCGATATGACGCACCTTTCCCTGCTCCTTGAGCTTCACGAGGGCCGGCGCCAGAACGTCGCGATGATGTTCGTAGGCCGATGGATGGACGGCGTGAAAATGGAAGATGTCGACGTAGTCGAGGCCTAGCCGCTTCAGCGCCGCCTCCACCCGGCCGGTCACCGTTTCGCCCGTATCCTGGCCAGCCCTGAATATGGCCTTGGTCGAGATCACCAGCCGGTCCCGGTCGTAACTCCGGGCGGCGGCTCCGACGATCGCCTCGGTTCCATAGGCCTCCGCGGTGTCGAGGAAATTGACGCCGAGATCGACGGCGGTGCGCACGACCGCCACGCAATCGTCAAAGCTGGCACCGCGCCCCAGGCCGAGGCGGCTGTTGCCGCCGCAGCCCAGCCCGGCGACGCTTACCCTGAGGCCGGTCTTTCCGAGTGGCCTGTATTCCATCGTCCGCTCCTTCGCGCCTTCGTCAGCGTGCCGCGAACCACAGCTTCGGATCGGCCGCCCGCACGCGCGCTTCCGGCAGGCCGAGCTCACGGCGGACGATGTTGGTGCCCTCGACCAGCGCCACGCATTTGTAGAACGCGATCCGCCGCGACAGCCCCTCGCGGCCGAAGCCGCAATCGGTGCTGATCACCAGCTGCTCCTTGGGGATGTATTCCAGTGCCTTGCGGATCAGCGCCGCCACCTGCTCGGCCGGCTCGACGACGGTGTTGCAGTGGTTGACCACGCCGATGCCGATCTTCTTGTCGGTCTTGATGTGCTTGAACAGCGGCAGGTCCCGGCCTTCGGAGCTGGCGCATTCTATGGTCAGCACGTCGCAATCGAGTTGCAGCAGGTGCGGCAGGGCGCGCTCGTAGCTCGGCACGTTCCAATAGACGCGCTGCTGGTTGGGATTGCCCCAGCAGGTATGCACCCAGATCTCCGCCTTGACGCCGGTGAGCTGGCGGTTGAACGCGTCCGTCAGGAACTCGAGATCGCTGTCCTTGCAATCCGGCTGGATGGAGCGGCCGTGGTGCGGCGGTTCCTCGACCTGGATCAGCGGGCAGCCGGCATCGGCCACGTCGCGGAACTCGGCGTTCATGATGTCGCAGAGATCGAGGATCATCGCCCGGTCGTCGACATAGAACTCGTTCCACAGCATCGACGCCAGCGCCGGCGCGCAGATGGCGCCGAACTTGACCGGTCGGTCGGACAGGCGCTGTGCCACTTTCCAGAGCTCGGCGTATTCCAGCGGACCGCGCGTCAGCTTCCGGCGCACCACGCCCGGCTGATAGGCCTCTTGCACCTCCCACAGGATCTTGCCCGGGCGCAGGTTATGACGGGCCATCCAGCCGCGGGCGGTGTCGCGGTGGCCCTCGATGCCGCCAAGGCGTTCGATCGGATAGAAGAACCAGGACTTGCCGCCCACCGTCAGGTCGAAGCGGCTGTCGCCGTCGGTCACGATGTCGAGGCCCGCCGCTTCCTGCTCGGCGATGATGCTGGCCACCGCGTCGAGATACTGCTCGCGGAACAGCGAATCGCCCAGCGCCGACTTGAACGATCGTCCCTCCAGGCTGCGGTCGAACCACAGCGGGCGCGGGTAGGAGCCCGTGACGGTCGTGGGCAGGATCAAGTCGCGCGTGACGGTGAGCATGGGTTTTCCCTAGCCCGGCCGCCGCTCGAACGTCGGCAGCCCCTGCGGGATCTGGTGGAAGGGCTGCTTGTCGATGGTGAAGATCGCCAGCGTTGGCGCGCCGTAGAGTTTGGGGTCGTCGAGCGTGCCGACCTTCACGACGACCACGGGACGATGCGGGCGCGTGACGAGGTGCGTGCCGCACTCGGGGCAGAACTCGCGCGTGACCGGCTGCTCGAGGTCCTTGCGCTTGAACGGCTTGGGCTCACCCTTGGTGTAACGGAAGGCATCCGGCGCCACGACCATGAACATGTTGGGCGCGCCGCCCGTGATGTACTGGCACTCCCGGCAATGGCATTGCGCCTTCATGAGCGGCTCGCCGTCGACGACATAGCGCACGGCACCGCAATAGCATCCGCCTTCCATCTTCATGGTCTTCCTCCCTGAGGGTCGTGTCGGTCCACAGTATCGACCCTGCCGCATGCCAAAACCATCGTGTCGAAAATGGCCCGCGCGGTCGACGTTTCCCCTTGTTGAGCCTATCGTTCCCCCGTCCGGGGGAGGACACCGCCAGAGAGGGAACCAGCCATGCCCGATCGACTGGAGCGCATTGCGCCGACCTATCAGGTGCTCGTCGACGACATCAAGGCGCTGGGCGTCGAGCAGGTGTTCGGCCTGATGAGCGACGACACCGCGGTCTTCGCCACGGCACTCGACAGCGCCGGCGTCCGCTTCTACGGCGCGCGGCACGAGAACAACGCCGTCGCCATGGCCGAGGGCTATTCCTACGCCACAGGCGGGCTGGGCGTGGCGGTGATCGGCCGCGGCCCCGCCACCGCCAACGGCCTGCATGCCTCGACCTACGCCAGCCGCGCGGGCTCGCGCGTGCTGATCATTTCGGGTGACGCCGCCACGTCGTCGGGCCAGGCCAACGGCATCGGCCCCGACTACAAATCCTTCAACGCGCAGAGCGTACTCGCCGCGGCCGGCATCCGCAGTTTCACCGCCACCAGCCCGGCGACGGCGCGCGGCGCGCTGGCCGATGCCGCCGCTGCGGCGCTGCAGGGCGGGGCGGCGGCGTTGCTGCTGCCTGTCAATGTGCAGCTCGCCGACATGACGCTCGACGCCGGCGCAGCACCACCGGCGCCCAGACGGGACCGTCCGCCACAGGCGCCGTTGCCGCAGGCCATCGAGGCGGCCGCCGCGTTGCTGCGCCAGAGCCGCAAGCCCGTGATCCTCGCTGGGCTCGGCGCGCACCGCGCCGGCGCCAAGGCCGCGCTCGAGCAGCTGGCCGAGCGCACCGGTGCCCTGCTGGCGACCTCGGCGCGGGGCAAGGACATGTTCCGCGGCCATCCCTGCAATCTCGGCATCATCGGCTCGTTCTCGCACTCGGCCGCGCGCCGGCTGGTCGCCGAGGCCGATTGCGTGCTGGTATTCGGCGCCAGCCTCAACCTCCTGACCATGAGCTTCGGCCATTCGCTGCCCAAGGTGCCGCTGATCCAGGTCGACGCCCAGCGCGGCAATATCGGTCGGTGGCACCCCGCCGACGTCGCCGTGGTTGGCGATGCGCGGCTCGCGGCAGAAGCGCTTCTCGCGGCGCTGCCCGCCGGCTCCAATGCGGAGCGGCCATTCCGATCGCAGGAGACGCTGAAGGTTCTCCGCGAATTCGACATCGCGCGGGACTTCCAGCCGGCCAACACGCCGCGCACCGTCGATCCGCGCTCGCTCGGCGTGGCGCTCGAGAAGCTGCTGCCGGCCAAACGCAACCTGGTCTACGACGCGGGCAACTTCCTCGGCATCGTTCCCTACCTCTCGGTGCCCGGGCCGGGCCATTTCAAGATGACCAGCGACTTCGCCTCGATCGGGCTGGGTTTCGGAACGGCGCTGGGCGTGGCCAAGGCGCGGCCCGACGAGACGACTGTGCTGGTGATCGGCGACGGCGGCTTCCTGATGACCATGGGCGAACTCGAGACCGTGGTGCGCGAGGACCTGCCGCTGGTCATCGTGCTGATGAACGACTGTGCCTATGGCGCGGAGCTGCATTTCCTCAAGATGCGCGACCTGCCGGTCGCCAAGTCGGTGTTCCCGGACGTCGACTACGCGCCGGTCGCCGAAGCTTTTGGCTTCCGTACCGCGACCATCCGCACGCTCGACGACCTGCAGAAGGCGGCTTCGATGCTTGCCCGGCCGGACGGCCCGGTCTTCCTCGACTGCAAGCTCAATGCCGCCGTTGCCGCGCCATTCATGAGCGAGTTCCACGAATTCGAGACACGACGGCACTGAGCGGTCGAAACGCTGTTGCCGCCCTCTACAGGCGCCGCGCAAGGACGCAGACATTCTCCACCGTCTCCAGCCGATCGATCGCCTCGATCAGCCGGCCCGGCGCGTCCGGCGCCAGCGGCGCCGCGGCGAAGTCGAGGCAGCGGCGGAACTTGGCAAGATGCTGCTCGCGCGTCAGCGGCCGCGCTGGGTTGGCGAGCATGGTCTCGCACGACCAGCGGTGCTCCGTGCCATTGGTTAGCCGGACTGTCACGCGCTGGGGGCTGAGCGCGTTGGGATCCGGATTGCCGTCGCTGGTCAGCGTGACGCGGCGTGCGAGCTCGTGCGTCGCCGGATCGGCCAGCGCGGCACCGCGGAAGTCCGCGAGATCGAGCTTGCCGTTCAGCAGCACCTTGGCGACGGCGAAGGCCATGCAGAGCCGCGCGTAGCTCGCGCCCATGCCGGGACGCGGCGGGCGTCCGACCAGGCGAACGATCAGCGGCGGGGCGGCGATCTCGACGGCGGCGACCTCGGACGCGGAGAAGCCGTGTCGCTGGCGCAGCGTCGACACTCCCTCGATGCCGCCGTGCGTGGCGCGCCCGGCGGGAAAAGGCTTGTGGCTGAACTCGGCGATGCGCCAGTCGCGGCCGAGGCTCGCGCAGCACCGGTTCGAGCGCGAACTCGCCTTCGAACAGCCGCAGGTAGCCGTAGTCGCCCTCGAACACCGCCTCGGCGGCGGTGAAGGGGAGCGTCGCCAGCGTGCACGATTGCAGCGCCGCGCGTGCGTTGAAGGCGACCTGCACGGGCAGGATCGGGCTGCCCTCGACATGCGCCTGCATGGTGCCGCTCGCCTGGGCGAGCTGCCAGGCGAAGGCACGCTCGAGCGCTGCGCCGATCGAGACCGAGCAGGCGCGCCGCGGCCGCGGTTGCGCCAAAGCCGCCGGCCGTCGCTGGCCGGAAGAAGCGGAAGCCCGACCGGGAGGCGAGGCCCAGCCCCGCGGCGATATCGACCCCGACCGCGATGGCCACGATCAGCTCGGCGCCCGTCGCGCCGCCGGCCAGTTCGGCGGCGGCGAGTGCGGCGGGCAGGACGCTCGCCATGGCATGCACGACGGCGCCCTCGTGCAGGCTGTCGTACTCCTGATTGTGCATCTGCCAGGCATTCATGAAGACGGCGGACGGTGCCGGCAGCGAAATACCTCGGCCCCAGACGGGGACGGGCGGCGAGGAAGGCGTGGGTGCACCCCAACCGCCGGCCACCTTGAGCAGCTCATCGCCGCCCTCGACCGAGGAGCCGGCGATACCGACACCGAGGCTGTCGAGCACGAACACCTTGGCCCGCTCGACGGCTGCAGGCGGCAGGTCGGCAAAGCGTGTGCCGAGGGCGTGCTCGGCGAAACGGGAGGCGGCAAACACGGTCAAGACGATGCTACTTTACACGGGTTCAGTCAGGAGAAGCGTCATATGCCGCAAGTCCATGGCCCTTTGCAGGGCGTCAAGGTCGTCGCCTGCTCGACCGCGCAGGCGGGCACCGTGCCCTACATGCTGATGGCCGATCTCGGCGCCGACGTGATCAAGATCGAGCCGCCGAAGGGCGGCGATCCCTCGCGGCGCATGACCGTGCTGCCGGGCATGCCCAGCACCTTCTTCGAGACCAACAATCGCGGCGTGAAGAGCGTGACGCTCGATCTCAAGTCGGCGGACGGCAAGGCCATCCTGCACAAGCTCGTGGCGCACGCCGACATCTTCGGCCAGAACTTCCGCCCCGGCGCCGCCGAGAAGAACGGCTTCGGCTGGGAGGAGCTGCGCAAGATCAACCCCAAGCTCGTTTACGTCTCGATCTCGGGCTACGGCACCAAGGGGCCGAACGGCCATCTGCCCGGCACCGATTCGATGGCGCAGGCGCTGGGCGGCATCGCCGAGGCCTATTCGCAGCCCGGCCAGAAGATGCGCACCGGCATTGCCTCGGTGGCCGACGAATCGACCGCCATGCTGGCGTTCGGCGGCGCGCTGGCGGCGCTCACCTATGCGCGCACCACCGGCATCGGCCAGAAGATCGAGCTGTCGCTGCTCGGCTCGCTGGTCCGCCTGATGGGCTGGACCTTCACCACCACCATGTGGCGCAACCAGAACCCGGTGACCGGCCAGGCGCGCGTCACCGGCACGGCCGAACGGCCGGGCATCTCCGCCTCGTTCAACGACCGCGACGGCAAGCCCTTCGTCTTCCAGCTCACCGGGCCCGAGAACTGGACCGACGCCATGGCGGCAGTGGGCTTCAGCGACGCGCTGAAGAAAGCGGGCTTCGAGAAGCTCGGGGTCATCATCGACAACGACACCAAGCGCGACGAGCTGCTGGCGCTGCTCGACAAGCTGTTCGCCACCGGCACGCGCAAGGATTGGGTGGACAAGCTGCGCGGCGCCGACATCGTCTCGGCGCCCATCAACACGCTGCTCGAGGCGTCGAACGACCCCGACGTCATCGCCAACGGCCATGTCACCGAGGTCGACTATCCGAAGTACGGCCGCAAGCTGAAGGTGCACGGCACGCCCTGGCGGTTCTCCGAGACGCCGGCCAGGCCCGGCATCGCGCCGGAGCTCGGCGAGCACAACGAGTCGGTGCTGGGCGAACTGGGCTACAGCGCCGGCGAGATCGCCGACCTCGCCAAGCGCGGCGTCATTTGACCGACGTGCGGCCGTGGTGGGCCGCGAGCAGGCGCGCCACCGCCGATGTCACGCGCTTGCCCGTCGGAATGTGCAGGAATTCGTTGGGGCCGTGCGCATTGGAGTGCGGTCCCAGGACGCCGGTGATGACGAACTGGGTATTGGGAAACTTCTCGCCCAGCATGCCCATGAACGGAATGGTGCCGCCTTCGCCCATGTAGGCGGCGGGCTTGCCGAAGGCTTCCTCGGACGCCTGAGCCACGCGCCTTCTCGAGCCAGGGCGCGAGCGGCGGCGCATGCCATCCGGTCTGCCCGCTGCCTTCCTTGAACTCGACCACGGCGCCGTTGGGCGGGCTCGGCTTCAAACGCCTTCTTCAGCGTCTCGACGGCCTTCGGTCCGTCCAGTGTCGGCGGCGTGCGCAGGCTGAGCTTGGCCGTCGAGAAGGGCAGCAGCACGTTGCCGGCGTCGCCCGGGACGGGATAGCCATCCATGCCGATGACCGCGAGCTGCGGCCGCCAGGTGCGATTGAGCACCAGTTGACTGGTGTCGTCCGACATCGCGTGAGTCGACCCGGCAAAAGGAAAGCGATCGTAGACCGCCGTGCCCAGGACGCGCGCCGCCTCCTTGGCCTGCGCGATTCGCTGTGGCGGGATCTGGACATAGAGCTCGGGCAGCTTGACCTCGCCCGTGACCTCGTCCTCCAGGCGCGACAGCAATCCGCGCAGGATGCGGAACGAGGAGGGCACGACTCCGGAAGCGTCGCCGGAATGGACGCCCTCGGTCAGCACCCGCACCGTCAGCGTGCCCGAAGCGATCCCGCGCAGCGACGTGGTGAGCCACAGCCGCTCGTAGTCGCCGCAGCCGGAGTCGAGACAGACCACGAGCGAGGGGCTGCCGATGCGGTCGATGAGGTGATCGACGTAGAAGGGCAGGTCGTAGCTGCCGGACTCCTCGCAGGCCTCGATCATGATCACGCAGCGCGCCCGCGGCGACCTTCTGCTCCTGCATCGCCCGCAGCGCGCAAAGGCAGGCGTAGATCGCATAGCCGTCGTCGGCGCCGCCGCGGCCGTAGAGCTTGTCGTCCTTGAGCACCGGAATCCACGGGCCGAAGCCCTCCGACCAGCCTTTCATCTCGGGCTGCTTGTCGAGATGGCCGTAGAGCAGGACGGTGTCCTTGCCGTCACCCGGCACGTCCATGAGCAGAAGCGGCGTGCGGCCGGGCAGGCGGACGACTTCGAGGGTTGCGCCGGGGAAGGCTGCGAGTTCGCGCCGCGCCCAGCCTTCCATCAGCTTGACCGCGTCTTCCATGTAGCCGTGCTCGACCCATTTCGGGTCGAAGGCCGGCGATTTGTTGGGAATACGAATGTACTCCGTGATCGACGGCAGGATGGAATCGTCCCAGAAGGTGCCGATGAAGCGTTGCGTGCGTGCTGTGTCCATGGCGGCATTCTAGTATGCTGGCCGCGCGACGGATGGGGAAAAACGACGACATGGCCGATACGGCTTCAGCCCATGGCGAACGCGACGCGCGGGGAGACTGGCGGCCGGCCAAGCCGATCGCCCTGCCGCCGTTCATCGCCTGGCCGCCGCCGCCTCTTGCGACACTGAAATGGGTGTTCGGCGTCCCCGGCTATCTCTGGCCGACCAACTGCCTGTGGCTCGCCATCAGCCTGATCACCTGGTTCTTCCTGACCCCCGACCTTGCCGCCATGCGGACCTTCGAGCCTTGGTGGATCGCCCTGCTGCTGGCGCGCAATTTCGCCCTGGTGCTGGTGTTCTACGGCGGCCTTCATCTCCATCTGTTCGTCGCCAGGGGGCAGGGCGATGAGCGGAAGTTCTCGACCAGGCCGCTGGCGACCGGCAACCCGCGCTTCCTGTTCTCCGACCAGGTTCGCGACAACATGGTGCGCTCGTTGGCCGGCGGGGTGCCGGTGTTCACCGCCTACGAGGCCGTGACCTACTGGGGCTTCGCCAACGGCTATCTGGGCTTTCACGGGTTCGACGCCAGCCCGGTCGCCTGGTGGATCTGGTTCGCTTTCGCTGATGTTCCTCGCGCCGGTCATTCACGCCGCGCACTTCTACTTCACGCACCGGCTGCTCCACTGGCCGCCGCTCTACCGGTCGGTCCATCACGTCCACCATACCAACGTCGAGATCGGGCCATGGTCGGGGCTTGCCATGCATCCGGTCGAGCAAGTGGTCTATTTCTCGACCGTCGTCGTGTCGTGGCTGCTGGCGCCACACCCGCTGGTCGCGCTGTTCCAGATCCAGATCGCGCCCTCAGTCCGGCGCTGGGGCATAGCGGCTTCGACACGCTGCTGATCGGCCGCCGGTTCTCGATCGCCAGCGCCAACTACTTCCACTACCTCCACCACCGCTATTTCGAGTGCAACTACGGAGGCACCGTGGCGCCGTTCGACAAGCTGTTCGGCACCTTCCACGACGGTACGCCCGCCGCGCACACTGCCATGCGCGAGCGCATGCGGGCGCGGCACTTCTAATGGGTAATGTCCTAATTTCATGAGTGAACACGCTCAGGTTTGGGTCAGGGTCAATGCCCCAGCCGATGCATCTGATTAGATCGCCGCTAGACGCGATGCGCGCCGCTATCGTTGCGGAGCGGAGGGCGAAGCCCCTAGCAAAACCCGTGAAGAAGGGCAAGTAAACTTGGACGATAGTCTTTGCTATCTGCAGGAGAGTTGGTTCTCGGACCGCCTTCTATACTGGCTTGGGCGTGGTTGCCGCGTCTCTGGTTCTCGGTCTCATTGACGAGAAGAGTGCGGCGGCCTTGGCTTTACACGGCTGCAATAGTTGGCGGAATCCTGATAGCCGCTGTGCCTGTGGATTTCGTCCTCTGCGCCCTATATGCGGTGCTGAGTTCGTGAACAATCGCGTTTCAAATTAGGACCCTACCTTCTAATGACCAAAATAGGAGCCGAAGCAGCTCGCGTGGTATGATCGCGCGCAATCGAGATCACGTGTTCTGGGAGCGTAGCGTATGCCCGGTGTTCTTCGTCAGCCCGCGCCTTTCATCGACTCAAGATCTGGTAAGGCCGCGGGAAGCCCCCATTATTTTTCCATTATTTTAATGGGAGCTTCCGGAATTCCCTCAACATTTGGTGTCGACATCGGGCTGCGGTGTGATGCGTCGACGGGGGAGTCCCCGAAACGCGGACTGAGGAGGCAGAAATGCCGATGGCATCGGCATCGGACCCGTCCACGCGGCGCGGACGTTTGTGGACGGGAGACGCCGCCGCCGATGCTAGGCCGCCTTGCGCACGGCGCGCGCCACCTCGCCCCAGCGCTCGAGGATCTTCGGATCGACATTGCGCCAGTGCGAGGCGAGGTAGATCACGAGGCGCGAGGCGATGCCCTTGTAGCGCTCGATCATGCGGTCGGCGACGTCGTCCCAGCGCGCCACCACGGCGAACTGGTCGAGGATCTCGTCGGTGATCAGCGACTGGCTGCTTCGCGCTGTCGCCCGTCTTGAGGCAGTCGCGCAGCTGGTCGCGCAGGCCGGTGTAGCCCAGGTCGTCGAACTGGAAGGCGTAGTTGGGCGTGGCGCCATAGAAGGCGATCGTCGTCTTCGCTTCCTTGATGGAGGTAGCTCGCTCTTCCGGCGTGTCGCCCGCCGCGACGATCACCGGGATGATCTTGTCGATCTTCGAGGGATCGCGGCCGGCCCGGGCCGCGCCCTCGGCGAGGCCGGGCAGCAGGCGGTGCTTGATGTAGTGCATCGAATGCATGGGATGGACGTGGATGCCGTCGGCGACCTCGCCGGCGACGCGGGTCATGATCGGGCCGACGGCGGAGATGTCGACCTTGACGTCCTCGTACTCGTGGCGCGGCGGCGTCCACTGCTCGGTGAGCAGGCTGAGATTGTAGTACTTGCCCTCGTGCTTGAGCGGCCCCTCGCGGCGGAACGCCGACAGGCAGGCCTTGGTCGCCAGCACGTAGTCCTTCATCTGCGCCGCCGGCTTGTCGAACGGGCTGGCGTAGCGGCGGACGATGTGCGCCTTCACCTGGCTGCCGAGGCCGAGGCGGAACTTGCCCTTGGTGTTCTGCGCCAGCTCCCAGGCGATCTCGGCCGAGATCATCGGGCTGCGCGCGAAGGCGATGGCGATGCCGGTCGAGAAATGCAGCGACGGTGCGGCCATCGAGGCGGCGGCGATGTTCATCCACGGCACCTGGTGGCCTTCGGTGAACAGCATGCCGGAGAAGCCGGCCGCCTCCACCCGGCGGGCCAGGCGTGGCCACGTTGTCCCAGGTGGTGGCGCGCGTCATGACGTCGAATTCCATGGTCCTTCCTTACCGCTGCGGTTCCGTCGCCCTGCGGCGGCCTTGCCACGGCGGTAACAGGTGGGTCAAGTTTGCCATCAGCCGCCACCGACCACCTATGACTACATCGTCGTCGGCGCAGGTTCGGCCGGCGCCACCATCGCCAGCCGCCTGACGGAGAGCGGCGCGCACCAGGTGCTCCTGCTCGAGGCTGGCACCGAGGAGCTCGAACTACTTCTGGTCGCGCGTTCCGGTCGGCGTCTCCAAGATGATCGACCTTCCCGCCGTCAACTGGTGCTTCTCGTCGGAGCCGGACGAGGGCTCGGGCGGGCGCCGCATCGAAGTGCCGCGCGGAAAGATGCTGGGCGGCTCGAGCTCGATCAACGGCATGGTCTATATCCGCGGCCAGGCGCAGGACTACGACCACTGGGCGCAGCTCGGCAACCGCGGCTGGAGCTGGCAGGACGTGCTGCCGGTCTACAAGCGCATGGAGAACTATGCCGGTGGTTCGGATGAACTGCGCGGCCGCAACGGGCCGCTGCGGGTCACCGACACGCCGCGCCACAAGATCCCGCTGCTCGAGAAGATGATCGAAGCCGCGCAGAAGATCGGCCTGCCCTTCAATCCCGACCTCAACGGGGTGACGCAGGAAGGCATCGGCATGTCGCAGGTGACGATCGCCAAGGGACGTCGGCAGAGCACGGCCTACTGCTATCTCGATCCCGCGCGCTCGCGGCCCAACCTCACGATCGAGAAGGGCGCCATGGCCGAGACGCTGATCCTCGAAGGCAAGCGCTGCGCGGGCGTGCGCTATTCGGTCGGCGGCCAGAAGCGCGAAGCGAGGGCTGAGCGCGAGGTCATCGTCTGCGGCGGATCGATCAACTCGCCCAAACTGCTGGAGCTCTCCGGCATCGGACAGGCCGATCGCCTGCGCGCGCTCGGCATTGCGCCGGTCCACGAGCTCAAGGGCGTCGGCGAGAACCTGCGAGACCACTACTCGCCGCGCGTGAAATTCGCCATCACGGCGCCGAACGCCACGTTCAACGACAATGCCCGCGGCTGGCGGTGGCGCGCGCGAGGCGCTGAAGTACGCGCTGTGGGGCGAGGGCTTCCTCGCCATGACGTCGGTGCCGATCCGCATGTACTTCCGCACGCGGCCCGGCCTCGAGACGCCGGACGCCACCGTCTCGATCGCTGCCGTTCCTCTACGAGCGGGTCGGACAGGAGCGCCGCATCGCCAAGCGCCGCGGCATCACCATGAACATCAACGTGCTGCGTTCGGAGAGCACCGGCTCGATCCACATCAAGTCGGCCGATCCCGCCGAGCCGCCGGCGATCCGCTTCAACTTCCTCTCTGTCGCAGCACGACCGCGACGGGCCTGCTCGCCGCCATCCGCAAGGGACGGGAGCTGATGGCGACCTCGCCGCTCAAGGAGATCACGGGCGAGGAGATCGCCCCCGGCGCCAACCTGCAGACCGACGACGAGCTGCTCGACTGGGTGCGCAAGAACGCCGAGACCACCTACCATCCCGTCGGCACGTGCAAGATGGGCAACGATCCGATGGCCGTCGTCGATCCCGAACTCAGGGTGCACGGCATCGACGGCCTGCGCATCGCCGATGCCTCGATCATGCCGACCTTGACCAGCGGCAACACCAATGCGCCCTGTATCATGATCGGCGAGAAATGCGCCGAGATGGTTCTTGCCGCCGCCGCCGCGGGCGAACGCAAAGCGGCGGCATAATCACTCAAACTTAAGGAGGAGAAGACCGATGTCATTCTATAGAGGCATGACCTGCGAGAACGTGACGCTCAAAGGCGACAAGGGAACGCCGATCACCGCTTATGTGGCCAAACCTGAGGGCTCGGGCAAGTTCCCGGGGGTGGTGCTGATCCATCATCTGCCCGGCTGGAGCGAGCTCTACATCGAGACCACCCGGCGCTTTGCCCATCACGGCTATCTCGCGATCTGCGCCAACCTCTACCAGCGCGAGCAGGGTGGCGGCAGCGACGCCAATCCCGACGACGTCGCCGCCAAGGTGCGCGCCGACGGCGGCATTGCCGACTCCCAGATGGTCGGCGACACCGCGGCCGCGGTGCAGTGGATGCGCGCGCATCCCAACAACAACGGCAAGGTCGGCCTGTTCGGCTCCTGCTCGGGCGGCCGGCACGCTTTCATCTATGCCTGCCAGAAGAAGGACGTCGATGCCTGCGTCGAGTTGTGGGGCGGCCGCGTGGTGATGGGCAAGGAGGAGCTCAATGCCAAGACGCCGGTGGCGCCGATCGACATGACCAAGGACCTGCAATGTCCGCTGCTCGGCCTGTTCGGCAACGAGGATCGCGCGCCGAGCCCCGAGCAGGTGAACCAGCACGAGGCCGAGCTCAAGAAGCACGGCAAGAACTATGAGTTCCATCGCTACGAGGGGGCCGGTCACGGCTTTTTCTATTGGCACCGGCCGCTCTATCGGCCCGACCAGGCGGCCGACGGCTGGAGCAAGGTGTTCGGCTTCTTCGGCAAGCATCTCAAGTAGGAGGGCGGGACATGTGCACGTCCATCATCGAGATCGCCCGTGCCGAGGGCATGGCCAAGCGCGGCGACGAATGGTTCCCGCTCTCGCAAGCGGTGGTCGCCTATGACCATGCGCGCCACGCGCCGCTGGGCGACGTGATTACGCTCGACTTCATGAATATAGCGCTCGATGCCGGGGCGCGGGCCGGGGTCGAGCTCACGCTGGAGACGGCCAAGGAGCTGCGCGCGGCACTCGATCGGGCGATCGCCGCCGCCGAGTTCGAGGAGGCGGAAGTGCGCGGCAAGGGCGCGCCGCTCAGCCTTGTCCGGGCGGCGTGATGGATTCTGCTTAGCCGCCCCGCAGTAGCGCGGGATCGAGCGCGCTGAGGCGCCCGGGGGCGAACGGTGCCAGGTCGACGCGGGCCGCGCTGCCGTCGAGGATCAGCTCGGCCATCGCCTCTCCGGTCGCCGGCGCATTGAGCATGCCCCAGACGCTGTGGCCGGTCGCCACGTAGGCGCCGGCCACGCCGGGGACGCGACCGATCAGCGGCAGGCCGTCCTCGGTCACCGGGCGGAAGCACGCCTGTCGCGCCACGATCGGCGCCTCGGCCAGCACGGGCGAGATGTCGCGGCACATCGCCTCCAGCCGCTCGTGCGCGCCTTCGTCCGGGACGACATCGGCGGGATCGACCGGCAGCGGCCCGGTGCTCGAGACCGCGCATACCCACGTCGTGCCGTCGGCGCGCGCGAACAGCTCGGGCGTCAGCACCTCGCCGCCCGCCTCCTGGTATTCGAGGAACAGCGCCTCAGCAGGAATGGCGTCGCCGGTGTCGAAGATGAGGCTATGGCCCTTGAAGCCGAACACGGCCGGCAGCGGCATCCAGCGTGAGGCCAGGATGGACCATGGTCCCATGGCGATCACCACTGCATCGCCTTCGATCTCCTCGCCGCTCTCAAAATCGCGCCACGCGCAGTGCCGTCCGCGCGCATCATTAGTCTGGCGACGGTCGCCGATCACAAGTTCTCCGCCCCTTGCCTCGGCGGCACGCATCAGGCCCGTAGTGAACGCGCGTGGCTCGACCAGCGCCGTCGTCTGGGGCGAACCCAGCCGGCCGGTGAGTTCCACGCGGCCGGCCAGCCACGGCCGCCGGCCGGCGCCGCGATCGGGGCCGTTCTCGACGGCGTGGCCGGCGTAGGTATCGAGTCGCCGGTAGCCCCATGGGTTGTCGAGCTCCTCCGCGAGATCGGCGTGGAGATCGAAGCTGCGCCGCGCCAGCCGGTCGAGGGCGCTGCCGCGGCACCAGTCGCGCGCCAGGAAGCCGCCTGACTTGCCCGAGGCCGAGCCGGCAACGGCGTGACGCTCGATCACGATCGGGCCGGGCGCCGCGGCGGCTCAGGAAGTAGGCGATGGCCGCACCGATCGCGCCGCCGCCGCAGATGACGATGCGTTTGGCCCGGCTCATGCCGGTACTGTGTCAGTCTGGGCTTTTCGGTTCCAGAGCGCTTGTCCCGGAGGCCAGAGCAGTCCATCCTTACCCCGCACTTCGATTATCCAGTACGTGTCGACTGACAGTGGTAGCGCGGCGCAAAGCGTCAAGAGCGTAAGCCCATCCGACAACGAGGCAGCGCAAAGGGGAGGCGCGCCATGCTGGAGCATCTGGAACAGCAGAAGTCGCTGACCGCGAACCAGTGGAAGATCTTCGCCGCGGCGACGCTCGGCGACATGCTCGATTTCTTCGACTTCTACCTGATCGGCTTTGTCCTGGCCTTCATCCTGAATGGCTGGAACCTCACCTACGGGCAGTCCGGCGCGATCCTGCTGTCCTCGGGCATCGCCGCACCGCTGGGCTCGCTGTTCTGGGGCTGGATGGCCGACAAGATCGGCCGGCGCAAGGTGATGATCCTCGACCGTGCTGAATTTCTCGATACCGACCGGCCTGATGGCGCTGACGCCCGACAATGGCTGGCTGTTCCTTTCGGTCTGCCGGTTCTTCGTCGGCCTGGGCGTGACCGGCCTCTACACCGTCGACGTGCTGATCGTTCAGGAGTTCGTGCCCGCCGCCAAGCGCGGGCGCATCACCGGGCTCACCACCGTGCTGTTGCCGGCAGGCACGCTGCTGGGCGCGCTGAGCGGGGCCTATCTCGAGCACTATGTCGGCTGGCGTGGCCTGTTCGTGGTCGGCCTCCTGCCGGCGGCCTTGACCCTGCTGATCCGCGCCTGGGTGCCGGAATCGCCGCACTGGCTGATCGGCAAGGGCCGGCTCGACGAGGCGCGGCGCTCGCTCGCCTGGGCGCTGCAGACCGATCCGGCCCTGATCAAGTTGCCGCCCACACCGCCGCCGGTCGAGCCAGTGTCGTGGATCGAACTCTTCAAGTACCCGCGCAGCCTCGTGGTGTCCTGTCTCACCGGCTTGAGCCAGACCGGCTCGGTCGGCATCACCTTATGGATCACGACGCTGTTCGTGCTGGTGCTGAAGATCAAGCCGGCCGAGGCCTCGTTCCTCGTGATCTGGGTGGGCGTGGCCGGCATCGTCGGGCGGCTGTTCTGCTCCTGGGCGTCGGACGCGCTGGGGCGCCGCGCCTCGATCCTGGTGGTGGGCATTGCCGCTGGGATCGCCTGCTCGCTCGCCGGCTACATGAGCGGCGTCTATGTCGGCGCAATATCGGTGTTCTTCCTGACGATCCTGGTCCAGCAATTCTTCGGCAGCGGCATCTACGCCATCGTCGGGCCCTACATGGCCGAAGTCTGGCCGGCCAAACTGCGCGCCAGCGGCATGGGCGTGGGCTACGGCGTCGGCAATCTCGGCAAGTTCATCGGACCGGCAGGCCTCGCGGTGATCGCCGGATCGTCCAATTTCGTCAGCCCCAAGGCCACGCATCGATGCTCTCATTCCTGCGATGAACTACTTCGGCTTCTGGTTCATCCTCGCCGCCCTCGCGGCCTGGTTCCTCGGCTTCGAGACTCGCGGCCGCACCATCCAGGAGATCGATGACGACCTTAGGACTTCGATGCGGGTCAAGGCGCCGGCGTCATAAGGCAATACTTCGGAGTGCTGACCTATCTCGCCGTTGACAGCACAGGGGCCGAGTGACTGAATTGTTTCATCGACGTCCGGCAGGGGAGGTTTAGATGGTTCCACCCGATCACCGTCCCGCAATGATTGCCGGCGCAATCTCTCGGGCGACGGCATAGCGGCAACACACGATTGGCACGGCGGGGCGGCCATCGCGGGTCGCAGCAGTCAGGCAAGACCCCACTTCTGGCCGTCCCCGACGTGATCTCCGTTCAGCGGCACATTTTTTCTTCGTCAGCGCGCCGTGAGATTGGTCACCGCGCCGCCTGTTGCCGTGCGTCCGCCATCGACCACGAACTGCCCGCCCGTGGTGTTGGAGGCGAGGTCCGAGCACAGGAACAGCACCATATTGGCGATCTCCTCGACCGTGGTGTAGCGACCGGTCGGCTGCGCCGCCTGGTAGCGCTCGCTGATCGATTTGGCGTCACCCGGCGCGATCTGCTCCTCGAGCGCATGGATCATGCGCGTGTCGACCGGCCCGGGGCACACCGCATTGACGCGGATGCCTTGGCGCGCCACTTCGCCCGCCGCGGTCTTGGTCAACCCGATCACGGCATGCTTGGAGGCCACGTATGCCGGCATGCCGGGCGTCGCCACCAGGCCTGCCACCGATGCGGTGTTGACCACCGCCCCGCTCTTCTGTCGGATCATCTGCGGCAGCACGTGGCGCAGGCCGAGGAACACGCCCTTCACATTGACGCCGATCACGGCGTCGAACACCGCCTCGTCGTATTCGGCCGTGGGCGCGAGCTTGCCCTCGATGCCGGCATTGTTGAAGAAGCAGTCGATGCGGCCGTACCTGTCCATCGCCGCCTTCACATAGGCCTTCACCTCGTCGGACTTGGTGACGTCGGCCGTCACGGCCAGCGCCTCGCCGCCGCCCTGGCGGATGATGCCCGCCGTGGCCTCGGCCGCCGTCCCGTCGCGATCCACCACCACGACCTTGGCGCCGTGCCGGGCGAAACCCGCCGCTGCCGCGCGACCAATGCCGTTGCCGCCGCCGGTGACCAGCGCAACCTTGCCGGTGAAATCCATCGTGCCGCCTCCCTGCTGTTGTCTGCTCTTTACCGCCCGCCCGTCACGTTCAACGTCGTGCCCGTGATGTAGCTCGCCTCATCGGAGGCAAGATACAGGACGGCATCGGCGATCTCGCGCGGCTTTCCGATGCGACGCATCGGCGTGAACTTGTAAGGACTGAAGTCGCTGGTGCGCATCTCCTCGAACGCGGCCGCCGTGCGCTCGGTGGTGATCGGCCCGGGCGCCACGGCGTTGATGCGGACGCCGTGCTCGGCCAGCTCGAATGCGGCGTCGCGGATGAAGCCATGGATGCCCGCCTTGGCGGCGGAGTAGGCGGCGCCGCCGGTATGATGCGCCGTCCACGGCGTGCCCTCGCGGGCGCCCGACGACATGCAGACGATGGCGCCGGCGCGCTGCTTCATCATCAGCCGCGCGGCGGCGCGGGTGCATAGAAACGCCGAGCGCAGGTTGAGCCGCAAGGTGAAGTCCCAATCGTCGGCGGTCATGTCCCAGAGCTTGGCGTTGCGCGCGCCACCGACATTGTTGACCAGCACGTCCACCCGACCCTGCTCGGCCGCGACTCGGGCGAAGGCCTTGTCGACCGCCGCCTCGTCGGTGACGTCCGCCACGATCGTCGTCGGCGCCTTGCCGGTCTCGGCCGCGGTCCGCTGCAGGCGCTTGGAGTTGAGGTCCAGTAGCACCAACGTGGCGCTTTCCTCGGCGAAGCGTTGGGCGATGGCGGCGCCGATCCCCTGCGCGGCGCCGGTCACCACGACGACTTTGTTCTGCATGCGAGCCATGAATGCATACCTCCATGCTCAGGGTATTCGGTTCTAGGCCGAGGGGCCATTTGAGGTTACAACGCGATGACAGACTTAGGGGAGCGTCGGTGTCGGTTTCGCCCGTCTTGATAGCCTCGCGAGGCGCAAAGCCGCGTGTCGATGGCCGCCGTTTGCGCAGCGAACGGACACGGCAAAACATCATCGAGGCCTATCTCGTCCTGCTGCGTCGCAACCCGCGGATTCCGACCGCGGCGCAGATCGCCAAGGAGGCGGGCGTTGCGGTGCGCTCGGTCTTCGAGCGCTTTTCCGATCTGCCGGCGCTCACGCTTGCCACTGCAGACTATGCCATCGCCCAAGGCCAGGCCGCCGCGGCGCCGCGCGATGTCGACGGCGACCGGCCGACCCGCATCAGCTCGCATGTCCGCACACGTGCCGCCGCTTGCGAGAGCTGGTCGCCATTATGGCGCGTCATGCTGACCACCGAGCAGCAGGTCAAGGAGCTGCACATGCGTGTCGTGATGGCACGCCACGGGAACATTGCGCGCATGCGGCTGATGTATGCGCCCGAGCTTGCGAGCCTGGCCGAACCGGAACGCGAGCAGCTGCTGATCGCTATGGCCACGATGATCAGCTTCGAGAGCTGGGACCAGATGCGCGACTGCTATGGCCTGTCATCCGAGGACGCGCAGGCCGTCTGGCGCATCGCGATCGACCGCATGCTGCCGCCCACGCCGGCCGGCCCAGCCGCAGCAAGGTGACAAATATCTCCTTCGCGCCGGCCATCGCCAGAATTGTTTCAGTGGTTCCGGCACAGGGTGGCAAAACGCACAGACCGATGCCCGGGAGCTGGGCTACATGGACGCCGACAGCAGATCGGGCGGCGCACATCACGCCGGCCGATACGGCCCGGCGATCGTGAGATCGGGGGGCCGTTTCTCCCCTCGGTGCGGGCAGTTCCCGCGCCAACTTCGAGCCCGTCGTCCTTGGGGGGAAGGCGGGCTCTTTTTCTGTCCGGGCTACGGTCGGTTTTTTCGCTGTTTGGCGGTAGGGTCCTGTGGTTACGTGCCACCTGACGCCTACATGCTGGAATCATCCGAACCGAGACCAAGGACGGCCTTTCGCAAGCTGCTGCGGCGTACCGCAGGAATCGGTGGGGTGCTGGCCTTCCTCGCCTCCGGGCCTGCCTGGGCGCAGATGCCTGGCGCCGCACCGCCCGCAGTCGGCGTGGTGCCCGCCAAGCGCCAGCCGATCACCCAGTCCACCGACTATACCGGCCGTATACAGGCCACCAACCGAGTCAACCTGACCGCCGCGCGTCTCGGCCTACCTCGACGAGGTTCTGTTCAAGGAAGGCGCGGAGGTCAAGAAGGGCGACCTGCTCTACCGCCTCGAGCAGGGTCCGTTCCAGGCCGACGTCCAGGCCAAGCAGGCGGCGGTCGCCCAGTTCAAGGCCCAGCTCCTGAACGCCCAGATCGTGCTGGGCCGCAGCCAGACGCTGCTCAAGGCGCCGGCCGGCCAGCAATCCGACCGTCGACATCGGCGCTCGCCAACGCAACAGGCGCTGCAGGCGCAGGTGCTGGGCGCCGAGGCGCAGCTTCAGCAGTCGCAGATCAATCTCGACTACACCGATATCCACGCGCCGATCGACGGCAAGATCGGCCGCACCGCGGTGACCGCCGGCAATATGTGAGCCCCAGCACCGGCGTGCTCGTCATCGATCGTCAGCCAGGATCCGATGTATGTCGTCTTCCCGGTGCCGACTCGCACCGCGATCGCGCTGCGCCAGCGCAGCGCCGAGAAGCGGCTTCGACGCGCTCCTGATCCGCCTCCGCCTGCCCGACGGCCGCATGCTACGACCAGCCGGGCAAACTCGACTTCGTCGACAATACGGTGGCCGGCAACACCGACACCTGATCCTGCGCGGCGTCATCCCCAATCCGCTGCTCGCCCGGTAAGTCCGCGGCGGCATCCGCGCGAACTGGTCGACGGCGAATTCGTCAACGGTGATCCTCGAGGACGCCGAGCCGGTCGAGGCGCTGGCGGTTCCGCGCGCGGCGGTGCTGTCCGACCAGCAGGGCGACTACGTCTATGTCGTCGGCGCCGACAACAAGGCGCAGCAACGGCGCGTCAAGCTCGGCCAGTCGACGCCGGCCTATGCCGCCGTCGTGAGCGGACTGACGACGGCGAGCACGTCATCGTCGACGGCATCCAGCGCGTCCGGCCCGGGCCATCGTGGCGCCCGGACCGCCGCCGCCGGCCGCAGCTGCCCGCCGCCGCGCCGGCGGCCAGCCGATGATCTCCGCGATCTTCATCCGGCGGCCGCGCCTTGCCATCGTCATCGCCATCGTCATCACGCTCGCCGGCGCGATCGCGCTGACGCGCATTCCGCTGGCGCAGTTTCCCGACATCGTGCCGCCGCACGTGCAGGTGACGGCGACCTATCCCGGCGCCTCGGCCGCGGTGGTCGAGGCCGCGCGTCGCCCAGCCGCTCGAGGCGCAGATCGTCGGCGTCGACAAGATGATCTACATGAAGTCGACGAGCGGCAATGACGGCAGCTACAATCTCACCGTCAGCTTCGCGCTCGGCACCAATCCCGACATCGACACGGTCAACGTCAACAACCGGGTGCAGACGGCGCTGCCGCAGTTGCCGGCAGGCGGTGCAGCAGCAGGGCCTGACGGTGATCAAGCGCTCCGCCGCGATCCTGCAGTTCATGAATCTCTACAGCGAGACCGGCAAGCTGGCCCCGGTGTTCATCACCAGCTACGCGACGATCAACGTGCTCGACGAACTGTCGCGCATGCCCGGCGTCGGCCAGGCCCTGCTGTTCGGCATGCTCAACTATTCGATGCGCATCTGGTTCGACACCCAGCGGCTGGCCAGCCTCAACCTCGCGCCGTCCGACGTCATCACCGCCATCCAGGCGCAGAACGTGCAGGCGCCGGTCGGCCGCATCGGCGCGCGGCCGGTCGACAACGACCAGCAGTTCCAGCTCAACGTGCAGACCCAGGGCACGCTGACCACGCCGGAGCAGTTCGGCAAAATCGTGCTGCGCGCCAATCCGCGACGGCTCGGTCCTGCGCGTCGGCGACGTCGCGCGGGTCGAGATGGGCGCGCAGAACGAGGACAACGAGACCCGCATCAACGGCCAGCCCGCGGTCGGCATCGCGCTCTATCTCGCGCCCGACGCCAACGCGGTGCAGACCGCGACCGCCGTCGACCGCGACCCTGGCCAGGCTCAGCGCCCGCTTCCCGGAGGGTCTGAAGGCGCGCGTCGTCTACGATTCCACGGTCTTCGTCGACGACACGATCCACGAGGTGCTGAGGACGCTGGGCGAGGCCTTCATCCTGGTCGTGATCGTCGTCTTCCTGTTTCTCGGCAACCTGCGCGCCACCATCATTCCGGCCGTCGCGGTGCCGGTCAGCCTGATCGGCACCTTCGCCGTGCTGCTGGCCGCTCGGCTATTCCGCCAACACGGTCTCGCTGCTCGCCATGGTGCTGGCGATCGGCATCGTCGTCGACGATGCGATCGTGGTCGTCGAGAATGTCGAACGCGTCATGGAGGAGGAGCCCGATCTGAGCCCGGCCGACGCCACGCTCGAAGGCGATGGACCAGATCACCGGCCCGATCATCGCCATCACCCTGGTGCTGCTGTCGGTGTTCGTGCCGGTCGCCTTCATTCCCGGCATCTCCGGCCAGCTGTTCCGCCAGTTCGCGGTCACGATCAGCATCGCCATGCTGATCTCGGCGGTCGAACGCGCTGACCCTGTCGCCGGCGCTCTGCGCCATCTTCCTGCGCCCGAGGCGCCGACGCGCGGCGCCGATGGCGCTGGTGCTGCGCGGCATCGACTGGCGCGCGCGACGGCTACGCCGCGCGTCGTGCGCCGCCTGGTGCGCGTCGCGCGTCTGTCGTCGTGCTGGTCGCTGTTGTGGCGCGCGGCGGCATCTTCGGCCTCGCGCGCATCACGCCGACCGGCTTCCTGCCGGAGGAGGACCAGGGCGCGTTCTTCCTCAACATCCAGCTGCCCGACGGCGCCTCGGTGGCGCGCACCAGCGAGACGACGCGCCAGGTCGAGGAGCTTGCTGAAGACGCATGCCGCAGGTGCAGGACATCTTCGCCGTCATCGGCTTTTCGCTGCTCGACGCGGCCAACGAGTCCAACGCGCGGCTTCATGGTGGCGAAGCTCAAGCCCTTCGAGGATCGCCGCGGCGCGGCCGACTCGGCGCAGGCGCTGATCCGCCAGCATGTTCGCCGAGGGCGCAGCAGATCCGCACCGCCGTCGATCGTCGCCTTCAACCTGCCGCCGATCATCGGCCTGTCGACCAGCGGCGGCTTCGAGTACCAGCTCGAGGCGCTCGAAGGACAGGATCCGGTCAAGCTCGGCAGCGTCATGCAGGCGCGTGATCGCCGCCGCCAACCAGGATCCGCGGCTCAGCCGGGTCTTCTCGACCTTCACGCGCCAACACGCCGTCGATCTATCTCGACATCGACCGCGACAAGGCGCAGGCGCTCGGCCTCGACATGAACGACGTCTTCACCGCGCTGCAATCGACGCTGGGCGGCATCTTCGTCAACAACTTCAATCTCTATGGCCGCACCTGGCAGGTCAACATCGAGGGCGAGGCCGCCGACCGGCGCGATTTCGACGACATCTGGCAGATCTACGTGCGCAACAAGACGGGCGAGATGGTGCCGATGCGCTCGATCGCCGATCGTGCGCTACGTCGTCGGCCCGCAGGTCATCACGCGCTACAACAACTACCGCTCGATCACGATCAACGGCAGCCCCGCGCCGGGCGGCTCGTCGGGCGACGCGCTGGCCGCGATGGCGGAGGTCTCGGCCAAGACCCTGCCGCCGGGCTACGCCTTCGAATGGACCGGCACCGCCTACCAGGAGCATGAGGCGAGCGGCCAGACCGGGCCGATCCTGGCGCTCGCCGTGCTGTTCGCCTTCCTGTTCCTCGTCGGCGCTCTACGAGAGCTGGATCATTCCGATGCCGGTGCTGCTGTCGGTGGCGGTCGGCGTGCTGGGCGCCTATGGCGGCATCCTGATTGCGGGGCTGACGCTCGACCTCTATGCGCAGATCGGCCTGGTCGTGCTGATCGCGCTCGCCGCCAAGAACGGCATCCTGATCGTCGAATTCGCCAAGGACGCAGCGCGAGGCGGGCATGGGCATTCGTCGAGGCCGCCGTGCTGGGCGCGCGCATGCGGTTCCGCGCCGTGATGATGACCTCCTTCGCCTTCATCCTCGGCCTGGTGCCGCTGGTCTTCGCCCATGGCGCGGCGCAGATCAGCCGGCGCGACGTCGGCACGTCGGTGTTCGCCGGCATGCTGGTCGCCAGCACGATCGGCATCTTCCTGATCCCGATGCTCTACGTCGTCTTCCAGCGCCTGCGCGAATGGCGGCCGCGCGCCGGGCATCGGCGGATCACCGGCCATCGGCCTGCCGAATGAGCGAGCGGCGCTGGCGCGTCGGGGTCGATTCGGGGGGGACTTTCACCGACGTCTGCCTGTTCGACGAGCAGAGTGGCCGGGTCGAGGTCTGGAAGGTGCCCTCCACGCCCGACGATCCCTCGCGCGGCATCGCCGAGGGCGTCGAGCAGGGCATGCGCCGGGTCGCGCCTGACGCGTCGCGTCCTGCCGAGGCCATCGTTTATTTCGGCCACGGCACGACGGTGGCGACCAATGCGCTGATCCAGCATCGCGGCGTGAAGACGGGGCTGATCACCACCGACGGCTTCCGCGACCTGCTGGAGATCGGCCGCCAGAAGCGGCCCGACCTCTACGACCTGCAGGCCGACAAGCCGCTCACTCTGGTGCCGCGCGACCTGCGCCTGGAAGTGCCCGAGCGCGTCGATCACACCGGTGCCATCGACACGCCGCTCGACGAGGCGAGAGTGCGCGCCGCTGCCCGCGCCTTGAAGGCAGCCGGCGTGAAGGCCGTCGCTGTCTCTTTCCTCTACGGCTTCATCCGCCCCGAGCACGAGCAGCGCGCGATGGCGATCCTGCGCGAGGAGCTGCCGGATGCCTTCGCTCTCGGCCGGGCACGAGATCGCGCCGGAGTTCCGCGAGTTCGAGCGGCTGTCGACCGTGGTGCTGAACGCCTATCTCGGGCCGGTGATGGCGCGCTACATCGAGGCGCTGAGCCCGCGTCTCGAGGCGCTCGGCATGACGGCGACGCCGCATCTCACCCAGTCGAATGGCGGCGTCATCGGCTTCGCCACGGCCGCGCGCATGCCGGTGCGGACCGTGCTGTCCGGCCCGTCGACCGGCGTGGTCGGCGCCCAGGCGGTCGGCGCGCTGGCGGGCTTTCCCGACCTCATCACCTTCGACATGGGCGGCACCTCGACCGATGTCGCGCTGCTGCAGGGCGGGCGCTGCAAGCTCGCGACCGAGGCCACGGTGCACGGCTATCCGATCAAGGCGCCGATGCTCGACATCCACACGGTCGGTGCGGGCGGCGGCTCGATCGCTCATATCGACGCGGGCGGGCTCCTGAAGGTGGGCCCGCGCAGCTGCGGCGCCGATCCGGGCCCGGTCTGCTACGACCGTGGCAACAGCGAGCCCGCCGTGACCGACGCCAACGTGGTGCTGCAGACCCTGAATCCGCACCATCTCCTGGGCGGTCGCATGAAGATCCGCCAGGATCTCGCGCAGGAGGCGGTCGGGCGCCTCGCCGGCCGGCTGGGCATGGGGTTGATGGAGACGGCGCAGGGCATCCTGTCCGTCGTCACCGCCAACATGGCGCGCGCCATCCGCGTCATCTCGGTCCAGCGCGGTCACGATCCGCGCGACTACACGCTGATGGCGTTCGGCGGGGCAGGCCCGCTGCATGCGGCGCGGCTTGCCAAGGAGCTGGAGATCGGCCGCGTGCTGGTGCCGCGCAATCCCGGCATCCTGTGCGCCATGGGCCTGCTGCTGACCGACCTGCGCGCCGATTTTGCCGCGACCCGGCTGATGCGCGCGAGCGAGGGCGCGCCGCCGACCATCGCCGAGGCCTTCGCCCAGCTCGCCGAGCGGGCGGAGGACTGGTTCGAGCAGGAAGGCATTGCGCGCCGATGCGGCCGCCGCGCTGCGCACCGCCGACATGCGCTATCACGGCCAGAATTACGAGCTGGCGGTCGCCGTGCCCGACGGGCGCGATCACGCCGGCGACCATCGAGGCGCTGGCTCGCGGCGTTCGCCGACGCACATCGCCAGCGCTACGGCTTCGTGGCCGAGGGCGACCCGGTCGAGCTCGTGACCTTGCGCCTCGAGGCCACCGGCACTGGTCGCCAAGGCCGAGCTGAAAGCCCTCCCCGAAGCCGGGCCCAACGCCGCGAAAGCCATCGTCGGCCGCCGTCCGGTCTGGCTGCCCGAGGCGCGCGATTTCGTCGGCAACGCCGATCTACGCCCGCGACCCGCTCAAGCCCGGCAACCGCTTCACCGGTCCCGCCATTGTCGAGCAGATGGATGCGACCACGCTGGTGCCGCCCGGCATGACGGCGCGTGTCGACCCCTGGTTCAACCTGATCCTCGAGGCCGCGCCGTGAGCGCCCGCACCAACCTCGATCCCATCACCGTCGAGGTGATCGGCGCCGCCATGGGCTCGATCGTCGAAGAGACGGGCGAGACGCTGATCCGCGCTTCGCATTCGACCAACATCAAGGAGCGGCGCGACTGCTCGACGGCGCTGTTCAACGCGGCGGGCGAGACGCTCTGCCAGGCCGAGCACATCCCGATCCATCTCGGCAGCTTCATCGGCCTCGTGCCGCACATCATGAAGCGCTATGCCACGCAGGACATCCGCCCGGGCGACACCTTCATCGGCAACGACGCCTACGAGGGCGGCGGCACGCATCTGCCGGACATCGTGCTGGCCGAGCCGATCTTCATCGACAACCGGCTGGTCGCCTGGACGGTGAACCTTGCCCACCACGCCGACTTCGTCGATCGCGGCCATGCGCATATCTTCCAGGAGGGCCTGCGCATCCCGCCGGTGCGCCTCTATCGCGCCGGCGAGCTGCAGAAGGACGTCCAGGACCTGATCCTGCTGAACTGCCAGGTGCCGAGCGAGCGGCTCTCCGACCTGCGCGCGCAGCGGGCGGCCAACCGCGTCGGCGTGCAGCGCTTCCACGCACTGGCGGGCAAGTACGGCACCGAGACGGTGCTGGGCGCGGGCGAGGCGCTGATGGACTATGCCGAGCGCAAGATGCGGGCGGCGATCGCCGCCATGCCCGACGGCACCTGGCGCTTCGAGGATGTGTTCGACAACGAGGAGGTGGCAGGTCTCCTGCCGCTCGGCGTCGAGGTGACGGTGAAGGGCGATCAGATGTCGCTCGCCTTCGACGCCCCCGACCAGATGCGCGCCGGCATCAACATGACCTACACCGCACTGCTCGCCACGACCTATTACATCGTGAAATCGGTGCTCGATCCCACCATCCCGCCCAATGCCGGCCTGGCGCGGCCGCTCAGCGTCAGCGCGCGCGAGGGCAGCATCCTGAACTGCACACCACCGGCCGCGGTCAACGGGCGCCTGCAGACATGCCAGCGCGTCGCCGACATGGTGCTGGGCGCGCTCTCCCAGGCCATCCCCGAGCGCGTCACCGCGTGCTCGAACTCCGCCTGCACCGTCGCCTACTTCATCGGCCAGCGGCCCCCCAGTGGACCTAATCCCGGCTCGACCTGGGTCTATCTCGAGACGATCGGCGGCGGCAGCGGCGCGCGCGCCACCAAGGACGGGCTGGATGGCGTGCATGTCCACACCACCAACACCTCGAACCTGCCCGTCGAGGCGTTGGAGATCGGAATATCCCTTGAAGCTGCTGCGCTATGAGCTGGTGGCCGATTCAGGCGGCACTGGCCAATACCGAGGTGGCATGGGGCTGCGCCGCGTCTACCAGGCCACGCTACGATTGCCGCGTAAGGGTCGACATCACGCGCCAGCGTTCGCAGAGCTGGGGCCTGTTCGGTGGCGGTCCGGGTGGGCACGGCAAGGTCGAAGCGGGGCCCGGCGTGATGTTCGAAGGCGACAGCGCCGTGCTCAAGACCGGCCAGTGGTTCGCTGTGGTGACGCCGGGTGCGGGCGGCTTCGGCCCTCCCGACAAGCGCGATCCGGCTGCCATTGCGCGCGATCAGGCGGAGGGCGTAGTGACGGGAGTCGCTACCCACTAACCTCATGCGGAGGAGGCCGCGTAGCGGCCGTCTCGAAGCATGGGCAACAGACACGGTGCTCGTGCCCCACCCTTCGAGACGCGGCCTGCGGCCGCTCCTCAGGGTGAGGTCGGGACCTGACTCCGGTACCAGTCGAGGATCTCCGCGCCCGTCCACATGACGACGCCGTCGTGGCTGAGGATGTAGTCGTACAGCATCTCCAGATACTTGATGCGGTGCGGCACGCCGGTCAGATACGGGTGGATCGAGATCGCCATCACCCTGGGCGCCTTGGCGCCGTCGAGATAGAGGCGGTCGAACTGGTCGCGTCCGCGGCGCAGGATCTCGTCCGACGGCTGCTGCTGGACCGCGCTGATCACCACGTCGTTGACCTCGACCGTGTAGGGCACGGAGACGATCGGACGCCTGGTCGTCTTGAGGTAGACGGGCTGATCATCGAGCACCCAATCGGCGACGTATTCGATGCCGGCCTCGGCCAGGTAGTCGAGCGTGTCATCGGTCTCGGTAAGGCCCGGGCTCTCCCAGCCGCGCGGCGGCTTGCCGGTGAAGGCTTTTATCGCGGCGATGGTGTCGGCAATGGCGGCGCGCTGGTCCTCGACTTTGTGCATTGGCCGCTGCACGTAACCGTGGCCCATGAAGTCCCAGCCGGCCTCGAGCGCGGCCTGGCAGGCCTCGCGGTAGAGTTCGATCACCGTGCCGTTCAGCGCAAAGGTCGCCTTGAGCTTGCGGCTGCCCAGCGCCTCGAGGAAGCGCCAGAAGCCGACGCGCATGCCGTATTCGTGCCACGACCAATTGGGCACGTCGGGCAGCAGCGGCTGGCCCATCGGTGGCGGCAGCACGGTGCGTGGCATGGCGCCGAGCGGGCTCCAGTTCTCGACATTGACGATGGTCCACACTGCGACGCGCGCGCCGCCGGGCAGTTTCAATGGCGGCCGCTGGTGGATCGGCTGGTAGGGCAGGCGGCCGCGCAAGCTGTGGCCGGGTTCCTTGCTCATTTCAGCAGCGCCGCCATGATGCGCTCGCGCGTCAGCGGCATGTCGTTGATGCGCACGCCCAGCGCATGGGCGACCGCGTTGCCGATCGCGGCCGCGGTCGGGCCGACCGTGCATTCGCCGACGCCGAGCGAGGGATTGCCGCCGGGCTCGACCAGCTCGGCCTCGATCTCCGGCAGCTCGCTGAACTTCAGGATGGGATAGTGCTCCCAGTCGACCGAGGCGATGCCGTGCTCGTCGAACTTGACCTGCTCCTTCAGCGTCCAGCTCACCGCCTGCACGATGCCGCCCTCGAGCTGGTTGCGCGCGCCGTCCGGATTGACCACCAGGCCGGCATCCGCCAGCGCCCAGATGCGGTCGACCTTGACCTCTTCCTGCACCGTGACGGCCGCGACGACGGCGGCATAGGCCGCGCTGTTCTTGTAGCGCGCGAAGGCGAGGCCCATGCCCTTGCCGTTGCCGCCGGCGCCGCGCGCCTTCCAGTTGGCCCGCTCGGCCACGCGTTCGATCAGCCGACGTGCACGCTTCTCGCTCAGGATCGAGAGCCGGTAGGCCACGGGATCTTCGCCGGCCCTGGCCGCCAGCTCGTCCATCAGGCATTCGACGGCGAAGACGTTGGGGAGCGCACCGAGGCCGCGCAGCGCCGAGGTGCGCACCGGCGGGCGTCGCACCAGGTGATGCAGGATGCGGTGCGCCGGCACGTCGTAGAGAGGCACGGCATTGCGCGTCCCGCCGCCGCCGCGCGCCTCGGGCGGGTCGGTCGGCACGACCTCGGGGGGCGGGTTGGCCAGAGCTTCACTTGCCAGCAGGTAACCGCTGCCCATGCCGGGCCGCTGCACATGCGTCGCCGCTCCAGATCTCGCTGGTCCAGTCAGCCGGCCGGCCCTTGTCGTCGAGCGCGACATGCAGCGTGACCAGCATAGCCGGTCCCGACCGGCTCGAAGCCGAACTCCTCCTCGCGGCGCCATTGCACGCGGATGCGTTTGCCGGGCAGGCGCATCGGCGATCAGCGCCGCATCGAGGGCGACGTCGTCGGCGCCGTTGTGGCCATAGCAGCCCGCGCCATGCAGATGACGCGCGGTGATGGCTTCGATGGGCAGCCCCAGCACTGGCGCGAGATTCTTGCGCAAGGGATGCATGCCCTGGCCGTGCGACCAGACGGTGAGATGGCCGTCCTTGAACTCGGCCAAGGCACAGGAGGGCGCCATCGAGGCGTGCGCGATATAGGGGCGCGAGACGGTGAAGTGCACGACGTTCTTGGGCGGCGTCGTGGGCTCCGGCGCGCCGATGCGGCGCTCCTCGGCCGGCTGGCCCTTCAGCCAGGCCGCCTCCTGTTGCGGCGGCGCGATGTGGCGCACGTTGTTCCACTTGGCGTGCTGAGGTGCTGCGGCCGCGGCAGCCTGCGCCACGCTTTCGGTGGGGCTGACGAACGCCACGAAGTTGGTGTCCCGTACGATCTGCAGGTCGCCCTTCGCGGCGCGCTTGATGGCTGCCTCGTCGAGCGAGGCGAGCGTCGCGCCGGGATTGGGCTGACGCAGCATGCGGGCATGCAGCAGGTTCTCCGGCCGCACGTCGTGGATGAAGGCGCCGCCCGTGAGTTTCGCGGGCAGGTCGATGCGCGGCGCGCTCTGGCCGACGAAGCGGTAGGACGACGCGGGTTTGGGGGCGACAGATCCGGTGGGCTTCTGCGTCAGATCAATTTCGTTCGCGACGGTCCAATAGTCCTGCTCGGTGGGCTTGCCGTTCTGCACGAAGCGGCCATCGGTGACGATCAGGTCTTGCGGGCTACAGTTGAGCCGGAGCGCCGCCCGCTCGATTGCCTTGGCTCGTACCTCCGCGCAGACCAGCCGCAGCGAGCCGCCGGACATCGAGATGGACAGCGACGAGGTCGTGTACATCTCGTCCGGCCCATCGGTCGTGTCGCCCGACAGCACGACGATGCGCTCCAGTGGCATGTCGAGCTCGTCGGCGGCGATCTGGCGCAAAGCGGTCACCACCCCCTGGCCGATCTCGACCTTGCCGGTGGCGACGCGCACGGTGCGATCCGGCAGAAACTTGATCCAGCGGTCGAGCCGTGGATTGTCGACCAGGCTGCCGGGCAGCGACGGCGCGGTCATGCTGCCCTCCCGTGGCCGAGCGCGGCGGCGGCCCGCTCGACGGCCCGCAGGATGCGGGGGTGAGAGCCGCAGCGGCAGAGATGCTTGTCGAGCGCCGCCACGATGTCCGCGCGGGTGGGCTTGGGGTTCTTGTCGAGCAACGCCTTGGCCGAGATCAGGATGCCGGACAGGCAGTAGCCGCATTGCCCGGCCTGCTCGTCGAGGAAGGCCTGCTGCAGGGGATGAGGTTTGGCCTCAGTGCCGAGGCCTTCGATGGTGGTGACTTTCTTGCCGGCGACGGTGCCGACCTCGCGGGTGCAGGAGTAAGTCGGTTGGCCGTCGACCAGCACCATGCAGCAGCCGCACTGCTCGAGGCCGCAGCCATAGCGCGTGCCCATCAGGCCGAGCTGGTTGCGCAGGATGTCGAGGAGGGTGGCGGTCTCTGGGGCGGCAACGCTCTTGGCCGCGCCGTTCACGGTGAATGTGATGTCCATTGCCAACCCTCAGCTGGTCTAAACGAGCCTCCACTGTACCAGCGAAAAGGGCGGCGTGGCGTCATTGTGATGCTCGAACACGGCCTCGACATCGGCGCCGATCGGCACGTCCTGCTTCGGGTCGCCCAAAAGATTGCCCAGCATGCGGACGTTGCCGGCGTCGGGCAGCTCGACCAGCACGACGATATAGGGGCCGTGGCCCTTGAGGGCCGGATGAACCGGGTGCCAGGGCCGCTCCCAGCTATAGATGCGGCCCTTGCCGGAGACCTTGTGCCAGTCGAGGTCGAAGGACAGGCACTTGTGACAGATCCATTCCGGGCCCCACTGGAACGTGCCGCAGCTCTTGCAGCGCTGCACCACGAGCTCGCCGCGGCGGGCGGCTTCCCAATAGGGCTTGTCGATGCCGTCGCTCTCGGGCACCGGGATCGGCAGGCCGGGCGGCAGGTAGCTTCCCGTCGCGCTCATAGTGTCCCCTGCGCGCCCAGGATCATGCTCGAGACCGGCGTCACCATGGGACCCGAGATCACCATCGAGACTTCGGCGTCCGGCACCTGCGAGGTCGATTGACCGCGCAGCTGGCGCACCGCCTCGATCTGCAGCTCGAGCCCATGCATGTAGCATTCCGCCAGGTTGCCGCCCGAGGTGTTGAGCGGCAGCTTGCCCTTGGGCGCCAGCAGGTTCTCGGGCTTCAGGAAGTGGTTCGCCTCCTCCGCCTTGAAGAAGCCGTGCTCGACCAGGCTCATCAGCACGCCGCCGGTGAAGTTCTCGTAGGACTGCACCACGTCGACGTCCTTGGGCTCGACGCCCGCCATGTCGTAGAGCTGCGGCGCCACCGAGGTGAAGCTCGAGGTGGCATAGAGCGGCGCGTTGTGGACACGGGCGCCGTTGCGATGTTCCGAGCCCTGGGCTGAGCCCAGGATGTAGGCGGGCTTGTGCTTGAAGTCGCGCGCTTCCTCGGCGGGCACGATGATCAGCGCCGCCGCGCCGTCATTCTCCTGGCAGCAATCGAACAGCCGCCACGGCTCGACGATCCAGCGCGACTTGTCGTAGGCCTCGGCGGTGAGCGGCCGGCCATGCATCACCGCGCGCGGATTGGCCTGGGCGTGATGATAGGAGGCGAGCGCAATAGCGCGCTGGGCCGAAGGCGCGATCTTGTTTTCATGGAGAAAGCGCATCGCGCGCATGGCGTAGCGCTGGGCCGGCGACATCACGCCATAGGGTGCATTGAAGGCCGCTTCGCCCGAGGCGCTGCCGCCTGGCGGTGCCGCGCCAAAGCGCTGGAACTGGCCCTGCGCCAGGGCGCGGAACACCACGACGCAATTGGCCATGCCGCAGGCCACGGCGGCCGCGGCGTTGCCCATGGCGGCCGAGCCGCCCCCGCCGCCGCCGCCCCAGTTCATGTTCGAGAAGCGCAGCGCCGGCAGGCCGAGCGCCGCGGCGATGCGCGAGGGATCGTTGCGGTCGTTGGAGTAGGAGGCGAAGCCGTCGATCTTCCTCGGATCGATGCCGGCGTCCTTCGCGGCGGCCAGGATCGCCTGCAGGGCGAGCTTGAACTCCGACACCGGCGACTTGCCGTGCCTGTAGTAGGTGGTCTCGCCGACGCCGACGACCGCCACCTTGCCGCGCAGGGTGCGGGCATCGGCTCATTGCCGGTACTTCGCCGGCACCTCGAGGCCCAGGAAACGCGCGCAGTTCAGGCCCAAAACCTTGGCGCGCGCGCCGTCGGAGAGCTGCCCCATGGTGCGCTCGATCGCCTCGGCCGAATGCGGCCAGGTGCCCTCGTGGTGCGGATAGTCGTTGGCCCACATGAAGTTGCCGTCGAGCCCGTGGCTCTCGGCGAGATCGAGGCCGGCCCGGTCCTCCTGGAAGGAGGAGAAGCCGCGCATGCGGTAGTACTCGCTCGGCAGGTTCTTGAGCTTGGGCCGCACCCAGAAGTGATGCTTCTTGTAGGCCTCGTCCATGGCTTCGAGCAGCCACGGCACCCAGCCGATGCCGGCCTCGATGGTGGCGAAGCGCAAGCGTCGGGAAGCGCTCCAGCACGCCCGAGGCGCAGAGGTTGGCCACCGGCTCGATGGTCGGCGACAGCGAATGCGAGACGTAGTTCACCACCGCGCCGCCATTGCCGCGCGCGGCGCGCGGGTCGCGGCCGGTCGAGACATGGAAGGTGATCGGCAGATTGGCGTCGGCGATCGCCGCCCATAGCGGATCGAAATGCGGCAGGTTGTAGTTCACGTGGTTGCTGTCATGGCCGCCCCAGATCGGCTTGCAGGGCAGGGTCAGGCACTTGAAGCCCAATTTGGCCAGCCGCTGCACTTCGGCGATCGAGCCTTCGAGATCGCCGGTGGCGATGGAGCCGGCCGGGATCATGCGGTCCTGGTGCTTGCCGAACTGCTCCCAGGCCCAGTCGTTCCACACCCGGCACTGCGCCATGGCGAATTGCGGGTCGGGCGTGGCCCACATGGCGAGCCCCTTGTTGGGGAAGATCAGCTCGACATCGATGCCGTCGCGGTCGTGGTCGGCCAGGCGTCCCAGCGGCTCGGCGCCGGCCTTGTTGCGCGCCATGTCCTCGCCTTCCAGCGTGGAGAGGCGCAGGCGGTCGGGGCGGTAGCCTTCGCAATAGCGCCACTGCACGCCGTCCTTGTCGGTGACCACGCGCGGCAGGCGCTCGTGGTACTTCTTGTCCATGCGCTCGAACCAGAGATTGGCCGGCTCGTTGGCGTGGCCGTCGGCCGAGACCATGAAGTACTTCTTCGCCGCGTCGGGCCGGGCGCTGCGCGGCCAGTTGGCGCCAGGCGTCTCGAGACGCCAGCGGTTGGGTTCGTTGACGACGATCTCAGGAGCGATCTGGCTCATCGATTCCTCCTCTTGGACGTTTCCTCGATAGGGTCTTCGTCGAGCTGGCGCTCGATCTGGGCCAGCACGCGCTGGCAGGTTTCCAAATCTTCGGGCGGCACGCTGCTCAGCAGCCGCGACTGAATTTCGGTGCCGACCTTGGCGACACGTACCGCAAGGTCATGGCCGGCAGCCGTCAGGTAGATGCCGCGCGCGCGCCGGTCGAACTCGTCCTCGCGGCGCTCGATCAGGCCGCGGCGTTCGAGGCTGTCGAGCAGGCGCACCAGCGAGGGGCCTTCGATACCGAGCGCGGTCGCCAGCTCCTTCTGCCGCGCGCCGCCGCCCAGGCGGCCGACATAGGCGAGCGGCCGCCAGGTCGCGTCGGTCAGGCCGAAGGCCTGCAGCTCTGCATCGACCGCTTGCCGCAGCCGCCGGGAGAGGCGGGCGATGTTGAAGCCGAAATCGATCTGCTTGGGATGCGGCATGCCAAAAGGTTAGGACGCTATGCATCTATTTGGCAAGGGTGGCGCTAAATTCTGGGAAGAATCGCCTAAAATCCAAGCGGGCGTGCATTATCCGTTTCCCACGCGGGTGGGAAGTTCTGGGAACTTTCCCGCCTCAGGACCTCATTCCGCCGCCTGCTGGTCGGCCAAGAGGTCATAGGTGCGCTTCTGATAGGCGACCATGTAGTCGGTGTAATAGGTCGTCGGGTACTTGGGCGGCCGGTCGGGGCCAACGCAGGTCGGCACGGCGGCGATCGGCCAGTCGATGTGGGCGTCGCAGAAGAAGGCCAGCGCATAGCGCTCGCCGCCGCTGCGATTGATGGCGCGATGCGGCGTCGCCAGGAACTCATCGTTGGTCCAGCGCAGCAGCAGCTGTCCGCCATTGACGACGAAGGCGTCGGAGATGGCGGGCGCATCGATCCAGTTGCCCTCCTGGGTGCGGATGGAGAGGCCCGGCACGTCGTTGGGCGCCAGGAGCGTCAGGAAGCTGGTGTCGGTGTGCGGCGCAATGCCGAATTCGTCGTCGGCCACTGCCGGCTGCGGCGGGTAGTGCGTCATGCGCAGCTTGTACTGGAAGTCGGTGAACGGCGCGTCGAAGTACTCGGCCGGCAGATCGAGCGCGCGCGCATAGAGGCGCACCAGCTTCTGCACCAGGCGCTCCAACGCATCGCAATAGGTCATTACCGACTCGCGGAAGCCCGGCAGGTTCGACGGCCACTGATTGGCGCTGCGGAAGCGCCGGTCGGCCACGACGTCGGGATGGTCGGCCGGCAGGTCGCGCGCCACGAACAGCGCCTCGTTGAGGTTGGGCTTGGTCACGGTCTGCACCACCGAGGTGCGCAGCGTATCGCCCTTCATCGGCAGGTAGCCGACATTGTGCCGGTCGATCCGGATCTTCATCTTCTCGTCGATGGGCTGGCCGTGGAAGCGCGCGGCCTGGCGGAAGGCTTCCTGGATGAGCGTGCGCGAGATGCGGTGATTGACGATGAAGTAGAAGCCGATCTCGGTCAGCGCATGGCGAAGCTCGGCGGCGGCGCGGTCGAGCGCGCCCGGCTCGCCTGCGAAACAGGGGCCGAGATCGATGACCGGGATGGTTTCGTTGGCGCCGGGCACAAGGCACGATAGCGCCGGTGCAAGCGCCTGTCCTGCCTCGTCTCCTGGTGCCGCGCCTGCCGTTCTTCTACGGCTGGGTGGTGCTCGGTTGCCTCTGCCTGGCGGGCTTTGCGCGCCAGGGCCCGGCGGTGGCGACGCTGTCGATCTTCGTCGTGCCGATGACAACCGAATTCGGCTGGTCGCGCACGGCGATGGCGGGCGCGGTGTCACTGGGCGGCGTGCTGGCCGCCGTGATCTTGCCGACGCTGGGGCCGGTGCTGGACCGCCGCGGGGCGCGGCTGATCCTCTGCTGTGCCGTGCTGGGCACTGGCCTTGCCTGCATGGCGCTGTCGCTCACCCAGTCGCTGGTGGTCTTCTATCTGCTGTTCTGCTTTGCGCGCATGATGTGGGCGGGGCCGTTCGATCTCGGCCTGTACGGCGCGCTGAACAACTGGTTCGTGGCGCGTCGGGCGCAGGCGACCTCGATCGCCACGCTGGCGCAGATGTCCGGATTGGTGGCCCTGCCGCTCATCGCCCAGCTCGCCATGCAGGACGGTGGCTGGCGGCACGGCTGGATGGCGGTCGGAGCCACGGTGCTGATCGTGGGCTTCCTCCCGGTCTGGCTGCTGGTGGTGCGCCGGCCGGAAGATGTCGGCCTGCTGCCGGACCGTGCGGTTGCCGGCGCCAGGCGGGCCGCTCCCGAACCGCGCTTCAGCCGCGCCCAGGCCATGCGCACGCCGGCCTTTTGGCTGCTCTCGCTCTACACGGTGCTTGTCTATCCGGTGCAGGCGGGCGTCAGCCTGCACCAGGCGCCGCACCTCATCGAGCGCGGCCTGTCGCCACTCGCCGCCGCCACGGTGATCAGCTTCTTTTCGGCGATGTCGGCGGTGGCAAGCTTCGGCATTGGCTTCCTGCCGCGCCGCTGGCCGGTCCGCTTCGCCATGTCGGCCTCGGCGGTGTCGCTGGCGCTCGGCACCTTCGGCCTGATCACCGTGCATTCGGTGGAACATGCCTACCTGGCCGCGGGCCTGTTCGGCCTCGGCATCGGCGGCGTGATGACCCTGTTGCCGGTGGCCTGGGCCGACTATTTCGGCCGCGAGAGCTTCGGTGCGATCCGTGGCGTGGCCTTGTCGCTGCAGGTGCTTGCGCAAGCGACCGGTCCTCTGCTGTCGGGCGTACTGCGCGATGGCACCGGCAATTACACAGTCTCGCTGATGGTCTTCGGTGTATTGGCAAGCTTGGCCGTTGTGGCTGCCCTGGCAGCGCAGCGGCCGCGCGCCGCGGCCTGATTTGCTTGCACCCACTCTGAAGCGCCCGTACTCTTTCCACGGCCCGAAAGAGGCTGCGCCCGCCGGATGGCGGTAGCGCGATCGAGGAAACAGGCTTCACGACGGACGGAAAACTCATGCCGGCTTTGCTGGAGGTGAGAGGACTCCACACAGAATTCCGCACGGGCGCAGGCCTGGTGCGCGCGGTCGATGGCGTCTCCTATACGGTCGAGCCCGGCGAGACGGTGGCCATCGTGGGCGAGAGCGGCTCGGGCAAGTCGGTCGGGGCGCTCTCCATCCTGCGGCTGATCCCCAATCCACCGGGGCGCATCACGGCGGGAGAGATCATCTTCGACGGCCGCGACCTCAGGCGCCTCAGTGAGGCCGAAATGCGGCAGGTGCGCGGGCGCGACATCGGCATGGTCTTCCAGGAGCCGATGACCTCGCTCAATCCCGTGCTGACGATCGGCCGGCAGATCACAGAGACGCTGGAGCAACACCAGGGCGCCGACCGCGCCACGGCGGACAAGCGCGCCGTCGAGCTCCTGGACATGGTGGGCATCGCCGATGCGGCGCGGCGGCTGCGGCAATATCCACACCAGCTTTCGGGCGGCATGCGCCAGCGGGTGATGATCGCCGTGGCGCTCGCCTGCAGTCCCAAGCTGCTGATCGCCGACGAGCCCACCACGGCGCTCGACGTCACCATCCAGGCGCAGATCCTGGAGCTGATGAAGTCGCTCACCCGGAAGCTCGGCGTGGCGCAGATCATCATCACGCACAATCTCGGCGTGGTCGCGCGCTATGCTGCGCGCGTCAACGTCATGTACGCCGGCCGGATCGTCGAGGCGGGCAGCGCCGACGCGATCTATCACCGGCCGCGGCATCCCTACACGATGGCGTTGTTGAAGTCGGTGCCACGGCTCGACCGGCCGCGCCAGGCGCGCCTCGATCCGGTCGAGGGCCAGCCGCCCGATCTCACCAAGCTCGATGGCGGGTGCGCCTTCCGGCCGCGCTGCCGCTTCGCGGTCGCGCGTTGCGCCGAGGCGCGTCCGCCGCTGCAGGCGGCGGGCGAGGCGGGCCATCTCGTCGCCTGCTTCCGCGACGCCGAGGCGCTCGCGGCATGAGCGCGACGCCCCTCCTGGAAGTGCGCGGGTTGGCCATGCACTTCCCGATCTCGGAGGGCGTCGTCGTGTCGCGCAAGATCGGCGAGGTCAAAGCCGTCGATGGTGTCGACTTCTCGATCGCGCGCGGCGAGACCCTGGGGCTGGTGGGCGAAAGCGGCTGCGGCAAGACCACGACCGGCCGCTGCATCCTGCGGCTGGAGCGCCCCACCGAGGGCCAGATCCTGTTCGACGGCCAGGACATCAGCGGCATGGATCGCAAGGGGCTGACCGCGATGCGGCGGCGCATGCAGGTGATCTTCCAGGACCCCTACAGCTCGCTCAATCCGCGCATGAAAGTGGGCGACATTATCGCCGAGCCGATCAAGGTGCATGGCGTGGAGCCCGACGCCAGACGGCGCGAGGCCCGCGTGCGCGAGCTGTTGTCGGTGTGCGGGTTGGATCCCAAGTTCACCGACCGCTATCCGCACGAGATGTCCGGCGGCCAGCGCCAGCGCGTCGGCATCGCCCGCGCCCTTGCGCTCGATCCGGAGTTCATCGTTTGCGACGAGGCAGTGTCGGCGCTCGACGTGTCGATCCAGGCCCAGGTGGTCAATCTGCTCGAGGATCTGCGCGAGCGCTTCAACCTCACCTATCTTTTCATCGCCCACGATCTCTCGGTGGTGCGTCATCTCTGCCAGCGCGTCGCGGTCATGTATCTCGGCCGGATCGTCGAGATGGCCGACGTCGACGAGCTGTTCGACAATCCCTTGCATCCCTACACCCAGGCGCTGCTGTCGGCCGTGCCGGTGCCGGATCCGCGCGTCGAGGCGCAGCGGCAGTTCCGCCCGACCAAGGGCGAAGTCCCCAGTCCGATCAATCCACCCTCGGGCTGCGTGTTCCATCCGCGCTGCCCGGTGGCGGTCGACGGCTGCAAGAAGACAAGACCAACGCTGCGGGAACTACGGCCACGCCATTGGGTCGCCTGCAGCGAGGCAATGTGAACAGGAGGAAGCGATGAACGTTCGTACGAGCATCGGCGTTGCAGGTATCGGACTTGCAGCGGCATTCGCGGTGACGCCAGTCTGGGCGGAGAACCCGCCGGAGAAACCCAAACAGGGAGGCACGCTCACCTATGTGATCCCGGCAGATGCGCCGCCGAGCTTCGACGCGCACCGCGAGACGACCTACGCCACGATTCACAGCGCGGCGCCATATTACAGCGTGCTGATCCGCGTGCCGCCCGACAATCCGGCGTCGACGACGGAGTTCGTGTGCGACCTCTGCACGGAGATGCCCAAGCCGACCGATGGCGGCAAGACCTACACCTTCAAGATCCGCCAGGACGTGAAGTTTCACGACGGCAGCAAGCTCACCGCGCAGGACGTGGCGCTGAGCTGGCAGTACATCGTGAAGCCGCCCAAGGGCGTGGTCAGTGCGCGGCAGAGCTTCTACGAAATGGTCGATTCGGTGCAGGCGACCGACGACTACACCGTGGTGTTCAAGCTCAAGTACGCGCACGACGTCTTTCCTGCCGGCATTGGCCGATCCCTACAGCTGGATCTACAAGAAGGAGATCCTCGAGAAGGATCCGCATTGGTTCGAGAAGAACATCATGGGCTCGGGCCCGTTCAAGCTCGTCAAGTATGAGGTCGGCCAGTCGATCACGGGCGAGCGCAACAAGGACTACTACCACAAGGGCCAACCCTATCTCGACGGCATCATCGGCATCTTCGCCGACAAGCAGTCGGTTCGCGTCGACGCGCTGCGCGCCGACCGCGCGGCGATCGAGTTCCGCGGCCTGCCGCCCTCGGCGCGCGACCAGCTCGTCAAGGAACTGGGCGACAAGATCGTCGTTCAGGACAGCGACTGGAACTGCGGCAATATCCTGACGCCCAACAGCAAGAAGAAGCCGTTCGACGACGTCCGCGTGCGCCGCGCGCTGGCGCTCGCCATCGACCAGTGGAAGGGCGCGCCGGCACTGTCCAAGATCGCCAATGTTCGGACGGTGGGCGGCATCGTCTTCCCGGGCTCGCCGCTTGCCGCCACCAAGGAGGAGCTGCAGCAGATGCCCGGCTACTGGCCCGACATCGAGAAATCGCGCGCCGAGGCCAAGCGCCTGCTGAAAGAGGCCGGCGCCGAGGGGCTGAAGTTCGAGCTGCTCAACCGCAACGTCGACCAGCCCTACAAGTTCGTCGGCACCTGGGTGATCGGCGAATGGAAGAAGATCGGCCTCAATGTCGAGCAGAAAGTCGTGCCGACCGGCCCGTGGTTCTCCAACATGCGCGCCGGCACCTTCGACGTCGCGATGGAGGCCAACTGCCAGAGCGTCGTGAACCCGGTGCTCGATACCGGCAAGTACCTTCCGTACAAGGTCTTCCCGGACAACTACGGCTACTATGACGACCCCAAGTCGATTGAGCTCTACGAAGCGATGCAGAAAGAGACGGATCCGGCCAAGGTCCGCGTCGCGATGCGCGCCTACGAGAAGCATACCCTCGACACCATGGTGCATGAGATCGTCCTGCCTTATTGGTATCGGATCATTCTGGAGCGATCCTACGTCAAGGGCTGGAAGATCAGCCCGAGCCACTACCTGAACCAGGACCTCGCCAACATCTGGCTCGACAAGTAGGCTGAGGCAAAGTGAGGCGAGGCAGATGCATCGCTACATCGTGACCCGGCTCCTGCTGGCGCTACCGACGCTGGCAGGAGCAGCGGCCCTGGTCTTCATCCTGATGCGCCTGATTCCGGGCGATGTCTGCGTCATCCGCATGGGGGCGGGTGGAGCCCATGTCGACCAGGCGGCGGTGGATCTGTGCCACCAGCAGCTCGGGCTCGACGATCCGATGATCATTCAGTTCTTTCACTTCCTGTGGAGCTACGTCACTTTCGATTTCGGCAACTCGATGTGGTCGGGCAATCCGGTGTCGCAGGAGATCCTTTCTCGCCTGCCGGTGTCGCTTGAGGTCGCGCTCATGGCGACCGTGATCGCCGTCCTGATCGCCATCCCTCTTGGCACGATCTCGGCGCTGAAGGAGAACACCGCGCTCGACCATGTCGTGCGCGTGATGGCGATCGCGGGCATTGCTACGCCGTCTTTCTGGCTTGGCATCATGTCGCTGATCCTGGTGCTCAACATCAGTTCGATGACGACCGGCAAGCCCTGGCTTCCGCCCATCGACTATGTGCCGCTGTGGCAGGATCCGCTGCGCAATCTCTCCATGGTGCTGCTGCCGGCGATCACGGTGGGCTACCGCTATTCGGCGGTGACGATGCGGCTCACGCGCTCGGCCATGCTCGAGGTGATGCGCGAGGACTATATCCGCACGGCGCGCGCCAAGGGACTGCTCGAGCAGATCATCATCAACCGCCATGCGCTCAAGAACGCCTTATTGCCGGTGGTGACTCTCATAGGCATCGAGTTCGCATTCCTGATCGGCGGGCTGGTCATCACCGAGCAGGTCTTCAACCTGAACGGCATCGGCCGTTTGCTCGTGCAGGCGGTGCAGAACCAGGACAACGTGCTGGCGCAGGCTCTGGTCATGCTGGTCGTCGCGATATTCGTGGCCACCAACCTCGTGGTCGACGTGCTCTACGCCTGGCTCGATCCGCGCATTCGTTATTCGTGACGCAAATGACCGCGATCACTCCCGCTCCGTCCACCGATGCCGTCACCGAAGCCGACGCGTTGTGGCATCCCCATACGCGGCTGCAGAAGGTGCTCAGTTTCTGCCGCCGCAAGCCGCTTGGCGTCATCGGTCTGGTAATCGTCATCGTGATTGCCGTGGCCGGCGCTTTTGCCGGATGGATCGCGCCGTTCGATCCGGAGGAGAACGACTTCAGCTCCATGATGGTGGCGCCGAGCTTCGAACATCTGCTGGGTACCGACCAGTTCGGCCGCGACATCTTCTCCCGCCTGGTATTCGGTGCGCGCACGGCAATGATCGTCGGCTTCGGCGCCGCGGTCGGCGGCGGCCTGATCGGCTTGGTCCTCGGCGTCACCAGCGCTTATTTCAGCGGCTGGTTCGACCTCGTCCTGCAGCGGATCTTCGACATCCTGATGGCGTTCCCCCTCATCATCCTGGCACTGGCTGTGGTGTCGGTCTTCGGCACCGGCGTCTTCAACGTTGTCATCGCCATCACCATTCCGCTGGTTCCCCGCTGCGGCCGCGTCGTGCGGGCGAGTGCGCTGGCCGTGCGCGAAGTGCCCTATGTCGACGCCGCCCGCGCGCTGGGTTTCGGCCATGCCCGCATCGTGCTGCGCCATATGGTGCCCAACGTGCTGGCGCCGTTCCTGATCCTGCTCTCGGCCTTCGTCGGCCAGGCGATCCTCGCCGAGGCGGCGCTCTCCTACCTGGGCCTTGGCGTGCAGGAGCCGGTGGCGGCGTGGGGCCTGATGCTGCAGGGCAGTGCCGAGGACTACGCCACGACGGCGCCGTGGATCGCGATCTTTCCCGGCCTCGCCATCGTGCTGACGGTGCTGGGCGCCAGCCTGTTCGGCGACGCGCTGCGCGACGCCATCGATCCCAAGCTCAGGGACCGCTAGGCGGTTTCGCCCTCATCCTTCACGTCCGGCGGGGGCTCTTGTAGGCTCGCGCCCGGGAGGAATGGGTCATGCGATTCGGCTTCAGCAAGGAGCAGGACGAATTCCGCGCGAGCCTGCGTCGGGCGCTCGAGGCGCGCTCGCCGACCAAGGAAGTGCGCCGCCTGATGGCGACCGACGCCGGTTTCGACCGCGACGCCTGGCGCAAGCTCAATCAGGAGCTCGGCCTGACGGCGATCCATATCCCCGAGGCCTATGGCGGACAGGGCTTCGGCTATTGCGAGCTCGGCATCGTGCTCGAGGAAATGGGGCGCGCGCTGGTCTGTGCGCCGTTCTTCTCGACGGCGGCGCTCGCCACCACGGCGATCCTCAATGCCGGCTCTGAGGACCAGAAGCGCGCGCTGTTGCCCGCGATCGCCGACGGCGCGACGACCGCGACGCTCGCCTTCTCCGAGGAGGGCGGCGGCAATGACGCCGCGGGCGTGGCGCTGAGCGCGACGCCGTCGGGCGCCACCTATCGGCTGGATGGCGCCAAGAGCTTCGTGCTCGATGGCCATACGGCCGACCTGATCGTCGTGCTGGCGCGGCGGCCCGGCTCGCGAGGCGAGGAGGGGCTTTCCTTCTTCACGGTCGATGGCACGGCGGCAGGCTTGGAACGGCGGCGGCTCAGGACCATGGACGAGACCCGCAAGCTCGCGCGCCTGGAGTTCAAATCGGTCGAAGCCAGGCTCCTGGGCGACGCCGAAAAGGCGGCTGCGCCTTTCGCCAGGACCATGCAGCAGGTCCTGATCTGCCTCGCCAACGAGATGGTGGGCGGCGCCGACCGGCTGCGCGAGGACGCACTGGCCTATGTGAAGATGCGCATGCAGTTCGGCCGCTCGATCGCCTCGTTCCAGACCACCAAGAACAAGGCCGCCGACATGCTGGTCGATGTCGAACTCGCGAAGTCGGCGGCCTACTACGCCGCCGCGGCGCTCGACGAGAACGACGAGGAGTTGCCGGCGCTTGCCTCGCTTGCCAAGGCGTCGGCGGCCGAAGCCTACCTGCAGACCGCGATCCATGCGGTGCAGATGCATGGCGGCATCGGCTTCACCTGGGACAACGATACCCATCTCTGGTTCAAGCGCGCCAAGTCGAGCGAGATCCTGTTCGGCGATGGCAATGAGCATCGCGAGAAGATGATGCAGCACTGGGCACAGGCAGGAGGCGCACGATGAGCGAACCGACCGAAGCCTCAGTCCGCGCCGAAGTCCGCGCCTGGCTGGAAGCCAACTGGAACCCCGATTGCGGGTTGGTCGAATGGCGCAACAAGCTCTGCGAGTCCGGCTGGGGCGCGCCGCACTGGCCCAAGCAATGGTACGGCCGTGACCTGCCGGTGGCCTTCAACTCCGTGGTCGACGAGGAGTTCGCCCGGATCGGCGCCATCGGTGTCGCCAAGGCGGGCATCCGCACGCTCGCCGCCGCCACGATCCTGGCGCACGGCACGGATCTCCATAAGGAGAAGTACCTGAAGCGCATCCTCACCGGCGAGGACACCTGGTGCCAGCTGTTCAGCGAGCCGGGTTCCGGGTCGGACCTGGCGGGCGCCGTCACACGGGCCGACAAGCGCGGCAACAAGTGGGTGATCAACGGCCAGAAGGTCTGGACGACGTCGGCGCACAAGGCGCAGTGGGGCCTTCTCCTGGCGCGCGCGAACTGGGACACCGTGAAGCACAAGGGGCTCGCCTACTTCATCCTCGACATGAAGCAGCCGGGCGTCCAGGTGCATCCCTTGAAGCAGATGAACGGCCACGCCTCGTTCAACCAGGTGTTCTTCACCGATGCGATCGTCGAGCCCGAGATGATGGTGTGCGACGTGGGAGACGGCTGGAAGGTGGCAACGACCACGCTGATGCATGAGCGGCGTGGCGCCGATGGCTTGCGCAGCTGGGCCACGGCGACGGAAAAGAAGGGCCGCATCTACGAGGAGGAGCGCGCCGAGACCGCCACCACCATGGAGCCGTACAAGTGGTATCCGCAGCGCGCCGGCCGCGTCGACCTCGTGATGCAGCGCGCCCGCGAAACCGGCAAGATCGACGATCCGGTGGTGCGCCAGGAGATCGCCAAGCTGCTCATCATGGCCAAGTCCGCCGAATGGACGGCGCGCCGGGCGCGGACCGCGCAGGAACAAGGCAAGCCGCAGGGGCCCGAGGGGTCGCTCGGCAAGCTGGCGGCGAGCCACATCGCGCGCCAGGCGGCGCGGGTGCACACCTACATGACGGGCGCCGACGCGTTGCTGAGCGGCGAGGACAGCCCCATGAACGGCGTGATCGCGGAGATCCTGGTTTCGGTGCCGGCGGGCTCGATCGCCGGCGGCACCGACGAGATCCAGCGCAACATCATCTCCGAGCGTGTGCTCAAGATGCCCAAGGAGCACAGCGTCGACACCGACAAGCCGTTCCGCGACGTGCCGCGCAACATCGTCTCCTGATGTTCAGGCTCGGCTGAAGAAGCCGTGCAGCGGATAGGGCACGTGATGCTTCAGGCGGGCGGTGAACAGGGGCTTGGCCGCGAGATCCCGCGCGTCCAGTCCGACGATGGCGCTGCGCTGTTCGGCGGCATCGAATGCCAACACGACGACGACGCCGTCGTCTTCGGCGCTTCCCGTTGGCACGAACAGCGGCTCGCCCGCATAGCCATTGGCGCCGAAATCGTGCGTCGTCACCGCGCCGTTCTCGACGTCGACGCGGGCGATCTGCTGCTGCAGACCCTGCGCCCGGTCGCTGCAGGCCACGTAGGCGTAGCGGTATCGCTGGCCAACGTAGCGGGGATTGATCGTGGGAAACTCGTTGGCGCTGCCGGCCGCGAAGCTGCGGCTCTCGACCTTGCCGGTGGCGAGCTCGACACGTAGCCGGGTCAACGCCGCCATGCCCTTGGACGGCCACTCCGAGCGCCAGTAGTCGCGCAGGGCCTGGCCGATGACGGCGTAGTCGGGGTAGCGCGCAAGGTCGAGGATGACGGTGCCGTCCTCCTCATAGCCGTTGGCGAAATGGAACTGGAAGAAGGCATCTGTCTCGATGAAACGCGGCGCGCCGCGCCCGTCGCGCGGCACCAGCAGGATCAGGGTTGGCTTGCCGCCCTCCCAATGCAACGCGCCGTCGAAGCTCGAGACTCCCAGGATCATCTGCAGCGAGCGGACCAGGATCGGGCCGAGGCAGAACACCAGATGATTCGCGGTCAACACGAAGTCGTGGTTCATCAGCGGATAGGGCAGTGTGACCGGCGGCAGCCGGGTCACCGCACCCTTGGCGATGCGATAGGGCGTGAGCGTCGTCTTGGACCCATAGTCGATGCCGAAGTTGAACAGCTCGCCGCTCTTCGGATCGATCTTGGGATGGGCGGAGAAGGCTTTCAGCATGCCGCCGAAGTCGGCGACGCCGCGGGTTTCCAGGGTCGCCGGATCGAGCTCGTAGGGCGGCCCGCCTTCCCACAGCGAGAGCAGCCGGCCGCTCTCCATGACGACCGACGTATTCGACACATTGGCCGGCTGGCGGAGCGCGTTGGCCAAAACGCCGCCCGGCCGCATCTTGCCGAATCCGCGATTGAGGATGCGGCCGGCCTTCGTCTCGTCGCGGTAGTTGGGCGTCGCGACGTAGCGGTTGCGGAAGTGAATGCCCGCCTCGTCGAAGCGCACGGCGGTGATCATGCCGTCCCCGTCGAACCAGTGGGCGAACCATTGGCCTGCGAGCTGGTTGCGGCCTGAGCCGTTGCGGTAGAGCGTGCCGCGCAAGCCGCGCGGCACTGCGCCGTCGATCTCGGTAACCCTGTAGCTATGCTCTTCCTCGAGCGAGCGAAAGCCGCCGCTCCAGGGATGGGCCGTCATTGCGCCGGAGCGGGGACGGGGAACTTGTAGGCCAAGCCGAGGCGCACGGTATGCGTGGAGGGCTGCAGGGTGACGCCCGGCAGGAGAGTCTGGGTCCCGTATTCGCTGTAGCGGTACTCGAGCTTGGTTGACCAGCCGTCGGCGATCCGCGCCTCCACGCCGGGACCGACCGTCCAGCCGCTCAGTACGTTGTAGGAGCTGAAGTTCGCCATCGCGCCACCGGCGAACGCCACGGCGTTCGTGTTGACCGCTTCGCCGGTGTAGCCGCCCACCGCGTAGAGCAGGGTCGAGGGGGTGGCGAGCCAGCCGAGGCGTGCCATCGCGCTCCACGAGAAGGCCGGGCTGACATTCACAAAGGCACTGGCGCCGCCGGCCGCGGTGGTGAGCGTGGTCTGCGGATTGGCGGCGGCGATTTCGCCGAGCACGCCCACCACGAACTGGTCGGCCACCTGATAATCGAAGCCGCCGAACCCGCCGCCCAGCAGGCTCTGGCCGCCCTCGTTGGTCTGGGCCGAGGCGCCGGCGAAGGAGGCCGTGAGGCGGGAGACGGAGGCGGCAGCGCCCGCCTCGACGCCGAGATAGGGACCGGTCCAGTTGACCGTCGAGCGCGATGCCGGCGCCTCGTCGGCTTCGGCGGCGGCCGGGGCACCGAACTTGTAGCTGAGGCCCGCGCGGATGGCGTGCAGGGACGGTGTATCGGTGACGCCATTGCCCACTGTGCGTGTGCCGAACTGGCTGTAGCGATATTCGAGCTTGGCCGACCACGGGCCCTTGAGCCGGGTCTCCAGACCGCCGCCGACCGTCCAGCCGTTGTACCAGTCGTCGCGCGTGAAGCTTGCGAAGGCACCGCCAGCGGCGGCTTGGCCGATCGTGTGAAAGTTCTGCCCGGTATAACCGCCCGTCAGATAGAGAAGCGTCGAGGGCGTCGCCACGATGCCGGCGCGCGCCAGCAGCGCGAAGCCGAGGTCAGGCTGCGAGGTGATGCTGGCGTTGCTTCCCGGCGTTTGAGCGCTGACCGAGGTCTTTGCGCTCGCCCACGTGCCCTCGACCAGCACGCCAACCAGGGCCTTCGGCAGGACCTGCAGGTCATAGCCGCCGTAGATCGAGGCGAGGACGCCCTGGCCGCCCGTGCCCTGATCGCTGAAGGTGACGCCGTTGATCGTGGAATTGGTGTGCTCCACGGCCGCGCCTCCGCCGAACGCCGCGCCGAGATAAAAGCCGGTCCACGACGAGACGTAAGGTGGAAGTTCGCCGCTTCGACTTTGCGCCCAAGCCGGCAGGGTGAAGGCCGGCAGGGCGAGGACAGTGGCGGCGAATATCGTCCAACACTGCCTACTGATCATCGTAGGGATCATCGCCTTATTCTATCAGTTTTTCCGCAACTTGTGCGGCCCTATTCACCGAAAAACTGAAGTCCTCAGGGGTAGGTGATGGTCACCGGGAAGGTCGCCGGACCGCCCGAGTAGGCGTAGGCCGCAGCGCCGAAGGAGGGTGGCCCCATGGTGCCAGTCGCGTTGCGCGAGAAGCCATAGCCTTGCTCGGGTTGGCCGAAGAAGCCGGTCCGCATCTTGGTCTCGCCCTTCTCGGCGTGGAACAACGCCACGGCGTAGGTGCCGGGCGGCACGTTGGTGAATACACAGGTCGCCTGCTGGTTGGCGATCGCCGCCACCACGCCCTGGAACTGCTGACCATCCTTCGGGAAGGTCGCGGCGGAGTTGTACAGGCCGCACCGCACGTTGCCGTTGTTGTTGTGCAGGCCGCTCACCGGCACGTTGATGGTATTGCCCTGCTGCGCCTCTGCGGCCACGCTTGCGAGACCGGCGGCCAATCCAGCCGCGAGCGCAAATTTGTTGAGTTTCATCGAACTTCCCCAAGAAAAGCCGATCCAAATTTACCGCCGCGCCCGGCCATCGCCAAACGGGAACTAGCGACAAATTGCCGGAATTGATCGAGGCTGCAAAGCTCCCGAGCTCGAGCGCCAGCGTGGCCGCCTGATCAGCTTTTCTTGTTCAAGACCGCGAAACGGTCCTTCGGGGCCTTTTCGCGGGCCTTGGGTCCGTAGGTGCCCATCTCGATGCGATGCGGGATGGTCATCATGTAGTTCTTGAAGGCGCCTTCCATCGCCTGGCGCCAGCCCTGGGCGTTCTGCATCTCGTTGACCGAGGCCTTGGCGAGCTTGAGCGCAAAGGGATCGCGCTCGGCGATCCGCTGGGCCAGCGCCATGGTCTCGCTCTCGAGCTCGGCGCGCGGCACGACGCGGTTCACCAGGCCGGCCTTCTCGGCTTGCGCTGCGGTGATGAAATCGCCGGTGAAGAGATATTCCTTGGCCTTGCGTGGGCCGAGGTCCCACGGCATCGAGAAGTACTGCACGTGGGCGCCGCCCCATTTCACGGCACGGTCGGCGAACAGCGCGTCATCGCTGGCGATGATGAGATCGCAGGCCGAGGCGATCATCATGCCGCCCATGATGCAATAGCCCTGGACCTGGGCGATGGTGGGCTTGGGCAGGTCGCGCCAGCGCATGGTGTTCTCGAAGAAGCGCTCGAAGATGCGCCGGTACTCGCCCTTGAAGCCGGGCTCAAGCGGCGTCTTCTTCTGATCCTCCATCTCCTGCGGACTGCCGAGGTCGTGACCGGCCGAGAAATGCTTGCCGGCGCCGGCCAGGATGATGACGCGCACCTTGTCGTCGTCGACGGCCGCCGCGAAGGCGTGGTCGAGCTCCTCGAGCAGGACGCGGCTCTGCGCGTTCAGGACTTCCGGCCGGTTGGTCGTGATCTTGAGGACGGCACCGGTGCGCTCGGTGAGCAGGGTGGTGTAGGTCATGCCGGCATCCCCCTGCCCATGAGATCGACGAAGTTGTCACAGTAGAAGCGCTGCTTCTGCGCTTCTCTGATGCCGGCCGTTTCCATCGAGGCCTCGAAGCGCTTGATCGGGTTGCGCCCGCCCTCGACGTGCGGATAGTCGGACGAGAACAGGCAGACCTCGTCGCCCGAGTTGGCGATGATCCAGCCGGTGTCCTCGTGCGGGTAGGGTGTCACGCGCACCTGGCGCTTCACGTACTCGCTGGGCTTGAGCGACATCTTCTGCAGCCGCTCCTCGTTCTTGTAGAAGGCGTTGTGCGCCGAATCCATGTTGCGCATCCAACCCGGCACCCACGACGCGCCCTGCTCGATGACGCCGAACTTGAGCCTCGGGAAGCGGTCGAGCACCCGGTCGACGATCAGCGCCGTCAGCGCCTTCATCGGCGCGTAGCCGATCGCCATGTAGTCGAGCGAGCGGAAGTTGTCGTCGCCGCCGTGGAAGTCGGGCACCGGCGGCAGGCCGTTGTTGAACCAGGCTTTCTCCAGCAGCACACCGCCGCCGCCGACATGCAGCACGATCGGCAGGCCGGCTTCCTGCGCGGCAGCCCACAAGGGATCGAAGCCGATGTGGGAGGGTGAATGGTCGTCCGGGCAGCGCGACGGGATCAGCAGCGCCTTGGCGCCGAGCTCGATCGCCTGCCGCGCGGCGCGCGACGGTGTGCTCGAAGTCGAGCAGCGGCACGTAGCCCGTCGGCAGCAGCCGCTTGTCGACCGAGCAGAACTCGACCATGTGGCGCGTGTGCGCCCGCGCCACGGCATAGGCGAGGTCGTGGTCCTTGCCGCTCTCCAGCACGTTGGAGAAGTTGAGCAGCGCCGTGGTGAACATGAGCTGGCTGGAGAAGCCCAGCAGATCGACGGAGCGCGGGCGGTCCTGCCTGCGCCACGAACCGAGCGCGCTCCAGTTCTTGGCCAGCATGATCTGCGAATCGTCGAACGTTTCCCCGACCGCACGCTCGGCGTCGACCAGCCGGCTCTGGAAGCCGTCGCGCCGCGGAAACAGGGCGGCGTCGGTCGCCTGCGCGCGATACTTCGCCTCCAGATGCTCGGTGAGGAAGCCGGGCACTTCCATGATGTGTGCGTCGGCGTCGTGAATGACGCGCCCGCTGGCATAGGGCATGGGACGTTTCCTCTTGTTGTCAGCCGAGCAAGCGGCGCGCGTCGCGCACCAGCCGTTTGCGGGCCGTCTCGCTGTTGACCGCGCGCCGCGTCCACTCACCCTCGATCTTCATGTCGACGAACAGGCCCGCCGGATCCTCGTGGAAATGCAGGAAAGCTGCGCCGCCGCGATAGAAGGCGCCGGCGGACTTTTCCTTCAGACCGGGCAAGGCGCGCAGGTCGGCCAGCAATGGCTGGATCTGGCGCAACGTGGCGGCACTTGCGTGCTTCATGGTGAAAGCCTACAGCGCAGCCAACTGGGGAGGCAACATGGCGGCATTCGATCTCGGCCACGCGGTGCGCGCGCTCATCGAAGCGCGGCGGTCGGGCGTGCAGGTGGCGCCGCCTTTTGCCTTACCTGATCGCGCTGCGGTCTATGCCATCCAGGATGGTGTGGCGAAGGCCACCGGGCCGGTGTCGGGCTGGAAGGTGGGCGCCCGCACGCCGACCGCCGAGCCCAATCCCGCGCCATTGCTGGCCGGCGCGCTGGTCAGGTCGCCGGCGAAATTCGACGGCAAGGCCATGCACATGATCGGCGTCGAGATCGAGATCTCCTTCCACATCGTGCGCGACATCGCGGCCCGCCAGGCGCCGGTCGGCCGGGACGAGGCGCTCGCTGCCGTGGGCGATGCGTTCGTTGGCATGGAAGTGGTCGACACGCGGCTGGCCGATTTCAAGCAGGCCGATCCGGAATGGCTGCTGGCCGACAACCAGATGAACCACGCGTTGGTGATCGGCGACAGTGTACCGGACTGGAAGTCACTCGACTGGGCCGACCTGCAGGTGAGACTGGCGATCGACGGCACGGTCGAAGTCGACCAAAGGGGCGGGCTCGGCGCCGTCGATCCGGTGCGGCCGCTTGCCTGGATGATCGATCACGCCGTGCGCCGACGCGGCGGCATCCGCCAGGGCCAGGCGATCACCACCGGCTCGTGGACCGGCCTGCGCTACTACCCGCCGGGCACCAAGGCGCGCGGCGAGTTCGTCGGTCTGGGCGCGGTCGAGGCGAGCTTCTGATCAGTAGTTGTAGATCGAATCGACGTAGGGCCAGCCGTCCGGGTAGCCGTAGGCCCACGGCGACCAATTCCAGTTGTTCATGTAGTAGTAGTCGTTGGCGACGGTGGCCTGCTCGTCGGCGATCTGCTTGTCGAAGACGCGGGCGCGATAGGCGCCGTAGGCCTTCTGGCCGCCGACATAGAGGCAGACGCAGATCGTCGGATCGGCATAGACGTAGATCACCTTGTCGCCGCGCACCTGGCGGATGAACTTGTGCGGCGGCAGCTGCTTGAAGGCGGCCTGGCGTTCCGGCGTGTTGGCGGGCACGAACTTGAAGCCGGACGCCGCCAGCATGTCTTCCTTGTTCATGACCTGCTGACCTTTGTCGGCGCAAGCCGTCGCCGCAAGGCAGAGGCCAAGAGCAGCCACAGTCCATCCCAAACGGCGCATCGCATCCCCCTCGTGTTGGTTTTCGATCATATCAGCTTCCCGTCCATTTGGGCGGACGCTTCTGCAGGAAGGCGTCCATGCCTTCCTTGAAGTCGGCGCTGGCATAGGTGTGGCGGATCAGATCGTCGATATTCTCGTCGCCGAGCTTGGCCTGGAGCCGGCGCAACGCCTCCTTGGTAGTTCGCATCGTGATCGGCGCGTGGCCGGCCAGCGTCTTGGCGAGCGCTTCGGCGCGGGCGTGGAGGGCCGCGACATCGTCCAAGAGCTCGCTCACCAGCCCGATCTGCAAGGCCGTCGGGCCATCGACCAGCTTGGCGAGCAGGATCATCTCCTTGACGCGCTGCGGGCCGATCAGGGCGGCGAGACGCGCGTAGTTGCCCATCGACAAGCAATTGCCGAGCGTGCGCGCGATCGGGAAGCCGAACTGCGCCGAGGCCGCGGCGATGCGGAAGTCGCAGGCCGCGGCGATGGCAGCCCCGCCGCCGGTGCAGAAGCCCGCGACGGCGGCGACGGTCGGCACCGGGCAGCGTTCGATGGTCTCGAGGACGTGGTCCATCTTGCGCTCGTAGGCGATGCCGTCCTCGCCGTCCTTGAAGTCCCGGAACTGGGCGATATCGGTGCCGGCGGCGAAGGCCTTGTCGCCGGCCCCGGTGATCACCAGCACCCGGGCCTCGTGCGTCGAGCCGACGCGGCCGCAGATCTCGGCCAGGCCCTCATACATCGCGAAGGTAAGCGCATTGCGCGGCCTGCGGGCGGTTGAAGGTGATCCAGCCGACCTCGCCGCGCTTGTCGTAAAGCAGTTCTTGGGTCATGTCAGAGGCCACCATGGCATTGGAACGACTCCTCAAAGGCTTCGCCGACTTCCGCCTGGGCTATTACCGCGAGCACCTCGACCTGTTCGAGAAGCTCGCGAGCGAAGGCCAGAGCCCCAAGATCCTGATCGTGGGCTGCGCCGACGCTCGTGTCGATCCCGGCATCCTGACGCAAACCAAGCCGGGCGACATTTTCACCGTGCGCAACGTCGGGGCGATGGTGCCGCCGGCCCAGCTGCCGCCCGACCAGCGCCATCACGGCACCTCGTCGGCCATCGAGTACGCCGTGCGCGGTCTCGGCGTCGAGCACGTGGTGATCCTGGGCCATGCGCTGTGCGGCGGCATCGCCGCCCTGGTCGACGGCCGCGACGGGGTGTTCGCCGATTTCGACTACCTCTCGACCTGGACCAGCATCGCGCAGGACG
>CAVWKP010000011.1:0-38707 GCA_963755595.1 uncultured Alphaproteobacteria bacterium | reverse complement strand
TTAGTCGATAGTCGAAAAGCAAAAAGGGCCGCAACTGCGGTCCTTTTCGAGGTCTCTTCCATATGAGGGTAAAAGCAACATTGGGTGGTTGGTAGGCCCGGCAGGATTCGAACCTGCGACATAACCGTTATGAGCGGCTCGTTCTAACCACTGAACTACGGGCCCCAACCGAAGCCCGTCGTTCTACACTACTTACTCGGCGGGCGGCACGAACATATAGCCGACGCCGCGCACCGTGCGAATGACCGTCGGCTTCTCGGGCGAAGGCTCGATCTTGCGCCGTATGCGGGTGATGCGGAGGTCGATGGCCCGGTCGAACGGGTCGCGGGCGCGGTGGCTGGTGGTTTCCAGCAGCCAGTCGCGGCTGAGCGGCCGGTTGGGGTTCTCGGCGAAGATCTTGAGGATGTCGAACTCGCCCGCGGTCACGGCCACGTCCTTGCCGCTGTCGTCGTGCAGGGCGCGCCGGCTGAGGTCGAGGACATGGCGGCCCATGCGAACCCGCTCCAGAAGCGACGGTGTCGACTTGTTGACCGAACGGCGCAGCACGCTCTTGCAACGGGCCAAGAGCTCGCGCGGCTCGTAGGGCTTGGCGACATAGTCGTCGGCGCCGCTTTCCAGGCCCAGCACCTTGTCGACCGAATCGCCGGCCGCCGTCAGCATGATGATGCCGACACGGGTGCTGCTTTCGCGCAGCCAGCGGGCCAGCGCAAAGCCGTCCTCCTGGCCGGGCAACTGCACGTCGAGCAGCACGAGGTCGGGCATTGCCCGCGAGACCTGGCGGCGCATCTGCGCGCCGTTCTCAACGGCAATGACCCTGAGGTCGTGATTGGCGAGATAGGTCTCGGCGGCCTTACGCTGAAATGCGTCGTCCTCGACCAGCAAGACGGAAGGCTGTTGCATGATTTGTATCCAAAATTAATTTCGTCTTAATGGCTGATAAAATACCAAGCTTTTGCAACAATTTATACCTCTTTCTTGATATTCTTGATACAGTAATGGGCGTTCCCTGCTCAGATACAACCATATGTTGGTTTCATCCCTTTTCTCGTCGATGATGAATCATGGCGATCGGCACTGATCCCGCCGCTGCTTCCCTCGAGGTGGTGAGTCCCGCGCGCCAGGACGCGTTCGTGCGCGCCGAGCTGATCCGTCGGCTGTTCGATGGCTCGCGCCAGTCGCGTTACTTCTCGTTCGTGCTGTGGCCGGTGATCGCCGCCATCTACTGGCGCCAGATCGACCTCATGGAACTGATGCCGCCGTTCCTGGCCCATGTCGCGGTGACGATCGGCTTCGACATCCTGCGCCGCAACTTCACGCGCGCCAATCCGCCCGACGCCGATGTCGTGCGTTGGGGCTGGTGGTTCGCCAGCCTCTCGTTCCTCGCCGGTGCCTGCTGGGGCGTCGCGGGCTTCATGCTGGCCTCCAAGGAGTACGAGCTGCAGCGCATGCTGCTGGGACTCGTGCTGCTCGCCACCATCACCACGGCGGTGCCGATCCGTTCGGCCCATCCGCCGACCTTCTACACCTTCGCGCTCGCCACCGCCGCGCCGCTGCTCTTCGTCCTGCTGATCTCGGTCGATCCGTTCTACCAGCTGGTCGGCATCGCCGGCGGTGCCTATGTCGGCCATCTGATGGCCTATGTGCGCGACGTCCATCGCTGGCAGTACGACAACATCGCGCTGGCCTACCAGAAGGAGGAGCTGGCACAGCGCCTGCAGGTCGCCTACGACGAGGAGCGGCTGGCGCGCGATGCCGCGCTCGCCGCCCAGCGTGAGGCCGAGGCAGCCAACCAGGCCAAGTCGACCTTCATCGCCACGGTCAGCCACGAGATCCGCACGCCGATGAACGGCGTTTTGGGCATGATCGACGTGCTCGAGCGCACGCCGCTCTCGGCCGAGCAGCGCGATTCGCTGGGCATCGTGCGCTACTCGGCCTCGGCGCTCCTGAAAATCATCGACGACATTCTCGACTTCTCCAAGATCGAGGCCGGCCGCCTCGACCTAGAGAGCATCGAGCTCTCGACCGTCGAGCTGATCGAAGGCGCCGCCGAGACGCTGGCGCCACACGCCGCGGCCAAGGGCATTCGTCTCGCCGCCTTCGTCGCGGCCGGCGTACCCGAGCGCGTGATCGGCGATCCGCTGCGCCTGCAGCAGATCCTGTTCAATCTCCTCGGCAATGCGCTCAAATTCACCGAGCACGGCTCGGTGCGCCTGACGCTCGAGAATGCCGGCCCCTCGATGCTGCGCATCCGCGTCGTCGATACCGGCATCGGTCTGACGCAGGAACAGCGCGACCGGCTGTTCCAGCCCTTCGTGCAGGCCGATAGCACGACCACGCGACGCTTCGGTGGCACCGGCCTCGGCCTTTCCATCGTCCGCCGCCTGGCCGAGGCCATGCAGGGCACCGTCGGCGTCGAGAGCGCGCCGGGACTGGGTTCGACCTTCACGGTCACGGTGCGGCTCGAGGAAGCCCCGCCCGCAGCGCGAGCCGAGCGGCCGCTCGACGGGCTGTCGCTGGCGTTGGCCGTTGCCGACCCCGATGAGGCGCAGGCCTATGCGCGCTACCTTCGCGATGCGGGCGCAACCGTTTCCTTCGACGATCCGTCGACTTTCATGGGCGTGCGCCTGCTGGACGGCGAGGCGGCCGGAGCGGCGCATCACCCTGCTTGACGTCACGACCATGACGGCCGGCGAGGGCGCCCTGCCGAGGCCGTGGCGGCGCGACGTGCTGGTGCGTGCCGTGGCGCGCGCGGCGGGGCGGGCGGAGATCGTCGCCCCGCGCGAGCGGGTCGGGGCGCCGGAGAAGGTCGGCGGGCGCGTGCTGGTGGTCGACGACAATTCGGTCAATCGCAAGATCCTGGCCCGCCAGCTCGAGCTTGCCGGCGCCTCGACCGACGCGGCGGCGGGTGGCGAGGAAGCGCTCGAGCTGTGGCGCACCCGGTCGCTACGACCTGGTGCTGGCCGACCTGCAGATGCCGACCATGGACGGCTTCGAACTGGCGCGCCGCATCCGCTCGAGCGAGGCGGCCGAGCACCGGCCGCGCACGCCGATCCTGGCCGTCACGGCCAGCGCCTTCGAGGACCAGGAGCGCCGGAGCCGCGCCGTCGGCATGGACGGGCTGATCACCAAGCCGATCGGCATCGAGCAGCTGCGGGCGACCCTGGATGTGTGGCTGAAGGATGCCCGCGTGGAGCAGACGACGTGAGCCAGGGCGCGACCCCGCCCTACGACCGTGACCGGCTGGTCGAGCTGTTCGGCAACGATCCCAAGACCCTGGCCGAGGTAGAGCGCGAGTTCGTCGAAACCGCGCGCGAAGCGGAGCGCGAGATCGGCGACGCCGACGACCTCGGCACGATCGCGCGGGCCGCGCACCGCGTGAAAGGCGCCTCGGGCATGATCGGCGCGGCGGCGCTGCACCAGATCGCAGAGGCGCTCGAGCGCGCCGCCAAGGCGGGCGACCTGCCGGGCGTGCGCCGCATGCACACGATCTTCAGCCAGGAGGTCAAGCGCGTGGCCGAGCAGGCCGGCCTGGCGGGCTAGCCGCGCGGCCTGAGCTTGATGGTTGCCGAATAGGACAGCAGCGGCCGGCCGTCCTGCTCGAGCAGGCCGCGCAGGAAGGCAAGCGACTTGCCGTGGCGCGGCACCTCGACCCGCGTCATCAGCGGCGATCGGGCATTGCCTGCCGCCAGGAATTCCGCTGCGAACGATATCGTGCTCGGCGCCATGCCGGTGACCAGTGCCGCGGCGCGGGTCACGCCTGAATTGGCGAAGCTCATCATGTAGCCGCCATGCAGCACGCCGCCCGAGTTGCACATATGCGGCAGGGTGGGCTGGATCAGCGTCGCGCCGTCGATCTCCTTGCGCGCATAGGACGGGCCGATGTGGCGCGAATAGACGCTGGCATTGGCCAACAGCTCGAAGCCCGGCGGCACCGACTGCGGCGTGGCCGCGGCGGGCGACGCTTCTTCCTTGCGCGCCATCGCCTTGGCCCGCGGCACATGCCGGCAGACGCCCGACCACAGCGCGATGGTCTTGCCCGACTGGGTGATGGTGCCGCGCGCGAAGGCCATGCGGCCGGTCACCTGCAGGGGCTCGCCGGCCGCCTCCAGCGGCAGGCCGATGCGGCCGGCATCGAGAAATTCCACGGCGATGCTCACCGTCATGGCGAAAGAGGTGTTGGTTCCACCGTCAGCAGCGCGGCCCGCGACCAGGCAGAGCGCGTAGTCGGCGAAGGTCAGGATGGCGCCGCCATGCACGCCACCGGCATAGTTGCCGTGGCGCTCCGCAGTGGGAAGCACGCAGTGCACGCTGCCGGCGCGCGCCGCATCGCCCTCGATCCTGAAATAGAACGGGCCGGTGTGATCCTCGAACGGGTCGGGCGGCACGAAGACGGAGTAGCGCGCAAGGTCGATGGAATTGGGCATCCGTGCTGTAATAGAAGAATTCAGCGCAAGCACAAAGAGCCACGGAGCGAAACGTCATGGCGGCAAGCGTCCACAAGGTCGACATCTCCTGGGACCGCCATCCGTCCGGCACGGTCGCCAGGGTCGTGTTCGACAATTCGCGGCGGCTGAACGTGCTCAATCCGCCGGCACTGCTCGATCTCACCGAGGCCTTCCTCGCGCTGTCGCGCGAGGAGGATCTTCGTTGCGTGGTGTTCTCCGGCGCGGGCGGCCGGGCCTTCATTGGCGGCGCGGACATCAATCACATGACCACGATGAAGCATCCGGAGGATGGACGTCGCTTCCTCACCATGATCCACAAGCTCTGCCAGGCGATCCGCGACTGCCCCGTGCCGGTGATCTGCAAGGCGGAGGGCTACACGCTAGGCGCCGGGCTCGAAGTGGCGGCCTCCTGCGACATCCGCATCGCCGCCGACAACGCGCAGTTCGGCATGCCCGAGGTCAGGGTGGGCGTGCCCTCGGTCGTCGAGGCGGCGCTGCTGCCGCGCCTGATTGGCTGGGGCCGCACCTCATGGCTGCTGCTCACGGCCGAGAACATCGATGCCGTCACTGCCGACCGATGGGGCATGGTCGAGCAGGTCGTGCCGGTCGACGCCCTCGACGCCGCGGTCGAGCGCTGCGTACGCTCCATCGTCGACAGCGCACCGAAGGCCGTGCGGGCCCAGAAGCGCCTGATGCGCCGCTGGGAGCGCTTGTCGCTCGATGAGGCGGTGCAGGCGGGCATCGACGCCATGGCCCAGGCGGTGGCCGACGGCGAGCATCTCGAACGCATGACGGCGTTCGTCAACCGCAAGAGGAAGTGATGGCCAGGACCGTCCGCATCGGCTGCCATTCCGGCTTCTGGGGCGACACCGAGACCGCGGCGCCTCAGCTCGTACGCCACGGCAACGTCCACTATCTCGTCAGCGACTATCTCGCCGAAGTCACCATGTCGATCATGGCGGCGCAGAAGCTGCGCAACCCGCAGGCGGGCTACGCCACGGATTTCGTCACGGCGGTGATGGCGCCGCTCGCCCGCGAGATCGCCGAGAAGAAGATCAAGGTCATCACCAATGCCGGCGGCGTGAACCCGCAGGCCTGTCGCGAGGCCGTCCTCAAGGCCTGCGAGGCGGCTGGCGTGACGCTCAAGGTGGCGGTCGTGCTGGGCGATGACCTGCTGCCGCGAGTGGAGGAGCTGCGCAAGCTCGGCATCAAGGAGATGGATACAGGCGCCGAGCTGCCGACGCGCATCGCCAGCATGAACGCCTATCTCGGTGGCTTCCCGATCGCCCGTGCGCTCGGGGAGGGCGCCGACGTGGTGATCACCGGCCGCTGCGTCGATTCCGCGGTAACGTTGGGCGCGCTGATCCATGCCTTCGGCTGGGACATGGACGAGCATGACAAGCTCGCTGCGGGCACGCTGTGCGGCCACATCATCGAGTGCGGCGCCCAGTGCAATGGCGGCAACTTCACCGACTGGCGCCTGGTGCCGGGCTATGACGACATGGGTTTTCCGGTCGCCGAGGTCGAGAGCGACGGCAGCTTCGTGCTGGGCAAGCCCGACGGTACCGGCGGCCTGATCACGCCCGCCACGGTGGCTGAGCAGATGCTCTACGAGATCGGCGATCCGCGCGCTTACATCGTGCCCGATGTCGTGTGCGACTTCACGGGTGCCACCTACAAGCAGGTCGGCAAGGACCGCGTGCGTGTGTCGGGTGCGAAAGGCCGGCCGGCAAGTGACAGCTACAAGGTCTCCACGACGTGGCCCGATGGCTACAAGCTCAGCACCATCTTCATGCTGGGCGGGCGCGAGGCCGCGGCCAAGGGCCGGCACAGCGCGGAGTTGATCATCAAGAAGACGCGCCGCATGTTCGCCGAGAAGGGCATGGCCGACTATCGCGACGTCAGCATCGAGATGATCGGGGCCGAAGCGACCTACGGCCCGCACGCCCGGACTGAAGAAAGCCGCGAAGTCGTGGTGAAGATCGCGGCCAAGCACGACCAGAAGGAGGCGCTGGCGCTGCTCGGCCGCGAGATCGCGCCGATGTCGACCGGCGGTGTGGTCGGCATGACCGGCAGCTTCGGCGCCGGCCGCGTCTCGCCCTCGCCGGTGATCCGCATGTTCTCCTGCCTGGTGCCCAAGAGCTTGGTGCCGGTGACGATCGACCTCGACGGCAAGCAGATCGCCCTTCAGGAAGGCGCGCGCAGCGGAGGCTTCACGGCAGCGTCCCTGCCTGTTGAAGCGCCGCCCGCGCCAAAGCGCGCCGCCGCCGACGCGCGGACCGTGCCGCTGGTGGCGCTGGCCTATGGCCGTTCCGGCGACAAGGGCGACAACGCCAACGTCGGCATCTTCGCGCGCAAGCCCGAATATGTACCGATCCTCGATTCGGAAGTGACGGAGGAGGCGGTGGCGCAATACTTCGCCCATCGTATCAAGGGGCCGGTGACGCGCTGGCGGCTGCCCGGCATCGGTGGCTTCAACTTCCTGATGCGTCAGGCGCTGGGCGGCGGCGGCATGGCCTCGCTCAAGGCCGATCCACTGGCCAAGGCCTTCGCGCAGATGCTGCTGGACATGCCGGTCCGGGTGCCGGCCGAGGTCGCCCGGGAGGCTCGCCCCCTAGGTCGCGAAGCGGCGCACGCTACGCCGGCCCGAGCCCAGGACCACGATCAGCGCCGACAGGAACGGATTGGCGATCTGGATGGCGATCAGCAGGTCGAGGCTGACGCTGCCGCGAATATAGCCCATCAGGGAGCCAACCAGCACGGCATGCAGGATGACGCCGGCGACGGCTGTCGCCAGCACCGCGCGGAAGCCGAGGTGGTACCGCGTCATGGCTGCCGAGAAGGCCAGCAGCGACAGCGGCAGAAACAGTGCCACCGCCGTGATCAGGCCCGGGTTGTAGGCGCGCATCATCACGGCCGGAACGACATGGGCGAACAAGTTCACGAAGGGAATGGCGAAGAAGCTGAGCCCAATCACCGGCCAGCGCGACGCCAGCAGGGCAGACAACGGCCCGGCCACCCAGACCGCGCTGATATTCACCGCCGTGATGAAGGAATGGGGCACCGCGCAGACCTGCGGATTGCCGAACCCAAGCAGGGCGCAGAGGCTGCCGCGAAACGCATAGGTCGTGCCCTCGGCGTCGATGCCGTGTTCCTCGATCTGGTGCACGAGATAGGCGCAGGTGGCCGCCCAGGTGAGCCAGGTCATGTCACGCCAGCGCGTCACCGCGCGGTCGCCGCGCAGGGCGTTGGTTGTCAGCAGGATAAGCAACAGCCCCGCCGCACCGAGGCCGATCCACGGCCAGACAAAGGCGAAAGCGAACATCCGCCCGCGAGGCTAGCGGGACCGCGCGACGCCGTCGAGCGCGCAGGAAGTTACACACGCATTGCGCGTTTGGGCCCGTCGGCGGCGGTAGCCACGGGCGTTGCCCCGTCAGGCGAGCGGCAAGCTCAGTCGGCCGCGCTCCAAAACCGGTAAAGCCCGTCTGCATCGCCGTTGAACAGGTTGCGGTCGCAGCGGCTGACGCCTTGCACGAAGTTGGTCTGGCCATAGGCGGGATGGCCTGCGCTCTCGTCGCCGGCATACTGCCAGAGCCGCCAACCCTTCGCCGCCCAGGCGAGCGGGATCTCGGGCGAGTCGTGGTAGTCGGCGACCCACAGGCCGCAGCGCGCGAGGATCGAGTTCGCCGTGATCGGCGCGCTGAAGCGCAGGCCCGAGCCGGGCAGCGCCTCGCCGTTGGCCCAGGTCGGATGGACGTAGACCACCGGCAGTCGGCCGGTCGCCTCGGCCACCGCCTGCACGAAGGCCTCGGCCTGCTCGAGCGTCATGGAGTTGGGCGGGTTGTTCTCGTTGGCCTCGAGATCGAGGGCGAGCAGGGTTTTGGGGCCGGGCCGTGACTGGGCGAGGAAGAACGCCGCCTGCTCGGCGCCCGACCCCAGCCCGGTGCCGAAATGATAAGTGCCCCACAGCAGGCCTGCCGCCTCGGCCTGCGGACGCCGCGCGGCGCACGCGCCGTCGGCATAGTCGTTGCCTTCGCTCGCCTTGTGGATGACGCCCAGGATGTTGCTCTGCCGCACCAGCCGGAAGTCGGAGACCTTCACGCCCTGGCTGAGGTCGATCACGGCGTCCAGGCCCTGCGACGCGCGATCGGGCGGCGGCGGCGCGCTCCATCGGGTCGGCGGCGGGGGCGGCGAATGGCGCCGCATCCCGCGGTCGCAGAGGCGGCCAGGCCGGAGAGAACGGTTCTGCGGGAGATCATGCTGGTGCGGCGGACTCAAAGTTAGCCGGGGACGGAGGTGTCTCGCGATTTTTCCAGACGAATCGCTGTCGTGGTTGTGCTCATGCTTTGGAACGCGCGGAATACCGCGATGGCTGCCGGCATCAGGGCCCAAGGCCAACCGGCAAAGCGAGCTCCTAACAATGTCATTAGTCGCCTCTAGCTGACGGCGATGCCCCTGAACTTCTAATGACCAAAATAGGAGCCAGGGCGCTGCCGGGGTAAAATGCCAATCATCGAAGTGTGTTTACAGCGTTCTGGGAGCGTAGCGTATGCCCAAGGTCAACGATTTAAGGTTTGGTCAAGCCGGACGGACGCGCGATTTTTTCGAGGGGGGAGTCCCGAAATCGCGAACGCATATGGCAGAAATGCCGATGCCATCGGCATCGGACCCGTCCACTCGGAGTGGACTGTTGTGGACGGGGGGCTTACGGCGTGGCCGCCACGCTGCGCTCCGCGCCGCGCTTACAGCTTCTCGACCGCCGCCCGCGCGATCGGCCCGCCCCATTCCTGCAGGAAGTGGCCGCCGTCGGCGATCTCGAGCGGCGGCGGGCAGTTGCGGATGTCGGCGTGCAGGGCGCGCATCACCGGCGGGCCGAGCACCGGATCCTTCATGCCGATCGCCATCAGGCTGCTGCCGGCCCAGCGGTTGCGCCAGAAGTCGCGCGCCTCGCGCGATAGCGCGGCGCCCGGCGCGTCGCGGCCGTCGGGCACCAGGTTGGGAAAGCGCCGCACGCCCGCCTTGTATGAGGCATCGGGAAAGGGCGCGGCATAGCTCGCCGCCTCCTCAGGCGTCAGGTGCGGGCAGGCGCGCTGCATCAGCCGGGCGATGTCCATGTCGGGGTTGCGGTTGGAGAAATCGCGCCAGGCCAGGAAGCCCTCGCCCAGCGGCTGGTCGCCGGTGCCGAGCATGGTGTTCATCACCAGCAAGGAGACGAAGCGCTCCGGCGCCGCCATCGGCAGGGTAAGCCCGATCAGCCCGCCCCAGTCCTGGACCACCAGGACGATATTGCCGAGATCCAGCACCGCGATGAGATCGAGCAGCGCATTGCGATGGAAGTCGAAGGTATAGGTCGCTTCATCGGCCGGCTTGTCCGAGCGGCCGAAGCCCAGAAAGTCCGGCGCCACCACGCGATCGCCCGCGCCGGCGAAGACCGGGATCATGCGGCGGTAAAGGTAGCTCCAGGTCGGCTGGCCGTGCAGGCAGAGCCAAGTCCGGGCGGCGTCGCTGGGACCCGTGTCGACATAGTGGATCCTGAGGCCGTCGGGGCGTTGGAAGTAGGATGGCGCATGGGGCCATCCAGCGCAGGCCCCTGAAGCGATCATCGGGTGTGCGCAGAGCGGCGACCAATAGTGTATCCTCCCCTCATGACCGCCTCTTCCAAGCCCACCGACCAGAAAGACCCGCGCGCCGAGCGGCTGGCCGCGGCTTTGCGGGAAAACCTCAAGCGACGCAAGGCTCAGCTACGGGCCAAGGAACAGACCAAGAAACAAACCACCGGCAAAGATTGAGCCGCGTGCCCGGCTCGTCTAAAAGCGCAGCACCCCTCCCGGAAACGACAAGAATGGCCATACTCTCCGACCGCTGGATCCGCCGCATGGCGCAGGAGAAGGGCATGATCGAGCCCTTCGTCGACAGCCAGAAGCGCGACGGCATCATTTCCTATGGCCTGTCGTCCTACGGTTACGACGCGCGGGTCGGCACCGACTTCAAGATCTTCACCAACGTCGATTCGGCAGTGGTCGACCCGAAGAACTTCGCCGCCAATTCCTTCGTCGATCGCAGCTCCGACGTCTGCATCATCCCGCCCAATTCCTTCGCGCTGGCGCGCACGGTGGAGTATTTCCGCATTCCGCGCGACGTGCTGGTGATCTGCGTCGGCAAGTCGACCTACGCGCGCTGCGGCATCATCGTGAACGTGACGCCGCTGGAGCCCGAGTGGGAGGGGCACGTCACGCTGGAATTCTCCAACACCACGCCGCTGCCCGCCAAGATCTACGCCAACGAGGGCGCAGCGCAGTTCCTGTTCCTGCAGGGCAACGAACCCTGCGAAATCTCTTACCGCGACAAGGCCGGCAAGTATCAGGGCCAGCGCGGTGTCACGCTTCCAAAGATTTGAGCGGGGAGGTCAGGCATGGATCGCATCCGAATCAAAGGCGGCCGCCAGCTCAAGGGCGAGATTCCCATCTCGGGCTCGAAGAACGCCTCGCTTCCGCTGATGGTGGCCTCGCTGCTCACCGACCAGAAGCTCACGCTGCACAACGTGCCTCGGCTCGCCGACATCACCACCATGATCCAGCTCCTGAGGCAGCACGGCGTGGAAGTAAATGCCGCGCCCGGCGAGAACGGCCACAGCCACGGCACGACGCTCACCCTGCAGGCCGCCAAGATCACGTCGACCACCGCGCCCTACGACATCGTGCGCAAGATGCGCGCCTCGGTGCTGGTGCTGGGTCCGGTGCTGGCCCGCGAGGGCGAGGCGCGGGTGTCGCTGCCAGGCGGCTGCGCCATCGGCGCGCGGCCGGTCGATCTGCATATCGCCGGCCTCAAGGCGATGGGCGCCAAGATCGATATCGACGGCGGCTATCTGGTCGCCCGGGCGCCGAAGGGCCTGAAGGGAGCCCGCTACACCTTCCCCAAGGTGTCGGTGGGTGCGACTGAGAACCTGATGATGGCGGCCGCGCTCGCCAGGGGCACGACCGTGCTCGCCAACGCCGCGCGCGAGCCTGAGATCGGCGACCTGGCGCAATGCCTGACGGCGATGGGCGTGGCGATCACCGGCATCGGTACGGAGACGCTCACCATCCAGGGCACCGACAAGCTCAAGGCAGCGACGCACTCGGTCATTCCCGACCGCATCGAGACCGGCACCTACGCCATGGCCGTGGCGATGACGGCGGGCGATGTCGAACTGGTCGGCGGCCGGCTCGATCTGCTCGACGCGGCGGCGCAGGCGCTGCGCTCGGCCGGCGTCAACCTCGTCCAGACCAATCGCGGCGTCCATGTCGCGCGCGCCAACGGCGAGCTGCATGGCGTCGACGTGATGACCGAGCCCTATCCCGGCTTCCCGACCGACCTGCAGGCGCAGATGATGGCGCTGATGACGCGCGCGCAAGGCGCCTCGATGATCACCGAAACGATCTTCGAAAGCCGCTTCATGCACGTGCCTGAGCTTTCGCGCATGGGTGCCAACGTCACCATCCATCACGAGTCCGCCCTGGTGCGCGGCGTGCCGCAGCTGCGCGGCGCCGACGTGATGGCGACCGACCTGCGCGCCTCGGTGTCGCTTGCCATCGCAGGCCTTGCCGCCGAAGGCGAGACGACGCTGCATCGCGTCTATCACCTCGACCGCGGCTACGAGCGGCTCGAGGAGAAGCTCGCCGCGTGCGGCGCCGACATAGAGCGGCTGAAGGGCTAGCGACGGCGGTGGACGACAAGCTGAAGCTTTCGGCGCTCGACGCCGACGATCTCGGCGTGATCTCGGCGGCGATCCAGGACTCGCTGGTGGCGGTGCGCGACTGCGCCTACTTCGCCGGCGAGAAGCGTTTTGTTCTCGTGCTCAACCGCTTCCGCTGGGAGGCCGACCCGGGCATCGAGACCAGGTACTGGCGGACCCATTCGGCCCTTGTTTTCAACGAGGTGAACGCCGTCCACCACCATGCCATCCCGCTCAAGGAGCCCGATCGGGTGCTGGAATTGCTGTCTGTTGCCCTTGAAAACCGGGGGGAAAACGAACGTTCAGTGACCCTGCGCTTCGCCGCCGACCGCGCCATACGGCTGGAAATCGGCCGGCTTGCGTGCCATTTGGGGGATGTCGGGGAGCCTTGGCCTACCCCGTGGAAGCCCGCCCATCCGGCCTAGTGGCCTGGAACGCGGGCATTCGCGTTACTGGAGCCAGCGTCGGAGCCACTGTCGTGTCGAGCGAAGCGAACGAGAAACTGATCCTGGCGGTGCCCAAGGGTCGCATCCTCAACGAGGCGGCGCCTCTCCTGGTGGCCGCCGACATCGAGCCGGAGGAGGCGTTCGCCGACCCGGACGCGCGCCAGCTGCGTTTCGCGACCAACCACGCCGACCTCGACATCATCCGTGTGCGCTCCTTCGACGTGGCGACCTTCGTGGCTTTCGGCGCCGCCCACCTCGGCATTGCGGGCTACGACGTGCTGATGGAGTTCGACTATCCCGAAATCTATGCGCCGATCGACCTTGGCATCGGCAAGTGCCGGCTGGCCGTCGCCGAGCCTGCTGAGATGGCGGGCAGCGACGATCCCCGACGCTGGAGCCACGTGCGCATCGCCACCAAGTATCCCGAGGTGACGCGCCGCCACTTCGCAGCGCGCGGCGTGCAGGCCGAGTGCGTGAAGCTGTCGGGTGCCATGGAGCTGGCACCGTCGCTCGGTCTCAGCCACCGCATCGTCGATCTCGTGGATAGCGGCCTCACGCTGCGCGAGAACGGCCTGGTTGAAGTCGAGCACATCGCCGACATCACCTCGCGCTTCATCGTCAATCGCGCGGCACTGAAGACGCAGGCCGCACGGGTCGGCCATTGGGTCGATCGCTTCCGTGAGGTTAGCAGGGCAGCATAATGGGGCCGCTCAGGCTGGACGCCTCGGCGCCGGGATTCGAAGGGGACTTTTCGGCCTTCCTCGGGCGCAATCGGGACACCGACGAGAATGTCGACCGTATCGTGGCCGACATCATCGCCGACGTGCGCGCGCGCGGCGACGCGGCCGTGCTCGAGTATACGAAAAAGTTCGACAAGGTCGATGTCGACGCCCAGGGCTTGCGCATCACCCAGGCCGAGCGCGAGAAGGCGGCGGCCAAGGTGCCGGCGGCGCAACGCGAGGCGCTGGAGTTCGCGGCGCGGCGCATCGAGGCCTTTCATCGTCAGCTCCTGCCCAAGGACGTCGATTTCACCGATGCCACAGGCACGCGGCTCGGCGCCCGCTACCGGCCGCTCGAGTCGGTGGGCGTCTATGTTCCGGGCGGCACGGCGGCCTATCCATCATCGGTGCTGATGAACATCGTGCCGGCCAAGGTCGCGGGCGTGAAGCGCGTGGTCATGGTCGTGCCGACGCCGGGCGGCGCGCTCAATCCGCTGGTCATGCTGGCCGCCGGGATCGCCGGTGCGGATGAAGTCTGGCGCATCGGCGGCGCCCAGGCGGTTGCGGCGCTGGCGTATGGCACGCAATCGATCAAGCCGGTCGACAAGATCACCGGTCCGGGCAACGCCTATGTCGCCGCCGCCAAGCGCCGCGTGTTCGGCCAGGTCGGCATCGACCTGATTGCCGGACCTTCGGAGATCCTGGTCGTGGCCGACAGGCAGAACGATCCAGCCTGGATCGCCGCCGACCTCTTGTCGCAGGCCGAGCACGATGCGTCCTCGCAGTCGGTGCTGATTGCCGACGACAAGGCCTTTGCCGACGCCGTTGCCCGCGCCGTCGACGATCAGCTGAAGACCCTGCCGCGCGGCGAGATCGCCGGGGCGAGTTGGCGCGACAATGGGGCCATCATCCTGGTTCCCGACGTCGCCGACTGCGTGCCGATCGTCGACCGGATTGCCGCCGAGCATGTCGAGCTCGCCCTCGAGCCGGGTCCGGCCGAGGCGCTCAGCCGCAAGATTGCCCATGCCGGCGCGATCTTCCTTGGTCGCCATACGCCTGAAGCGATCGGCGACTATGTCGCCGGTACCAACCACGTGCTGCCGACCTCGCGGGCGGCCCGCTTCTCGGGCGGCCTGAGCGTTGCCGATTTCCTCAAGCGCACCTCGATCGTGGCCTGTACTCCCGATGCCCTGGCAGAGCTCGGTCCCGCAGCCGTGGCGCTCGCCGACGCCGAGGGCTTGGGCGCGCACGGTCGATCGATCTCCATCCGGCTGAACCGCCGCGGCTGAGGCCATGCCGCAGCGCCGCCGCATCGTCGATATCGTGCTGGACGAGAAGTCGGTCGCGCGCCGCACGCCCGAGGTGGAGCACGAGCGCGCCGTGGCGCTGTTCGATCTTCTGGAGGAGAACGACTTCGTCTTGGTGGGCGGCGAGCCCGGCCCCTACAAGCTGCATATCGGCATCTTCGAGCAGCGTCTGGTGTTCGGCGTGCACGACGCCCATGACGGCAAGCTGCGTGACATCGTCCTGTCGCTCACTCCCTTCCGCAAGGTGGTGAAGGATTACTTCCTGGTCTGCGAGAGCTACTACTCAGCCATCAAGAAGCTCGGCACGTCGCAGATCGAGGCGCTCGACATGGGCCGGCGCGGCCTGCACAACGAGGGTTCCGAGCTGTTGCGCGAGCGGCTGGCCGGCAAGATCGAGGTCGATCACGACACCGCCCGGCGCCTCTTCACCCTGATCTGCGCCCTGCACATCAAGGCATGAGGACCTTGCCTTCCAGCGTGCTGTTCGCCTGCAGCCAGAATTCAGTGCGCTCGCCGATGGCGGAGGCGATGGCCAAGCGGCTGTACGGACATTCGTCCTACATCGATTCCGTCGGCGTGCGCGCCCTGGAGGTCGACAATTTTGCCGCCGCTGTGCTGGACGAGATCGGCGTCGATGTGCACCGCCACCATGCCAAGACCTTCGACGACGTCGATCCCGAGCTCCTTCGACCTGATCGTCACCCTGTCGCCCGAGGCGCACCACCGCGCGCTCGACTTCACGCGCAACACGGCGACGGACGTCGAATACTGGCCGGTTCCCGATGCCACCGCCGTCGATGGCTCGCGGGAGACGCGCCTGCAAGCCTACCGCCAGGTCCGCGACCTGATCCTGCAGCGTCTCAAGGCGCGGTTTGGCGTGCCGTCGGGGCCGACTCTCTAGCCGCCGGCAGCAGGCCGCATTCGATCAGCAGCCAGGCCCAGCCGAAGACCGGCAGGAGCAGCAGCAGCGACCAGAAACCCGACTTGCCGCGGTCGTGATAGCGCTTGGTGGCGATGGCGACCTGTACCCAGATCAGGGGCGCGGCGAGGATCAGGGCGACCGTCAGGCCTTCGAACACACTGTAGGGGAACCAGCGGGCGAGCAGCGGGTCGACGTGCAGGCCATACATCCAGACGAGGACGACCAGAGCGACTTGCACCAACCAGAAGAGGCCACGGCCGATCCGGCCTTCGAAACCGAACAGCAGCCCGATCATCGCGCCCCGGCGACTACTTGGCGCCGGCGTACCACGCGCTGCGATGCGCGGTACGCCGCGCGACCGGCAGGTCGATGATGTCGATGAACAGCGTCGCCGGACCGTCGGCTTGGCCCAGATCGCCTTCCAGGACGGACACGTCGAAGGTCAGCCGCTCACCCTCGAGCTTCGGCGCCTTCAGGACGACGACGGCGTCGGCCACCTTGCCCTTGGTCTTGCTCATCACCGAAATCGTCGCGTTGGGCGGATCCTTGGCGAAGCTGTCGGGCGAGGAGTTGCTCCATTCCTCGAGCAGATGCGCGATGAGCGCGTGCCCGGCCGCCCGGACCGGTCGGTCGGCGAACACGATTGCGTTTGACGAAACGCCATCGAGCACCAACTTCTGGTTGGCGATCTTGGCACCTTCCGCGTTGATCACGATCATCGACGGCACGATTTGCGACTGCTGCGGCGTGCCGATCACTTTCGGCGTCTGCGCCGTCGCTACGGTCGCGGAAAGCAGGAGAGCTACTGCGGCAAGGACAATTCTCATGACGGGCCTCAGTAGCACGGCAGCAGCGGTGGCTTCCCGCAGGGTGGGTTGGTCTGGTAGGCGTCCGGCGGCGGCGGGGCGTAGCCATAGCCGCCGCCCGCGGGCGATGAGCGAAAGACCGGCGTGCCGTTGGCCGCGCTAGGCGCGGGATTGGACCAGCCGCTGAAGGTGCTGGTGTCCTCGCGGCTGCCGATCGCCGGGGTGGTGCCACCGGTGGTCGCGCTGCGGCCGATATAGTTGAAGCCGTCGGAGCCCAGGCTGAACCAGACGGTGTCGATGAACACCGCGGCAGGTCCGTCGACGTTGCCAAGGTCGCCTTCCAGCACGGCGACGTCGAAGATGGCCTTGTTGGCTTCCGTGCGCACCGACTTCAGGACAACGACCGCGTCGTTGACCTTCGTGCCGTCCTTGGCGAAGGCCGAGACAGTGGCGTTGGGCGGGTCCTTGGCGAAGCTGCCGGTCGACCAGAGCGCCACCAGATCGGCGGTGCTCATGTGGCCCGCGCCGCGGACCGGGCGGCTCGCGAACAGAATGGCCGAAGAGGCAACTCCGTTCAGGACCAGCGTGCCGCCGGAAAGCTTGGCGCCCTTGGCATTGAGCACGATCAGCGCCTCCGAGCGCTTTCGTGCCGAGGGCGTGCCGATTATTTTCTGGGCCGGCGCGATGATGGCATTGGGCGGTGTCGGGACCGGCGCGGGAGCCTGTGCGAACGCCAAGGCTGGAAACAACAGGCCGGCCAGCAGGCCGGCGGCTCGGAGCAATATCATGGTGTCCTGTATAGGCCGGCCGGGGGACAAGCGGGAGGGGAAGAAAGTTGACTAAGTCGGGACAGCGGCCCATTTTCCGCCCGCTTCGCCCTTTGTTCAACCCGGAGGCCGGATGGCCAAGGAAGATTTGATCGAGTTTAATGGCGTGGTCAGCGAGTTGCTGCCCAACGCGATGTTTCGAGTGAAGCTCGACAACGACCACACGATCCTCGCCCACACCTCGGGCAAGATGCGCAAGAATCGCATCCGCGTGCTGGCAGGCGACCGCGTCACCGTCGAGATGACGCCCTACGACCTGACCAAGGGCCGCATCACCTTCCGCTTCAAGTAGGCGTTGGCCCAGCCCGCGATCCCGCCGCTGGTGCTTGCGTCGGCATCGCCGCGACGGCTGGACCTGTTGCGGCAGATCGGCATCGAGCCCGCCGCCATCGATTCCCCCGACACCGACGAGACGCCCCAGCGAGGCGAGGCGCCGCGCGCCTATGCCGAGCGCATGGCGAGGGCCAAGCTCGACGTCGTGGCGCGGCGCCACCCCAAGGTGCTCGTGCTCGCGGCCGACAGCGTGGTGGCGGTCGGCCGCCGCATCCTGCCCAAGGCCGAGACCAAGGATCAGGCGCGCGACTGCCTGACGCTGCTGTCTGGCCGGCGTCACAAGGTGGTTGGCGGCGTGGCCCTCGCGCTTCCCGACGGCAAGGTGCGCACGCGGCTGGTCGAGACCGTCGTGCGCTTCAAGCGGCTGGAGGCAAGCGAGATCGACGCCTACCTCGCCAGCGGTGAATGGCAGGGCAAGGCCGGCGGCTATGCCATCCAGGGACGCGCCGCTGCTTTCGTCGCTTTCATCTCTGGCTCCTACAGCAACGTCGTCGGCTTGCCGCTGTTCGAGACCATAGCGCTCCTGAGATCGGCATGAGTCGCATTGATCGCCTGATCTGCCACGTCATGCCCAAGGCGTTCCTGATGGCGCTGACCGCCGAAGGCCGTCTGGTCGAATTGCAGGTCGTTCGCCGCGACCGGCCCTCGCGCGTCGACAGCATCTTTCTCGGCCGGCTGGAACGGGTGATGCCCGAGCTCGATGCCGCTTTCGTCGATATCGGCATCGGTCGCTCGGGCTTCCTGCGCGCCGAGGATCGCGCCGGCATGGACGACTGGCCGCCGCTCGGCGCGCCCATGCTGGTGCAGATGCGCAACGAAGGCGACGGCGAGAAGGGGCCACGGCTCACCATGGATCTCGCTGTATCGGGCCGGTATCTCGTCTACCATCCGCTGGGGTCGGGCGTCGGCTTCTCGCGCCGCATCGACGGCGAGTCCGAGCGCGAGCGCCTGGCCAACCATGTCATCGGACTTCTGGAGGGCGGAATCGTGTTGCGCACCGCCGCCGCCGGCGCCTCGGCCGATCTGTTGCAGGCTGATGCGACCCATGTTCTGGAGCGCTGGGAAAGCCTGCGCAGCCAGGCCTTCGCTGCCCAGCCTCCAGCCGACCTCAGCGCGCGCCTTCCCGGCGAGCGCGATCCCATCGCCCGCGCCTTGCGCGATCATGGTGGGGCTCTCGAAGAAGTGATCCTCGACGAGCGTGGCCTGGCGCGTGCGCTGCAGGACGAGATGGATCGCCGTCAGGAGAAGATCCGGGTTCGTTGGCACAACGGACCGATGCCGGCGCTCGACATCGATGATGTGTCGGCCCAGATCAACACCGCGCTGGCTCCCCGCATCGTGCTGGAAAGCGGTGTCGAAGTGCTGTTCGAGCCCGGCGAAACGCTGTGCGCGGTCGATGTCGATAGCGGCAGCGCCGGCGGCCGCCAAGGCCGCGCCCCGCGCCGGCCGGTCGATGTCAATCTCGAGGCCGCTCCGGCCATCGCCCAGCAGCTTCGCCTGCGCAATATCGCCGGGGCGGTGGTGATCGACTTTATCACCATGCGCAGCGCCTATGACCGCGACAAGGTCCAGGCGGCCCTGGCCGAGGTGCTGCGCGATGATCCTGTGCCGACGCAACTATATGGCTTCACCAGGCTTGGTCTGTTCGAGCTGACGCGGGCCCGTCGCGGCGCGACCCTGGCTGGCCAGCTCGAGGCACTCGAACGCGACGACGCCTGATCGTCTCTTACGGCAACTGTCTGGCTGGTCATTGCGATGCAGCATGGGAACGACTGCCGGGCAGACTTCGTTGATGCTCAGGCTTGAACGCTTCGAAGCGCTCACTAGTTCTCAAGAACGTCCTCTAACCCCAGGAGGGTGTCATGTGCGACTATTCACTCGAGCTCTATCGTGCAGTGCCCGCCGTTGCCGGCGAGCAATATACCCTGGCCCGCTTCGCCAGCGGCTCGATGGGATTCACATCGGGCAAGACCTGCGACACCGCCGTCTGCGTGCCGGCCGACGCGCATCTGCGTCTTGAAGGCATCAGCGAGACCCTGCAGCGCACCTTGAACGTCGGTCCGATCGCCGAGGTGGTGATGACCCGCCTCGATACCGGCCCGCACAAGGACGCCGTGCGCTTCGCCGACGGCAAGGTGATCTCGCTGCAGAGCCTGAACCCCGGCCTCAGCGCGACGCTATTCGCGCCGGCGGCTCGTGACCTGATCAAGGACATCGAGGAGCACCGCGCGGTCCGCGACCTGATCGACGCCTAGGCGCGCAATCGCCACTTCTTCAGAACGGCGCCGCCCGAAATCCGTCGGGCGGCGCAGAAGATGTGTTGACGCGCGCCGGACATGGCGCAATTTTTGTGAGCGATGGCTCCCCCTGATCGATCCGCGCCCTTGCGCGCCGTGCGCATCCAGGCCAAGTGTCCGGTCTGCGGCAAGCCGGCAGACGCCAAGTACCAGCCTTTTTGCACCAAGCGCTGCGCCGACATCGACCTCGGCCGCTGGCTGAAAGAGGGCTATCGCGTGCCGACCGAGGAAGGGCCTGGCGAGGAGGACACGCCGCCCTCGCAACCGCCCGGGCAGGGACCAACTGGACAGCAACGCTGACGCATCCTATACAGCCCGCCGCCCGCGAACGGCGCGCCCAGGTAGCTCAGTTGGTAGAGCATGCGACTGAAAATCGCAGTGTCGGTGGTTCGACTCCGCCCCTGGGCACCATTCATTTTCAGGCACTTAGCCTTCGCCAATCGCATGGGGGCGAACGAGTTTTGCAGCTGTTTTTCATATGGTTTTGCAAAGCCGTGTTCTGTGCTTGTTTTCACCGTGATTTTTCTAGGGCCTTGAACACACGACGAGCACCCTTGGTGCGAGCCGCTTCAAGGGTGTATGGCCTTGCGCTTGCCGGATTGGAATGACCCAGAGCCGCTGCGATGTCGTTCTCGCTGAATCCTCTGTCCGCAGCTCGCTTGCCGAGTGATTTCCGTAGTCCATGAAAAGTGAGACCGGCCCGGATCAACTTCTTTTCGACCAGCTTCCGCTTTAGTCGATCAAAGACACTGTCGAGGCCGTCGCGCGTGTACGGCTCTCCCCGGCTATTTACTACGATATTGCGGCCCGACACCTTGTCGGGCTCATCAAGAACGTCCTTGAGACGCTTGGCCTCGAAGAGTGTCAGCTCGCTGCCAGTCTTGCTCTGAGTAGGTCGATTTGGCCACGCGCTCTCGCGGTACGCTCGACTTCGACGCAATCCTTCTTTCGCAAGCCGCCATAGTAGGCGAGGGCAATCGCTTTTCGCAGTCCACCGTGCGCCATTTTCAGCGCCGCATCGACTTCGCGCGACGTCCACGCCTTGTTGGCTATCTCGCCGCGAGGGCGGCGGATCATGGGCACGCCCTTCGCTGAATTCAGCGAGACAATTCCGCGAGGCGTCGCCCAACCCAAAGCAACAGAGAGCACTTTCACCACCATGTTGGCGAGCCAACGACCACGCTTTCGATACAACCTATCCTGAAAAGCAAGAATGAAGCGCTGGTCGAGCTTCGCAACGGGCATGCCATCGATGGGCTTGCACGCGTCGATCGCCCTCATGTAGCCCCTCTTCGTGTCAGGCTTGGTCTCGAGGAACTTTGGTGACTGTCGGTAGGCGGCAAGCAATGCACCAATGGTACCCGGCATCTTTTCGCCCTTTTCGATCGAAGGCGTGCCAGCATTCAGTGCGGCTACCACGGTCGCGAAAGCAGCAGCATCCGAGGGATCGGTCTTGATCCGTGTACCTGTGGCGCGATGGTAGTAGTAGACACGCCCTTTGGCGGTGACGCGATTAACGCCGCGGACGCGAATTGAAGTCATTGTCGATCTCTGCCAGCCAGTCAGTTTCTTGACGCTGGCCTGCTTGAGACAGTCGGTCAACCCATGCATCGAGTTCCAGCCGATCGTAAAAGCGTTCGGCGCCAATGATGCGCATGGTGACGTGGGGCCCGACTTCGCGGTCGGAGCGCATATCACCTAAGCCGCCGCAGTAGCGCCTGGCATCAGCTCGCGACAGCAGCCGACACTCACTCTTGGGTATGGTCCGTCGCGTCATCGAAAGTCACTTAACGGAAGACGCGATGACGAGAGTCCAAGGAGACCGCGGAGGGGGACTGTAACGCAGCCGATCGGGGGGCAGCTCGGTCATGGTGATGCGGCCAAGGTGGGGCCATAACACTTTGGTGTCAGCCACCCACGTCGTCTCAGGCCACACTTTTCAGCGTTTGCTTAAAGTGCGGTTGTTGCCTAAGTGATCCGGTGATCAACCGTGGACCGATTACTCACTTGATCACCTGCTCACCTACTTATGCCAGACCCGGCCAGGCCCCTGCTTGTGCACCGTTGATTTTGCAGTGTTGCTACTGTTGCTACCTCGCCGCTTATAGTCCGTGTAGGAGTAGGTTTGCGCGATCGATGCTTCTTGTGGACTAGAGTGCGCAAGGCTTCAGACGGAACAAAATCGTCAGACAGGTCTTTGAAGTCCGGCCAGCCATAGCAATCGTCCGAAGTCATAAACGGCTGGTGCTGTTGCACCAAGCCACTTTCGGCCAATAGTTGGTCGAGGAAATATTGGCAAGCCGCAAAAAATCGGCCTGGATTGTCGATGATTATGCGCATCAGCTGTCGATAGGTAGGCGGCTGGACCTCAATGAGATTGTGCATCGAAGTGCCAGCCTGCTGAGCTGTTGGTCTGCGTGTTTCCGACAACAAATACATCGCTGCGCATACAATCGGCCACACGTTCTTGAACTCATTGGTAAGGTCTTCGATGTAGCTTTCCATTTTGCCGTTGATGCCTTCCGAGACCCTCGATTCGATCACGAGAGATATCGCGCGTCGCTTCGGGTCAGGCTTGCTGGCATGGCGTAAGCGCGTCAGGGCCCTGCGAATTCTTCTTTGCGAGACTGTCAGGATTCCGCACGCCCGACCCTCAAGACCGGCCGCGTAGGCCAAAGCGAACCTTTCTGCGAACCTACGCGCGTAGCCCGATGAGGGGACTTGAGCGGCCTGCTTGAAGTTGTCCATAGATCGGGTGGCCCTCAGTGGCCAGTCCGCGAGTTGGCTTACCAGGTGCTCTATGAAGCGAAACCCGGAGTGGCCGTAGTTCGCCTGGCACGTGGCCTCGATCTTCCTGGCAAAGGAGGCCATGTCCAGACCGCCAGGTAGCTCGTTGAAGACACCGCAACCGGTTTCCATGTCCGCATTGATGTCAATCGCTCGGCACTGCTCCCCAAGGCGACGGGTCCTGTTGTTCTTTGCCGTCAGCTCGTCAAGCGAAAGCTCGCCGTTGCTTATGACTATGGTGCGCCCTGATCGCACGGGTGAACCTGTGCCGCCAATCCAGTGCTTGCTTCTTACGCGGCGGCGATTTGAGGCAATCGCGTAACTGGTAGCAAAAGTACGAAACATCATGAGTTGTGCGCCCATGTGTCGACGTGAAATGCCCTGGCCTGTTGGTCTCGCTGCGCTCGGCGCCATCGCCCTAGTCGCGGCAGTCTCAATGCCGTCGAATGCTGCTCGTGCCTGGGGAGCGACGGGGCACGAAGGGGTCAAGGTGACCCTCGTTTCTCGATGATGGATAAGATGTCTTCGCGTCTACGAGCAACACTCTTTGGGTTGATAGGTCTTGGTCCTGCACATGCATGATGAAGTGATCGGCACGTCAGCCATGGCCATGGCCGCGGCAAGGCTTTTTCGAAGGCCGGCAATTCGATCTGTCTCGTTGCGTCGCCGCAACATTCGACCAGCCCGTGAAGCGACCAGACATTATCCGGATGCTGGGCGCAACGCTGGATCCGCCCACTTAAGCCGAGATCGTCGCGGTAGATTTTTTCCGCCTCGCCAAAATGCCCCTGCTCCATCAGCAGCGCGGCGAGCGCGTGGCGCGGCGGATGCATCCAGGCCCATGGCTCGATGTACTTTAGACTGTCATCACGGCGAACGCTTTCACGCAGGCGAGCGAAAGCCGCTCGTAATTTCCCTTGTGATACTCCATCTCGCCGTCGAGCATTTTCGGCCACAGCCAGGATGTCATGCGCTGAATTGTTAAAGAATTATCGCTCCGCGGAATGCGGGCCATGGCTCGACTGAAAGCGCTGCGCTCCCCATTGGCTGCATCAAATTGCTTCAGTGTGGCGTACGCGATTCCCTCCGCATAGTGCTGCATCGCCCTGGTGACCGGATAGATTTCCGGGATCACCGGCCAGCGGCTCGTCGATGATCTCCTGCCAACGTCCGAAGCGCACCATCACGTGCATCTTCATCGAGTAGTAGCCCTCGAGGTCACGATGAATTTCGGACGCCCCTTGATGCTGAGCATGTCCCTGCTCATGATCGACCGGATCTTGTTCGCCGTGTCGATAGCGTCCCGAAATACCGGCCCATGAACATGCAAGCATGCATCATCAAATGGAGATCATGGCCGCAGGCGCCGTGCGTAGAAATTGAACGAACCCGCGTAATCGAGCATACATGTCGTCGGCGATGATCGCCTTCTCGCTGGCTTCCTTGGCTTTCGCATAATCGCCGCACAACATGTAGATGTGTCCAGGCATATGGTTCAGGTGGCCAGCGTCAGGGCACAAGGTTGCCAGCGTATCCGCCGATCGCCTCCCCTGCTCCGGCACGCTCGACATTTCCATCACATGGATGTACAGATGCACGATCGCCGGATGTGGCGCGCTTCCCGGCTTTCCAGTCTCGATCGCGCGGTCGCATACCTCCAGCGCCTCGATCATGTCGGAGCCTGCTGGCAGGCCCGTCTTGACGTCCCACAACCGCCGCGGCGTTCTCGTGATCAGGGCCTCGACGAGCAGCGCCATGACGTCGAGGTCGTTGGGGTAATGCGTGAAGACGCGGCGCAGCGCGGCGGCGTAGTCGTCGTCCCAGCGATCGAATTCCTCCCCCGGTACGGCATGCGGCTTCTGGATACGGCAGGCCATCGCCGCGACCAGGCGATTTTCCAGCTCACTCGCCCCGCCCGACAGCGCGCGCGCTGCCGCGATGTGCTCGAAACCGAGCCTGGTGGCCGCATTCGCCTCTGCCAGACCATGTTCCCGCCACGTCAGATTGTAGAAAGGCCCGCCGCCGTAGGCGATACCCCAATGCGCCATGACGCAACGCGGGTCGAACTCGAGCGCGCGGCGAAAGCACTTGATGCCTTCGTTCTTGTTGAAGCCAAAGCACCAGTTCAGGCCGAGGTCGAACCAGCGCTGCGCCTCCGCAGACGATGTCCGGATCTTCCTGGTGTGGGGGCCGAGATCGAAGCGGTCCATTGCACGAGCCTACTTCAGCCAACCACGCTTTTCCAAAGGCAAGGCGTTCATAAGCCACGTCCGGGCGGCGTCCCGTTGCGCCTGGGGCGGGAGTGCTCGCTCGATCCCCTCGACGCGATCGCCTATCTTGGCAGTGGCGTCAAACCCGGCCTTCGTCACGAGCCCGTCGTCTTCCATCGGCTCGGAGCGGTCAGTGCCGGCGTGCGGCACAAGAAGCAGGTCGCGCTCGAGCTTCATGCGGTTGACCCGGGCCCAATGGACCGCCACCGGATCCCAGGGATCGATGTCGGCATCGACCACCGTGACACATTTTACCAGGCTGACGGCGGCGAAGGCGGCGAAGATCGCGCGCCGCGCCTGACCCGGCCGTGGCGCCTCGAGTTGCACGACAATGTCGGTACGGCCAGCGCCCGCTTCGGTTACCGCCACATCGCGTACGCTTGGGACGACGGCCGCAATAGCGCTTCGCAGGCTCGCCGCGATCGGCAACGCGCCGAGATAGACGTGCTCGCGGTGATAGCCGGGCTCGATCGCCTGGTAGATGGCATCCTTGACGTGGGTCAGCACCGAGAAGGTCGCTCGAAAGCCCGGCCCGTAATTCTCGTACATGCCGTGGTATTCGGAGACCAAGCCTTCCTCGAGCGGCTGGCGCGCGTCGATCTCGCCCTCGAGGACGATCTCTGCGTCGGCCGGCACCAAGAATCGACGGTTTTCGCCGGCACCAGGCGGACAGGCGCGCCGAGCAGGCTGCCCGCGCATTCGATTTCGTCGTCGCCCACGCCGAGATAAAGGCATGCCGCCAGCTGCACCGCCGGGTGAGCGCCGATGGTGACCACGATCTGCAGGGCCTTTCCGGTTTCGGCAGCACGGCGCGCAAAGAGCGCCAGATGATGGTTCGGGGCGATACCCACCATGGCGATTCGCCCGTCATGGACGGCAAAGCGCGCGAAAGAGGCGTTGCCCCGTCCGCTGTGAGGATCGCGCGCCAGGATGACGCCGGCGGTTATGTAGTGTCGCGCCTCGCGCTCGAAGAATTGGGGTACCGGCAGCGCAGCCAGCGGGTTTTCCATGACGACGACGTCCTGGACACGGCCGGCCGTAACCTGCACGGGTTTGACGGGAGCGCGGATCGCCTGATGTATGCGCGGCACGATCTCGGAAACGTCGACGCCCAGGGCGGCGGCGATCCGGCAGCGACTGCTCAGAAGATTTCCGGCGACGCGCTGCGACGATCCGTTGACCTTTTCGAACAACAGCGCCGGGCCTGCGTCGGCGGCCGAAAGGAACGCTGAGAGTTCGAACGCCGGATCGACAGGCTTCGGAATGCGCAATAACGATCCGCTCTTTTCGAGGGCCGCGAGAAAAGGACGGATGGACTGCTGCTCGTTGCTCATGTTGCCCCTGCGCCGGCCTGTCCGGCACCGTGATGTTATCGCGGAAATGTTCGTGCCTGTACTCCCGTGTCCATTGTGGAGCCGGGTGCGAAGCGCCTATATCGAGGGGCCGATGATCGCCAACGCCCGCATGTACTCCGTCACGCCGCACGTCGCGGCCCTATGGCGTAGCCTGCTCGGTGCCATCCTTTCGGATACTGGCGTCGCCATCGAGATCGTGGATCACGCGCCGCCCGCGCCGATTTCCGAGCTCTGGAGGCGGCCCGACAAGGCGGCGGTTTTCATGTGCGGCCTGCCCTACAGCCTGGCGACGCCGCATGCCGAGCCGGTCGTGGCTCCCGTGCCGTCACCCCCCAAGTACGGCGGACGCGCGTGCTACTGGAGCGACATCGTCGTCGGCGCCGACAGTCCGTTTGAAACGATCGAGCAGACCTTCGGCCATCGCCTCGCCTTGACGACCCCCGAATCCCAGTCGGGCTATGCCGCCTTGCTGCATGCACTGATGCCCCATGCTGCGAGCACGCCTCTCTATCACGAGATCATAGAGCCGCGTTTCACGCCGATGGGAGCCTTGACCGCGGTCATCGAGCGCAAAGCGGAGGTGGCGCCGCTCAATTCCTATGCTTTCGCTCTTCTGTCGAAACATGCCCCGGACCTGACGGCACAGGTGAGAGTTATAATGCACACCGAGCCTACGCCGGCGCCCTTGCTGGTCGCGTCCGGCCCGGTGCCCCCCGCAGTTAGCTCGGCGTTTCTCGCGGCGAGCGAGAAGCCGTCCACCGTCGCGCTGATGGACCAACTCTTGCTTGATCGCTTTGCCCGGCCCGAGCGCCGGGCCTATGATGAGCTGAAGGAGAGATTTTTGGCCATGCAGGCATTCTGGCGCCGCTATCCTCTGGCGAAGATGGCGCATCCGCTGTTTGCCGCGAAGTTGAAGGAAGCTGACCATTCCAGCCGACGGTGTGAGGGGTTAAGGGGAATAACATGAAGAAAAGCGTCATTGCCGCCACTTTTGCGGCGGCCCTGTTGTTTGCGGGGAGCGCCTCGGCACAGATCAAGATCGGCTTTCACGCTCCTCAATCCGGGCCGGCCGCAGCCGACGGCAAGTCGTCGACCACCGGCGCGGAGATTGCACGCGACTGGATCAACGCGAAGGGTGGCGTGCTCGGTCAGAAGATCGAGCTCGTGATCTACGACGACCAGAACAAGCCCGACCAAGCCGTGCCGATCGCCAACAAGCTGATCGGCCAGGACAAGGTCGTGGCCGCGGTCTCCGGCAGCTACTCGGCGCCGACCCGCGCCGCCGCCGCCGTGTTCCAGCAGGCGCACATCCCGTACATCTCGGCCTATGGCGTGCATCCCGACATCACCAAGGAGGGCAACTTGGCCTTCCGCGGCGTCAGCTCGGACCGCCGCAGGGCAAGGGCGCGGCGAAGTTCATCGCCGACAAGTTCGGCAAGGCGAAGGTCGCCATGCTGACCATGAACAACGATTTCGGCCAGTCGATCGCCGACGGCTTCAAGGAGGAGGCGCCGAAGCTCGGCCTGACGATCATCAAGGAATACACCTTCGGCCTCGGCGAACGGCAGTTCGGCCCGATCGTCGCGTCGGTCAAGGCCGACAATCCCGACGTCATCTACGCCATCGGCTACTACTTCGTGGGCGGCCCGCTGGTGGCGCAGCTCCGTGCCGGCGGCCTCAAGCAGCCGATCGTCGGCGCCCAGGCCTTCAATTCCATGAAGCTGATGGAGATCGCCAAGGACGCTGCTGAGGGCGTCTATGTGGTGGGCGGCATGGATCGCGGCCGCAAGACGCCGACCGACTTCCAGCCGTTCCTCGCCGAATTCAAGAAGCGCGCCGGCTACGACGCGGAGGCGGTGGCCGCCAACTGCTTCTCCTCGGTGATGCTGATGGCCGATGCCATCAAGCGCGCCGGTAGCACCGATCCGGCCAAGATCCGCGAAGCGTTGGCGGCGACCAAGGATTTCCCGATGCTTACCGGGCCGCTCGGCTATTTCAATTCGGTCGGCGAGCTGTACTCCCCGCTCGAGGTGACACAGGTGAAGAACGGGGCGTTCGTCGGGGTCGCCGTCATCGACGACAAGTCGATTTGGGCCGCCGAAATAAGCGCGACCTTCCGCAGTAAACCGTCGATGCTCATCGTAGCAAACACCAACTGAACCAAGTAGAGGGCAAGAAGAACGTATTGCTACGATGAGCATCGACGGTTTACTGCGGAAGGATCGCGCTTATTTCGGCGGCGCCAGAATTGACTCTGTCGTCGATGACGGCGACCCCGACGAACGCCCCGTTCTTCACCCTGTGTCACCTCGAGCGGGGAGTACAGCTCGCCGACCGAATTGAAATAGCCGAGCGGCCCGGTAAGCATCGGGAAATCCTTGGTCGCCGCCAACGCTTCGCGGATCTTGGCCGGATCGGTGCTACCGGCGCGCTTGATGGCATCGGCCATCAGCATCACCGAGGAGAAGCAGTTGGCGGCCACCGCCTCCGCGTCGTAGCCGGCGCGCTTCTTGAATTCGGCGAGGAACGGCTGGAAGTCGGTCGGCGTCTTGCGGCCGCGATCCATGCCGCCCACCACATAGACGCCCTCAGCAGCGTCCTTGGCGATCTCCATCAGCTTCATGGAATTCGAAGGCCTGGGCAGCCGACGATCGGCTGCTTGAGGCCGCCGGCACGGAGCTGCGCCAGCAGCGGGCCGCCCACGAAGTAGTAGCCGATGGCGTAGATGACATCGGGATTGTCGGCCTTCACCGAGGCGACGATCGGACCGAATTGCCGTTCGCCGAGGCCGAAGGTGTACTCCTTGACGATCGTCAGGCCGAGCTTCGGCGCCTCTTCCTTGAAGCCGTCGGCGATCGACTGGCCGAAGTCGTTGTTCATGGTCACCATGGCGACCTTCACCTTGCCGAACTTGTCGGCGATGAACTTCGCGGCACCCTTGCCCTGCGGCGGTCCAAGCTGGCCACGCCGCGGAAGGCCCAGTTGCCCTCCTTGGTGATATCGGGATGGACGCCATAGGCCGACATGTACGGGATGTGCGCCTGTCTGAAACACGGCGGCAGCGGCGCGGGTCGGCGCCGAGTAGCTGCCCGATACCGCGGCCACGACCTTGTCCTGGCCGATCAGCTTGTTGGCGATCGGCACGGCTTGGTCGGGCTTGTTCTGGTCGTCGTAGATCACCAGCTCGATCTTCTGCCCGAGCACGCCACCCTTCGCGTTGATCCAGTCGCGTGCGATCTCCGCGCCGGTGGTCGACGACTTGCCGTCCGCGGCAGCCGGGCCCGGATTGAGGAGCGTGGAACCCGATCTTGATCTGTGCCGAGGCGCTGCCCGCGAACAACAGGGCCGCCGCCAGAGTGGCAGCAATGACGCTTTTCTTCATGATATTCCCCTTAACCCCTCACCCCGTCGGCTGGAATGGTCAGCTTCCTTCACTCCGGCAAACAGCGGATGGGCCATCTTCGCCAGCAGCGATAGCGGCGCCAGAACGCCTGCATGGCCAAAAATCTCTCCTTCAGCTCATCATAGGCCCGGCGCTCGGGCCGGGCAAAGCGATCAAGCAAGAGTTGGTCCATCAGCGCGACGGGGACGGCTTCTCGCTCGCCGCGAGAAACGCCGAGCTAACTGCGGGGGGCACCGGGCCGGACGCGACCAGCAAGGGCGCCGGCGTAGGCTCGGTGTGCATTATAACTCTCACCTGTGCCGTCAGGTCCGGGGCATGTTTCGACAGAAGAGCGAAAGCATAGGAATCTAGCGGCGCCACCTCCGCTTTGCGCTCGATGACCGCGGTCAAGGCTCCCATCGGCGTGAAACGCGGCTCTATGATCTCGTGATAGAGAGGCGTGCTCCGAGCACTGGGCATCAGTGCATGCAGCAAGGCGGCATAGCCCGACTGGGATTCGGGGGTCGTCAAGGCGAGGCGATGGCCGAAGGTCTGCTCGATCGTTTCAAACGGACTGTCGGCGCCGCACGACGAGGTCGGTCCAGTAGCAGGCGCGGCCGCCGTAGCTCGGGGCGATGGTATGGGAGCCACGACCGGTTCGGGCGCGGCGTGCCAGGCTGTAGGGCAGGCCGCACATGAATACCGCCGCCTTGTCGGGCCGCTCCAGAGCTCGGAAATCGGCGCGGGAGGTGCGTGGTCCACGACCTCGACGGGACTGCCTGTCTCTGAAAGCACGCCACCGAGCAGGCTACGCCATAGGGCCGCGACCTGGGGCGTGACGGAGTACATGCGGGCGTTGGGGATCATCGGCCCCTCGATATAGGCGCTTCGCACCCGGCTCCACAATGGACACGGGAGTACAGCCACGAGCATTTCCGAGATAACATCACGGTGCCGGGCAGGCCGGCGCAGGGGCAACATGAGCAACGAGCAGCAATCCATCCGTCCGTTTCTCGAGGCTCTCGAAAAGAGCGGATCGTTGTTGCGCATCCCGAAGCCCGTCGATCCGGCGTTCGAACTCTCGGCTTTCCTCTCGGCCGCCGACGCGGGCCCGGCGCTGTTGTTCGAAAAGGTCAACGGCTCGTCGCTGCGCGTCGCCGGAAATCTGCTGAGCAGTCGCGCCGGATCGCCGCCGCGCTGGGCATCGACGTTTCCGACATCGTGCCGCGCATACATCGAGGCGATCCGCGCTCCGGTGAAGCCCGTGCAGGTGACGAGCGGCCGTGTCCAGGATGTCGTCGTCACTGGAGAATCCGCTGGCTGCGCTACCGGTGCCCCGATTCTTCGAGCGTGAAGCGCGACACTACATAACCGCCGGCGTCATCCTGGCACGCGATCCTCATAGCGGACGGGGCAACGCCTCTTTCGCGCGCTTCGCGATCCATGACGGGCGGACCGCCATGGTGGGCATTGCCCCGAACCACCATCTGGCTCTCTTTGCGCGCCGTGCCGCCGAAGCCGGAAAGGCCCTGCAGATCGTCGTCGCATCGGCGCTCACCCGGCGATCCAGCTGGCAGCGTGCCTTTATCTCGGCGTGGGCGACGACGAGATCGAATGCGCCGGCAGCCTGCTCGGCGCGCCTGTCCGCCTGGTGCCGGCGAAAACCGTCGATCTCCTGGTGCCGGCCGACGCCGAGATCGTCCTCGAAGGCGAGATCGACGCGGCCAGCCGCTCGAGGAAGGCTTGGTCTCTGAATACCACGGCATGTACGAGAATTACGGACCGGGCTTCCGAGACCTTCTCGGCGCTGACGCATGCCAAGGACGCCATCTACCAGGCGATCGAGCCCGGCTATCACCGCGAGCACGTCTACCTCGGCGCGCTGCCGATCGCGGCGAGCCTGCGAAGCGCGATCGCGGCCGTCGTCCCGAATGTACGCGACGTGGCGGTAACCGAAGCGGGCGCCGGCCGCACCGACATCGTGGTCCAACTCGAGGCGCCCCGGCCCGGCCAGGCGAGGCGCGCGATCTTCGCCGCCTTCGCCGCCGTCAGCCTGGTGAAACGTGTCACGGTGGTCGATGCCGACATCGATCCGTGGGATCCGGTGGCGGTCGATTGGGCCCGGGTCAACCGCATGAAGCTCGAGCGCGACCTGCTTCTCGTGCCGCACGCCGGCACCGACCGCTCCGAGCCGATGGAAGACGGTGGGCTGGTGACGAAGGCCGGGTTTGACGCCACTGCCAAGGCGGGCGACCGCGTCGAGGGGATCGAGCGCGCCTCTTCCGCCCCAGGCGCAGCGGGAGGCCGCGCGGACGTGGCTTATGCATACTTTGCCCTCGGAAAAGCGTCGCTGGCTGAAGTAGGCTAGCAACAATGGACCGCTTCAATCTCGGCCCCCATACCAGAAAGATCCAGACATCGTCCGCCGAGGCGCAGCGCTGGTTCGATCTCGGCCTGAACTGGTGCTTCGGCTTCAACCAGGAAGAGGGCGTGAAGTGCTTCCGCAAGGCGCTCGAGTTCGATCCGGATTGCGTCATGGCGCATTGGGGCATCGCCTACGGCTCGGGGCCCTTCTACAATCTTACCTGGCGCGACTACGGCAAGGCCGAGGCCGATCGCTTCACCAAGATCGCGTTCGAGCATCTCCAGATCGCGCTCAGGCTCAGCGAAGGCCGAGAGACGCCGAACGCCATCTGGTCGAGGCGCTGGCCAGGCGCTTCCAGAAGCCGCATGGCGTCAGTCCCGGAGCAGTTCGACCGCTGGGATGACGACTACGCCGCCGCGATGCGCCGCGTCTACACGCCTTTCCCGACGACCATGACATCATGGCGCTGCTCGTCGAGGCCCTCATCACCCGCACGCCGCGGCGCCTGTGGGACGTGAAGACGGGACTTCCCGCGGCAACGCCGACACGCTGGAAGCCGTCGCGCTCTGCGAGCGCTCGATGGCGATGACCGACAAGGCGGGCCATCGCCCACATCTCGCGATCATGCATCTGCACATCCATGCGATGGAGATGTCGAGCCATCCCGAGCAGGCGATGCGATCGGCGGATCTGCTGTCGACGCTGGCGCCCGACGCGGGCCATCTCAATCACATGCCGAGCCACATCTATGTGCTGTGCGGCGACTACGAGAAAGCCAAGATCGTGAGCGAGCAGGCGATCCGCGCCGACGACATGTATGCCGACTACGCGGGTCCCGCAATTTCTACGTCACGGCGCGCGGCCACGACCTGCATCTGATGATGCATACCTGCATGTTCCTGGGGCAGTACTCTCCCGCGCTGGCCGCCGCCGAGAAGATCCGCTCGATCATGACCGAGGACATCCTCACCATGAAGGATCGTCCGAAGCTCATGATGATGACGGAAGCCTACTACGCCATGAAGATGCACGTGCTGGTGCGCTTCGGGCGATGGCACGAGATCATCGAGGAGCCGCCGCCCGGCGATCCCGAAGTCTACTGCGTCACCTACCCGATGCACCACTATGCCCGCGGCATCGCCTACGCCACGCTCAAGGACGAAGCGGCGGCCGACCGCGAACGCCGCTCTTCCGCGAAGCCGTGGCGCGCATGCCGGCGGAGCGCCGGTTTCTGAACAACCCCGCGCACAATACCCTGGCGGTGGGCGAGGCCATGCTCGACGGCGAGGTCGAGTATCATAGGGGCAACTACGAGCAGGCCTTCGCCCATCTCCGCGAAGCCGTGCACCGCGACGACAGTCTAAACTACACCGAGCCATGGGCCTGGATGCATCCGCCGCGCCATGCGCTGGCCGCGCTGCTGATGGAGCAGGGTCACTTTGCCGAGGCCGAAACCGTCTATCGCGACGATCTTGGCCTGAGTGGACGGGTCCAGCGCTGCACCCAGCATCCCGACAATGTCTGGTCGCTTCACGGCCTGGTCGAATGTCTGCAGCGGCGCGGCGAGACAGAGGAACTACCGGCTCTCGAAGCGAAGCTTGCCGCGGCTTTGGCCAAGGTCGACGTGCCGATCACCTCGTCATGCATGTGCAGGACCAAGACCTATCAACCCAAAGAGTGCTGCTCGTAGACGTGAAGACATCTTATCTGTCATCGAGAAACGAGGGTCACCTTGACCCCTTCGTGCCCCGTCGCTCCCCAGGCACGAGCAGCATTCGACGGCATTGAGACTGCCGCGACTAGGGCGATGGCGCCGAGCGCAGCGAGACCAACAGGCCAGGGCATTTCACGTCGACACATGGGCGCACGAACTATGATGTTTGGCACTTTTTGCTACCAGTTACGCGATTGCCTCAAATCGCCGCCGCGTAAGAAGCAAGCACTGGATTGGCGGCACAGGTTCACCCTGTGCGATCAGGGCGCACCATAGTCATAAGCAACGGCGAGCTTTCGCTTGACGAGCTGACGGCAAAGAACAACAGGACCCGTCGCCTTGGGGAGCAGTGCCGAGCGATTGACATCAATGCGAACATGGAAACCGGTTGCGGTGTCTTCAACGAGCTACCTGGCGGTCTGGACATGGCCTCCTTTGCCAGGAAGATCGAGGCCACGTGCCAGGCGAACTACGGCCACTCCGGGTTTCGCTTCATAGAGCACCTGGTAAGCCAACTCGCGGACTGGCCACTGAGGGCCACCCGATCTATGGACAACTTCAAGCAGGCCGCTCAAGTCCCCTCATCGGGCTACGCGCGTAGGTTCGCAGAAAGGTTCGCTTTGGCCTACGCGGCCGGTCTTGAGGGTCGGGCGTGCGGAATCCGGACAGTCTCGCAAAGAAGAATTCGCAGGGCCCTGACGCGCTTACGCCATGCCAGCAAGCCTGACCCGAAGCGACGCGCGATATCTCTCGTGATCGAATTGAGGGTCTCGGAAGGCATCAACGGCAAAATGGAAAGCTACATCGAAGACCTTACCAATGAGTTCAAGAACGTGTGGCCGATTGTATGCGCAGCGATGTATTTGTTGTCGGAAACACGCAGACCAACAGCTCAGCAGGCTGGCACTTCGATGCACAATCTCATTGAGGTCCAGCCGCCTACCTATCGACAGCTGATGCGCATAATCATCGACAATCCAGGCCACTTCTTTGCGGCTTGCCAATATTTCCTCGACCAACTATTGGCCGAAAGTGGCTTGGTGCAACAGCACCAGCCGTTTATGACTTCGGACGATTGCTATGGCTGGCCGGACTTCAAAGACCTGTCTGACGATTTTGTTCCGTCTGAAGCCTTGCGCACTCTGAGTTCGACAAGAAGCATCGATCGCGTAACCGGATCCTACACGGACTATAAGCGGCGAGGTAGCAACAGTAGCAACACTGCAAAATCAACGGTGCACAAGCAGGGGCCTGGCCGGGTCTGGCAGCAAAAGGTGAGCAGGTGATCAAGTGAATTATCGGTCCACGGTTGATCACCGGATCACTTAGGCAACAACCGCACTTTAAGCAAACGCTGAAAAGTGTGGCCTGAGACGACGTGGGTGGCTGACACCAAAGTGTTATGGCCCCACCTTGGCCGCATCACCATGACCGAGCTGCCCCCCGATCGGCTGCGTTACAGTCCCCCTCCGCGGTCTCCTTCGAATTTTCCTCGTCATCGCGTCTTCCGTTAAGTGACTTTCGATGACGCGACGGACCATACCCAAGAGTGAGTGTCGGCTGCTGTCGCGAGCTGATGCCAGGCGCTACTGCGGCGGCTTAGGTGATATGCGCTTCGACCGCGAAGTCGGGCCCCACGTCACCATGCGCATCATTGGCGCCGAACGCTTTTACGATCGGCTGGAACTCGATGCATGGGTTGACCGACTGTCTCAAGCAGGCCAGCGTCAAGAAACTGACTGGCTGGCAGAGATCGACAATGACTTCAATTCGCGTCCGCGGCGTTAATCGCGTCACCGCCAAAGGGCGTGTCTACTACTACCATCGCGCCACAGGTACACGGATCAAGACCGATCCCTCGGATGCTGCTGCTTTCGCGACCGTGGTAGCCGCACTGAATGCTGGCACGCCTTCGATCGAAAAGGGCGAAAAGATGCCGGGTACCAGAGTGCATTGCTTGCCGCCTACCGACAGTCACCAAAGTTCCTCGAGACCAAGCCTGACACGAAGAAGGGCTCATGAGGGTGATCGACGCGTGCAAGCCCATCGATGGCATGCCCGTTGCGAAGCTCGACCAGCGCTTCATTCTCTGCTTTTCAGGATAGGTTGTATCGAAAGCGTGGTCGTTGGCTCGCCAACATGGTGGTGAAAGTGCTCTCTGTTGCTTTGGGTTGGGCGACGCCTCGCGGAATTGTCTCGCTGAATTCAGCGAAGGGCGTGCCCATGATCCGCCGCCCTCGCGGCGAGATAGCCAACAAGGCGTGACGTCGCGCGAAGTCGATGCGGCGCTGAAAATGGCGCACGGTGGACTGCGAAAAGCGATTGCCCTCGCCTACTATGGCGGTCTAGAAAGAAGGATTGCGTCGAAGTCGAGCGTACCGCGAGAGCGCGTGGCCAGATCATCCTACTTAGAGCAAGACTGGCAGCGAGCTGACACTCTTCGAGGCCAAGCGTCTCAAGGACGTTCTTGATGAGCCCGACAAGGTGTCGGGCCGCAATATCGTAGTAAATAGCCGGGGAGAGCCGTACACGCGCGACGGCCTCGACAGTGTCTTTGATCGACTAAAGCGGAAGCTGGTCGAAAAGAAGTTGATCCGGGCCGGTCTCACTTTTCATGGACTACGGAAATCACTCGGCAAGCGAGCTGCGGACAGAGGATTTAGCGAGAACGACATCGCAGCGGCTCTGGGTCATTCCAATCCGGCAAGCGCAAGGCCATACACCCTTGAAGCGGCTCGCACCAAGGGTGCTCGTCGTGTGTTCAAGGCCCTAGAAAAATCACGGTGAAAACAAGCACAGAACACGGCTTTGCAAAACCATATGAAAAACAGCTGCAAAACTCGTTCGCCCCCATGCGATTGGCGAAGGCTAAGTGCCTGGAAAATGAATGGTGCCCAGGGGCGGCCTGCAACAACTGCGATAATTCAAAGCCTTACAGCAAGAGGGCCGGAAACGTAAACGGCCCTCGGCGTCGGCTCTGAATTCTCAATTGCCGAGCTCGCCCTATGAAATGCCGCGTGGCCGTCGCCACGGGAACTTGAGCAGGCCATCGGCCAGGGACCAACTCGAACAAATTGGTCAGTTCTGCGGTATCGCTCTTCTTTGCACACTCGATCGTGGCGGCATAGCTTCAACCACGCCGTGGGCCGCAGGGGACTGAGGTTCTGAGCTTGCCGCTGCAGGCTTGGGGAGATGGGCATTGAGTTTCTCACCGATCGATCTCGTTTCGGCGCACCCATGGCGTCGGGCTGTCTTCACGATGTATTCGCTGAGCCTGTCGTTCTTCGAAGGTGGCTCTTGTTGACGGCCTAGTGCGGGCAGGAGCGCGTGAGGCCTTCGTCCTGTCGGACGTGCTGGGCGTAAAGGCCGCGCTTAGCGAACAGGGCGCGCGCCGGGTCGGTAAGGACTACGACGTCGAACCGTTCTCTGTGACGAACGGCGTATTCCATCCCAAAATCTCCGTCTTTCTTGGCGACGGTGACTGTCATCTCCTAGTGGGGTCGGGGAACCTCACCTTTGCGGCCGGGGCGGGAACTACGAACTCGTCGAACATCTGCATTCGGCCCTTGCGCCGGACGCGATCGAGGATGCCGCCACCTTCTTTGCCCTGCTCGCATCGTCCGATCGGGTTCGCCATTCAGCCGCGACGCGGTGTGAAATCATCGCCGATGACCTGCGCGCGTCGGTCCTCTCAGGGCGGCCGCGCAACGGCAACATCCGTCTCTTTCATAGCCTTGATGGTGCGATTCCGACAAGCTGATCCAGGCGGCCGACGAATTGGGCGGCGCGACCCGCCTTATGGTGGCCGCCCCATTCTGGGATGCGGGGACTGCCATCGATGATCTATGCAGCCGGCTCGGTCTCTCCGAGGTCCTGGTGCACGCGCATCCGGGGGGAACGGTTGAAGGCCGGGATGGTAGCAACTGGCCCGAACAGCCCCAGGTGCAGGTAAAGCCCGTCGAGCTCGAGGTATTCGCAGAAGAGAAGCCGCGTCGCCTCCATGCCAAGGCCTTCGAAATCCTGTGCCGGCGCGGCCGGCTCGTCGCATCCGGCAGTCCGAACGCAAGCGGCGCTGCGTTGGGCGCCGGGAGAAATGTCGAGGCTTGTGTTGTACGTTTCCAGCGTGAGGCGATGACTGGGTGGCTATTCAGTTCCACAGAGCCTCCCGAACTCGTCGTAGCCTCGGACGACGAGGACGACACGGACGAAGCAGAAGTCGGGTTCTTACGGCAACGCTGGAAGGCGAGCGGATTGAAGGACAGGTGCTCACGCCAGCGATGACCGGAACGATCTCGGTGTTCCAGTTGACCGAGAGCGGATCGAAGATGCTCGGCGAGGCAGAGATGAAGTCCGGCGGACGCTTCGCTTTGAAGGCGCCGGGACTAGAAGTCGAATTGTGGACCGGCGGGCGGTTGGTGCTTCAGGCCCAGAGCGCGGCCGGCCAACGCTCGGAGGGCTTCGTTTCCGTATCAGCCTTCGCGGAAATCAGCCGTCGAGCAGGCCCCCTGGCGGCGCGATTGCTGGCCCTGCTGGCCGGGGCCGAGGTTCCCGCCGACGTAGCCATCATCATGGAATGGTTTCATGGTGATCCGGATCGCCTCCTGGGCGCAACTAGGGCCCGGAGTGGAGGCGGATCGGAGGACGAGTTCGCACGGCGCGATGTGGAGCGGACCATCGATGTCGACACGCTGAATTCTACTTTCGCAACCCGGGTCTTAGGTGAGTTTACGTCGGAAGGTACAGGAGGCGCGGGGTGGCGTCGTTTCCTAGACCATGTTCTCGCGGCATTCCGGGAAAAGAGAGGACCCTTTCGACAGCCAGCGCTTGTCGAAAGCGACGACGACGAGGACGTTGCTGACACCCCCGTAGATGCTACGACCGATCCAGCTGTTCCCCGGCTGTTTGGAGAGCTTTGGCCGTCTCTTCGACCTGCTTACCTCCGAAGGTAATTCGCCGCGACACGCCCTCACGGCATTCGATCTGACCTGCTACATGTGCGAGCGGCTTCAGCCGGACGT
>CAVWKP010000010.1:0-124873 GCA_963755595.1 uncultured Alphaproteobacteria bacterium | reverse complement strand
AATCCAGCCGCCGACAGCGCGGAAAGCTGATACCGCCATGAGTACCACAAGTCTGGAAACCGTGGCACAAGACGACCAGCGGTCCTTCGCCCTGTTCGACGAAATGGAGATAAATCCCATTTGCCCCGATCGTGCGGTGCGCAACGTTGCCAGTGCCCTGAGCGTAGCTGAGACTCGATCGACAGATAGCGCCAACAGCTGCCACGCTAAGGCGGCCAATGAATTCACGTCGCTGCATGGGTGATTCTCCCGCTGGATGGCACGTCGGCTTCAAAAATCGAGAACCGCCCTGCTCGACCAGTGCCGACCCCATGCTAGGCTACTTTTCAGCTTTCTGCGTTGGTTGAACTTGAAGACGAAGGCAGGCAATCGGCATAAATCCCGTCCTTGGTCGCTGCCCCGCACTGACGAGGTGATCTCATGAAGCGAAGATTGCTGCTTTGCGGAGCCGCCGCGCTGTCTCTTGGGACCGTGGGTGGCCACGCTCCCGGGCCGCGCCACATTGTCGTGCTGCTCGCAGTCGCGCCGTCGCCGGAATACAGCGCAGTTCTCGCCGCCTTAGAGCAGGCCCTGGCTGCGCGCGGCTGGCGCAAGGGTGATAACCTCGCCATCGACGTGCATTGGTCGACCGGCGATGCGCAGCGCCGGCGCGGAGCCATCGCTGCCGTGCTGGCCAGGCGGCTTCCGGACGTCGTGCTGGTTCAGTCGGAGGCCGTGACCACTCGCTGATGGAGGCCGGCGGCAAATTTCCCGTCGTGTTCGTTCATGTTGCCGATCCGATCGGCTCCGGTTTGGTGGGTGGTTTGGCCCACCCTGAAGGCCGGCTGACGGGCCTTACAAACACCACGCCAACGCTGGCCGCTAAGTGGCTCCAATTGCTGCGCGACGCTGCACCGGGCATCAAACGCGTGATCATGCTGTTCAATCCCGAGACAGCGGCGTTACGCGGAGCTGTATTCCTCGATCCATTCCTCGCCGCCGGCCGCACGCTTGGCGTTGCGACGTCGCCTGCCGAGGTGCGTTCGCCGCCCGAGATCGACGCGGCGCTCGCCTCGCTTGCAGCGTCACCGGGCGGCGGCTTTGTTGCCGTTCCGGACCCATTTCTCGCCGGCAACAGCGACAGGATAGTCGAGCAGGCGGCGAAGCTGCGCCTGCCCGCCGTCTATCCGTACCGCTACTATGCTGCAAAAGGCGGTCTGATCTCCTATGGCGTCGACAACGTCGAGCTGTTCCGGCAGTCGGCGGATTACGTAGATCGCTTGCTGCGAGGCGCTACGCCGGCTGATCTTCCAAATTCAGCAGCCCCCCCTCAAGGCTGCGCGCGGCTCGACCTTACGCTGCCGCCTACCCTGGTCGCGGAAGCGGATGAGGTGATCGAATAAAGCTGCCAATTTTCTGCGGCCCATCATTCCGCTTGTGGCACTTAGCGGACATGCTCCAGTAGTCTGCTGCATGTCCGCTATCGGATGGAAAGCGGACCTTGATCGCTAGGTTTGTTGTGCACGAATGTGGCGCCAAGAGAGAGGCGAACTAGCTGCCATCCTTGTCGGTGCAAATGCAATTTTTCCGAGAGTGTCGCACCAGGTGCTAAGTGCCTGATGTCTTGGACAGAAAAAAAGTGATTGGTGCCCCGAGACGGAATCGAACCGCCGACCCCATCATTAAGAATAATGAGTGACGCGGACACGTTGTCCTCCACTCCAGAAGCTCAGACACATTGATTTACAGCATTTGTTGCCGTCGCGCGTAACTCAACCCACCAGTTAGACCACCACTGGACCTGACGCCCTACCGTTTGCCGGCGGGCGGTGACGCGTATGCATTGAGCGTACGTTACGCTCTTCCGGTCTTCTTCAGCGCGACGGACACCATCTCGATCATCAGCCGGCGAGCCGCTGCCGCCGGACCATCGTCGACGGGCTGCGTCTCGAATTCATTGGCCACATGTCCCTCGATCCTGTTGGCGATCTCAACGAAGGCGCGGAGGCGGCCATTGAGCGCGGCACGTACCAGCGCCTCGGCGAAAGCGAGCAGCGGATGTGCGGAGGGGGATTTGGCCGCCATCACCTCCGACGTCGGCCTTAACAGCACCAGCCAGAGCGCGGCCCTGATCGGGTTGGGGGTCGACATGAGCAGGCGTGGGTCCGCCAGCAGCGCATCCATCCGCGCCTGCAGGGTCGCGCCCGATTCGGTTGTCTCGGGGGCGTCAGATCGAGCGTCAGGTGTCTGGCTCACCAGTGACCCCTCGCCAGTGACCGGGCGACTTCCTGTTCAAGCCGCTTCACGGCTAACTCCCTTTTCGCGAGACGCAGAAGCCACGCCCGGCCGCGCTCATACGGTTGGCGCTCAGCCGGCACCGCCTGCAACGCCGCCAAAGCCTGCTCAGCCCGCATCAATGCCGCAATGGAGGGTGGCGGGCGGCGACGCTTCAGCCCGGCGCACACCCTGCAGCGCCACGGCTGGTCCGCCCATCGAGCCGGTAGAGCAGGGTGCAGGCCCGGCCACAGTGCGGGCAGGCGAACCGCCACCGGGTGGCGGGCGGCCTCAGAGCGGCGATGGGAGACGAATTAAGGGCCACCATCTGTCCGTCAAGCCGAACGGCGCGGTCCAACCCTTCGGCCCAGACGAAGGCGTCGGGCGAGGGCCCAGGTCCGTGCAGCCGGATCGACCCTACCATCCCGGGGTGGTGGAGACCTGCGTCGAGAAGGGATCGAAGAGTGAGGTGCATCGGCGGCATTGGATTTCGTTGTGTTGTGGCTGATGTTTCCGAGCCGGCGCTACAGTTTTTCGTCTCCACAATGTTGTCAGCACCAAATCTGAACCAACGATCTAGGGATCGTGGTGATGATGGTGATGAGGTGGACTTTCATATGCAGCGCGCAAGGGGTGCAGGGGGTGGCGCGCGAAGGAGATAAACATCACTTCATCACCATCATCACCACAGCCCGCCCGGCTGTCAGAACGGCACCGGAGTTTCTTCGGGCAAGCGAAGAGCCCACGTTACTCCCGCCGCACTATTACCGACCCTCGTGATGCAAGCGCTGCCGACCCGGCGGTCCGCAATTCCTGCAAGCCACTTGCCGAGTCGGCGCGCGTTCATCTGCCCCCCGGTTCCAGCTACCGCCAGCACCGCCTCCCGCCACGCCGAATGGACGGGTCGCCCCCACCGTCCCGTTCACCGGGAACGGTACGCTCCTGGGCCAATCGCACCATGTCGCGGACCTGCGCCCTGTCCCGACAGCAGCGTCCCGAGGTCCTGCCACGCCTTGATGAAGGTACTAAGCGCGCCCTGCACCTCGTCATCGCCGACCGGTGCTCCGGTGACACAATCGGCCATGCCTAACCACATCAGGGCATCGCGGACTACGCGTACCCAATCCTCGAACGACCCCATCTCACGGCCGATCAACTTGCGCCGCTGCGCTGTCGTCTGCGCCTTCGACTTGGCCGTCACGGCGTACCCCCGAAGGATCGTGAGAGCCGCCTTGACCAGCGTTACCCGGTTCGCCAGCACTTCCGCGCGCGGTTCGAAATCGAACTCGCGTGCGGCCGGGTCCTCCACCATCGGGTCGACTCGGCAGTGAACGATGCGCCGCCCGACGTCGCCGGGGGCAGAGACGTTGTTGCCGGTGATGGCGAATTGCGACGTATTGGGAAGCTGCGCCGAGTTGTTTCCACCCATGATGCGCAGTTCGAGCATCGGCTCGGTCAGCGCCGAATTGAGCAGTGGTACGTCCCAGTGAGAGTTGGTGATGTTGTCGATTAGAATTAAGACTTCGTGCCGCTAGCAATGAAGTTGCCAAGCGCTTCTCGAATTCCTCGCCAGCGCGTGCGGTGGCATTGATGACCCCGGCATCGCTGCCGGTGGCAAGAAGCGGCGCAAGTGCGGCCAGCTTCGATTTTCCACTGCCCTTGAGTGGAGCATCGAATACGAACGCGGGTACCGCCGAACAAGCAGGTCGTGCGAACGCGGTGAGCAAGGAAGCGACCGCGGCGGCGGCGTGTGGACCGTTTGGGCCACCGACGAAATCGAATTTGCGCATGGGCTCGAACAGGACCTCCAGCGCCTGCTTCGCCTGCTCCTTTGTCGGCCGTTCGGGCGGAGGCTCGAAACGACGCCGGCTCCATCGACGACGAGCGCTGTCGCCTCGTCGTAGAACGATCCGGTGGGCTGGCGGCATGCAGACCGAGCCGTCGCGGCGCAGGAAAGGGGCCGTGGAGACCCCAGAGAGCACCGGCAGCGGTAGGTCGACGACCTGTGCCCAACAGCGCGTCCGCCACGTCGCGAGATGGATTGCATTGTTCCTTGTGGCATGCCGCGAGGTCCGGGACGACGCGATACCAGTATGCAGCGCGGGCCATCGCGTCGAGCATCGTGCTTCTGTTCATCGGTACGGCCTGCAGCTGCATCCGCGGACCTTGCCGCGTGACGATCGGGACCCGGCCAACCGTGACGATCTGGCCGCTGCGTTGGTAGACACCGCCCATTGCGGCGAGCGCCGCTAGCGTCTGTGTCTTCATCCGGGGATATCGGGGCGAAGTTCGATGCGCGGTCGAGCATCACCGTCGGGCCGCGAAGCCGAACGCTGTGAGTGTCTTCCTCAACGTCGGGTGGCGGGATCCCCATCACCGCAGGTTCTCCACCGACGGCGCCGGCTTCCGTTGAGGTCATTCTGTTCGCCATTTTCATTTCTGAGGGTGGTGCCGAGAGGCTCGTAGGCAGCTGCCGATAGTCGCTGTCGAAGCCGAAATGATCCTCGACGAGTTCAACGATCCGCCGAAGCGTGTGTAAGGACGGTTCGGCGGCGCCGTGCACCGACACGGCAGCATCATCTGAGCCGCTAAATGACGTTCGACCACTCGCGACCATCGTCGAAGCGACGCAGCGACACGCCGGCGGCAGCGGTGCGACCTGTCGCGGTGAACGCCATCGGTCACGACCGGCGTGGACGTAACGGTGCGCGGTCAGCCATCAGACAGTGAGTTCGCGAGATTCCAGCCGTCGATAGCATGCCTTATAGAGTAGGCATTGCCGAGACCGCGCCGCGCTTCGAGCAGTGCCGCCCAAGAGGTGCCGCTGCGTCTCACTCGCGCACCGCTGCCTCATCGGCGATCGTCAGCAAGTCCCCCATCCGAAGCGCCGCATCACGCCACTTCGGCCATCGCTGCGGACCGGCCGTCGACGAACCGAGACCAATGCGCTGCCTCTGGCGGATGACGCGGCAGGTAAAAAAGCGACTCGGAGCCCGCTTTGCTAAAATCCGTCACCGCCGTAGACCAAGCGCGTGAGCGAGCAGACGCGGAATGCATCCGTCTGCTCGGCGCATCCGCTCGCTGTGAAGCAGCATAGGTTGAGACAGGGGGACGATCACACGATAGCGCGGTGTGACTTCCGTGTGGCTATGCGTGGTCCACACGACGCCCGTGAGCCCGCGGGCTTCGAGGCGAGACGCAACTTCCATGGGAGCTGGTGGCTGCGTGACAATGTCTTTATCGTTTGCAGATTTCGGTGCCTCGACATCGAGCGCCACCATGGTCCGCGCTGTAAGCGAGATGCGGCTCCGCGTGCCGCCAAATAGGCCGCAAGCGATTGCAGTCCCGTCCTTGAGACCTTCGTCGTGCCGCACTAATCGCTCGCCCAGCGCGCTCCACGGCGTGCGATTTCATGCCCGCGATTGTCGTGCGCATTATTGAAAACAGTATAAGCCACCTCGAATGTCACTGCGCACGCCAGGTGGCCTGCCGCTTATCCACCTCCTCTGCCACAAGAAGCGCGCGCGATCGCAGCCGTAGTTCCAGCTCATCAAGATCTCATCGAGGCGGTCGTGCGCCACCGTCTCGCCTCGTAGAAATCGATCCAATCGTTACAATAGCCTCCATCGTAGCTTCCACCGCCGCCGCGCCCTGCAACTGGGGTTCCTGGTTGGCGAGAAACGTTTCCATGCTTTGGGCAAAGCGCGCGCCGATCCGGCGGCCCAGCTCTTGGGCGCGGAGCGTGCGGACGCCTTCGCGCGTCGACCTAGATCGTGGCCCGATCATTCGCCCGCTCCAGCGACGCCATGCCGGCTGCAGCCGGCGTCCCGCGACTTGTCGATGCGCGGCGCCACTTCGAGCTTTCGGTGCTCTATCGCGAGGCCATGCAGCCAATCGAAAGCGCGCGCCACGGAGGCGGCGTCAGCCTGAAGCAACTCAAGCAGCGTCAACATTGCGGCAGGGTCGCCGGCGATGGCGCGAGCGCGCAGATGGGCCGTGTCAGGCGCTGCTTCGAGCGCGACGCGCGGGTCAACGTTACGCACCGATCGCCGCCACACGTTCAATGGAGGCGATGTGAAATCTTGCGCGACTTGCCGATCTTCACCGAAGTGAGTGCACCACGTCGCAGCAACTCATAAATCTGCTGGCGCGAGGTGCCGAGCCGCTTCGCAGCGGCAGCGGGGGAAGTCAACAGGACGGGGGCAGTCTCCAAAGCGACGAGGGCGGCATTGTTTCTAGGCTCGCGTCGATTGGTTGGATGCACTTGACGGTTCATGTAAGGCCCTCACCTTCCAATCGTGGCATGAAAAGTGGCCCCAGGCCCGTTTTTGGGGTGTCGAATTACCCTGCTGAATTAGACATGTTGTTGGCCTGATTGAAACGGATGGTTCAGGTTAATCGCGTGCATGTCGCCTCCAGCGCGACGCGATGGCATCTGCCTTGGGTAGCTTCCGCACGCTCTCTAGCATCTGCCGGTCTCCTGGAAACCGGCGTCTCAGCGCTTTGAACAGCAGGCTTTGTTGGGCAGCTAGCAACTGGTGCACTTTCTTTGCGGCTTTGTTTATGCCCACACCCTCAGACGTCAGCCGAGCCATCTCGCGCAGAATATCTTGCCCCGTAAAGTAGCCGACGGCGGCGCCCGGACGCCCCCGGCGCTTGCCGAAGCGACGTGCAATCTCGGCGATCAGCGTCTTCTTGATGATCTCTTGTTCCTGTTCAATTGCACCGTACGCATCTTCAACACGCGAAAAGACCGGCCCATTGGCGGCAAGATGCGCGAAGATGATGTCGAGTGCGCCGGTCAGTACAGTTCGCGTGACTAACTGCGTGTAAGCGAGGTGGCGAAGAAGCTCGGCATCGTCAGAGCGTCGAGTTACTGCACCCGCCTCGCGCCTCCGCGCTTTTACCGGACCGCACGCGAACTCAGCCCACCGCTGCATCATCTCGCGGCGGCGACCAGAAGGTCCGACCTCGCATACGCCCGCTCGGTGGCATCGCCCACGACGTGGGCCAATGCCGTCTCGGCGAGTTCGCGCGGCGCATGATCGCGCTCTGCCGCCCAATCTCGGAACGTCGAGCGTAGCCCATGGACCGTTGCCTCACCGGCGCCGGCCTTGCGAAGGGCTTTCATGAGACTGGTAAGCGACAACGGTTTACTGCGCACGCCGCCAGGGAAGATGTGCGCGTCCTGCTTGAGCGCAGCAGCTTCGCGAAGCACCGTGAGCGCCTGGCTTGACAGCGGGACGCGATGCTCTCGCTTCGCCTTCATGCGGATATCCGGGACGATCCAGACGCCGCGCTTAGTATCGACTTCGTTCCACGTCGCTCCGGTTACTTCCCCGGCGCGGGCGGCAGTTAGGATGAGGAACCGAACAGCCAGAGGGGCCGCGCCCTCCATCTTCGCCAGCGTTGCCATTGCCTTCGGAAGGGCCTCGACCGGCAGGGCCGCGTGGTGCTTGACCTTGCGTACGCGATCTTTAGCCGGCAGCAGGTGATCGAGGTTGCCCTTCCAGCGCGCCGGGTTATCGCCTTGGCGCATGCCCGCGCGCCCTCGCGTAGTCGAGGATCGCCTCGATCCGGCCGCGCACGCGGCTCGCCGTCTCGGTCTTCGTGCTCCAAATTGGCTGAAGGACGGCCAGCACGTCGTTTACACTGATGACGTTAACCGGAGTTTGGCCGATGTGGGGTGAGGCGTAGGAGGTCAGGCTCGCCCTCCACTGCGCGGGCGACTTTGGATTGTGCCAGCCGGCCCTCTGGGCGGCCATGTATTCGGCAGCCACATCGTCGAAGGCGGAGGTGGAGGGTTCTGTCGCCGCGCGGGCAGCGGCGCGGCGCTCTTCAAGTGGATCATGGCCGGCAGCAATTGCCCGGCGGCAATCCAACACCTGCTCCCGCGCCGCGGAGAGGCTGAGCAGCGGATAGGCTCCCAGCCCCATCTCAACCCGGCGGCCCCGCAACTGGTAGCGAAACAGCCAGCTTCGGGTGCCGGTGCCAGTCACCTGTAGATACAGGCCCTCGCCGGCAGGGTGCCGCCCCGGTGTCCGCAAACGCTCGATCTGCAGTCCTGTGAGCCTGCCCATGTCCGCCACAACCCCTCAGTTGACCCACCACTGTCATCCTTACGTTGGCTGACAATGATAGACAATTGAGGGCCAGAAAACGATCAAAAAGAGGCTTTAACGCCTATTCCACGACGACAGCTGACAATGGTTTACAGGGCAATGGCGGAGAGGGTGGGATTCGAACCCACGGTACGCTTGCACGCACAACGGTTTTCGAGACCGTCCCGATCGACCACTCTGGCACCTCTCCGGGGCGACGCTTATAGGGGGGCGTTTTCGGCCCGGCAACAGCGGCACCAGAGGGCTGTTTTGGCGCCGGATTTCGGGGTTTCCGGCGTTGACTTGGGGCTTTCCTTGCGTATATTCCGCCCTCCTTCGGCGGGTCGTTCGGGCCCGCCGTGCTCTTTCATGCTTTCCGGCATCTTGGGCCCGAACCTGGTCCATCCCCCTAGGGATGGTGGGCAGCGGCTCGGTCCGGAGGGCTCAAGTCAGGTGTCGTCATGATCGCCGTTATCCGCACGGGTGGAAAACAATACACCGTCGCCGCCGACGACACGCTCACCATCGAGCGATCGAGGGCGAGGCCGGCGCCAAGATCGAGTTCACCGACGTGCTGATGGTCGGCGACAAGGTCGGCAAGCCGACCGTCGCCGGCGCCAAGGTCGTGGGCTCGATCGTCAAGCAGGCGCCGCGGGCCGCACCTGATCGTCTTCAAGAAGCGCCGCCGCCAGAATTCGCGGCGCAAGAACGGCCATCGCCAGGACCTGACGGTGGTCAAGATCGAACAGATCGTCGCCTGACAGATAGAGCGACCGGAGAAGAACGATGGCACACAAGAAAGCAGGCGGCTCCTCGCGCAACGGCCGCGATTCCGACGGCAAGCGCCTCGGCGTGAAGCGCTTCGGCGGCCAGAAGGTCCTGTCGGGCAACATCCTGGTCCGCCAGCGCGGCACCAAGATGGACGCCGGCGAGAATGTCGGCATCGGCCGCGACCACACGCTGTTCGCCACCGCCAACGGCGTGGTCTCGTTCCGCACCCGCACGGGCGGCAAGGTCGAGGTGAACGTGCTCCCGGCGCCGGCCCAGCTCCGGCCAAGATGGCTGCCGAATAGCCGTTCCCATCCAATCGGATCGCGAAGGGGGAGCGGCTCGGCCGTTCCCCCTTTTCTTTTCCGGACCCAACCCATGAAGTTCCTCGACCAGGCCAAAATCTACCTCCGCTCCGGCAACGGCGGCGCCGGCTGCGTGGGCTTCCGGCGCGAGAAGTTCATCGAGTTCGGCGGGCCCGATGGCGGCGACGGCGGCGCGCGGCGGCGACGTGATCGTCGAATGCGTCGACGGCCTCAACACCCTGATCGACTACCGCTACGCCCAGCACTTCAAGGCCGAGACCGGCCATCACGGCATGGGCAGCCAGCGCACCGGCGGCAGCGGCAAGGACATCGTGCTGCGCCTGCCGCGCGGCACGCAGATCTTCGACGAGGACAACGAGACCTGCTGGTCGACCTCACCGAGATCGGCCAGCGCGTCGTGCTCGCCAAGGGCGGCGACGGCGGCTACGGCAACCTGCACTACAAGAGCTCGACCAACCGCGCGCCGCGCCGCGCCGACAAGGGCTGGCCGGGCGAGGAGCGCTGGATCTGGCTGCGGCTGAAGCTGATCGCCGACATCGGCCTGGTGGGCCTGCCCAACGCCGGCAAGTCGACGTTCCTGTCGGCCACCTCCAACGCGCGACCCAAGATCGCCGACTATCCGTTCACCACGCTGCACGCCCGGCCTCGGCGTGGTGAAGGTCGGCGACCGCGAGTTCGTGATGGCCGACATTCCCGGCCTGATCGAAGGCGCGCACGAAGGCGCCGGCCTCGGCACGCGTTTCCTGGGCCATGTCGAGCGCTGCCGTGCGCTGCTCCATCTGGTCGACGGCACGCAGGACGACGTCGGCCTACGCCTACAAGACGGTGCGCGGCGAGCTCAAGGCCTACGGCGGCAATCTCGTGCGCAAGAAGGAGATCGTGGCGCTCAACAAGACCGACGCCATGACCGCCGAGGACATCGAGGCCAAGCGCGCGGCCGCTCGCCAAGGCGAGCCGCAAGACCGTGCACGTGATCTCCGGCGTTGCCGGGCACGGCGTGCAGGCGCTGCTGCACGAGCTGATGAAGCTCGTCGACCGCCAGCGCGACGGCAGCCAGTCGAAGCGCGGCGAGGAAGCCGCGTGACGTCCCTGACCAGCTCCAAGCGGCTGGTCGTCAAGATCGGCTCCTCGATCCTCGTGGACGAGGCCAAAGGCGAGATCCGCGCGCGACTGGCTGGAGGCGCTGACCCGCGACGTCGCCGCGCCTGCACAGGAAGCGGCTGCGAGATCGTGCTGGTCTCGTCCGGCGCCATTCGCCTCGGCCGCACCCATCTCAAGCTGGCGGCCGGCCCGCTCAAGCTCGAGGAGAGCCAGGCCGCCGCCGCGACCGGCCAGATCCGCTCGCCCACGCCTACCAGGAAGCGCTGGCGCGGCACGGCATCACCGTGGCGCAGGTGCTGCTGACGCTCGACGACTTCGGAGGAGCGCCGGCGCTACCTCAATGCCCGCCAGACCATGGCGACGCTGCTGGGCCTCAAGGCCATCCCGGTGATCAACGAGAACGACACGGTCGCGACCGACGAGATCCGCTTCGGCGACAACGATCGCCTGGGCGCGCGCGTCGCCGAGATGATCTCGGCCGACACGCTGGTGCTGCTGTCCGACATCGACGGGCTCTACACCGGCGATCCGCGCAGCGACACCAATCGCCGCAGCACATCCCCGAAATCCGCGAGATCACGCCCGAGATCGAGGCGATGGCCGGCGCCGCCGGCATCGAACTCTCAGCAACGGCGGCATGGTGACCAAGCTGATCGCCGGCCGCATCGCCATGGCCGCGGGCTGCCGCATGGCGATCGCCGACGGCCGCGCGGTCGGCGCGCTGGGCGCGCTGATCGACGGCACGGCGCGCTGCTCGCTGGTTCCTGCCGGAAGCCTCGCCGCTGTCGGCGCGCAAGAAATGGATCAAGGGCTCGCTGAAATCGGCCGGCACGCTGGTGGTCGACGACGGCGCGGTGCGCGCCTTGTCGTCGGGCAAGAGCCTGCTGCCGGCCGGCGTCACCGCGATCGACGGCGAGTTCGAGCGCGGCGACGTGGTCGACGTGAAGGACAAGAAGGGCCGCGTGCTGGCCCGCGGGCTGGTGGCCTATGCCGCCGAGGATGCCCGCCGCATCGCCGGGCGCAAGAGCGCGGAAATCGAGAAGCTGCTGGGCTTCCGCGGCCGCGACGAGATGGTCCACCGCGACGACCTCGTGGTCGAGTGAGCATACTGGAGCGCCCGATGAACGTCCAGACCAAGCCTGCCGGAAGGACGCCGCCGCGATCGTGGCGGAGCTCGGCGCGCGCGCGAAAGCGGCCGCCGCGACGCTGCGCAACGCCGCGCACCGCCGCCAAGAACAAGGCCCTGGCCGAAGGCGCGCGCCTGATCCGCGCCGAGCGGGCCGCGATCCTGGCCGCCAATGCGCGCGACATCGCAGGCGCGCGAAGGCCGCGGCCTGACGAGGCGCTGCAGGATCGCCTGCTGCTGAACGACTCCCGTATCGAGGGCATGGCGAAGGCGCTCGACGATATCGTCGCCCTGCCCGACCCGGTGGGCGCGGAGATCGAGCGCTGGCAGCGGCCCAATGGCCTGGCTGATCAGCCGGGTGCGCGTGCCGATCGGCATCATCGGCGTGATCTACGAAGCCCGACCCAACGTGACGGCCGACGCCGGCGCGCTGTGCCTCAAGTCGGGCAATGTCGTCGTGCTGCGCGGCGGCTCCGACAGCTTTCCATTCCTCGCGCTGCATCGTCGATCTCCTGCGCCGCGCGCTGAAGATCGCGAGCCTGCCGGAGGACTGCGTCCAGCTCGTGCCCACGCACCGACCGCGCCGCGGTCGGCGAACTGCTGAAGGCAATGGACTGGCTCGACCTGATCGTGCCGCGCGGCGGGCGCTCGCTGATCGACCGCGTCACCGGCGAAAGCCGCGTGCCGGTGCTGCGCCACTACGAAGGCATCTGCCACGTCTATGTCGACCGCGACGCCGACATCGCCATGGCGCGCGATATCGTGGCCAACGCCAAGATGCGCCGCGTCAGCGTGTGCGGCGCCGCCGAGACCCTGCTGATCGACACGGCCGCGCTCGACACGCATCTGATGCCGTCGCTGGCAAAGCTGCACGAGCTCGGCTGCGAAGTGCGCGGCGACGGCGAGGTGCAGAAGCGCGACCCGCAGGGCGCTGCCCGCCACCGAGAAGGACTGGCGCACCGAATATCTGGAGCCGATCATCTGCGTCGCCACCGTCGACGGCGTGGAGGGCGCGATCGTCCATATCGCGCCGCTTCGGCAGCCAGCACACCGAATCGATCGTCACCGGCAACGACGTCGACGGCCGAGCGGTTCCTGAAGGAAGTCGACAGCGCCATCGTGATGCACAATGCCACCACGCAGTTCGCCGACGGGGCGAGTTCGGCCTGGGCGCGGAGATCGGCATCTCGACCAACCGCATGCACGCGCGCGGGCCGGTCGGCCTGGTCGAACTCACCACCTACAAGAACATCGTGCGCGGCAAGGGTACGCTCCGACCGTGATTTCCGCCTCATCATCCAATGCCGGGCGTGCCGCGCGACACGCGCCGCCGCATCGGCCTGCTCGGCGGCTCGTTCAACCCGGCGCACGAAGGCCACCGCCATGTCAGCCTCGAAGCGCTGCAGCGGCTCGGCCTCGACGAGGTGTGGTGGCTCGTCTCGCCGCAGAACCCGCTGAAGAGCGATGACGGCATGGAGCCGCTGGCGAGCCGGCTCGCCCGCGCCAGGCAGATTGCCCATCATCCGCGCATCAGGGTCGAGGCGCCCGAGCTGCTGCTCGGCACGCGCTATACCCTCGATACGGTGCGGGCGCTGAACCAGGTATACCCGCACGCCGATTTCGTCTGGCTGATGGGCGCCGACATCCTGCCCCAGCTCGTCGATTGGCAGGGCTGGCGCGAGCTGTTCGCCGAGATCCCCATCGCCGCCTTCGCACGACCGGGCTGGAGCTACTCCGCCCTGCAGTCGGCAGCCCCCCGCGCCTTCGCGCGTTACCGGATTGCGGCAGGCAAGGCGCGCATGCTCGCCTCTTGTCCACCGCCGGCCTGGTGCTTTATTCCGAGCCGACTCGACAGCCATTCCGCCACGGCGATCCGCGCCGTGCGGCCGCGCAGAACCAGGCCAGGCACGGCCAAAGCGAAAGGAAAGACCATCTCCGACCAGACCCGCACGCTTCCGGACCGAAGCAAATCCACCGACGCCCAGCTCGCCCTGGTGCGCCGTTCCCTCGAGGACGATAAGGCCGAGGACATCGTGGTGATCGACCTCAAAGGCAAGTCGAGTTTCGCCGACTACATGGTAATCGCCTCCGGCCGCTCGAATCGGCAAGTCGTGGCCATCGCCGATAATCTCGCTGAGCGGCTGAAGCAAGCGGGGCAGGGCTACATTCCGGTCGAAGGCAAGCAAGCCGGCGACTGGGTGCTGGTCGACGCCGGCGACGTGGTGGTCCATGTCTTCCGCCCCGAGCCGCGCGCCTTCTATGCGCTCGAGAAGATGTGGGCGCTGGAGAACGAAGTCGCGGCCAAGCCCAAAGCGACGCGGCGCAAGAGGACGTGAAGCTCACGATCGCCGCCATCGGCCGAGCCGGCCGCGGGCCCGAGCGCGATCTCTACGAGCACTATGCCGGCCGCATCCGCTGGCCGCTCACGCTCCGCGAGCTGGAGGAAAAGCGGAAGCTCCCGGCCGCGGAAATGATCAAGCGCGAAGGCGAACTGCTGCTGGCAGCCGTTCCGGACAAGGCAATGCTCGTGGCGCTCGATCGACGCGGCAAGGTGCTGGACAGCGAAGCCTTCGCCGCTCGCCTGCGACGCTGGCGTGACGAATCCGTGTCGGACGTGGCCTTTCTGATCGGCGGCGCCGACGGCCACGGCGAGTCTCTGCTGAAGGAGGCGTCGCTAGTGGTCTCGTTCGGCGCCATGACCTGGCCGCATCTTCTCGCCCGGGCGATGCTGGCCGAGCAGATCTACCGTGCCCAGCAGCTCCTGGCCGGACACCCCTACCATCGCGCGTGAATTAGGGGTGCAGGGCAAATAGCGTCGATTTTGCCTCTGTTCTGACGAAAAACCGGGGCTACATTGGGGGCATGCGCTCCCCCCTCCCGCGGCTCGCAGCCGCCTTCGCCGCATTCGCCCTGGCGGCGGTCTCGACCGCGGTCTTGGCCCAGCAGACGCCGACAGCCGACAAGCCCGCGGCCAAGCCGGTGCGCAGCATTCCCTACGTATCGATCACCGGCGAGGACGGCCGCCAGCGCCACTACGAGACCAACGCCATTCCGCTCTTGTTCAATCGCGCCTGCTTCGGCTGGCGCATGTATCTCGGCGGCCCCAACCGCACGGTGACACTGACTGAGGTGCTGACCACATCGCAGCCCGCCGAGCAGGTGATCGCCGGACCCGAGACCGAGGTCAGCCCCGACAAGACCCGCGCCACCACGCGCATGCGCGAGGTCGTTCAGGACGGCGTCCTCCAGCGCTCGTGGTGCATCATCCCGGGCGATCCGCCGGGCACCTACACCTACGACATTTCGATCGACGGCGAGCCGCGCGGCGAGTTCGTCTTCTGCGCCATCGAGATCCCTGACCAGGACCCCAACACCGACCCGCGCGACCTGCACTGCCCCAACAAGTTCAACTCGGTCGAACGCGCCCGCCCGTTGTCCCGCAAGGCCTCGTGATGGCGGCCCGTCCGCGTCCGGCCGTTCTCTGCATCCTCGATGGCTGGGGCCACCGCCCCAACCCCAAGGACAACGCCATCCTCGATGCCCGCACGCCCAACTACGACCGGCTGATCGCGACCTGCCCGCAGGGCCTGATCGATGCCTCGGAGACCTTCGTCGGCCTGCCCAAGGGCCAGATGGGCAACTCCGAGGTCGGCCATATGAATCTCGGCGCCGGCCGCGTCGCCGTGCCTGACCTGCCGCGCATTGACAAGGCAATCGAGGATGGCTCGCTCGCCAAGAACGCGACCCTCACCGAGCTGATCGCGACCCTGAAGAAGAACGGCGGCGCCTGCCACCTGATAGGACTCGCCTCGCCGGGTGGCGTGCATTCGCACCAGGACCATCTGCTGGCGCTTGCCAACATGATCGCCGGCGCGGGCGTTCGGGTCTGGATCCATGCCTTACTGGACGGCCGCGACATGCCGCCCCGCAGCGCGCAGGAATGCCTCAAGCACATCCAGAAGGGCCTGAAAGCCGGGCTGCCGATCAAGTTCGCCACGGTCGGCGGCCGCTATTACGCCATGGATCGCGACAAGCGCTGGGAGCGCATCGCCAAGGCCTATGACGCGCTAGTCGACGGCAAAGGCGAGACCGCCAAGACGCCCAAGGAAGCCGTCGACAACGGTTACGCCGCCAAGCTCGACGATGAGTTCGTGCTGCCCACCGTGATCGACGGCTACACGGGCATGAAGGACGGCGACGGTCTGCTGATGTTCAATTTCCGCTCCGACCGGGCGCGGCAGATCCTGACGGCATTGCTCGACCCCATGTTCGATGGCTTCAAGCGCGGCCGGCTGGTGAAGTTCGTCGCGGCTGTCGGAATGGTCGAGTATTCGGCCGCCCTGAACGAGTTCCTGAAGACGCTGTTCCCGCCCACGATCATCAAGATGGGGCTGGGCGAGACAGTGGCGCGCGCCGGGCTGAAGCAGCTGCGCATCGCCGAGACGGAGAAGTACGCGCACGTGACTTTTTTCTTCAATGGCGGCGAGGAGCGGCAGTTCGAGGGCGAAGAGCGCATCCTGGTGCCCTCGCCCAAGGTGCAGACCTACGATCTGAAGCCCGAGATGAGCGCGCCGGAAGTGACCGACAAGCTGGTCGAGGCAATCGGCTCGGGCAAGTTCGACCTCATCGTCGTCAACTACGCCAACTCCGACATGGTCGGCCATACCGGCGAGATCTCGGCGGCCATCAAGGCGGTGGAGGCGATCGATGCCTGCCTCGGCCGCCTGATGGAGGCGGTGAAGAAAGCGGGCGGCGTGCTATTCGTCACCGCCGATCACGGCAATGCCGAGCAGATGTATGACGAGCAGACGCATCAAAAGCACACGCAACACACGCTAAATCGCGTGCCTGCCCTGCTGTACAACGCGCCGGCCAACGTCCGTTCGCTGAGCGACGGCAAGCTCGCCGACGTGGCGCCCACGATGCTGGCCCTGATGCAGGTGCCGCAGCCCGGGGAAATGACCGGTCATTCGTTGCTTTCCGAGGTCTCGCGGCCGGTCGTTTTGGCCGTACCGGGCCATGCCATGGCCGCCTCGGCATGATTTGTGATCTCCTGTGAGCCGGCTCGCCTTGATCCTGCCAAAGACCGACTAGTATTCTCGCCCCGAAACAAGAAAACCCGTCCCGCCGGTCGAGGTCGACCGGCGACGCTCTGCAAAAGGCACCCCCAAATGACCCGTCTCGGCCTCGCCTCCACTGCCGCGATCCTGGCTTTCAGCGCCGGCCTCGCCCTCGCTCCCGTGCTCGCGCAGGACAAACCCGACGCCAAGGCCCCAGGCGGCGACAAGAGCGAGCTCTATCAGCAGCTCAACTTGTTCGGCGATGTGCTGGAGCGCATCCGTCGCGATTATGTCGAGCCGGTCGACGAGAAGACGCTGATGGAGAATGCCATCAACGGCATGCTGGCCGCGCTGGACCCGCATTCCAGCTACATGAACCCCAAGGTCTACAAGGACATGCAGGTCCAGACCCGCGGCGAGTTCGGCGGCCTCGGCATCGAAGTCACGATGGAGAACGGCGTCATCAAGGTGGTGTCGCCGATCGACGATACGCCGGCCTCCAAGGCCGGCATCCAGTCCGGCGACCTGATCTTCGCGCTCGACGGCGAGCCGGTGCAGGGCCTGACCTTGCAGGAGGCGGTCGAGAAGATGCGCGGCAAGGTCGGCTCGCCGATCAAGCTGACGCTACGCCGCAACAACGTGAAGGACCCGATCGACGTCACGCTGACGCGCGAGACCATCAAGGTGAAGGCGGTGCGCTTCCGGCTGGAGGGCGACGTCGGCTATATCCGCGTCACCTCGTTCACCGAGCAGGCGACGTCGGGCGTGCTCGACGCGGTCGAGAAGATCAAGAAAGAGGCCGGGCCCAAGCTCAAGGGCTACGTGCTCGACCTGCGCAACAATCCGGGCGGCCTGCTCGACCAGGCGATTTCCATGGTCGATGCCTTCCTCGACAAGGGCGAGATCGTCTCGGTCAAGGCGCGCAAGGCTGAGGACGTGCAGCGCTGGAACGCCAAGCCGGGCGACGTCGCCAACGGCCTGCCGATCGTGGTGCTGATGAATGGCGGCTCGGCGTCGGCCTCCGAGATCGTTGCCGGCGCCCTGCAGGATCACCGCCGTGCCATCATCCTGGGCACCCGCTCCTTCGGCAAAGGCTCGGTGCAGACCATCATGCAGGTGACCGGCGGCGGCGCCATCCGGCTTACCACGGCGCTCTACTTCACGCCGTCGGGCCGCTCGATCCAGAAGGAAGGCATCAAGCCCGACATCGAGGTCGAGCAGGCCAAGGTGGAGACCATCCAGCAGCGCATGGGCTTCCGCGAGGAGAACCTGCGCCGCTCGATCACCAACCCCAACGACAAGCCCGCCGACAAGGCGGCCGACAAGCCGGCCGACAAGTCGTCGGAGACCAAGCCGGCGGACAAGAAGGAAGACAAGCCCGCCGCCGCCACGCAGCCCGGCACGCAGCCGTCGGGCGATCCTGACGAACCGCCCAAGGATTCGGTGGCCGACTACCAGCTGCTGCGTGCCGTCGACCTGATTCGCGGCATCTCGCTCTACACCAGCCGCGCCAACTGAGCGCGGCCCGCGGTGGGTCGCCCTGGCCGTGAGGCTCTGGAGAAACCGCGTGCACTGGCGCCCCGCCCGCGGCTTCGTCGCGGCCTGGGGCGTGGTGCTGGGGCTGACGGCCGTTTCGGCCGCCATCGTCTTCGGCCTGGTGCGCGAGCCGCCACGCGTCGCGCCGCCGGCTGAGGCGGCGTCCGCTCCAGCGCCGCCGCGCATCACCTCGCTGAAGCTGCCGCCGCGGCCGACCGACTTCCGCAGCCTGTCCGCCGCCGAGCGCGAGGCGATGGTCGAGACCACTTCCGATGGGTTGCGCCTGCCCAAGATCTCGCCGAGCGGCTGGATGCCGTGGATCGCCTACTCGAGGCGCTATGCGCCGGAAGGCCCGGCGGCGCGCATTGGGCTGCTGATGATCAATGTCGGCGCCGACGAGGCGTTGATGCAGCGCGCGATCGACGACCTGCCCGGCGAAGTGAGTCTTCGCCTTCCTGCCCGGCACGCCCGATCTCAGTCGCTGGATGGGCCGAGCACGCGAGCATGGCCATGAGAGCTACCTGATGCTGCCGATCGATGATCCCGCCGGGACGGTCGAGCGCGGCATCCGTCCGATCGAGGCTTCGGCCGAGGCGGCCGAGAATGTCCGCCGCCTGCGCGCGGCGATGGCGCGCGCCGAGGGCTATGTCGGTTTCGTCATGCCCTCGCCGGGGCCGGTTTCGCAGCAGGACGCGATCGCGCGGCCGCTCGTGAAGGAGATCGCCGACCGCGGCCTGGCGCTGGTCGAGATCACGCCGTCGCCGGGTGACTCGGCCATGTACCAGCTCACCGTCGAGCTCGGCGTCGGCTATGCGCGCAGCTCGACCGTGCTCGACTACAAGCTCGCCAGTCAGGGCATCGGCGCCAACCTCAATCGAATGCTGGAGTGGACCAGCGAGGGCCGGCCCGACCGGCCGCGTCACGATTTCGGCGTGCTGCAGCCCGATCCGCAGTCGATCGATGCCGTCGTGGCCTGGCGAAAGCGCGTGGCCGACCAGAGCGCCGTGGCCCTGGTGCCGATCATCGGCCATTTCGAATGCCGGGACACCTGCATGGCGCGCATGCGCGCCCAGCCGGCCCAGCTTCGCCCCTGACGCTCGCGTGGCGCCCGCAACCCCCAAGCACTATCGGCCCAATGTCGGGCTGATGCTGATCGCCGCCGACCGGCGCATCTTCGTCGGCCATCGGCCGCGCATGGCCGAAGGCATGGCCTGGCAGATGCCCCAGGGCGGCATCGACAAGGGCGAGACGCCGATCGAGGCGGCGTGCCGCGAGCTTGGCGAGGAGGTCGGCACGACCAAGGCGCTGCTCCTGCGCGAGAGCTGCGACTGGATCACCTATGACGTGCCGCCCGACCTCGCGCCGGTTTCCTGGAAAGGCCGCTGGCGGGGCCAGACGCAGAAGTGGTTTGCCCTCGCCTTCACCGGCACGGACAAGGACATCGACATCGCCGCCCATGAGGAGGAGTTCGACGCCTGGCGCTGGGCGACGGCGCGTGAAGTGCTCGACCTGATCGTGCCCTTCAAGCGGGCGGTCTACGAGGCGGTGCTGAAAGAGTTCGCCGACCTGGTCCGCTAGGCGCCGCTCGCGCCCAGCTTGCTGGTACGGCTGCGCAGGAACCAGAGGCCGGCGCGTGTCATCACCTGGTTGAGCCAGCCCTGCGGCTTCAGGCCGACCGCCTTCAGGATCATGGCCATAGCGCGCTGCACGTGGCTCGGGCCATAGAGCGGGTAGGCGCGCCGGGCATAGGCCTCGGTGTAGCGCTTGCGGTCATAGACGGCGTCGGCCGGCTCGTTCGACGCGAAATAGGCGTAGGCCAGCTCGTCGTCCTCGCTCTCGGCGATGCGCCCCCAGCCGATCCACAGCCGCTGCAGGCGGTTAAGGCCATCGCGCTTCAGGCTGCGATGCATCTGGTCGTAGAACAGCTTGTAATGGCGCAGTTCGTCGGCTGCGATCTTGGTGCAGATCTGCTTCAGCACCGGCTCGGCGGTCGCGTCCTTGAGCGCGCTGTAATAGGAGCTGGTGCCGGTTTCGACGATGCAGCGCGCCATCATCTCGCCGGCCTGGCTGCCGCGCACCGACTTGGTCGTGGTCGTGTAGTGCGGCAGATGATAGCCCGCCTTGAAGCGCGCAAAGGCAGCCTCGAAGTCCCAGCCTGGATCGGCGAGCTGCGCCCAGCGGCCCAGCGCCATGCCGTGCTGGTTCTCCTCGGAGACCCATTCGTTCACTTTCTCGATGAAATCCGGATCGTCGGCGAAGACGCGACGGAGATAGACTCCGTAGTCGTCTCCGTTGCGCTCGACCATGGCCGCAGCCTTGATGTTGCGAACGATCTCGGGATCGACCTTCGACGGGTCGAAGCGATCCCAGTTGATGGTCTCGAGAGTCCAGTGCCCCATCGCTCGAACTGTCCTTCGCAACCGTCGCCTAAACGTAATAAAGCTGGCCCGGTTGCTCGATGCAATGGGCTCCCTGGGGGCAAACGCGACAGATTCTTTCGCGTGTCGAGTGAACTCGCCCTTCCGGGCGCTAACGACCGGCGTAGAAGGCCTGGGCCCGCTGCAGGTCCTTGGCGACGGCCAATTCCTTCTGGGCCGCCGCCTTTTCCGCGTCCGTGGCGGCATCGAGCAGGTCGCGTTCGGCTGCCCGCTGGCGCTCGGCGAGCTGCTCGGCCGTCACCTGCTCGAACGGCACGGCCTCGTCGGCCAGCACAGTGCAACGCTCCGGCGTTACCTCGGCAAAGCCGCCGGCCACCATGAAGCGCTGCTCGACCTTGCTGCCCTGGAAGACCTCGAGCACGCCCGGCCGGACGATCGAGATCAGGGGCGCGTGGCCGTGCAGGACGCCGAAGTCGCCCTCCACGCCCGGCACCACGACCATGTCGGCCTCGGTGTTCAGGAGCTCGCGCTCGGGCATGACCAGGCGGAAGGAGAGCTTGGCCATCGGTTAGGCCTCGGACGCCATCTTCTTGGCCTTGGCGATCGCCTCGTCGATGGTGCCGACCATGTAGAAGGCGGGCTCCGGCAGCTCGTCGTACTCGCCGGCGACGATGCCCTTGAAGGCCTTGATCGTATCCTCGAGCTTCACGAACACGCCCGGTGTGCCGGTGAAGACCTCGGCGACGTGGAACGGCTGGCTGAGGAACTTCTGGATCTTGCGGGCGCGCGACACCACCAGCTTGTCGTCTTCCGAGAGTTCGTCCATGCCCAGGATGGCGATGATGTCCTGCAGCGACTTGTACTGCTGCAGCACGCGCTGGACGGACAGCGCCGTCTGATAGTGCTCCTCGCCGACGATTCGCGGATCGAGCATGCGCGAGTTCGAATTGAGCGGATCGACCGCCGGAAAGATCGCCATTTCTGCGATCGGACGACTGAGCACAGTCATCGCGTCCAGATGGGCGAACGATGTGGCAGGGGCCGGGTCGGTCAAGTCGTCGGCCGGCACATAGATCGCCTGCACCGAGGTGATCGAGCCCTTCTTGGTCGAGGTGATGCGCTCCTGCAGCGCGCCCATGTCGGTGCTGAGCGTCGGCTGATAGCCCACCGCCGAGGGGATGCGGCCCAGCAGCGCCGACACTTCCGAGCCGGCCTGGGTGAAGCGGAAGATGTTGTCGACGAAGAACAGCACGTCCTGGCCCTCGGCGTCGCGGAAATACTCAGCCACGGTGAGGCCCGACAGGCCGACGCGGGCGCGGGCACCAGGCGGCTCGTTCATCTGGCCGTAGACCAGCGCCACCTTGGAACCCGGGCCGTCGAGCTTGATGACGCCCGATTCGATCATCTCATGATAGAGGTCGTTGCCCTCGCGGGTGCGCTCGCCGACGCCGGCGAACACCGACACGCCGCCATGCGCCTTGGCGATGTTGTTGATCAATTCCATGATGCAGACGGTCTTGCCGACGCCGGCGCCGCCGAACAGGCCGATCTTGCCACCCTTGGCGTAGGGCGCCAGCAGGTCGATGACCTTGATGCCGGTGAGCAGGATCTGCTGTTCCGTGGACTGCTCGACGAACGCCGGCGCCGCACGATGGATCGGCAGTGTCTGCTTGTGGCCGACCGCCCCGCGCTCGTCGACCGGTTCGCCGATGACGTTCAGGATGCGGCCGAGCGTCTCGGGACCCACCGGCATGGCGATCGGACCGCCGGTATCGACCGCCTTCTCGCCGCGCACCAGGCCATCGGTGGTGTCCATGGCGACGGTGCGGACTTCGGACTCACCCAGGTGCTGGGCGACTTCCAGCACCAGCTTGCGGCCGTCGGCGTTGACATGCAGCGCGTTCAGGATGTTCGGCAGGTCGGCCTCGAAGTGCACGTCGACGACCGCGCCCGTGATCTGGGTGATTGTGCCGATGTTGTTGGTAGCCATGACGGTATCCCTTTCGTTCAATTGCGGTCAGCGCGCGGCCTAGACGGCCTCGGCGCCCGAGATGATCTCGATCAGTTCCTTGGTGATGGAAGCCTGCCGCGAGCGGTTCATCCGCAGCGTCAGTTTCTTGATCATGTCGCCGGCGTTGCGCGTGGCGCTGTCCATCGCCGTCATCTGCGAGCCGAAGAAGCTCGCCGCGTTCTCGAGAAGAGCGCGGAAGATCTGGACGGTGAGGTTGCGCGGCAGCAGGTCGGCCAGGATCTCGGCCTCGTCGGGCTCGAATTCGTAGACCGCGCCGCCCGCCGTGGCGGGAGCGGCATCCGCGTCCGGCGCCGGCGGCGGAATGAGCTGCTGCACGGTGACGGTCTGGGTCATCGCCGACTTGAAGCGATTGAAGATCACCGTGGCGACGTCGAATTCGCCGGCATCGAACAGCTCCATCACGCGCGCTGAGACCTTCTGGGCGTCGGCGAAGGAGAGCCGCGGGCGGCCAAGCTCCGTGATCGTCTCGACGATCAGGCTGGCATAGTCGCGGCGCAGCTGGTCGCGCGCCTTACGGCCGACCGCCAGCACCTTGACCGTCTTGCCCTCGGCCTGCAGGGCGCGGATGGTGCGGCGCGCCTCGCGCACGATCGAGCTGTTGAAGGCGCCGCACAGGCCGCGGTCGGCGGTGGCGACGATCAGCAGATGGACGTTGTCGGAGCCGGTGCCGGCCAGCAGCTTGGGTCCGGCGCCGCCCTTGAAGCTCGTCGCCAAGCGTCGCCATGACCTTGTCCATGGCCTCGGCGTAGGGCCTGGCCGCCATGGCCTGCTCCTGGGCGCGGCGCAGCTTGGCCGCCGCCACCATCTTCATGGCCTTGGTGATCTTCTGCGTCGACTGGACGCTTCGAATCCTCAGCCGAAAGGTCTTGAGGCTGGGCATCGCGGCCTTACGCGAACTTCTTGGTGAAGTCGGCCAGAAACACCTTCAGCTTGTCGTCGGTCTCCTTGACGATCTCGCGCTTGTCGCGGATCGCGGCCAGGATCGAGCCCTCGGCGCGCAGCGCGTCGAGCAGATGGCGCTCGTACTCGCCGATGCGGTTGACCGGGAGGCCGTCGAGGAAGCCGCGGGTGCCGGAGTAGATCGAGGCAACCTGCTCCTCGACCGGCATCGGCTGGTACTGGCCCTGCTTCAGGAGCTCGGTGAGCCGCTGGCCGCGCGCCAGCAGGCGCTGGGTCGAGGCGTCGAGGTCCGAGGCGAACTGGGCGAACGCCGCCATCTCGCGGTATTGCGCGAGCTCGAGCTTCATGGTGCCCGCGACCTGCTTCATCGCCTTGATCTGCGCCGCCGAGCCGACGCGGCTCACCGACAGGCCGACGTTGATCGCGGGCTTGATGCCTGCGTAGAAAAGCTCGGCCTCGAGGTAGATCTGGCCGTCGGTGATCGAGATCACGTTGGTCGGGATGTAGGCCGAGACGTCGCCGGCCTGCGTCTCGATGACCGGAAGCGCCGTCAGCGAGCCCGAGCCGTTCTTCTCGTTCAGCTTGGCGGCGCGCTCGAGCAGGCGCGAATGGAGATAGAAGACGTCGCCGGGATAGGCTTCGCGGCCCGGCGGGCGGCGCAGCAGCAGCGACATCTGGCGGTAGGAGACGGCCTGCTTGGAGAGATCGTCATAGACGATCACGGCGTGCATGCCGTTGTCGCGGAAGTACTCGCCCATGGCGCAGCCGGTATAGGGCGCCAGGAACTGCATCGGCGCGGGGTCCGAGGCGGTCGCGGCGACGACGATGGAGTATTCCATCGCGCCGTTGTCCTCGAGCGTCTTGACGATCTGCGCGACGGTCGAGCGCTTCTGGCCGATGGCGACATAGACGCAGTAGAGCTTGCGGCTCTCGTCGCTGCCCTTGTTGATGGTCTTCTGGTTGAGGAAGGTGTCGATCGCGACGGCGGTCTTGCCGGTCTGGCGATCGCCGATGATCAGTTCGCGTTGGCCGCGTCCGACCGGCACCAGTGAATCGAGCGCCTTCAGCCCGGTCTGCATCGGCTCGGTCACCGACTTGCGCGGAATGATGCCGGGCGCCTTGACCTCGACCAGGCGGCGCTCGGTCGAGGCGATCGGACCCTTGCCGTCGATCGGATTGCCGAGACCGTCGACCACGCGGCCGAGCAGACCCTTGCCGACCGGCACGTCGACGATGGTGCCGGTGCGCTTGACCGTGTCGCCTTCGCGGATGGTGCGGTCCTCGCCGAAGATCACGACGCCGACATTGTCGCGTTCGAGGTTCAGCGCCATGCCCTTGATGCCGCCGGGGAACTCGACCATCTCGCCGGCCTTGACGCTGTCGAGGCCATAGACGCGCGCGATGCCGTCGCCGACCGACAGCACCTGGCCGACTTCGGCGACTTCGGCTTCGGTGCCGAAGTTGGCGATCTGCTGCTTGAGAATGGCCGAGATTTCGGCGGCACGGATATCCATTTAGGCAACTCCCTTCATGGCAAGCTGCAGGCGAGCAGCTTGCTGCGGATGGACGAATCGAACAGGCGCGAACCCACCTTCACGAGCATGCCGCCGAGAATGTCGGGATCGACGTGCGCGTCGATGGAAACCTTGGCGTCGCCCAGCATGCGGCGCAGCGTGTCGGTGAGCTGCTGGGATTGGGCGGGCGTCAGCGGCACGGCGGAGGTGACCACTGCGGTGGTCTCGCCGCGGCGGCGCGCCAGCTCGGCGAGGAAGTCGGTGGCCATCGCCGGCAGCTCGCGCGCGCGGCCGTTATGCGGCAACCGTGCCGATGAACTAGCGCGTCAGCCCCTTGATGCCCGCGGCATCGAGAACGGCGAGCAGCGCCTTGCCCTGCAGGTCGCGGCTGATCACCGGGCTGGCGATCAGGCGCGAAGGTCGGCGCTCTCGGCAAGCGAGCTGGCGGAAAGTGGTGAGATCCTGGGCGACCTGGTCGAGCGACTTGGCACTGTCCGCCAGCTCGAAAAGGGCGTTGGCATAGCGTCCGGCAACGCTTGAAGTGGCGGAAATTGACACGTCGAAAGCCTCTCCCGTGCCTGCGATGCCAGCAGGCAAGCCGTTGAATCCCCGAGACTTTTCCGGCATGAACGAAATCAGCCCCAGGCCGCCGAAAAGCGCGCGTTGCTACCATGCTGTTTTCCACCGCGCAAGGACGCTAAAAGCCCGTATTACCTCTGTTTTTCCGCTGCACCCTGTCACAGGAAAGAATACGGATCGACGTCGACCTGCAGGCGCACTGAATTGGGCAAACCGATCTGCGCCAGCCAGCCTGCAGCAACGGCTGCACCGCAATATCGCGCGTGGTCTTGAGCAGGAACCGCCGGCGGTGACGGCCGCGCAGCAACGCCATCGGCGCGACCGAGGGACCGAGCACGGTGACGCCTTCCTGATGCGGCGCGTGGCGCGCGATCGCTGCACAGACATTGTCGACCGCCGCGGGATCCGGGCCGGAGACGATCAGCGAGGCGAGCCGCCCGTAGGGCGGCATGCCGGCCAGTTCGCGATCGGCCAGTTCGGCCGACGACGAAGCGGTCGCGATCGCCGGACGACCAGCGCCTGCATCACCGCATGCTCGGGCTGATAGGTCTGGATCAGCGCGCGGCCCGGCCGATCCTCGCGGCCGGCGCGGCCCGCCACCTGGTAGAGCATCTGGAACGTGCGCTCGGCGGCACGCAGGTCGCCGCCGTTCAGGCCGAGATCGGCATCGACCACGGCCACCAGCGTGAGGCTCGGGAAGTGATGGCCCTTCGCCGCCATCTGCGTGCCGATCAGGATGTCGATCTTGCCCTCGATCATGCGCTCGACCGCGGCGGCGGCCTCGCTGCGGCTCATCAGGGTGTCCGAGGTGAAGAGCTCGATGCGCGCCTCGGGGAACAGCTCCATGCGCCTCCTCCGCCAGCCGCTCGACGCCCGGACCGCAGGCCACGAACTGACCTTCCGCGCCGCAGTACTTGCAGGCCATGCGCCGGCGGCTCGGAGTAACCGCAGTGATGGCAGACCAAGATCCGGCGGAAGCGATGCTCGACCAGCCAGGCCGAGCATTGCGGGCATTCGATGCCGTGGCCGCAGGCGCGGCACAGCGTGATCGGCGCATAGCCGCGGCGATTGAGGAACAGCAGCGTCTGCTCGCCCGCGGCAAAGGTCTGCTTCATCGCCTCGACCACGGGCGGCGACAGCCAGTGGCCGCGCGGCGGCGCCTCGCGTCTTCAGGTCGACGGCCTGAAGTCTGGCGAGCGTCTGGCCGCCATGCCGTCGCGGCAGATGCAGCGCGCCGTAGCGGCCGGCAGTGACATTGGTCACGCTCTCCAGGGACGGCGTCGCCGAGGCGAGCACGATCGGCGCGCCGACCAGCCGCGCCCGCACGACGGCCATGTCGCGCGCATTGTAGGCAACGCCATCGTCCTGCTTGAAGGAGCCGTCGTGCTCCTCGTCGACCACGATCAGGCCGAGCCGCTCGAACGGCAGGAACAGCGCCGAGCGCGCGCCGACCACGACGCCGACCCTGCCGTCGGCGATCGCCCGCCAGGTCTCGCGCCGTTCGAGGCTGGTGAGGCCGGAATGCCAGGGCGCCGGCGTGCAGCCGAAGCGGTCCTCGAAGCGCTTCAGCCATTGCGACGTGAGCGCGATCTCGGGCAGCAGCACCAGCACCTGCCGGCCCGCCGCCAACGCCGCGGCGATCGCCTCGAAATAGACCTCGGTCTTGCCGGCGCCGGGAACGCCATCGAGCAACGTCGCGGAAAATACCTGCGCCTCGACCTTGGCGACCAGCGCGTCGCCGCGGCCTCTTCTGCGCCTGCGACAGCACCGGGCCGTCGTGCGATGCCGTCGGGCCGCGGGAAGGCGCGGCGCACCGTGCGCTCGACCGCTTCGAGCAGGCCGACCGAGGCCATCGTCTTGACGACCGAAGTACCGACGCCGGCAATATGCGCGAGTTCGGCGAGCGGGCATCGCCGGGCCGTCCTTCAAAGCCGCCGAGCACTCTCCGCCGCGCCGCCGTCAATTTGAGGGTGTCGTCGCCCGCGGCCGGCACCGGGCGATAGACGAGCTCGGTCCTGGGCGCCTCGAGGGCCGACGGCGAGCCCATCGCCATGCGCAGCACGGCGCCCGGCGGCGCCAGCGTATAGGCCGACACCCAGTCGACGAAGCGGCGCAAGGCATCGGCCATCGGCAGCGCCGGCAAGACCTCGATCACGTCGCGCAGCTTGGCCTCCGCCACTTCGCCCGATGCCCTCGCCCCACACCACGCCGATGGTCTCGCGCTTGCCCAGCGGCACGATGACGAAGTGCGCCGGCCGCAACCTCCAGCCCCTCCGGCACGCTATAGTCGTAGGCATCGCTCGAGCGGCAACGGCAGCAAGACGCGCACCGTCTTTCGGCCTACCTTGGCCATCGGCGTTTTCCACCAATTCAGGCCCCACGGGCGCGGTCCCATCTGCTAGAAATTGTGGTACCGCGCGCGTCCGAACCACTGGCCATTGGGGTATTTTATATGAAGTTCTTCGTGGATACCGCCGACGTCGCCGAAATCAAGGATCTCGCGGCCTCCGGGCTGCTCGACGGCGTCACCACCAACCCTTCCCTGATCCTGAAGTCGGGCCGGCCGATGCTCGATACGATCAAGGAAATCTGCGCCATCGTTCCCGGTCCGGTCAGCGCCGAGACCGTCGCGACCGACCACAAGACCATGCTCGAGGAAGGGCGGAAGCTCGCGAAGCTCGCCAAGAACGTCGCCGTCAAGGTGCCGCTGACGCCCGATGGCCTCAAGACCTGCAAGGTGCTGCGCGACGAAGGCACCATGGTGAATGTCACCCTCTGCTTCTCGGCGGGCCAGGCGCTGCTCGCCGCCAAGGCCGGCGCCTCGCTTCATCTCGCCCTTCGTCGGCCGCATCGACGATCAAGGCCATGACGGCATGGCCCTGATCCAAGAGATCATGACGATCTATCGCCAGTACCCGCATTTCAAGACCGAGGTGCTGGTGGCCTCGGTGCGCCACACGCAGCACGTCATCCAGGCCGCCAAGATGGGCGCCCATGTCGCGACCGTGCCGCCCAACGTGCTGCGCCAGCTCTTCAAGCACGTGCTGACCGACAACGGCCTCAAGGCCTTCCTCGACGACTGGGCCAAGACCGGCCAGTCGATCCTATGAGAGCAATCCCATGAGTGGCGACGGCACCGTCACCGCGCCCGACGGCTCGGGCCGGCAGGTCAAGGTGATCACGGCCGACGATGTCGTTGCGTACCTGAAGGCACATCCGAACTTCTTCGCCGAGCATGCCGAACTGGCGACCGAGCTCGGCCTCGTGCCGCGCCCGCAGGGTCCGGGCGTGATCGACATGCAGCAGGCGATCCTGAAGCGCTTCCGCTCGGAGATCGACAAGCTCAAGACCGAGCGCACTGAGATCATCGCCAACTCCAAGCAGAACCAGATCGTGCAGAACCGCATCCAGGCGGCGGTGATTTCGATCATCCAGGCGACGACCTTCGAGAAGATGATCCATGTCGTGACGCACGAGCTGCCCGAGCTGCTCGACGTCGACTTCATCACGCTGGCCATCGAAGCCAACGCCGATGCGCCCCGGCGCACGCCGGTGCGCGGCGTCTACGTGCTGGCGCCGGGCGCCATCGATGCCGCGATCGGACCGGACAAGCACGCGAGGCTGCGCTCCAGCATCGCGGGCGAGGATGCCTTCTTCGGCGACGTCGCGCGCTTCGTGAAATCCGACGTGCTGATGCGCCTCAAGGTTTCGTCGGGCTCGCCGGACGCGCGTGATGTGCTTCGGCGCGCGCGAGCCCGAGGCGTTCGGCCCCGACATGGCGACCGAGCTGCTGTTCTTCCTGGCCAAGGTGCTGGAGAACACGATGCGCGCCTGGCTGGATCTCCCTGAGTAAAGGGGCTCGCAGTGAGCGAAGCTCACGGAAGCGCGCGCGGCGTGGCGCGACTGGCTGAAGAGCGAACGGCGGCTGAGCGGCCACACGCTGGTGGCCTACGAGCACGACGTCGCGAGCTTCCTCGCCTTCATGACGACCTATCTCGGCGACACGCCGACGCTTGACCGCTGGCCGAAGCTGAAGCCCGCCGAGTTCCGCGCCTGGCTGGCCGAGCAGGCGAACGCGCGGCATGGCGCGCACCTCGACGGCGCGCGCCTTCTCCTCGGTGCGCTCCTTCTTCCGCTTCCTCGACAAGCGCGGGCTTGCCCACAACGCCAGCATCGCCGCCATCCAGACGCCCAAGCTGCCGCGCTCGGTGCCCAAGGCGCTCTCCGAGAAGGACATGGCCGATCTGCTGGACACGCCGGCCGGACCGCGAGCGCGACGCCTGGATCGATCTGCGCGACCAGGCCGTGCTCGCTCCTGCTCTATGGCGCGGGCCTGCGCATCGGCGAGGCGCTCGGCCTCACCAAGGCACGTCGTCGACGGCCTGCTGACGAGCGGCCGCGACACGCTCGCCATCACCGGCAAGGGCAACAAGCAACGCCTCGTGCTGCTGCTGCCGCAGGCGATCGAGGCGATGAAGCCTATCGCGACGCCTGCCCGCTTCATGGCGGCGCTCGGCCCGGGCGATGCCTTCTTCCTGGGCGCGCGCGGCGGGCCGCTCGATCCCGCGATCGTGCAGAAGCGCGTGCGCGAGCATCCGCCACGCGCTGGGCCTGCCGAAGCGTGACGCCGCATGCGCTGCGCCATTCCTTCGCCACGCACCTGCTGGGCGCCGGCGGCGACCTGCGCACCATCCAGGAGCTGCTGGGCCACGCCAGCCTCTCGACCACCCAGCGCTACACCGACGTCGACGCCGCCCGCGCTCACCGAGGTCTATCGGGCGGCCCATCCCGCGGGCGAAGGTGCGGTAGGAGCGCATTTCCGCTTTTTTCCGACTTTTTCCACGCCTTGGAAAACGTCCGATGCCGATGGCACAAAGCTTTTAGGCCATTTTTCCATTTTCCGCTCCACCCCCTGGGGTCAGGCCTTTGATTTCAAACAATTCTGGTCTCGCGCAGCGCCAAAAATCACGTGAACCACGTAGTCGCAGCGGTCAGCGCGCCAGGGTGCGGGCGAGGAAGGCCTTCACGTCGATCGTGAACTGCCTAAAAGCCTCCTCGTTGGCGCCGTAGTGCGCGCCGCAGCAGCCGCCGGGCTTGCTGCGATTGCCGACGCCCTCGAGATAGCGCACCGGCAGGCCGAACGCGTCGAAGCTGTGATGGGCACCGGCGATAGACGTGCGTTTCGACCAAGTCTCGGTCCACCTTCACGCGATCGATCAGCGCCTGGCACTGGCTTCACCGGCGTCCAGTCGTCGAGCGCGCCCATGGCAAGCATCGTGGGCAGGCGCGGGCGCAGCGCGGCCCGATCGCTTCGCCCAGCCCGCAATCGGGATAGACCAGGATCGCCGCCCGCCAGCCGCTCGGCACGCGGATGTCGGTCGGGCCGAAGCGCCCGCAGCAGGCCGACGCCGCCGCCGTAGGAATAGCCGATGAAGGCCAGTTGCGGCCCTTCACGTAAGTCTTGGGCGTTGAGCCACGCCAGCGCCGCGTCGATATCGAGCGCGCGCTTCTCGGCATCGGCCTGGCTCGGCCAGTTGCGGCCGCACACGTCCTTCAAACCGCGCGAGGTGAAACTGTCGACCACCAGCGCCGACATAGCCCCAGCTCTTCAGCAGCTCCGCCATGCGCGTGTTGTTGACGCCGACGCCGCCGCAGCCATGGAAGATCGCGACGGCCGGTGCCGGCGTGGCCGCCGGGCGATAGAGCTGGGCGGGCAGGTCGATCTTGGGATCGCCATCGACCTTCACCCGCACTTGCTGCTGGGCCAGCGCCGAAGCCGAGATCAACGCTGACAAGACGGCGAACATGAGCAGGCCGGGCGCCAATCGCATGATCGCTATCGGTGCCCTGGCAGCATCCTCAGCAGTACCCTGTCCTTCAGCAGGAAGTGATGAAGGAGCGCCGCCGCTGCGTGCAGGGTGGCAAGGATCAAAAGCGCGTTGGCGACCGTCGCATGCACTTCCTTGACCGAACTCGCAAAGGCCTTGTCGGATGGCCAGGGCGAGGCAATCTCGGCCAGGCCGAACAGCGGCACCGGCTGGCCTCGGGCGAATTCCAGGACGATGCCGGCGACCGGCACGGCAATCATCAGGGCCAACAGCAGCCACTGCATCGCGATGGCGAGAAACTCCGCCCAGGGACCGAGCCGCGTGGCAAGGGAGGGCACCGGACGTGCGAAGCGCCAGCCCAGCCGCAGCACGAGCAGCGCCAGGACGGTGAGGCCAAGCGACATGTGGGTGAAGATCACCTTCGGTTCCGCCGCCTTGGGCAGATCGTCAATGAACGTGCCCAGCAGCCATGCCAGGACGATGCAAAGCGCGCCCAGCCAATGAAACGCCTTGGCAAGGGCGCCGTAGTCGTTCGGTTTGTTGTCAGCCATGGGCCAGTTGTGCCCGAGCCGCCTCCGCTTCGTCCAGAGGGGACCGCCGGCGAGATGCTCGAGCCTGGCCTCGCGGCTCGGCATGGTGATGGCGATGTGGTTGATGGCGCACGGCATGCCGAACATCGCCCACTCCTGGGGCGGCGCCGGGCAGGCATCGTCAAGCCTCCGGGCTTCGAGTTGTTCGGCACCACGCAGCTTGGCGCAAATACGCCGCGAGGACACTCCGTTTGCGGCGGTCAATTCGAGGACAGCGAGACCTGAAGCGCATACTGGCGAACCTCCCCGGCGCCAAGCACGGGCTCATCGCCGCTCAGCCCGCCTTCGAGACGCTCGCTGGTGCAGGGCTCGACGCTCAGCACGCACTTGTCCGGCGAGAGATCGCCCCAGAGCTGCAGGTGCGGCAGTGTCTCGCCGTCCCAGGCGAACCGTATCGCCACGTTCGGCGTCACGACGGTACATTCGGCTCCCCCGTCACCGACCGGATAGCTGACACTGGCCAAGGCGGCGTCAGGGACCTTGAGAGGGCCGAGGCGGCGACGCTTGCCCTGATGCAGCGTCGTGCCGGCGGCCAGCGCGGGACAGCCGATATTGAAGTGATAAAGGCTCGCCTGACGCTGCGGCCCGGACGAGAGGTTCTCGACATTGTCGACGACAGCGAGGCTGCAGCCGTCGATCGGCGCCTCGATGCGGCGCCTGAGGCGGAAAGCCCGGCTGGCGCACCTCGCCTTCACAGAAGAGAAGCCTGCGCTCTTCATCGACGCCGCTCGCCATCAGCGTGGCCGGCGTGAACGGCAGGCTGCCGTGCAAGGGACGGCCGTCGGCGGGCTGGCGGATGTGCTCCAGCCCGCCCGTGACCAGGAAGCCGGAGAACAGGCGATTGAAGCCCCGCCCGCCGTCGGCCCGGGGATCGTGCCCAGCGGGGTGGCGAAAGCCCGACGGGCCGACCCAACCGACGGCATCGCCGCGCCACGACAAGCGGGCCGATATCGAGCGAGCGGTCGATCAGCACCGCGAAGTCGAGCCCGCCGCCCGTCGAAAAGAGAAGGGCCTGCGTGCCGTCGATGGTGGTGCGGCGAACGCCTGCGCTCATGCGGCCTTTGCCGGCAGGCTGATCTCCAGCCGCCGGAACGCCTCGGGCGGCGCGTCGTTCTTGGTCATCAGCGAGGCCATCAGCGCGACCAGGCGATGTTCCTGCGCCGGATCGCGGATCGGGTGCTGCTGGCCGGGATCCTTCTGCAGGTCGTAGAGGCGCGTGTCGCTCTCGATCAGCGCGCCCGGGCCGTAGTTGTTGTACATCGGCGAGCGGTCGATCACCGGCACCTTCAGAAGCTTGGCGCCCTTGGTGAACGGGAACGCCTCGGCGAGGCTGGCGCGCGACAGCTCCTCCGGCGTGAACAGCGAATAGATGTGCGTCGGCATCACCGTGTATTGGTAGACCTCCTGCCGCCTGCAGGTCGGCCGGGAAGCGGTGATAGGTGTAGCGGCCGTCGGTGACGTTCACCGCGCCGCCGAAATAGCCGAAGATCGCAGCCTCGCGCTGCGGGACCGCACCCGTCACGGGCAGGAGATTGTGGCCCTCCATCTCGCCCGGCACCGGAACGCCGAAGAGATCGAGGATGGTCGGCGCCACGTCGATCGCCTGGGTGAGCTCGCTCGACCCTCGTGCCGCCCCTTGGCCGGCGCGGATCGTGGGCGAAGAACGGGATGTGCACGATCTCCTCGTAGAGGTTCATGCGGTTCTTGGCCCAGAAATCGTGCTCGCCCAGCAGGAAGCCGTGGTCGGTGGTGAGGACGAGCGCGGTGTCGCTGCCACATGTCGTGCCTATCGAAATAGTCGAGCAGCAGGCCGAGCTGGTGGTCGCAGAACGCCATCAGGGCGTAGTAGTTGGCACGCAGCTCCTCGCATTCGCCGGCCAGCTCGTCGACCCGGCCGTAGCGCGGCCAATCGCGGATCGGTCCGTTCCAGCCGGTATCGAATGGCTTCTTGAAGCGCTCGGGCGCGGTGAATGGCTCGTGCGGATCGAACAGCTCGAGATGCATCAGCCAGTTGTCGGCGCCGCGGTTGCGGTCGAGGAATTCGAAGCGCGTGCTCGAAGCACTTCACCGAGGGGAAGTCCTTCTCCTCGCTGGATGAATTCGCGATTGATCATGTTCTGCGAGCGGTAGTCCCGGCGCTGCGGTCGCTGAACTGGCTCTCGTGATACATCTCGCGCAGGCGCTCCCAGTGCGGCTGCACCATCGCCTTCCAGCGGTCGCCTTCCTGGCCGCGCACGAACTCATAGCTGTCGTAGCGCGTTGTGATAGGTGGCGCCGCCGTCCTCCAAATAGTGGAAATGGTCGGTGATCAGGTGGCTGTAGACGCCGGCCTGGTGCAGGAGATCGGGAAAGGCGTTGTCGAACGGCTCCATCGGCCCCCAGCTGCGATGCAGGAAGTTGAGCCGCCCCGACAGGATGTCGCGCCGCGCCGGCATGCAGGGCAGGCTGCCGACATAGTGCCTGTCGAAGGTGACGCAGCGCTGCGGCCAGCCGGTCGAAGTTGGGAGTCGGCACGCGCGTGCCGCCATAGGGCCCGAGCAGATGCCGGTTGAGCGAATTGAACAGCACAAACACCGCTTTCATTTGATCGCTCCCTGGGTGAGACCTCTGACGATGATAGCGCTGGCCGATCAGCAGGAGCACCAGCGCGGGCAGGATGGAGAGCGCCGCGGCGGCGGCCATCTGCGTGTAGCGGATCTCGAAATCCTGGGCGAACTTGGCGATGGCGACCGGCACCGTCGCGGTCTGCTTCATGGTGAGGTTGAGGGCGACCGCGAACTCGTTCCAGCTGAAGACGAAGGTCAGGATGGCGCACGCGGCGAGTCCCGGGCGCGACCAGCGGCAGCACGACGTGGCGCAGCAGCACCGGCGTCGAGGCGCCGTCGATGCGCGCCGCCTCCTCGAGCTCGATCGGCACCTCGCGCACGAACACGCCCATCAGCCACAGCGCCATCGGCAGGTTGAGCACGGTGTGGGCGAGGATCAGGCCGGCGAAGCTGTTTTCCAGCCCGACCGCGCGCGCCATGGTGTACCAGGCGCCGGCCAGCGCCACCGGCGGCAGCATCTGGAAGAGCAGCGCCCAGCCGAGGAAGACGTGGATCACCCAGCCGGCCAGTCGAGGCGCGTGCAGCGACCAGGCGGCGAGCGTGGCCGACGGTCAGGCAGAGCAGCGTGCTGGCGTGCCCACGATCATCGAGTTGCGGTAGTTGACCAGGAAGTCGGAGGTCTTGGAGAACAGCACTTCGGCGAAATTCGACAGCACCGGCGTGAACAGGAATTCGCCGGTCAGCAGCGAGATCTGCGTGCGGAAGCCGGCCGCGATCACCCAGATCACCGGCACGAGGACGGCCAGCCCGATCGGCGATCAGCGCGGCATGGCGGAGCAGGCGGTGCGACAGGCGCCTCATGCGGCCGTCTCCGAGCGCCGGCGCACCGACAGGGCCATGACCAACATCAGCGAGCAGAAGAAGATGATGGCGATCGCCATGGCCGACCCGTAGCCGGCGCGATCCTCGGTGAAGAAGCGCTGGTAGAGCGTGAAGCTCAGCACCTCCGTGGCCGTGACCGGCCCGCCGCCGGTCAGCAGATAGATCTCGTCGAACACCTTGAAGGCGATCACCAGCCGGAAGGCGAAGGTGACCAGGATGGCCGGCGCCATCAGCGGCAGGGTGATGTAGCGCAGCTCCTGCCACCACGTGGCGCCGTCGATCCTGGCCGCTTCATAGGGGTCCTGCGGCAGCGATTCGAGGCCGGCCAGCAGCAGCAGGAAGCAGAACGGCGTCCAGTGCCAGATGTCGACGACGATCACCGAGGCGAGCGCGGTCTCGCTTGTCGCCGAGCCAGTTGCGCGGCTCGATCCCGACCAGATCGGTCGATCTGATTGACCAGGCCGAAATCGAAATTGAGCATCAGCTTCCAGATGGCGCCGATGACGATGCCGGGAATCAGAATCGGCAGGATGAACAGGGCGCGGTAGAACACGCGGCCGCGCGTCACCCGGCTGCACAGCAGCGCCAGCGCGAAGCCCAGCAGCATCTGTCCGCCGACCGCGCAGATGGCGAAGACGATGGTGTTGCGAGCCGGCGCTGCAGCAGCGGGTCGGCCGGCAGCGCCAGGTAGTGGGTAAAGCCGGCCGGCGTGAAGGTTGCCTTGCCGCCCGACCAGGTCACGGTGTGGAAGCTCGTATAGACCAGGTTGGCGAGCGGCAGGACGCCGAGCGCCAGCATCAGGAAGAGCGCCGGCCCGAAGGTTGCCCAGCGCGACAGTCGCTCCGTCCTGCTTCATGCCGCGGTCAGTTGAGCTTGGGCAGCGTGCCGGTGTTGTACTTGTACTTGGCCATCACGGCATGGATCTGATCGGCCATGCTGTTGAGGGCGGCCACCGAGGTGATCTCGCCCGCGATCGCCTGGTTCAGGCCGAGCTCGAGGATCGGGATCACCTCGCCGGCCTCGGGGAAGTTCATCGCGCTCACCGCATGCGGCAGGGACTCTGCGAGCGGCTTCATCCAGCGGAACCTGCGTTCCTGCGCGATCGGCTCGCGATAGGTGGCGGCGCTGACCGGGATGCCACCGGCCTGCGCTGTCGCCATCTGCGCGGCCTTGGTCTGGTACCAGCGCAGGAATTCGACGGTGGCGCGCTTGCGGTCGTCCGGGACGTTCTTGGCCACGCCGCCCAGCCAATGGCCGAGGCCCGGCGCCGTCGCCAGCCCGGGTCGCGTGCGGCGTCGGCGCGAACTCGACCTTGTCGACCACGGCCGACTTCTGTCGGATCGTCCATCTGCGACCAGGCGGCGATCACCATCATGACGTGCGCCGTCTTGCCGGTGACCATGTTCTGGATCAGGTCGGCCTGGTCCATGGCAGCGGTCTTCGGGTGCCCCGCCTCGCGGGCGAGGCGGATGTAGTAGTCGAGCGCGGTACGGCCCTGCTCGCTGTTCAGCGTCACCGTGTAGTCGCCGGCTGCCTGGTTCTTGAACAGGCGCCGCCGAAACCATAGAGGTAGGGATAGAAGTCAAAGCTCACGGTGGCCGGCCCGCGCGCGCCGCGCTGCACGATGCCGTACATCTTGGGCGGCTTGTGGAACTTCTTCGCATTGGCTTCCAGCTCGGCGAAGGTTTGCGGCGCCTTGAGGCCCGCCTCCTTGTAGAGATCGCCGCGATAGTACAGCACCGGGATCAACGGCGAGATCGGCATCGACATCAACTTGCCGCCCTTCGCCATCGTCTTCTTCGCCGGATCGAAGAACACCGTGTCGCCCAAGGTGAAGATGTCCGGATCGAGCTTGAAGCCCGGATCGATGTCGCTCAGCGCCTCGACGAAGCCGCCGAAATACATCTCGGCGAACCAGCCGGAGTTCATGATCAGGAGATCGTACTGGCCCTCCTTTGCCCGCACCGAATTGCGCTGCTTCTCGAGCGAGCCCGCGAACGGATTGACGTCGAGTTCGACCTTGTTGCCGGTTTCCTTCTCGTAGAGCTCGACGGTCTTGCGGAAGCTGTCGAACCAGGGCGACTGGTTGATGACAACGGTGATGGGCGAGACCTTGGTCTGCGCCGCGCCGACCGTCGCCCTGCCCAACGTCAGTCCGAGCCGCCGCCATGCCGGCCAGGGTTTGCCGTCTCGTCGCCATTGGTTTCCTCCATGCTTTCTTGCTTGGGCAAAACGTGACATGGCCGAGCCATGCCTACAAACAACTTCGGCAGCCCAAGCCATAGACGAAAGGCATAGCTCAATTACGCGGATCGGCGCGGCAGATGTCGACGAGATCGTCGATCAGGCGCTGCGCGGCCGGCGACAGGAAGCTGCCGCGACGCAGCACGACGCCAGCCTCACGGCGGACCGTGAGCGGCGGCACGTTCAGCATGACGAGGCCGGCGCCTTCCTCGAGGTCGACCGTGCGCGAGGTCGTGAAGGTCAGCGCATCGGATCCGCGCAGCATGCACAGCAGGAAGGCATGGCTGTTGGTCTCGACCACGTTTTGCGGGGGGCGAGATCCTGGGCGGCGAACAGGGCGGTCAGCCGGCGCTGGGCGCGTGTGGTGCGCGGCAACAGCACCCAGGGAAAGCCGAGCAGGTCGCGAGCAACAATGCGGCGGCGCCTGGCCAGGGGATGGCCGGCGCGACAACACACGCCGAGCTCGTCGGACGTGAGCGGCCGCACGTCCAAGCCGCGGCGATCCTCAGCCTGCGGCAGCTCGGCTACCACGAAGTCGAACTCGCCGCGGCGCAGGCCGCGAAACAGCTCCTCGTCGAAGCCACCGCCCACGCGGATGCGCACGCCAGGATGGCGCGCCACGGTCCGGGCGACCGCGAGCGGCAGATGACGGCGCAGCCAGGCCGGTCCTGCACCCACCGCCCTGCCGAAATCACCGCTGCGCAGGGCGGCAATCTCGCCAGAGGCGTCGGCAACCTGCACGCCGATTGCCTCGGCGTGACGCAGGAGGGCGTGGCCGAAATCGGTGAGCTCGACGCCGCGCGCCAGAGTCGATCGAACAGGCGCACGCCCAGTTCCTTTTCCAGGAGCTTGATACTCTTGGTCAGGCTGGGCTGGGTGATGCTGAGCTCGGCGGCAGCCAACGAGATGTTGCGCCGTTGGGCGACGCGTCGGAAATACTCCAGCTGCCGCAGATCCAAGGCCGCCGGCCTCGGAGCCGGTTTACTTCGCCGGCTGCGGATGCTTCTTGAACTTGGGCACGCCCGCGACGCGGTCCTCGAGCGCCTCGGCGCCCTCGGTCGGCAGAACCTTGACGTAGTTCAGCGCGCCCTCGATGTCGTCCTTCCAGACCTCCTTGGGCAGGTCGTAGACGAACTCCACGCCGTAGCCGTTGGGATCGTGGATGTAGAGGCTGTGCGTCATGCCGTGCTCGACGCGGCGGTCGAACTTCACGCCCTTCTTCTGCAGGTAGGCGAGATGTTCCATCCAGGCCTCGCGGCTCGGCATGGTGATGGCGATGTGGTTGATCGCGCATGGCATGCCGAACATCGCCCACTCCTTGGGCGGCTCGGGCAGGGCCTTGTTCTCGACCAGGGCGACGTCGTGGTGATGGTGGCTGCCGTCCTCACGCTTGCCTGAGTAGAAGCGCATCTTGGGCGGGTTGGGCCGGGTCTCCGTCGGGGTCAGCTGGCCGACCATCTCGAAGCCGACGACTTCGGTCCAGAATTTGTGGCTTTCCTCGATATCGCGGACGTTCAGCACGAGGTGATTGACGCCGCGCGGGGTGACCGGCTTGTCCATGATGAGGTTCCTCCGTTGCCGACGATCATACCCGCTCGGCCCGTGCAGGACCACTGCGTGAAGGGGGCAATATTGTGCGGGTAGTGACCGCCAGGAAACTACCCCCCAATTACTTCGCAGGATCCGTCAGCTCGTCGAAGCGGCGCAGGCGCCCGGGCGCCCAGCGATGCCGCCGCGCCTCGGCGATCCAGCGGGAGAGGCGCGGCCAGCGACGGCGGGCGCCCTTGACCCAGTCGCGGCCGGTCTCGAATTCGCTGACCAGGATGTGGATCGCCAGCACGAGCAAGAGCCAACCCACGAAAGGCAGCAGGCCGCCCGGCACCATCAGGGCCACGCAGGCGGGGATCGCCAGCAGCTTCACCGGCTTTTGCATGCCGGCACTATGCCTGCACTTTCTTGCATTGACGCTACAGGCGGCGCCTCGGGTGCGCTGCTGTATCCTCGCTACCGTGCTGACCGAGGATATGAAACGTCTTGTGACGGAGCAGCCGCTTGGGTTCGTGGCGACGGTCTCGCCTGACGGCGCGCCCAACGTCTCGCCCAAGGGCACCTTCGCGGTGATCGACGATCGCACGCTCGCCTTCGCCGACATCCGCTCGCCCCAGACGATCCGCAACCTCAAGACCAACCCGCGCGTGGAGGTGAATTTCGTCGATCCCTTTGTGCGCAAGGGCTATCGGTTCTCCGGCACCGCGCGGCTGATGCAGCGCGGCGAGGAGGGCTTCGACGCCCTGCTCGAGCGGATCCGCTCGTCCTTCGCCCCGCGCGTGCGCACCGTCGTGGTGATCGCGGTCGAAAAGGCCGCCGCCCTCACCTCGCCGTCCTACGACGACGGCCGGACCGAAGCCGAGCTGCGCAAGTCATGGACCGCGCGCTTCCGCAAGCAGCAGCCGGGCGGGAAGTTCGAGGAGTAGCTTCCGACAGTCAGAGGTGGATCGGCTTCTCCCACGCCGCCAGCGCCGCCTCTTTCATGGCCTCGTTGACCGTAGGATGGGCGTGGCAGACGCGGCCGATATCCTCGGCCGAGGCCTTGAATTCCATGGCGAGCGCGGCTTCGGCGATCATGGTGCCGGCCTCGGCGCCGATGATGTGCACGCCCAGCACCTGGTCGGTGGCCTTGTCGGCCAGCACCTTCACGAAGCCCTCGGTGGCGGCGTTGGCGCGGCTGCGCGGGTCGGCGGTGAAGGGATACTTGCCGATCTTGTAGGCGATGTTGGCCGCCTTGAGCTGCTCCTCGGTCTTGCCGACCCAGGCGACCTCGGGCTGGGTGTAGATCACCGAGGGCACGAGGTCCCAATCGACATGGCCCTTCTGGCCGGCGATGGTTTCCACGCAAGCAACGCCGTCCTCGCTCGCCTTGTGGGCCAGCATCGGCCCGTCGATCACGTCGCCGATGGCATAGATGCCGGGCACCGAAGTCTGGAAATGCGCGTCGACCGCGATGCGGCCGTGCGCCGTGAGCTTGACGCCTGCCTTGTCGAGGCCGAGCGCCTTCGACGTAAGGCCGCCGGCCGATGCAGACCAGCACGATGTCGGCCTCGACCGTCTCGGCCGCGCCGCCTTTGGACGGTTCGACGGTGAGTTTTACGCCGACACCGGAGGCGTCGGCCTTGGTGACCTTGCTGCCGAGCTTGAACGCCAGGCCCTGCTTGGCGAGCGCACGCTGGAGGAACTTGGTGATCTCGTCGTCAACTCCGGGCGTGATGCGGTCCAAAAACTCGATCACCGTCACCTCTGAGCCGAGCCGCCGCCACACCGAGCCCAGCTCCAATCCGATGATGCCGGCGCCCACCACGACGAGGTGTTTCGGCACCTCGGCGAGCTCGAGCGCGCCGGTCGAGGAGACGATCTTCTTCTCGTCGACCGTGACGCCCGGCAACGGCGTCACTTCCGAGCCTGAGGCGATCAGGATGTTCTTGGTGGCGAGCGTGTCCTTCACCGCGCCATCCTCGCCCAGCACCGCGACCGAGCCCGCCTTGTCGATGCGGCCGGTGCCCTGGAACGCGGTGATCTTGTTCTTGCGGAACAGGAAGGCCACGCCCTTGGTGGTGGCGTCGACGACCTCGCCCTTGCGCTTCATCATCTGGGCGAGGTCGAGCGTCGGCGGCGCCAGCTTGATTCCGTGCACGGCGAGATCGTGACCGGCCTCCTCGAACAGGTGCGAGGATTGCAGCAGCGCCTTGGACGGAATGCAGCCGACATTGAGACAGGTGCCGCCGAAGGTCGCGCGCTTCTCGACCACCGCCACCTTCATGCCGAGCTGGGCGGCGCGGATCGCCGCCACGTAGCCGCCGGGTCCGGCGCCGATGATCACGAGGTCGAAGGATTCGTTCGCCATGAGCTAGACCCCGAGCAGCAGCCGCTCGGGGTCTTCGATGCATTCCTTGACGCGCACCAGGAACAGCACGGCCTCGCGGCCATCGATGACGCGGTGGTCGTAACTGAGCGCGAGATACATCATCGGCCGCGCCTTCAGCTCGCCGCCCACCACCATCGGGCGCTGCTGGATCTTGTGCATGCCCAAGATGCCGGACTGCGGCGGATTGAGGATCGGCGTCGACATCAGCGAGCCGTAGACGCCGCCATTGCTGATGGTGAAGGTGCCGCCCGTCAGGTCGGCAATGGTGAGCTTGCCGTCGCGCGCCTTGTGGCCGAGCTCGGCGATGCCCTTCTCGATGTCGGCGAACGACCTTGCATCGGCGTCGCGCAGCACCGGCACGACGAGGCCATTGGGCGTGCCGACGGCGACGCCGATGTCGTAGTAGTTCTTGTAGACGAGGTCCTCGCCGTCGATCTCGGCATTGACTGCCGGCAGCTCCTTCAGCCCGGCGATGCAGGCCTTGACGAAGAACGACATGAAGCCCAGCCGCGCGCCGTGCTTCTTCTCGAAGTCCTCCTTCAGCCGCTCGCGCAGCGCCATGACGCCGGTCATGTCCACCTCGTTGAAGGTGGTGAGCATGGCGGCGGTGTTTTGCGCTTCCTTGAGCCGATTGGCGATGGTGCGGCGCAGCCGCGTCATCTTTACCCGCTCCTCGCGGTCGGCGCGCGGGCGCGGTCCCGACGGAGCCGCGGGCCTCGCCGCCGGCGCGGGCTGGGCGGAGATCGAGGAGAGCGCTGCCATCACGTCGGCCTTGGTGGCGCGGCCGTCCTTGCCGGTGGGTTGGATGTTGGCGTTGGCGACGACGCGCTCCTCGGCGAGCTTGCGTACCGCCGGGCCGGAGGCGGCGAGATTGACCACATTGGCCGCGGGTTGCGGCGCGGGCTGAGGGGCCGGCGCCGGCGTGGGCTTTGGCGCCACGGGCTGAGGCGCCGCGGTCGGCGCCGGCGCGGCCGCGGGCCTGACGGCCGCGGTACCGGCGGCGCCCGCCGCTCCGGCCTCGATGTGGCAAAGCACGCCGCCGACCTGCACCGATGCGCCCTCAGCCACGGCGAGATCGACGATCGAGCCCGCCACGCTGGCATTGACCTCCACCGTGACCTTGTCGGTCTCGAGTTCGCACAAGGGCTGGTCGATGGCGACGCTGTCGCCCGCCTTGACCAGCCACTTGGACACGGTCGCCTCGGTGACCGATTCGCCCAGCGCCGGAACCTTGATCTCGACAGCCATGACAACTCTCCTCAGCCGATCGTCAACGCCCGGTCAACGAGGTCGGTCTGTTCCTTCAGATGCGTGCGCGCCGAGCCGGTGGCCGGCGATGCCGACTCAGGCCGGCCGACATAGACCGGACGCTTGGCCTTCACGTTGATGGCGCTGAGCGCCTTGTCGATGCGGCGGTCGACGAAGTGCCAGGCGCCCATGTTCTCCGGCTCCTCCTGGCACCACACCACCTCGGCGTTGGGATATTGTGACAACCGCATACCCAGCCGGCTGATCGGGAACGGATAGAGCTGCTCGATGCGCAGGATGGCGATGTCGTCGATCTTGCGCTTGCGCCGCTCGGCCACCAGGTCGAAGTAGACCTTGCCGCTGCACAGGATGACGCGCCGCACGTTGGCAGCATCGGTGAGCTGATCGGTCTCGACCAGGATGCGGCGGAAACTGGATCCAGGCCCCATGTCGGCCAGAGTCGAGATGCATTCCTTGTGGCGCAGCAGGGACTTGGGCGTCATCACGATCAGGGGCTTGCGGAATGTCCGCCGCACCTGGCGGCGCAGCGCGTGGAAATAGTTGGCAGGCGTCGTCGGCACGATCACCTGCCAGTTGTCCTCGGCCGAAAGCTGCAGATAGCGCTCGAGGCGCGCCGAGCTGTGCTCGGGGCCCTGGCCTTCGTAGCCATGCGGCAGGAGCATCACCAGGCCGTTCATGCGCAGCCACTTGCTCTCGCCCGAGCAGATGAACTGGTCGATGATGACCTGCGCGCCGTTGGCGAAGTCGCCGAACTGCGCCTCCCACATCACCAGCGCATTGGGCTCGGCCGAGGAGTAGCCGTACTCGAAGCCCAGCACGCCCGCCTCGTTGAGCGGGCTGTCGATCACCTCGAAGCGGGCCTGGCCGGGCGCCACGTTGTTCAGCGGCACGTAGCGGGCGTCGGTCGACTGGTCGACCAGCACCGAATGGCGCTGCGAGAAGGTGCCGCGACCCAAGTCCTGGCCGCTCAGACGCACCGGCGTGCCTTCGGCCAGCAGCGTGCCCCAGGCCAGCGCCTCGCCGGTCGCCCAGTCGATGTCCTTGCCGGTATCGATGGTCTTGCGCTTCTCGCCCAGCAGGCGGGCGATCTTGCGGTTGAGGTCGAAGTTCTTGGGCGGCTCGGAGATCGCGCGGCCCGCGGCGATCAGCTTGTCGGTCTCGACCGCCGTCGTGCCCTTGCGGTCCTCCTCGCCCGGCGCCTCGGTGAAGCCCGACCACTTGCCTTCCAGCCAGTCGGCCTTGTTGGGCTTGTAGTTGGTCGCTGCTTCGAGCGCGTTGTCGAGTTTCTCGCGCAATGCGGCGTCCATGGCGTGCACCTCGCCGGCGGAGATCACTCCTTCGGCTTCGAGGCGCGCGGCATAGACTTCCTTCACCGTCTTGTGGCTGCCGATCTGCTTGTACATCAGCGGCTGGGTGAACATCGGCTCGTCCGACTCGTTGTGCCCGTAGCGGCGGTAGCAGAACATGTCGATGACGATGTCGCGCTTGAAGTGCTGGCGGAATTCCGTGGCGATGCGGCTGACATGCACCACCGCCTCGGGATCGTCGCCGTTCACGTGCAGGATCGGCGCCTGCACGATCTTGGCGATCTCCGTGCAGTAGGGCCCCGAGCGCGAGTAGGTCGGCAGCGTGGTGAAGCCGATCTGGTTGTTGACCACGTAGTGGATGGTGCCGCCGATGCGGTAGCCGCCCAAGTCGGAGAGATCGAGCGACTCCGCAACGAGGCCCTGGCCCGCGAAGGCTGCGTCGCCATGCATCAGGATCGCCATCACCTGGCTGCGATCCTCGTCGTGACGCTGGTCCTGCTTGGCGCGCGCCTTGCCCAGCACCACGGGATTGACCGCCTCGAGATGCGAGGGGTTGGGCGAGAGCGACAGATGGATCACCTGGCCGTCGAACTCGCGGTCGGCCGAGGCGCCCAGGTGATACTTGACGTCACCCGAGCCCCTCATCTCCTCGGGCTGCGAGGAGCGGCCCTGGAATTCCGAGAACAGCGCGGTGTAGCTCTTGTGCATGACGTGCACGAGCGTGTTCAGCCGCCCGCGATGGGGCATGCCGATCACCACCTCCTTCACGCCGAGCTGGCCGCCGCGCTTCAGGATCTGCTCGATGCCCGGGATCAGCGATTCGCCGCCGTCGAGGCCAAAGCGCTTGGTGCCGACGAACTTGATGCCGAGATACTTCTCCAGCCCCTCGGCCTCGACCACGCGCTGCATGATCATGCGCCGGCCTTCGAGCGTGAAATCGGTGCGGTTCTCGATGTGCTCGATACGCTCCTGGATCCACGCCTTCTGGTCGGGATCGGAGATGTGCATGTATTCGACGCCGATCTTGCCGCAGTAGGTCTTGCGCAAGCGGTCCATGATCTGGCGCAGGCTCGCGGCGTCACCCAGGCCGAGCGTGCCGAAGATCAGGATCGGCCGGTCCCAATCTTCATCCTTGAAGCCATAGGTCTTCGGATCGAGCTCCTGGTGCGGCGCCTGGCGCACCAGGCCCAACGGATCGAGGTCGGCCTCGAGATGGCCACGGATGCGGTAGGAGCGGATCAGCAGGAAGGCGCGCGAGGTGTCGTAGGCGGCGGCCTTGATGGATTCTTCGCTTTGACCGGCGAGCGGCATGGTGCCGTTGCCCGCCTTGACGTTGCGGTTGGCCGCGGCGCGCGGCATCTCGGTGTCGGGCACATCGATGACTCGCGCCCCGTTGGGCGCCCAGGAAGCGCCGCGCACCTCGGCCAGCACATCGCCCTTCTGCTCGGCCAGCGCCTCGAAGAAGGTGCGCCAGTCGGCGTCGACGCGGCTCGGGTCGTCGAGGAAGCGTGCGTATAGCTCCTCGATGAACGGCGCATTGGCCCCGAACAAGAACGACGTTTGCTCTGCTTGCATCGTCCAAAACTCCTCGAGGGAGGAACCAAGAGACGGGCTTTGTCAGCCCTTCATTGCCTTAAGCATTTCCTCGCCCAACGCGGCAGGCGAATTGGCGACCCTGATGCCCGCCGCGCGCAAGGCTTCGACCTTGTAGGCGGCGGTGTCGTGCCCACCCGCGATCACCGCGCCGGCATGGCCCATGCGGCGGCCCGGCGGAGCGGTGCGACCGGCGATGAAGCCAACCACGGGCTTTTTGGTTTTCGACGCCTTGATGTATTCCGCGGCCCTCACTTCGGCATCGCCGCCGATCTCGCCGATCATGACGATGCCTTGCGTCTCGGGGTCGGGCAGCAGCATCTCCAGGCATTCGACGAAGTTGGTGCCGTTCACCGGATCGCCGCCGATGCCGATGCAGGTCGTCTGACCGAGACCCACCGCCGTGGTCTGCGCCACCGCTTCATAGGTGAGCGTGCCGGAGCGCGAGATGATGCCGATCTTGCCGCGCTTGTGGATGTGGCCCGGCATGATGCCGATCTTGCATTCGCCGGGCGTGATGACGCCGGGGCAGTTCGGCCCGATCAGGCGGGTCTTCGAGCCGGCCAGCGTGCGCTTGACCTTCACCATGTCGAGCACCGGGATGCCCTCGGTGATGCAGACCACCAGCGGGATCTCGGCGTCGACCGCCTCGAGGATCGAATCGGCGGCGTAAGGCGCGGGCACGTAGATCACGCTCGCCGTGGCACCGGTCTTCTCGACCGCCTCGGCCACGGTGTCGAACACCGGCAGGTCGAGATGCTTGGTGCCGCCCTTCCCCGGCGTCACGCCGCCCACCATCTTGGTGCCGTAGGCAATGGCCTGCTCGGAATGGAAGGTGCCCTGGCTGCCAGTGAAACCCTGGCAGATCACCTTGGTGTTCTTGTCGACCAGCACGGCCATCAGTTGGACTCCTTGACGGCCTGGACGATCTTCTGTGCCGCGTCAGCAAGGTTCTCGGCCGAGGTGATCTTGAGCCCCGACTCCTTCAGGATCTTCTTGCCGAGCTCGACATTGGTGCCTTCCAGCCGCACCACCAGCGGCACGTGAAGGTTCACTTCGCGCGCCGCGGCGACCACGCCCTCGGCGATCACGTCGCAGCGCATGATGCCGCCGAAGATGTTGACCAGGATGCCTTCGACGTTGGGGTCCTTCATGATGATCTTGAAGGCCGCCGTCACCCGCTCCTTGGTGGCGCCGCCGCCGACATCGAGGAAGTTGGCGGGCTCGGCGCCATAGAGCTTGATGATGTCCATGGTGGCCATGGCCAGGCCCGCGCCGTTCACCATGCAGCCGATCTGGCCGTCGAGCTTCACATAGTTCAGCGCCCACTTGGCGGCCTCGGTCTCGGCCGGGTCCTCCTCGTCGATGTCGCGCAGGCTCTCGATCTCCTTGTGGCGCTCGAGCGCGTTGTCGTCGAAGTTCATCTTGGCATCGAGCGCGATGATGTCGCCCGTGGCGGTCACGACCAGCGGATTGATCTCGATCAGCGAGCAGTCGAGCTCGGTGAAGGCGCGATAGAGGCTGCCGAGCAGCGCCACGAAATTGTTGACCTGCTTGCCGGCGAGGCCGAGCGCGAAGGCGAGCTTGCGGCCCTCGTAGGACTGGTAGCCCGAGGCGGGATCGATCGACTGCTTGACGATCTTCTCGGGCGTGTCCTGCGCCACCGTCTCGATATCCATGCCGCCCTCGGTCGAGGCGACGACCGAGATGCGGCTCACCGCGCGATCGACCAGCAGCGAGAGGTAAAGCTCGCGTTTGATGTCGCAGCCTTCCTCGATGTAGAGGCGCTTGACGGTCTTGCCCGCGGGGCCCGTCTGCTTGGTCACCAGATCGTGGCCCAGCATCGCGGCCGCGTTCGCGCCGACTTCCTCAAGGGACTTGGAGACGCGCACACCGCCCTTGCCGTTGGGATCGTCCTTGAAGCGGCCCTTGCCGCGGCCGCCGGCGTGGATCTGGGCCTTCACCACGGTGACGGAGCCGCCCAGCTTGCGGGCCACGTCCATCGCCTCGTCTCTCGTATAGGCGACGCCGCCCTTCAGCAGGGGGACGGCGAATTTGGCCAGCAAAGCCTTGGCCTGATACTCGTGAATATTCATGAAGTCCTATCGTGCTGGCCCGTTTTGAGCTGGCCCGTCAGCAAGAAGCGTGCGCAACAATATAGTTGCAAATCGCAACTGACTAAGGGAACCGGCACTTTATGAGGTGCCGCCGCCCCTTGGCAACCGACGGTCTGGTGACGCTTTTGCGACTTTGGTCTAGCCGGCGGCGACGATCTTCTTGGTTGCCTCGACCAGGGATTTCACGGCGGCGACCGACTTCTCGAACATCGCCCGTTCCCGGGCATTCAGCTCGACATGGACGATGCGCTCGACGCCGCCTTTGCCGATCACCACCGGCACGCCGATATAGAGGCCTTTCACGCCATACTCTCCGTTGAGCAGGGCGGCACAGGGCAGCACGCGCTTCTTGTCCTTGAGATAGGACTCGGCCATGGCGATGGCCGATGCGGCCGGTGCGTAGAAGGCCGAGCCGTTGCCGAGCAGGCTCACGATCTCCGCGCCGCCATCGCGCGTGCGCTGGACGATCTTCTCGAGCTTCTCGTGGGTCGTCCAACCCATGTCGATCAGGTCGTGCAGCGGGATGCCTCCGACCGTGGAGTAGCGGATCAGCGGCACCATGGTGTCGCCGTGGCCGCCCAGCACGAAGGCGGTGACGTCCTCGACCGAGACGTTGAATTCCTCGGCAAGGAACAGCCGAAAACGCGCGCTGTCGAGCACGCCCGCCATGCCGACGACGCGGTTGGCCGGGAGGCCGGTGACCTCGTGCATGAGGCCGACCATGGCATCGAGCGGGTTGGTGATGACGATGACGAAGGCGTTGGGCGCGTGCTGCTTGATGCCTTGGCCGACCGAGCCGATCACCTTGGCGTTGATGCCCACCAGATCGTCGCGCGACATGCCGGGCTTGCGCGGCACGCCCGCGGTCACGATCACCACGTCGGCGCCTTCGATGTCCTTGTAGCTGGAGCTGCCCGAGTAGGCCGCATCGAAGCCCGCGACCGGAGAGAGCTGGGCGATGTCGAGCGCCTTGCCTTTCGCGGTGCCTTCCGCCTGGGGAATGTCGAACAGGACGACGTCGCCTAGTTCCTTCTGGCCGGCGAGCAGTGCGAGGGTGCCGCCAATCTGTCCGGCGCCGATCAGCGCGATCTTCTTGCGAGCCATGCGATCATCTCCAATCCCGTGAACGGCGCGCGTGGTAGCGCGATTCCAGGAGGGCGGCAAGGCGCGCAGCGCCTCAGACCGGATGCTTCTTCATGTGCGCCAGCATCAGGTCGGTCGCCTTGGCGGCGGCCTGGTCCATGACGAAATGGCCGACGCCCGGAAGCACTTCCATGGCAAAGGCGGCGCTTACGAATTCACCGGTGCCGCGCGCGGCGTCGGGGCCAACGGTGGCGTCGGCATCACCCCAGATATAGAGCGTCGGCACCTTGATGGTGCCGAAGTCGCCCGCCAGCCCCTTGTTGGCGCGATACCAGGCAAGCGCTGCTTCGAGGGCCGCGGGATTGCCCAGCACGGAAAGATGCTGCTCGAGTGCCGCCGCCGGCACGCCCTGGCCGAACAGGCCGTCGCGCAGGCGACGCGCATTGTCGGCCAACAGCATCTTGCCGGTCTCGGGCTCGAGAAACGCGCGATGATGGCGCGAGCGATGCTTCTGGTCGCCATCCTCTTTCGCGAGCGCGCGCCGGAACGACGATGGATGCGGCCGCGACAGCACGGTGAGCGAAGCCAGCCTCGCGGGATGGGCGTTGGCCACGCCCCACGAGACCTGGCCGCCCCAGTCGTGACCCACGAGGTGGAAGCGTTTGCCGTCATGGCCCGCCGCCGCGACGATCTCGATCGCGTCGGCCACCAGTTTCTCGAACGCGTAGTTCGACAGATCGGCCGGATCGGGCCGCGCGCCAGGCGAATAGCCGCGCTGGTCGGGCGCGACGGCGCGATAACCCGCCGCCGCAAGCGCCGGCAACGCTTCACGCCAGCTGTGGCGCGACTCGGGAAAGCCGTGCAGCAGCAGGACGAGGGCGCCGCCGGCAGGGCCGGCGACGTCCGCGGTGAAGGTCATGCCAGAGCGTGTCGTGAGGCTGGTGGTTTCGACCATGCCTCCGTCATACCACGCCGTTGGCCTTGAACCAGGCGAGGCAGAGCTTCCAGCCGTCTTCCGCCGCTTCCTTGCGATAGGACGGACGATAGTCGGCGTTGAAGGCGTGCGGGGCGTCCGGATAGACCTTGATCTCGGACTTCTTCGCCGCCGAGCTGCCGTCCTTGAGCGCCGCACGCATCTTCTCGACCGATTCCTGCGGGATGCCAGTGTCGGCGCCGCCATAGAGACCCAACACCGGGCCGTGCAGCTCCTTGACAATATCGATCGGATCCTTGGGCGTCATCGGTCCGGGCGGGCGCCCGAGCGGGCCGTACCAGGCGACGCCTGCTTTCACGGCGGGACTGTGCGCATCGTACAGCCAGACCTGGCGGCCGCCCCAGCAGAAGCCCGTAATGCCGAGCTTGGCCGTGTCAGCCTTGCCTTCGGTCTTGGCGAAGGCGGCGGTGGAATCGAGGTCGCCCATCACCTGGTCGTCCGGCGTCTTGGAGACGAAATCCTTGATCAGGGCCTGGATGTCCGTGACTTTGGTCGCATCGCCCAGACGGAAATAGAGATCGGGTGCGATGGCGTAGTAGCCAACCTTGGCGAAGCGCCGGCACATGTCGGCGATGTGCGCATGCACGCCGAAAATCTCCTGCACGACCAGGATGGTGCCGAAGCCGGTGCCGCTCGCCGGCATGGCGCGGTAGGCCATCATGTCCTTGCCGTCCTTGGTCTTCACCGTGACTGTGCCGGCGCTGAGGCCGTCGCTCGGGGTCGTGATCATCGTCTGGGCGCACACCGGCTCTGCCGCCAGCGCGAAAGTGCTGCCGAGTGCCGCCGTGCCGAACAGCGCGATGCGGCGCGTTACGCTGTCATCGAACGAGATGCGATCGCCGTCCATATATGCCTCCAACATTTTGACCCCGGCGAAAGCCTAGGGGCGCGTCGCAGAGGCCGACAATCACGATTAGGCGATGTGGTCCAAAGCCAGATATTCGGGGCTTTGCATCTCCATCAGGCGCGACACGGTGCGCTGGAACTCGAAGGCGCCGTCGCCTTCGACATAGAGCTTGTCGGGTGGGGCCGCGGCCGAGCAGATGAATTTCACCTTTTTCTCGTAGAATGTGTCGATCATGGTGACGAAGCGCGCCGCCTTGTCCTGGCTGTCGGGCCCCATCCTGGGAATCTCGGCCACGATCACCGTGTGGAAGTGGTCGCCGATGCACAGGAAATCGGCAGCACCCATCGGCTTGGCGCACCAGTCGAGATAGTGCGCCATGGCGACGCCAGGAGCGGCGCGCGGCACGTCGACATCACGGCCTTGCGTGCGCAGGACGCGCGGCTCGCCGTCGGCGCCGCCGGCCAGCGCCCGGAACGCCTCGTCGAGCTTGGCGTTGGCCCAGGCGCCGAGCGGCGTCAGATAGACGTCGAGCTCGCGCAGGCGGTCCATGCGGTAGTCGTGGCCCCCACCCAGCTCGAGGATCTCCAGCCGCTGCTTCAGGAGATCGATGAAGGGCAGGAAGCGGTCGCGCTGCAGGCCGTTCTTGTAGAGGTCGTCGGGCGCGCGGTTGGAGGTCGCCACGACGGTGACGCCTTCGTCGAACAGCGTCTCGAACAGGCGGCCCAGGATCATGGCGTCGGCGATGTTGGTGACCTGGAACTCGTCGAAGCAGAGCAGCCGCGTTTCATGCGCGATCTCCTTGGCGATCGGCACGATGGTGTCGGCTTCCGGCGGCGCGCCCTTGGCGGCCAGTTCCTCGCGCCGACGATGCAGGCGATCGTGCACCTCGAGCATGAATTCGTGAAAGTGCACGCGGCGCTTCCTGGCGACCGGCGCATCGTCGAAGAAGAGGTCCATCAGCATGGACTTGCCGCGGCCGACCGGTCCCCAGATGTAAAGACCATGCGGGCCCACCGGCTGCTTGGGCGCGCTGACCAGGCCAAGCCGCGCCAGCAGGCCGGGCTTTGGCGGCTCGACCGCCATGGCCGCCAGCTGTTCATGGACCGCCTGCAGACGCAGCACGATCTTTTCCTGCACCGGGTCGGCGCGGACCTGGCCTGCAATTCGTCGCACGGCGAGATTGGCGACCGGCCCCTTGCCCGTCGTGTGGGTATCGGAATCCATTACTGGGCCATACCTAGCTCAGTCCCGTGCGGCTGCCTATAAGAGGCAGCGATGAAGATTGCTTTTCTCGGCACCTCGGAATTCGCCGTGCCCGCCCTGCGAGCGCTGGTCGAAGCCGGACACGACGTGGCGGCGGTCTATACGCGCGCGCCGAAAGCGGCCGGCCGTGGCCAGCAGGAACGCAAGACACCCGTGCATCAACTCGCCGACACGCTCGGCCTGCCGGTGCGCACGCCGAAGAATCTCAAGAGCGACGATGACGCGGCAGCGTTCAAGGCGCTCGATCTCGATGCCGCCGTGGTCGTGTCCTACGGCCACATCCTGCCGAAAAGCTTCCTCGACGCGCCGGTTCTGGGCTGCATCAACATCCACGGCTCGCTGCTGCCGCGCTGGCGCGGCGCGGCGCCCATCCATCGCGCCATCCTGGCCGGCGATGGCGAGACCGGCGTCACCACCATGCGCATGGATGAGGGCCTCGATACCGGCCCGATGCTGCTCGCCGAGCGCACGCCGATCTCCGCCGCCGACACCGCCGAGACCTTGCACGATCGCCTGGCCGAGCTCGGCGCCACCCTGATCGTCTCGACCCTCGACGGGTTGGTCACCAAGAGCATCGAGGCCGTGCCGCAGCCCGAGGAAGGCGTCACCTACGCCCACAAGCTCGGCAAGGAGGAAGGCCTGCTCGATTGGCGCCGGCCGGCGGCCGAACTCGAGCGCAAGGTCCGCGCCTTCCATCCCTGGCCCGGCACGTCGTTCGAGCTGAATGGTGAACGCATCAAGGTGCTGCAGGCGACGTTGGCGCTGGCTGGCGGCGCGCCGGGCACTGTCGCCATCGGCCGCGATGGGTTTCCGTTGGTGGCTTGCGGCGTCGGCGGCCTGAAGCTCGTAAAGCTCCAGCGGCCCGGCAAGGGTGCTCAGTCGGCCGATGCTTTTTTGCGCGGCTTCGCCTTGCCCGCCGGTACGGTGCTGCCGGTCCCCTCGATCGTGCCGCTGCCGCAAAGCCGGCCGAGTTGAAGCGTGCCGCGCTACAAGATCAGCGTCGAATATGACGGCGGCCCGTTCGTCGGCTGGCAGCGCCAGGATACCGGCCCATCGATCCAGGCGGCGCTCGAGGACGCCATTGCGGCCTTCACCGGCGAGCGCGCGCGTGTCCAGGGCGCCGGCCGCACTGACGCCGGCGTCCATGCACGCGGGCAGGTAGCCCATTTCGACCTCGCTGCCGAAAAGCCCACCGACGAGGTGCGCGGCGCGCTCAACTTCCATCTCAAGCCGCATCCCATCGTCGTGCCCACGGTCGAGCTCGCGGTGCCGGGTTTCCACGCCCGCTTCTCGGCGACCTGGCGGCGCTATCGCTACCGCATCCTCAATCGCCGCGCGCCCGCCGCCCTCGACCGCAGCCAGGTCTGGCATGTGCCGGTCGTGCTCGATGAGGCGGCGATGGCGGAGACGGCTGCGGTCCTGGTCGGGCACCACGACTTCAACAGCTTCCGCTCGGTCGCTTGTCAGTCCAAGACGTCGGTCAAGACGCTCGATCTGCTGACGGTCCAGCGCAACGGCGAGGAGATCGATATCGAAGTGGGCGCCCGCTCCTTCCTGCACAACCAGGTGCGCATCCTGGTCGGCACCCTGCAGCTGGTCGGCCGTGGCCAGTGGAGCAAGCGCGACGTCGAGGAAGCGTTGGCGGCGCGCGATCGCACCCGAGCCGGGCCGACCGCGCCGCCGATCGGACTCTGCCTGATGGAGGTGCGTTATGGGAACGCCGCCGTCGGCGGCCTAGGTTCCGACCACGCCGACGCCGAGGAAATGGTCGACGACGAATGACAGCAAGAGCGACGGCGCCCAGTTGACGATCATCAGCACGATCGTGGTCGGCCAGCTGGTGTTGAGGATCATGCGTGTGGCGGTCAGGAACCAGTAGAAGAACAAGGCCTGCAGGCCAAGCTGCAGGATGACCGCGAGACTGACCGGCATGATCGAGGCGATCGACTCGCCCACCAACAGCACGATCATCTCCGGCAGGTTGATCCAGTTCAGTGCCGCGATGTAGCGCGGAAAGCGGTCGAGCAGGCCGCGCCGGCGCGCGATCTCGTAGAACAGGACGGGATAGATCAGCCAGTCGACGACGTAGCGCAGCGCCTCGACGATCGCGATCTCGGTCTCGTCGGCGGCAACGATGACCTCGGAATAGTGCAGCAGCAGGTAGAGCACATAGAGGGGCGCCGCCAGGATCATGACCTGGAACGAGTGCAGGCAGGCTTCCATCGTGTTGTCGAACTGCAGCGGCGCTGCACGGTCGCGCTGCAGGAACCCGAGTGCCCCCTGCGTGCCGCGGGCGATTTCGCTGATGCTCAGCACGATTGGGCCTTCAGGCCACGAAGTAGCGGTCGAGCACCGTTTCGTAGACGCGCGCCAGCGTCTTGAGGTCGGCGACCGCGCTCTTCTCATCGACCTTGTGCATGGTCTCGCCGACCAGGCCGAATTCCAGCACCGGGCAGTAGCGGCTGATGAAGCGTGCGTCGGACGTGCCGCCAGTGGTGGAAAGCTCCGGCTCGACGCCGGCCACGTCGCGCACCGCCCCCGCCACCAACTCGACCAGCGCGCCCGGCGGCGTATAGAACGATTCACCCGACACCTCGACGTTGGTGTACTCGACGACGCCGTTGCCGCCCAGCGCGGCGCTGGCGCGCTCGATGCGCTCCTTGAGATGCGCGAGCAGCTTCTGCGACGTCCAGAGATCGTTGAAGCGGGTGTTGAAGCGCGCCTTGACCACGCCGGGCGCGATGTTGGTCGCCTTGTTGCCGACATCGATGGTGGTGAACTGCAGCGAGGTCGGCTGGAAGTGCGTGCTGCCCCGGTCGATCGGCTCGCGCACCAGCGCCTCGACGATCGCCGACAGGCGATGGATCGGATTGTCCAGCCGCTCGGGATAGCCGACATGGCCCTGGATGCCACGCACCGTCAGGTCGACGGTCATGCTGCCGCGCCGGCCGATCTTCATCATGTCGCCGAAGCGCTTGGAGCTGGTCGGCTCGCCGACCACGCAAGCGTCGATCGTCTCACCGCGCTCGGCGAGTTTCTTCAGCATCTTGACCGTGCCGTTGACGGCGGGCCCCTCTTCGTCGCCGGTAATCAAGAGGCTGATCGAGCCGCCGAAATCGCGGCCGCGTCTGGCGAGGAAGCGCGCCGAGGCCTCGGTGAAGGCCGCGATCGCGCCCTTCATGTCGGCGGCGCCGCGGCCGAACAGGTAGCCGGCCGAGAGCTCGGCGGAAAACGGCCCGATGGTCCAGGAGGAGAGATCGCCCACCGGCACCACGTCGGAATGGCCGGCGAAGCAGAAGAGCTTCCCGCCGCCGCCGATGCGGGCATAGAGGTTGGCGACATCGTCGGTGCCGGCCTGGGTGAAATCCATGCGCTCGCAGTGAAAGCCCAGCGCGCTAAGGGCGCGTTCGAGGAGCTGGAGCGCGCCCGCCTCCCGCGGCGTCACGCTCTCGCAGCGCACCAGCGCGCGCGTCAGTTCGACCGTGTCGGATAGCGAAGGAGCCAGGGTGTCGGGCATGGCCGGACACTACCCCCGCGGCCCCCTAAAGAGAAGAGCGCCGGCCCCGTCGGGCCGACGCTCAGTCGAGATGAGAGGAAGAAAGTCTTGTTGTTGTTTGAACTCAGGCCACCAGGCGATCGGCCTCCATCAGGTTGACCGACACGAGCTGCGAAACGCCCTGCTCGGCCATGGTGACGCCGTAGAGCCGGTCCATGCGCGCCATGGTGACGCGATGGTGGGTGATGACCATGAAGCGCGTGTCGGTGCGGCCGCAGATGTCCTTCACCAGCGCGCAGAAGCGCTCGACGTTGAGATCGTCCAGCGGCGCGTCCACCTCGTCGAGCACGCAGATCGGCGCGGGGTTGGTCATGAACACCGCGAACAGGAGCGAGAGGGCGGTCAGCGCCTGCTCGCCGCCCGACAGCAGCGACATGACCTGCAGCTTCTTGCCCGGCGGGCTGGCATGGATTTCCAGTCCGGCCTCGAGCGGATCCTCCGATTCGGTGAGCCTGAGCTCGGCCTTGCCGCCGCCGAACAGCTTGGTGAAGAGCTGCTGGAAGTGGCCGCTCACCTGCTCGAAGGCGGCGACGAAGCGCTCGCGACCCTCGCGGTTCAGGCTCTGGATGCCCTGGCGCAGGCGGCCGATGGCGGCGACCAGGTCGTCGCGCTCGGTGGTCATGCCGGTGATCTGCTGCTCGAGCTCGCTGGCCTCCTCCTCGGCGCGAAGATTGACCGCGCCCATGGTCTCGCGCTCATGCACCAGCCGCTCCAGCCGGTGCTCGGCCTTGTCCATCTCCGGCAGCTCGTCGAGCTTCTCGACCTCGGCCGCGGCCAGCACGCCGGCCGGCTCGCAGCGCAAGCCGCTCGACGATGCGCTCGACCACCGCCTCGCGATCCTTGCTCGCCTGCTCGACCAGCCCCTCGCGGCGCACGCGGCTCTCGCGCGCACCGGCGAGCTCACCCTCGGCGCCGCGCAGCGCCTTGTCGGCCTCGCCAAGCCGCGTCTCGCCGACCGCCAGCCGGTCGGCCGCGCCCTGGCGCTTCACCTCGGCCTTGGCGATCTCCTCGCCCAACGATTTCTGCTGGGCCTCGATCTCGGCGGGCTTGGCCGCGAGCTCGGCGATGGTCGCCGTGATCTGCTCGCGCCGCGCGTCGAGCTCGCCGATCTGGCCATCGGCATCGGCCAGGCGATTGCTCCAGCCGGCATGATCCTGCGCGATCTGGCCGAGCCGCTCGGTGCGCATGGCGGACTCGCGCGCCAGGCGATCGCAGTTGCCTTCGGCTTCGACCAGCGCGGCGCGCAGCTCGGCGATGCGCGTGCGCAAGCTTCCGGCGGCGACGCGGTCGGCCTGGGTGTCGGAGATCGCCGACAGCCGCGCCTGGCGGAAAGTGCGGCGCATCTCGGCGTCGGCGACGTCACCCGTGATCTCGGCCAGCGCCTGCTCGGTGGCGGCCATGCGAGTGCGCAGCTGGTCGGTGCGGCGCGCCACGTCGGTGTGACGGTCGCTCGCCTCGGCCGCGATCTTCTCGGCCGCAGCGATGGCGTCCTGCGCCGCGCGCTCGGCCGCACGCGTGGTCTCGCCGGCATCCTGGGTCTTGCGCCGCGCCGCCTCGGCGATCTCGCGCTCATTGGCACGCGCCTGCTCGAGGCTGGCCTTCTCCGCATCGCGCGCCGCGGCGAGGCGAGCTGCTTGGGCGTCGACGCTCTTTTCCGCCTCGACCAGCTCGGCCGCAACGGCGTCGATCTGCTGGCGGATATCGGCCAGTCGATTGCGCTGGCTGAGGCGGACCGCGGCCGTCGAGGGCGCACCGGCGCGCATGGTGAAGCCGTCCCATCGCCACACTGCGCCGTCGCGGGTGACGAGCTGCTGGCCGGGCCTCAGGGCTGCCTGCAGCTCGGCGCCGGTCGCGTCGTCGGCGACGATGCCGATGAAGGCCAAGCGGCGCGCCAGCTCGGCCGGCGCCTTGACGTGCGTGGCAAGCGGCGTCGCCTGTGCCGGCAAGGCCGGTGCATCGGCGAGCGGCCCCAGCGGCAGCCAATGGATCGGCGCGCCGCGATCGGACGAGGCTTCGAGATCCTCGCCGAACGCCGCCGCAAGAGCCTTCTCGAAGCCCGGCTCGACGGTCAGCGCATCGAGCAGCGGCGGCCAGAGCGAGTCGGCCGCCGACTTCAGCGCCGCGGCAACGCCCGCTTCCTCGGCGCGCAGCTTGGTCAGCCGCGCGTTGGTCTTCTGCAGTTCCTCCGCCGCAGCGCCGTAGGCGGCTTCGGCGGCCTCGCGGTCGCCGGCGCGGGCGCGTTCGAGATCCACGCGCTCGGCCTCCGCCTTGGCGACGGCTTCTCGCGCAGCGTCGGACTTGTAGCGCTCGGCCCCGCGTGCCGCCTCGATCGCACCGAGGCCCTGGCGACGGGCCTCTTCAAGGGCAGAGCGTGCGGCATCGAGCGCCGCTTCGACCTCGCCCAGCGCCGGCAGGCCGGCCAGCTCGCCTTCGATCTGGCGCTGCAGGGCAGCCACTTCCTCGCGACGCACGGCGAGCCGACGCAGCCGCTCTTCCAGCTCGGCGATCTCGCGCGTCGTGCTGTCGCGCAGCGCTTCGTCGTCGGCGATCTGGCGGGTCAGGCGATCGTGCTCGGCTTCGGCCGTGACGGTCGTCGAATACGCCGCATCGCGCGCCTGCTGGGCCTCGGCGGCGCGCTCCTCCTCGCCGACCTGCTCCTGTTCCAGTCGCGTGCGCTGTCCCGCCAGCTCGGCGATGGCGGCCTCGGCGTCGCTCTTGCGGCCGCGCTCGCGCACCAGGTCCTGCTCAGTCTGCTGCAGGCGGGTCTCGGCCTCGCGCTGGGCGGCGGCGACACGCTCGGCCTCGGCGCTGAGCGCATCGTGCGCGACGCGCAGGCGCTGAAGCGCCGCCGCGGCCGCGGCTTCATCGTTGCGCAACGGCGGTAGTGCCGTCGCGGCCTCGGCCTGCGCCGTGGTGGCAAGGCCGACCAGGCGCGTGAGATCGGCGACCTGTGCCTCCGCCTCCTTCAGGCGCTCGCCGGCTTCGGCGAGCTCGCTCTCGGCTTTGGCGAGCTTCAGGGCCAGCACCGCGGCTTCGGCGCGGCGGATATGGTCGGAGAGGTTGCGATAGCGGCTGGCCTGGCGCGCCTGGCGCTTCAGGCCCTTGTGCTGCTCGTCCAGCGCCACCAGCACGTCCTGCACGCGGGCGAAGTTCTGCTCGGCGGCGCGCAGGCGCAGCTCGGCCTCGTGGCGGCGGGCATAGAGGCCGGTGATGCCGGCCGCCTCGTCGATGATGGTGCGCCGGTCGGCGGCCTTGGCGTTGATCAGCGCGCCGATGCGGCCCTGGCTCACCAGCGCGGTCGAGCGCGATCCCGTCGCCGCATCGGCAAATAGCGTCTGCACGTCGCGGGCCCGGATCTCGCGGCCGTTCACCGAATAGGCCGAGCCCTGGCCGCGCTCGATGCGGCGCACCACGTCGAGCTGGTCGGTGTCGTTGACCATGGCGGGCGCGGTGCGGGTCTTGTTGTCGAGGCTCAGCATCACCTCGGCGATGTTGCGTGCCGGCCGCGTGCCGGCGCCGGAGAAGATCACGTCCTCCATCTCGCTGCCGCGCATCTGCTTGGCCGAGGTCTCGCCCATCACCCACTTCAGCGCTTCCACGAGGTTCGACTTGCCGCAACCGTTGGGGCCGACGATGCCGGTCATGCCGGGCTCGATGGCGAGCTCGGTCGGATCAACGAAGGACTTGAAACCGGAGAGCCGAAGTCTGTCGAACTGAACCATCTACCCCACGCCTGTCTTTTTGTTACGCTGGTGACTGAACTTCATTGGGCGAGCTTGGCGAACGTGGCGTCGAGGTCGTCGACGGTGCGCGTGCCGCGATATTGCTGGCCGTTGATGAAAAGGGTCGGCGTCGAGTTGACGCCCAAGGTCTCGCCGCCGCGATAGTCGGCGATCACGCCGTTGGACACCGCGTCGTTGGCCAGGCACGCCTTCACTTCCTTGTCGCCCATCCCGGCGATGCGCAGCGACTTGGCGAGCTCGGCGATCGGATCGGACGCCGCCGCCCAGTTGCCCTGGGTGGCGAAGATCATGTCGACCACGGCGAAATAGCGGTCCTTGCCGGCGCACTCGGCGAGCTGGGCCGCCTTCACGGCCGTCTGGTCGAGCGGGAAGTCGCGGTAGATCAGCTTCACCTTGCCGGTGTCGATCCACTTCTTCTTCACCTCGGGCAGGATCTGGGTGGCGAAGTGGGCGCAGTGCGGACAGGTGAAGGAGGCATATTCGATCAGGGTCACCGGAGCCTTGGGGTCGCCTAGCACATGGTCGGTCGGCTGGATGGCCAACAGGGCGGTCTTGTCCGGGGTCGCCGCGACGGCCGTCGGCGCAGGGCCGGGGCCGGCCGGGCGGGTCCCGAAATAGACGCCAGCCGCGATCGCAGCCACCGCCACGACGCCGCCGGCGACGATCAAGATGTTCCGCATTACGTCTTCCTCTCCACTATATCTTGGGAATCAAGCCTGTGCACTGTCAAACGGTTACCGTCCGACCTGGCTCAAAATTGCATTGATGCCTTCAGCACCGCCGGCGGGATTGCCATAGAACTGTTCGTTGATGAACAGGGTCGGCGTGGCCCGCACCTTGAGCGCCTGGCCGGACTGCACGTCGGCGACGATCTTGTCCAAAAGCCGGTCATTGGCGAGGCACTGACCGGCTGCCGCGATGCCGGCCTTCTCGGCCACCTTCACCATCTCGCTGTCGGGGTCGGGCGCGGTCAGCCAGTCGACCTGGGTGCGGAACAGCGCATCGATCGTGGCGTAGAACCTGGCCGCGCCGCCGCACTCGGAAAGCTGGCTGGCGTGGGTGGCAATCGAGTCCGAAGGGTAGTGGCGATAGACAAAGCGGGCGCGGCCATTGTCGATCCAATCGCGCCTGAGCTGAGGCAGCACGGCGGCGTGGAAGTTGGCGCAGTGCGGGCAGGTCAGCGAGAAATAGTCGATGATGATGTTGGGCGCATCGGCTTTGCCCAGCACGTGATCGCCCGGCATCACCGCCAGGAGTTTGTCGGTGCCCGTCGTTTGCGCGCGCGGCTGCCGGGCGACGGCCAGCGCCCCGAGAAGACCCAGCACGACGCCGCGCCGGCCGCTGGCGATGCGCGTGCCGAGGCGGGCGAGTGCCGCACGCAGCTCGGGATCCTTCACCTCGGCGACCTTGGCCGCAATGCGCTGGGCGACCTGCGGGTCGGGCTCCGGCAACGGCCGCGGCGCGGCGGAGCGTGCGATGGTGCCCTGCACCAGCCGGATCTCGTCGATGAATTTGTGCCCGAAATAGGCGTTCACGCGCTCGACCACCTGACCGCTCGAATGCTGGACTTCCAGCGCGGCCGCGCCCGCCACGCGCAACCGGAGCGCCTTGCCGCTCTTGCCGCCGCGGCCCGCCAGCAGGGCGTCGGGCTGCGTGAGGCGCGCGAGGTCCTGGCCGACGATGGCCGACCACTCGGCCTTCAGGCGGGCGACCGAGACGCCGCGGCTCTTGCCGCCTCGCCCCCCCTCGCGCTGGCCGGCCATGCCGGAGGCGAGCCGCTGGGCCAGACCGCCGATGGCACGGAAGCCTTTTTCGCGCATGGACCCTTTCAAACTCCGGCTCTTATGGTAGGGCACGCCTCCTTACATGACCATGACCCCCGCGCCGTCACACCCCTCACGGCTGCTTGAATGGTACGACCGTCATCGTCGCACCCTGCCGTGGCGCGCCCCGGCCGGCCGAACGAGCGTGCCCTATATCGTGTGGCTGTCGGAGATCATGCTGCAGCAGACCACCGTGGCCACGGTGGGCGATTACTTTCACCGCTTCGTGAAGCGCTGGCCGACCGTCGAGGCGCTGGCCGGCGCGCCGATCGACGAGGTGCTGTCGGCCTGGGCAGGCCTCGGGTACTACGCACGCGCCCGTAACCTGCACGCCTGCGCCCGCGTCGTCGCCGAACAGCATGGCGGCCGCTTTCCCGAAGACGAAGCGGCCCTGCTGGCCCTGCCCGGCATCGGCCCCTACACGGCCGCCGCTATCCGCGCCATCGCCTTCGACCAGCCGGCCTCGGCGGTCGACGGCAATGTCGAGCGGGTGATCGCCCGCCTCTACGCCATCGAGACGCCACTGCCCGATGCCAAGACCGAGATCCAGGCGCGCGCCGCGAAGCTCGTGCCGCAAAGCCGCGCCGGCGACTACGCCCAGGCGATGATGGATCTCGGCGCCACGGTCTGCACGCCCAGGAACCCGCGCTGCGTGATCTGCCCCCTCATGCAGGGCTGCCGCGGGCGAAAACTCGGCATCGCCGAGGAGCTGCCGCGCCGCGCGCCCAAGGCCGACAAGCCGACGCGGCGCGGGCTCGCCTTCGTGCTCGCCAACCGCGATGGCGCCATCCTGCTGCGCAAGCGGCCGTCCAAGGGGCTTTTAGGCGGCATGGACGAAGTGCCGTCGAGCCCGTGGCGCGAAGGCAAGCTGGTGCTCGCCGAGGCGCTGAAGCAGGCGCCGGTGCCGGCCAACTGGAAGCTGCTGGAGGGCGGCGTGCGCCATACCTTCACGCACTTTCATCTCGAGCTCGCCGTCGCCCGCGCCACCGCCACGACCTCGCGCCTGGCGAGGCTGGCGCCGGGCAGCGCCTGGGTCGAGATCGACCGCATGACCGAGCGGGCGCTGCCCACGGTCATGCGCAAGGTCATCGCACACGCGGTGAAGAGCTAGATGACATCGTCCCAGATTGTCCCACCTAGTTGAGAAACTGATAATGCACGCCCGCTTGGCTTTTAGGCAATTCTTCCCAGAATCCGCCTCTCCCTCGCCGCTTCGATCGGCCCTGCTTGGATAGCGCACTAGTGCAAATGCGCCAATTCGCTGAGCTTCCGCAGCCGCGAAATGGGGATCGGCTTCGAACGATAAAACGACTTTTTCCTTACGTCTAAAGTCCGGCCCGGACCTGCTGGCGGAGATGGTCGATCGGCCGGCGGGCGCCCTCGACGCTCGACATGCCAGAAGGTCCAGCCGTTGCAGGCCGGCGCGCCCTGCACCGCCGCCCCGACCTGGTGGATCGAGCCGCGATGCTCGCCCAGCGCATTGGAAGAGGACAGCGTGCCGTCGGCGCGCACGCGGGCGAGATGGCGGCCGCTGGGATCGCTCAGCAAGGTGCCGGGCTGCAGCAGCCCGCCTCGATCAGCACGCCGAACGGGATGCGCGGCTCGGCACGCTTGCTGGGCTTGGGTTCGCCACGTCCTCGCGCGACAGCGGCTCGATCTCGGCGATGCGCTTGCGGGCGATCGCGGCGTAATCTGGATCGCGCTCGAGGCCGATGAAGTGGCGGCCGAGACGCTCGCGCCACGGCGCCGGTCGTGCCAGTCCCGAAAAACGGATCGAGGATGGTGTCGCCCGGATTGGACGCCGCCATCAGGCAGCGGAACAGCAGCGACTCGGGCTTCTGCGTCGGATGCGCCTTCTTGCCGTCCTCGCCCTTCAGCCGCTCGCCGCCGGTGCAGAGCGGCAGGAGCCAGTCCGAGCGCATCTGCAGGCCCTCGTTCAGCTCCTTCATCGAATCGTAGTTGAAGGTGTAGCGCTTGGCCTTGCGGTCGCGCGCCGCCCAGATCAGCGTCTCGTGCGCGTTGGTGAAGCGCTTGCCCTTGAAGTTCGGCATCGGGTTCGACTTGCGCCAGACGATGTCGTTCAAGAGCCAGTAACCCTCGTCCTGCAGCGCCGTGCCGATCCGGAAGATGTTGTGGTAACTGCCGATCACCCACAGCGTGCCCTCGGGCTTCAGCACGCGCCGCGCCGCCTTCAGCCAGGCGTGGGTGAAGGAATCGTAGCGCGAGAAAAGTCGGCGAACTTGTCCCACTCGTCGTCGACCGCATCGACCTTGCTGTTGTCGGGGCGCAGCAGCTCACCGCCCAATTGGAGATTGTACGGCGGGTCGGCGAAGACCATGTCGATGCTGCCTTCGGGCAGCGCCTGCATCAGCTCGATGCAGTCGCCCACCAGCACGCAGTCGCGTTTATCCACAAGCATCGGTGGAAGATGTGTGATCTCCCAACTCAGCGTCAAGAAATTACAATTGATTCAATTGTTTGCGCGATCGATCCACAAGATCAAGTCTTTCCACCGGCTGTGCACACCAGACCTAGGTTGTCGTCCTGAGCGCAGCGAAGGACCTCACAGCACGACCAGTCGGTGAGGCCATCGCTAGATCCTTCGCTCGCTCAGGATAACAATTCGCCAGCGATCGCTTTCTTCGTGGCGGCACGCTCGCCGACGCGACGGCGGTGATCGATCACCTTCGGGATTCGTTTGGGATCAACGCCGTCCTGTTCCAGCCACTGCGCCAGAGTGAAGAGGTAGGGATCGCAGATCGTGTAGCGCTCGCCCATCACCCACGGGCCCTTCAGCATGTCGCGCTCGATCAGGTCGTAGTTGGCGCCGACCGACACCGGCACGTGGCGCTGCATGGCGGCGATCGCGGCAGAGTCCTTGGCATCGACCCAGCGCGGTCCGCGCATACGGTGCGCGTGATTGATGTGCAGGCTGGAGCAGAGATAGGCATTGATCGCCTGCACCTCGGCGAAGGCAAAGGCATCGTCGATCAGGGCGAGGTCGGGCCGGCCGAAGCTCTGCGCCACGAACACCAGCATCGCCGGTGTCTCGGTCAGGATGCCGCGATCGGTGACCAGGGCCGGCATGCGACCCTTGGGATTGATCTTCAGGTACTCGGGCGAGCGCTGCTGCGTCGCCTTGAAGTCGATGCGCACCGTCGAATAGGGGGCGCCGACCTCCTCCAGCAGGATGTGGGTGGCGAGCGAGATCGTGTCGGGTGCGTAGTAGAGCGTGAGCATGGCAGGAGCGTAACGCTTCGAACGGCGCCACGCTCATACCGCGATCGCAGGCCCGCCCGAGAAGTTCGAGGGCTACAGCCCGGGCAGGCGATTGAACGGCGAGAAGCTCATGCGGTGATGCGGCGTGGGGCCGAGCCGCGTGATGGCGTCGAGATGCTCTTCGCTGCCGTAGCCGCGGTTGGTCTCCCAGCCATAGCCGGGGTAGGTCTCCGCGAGCTTCGCCATGTAGCGATCGCGCGTCACCTTGGCGAAGATCGAAGCGGCGGCGATCGAATAGGAACGGCCGTCGCCGCCGACGATGGTCTCGGCCTTGCAGCCGAGCCGCGGCGGGACCTGGTTGCCGTCGATCAGCACGACATCGGGACGAACATCCGGCTGCTGCGACAGCGCTTCGAGGGCGCGGCGCATGGCCAGGAAGGTCGCCTGCAGGATGTTGAAGCGGTCGATCTCCTCGACCGTCGCCTCGGCCACGGCGTACTTCACCAGGCCCGAGGCGATCATGGCCTCGTAGGCCGCCTCGCGGTCCTCGAGCTCGAGTTGCTTGGAATCGTTGATCAGCTTCAGGAGCCGGCGCTTGGCGGCGGTACGGTCGATGACGGCCGCGGCGGCGACCACCGGCCCGGCCAGCGGTCCGCGCCCGGCCTCGTCGATGCCGGCCACCATGCCCGCGATGCGCATTTCGAACCTGAAGCTCGGCATTATCCCCGTCGCCGCGCGTTACACTAGGAGCCATGTCCCTGATCGCCGACATCATCGCGCAGGACCCTGTGGGTATGGAACAGCTTCGTGCGGTGCGCGCGCTCGCCCTGCCCGACTGGTGCATCGCCGCAGGTTTCGTGCGCAATCGGGTGTGGGACCATCTGCACGGTATCGTGCCGGCCCGCACGCCGGCCGACATCGACGTGCTCTATTACGACGCCGCGGACCTCTCCAAGGAGCGCGAGTTCGAGTTCGAGGACCGGCTCGACGACCTGCTGCCCGGCCTGCCGTGGCAGGTGCGCAACCAGGCGCGCATGCATGTCTGGAAGGGGCTGCCGCAGCACAAGAGCACGTCCGACGCGATGACTTACTGGCTGGAGACGGTGACGGCGGTCGGCGTGCGGCTGGAGACCGACGAGTTGATTACCGTGATCGCGCCGCTCGGGGTCGACGACCTGCTCGGCCTGCGCTGCCGGCCGACCGAGTTCGGCCGCACGCAGCTCAAAGACTACGAAGGCCGCATCGCCCAGAAGCGCTGGCGCGAGTTGTGGCCGAAGGTGCGCTTCGTCGACTGACTAGGCGGGCTTCGCCACCAGCTTCGCAGCCTTCTCCTGCGCGCGCAGAGAGGCCGGTCGTTCGATATGCGGCTTCACATAGGCTTCGAAGGCCGGCCGCTTGTCGATCATGTTGAACATCATGCCGAAATTCAGCAGCGACGCGACATAGAGGTCGGCCGCGGTAAAATAGTCGGCGGCGACATATCGCTTGCCGGTAACGGCCTGCTCCAGCGTGTCCATCGTGGTCTTGTACGAGCCGTAGCCGAAGCGCGGCTGCAGCTCCGGAGTCGGATCCCAGCCAGCCGACTTGTTGCCCATCGCCGGCTCGCCGCAGCCCGCGACGAAGAACAGCCAGCGATAGTAGGCGCCGCGCTCGCCGACCGGCGGCGCGAGCTTGGCCTGCGGGAACGCATCGGCGAGATAGGACAGGATGGCGCCGGTCTCGGTCACGACCGTGTTGCCATGCTTGATCGCCGGCACCTTGCCCATGGGATTGATGGCGAGATACTCGGGAGACTTCATGTCCGGCCCGTACGCCTTGACCTCGGTGCGATAGGGACAGCCGATCTCTTCCAGCATCCAATGGGTCATCACGCCGCGCGACTGCGGGTTGGTGTAGAAGACGAGCTCGTCGGCCATTGATCCTCTCCTCTCAAAGCAGCTTCATCTGGCGCGCGTCGCGCTTGGCGTCGACCAGCGCGGTGCGCGCCGATTCAGGCACGGCAAAGCGCAGCGTGTCGAGGCGGTAGCGGATCTTGTTGAGGCCGAGCCGCTTCACCGCCGCCGAGAAGCGCGCAGCCAAAAGCTGGGCGATCGGGCCTTCGCCGCGCATGCGCAAGCCGAACTCGGCCTGATAGAGCGCGCCGCCGCGCATCTGACGGATCAACGACAGCACCTTTTCCGCGCGGTCCGGCCGGTTGGCGCGCAGCCATTCGTCGAACAGGTCCTTGATCTCGAGCGGCAGGCGCAAGACGGTGAAGCCGGCGCGCGTGGCGCCGGCCTCGCTCGCGGCTTCCAGGATCGCTTCCATCTCGTGATCGTTGAGGCCCGGGATCATCGGCGCGGTCATCACGCCGGTCGGGATGCCGGCCGCGCTGAGTTCGCGGACCGCGTCGAGCCGGCGATGCGGCGCCGAGGCGCGCGGCTCCATGTCCCGCGCCAGCGCCTTGTCGAGCGTGGTCACCGACAGGAAGACCTCGGCGAGGTTGCGCTTGGCCATGTCGGCGAGAATATCGATGTCGCGCGTGACCAGATGGCTCTTGGTGACGATGCCGACCGGATTGTTGAAGTCGGACAGCACCTTCAGGATCGACCGCGTGATCTTGAGTTCGCGCTCGACCGGCTGGTAGGGATCGGTGTTGGTGCCCATCGCCACCACGTCGCAGCGATATTTCGGCGACGGCGAGTTCGGCCTCGAGCAACTTCGCCGCCTCGGGCTTGAACAGGATCTTGGTCTCGAAATCGAGGCCGGGCGACAGGCCGAGATAGGCGTGCGTCGGCCGCGCGAAGCAGTAGATGCAGCCATGCTCGCAGCCGCGATAGGGATTGATCGAGCGGTCGAACGGCACGTCGGGCGAGGTGTTGCGCGCGAGAATGGTGCGCGTCGCATCGCGCGTCAGCGTGGTGCGCAAGGGCGGCAGCTCGTCCTCGATGTCCCAGCCGTCGGTGGTGCGGATCTTCCTCTCGTCGTCGAAGCGGCTGGACGCGTTCGACAGGGCACCGCGGCCGTTGTGCTGCGGCTCAGGCACCTGGTCGTCAGGATAAAGTGGCTCACCCGGCTTCTTCATGGCATGTCGACTCTGAGAACAAATCAGGAACGAGTCAAGCCACTAGGCCTTGTGGTTCAGGCCCATTCGGCGCGGATGCTTCGGATCACCTCGCGGTCGAAGGCTTCGTCGATGCGCGCGTCGTACTGGACCCTCATCTCGGGCTCCAGCCCCGCGTCGCTCCATTGCGTCGGATCGGAAGGATCGCGCGGGCTGCGCGTCTGCACCCGCCAGCGCGCCATGAATAAGGTGGTCCGCAGCCAGGTCAGCCGGCGCATCGGCACCAGCCAAGGCCGCTGCGCCTCGGCCGCTTTTCTTCCAACGCGTGTGAGATAGCTATCGTAGAAGCCGCGTACCTCGTCGCGCGACAGAGCCTTCGCGTCCGACAAATGCCACAGCGTCGAGGTGGGCAAGGTCGCATGAGCGAGATCGATCGCCGCCGAGCCGACATGCACCTTCTCGAGATCGACGAACCAGGCGATGCCCGCGCCGTCGACCACGAAGTTGCCGGGATGGGTGTCGGCGAGCGCCATGGTCAGCGGCTGCTCTTGCCGGCCGAGCGCCAGCGCCATGGCACGCATGGCGCGCAGCTCCTCGGCGATCTCCGCGCGCGAGCCGGGATCGGGCACCGCCTTGTCGAGGAAGCGCACCGCGGCGCGCTCGATCGTCTCCAGCGTCTCGAGGAAGGGATTGCTTTGGCGCGGGAGCGGCGAGCCCGCCTTCGGCAAAGGCAGGGCATGGATCTTCGCCAGCGTATCCGCCATCAGCTCGAGCTCCTGCGGCAGCTGTGGCGGGCGGCCCTCGATGAAATCCACGATCAAGGCGCCGCCGGGCAATCCGGCTCGCGGCTCGATCACCTCATGCAGGCGGGGCGTGCGAGCCGCAGGCTGCAGATGTCGAAACGCCTCGGCCTGCACGTGCAGCCGCGCCGCCGCCGTCGGATCGTTGTCGTGGGCATAGGCAACCCGCGCCAATCGCCCGTCGGTAAGCCGGACATGGCCATGTGCCGTGCCGGTCCTGGGCAACGCGTGGCCGGCACGCAGCGCGGCGAGAAAGTCGTCAGCCACTGAGCCTATCCACTTCTGGGCATCTTGCCTTCGTTCAGGCGCGGCATCAGCTCGGCGAAGTTGCAGGGCCGGAAGCGGATGTCGAGTTGCTGGCGCAGGATGTCGTCCCAGCCGTCCTTGCAGGCGCCGGTCGAGCCCGGCAGCGCGAAGATGTAGGTGGCATTGGCAACGCCCGCGGTGGCGCGGCTCTGCATGGTCGAGGTGCCGATCTTCTGGAAGCTGATCCAGCGGAAGGTCTCGCCGAAGCCTTCGATCTTCTTCTCGAACAGGCCCTCCAGCGCCTCGGGGGTGACGTCGCGGCCGGTGACGCCGGTGCCGCCGGTGGTGATCACCGCCTCGACCCTGGGATCGTCGATCCACTTCTTCACCTGGGCGCGGATCTTGGCCACGTCGTCGGTCACGATGGCGCGATCGACCAGCACGTGGCCGTCGCGCTTGATGCGCTCGACCAGCGTGTCGCCCGACGTGTCGGTTTCCAGCGTGCGCGTGTCGGACACCGTCAGGACCGCGATATGCACCGGCTTGAAGGGCTTGGTTTCATCAATTTTGTTCATGCGATCATCCTAGCGTTCCTCGCTTGTCGAGGCGAGGCGGCGGGCCTAGATCAGAGCCATGACCGACTGGAAGCATGACGGCGTGCGGGTGATCCCCGCGGGCTCGCTCGACACCAACACCGCCCAGACCCCGGGGATGAACCGCGCCGCGGCGATCAATTTCGCCCGCGTCGGCGCGCAGAAGCTGTGGGCCGGCACGGTGACCATCCACGCCCATGCCAAGACCGGCGCGCACCATCACGGGCATCTCGAGAGCGTGATCTACGTGGTCAAGGGCCGCGCCCGCATGCGTTGGGGCGACAAGCTGCAATTCATCGCCGAGGCGGGGCCGGGCGATTTCATCTATGTGCCGCCGTATGTTCCCCACCAGGAGATCAACGCCTCGGACACCGAGCCGCTGGAATGCGTGCTGGTCCGTTCAGACAACGAGGCGGTGGCGATCAACATCGACGTCGAGCCGGTCGAGAAGCCGGAAGAAGTCTACTGGGTCGACCCGACCCATCCACATCCGCATAAACACTAGCGCTACGCGCTAGTGTTTATGCGGATGGGCGGGCGAAAGCGCATTTCACGTTTGCGCTCTTGCGGCGAAAGCGGCTTATGCGCGGCAGCCCGCACCGCGCAGAAAAGACATGAGCGCCACTCTAGCGCGGGTTACCCGCGCGCGGTGGCGCGCTCCAGCACTACGCTTGGCGCCGTCCTGCGGCGTGTAGCGCGGCCATTCATGGGCCGCGATCTGGTCGAGCGACGGCGTCGGCTGGCCGAGCCGGATCTGGTACATCCAGTAGTTCGCCAGCACGCGCTGCACGAAGTCGCGCGTCTCGTTGAGCGGGATCGAGGCGATGTAGAGCAGCGGATCGGCCGAGGCGTTCAGCGTGTTGTCCCAGCGCATCACGTTGCCCGGCCCGCCGTTGTAGCCTGCGACCGTGCGCACCAGGTTGTTGTCGGCGTCGCCCAGCAGCGAGGCGATGTAGGCCTGGCCGAGCGACATGTTGACCGGCGGGTCGTATGGATTGCCGCCCTGCGCTTCGGGCGCGTATCTGCTGGCGACGATCCGCGCGGTGCCCGGCATCAGCTGCATCAAACCCATGGCGCCGACATAGGAGCGCGCTTTGGGATTGAACGCCGATTCCTGGCGCATGAAGCCATAGACCAGCGCCCGGTCGAGCGTGAAGCCGCTGGCCGGCTGCCAGGGCGGCACGGGATACATTGCCCCGTCATAGCCCGCGATCTTGTGGCGCTCGTCCCACGCGGCATTGCCGACCCTCACCGACAGGCCCGGCAGCACGGCCTTGTGGGCGAGCGCCAACACCGCCTCGACATAGTGCGGATCGGCGTCGAGCGAGGCCGCGTACAGCTCCCGCTCGGCAGCGGTCGACGCGCCGAGTTGCAGCAGCGCCAGTGCCCGCTTGCCGGCGCGATCGTTGCGCAGGATGTCGGCACGCTTGCGGTCGAGCGCCGGCACGTTCCAGTCCACGACGATCTGCATGCCGAGCGCCTTCTGGGCGATCAGGCCGTGGAAGGTGCGGCCATGCAGGGCGGCGCGCTTGAGGTAGGGCGCGAATTTCTGCGGATTGCCGGCCAGCAGGTTGGCGCGCGCGGCCCAGAAGGCGCCGGCCGCCAGCGTCCAGGATGAGGCCTGGTCGGGGGCAGCGTCGGCCACCATCTCGAAGCGGCGCGCGGCCTCGGCCATGTTGCCCGAGGTGAAGGCCGAGAGACCGGCCGTCCAGTTGGCGTCGGGCGGCATGCTGATATCGACCGGCACTTGCACGTTACGCTGCGAATCGGCCTCCAGCGCGCGGGTACGGATGCGGCCGCGCCACAGCTCGACTTCCTGCGGTCCCAAGAGATCGACCGTCGACTTGCGGTCGAGCAAGGCGAAAGCGGCGTTGTAGCCGCCGTCGTCGGCCATCTGCTGCAGGCGGCCGCGCAGCTCGGCGGCGCGGGCGGCGTCGACGCCGGTCACGGTGCGCGCGGCGGCGAAAGTGGGCGAAGGCTGTACGTTGCTGACGAAGCTTGCCGGTGTGAGCTCGCCGGAGCCGGGTGTGCGGCGAGCGAGGGCCAGCCGATAGATGGCCGGCGCGTCGGGATGGTCGTTGTAGTCCTGCAGCCAGGCGGCGAGCTGGTCGTAGCGCGCGGGGTAGCCCTGGCCCAACAGGCGCTGGGCGCCGACATAGCCCATCAGCGTCTTGTCGGTCACACGCGCGATCTCGGCGTCCGCCTGCGCCCACTGGTTGCCGGCCTGGGCCTGGAAGATGCGGCGGTAGCGGTCGCGATCCTCGCTGCTCAGCACCGTCGGCAGGTCGGGTACGACCGCCATCTCGTCGATCTCGATGACCGGCGGGGCCGGCACGAACACGGGATGGCGGACCAGCGGGTGCGCCACGGCATGCGGCGCCGACTTGGCAGACGGCGCGGTCGAGGCCGGTTTGGCGGCACTCGCCGGCTTGGGCGGTGGCTTGGTGGTGGTTTGGGCCAGGGTAGAAGCAGCGAATGTGGTCAAGGCCCCCACCATGACCACATGCACGATCTGTTTCATGGCGCTACCGTAGTTTGACTTGCCCTGTGCCGACAAGAGCGGGCCGCTATACTGCGACAAACGGAGGGACCCCCGATGACTTTGTATCAGGAGCGCAGCCATGCCGTGCGACGCTTGGTCGACCAGGCCCGCGAGATTGAGAAAACCGGCGTAACCTACGCCAACCTCGACAAGATTGGCGGGCTGTTGGCCGGCCTGGCGCGCCGCGCCGACCTCTTCCCCCAGGACGAGTTTCCGCTGGGATCCGACGGCGGCATCTACCGCCTGAGCGAGGATCCCGACCATCGCTTTGCGCTCTATGCCTCGGCCGGCGGCCCCGGCAAGAAGGTGCTGCCGCACAATCACACGACCTGGGCGGTGATTGCCGGCGTCCACGGCGCCGAGCGCAACGTGGTCTATGACCGGCTCGACAACGGCGCGCGCGAGGGCTTCGTGCAATTGCGCGAGGCGCCCGCCAAGGAGAAGACGCTCAAGAACGGCGACTTCATTTCCTATCTGCCGGACGACTTCCATCACATCGAGACGCCCGCCGGCTCGGGCACCGCGCTGCACCTGCACTTCTATGGCCTCGGCCTCGACCACCTGCCCGACCGTGTCAGCGTCGACATGGCGACCGGCACGGCCAAGCGCTTCATGGCGGTGCCAAGATCCTGACCCCGCTGCTCGGCGTGCAGCAGGTCAAGGAGATGCTGAAGTCGGGCGAAGTCTTCGCCTTCTTCGACGTGCGCGAAGAGGGCGAGTTTTCGATCAAGGGCCATCCGCTGTTTGCCACGCCGCTCCCCCTGTCGCGCCTGGAGCCGCGGGCTTTCGCCCTGCTGCCCGATCCCGGCACCCGCATCGTGCTGATGGACAGCGGCGAGCAAGACCAGGATCCGCAGTGGGCGGGCCGCGCCAACCGCGCTGCCGCCAAGCTCTCGCAGCTAGGCTACACCCATCTCGCCGTGATGAACGGCGGGCTCAGGGCCTGGCGCGAGGCCGGCTACGAGGTCTTCACCGGCGTCAACGTGCCCTCCAAGGCATTCGGCGAGGTGGTCGAGCACGACAACGACACGCCGCGCATCGACGCCGCCGACGTCCAGAAGCTGATCGAGTCCAAAGCCGACATGGTGATCCTCGATTCCCGGCCGATGCCGGAGTTCAACAACATGTCGATCCCGGGCGGCGTCGACTGTCCGGGCGCCGAGCTGGTCTATCGCGTCAAGGACTTCGCGCCGCGCCCCGAGACGCTGGTGGTAGTGAACTGCGCCGGCCGCACGCGCTCGATCATCGGCGCGCAGTCGCTGATCAATGCCGGCCTGCCCAACAAGGTGATAGCGCTGAAGAACGGCACCATGGGCTGGCACCTCGCCGGCCTGAAGGTGGCGCGCGGCGAAACCAGGAGCTTCGGTCCGCAGGGGCCGGAAGCGGCGAAGTTCGCGCAAGGCGCCGCGGCCAACATCGCCAAGCGCATGGGCATCCGCAAGATCGACATGGCCGGCCTCAAGGCGCTCGAGACCAAAGGCGGGCCGATCCACAAGCTCGATGTGCGCGACCCGGCTGAATACGCGCAGGGCCACATCAAGGGTTTCCGCCACGCCGCGGGCGGGCAGCTCGTGCAGGCGACCGATCAATATGTCGGCGCGCGCAATGCCACCATCGTGCTGCACGACAATGACGGCGTGCGCGCCACCATGACGGCGCACTGGCTGCTGCAGATGAATTGGGCCAACACCTACGTGCTCGACCACAAGCCCGCAGCCGGCGAGCTCACGTACCGAAGCGGAGCCGCGCTTTCCCAAGGGCTTTGCGCTACCGGCGCCTGCGACGGTCTCACCCAAGGAGACCGAAGGCGCGCTGGTGATCGACCTCGACACCAGCCTCCGATATCGCGACGGCCACGTGCCGGGCGCCTGGTTCGCCGTGCGGGCAAATCTCGGCAAGACCATCCCCGAGATGCTGAAGAAGCAGCCGCAGGCCAGGCGTATCGTGCTGGTCTCGCCCGACGGCGAGATTGCAGCCCTCGCCGCCGCCGAAGCGGCGGAAGCGGCCGGCGGATTGCCGGTAGCGATCCTGGCCGGCGGCATGAAGGCGTGGCGCGACGCGGGGCTTGCGATCGAGACGGGTCACACGCGCATGGCCGATCCGCCGACCGACGTCTGGTACCGGCCTTACGACAACAAGCAGGACGTCGAGGCGGCGATGCGCCAATACCTCGACTGGGAGGTCGATCTGGTGCCTCAGGTGAAGCGTGACGGCGACGCCAAGTTCGCTGTTTTCAAGCCGCTAAGCGGTTGAGCGACAACGGGAATCGGTTTCTTGACAGGGTCCGGCCCAACCCCTAGACATCCGCCCGCTATCGGATGGCAGAGCGGGTAAGGCAACGTCGTTCGGAGGCATAGGCATGGACACTCCGAAATCGCGATCCCGAGGGTGAGCGGCGACGGATGGACGACCTGGACGCCCGCCTGAAACAGGCGCGCGGAGCGGCCGCCCCCCCGAAGCAGGACTTGCGGAGCGCGCATCGGCAAACGGCCGTTGCCTACCGTGTCTTGGTCGATATGATCGCGGGCCTTTTGGTCGGGGGGTTTCTCGGCTATTGGCTCGATCGCTGGTTGGGTTGGGCGCCGTATGCCTTGATCGGCGGCCTGATTGTGGGTTTTGCCGCCGGCGTCAACAATGCGTGGCGGGCTATCCGGGTTTTCTCGGATGAGGCGGCCAAAGGGGAGGATCGCCTTCCCTGAGAGTGGAGTGGGGACGACATGCACAGCCCGATGGAGCAGTTCGAGATCAAGCGGCTGCTCAATTTCCATATCGGTTCGCTCGACGCCTCGTACACCAATTCCGCCCTCTGGATGACCATTGCAGTCATCTGCGCCTTCCTTCTCTTCGTCCTCGGCACCCAGAAACGGGCCCTGGTTCCGGGCCGGATCCAGGCGTTGGCCGAGTTGGGCTACGAATTCGTCGCCGGCATGGTCCGCGACAACGTCGGCAACGCTGGCAAGAAGTACTTCCCGTTCGTGCTGACGCTCTTCGTCTTCATCCTGTTCTGCAACGTGCTCGGCCTGGTCCCTTACTCCTTCACCCCGACCAGCCACATCATCGTGACCTTCGCGATGGCGGCGGTGGTGTTCATCGGCGTCACCATCATCGGCTTCGTGCGTCACGGCGCGCACTTCCTGTCACTGTTCGTGCCGAAGGGCGTGCCTTTCGTGCTGCTGCTGCTGCTGGTGCCGATCGAGATCATTTCCTACTTCGTGCGCCCCTTCAGCCTGTCGATCCGACTGTTCGCCAACATGCTGGCGGGCCACACCATGCTCAAGGTGTTCGGCGGCTTCGTGGTAATGCTGGGCATCATCGGCGGCTGGGCGCCGCTCGCCTTCATTGTGGCCTTCACCGGACTCGAGCTGCTGATCGCTTTCCTGCAGGCCTACGTCTTCGCGATCCTAACCTGCCTGTATCTCAATGACGCCATCCATCTGCCTCACTAAAGGAAGGACTTAGTACTATGGACGCTTCTGCAGCCAAGCTCATCGGCGCCGGCCTCGCCACCATCGCTCTTGCTGGCGTGGGCATCGGCATCGGCAACATCTTCGGCAGCTTCGTCTCGGGCGCCCTGCGCAATCCGGAAGCCGCTCCCCGCGTGTTCGGCAACGTGCTCCTGGGCTTCGCGCTCACGGAAGCCGTGGCGCTGTTCGCGCTGGTCATCGCGTTCATGATCCTGTTCGTGTTCTAAGCCCGAAAGGCTTGGAACCCAGCATCATGCGTACACCGGTCTACGGCGCGCTGACGGCGGCTCTCGTCGTCGGCGCAAGCGGAGCAGCGCAGGCGGCCGGAGGCGGCATGCCGCAGCTGAACCCCCACGACTTCGCCCCCCAAGTCGTCTGGCTGGTGATCACCTTCGTGGTGCTGTACCTGGTCATGTCGAAGCTCGCGGTACCCGCGATCTCCGACACGCTCGATAGGCGCCAGGCCAAGATCTCAGGGGAACCTGAACGCGGCCGAGAAGGCGAGCGAGGACACCCGTGCCCTCGTGGCCGCCTACGAGAAGCGCCTCGCCGACGCCCGCGAGGAGGCCCGCCGGCTTCACCGCAAGCAGGCCGAGACCGACAGCGCCGCCGCCACGGCTCGCCTGACCCAGCTTGGCGACAAGCTCAACGCCCGGATCGACGAGGCCGAGCAGCGCATCGCCGGGCAGCGCGCCCAGGTGCTCGAAGGCCTCGAGGACATGGCGCACGACATCGCGGCCGACGTCTACAGCCAAGCTCGCCGGCCAGCCGGCCGATGCAGGCGCGCTCAAGGCCAAGATTGCTGCCGCACGTGACGGCAGGAATGGGGGAGGCCGCTGATGGGTAGCTGCCTGGGCCGCCGACAAGGCCGCACAAATAGCCGTCGAGGGTGGCGACCACGGCTTCTTCGGCAATCCTGAAACCTGGGTCGCGGTCGCCTTCGTCCTGTTCGTGGTCCTGCTCGGCAAGATCCTGTGGACCAAGGTCACCGAGATGCTCGACAAACGCTCGGCGGCCATCGCCGAGTCGCTGGCCGACGCCGAGCGGCTGCGCAGCGAGGCCATCGCGGCCAAGACCGCCGCGGAGCAGACGCTGGCCCAGGCGACCGCCGAGGCCGAGGGCATCATCTCCCAAGCGCGCGAGGAAGTGGGCCGCATGCAGGCCCGCGCCGCGACGAACCTTCAGAACGCCATCGCGTTGCGCGAGCAGCAGGCGCTCGACCGTATCGCCCAATCCGAGGCTGCCGCCTCCAAGCAGGTGCGCGACACCGCTGTCGACGTGGCGCTCGGCGCCACCCGCGCCCTGCTGCGCGAGCAGGTTGGCGCCGGCAAGGCTCAGGCCCTGGTCGACGAAGCCATCGCCGAGTTGCCGCGACGCCTGCACTGAGTTCTGATTTCGGATCGCCCGCACAAAAGCAATCGCGGGCTACCTATGGCCCTCGCCGCAAGGCGGGGGCTTTTCTTTGGATGCTCAGACCTTGAACGCCACCAGGAGCGCTCCGACGGCGATCAGCGCCACGCCAAGCCAATTGAGCCCACTCAGTCTCTCACCCAGGAAGAGGACGCCGAACAGGGCAACCAGCACGACGCTCAGCTTGTCGATCGGCGCGACGCGAGCGGCATCGCCGAGCTTCAGGGCGCGGAAATAGCAGAGCCAAGAAGCGCCGGTCGCCAGGCCCGACAGGGCGAGGAACAGCCAGGTGCGCCCCGAGATCGAAGCCGGCGCCTGCCATTGTCCCGTTGCGCCGACGATTCCGGCCAGCGTCGCCAGGATCACCACGGTGCGCACCAGCGTGGCGAGATCGGCGTTGATGTTGGCGACACCGACCTTGCCGAAGATCGCCGTGAGAGCAGCGAAAGCGGCCGAGGCCAGCGCCCAGGGCAACCAGGAGATCGTTGACGGCATGAAGGAAGCTCCTCAAGGTTCGGCAGACAGATGTTCGGCCCTGGCGGCCACGAATACCGTGCGAGCTGCGTCGGCGTTCAGGGCTGCGATGCCAATTCCCACGATCAGGTCCGGCCAGCCCGACGGATAGAGCATCGCCATGCCGGCCGCCGCGATGATCGCGATATTGGCCAGAGCGTCGTTACGGGCTGACAAGAATGCAGCGCGCGACAGGCTGCCGGCATGGTCCCTGAACTTCGCGAGCACCATGGCACAGGATAGGTTGATCGCCAGCGCCCCCAGGCCGGCGAGAGTCATCGGCAAAGGCGAAGGTGCGATCGGCACCATGAATTTTTCCCACGCCGTCCAGACGGTCGCCACGCCGGGGATCAGCAGGATCCCGGCCAGCCCGACGCCAAGTCGCGCTCGCGCCCTGGCGCTCCAGCGCAACGCCACGAGGATCAGGAGATTGACGGCCGCGTCTTCGAGGAAGTCGATGCTGTCGGCGAACAGGGACACCGAGCCGATGCTGAGAGCCACCGCGAACTCGACGCCGAAATAGGCAAGGTTCGCCACGGCGACGAAGCAGACGGCATGCTTCAGGGTCGTCGGCATTCCTCACGGCAGCTTATAGCGCGTGGGAATGCGGCGGATGTCCTGGATGAGGTCGGGCGGCAGGTCGGAGGGCTTGGACGAATTTGCGCTCGCACTCACCGCATCTACCAGGCCGCCGAAGCGTTCCTCGATCGCCTTGGCGATCTGGTCGTGGCGGCCGACCGCAGCGAAGAGATGGACCACGTCGTCCGATACTTCCTTCGCCATGTCGTTCCACTGGCCGGCGCGCGTCATGGCGTTGAGCTTGCGGCCCAAGTCGCCCAGACCGTGCACCTCGAACACCGGCCAATAGGCCTGCGTCGAGCCATAGAACGCCACGCGATAGCGCACCCAGTCGAACAGCTTGGCCACCGCCGCGTCGTCCTTGCCGGTGATCACGAAGCCGCCGCCGGTGATCTCGAAGGCCTCGCGCTTGCGGCCCGATGCGGCAAGGCCCGCGTCGAGGATCGGCAGGGTGTTTTCCTCGAGGTACTTGCGCGTGCAGAAGGAGTGGAGCTTGACGCTGTCGGCCTCCTCGGCCGCCACCTTCAACGTCAGCGGACCGACCGCGGCCATCCCGATGCGCGGCGTCGGGCCGTCATAAGGTTCCGGCGTGAAGTTCGGCGTCATCAGGGTAAAGCGATAATGCTTGCCCTCGTATTTGAGTTTTCCGTCGCCCTTCCACGCCGCCCAGATCGCCCGCACGGCTTGCACGTATTCGCGCATGCGCGGCGCCGGCGGCGACCACGGCACGGAGAAGCGCCGCTCATTGTGGGCGCGCACTTGGGATCCAAGCCCGAGCGTGAAGCGCCCGCCCGTGCTGGCCGCCAGATCCCAGCCGACATTGGCGCAGGTCATCGGCGAGCGGGCGAAGGCGATCGCCACGCTGGTGTGCAGTTCGATGCGTTTGGTCACGGCACCGGCGACGGCCAGCGACAGGAAGGGATCGTGCTTGTTTTCCTGCGTGGTAACGCCGGTGTAGCCCGCCGCCTCGATCGCCTGGGCGGCCGCGCTGACTTTGCTCAGATCGTGTTGGGGGAGACTGGTGAAAACGCGCATTTGGTGCCTGGTTACGGGAAGTGACCGTTAAAATAACGGGGAATATAACGGTTACCGGAAGTGACCGCTAAAATAACGGAAAAATAACGGGGCCCGCCTGCCGCGAAGGGATCGACGAGCCATTCAGCACTATACGGCCAAGTGATCGGAATCGACGATTCTGGTCATTAGAAGTTCGCCTGTGCTTCGACCCGATCACATCGGCGCGGCCAGTGTCTCCCTCGCGGCCGCTAACGCCCGGCCGTTCCAGATGACCGTGATCCAGCCGACCTAGGGGGTAACCGGGTTCCTGGCGTCGGCGATGATGCGGCCGCCGATCAGGATAAAGGACGCACCGGCCACGCGCTCGATCCAGTGCCGCGCATGCTCGAAGCGGCGCATCACCGGCGCAGATGACATGAACAGCGCCACCACCGAATACCAGGCGAGCGCGCTCAGCATCACGAGGCCGACCATGAGGACCAGCAGCCACGCCGGCGTACTGCTGGTCACCGCCGTGGCGAAGACGCTGGCGAACAGCACGATCGCCTTGGGGTTGGTGAGCGTAACGACGAAGCCAAAGAGCAGCGCGCTGCCCCGCACCGGCCCCCGCGCCATTTCGGTGTTTGCCGCCGCAGGCTTGGCGAGCAGCAACTTGATCCCGAGGTAAATCAGGTAGGCGCCGCCTGCCACGCGCACCACCCAGGTCAGCCATTGATATTGGGTCAGCACGGCGGACAGCCCGACCAGGCTGAGCGTCGCGTACATGCCGAGGCCGATGGTGACGCCAACCGTCGTCCGCAGGCCGGCGGTCGTGCCGCGGGTCATGGAAGACCTGACAACGCCCACGAAATCGGGGCCCGGCAACAGCAGTGCCGGGATGAACACGCCGAACACCGGCAAAAGAACGCCCATCACTTCCATGATCTACTCCGCCGCCTGTTTCATCGGATCGCCGCCAAGGTAGCACGACCTTGCGCGCGTCCAAGGATGGCGTACCATTGGTCCGGTGTCCGACCACCGTTACGACGGAGGTCCGAGATGGCACAGCACAGGCTACCTTTCGAAAATCGATGGACCAGCGGCGAGCATGCCTGGGAGTGGCATTGCGAGCTCGAGCGCATTGGCGTGCACAACGTTCGCGCGATGCTGGCCAACCATGAGAGCGAGCATCCCGATCGGCCGTTGGCGGTCGCCGACGTTCCCACTGGATTTGTCCGCGACTGGTTGGCTTTTCATGACCGGCACGCCGATCACCAGCAGATCCTCTGGCGGGCGAGCGTCATCGTCCTTGCGTCCTTGGCGGCGGGCGCGTCGCTCTTCGCCGCCTTGCGCTGAAGTCCGCTCTATTCCGCCGCCTGCTTCAGCGGATCGCCGCCGGGAGGATTGTTGCCGGGCCGCCAGCGCAGCACGGGCTTGCGCGCGGCCAGCGTCTCGTCGAGGCGGCGGCGCGGGGCGAACCGCGGGGCAGCCTTGAACATTTCAACTTCCTTGCCGCTCTTCGCCCGCTCGGCGAGCGAACGAAGAGCAGCGATGAACAGGTCGAGATCTTCCTTGGCCTGGCTCTCGGTCGGCTCGATCAGCAGGGCGCCATGCACCACCAGCGGGAAGTACATGGTCATGGGGTGATAGCCCTCGTCGATCATCGCCTTGGCGAAATCGAGCGTGCTGACGCCGGTGTCCTTCAGGAACGTATCGTCGAACAAGGCCTCGTGCATGCAGGGACCGTCGAAGGCCGTGCTCATCGTGTCCTTGAGCGTGGCCATGACGTAGTTGGCCGACAGCACCGCGTCCTCGGCGGCCTGCTTCAGCCCGTCGGCGCCGTGGCTCATGATGTAGGCAAGAGCACGTGTGAACATGCCCATCTGGCCATGGAAGGCCTTTAGCCGCCCGATCGGCGCGCCCTCGACGGCCGAGCCGTCCTCGGCGATGCGCCATTTTTCGCCATCCCGCACGATCCATGGGTACGGAGCATGCGGAGCCAGCGCCGCCGACAGCACCACCGGGCCCGCGCCCGGCCCGCCGCCGCCATGCGGCGTCGAGAAAGTCTTGTGCAGATTGATGTGCATGCAATCGACGCCGAGATCGCCCGGCCGCACGCGGCCGACGATGGCGTTGAAGTTGGCGCCGTCGCAGTAGAAGTAGGCGCCGGCCTCGTGCACGGCCTTCGAGATCTCGACGATCTCGGTCTCGAACAGGCCGCAGGTGTTGGGATTGGTCAGCATGATCGCGGCCACGTCGGGGCCGAGGGCGGCCTTCAACGCCACGAGGTCGACCCGGCCGCGCTCGTTGGCCGCGATCGGCTTCACGGTGAAGCCGAGCGATGCCGCGGTGGCGGGATTGGTGCCGTGCGCAGACTCAGGCGCCAGCACGACCTTGCGCTTGGCCCGCTCGCCGCGTGCGTCGAGCGCAGCGGCGATCGCCATCATGCCGCACATCTCGCCATGCGCGCCGGCGGCGGGCGACATGGCGACAGCCGGCATGCCGGTGAGCGTCTTCAGCCAGTGCGCCAGGCGGTCGATCAACTCGAGCGCGCCCTGCACGGTCGATTGAGGCTGCAACGGGTGCAGGTCGCCGATGCCGGGCAGCCGCGCCACCTTCTCGTTGAGGCGCGGATTGTGCTTCATGGTGCACGAGCCCAGCGGATAGACGCCCATGTCGATGGCGTAGTTCTTCTGGCTGAGTCGCGTGTAGTGCTGCACCACCTGCGGCTCGCTGAGCCCCGGCAGGCCGATCTCACCCGTCCGGCGGAGCCCATTGAGGCGGTCCCTGACCTTGGGTGGCTCCGGCAGATCGACAGCGCAACGCCCGGCCTGGCCCATCTCGAAGATCAGAGGCTCTTCGATCTGCAGGGCGCGGTTGCCGGTGAAGGTCGGTGAGTTGGAGGTGCCTGCAGAGAGGCCGCCAGCACGACCTTGCGAACGGTCAAGCGACTGGACCATCACAGCACCTCCTTCAGGCCGGCGACCAGGGGCGCCATGCCTTCAGCGGTCGCCGTCTCGGTCGCGGCGAGCAACAGGAGATTGGCGACCGAGGGATCGTTGGGAATGAGCCGTGATACCGGCACGCCGGCGAGGATGCGCTTGGCGGCCAAGGCCTCGACCACCGGTGCGGCGGGCTTCGGCAGGCGCACCGTGAATTCGTTGAAGAAGCTCTTGTTAATCACCCCCACGCCCGGCACGGCCGCCACGAGATCGGCCAGCTGCGAGGCCTTGGCATGGTTGAGCTCGGCCAGGCGCTTGAAGCCCGCCTCGCCCAGCAAGGTGAGATGCACCGTGAAGGCGAGCGCGCAGAGACCGGCATTGGTGCAGATGTTGGAGGTCGCCTTCTCGCGCCGGATATGCTGCTCACGGGTCGACAGCGTCAGCACGAAGCCGCGCTTGCCGTCGGCATCGACCGTCTCGCCGACGAGGCGGCCCGGCATCTGACGCATGTATTTCTCTTTGGTGGCGAACAGGCCGACGTAAGGGCCGCCAAAGCCCAGGCCATTGCCGATCGACTGGCCCTCGCAGACCACGATGTCGGCGCCCATCTCGCCCGGCGGCTTCAGCAGGCCGAGCGAGACGACTTCGGTGACGACGACGACCAGCAGCGCGCCCGCTGCATGGCAGGCCTCGGCGAGCTTGGTGAAATCGCGCACATGGCCGAAGAAGCTCGGATTCTGCACCACGACGCAGGAGGTTTCCTTGTCGATGCCGGCGATCAGGTCCTCGAGGCCTTCGACGTCGGGCTTGCCGACCTGGGCATCGAAGCCTTCCCAGCGCGCGGCGGTCTGGATGACGCCGCGATAGTGCGGATGCAGGCCGCCGGAGATCAGCGCCTTGTGGCGCCGCGTGACGCGATTGGCCATCAGCACGGCTTCGGCGGCGCCCGTCGAGCCGTCATACATCGAGGCGTTGGCCACCTCCATGGCCGTCAGCAGCGCCACCTGGGTCTGGAACTCGAAGAGGTACTGCAGAGTCCCTTGCGTGATCTCGGGCTGGTAGGGCGTGTAGGACGTCAGGAACTCGCCGCGCTGGATCATGTAGTCGACGGTCGCCGGCACGTGATGGCGATAGGCCCCGGCGCCGATGAAGAACGGCGCCGACGCGGGCGACACGTTCTTCGCCGCATAGGCCTGGAAAGCGCGCTCGACCTCGAGCTCGCCCTGGTGATCGGGCAGGCCGGCGATCTTGGCGCCGAGCCGTGCCGAGGCAGGCACGTCGCGGAACAGCTCGTCGACCGATGTGGCGCCGATCTTGGCCAGCATCTCGCGACGGTCGGCATCGGTGAGGGGAAGGTAGCGCATCAGCCGAGGCTCTTTACGAAGGTGTTGTAGGCCGCCTCGTCCATCAAGCCGTCGAGTTCCGATTTGTTGCTGAGCTTGATCTTGAAGAACCAGCCCTTGCCCATCGGCTCGGCATTGACGTCGCCCGGCGAGTCGGCGAGTGCGGCATTGCCCTCGACAATCTCGCCCGACACCGGCGCGAAGATGTCGGACGCCGCCTTGACCGATTCCACCACCGCAACCGATTCGCCCTTGCTGACCTTGCGGCCGACAGCGGGCACGTCAACGAACACCACGTCGCCCAGTTGCTCCTGGGCGTAGTTGGTGATGCCGATCGTGCCGACATCGCCCTCGACGCGAACCCATTCGTGTTCGTTGCTGTATTTGACGCTCATCTCGGGCTCCTATCCGCGGTAGTAGGCGTGTTTGACGAAGGGCATGGATACGATCTCGGCCGGCACGGGCTTGCCGCGCACGACCAATTCGACCTTGGTTCCGTTGGCTGACTGAGCGCGATCGACGTAACCCATGGCCACGGCGCGGCCGAGGGTCGGCGCGAAGCCGCCTGACGTGACCTTGCCGGCCACCTTGCCGGCGATCGCGATCTCCGCGCCCTCGCGGGCGATCGCTTTGCCGTCGGGCAGCAATCCAACCCGCTTGCGCGGCGCCCCTTCGGCGATCTGCTTCCGGATCACCGCGGCGCCCGGAAAGCCGCCTTGCACGCGGCGTTCCTTGCCGATGCTCCACAGCAGGCCCGCTTCGATCGGTGTCGTCGTGGTGTCGATGTCATGACCGTAGAGGCAGAGCCCGGCTTCCAGTCTCAGCGAATCGCGAGCACCGAGCCCGATTGGCTTGACCTCCGGCTGGGCCAGCAGCTGGCGAGCGATCGCCTCGGTCCTGTCGGCCGGCGTCGAGATTTCGTAGCCATCGCCGCCGGTATAGCCAGAGCGCGTAACGTAGCAGCGCGCGCCGTCGATCACCACGAAGGCGCCGGTCATGAACTTCATGGCGGCAACCGATGGCGCCAGCCGCGCCAGGGCCTGCGAGCCTGCGGTCCCTGCAGCGCGAGAAGCCCGCGCGCAAAGGTCGGCTCGACTTCGCAAGTCGCGGCGAGCCGCTTCTGCAGATGGGCGAGATCGGCATCCTTGCAGGCGGCGTTGATGATCAACAGCAGGTGATCGCCCGTGCTGGTGACCATCAGGTCGTCGAGGATGCCGCCGCTGTCATTGGTGAATTGCGTGTAGCGCTGCTGACCTGGCGCCAAGCCTGCAATGTCGCCCGGAACCAGCGTCTCGAGTGCCTTCGCCACGTTCTGGCCGGGCTTGGCGGTCAGCCGCACCTGCCCCATGTGCGAGACGTCGAACAGGCCGGCGGCGGCGCGTGTATGTGCGTGTTCGGCCAGGATGCCGGTCGGATACTGCACCGGCATCTCGTAGCCGGCGAAGGGCACCAGGCGCGCACCGAGCTCCTTGTGGAGGGCGTAGAGCGGCGTGCGCTTGAGGTCGGTCAAAGAAGTCTCCGTCAGAGTCTGCGTTACCCGACGCAAAGTCCGCGCCGCTCGCGACCCCCTCTGTCCGGAGACCTGAAAGATTCGCCGGAAGGATCCGGCTTACTTCGTCGGTGGGCATCTGCCGTCGTCGGCAGCCGCCGCTTTCCAGAGACCCATCCTCCTGCGGTCCATTTGCCTGAGAGTTTCCGGGGCCGGTTGCTCCTTCGGCGCCGTTCTTTCGAACGGTCTCTCCCACAGGAATCGTCTGGGTGCACGGACCCTAGGCCCGCCCTAGCAGCCCGTCCACCGGGAAAAAGGGCGCGAAATCAGGGATTTCTCGCTCCTTGAAAATGAGCGATTGCTCACTTAATATATGAGCGGACACTCATTTTATGGAGGTTCGTCATGTTCATCCGCAAGGCTGCGTTGGAGGCCCTCGAGCTGTGGAGCGAGGCGCTGGAGATGGTCGAATGCCTCGACGACTGGATCATCGACTGGCGCTGGCTCGCGGCGCGCGAAGATGACGAGCCATCTTTCACAAGTGAGTGCGCCCTCATACACTGAGGCGATGGGGAAGGCCGAGGAAACCAAGGCGCGGGTCGAGCGCGCCGCGCTCACGCTGTTCGTGGCGCGCGGCGTGGCCGAGACCACGACCAAGGAAATCGCCATGGCGGCCTCGATCGCCGAGGGCACGATCTACCGCTACTTCCCGAGCAAGGAGCAGCTCGCGCTCGACCTCTTCCTGCGCCATCACCGCGCGCTCGCCGAGGCGCTCGGCGAGGCGGCGCGGCCGCCCAAGGGGCTGCGCGCCAAGATCGAGGCGATCGTGCGCTGCTATTGCGAATGGGCGGACCGGGACTGGACGCTGTTCGCCTATCACCTGCTCAACCAGCATTCCTTCCTGGTGCAGGTGCCTGACGGCACGCCCAATCCTGTGAACACCGTGCGCGAGGTGATCGCCCAGGCGATGAAGGCGGGCGAGATCCCGCGCCGCAATGCCGACCTCGCCGCCGCCTCGGCGATCGGCGTGGTGCTGCAGGCCGCGACCTACAAGGTCTACGGCCGGTTCACCGGCAATCTCGCCGCGCACGTGCGCTTCTTCGCCGACGCCGCCTGGGCCGTCTTGTCGATCAAGGACAAGTGACGACCGTCCGGTTCTTCTTCGGAATCGGCAGCCGCTATTCCTACCTGGCGGCCACGCAGGTGCCGCGCCTCGCGATCGAGACAGGCGCACGCTTCGAATGGCGCGCCGTCCACAGTCCGGAGCTGATCGCCAGCGCCGGCCCCGATCCGTTTCGCGCAGAGAGCCGCCGCGGCCAATACGATGGGCCCTATCGCACCTTGGATGCCACGCGCTGGGCGCGCTTCTACGGCGTGGCCTACACCGAGCCACCATGGTCCGAGATCGACTGGAGACTGATGGCACTGGCCGCTGTGGCCGCCGACGCGATGGGCGCAGGCCAAGCCTTTGCCTCGAGACTTTTCCGTGCCTGCTTCGCGGAAGGTCGGCCGCCCCAAAGTCTTGAGGCGCTGGCGGAACTCGCCGCGGCAGTGGGACTTCCAACGCGGGAATTCAGCGACGCCGTTGCCTCGCCCGCGACCGCCGAGCGGCACCGCGAGAATCTCCACTCGGCCCGGGCGGCCGGCGCCTTCGGCGTGCCGAGCTTCGTGCTCGACGACGGCCAGCTATTCTGGGGCCAGGACCGCCTGCCGCTCCTCCGACAGGAGCTGCTCGACAGGCGATGAGCTTCCGCGATCAGCGGTCAAAGAGCTTGTGGACCACCCATGCGCAGGCGCCGTTGCCGCCTCTGGCCTCGGCGGAGGAGATGAGGCCTGCCCCGTCGGTCAGCACGCGCACGGTGCAGGTCTCGGGCAGCGGCACGTCGGAATAGCCCATTGTCTGGCCGACGCTGCGGAAACCGGTGGCGTAGGTCGTCGTGGTCTCGGTGATCGGTGCGTGCGGCACCCGCACCCGCACCTGCCAGATCCAGGCCGTGCCGTTGACGGCGGGCGCGTGGCTGTCGGCGTCGCCCAGCCGTTGCACCACGTCCTGCACCGGCTGGCCCTTGAGCTGGCCCATCTTGGCCTCGATTGTCTCGATCGGCGCGCAAGCAGCGATCGCCCCGGCAAGGAGAAGCGGCCGCAGCGGGCTCACCCCTCGCGGGCGAGGGTCGTGAAGGCGTCGCGGAAGGCGTCGCGCGGGCCGGCGAGGCCGGTCTCGTTGAAAATGTCGGCGGTGAGCGACTGCACCGAAGCTTCGTCGACCTGGACGCCGTTGCTCTGCAGGAATTTGCGCGCCGCCGCGACCGCCTCGTCCATCGCGCCGCCCTGCTTGTAAAGGCGGTAGTAGTCGGGATGGCCGCCGCGGCCCAGGGCCTCGGCGATCACGTCCGTGAAGTTCACCACCTTCAGCGGATAGACCGCCTCGGCGCCGGCCAGCGCACGATGGCAGGAATGGTACATCGTGACGACCGTATCGGCGCCGGCCGCGACCGCCCCTTCGGCGAGCGCGCGATGGATCGCGGCCTCGCGTTCCTTGAATTTCGCCGCCTGGCCGCCGCAGGCGTAGGAGAAGCCTGAAGTCCTGCGGCAGCTCGAGCAGCTCGAGGTTCGGCACTGCGCCCAAGAGCTTGCGCATGCTGGCGAGCGTGGCGCCGATGCCGAGGTGCTCGTGGATGACCACGCGGCGCCGGGGCAGGTCGGCCTTGAACCGCGCCTTCAGGGCCGCGAGGTTGGCGGCCATGAATTCGCTGACATGGCCGAGGTCGAAGGATGGTGCTTCGACGTCCTTCTCGAGCTCGTCGAAATTCTTGGTGCAGGTCGGGCACCAGGTCAGCACGCGCGAGGCGCCCGACTGGCCGAAGCGCTGGAAGGTGCGATGTCCCATGCGCTCGTAGGTCGGCAGGTCGGCTTCCTGGAACTGGTAGACACCGCAGCAATGGGCGGTGCCGCCGACCACGTCGAAGTCGAGCTCGAGCGCATCGAGGATATCCATGACGTTCAGCACGATATGCGGCGTGCGCAGCACGTTGCAGCCGGTATAGAACAGCACCTCGGCGGTGCGCTTCTCGGCCGGCGCCAGGATCTTCTTCAGCGTCTCCGACGGCAGCTGCATGCTGGCGAGCAGCCGCACGGCCTGCGCCATGTGGCGGAAGCGGTTGGCGGCGTTGGTCGCCCCGTCCTCGCGCGGCCGGCCGGCTTCGAGCGCTTTCAATTTGGCGATGGTCACCCACTGGCGAACGTTGATGTCCTCGGGACAGGCGTCGTTGCAGCGCGCGCTGCCGTCGCAGGCATTGAGCCACTTGGAGAGCGGCGCGGCCGCCGTTCCGCCATCGCGCGTCAGGGTGATCAGTTCGCCGACGCGCGCTTTCGCCTCCCCGGCATCGAGGCCGACCTCGCGCGCCGTCGGACAGACCTCGAAGCACTTGCCGCAACTCGTGCAGCGATCCGCGGCTTCCGCGGCGAGCGCCTCCAAACGATCAGCATAAGCGCTCATGGCCGTGCCGCCGCTCGCCGATTGAATTCGAGCTCGTCGGGCGTGGGCTTCAGGCCGACGGCGATCCTGTAGGCGTTAATGTCGGAGACCTCGTTGAAGGGGATCTTGATGCCCAGCTCCTCGCGACTCATGCCGCGCGGGTTGCCGGCGCTCAGCTTGTAGTCGGCGAGTTCGTCGCGGCCGACGACAACTGCGCCGTTGCTGTCGATCACGCGCACGAAGAACGGTACGCGTGTCACGCCCGACCCGACCGACGGGCCGGCGTTGACGGCGATTTGCATGTAGACGGAAACATCCATCGTGTTCCGATTGATCGAACAGGCCGCATCGGCTTCGCACCAGGACCGCTTCGAAAGCGACGTCGCGCGGATCGCGGCCGCCGCCTTGCTTGAAGCGGGTCAGCCGTTGGGCGTCCTGCACGGAAACGGGCGTGGGACAGTAGGCCGCCGCCGCTGCCTCCTTGTTGGAGCGGCCGCCAAACCAGCCGCAGCCGGTCAGGGCCAAGGCGAAGCCGATCGGCGCCAGAAGAGCAAAACGGCTGACAATCATGCGAGCGTCTTGTGGGTGCCGTCGCACATCGGCTTGTTGCTGGAGCGCTTGCAGGCACAGAACCAGTGGTCGCCGGTCTTCTCGGCGGTATGCTTCACCGGCGTGAAGCCGCTGCCCTTGTGGGTGCCGTCGCAGAATGGCTGGTTCTTGCTCTGCCCGCAGGCGCACCACCAGTAGTCCTTGCCCGCTTCCAGCGCCACCTTGATGGGCGCCCTGGCCGCGATAACCGGCTCGGTCATGTTGCTTTCCCCGTTGCGGCGGCTTTGTTACGGTGCCGCGCCCATCCGTTGTTCGAGGAGTTCTAGGCAATGGTCCGCTGGCCTGCAAGCTGAGCGGGCTGCATGCTGCATGGCCGTTTTCTCATGACCGAGTCGAAGAAGCCGCTCACGATCCTGCTCGCCAGCCCGCGCGGCTTCTGCGCCGGTGTCGATCGCGCCATCCAGATCGTCGCGCGCGCCATCGAGCGCTACGGCCGGCCGGTCCATGTGCGTCACGAAATCGTGCACAACCGCTTCGTCGTCGAGAGCCTCGAGGCCAAGGGCGTGGTCTTCAAGTTGCCGCGCCAGCTGGTGGCCTGATGGCGGTCTACACCGACGTCGGCGACGCCGAGCTCGAAGCCTTCCTCGCCGAATACGACATCGGCCAAGCCAACTCCCTCAAGGGCGTCGCCGAGGGCGTCGAGAATTCCAATTACCTGCTGACCACGGACCGGGGCCACTACTTCCTGACCCTCTATGAGAAGCGCGTCGATCCGAAGGATCTGCCGTTCTTCCTCGGCCTGATGGATCATTTGTCTGCTCGCAGCATCAACTGTCCCGCGGCCGATCCACGGTCGCGACGGCAACGCAGTTCGCATGCTGGCCGGTCGCCCTGCCGCCATAACGACGTTCCTGCATGGCCTGTCGCCGCGGCGCATCGCCGTCAGGCACTGCGGCCCGGTCGGCGAAGCGCTCGCCGGGCTGCACCTCGCCGGCCGCGACTTCAAGCTCAAGCGGCCCAATGCCTTGTCGGTCGCCGGCTGGCGGCCGCTGTTCGAAGGCTCGCGGCGCCACATCGATGGCGCGCTGGAACGCGAGCTCGCAGCGGAGCTCGACTTCTTCGAGGCCAAATGGCCGAGCAGCCTGCCGTCGGGCGTCATCCATGCCGACCTGTTCAACGATAATGTCTTCTTCCTGCACGACAAGCTTTCCGGCCTGATCGACTTCTATTTCGCCTGCAACGATTTCTTCGCCTATGACGTCGCAATCTGCCTCAATGCCTGGTGCTTCGAGACCGACAACGCCTTCAACGCCACCAAGGCGCGGGCGCTACTGCAGGCCTATGACAAGGTGCGCAAGCTCAGCGACGATGAGCGGCGCTTTCTGCCATTGCTGGCGCGCGGTTCGGCGCTGCGCTTCCTGTTGACCCGACTGTACGACTGGGTCCACACGCCGGCCGACGCACTGGTCAAGCGAAAGGACCCGCAGGAATACGTGGCCAAGCTGCGCTTCCATCGCGGCACGGCGTCGCTCGCGGACTACGGGCTGTGAGCAGCAAGCCCGAGGTCGAGCTCTTCACTGACGGCGCCTGCAGCGGCAACCCAGGACCGGGTGGCTGGGGCGCTATCCTGAGGACAGGCGGCCGCGAGCGCGAACTTTCAGGCGGCGAACCCGCGACCACCAACAACCGCATGGAGCTGATGGCCGCCATCTCCGGCCTCGAAGCGCTCAAGCGGCCCTGCACCGTCCGGCTCTATACCGACAGCCGATATGTCCTCGACGGCGCCACCAAATGGATCCATGGCTGGAAGAAGAATGGCTGGCGCACTGCCGACAAGAAGCCGGTGAAGAACGTCGAGCTGTGGCAGCGCCTCGACGCCGCCGGTGCACCGCATCGCATCCACTGGAGCTGGGTGAAGGGCCATAGCGGCCATGTCGAGAACGATCGCGCGGACGAGCTGGCGCGTAGCGAGATCGAGAAGCTGCGGCCCTAGGAGCGCTTGGGCTGCGCCGGCACCGGCTTCTTCTCCACCGGCTTCTCGTAGACCAGATCGAACATCTCCTGCGCGCCGTCGCAGGGATTGTCGCCTTCGGCGAGCCGCCAGACCTGGGATTTGCCCGAGCGCTTGAAATGCAGCGTACCGCCCACCTTGCAGGGCGTGCCCTTCATGACCTTGGCGACCCGGAAGGCCACCTCGCCGCGGATCTGCACCGTGCCCGGCGAAATTCGCTCGACCACGCCGTCGATTGTCGCCCAGTCTCCTTCGCTGCCCGGCGCCACGCTGTCGATGCGGCCCTTCACGCGCCACAGCGCGCCGTCCTTGGTGACAGCGACCTCGCCGGGCTTGGCGCCTTTGATCTTGGCATAGCGGCCCCACACGACCTTGACGGCTCCGGCGAAGAGTTGCGCCTCGACGTCCGAGTCGATGACCGTGCGCGTCAGCTTCTGCTGGTCCTGGTCAAGCGGTGAGGAGAGGCCCTGAAGTGGCGCGCCTTGGTCGACTTTCGGTGCATCCACTGGCGGCGGCGCCGGATAGTAAGGCGACGGTGCCTGGCTCTGGGCAAAGGCCGACGCGGCCATGGTCAGGGAGAGCAGCGAGAGGGCAAGACGTTGCATTGGCATCTCTATACTACGGTTTCTTCTTCTCATTCACAGGACTGCTGGCCGCAGGCGGCTTGTCGGCGCCGGGCTGTTCTCCGCGCAGGCCCGCCTCAGCGCGCTTGGCGGCATCCGAGCCGGGCGGCACGAGCTTCAACACCCGGGCGAAGGTGATGTCGGCGCCGGCCTTGTCGCCGCGCGCCAGGAAGGCAAAGGCCCGCTCGAGCAGCGCCTCGGAGTGATCGGGCGCGATCTTGAGCGCCCGGTCGGCGTCGGCGAGCGCGTTGGCGGGATCGCCGGCGTTGCGCCAAGCGGCGGCGCGCAGCACCAGGATCTCGACGTTGTTGGCCCGCAAGGCGAGCGCATGGTCGAAGTCCGAGATCGCCCGCGGCCAGGCGCGCATGGCGGCATAGCTCAGCCCGCGATCGACCCAGAGGTCGGCGTCCTGCGATTTCAGTTCGAGAGCCTGGCTTTGCGCCGCCGCCGCATTCTCCGCCTGTCCCGCATCGATCCAGGCCTGCCCCGCCTGGGCCCACAGTTCGGCGCGCAGGCCGGGCCGTTCCTGGCCCATGTCGCGGGCGATCGCCTCCAGCTGCGTCGCCGCCTGCACCGGCTTGCCGGCCTCGAACATGGCGATCGCCACACAGTGGCGGGCGCCCAGGCCGCCGCCCTCGGCTTTCCACTTCTCCGCCAACGGAAGCGCCTTGAGCGGCTCCTTGCGCGCCAGCGCCATGCAATTGGTGTAGAGGCGCAAATGGTCGGGCGTCGGCGCCAGGGGCGAGACCGCCAACGGGTCGAGCTTCTGCGCCAGGCATGGCACGGGAGCGGCCAGCGCGAGGATGAGCAGCGCCTTGCGGACGAAAAACATGGTTGGAAAAGAACCGCGTCGCGACGATCCTGACAAGATGACAGGTCGTCTTTTCATCTTCGGCGTGGGCTTCAGCGGCCTCGAAATCGCCCGATTGGCACGGGCCGCCGGCTGGACGATCGCGGGCACCGTCACGACGCCCGACAAGGCCGAACGCCTGGCCGCCGAGGGCATCGAGGCGCATCTGTTCGACGGTACCAAGCCGTTGCCCGACGCGGCGCTTGCCAAGGCGACACACGTCCTGAGCAGCGTGCCGCCACAGCCGACCGGCGATGCGGTCCTCAACAGCTGCGCCGGCCTGCTGCGGGAGGCCCGCTGGCTGGGCTATCTCTCGACGACCGGAGTCTATGGCGACACCGGCGGCGCGTGGGTCGATGAGACCGCGCCGACGCACCCCCAGCAGCCGCGCAGCATCGCGCGACTGGCCGCCGAGCACGCCTGGCGGGCGCTTGGCCTCGATGCCGGCGCGATCGTCGACATCTTTCGGCTGCCCGGCATCTACGGCCCCGGCCGCAGCGCCCTCGATCAGGTCAAGGACGGCCGCGCGCGCCGAATCGACAAGCCTGGTCAATGCTTCTCGCGTATCCATGTCGCCGACATCGCGGCCACCGTGCTGGCGGCGATCACGCGCCCATCGCCCGGCGCCGTCTACAACGTGGCCGACGACCTGCCGGCACCCACCAAGGACATCGTCGCCTATGCCTGCGAGCTTCTCGGCATGCCGGTGCCGCCGGCGATTCCCTGGGAGCAGGCAGCGTCGACGATGGGCGAGATGGCACGTTCATTTTATGCAGAGAGCCGTCGCGCCAAGAACGACCGCATCAAGCAGGAGCTCGGCGTCAGGCTGCGCTATCCCACTTATCGCGAAGGCCTGCGCGCCATTGCCATGTCTTCGAAAGAAAATTAGCCGAATTTTCCCCTGTTTTTCCACCCGTTGGAAAACGTCCGATGCCGATGGCATCAGGTTTTTAGGCCACTTTTTCCATTTTCCGCCCCACCCCCCTCAATTTTCTCGTTGACTAGGGTGCCAGCTCTTCGACGGTCGAAATCAGGCGCGCGATATCGGCCGGCGTGCTGAGGCGATGATCGCCGCCCTTCACGAAGGTAGTGATGACCTCAGGCGCCTCGAGGTGCCGGGCGATCTGCAGGGAATATTCCCACGGTACGTCGGGATCGCTCTGGCCATGCAGCAGCCTCACCGGACAAGGCAGCGCGAGCTTCTTGTCGAGCACGAGGTGATTGCGGCCTTCCTCGATCAGCTTCCAGGTGAAGACCGACGGCTCGGGCGAATACTGCGACGGTCGTTCGAGCCGGCCGTCACGCTCGAGCGTCGCGCGGTCCTCGGGCGACAGACCCTTCAGCAACATGCGCTCGGTGAAGTCGGGCGCTGCCGCGATCAGCACCAGGCCGGCCAGGCGCTCAGGGCGCGCGCGCGCCACCAAGAGCGACAGCCAGCCTCCCATGCTCGAGCCCACAAGCACGAGCTTGCCGGTCGTCAGCGAATCGATCGCCGCCAGTGAATCGTCGAGCCAGCGGCCGATCGTGCCGTCCTCGAAGCGGCCGGACGACTGGCCATGGCCGAAATAATCGAAACGAAGATAGGCGCGGCCGGTCCCGCGTGCCCAGCCCTCGAGCGCCACGGCCTTGGTTCCGGTCATGTCCGAGCGGAAGCCGCCCAGGAACGCCACGGTCGGCGCGCGGCCGTCGGTCCTCGCATAGGCAACAGTGTTGCCGTCGGGCCGCTGCAGTCTTTGCACCCTACCTTCGTCACTCATGACGTGTTACCTGCCACATCCACCAACCGGCCGCCAACGTGTCTCCTCCCACACTCCTTCAGATCGTACCCTCGCTGTCGCGGCGGCGGCATGGCGCGCGCCACACTCGACGCGGCGCAGGCCGTGATATCCGCCGGCGGCTCGGCGATCGTCGCCTCACCGGGCGGCAGTACGGTCCCGGACCTTTTGCGCCTGCGCGCCTCGCATCTCGAACTGCCGGAGTTCGGCCATCCGGTGCGGGCGCGCTACACGCTGCCCGGCCGGCTTGCCGCCAGCCTGCGTAACCTGGACGTGACGGTGATCCAGGCCCGCTCGCCCGCCACCGCCTTGGTCGCCCGCGAGGTCGCGCGCCGGCTCGAGCTCAAGTGGATCGCGACCTTGTATCGGCCGTTCGCCACCAGGGGCCTGATGAATCGCCTGGTCGAGAGACGCCAGGCCTACGCCGATGGCTTGATCGCCGTCTCCGATCACATCGCGCGCGATGCCTTGAAGCACTTTCCCGATCTCGGAGAGCGGCTGCAGGTCATTTCGCCCGGCACCAATTTCGACCGCTTCGACCCCGCCATCGTGCGCGCCGAGCGGGTCATTCGGCTCGCCGGCGAACTGCGGGTGCCGGACGGCAGCCATCTCGTGCTCTATCCCACACGCTTCACCGAGGACGGCGGCCAGAAGGTCCTGATCGAGGCGGTCAAGCGGCTGGAGCGCAGCGACGTGTTCTGCCTGCTGCTGGGCTCGAGCGGCACACCGACCCCGTTCGAGAGAGAACTCGAGCACGCGATCGAACGCGCCGAACTGCATGGCCGCGTGCAGATCGGACCTTATGTCGAGGACATGCCCGCCGCCTACATGCTGGCCGATGTCGTGGTGGCGACCGGCGGTGCCAACCAGGGCTTCAGCCGCACGCTGGTGGAAGCGCAGGCGATGGGCCGGCCGGTGGTGGCCGAAGATGGCGGCGGGGCAGCCGAAGCCGTGCGCCCCGGCATCACCGGGTGGCTGGCGCCGGCCGGCGACCCCGCGGCGCTGGCCCAGGCGCTCTCGCAGGCGCTGTCGCTTTCCGCCGAGCGGCGCGCCGAGCTCGCCCGCGCCGCACAAGAGCATGTGCGTAGCCGCTTCGCTCTGGCACACTCCAACCAGCAGTTGCTCCGCCTTTACGAGCGACTATCGGATTGAGGATACGCCCCCCGTGCCGAGATTTGGTTCAACGCTCTTCGTCGCCTTCCTGCTTGTCGCGGGGTTGAACGGGCCTGCGCTCGCCCAGCCTTCAGGCATGACACCGCACGTCGGCGGGCCGTCGGGCAACTTCCTCGGCCCACCTTCGGGCAATGCGGAGGACTTCCTCGGGGACTGGAGCTTCACCTGGGACGGACACTTCGATTCGAGGTGTCCATGCCACGGCAGGCTCACGATCTCCGTCGGCCGCAGTGGTGACCTAGTGGGGTATTGGGATACGAAGGAAGGCAGCGTCGTGCTTCACGGGTCCGTCGGCTACAATCAGAACGTCTGGAGCGGCCGCTTCGACCAGCCCGATTCCGATGCCGATTTCCCCTTGAAGGGGCATTTCCGGCTGGAAGCCCGCGGCGGCGGCCTGATCACCGGCTCCTACCAGCCAGATGGCACGACCCTGCCGTTCCGCATGACCGGGACCCGGTAGCAGCCAAGACCCCAGCTTGACTCGGGGCATCGCGGCAACTATCTCCCAGCCCATGGACCGGATGTTTTTCCCCGCTCCCGCGAAACTGACCACCGTCCGAACTTGATTCGGCCGGGCGCGCACACTCGTGCCGCTTCCCGGCCTCTGGCCACCGGTGCCCCGCGCCGGTCGATGAGTCTGTGTTCGGATTCCTTTCAGGTGGTTGCCATGATCAATATTTCCCTGCCGGACGGGTCGGTCCGGAAATTCGACAAGCCGGTGAGCGGCGCCGACATCGCCGCCGCGATCGGGCCCGGCCTCGCCAAGGCGGCGCTGGCCGTCAGGGTCGACGGCAAGATGAAGGACCTGTCCTTTGTCGTGGACCATGACGCCAGGATCGGCATCGTGACGTCGCGCGATCCCGAGGCGCTCGAGCTCTTGCGCCATGATGCGGCACACGTGCTGGCCCAGGCGGTGCAGGAGCTCTATCCCGGCACGCAGATCACGTTCGGTCCGGCGACCGAGGACGGCTTCTACTACGACTTCGTGCGTGCCGAGCCGTTCACGCCCGAGGACTTCGCCAAGATCGAGCAACGCATGGCCGAGATCGTCGACCGCGACCTGCCGATCGAGCGCGAGGTGTGGGACCGCGCCAGGATCAAGGACTACTTCAAGAAGCACGGCGAGAGCTTCAAGGCCGAATGGGCCGACGAGCTGCCCAAGGACGAGGAGATCTCGGTCTACAAGCAGGGCGACTGGCTCGACATGTGCCTCGGACCGCACCTGCCCTCGACGGGCAAGCTCGGCAAGGCGTTCAAGCTCACCAAGGTGTCGGGCGCCTATTGGCGTGGCGACGCCAAGAACGCCCAGCTGCAGCGCGTCTATGGCACGGTCTTCTTCTCCGACAAGGACCTCAAGGCCTACCTCCATCGCCTCGAGGAAGCCGAGAAGCGCGACCACCGACGCCTCGGGCGCGAGATGGGCCTGTTCCATCAGCAGGAAGACTCGGCGGGGATGGTCTACTGGCATCCCAAGGGCTGGACGCTGTGGCGGACGCTCGAGAGCTACCTCAGGCGCAAGCTCGAGGCCGGCGGCTATGTCGAGGTCAAGACGCCTCAGCTCAACGATCGCCGGTTGTGGGAGGCGTCGGGTCACTGGGAGAAGTTCCGCGAGAACATGTATCTCAGCGAGAACGAGGAAGGCCTGCGCGAGTTCTTCACTGATCCCGCCAAGCGCGTCTTTGCGCTGAAGCCGATGAACTGCCCGTGCCACATCCAGGTGTTCAATCAGGGGCTCCGCAGCTATCGCGAGCTGCCGCTGCGCATCGCCGAGATGGGCTCGTGCCACCGCTTCGAGCCGTCGGGCGCCCTGCACGGCATCCTGCGCGTGCGCAGCTTCACGCAGGATGACGCCCATATCTTCTGCACCGAGGAGCAGATCGAGAGCGAGACGATCCGCTTCTGCAAGCTGCTGGGCGAGGTCTATCGCGACCTGGGCTTCGAGTACTTCGTGAAGTTCTCCGACCGGCCGCCGATGCGCATCGGCTCCGACGCGGTCTGGGACCAGGCCGAAGGCGCGCTCAAGTCGGCGTCGAAGGCGGCGGGGCTCGACCTGATCGCTCAACCCGGGCGAAGGCGCGTTCTACGGGCCCAAGCTGGAATTCGTCCTGCGCGACGCCATCGGCCGCGATTGGCAGTGCGGCACCTTGCAGGTCGATTTCATGCTGCCCGAGCGGCTGGGTGCGAGCTATGTCGCCGAGGACGGTGCGCGCAAGGTTCCGGTGATGTTGCATCGCGCCATCTTCGGCAGCTTCGAGCGCATGATCGGCGTTCTCATCGAGCACTATGCCGGGCGCTTCCCGCTCTGGCTGGCGCCGACGCAAGCTGTGGTGGTCACGATCGTCAATGATGCCGACAGCTATGCCAACGAGGTCGCGGCGAAGCTGCGCGCTGCCGGCTTGCGCGTCGACACCGACCTGCGCAACGAGAAGATCAACTACAAGGTCCGCGAGCATTCGCTGGCTCACGTGCCGCTGATCCTGGCGGTCGGCCGCCGCGACATGGAAAACCAGACGGTCGCGGTGCGCCGGCTCGGTTCGGACAAGCAGGAGGTCCTTGAATTGGGGGCCGCCGTCACTACACTTTCAACAGAGGCCCGGCCTCCCTTCTAGGGAGGTTGCGGCCTCGTTTTCCGCCCCCGTACTCATGATGATGAGGGGGCTTTAACGAGGGAGAAGGAAGCCATAGCACGTCCTGCACAACAAAGCGCGCCGACCCGGGACGGTCCGCGCGTGAATAACGAGATCAAGGCGCCGCAAGTCCGCCTGATCGATGAAAACGGTGACATGGTCGGTGTGCTGAGCACACGCGAGGCGATTGAAATGGCCGAGGAGGCCAGTCTCGATCTGATTGAGATCTCGCCCAATGCCGTTCCGCCAGTCGCCAAGATCTCCGACTACGGCAAATACAAATACGAGGCGCAGAAGAAGGCGCATGAGGCGCGCAAGCACCAGAAGGTGATCGAGGTCAAAGAGATCAAGATGCGCCCCAACATCGACAACCACGATTACGAAGTGAAGATGCGCGCCATGAAGCGGTTCATCGAGGAAGGCGACAAGGTCAAGGTCACCCTGCGCTTCCGCGGCCGCGAGATGGTCCATTCCGAACTCGGCCTGCAGGTGCTGAACCGCGTGCGCTCCGAGATGGACCCGCTCACCAAGATCGAATCGATGCCGCGCATGGAAGGCCGGCAGATGATCATGGTGCTGGCACCCAAGTGAGACTAAAGGCGATCTGGCCGGCGGCGGCCCTTGCCGCCGTCATCGCCACGTCGCCCGCATCGGCACAGCTCAGCGCCGAGGCGCAACGTTCCTACGAAGCCTACCAGCTTCTCGCCCCGCATCGGGTGTTCATGCTCGGTGCGGATGGCAAGGGCTATGCCTGGAGCGGCGCGCCCGGCGTCGATCCCGCCGGCGCCGTCGAGCGCGGCCTCAAGTCCTGCGAGGAGCGCAGCAAGAGCAAGTGCACGCTCTATGCCGTGAACAACGTGGTGCTGAAGGGACGCGACTGGAAGGCCGCGGCGCCACCGCTTCTTCCGGAGATCGGCCGCCTGCGCCCCGAGCCGTATTGGGACAATCGCGGCCCGCAGGGCGCCGCCGGCCTGATCGTCTGGAGTCACGGCTACATGGAGGGCAAGGACGCCACCGCTTCCTCGCCCCAGGCGCAGGTCGCCAACTTCACGATGAACGGCTACGACCTCTATCGCTTCGACCGGCAATGGATCCGTGACTGGCCGGGCGACGCGACGGCGCTCGTCGAAGCGGTGCGCAAGGCCAAGGCAATGGGCTATCGCCGTGTGATCCTCGCCGGACAATCCGCCGGCGCCTGGGTGTCGATGGCTGCCGCCATGCGCGGCGCACCGGCCGATGGCGTGATCTCGGTCTCCGCCGCCCACCATGGCGAGGTCCAGAAAATGACCGACGTCTCTCGCGCACGGTCCGACTGGCAGCAGGTGGTGAGGGGCATCAAACCCGGCCCGCGCCTGGTCGTGGTGAATTTCGCCAACGACACCTACGACGTCGGCGGGCGGATGGACGATGCGCGCGCCGCCTTCAGCGCCGCCGGGGTCGATGCCGTGGTGATCTCGAATTCCGAGGGCTTCTCGGGGCACGGCGCCGCCGGCGACGGCAAATTCGGGCGCAAGTTCGGCGCCTGCATCTACGGCTTCATCGAGACCGGAACGCGCTCGCCGCCCTGCACTTGAGCTCACGCCATGTAGGAGCCGCCATTGACGTGCAGCACCTGTCCGGTCGTGGCGCTTGAATCGTCGGAGGCGAGGAACACTGCGGTGCGCGCGATCTGGTCGGGCGTCAGCAGCTTGCCGCCCAGCGGGATGTTGGCACGCGCCATCTCGATCAGCTCGGCATCGCTGTTGCCGTAGCGCGGCTGGGCCGTGTCGGTGGTGCCGGGCGCGATCGCGTTGACCCGGATATTGTGCGGTGCGAGCTCGAGCGCCATGGCGCGGGTCATCGACACCACGCCGCCCTTGCTGGCGCTGTAATGCACGCCGCGCACCGCGCCGCGGACCGACTGCGAGGAGAGATTGATCACCGAGCCGCTCTTCCGGCCGGCGGCGATCAGGGCCTTGGCCGCCGCGATGGTGGCGAAGCAGCCGGCCTTCAGGTTGATGTCGAGGACATAGTCCCAGTCGCTCTCGCGCATCTCGAGGAATTTTACCCGCGGATAGACTCCGGCGTTGTTGACCAGGATGTCGGGCGGCCCGAGCTGGCGCGTCGTCTCCGCGACCATCGCTTCGATGTCGGGGAGCTTGGCCATGTCGGCCCGGACCAGCGCGGCGCGCCGGCCATACTGGCGCACGCCGCCGGCCACCGCTTCGGCCGCCTTCTCGTCGTCGAGCCAGTTGATCGCCACGTCGGCGCCCTCGCCCGCGAACGCCAAGGCGATCGCGGCGCCGATGCCCTGCTGGGCCCCGGTCACCAGCGCCACTTTGCCTGCCAGTTTCATGGAAAACTCCCCATGGTGCCGGTGGACTGTGCCATATCGGCTCGTGCTTGCGTGCAAACAGCACCGCCGCTATAAGCGCGCTTCTTCGGCGGCCTGGCCGAAAAGGGCATTGCCTCGGCCGCCTATCGTAACCCTTTGAAAAGGAACGAAAATGCCCAAGATGAAGACCAAGAGCGGGGCCAAGAAGCGCTTCCGCTTCACGGCGTCCGGCAAGGTGAAACACGGCGTCGCCGGCAAGCGCCACGGCATGACCAAGCGGGGCAACCGCTTCCTGCGCCAGCAGACCGGCATGACGCTGGTGTCGGAGCCCGACAGCCGCATCATCAAGCGCAACTTCTTCCCCTACGCGAGGTAAGCCATGGCACGCGTCAAGCGGGGCGTGGCTGCGCACGCCCGACACAAGAAGGTCCTGAAGCTCGCCAAGGGCTATCGCGGCCGCGCCAAGGCGGCGTTCCGCGTCGGCATCGAGAAGGTCGAGAAGGGCATGCAATATGCCTACCGCGACCGGCGGACCAAGAAGCGCAACTTCCGCGGCCTGTGGATCCAGCGCATCAATGCCGCCGTGCGCGAGCACGGGCTCACCTATTCGAAGTTCATGAACGGCGTCCTGAAGGCCGGGATCGAGGTCGACCGCAAGGTGATGGCCGATCTCGCGATGCGGGAGCCCGCGGCGTTTAAGGCTTTGGTCGAACAGGCCCAGGCCGCCCTCAAGTAACGTCTGCCGCGCCGCACCGGCGCAGCAGACAGAGATAAAGAGGAGGGAGCCTGGGTCTCAGGCTCCCTCTTTTCGTGTGGAGCGAAGGATGGACGATCTTTCGACGATACGCAGTGCGGCGCTGGGCGCCGTCGAGCAGGCGGCCGACCTAGCCGCCCTCGATGCCGCGCGCGTGGCCGCGCTCGGCAAGAAGGGCAGCATCACCGGCCTGATGAAGACGCTGAGCGGGCTGGCGCCGGCTGAGCGCAAGGAATTTGGCGCGAAGGTCAACCAGCTCAAGGGCGAGATCGAGGCCGCGCTCGAGGCGCGCAAGAGCGCGCTCGGCGCGACGGTGCTCGCGGCCAGGCTCGCCGCCGAGAAGGTCGATGTCAGCCTGCCGGCGCGGCCGAACGGGCGCGGCACCTTGCATCCGATCGGCCAGGTGATGGACGAGCTCGCGGCGATCTTCGGCGAGATGGGCTTCACCTGGGCCGAAGGCCCCGACATCGAGGACGACTGGCACAATTTCACCGCCCTCAACATCCCGCCTGATCATCCGGCGCGGCAGATGCAGGACACCTTCTACCTGCCCTCGCGCGCCGACGGCACGCCGATGGTGCTGCGCACCCACACCTCGCCGGTGCAGGCGCGCACCATGCTTGACAAGGGTGTGCAGAAGATGCTGGCCGCGGGCGGCTCGCTGCGCGTCATCGTGCCCGGGCGCACGTTCCGCATCGACAACGATGCGACCCATACGCCGATGTTCCATCAGGTCGAAGGCCTGGTGATCGACCGCACCACGCACATGGGGCACCTCAAGGGCTGCCTGTACGATTTCTGCCGCGCCTATTTCGAGGTCGACGAGTTGCCGATCCGCTTCCGCCCCTCCTACTTCCCCTTCACCGAGCCGTCGGCCGAGGTCGATATCGGCTGCTCGTGGAAGGATGGCGAACTCCGGATCGGCGCCGGCGATTCGTGGCTGGAGATCCTGGGCTGCGGCATGGTGCATCCTCGCGCGATCGCCAATTGCGGACTTGATCCCGCGGTGTATCAGGGCTTCGCCTTCGGCATGGGCATCGATCGCATCGCCATGCTGAAATACGGCATTCCCGACCTGCGCAGCTTCTTCGACTCCGATTTGCGTTGGCTGCGCCATTACGGTTTCTCCGCCCTTGAGTGGCCGTCGTTGACGCAGGGGCTGGGCCGATGAAGTTCACGCTCTCCTGGCTCAAGGAGCACCTCGACACCACCGCCTCGCTGGAAGAGATCCGCGAGCGGCTGACCATGCTCGGCCTCGAGGTCGAGGGCATCACCAACGCCGCCGAGACGTTGAAGGGCTTCGTCGTGGGTTATGTCGTCGAAGCCGTGCAGCATCCCAACGCCGACCGCCTGCGCGTCTGCAGGGTCGATACCGGCGCGGGCGTCGTGCAGGTCGTGTGCGGCGCGCCCAACGCGCGCACCGGCATGAAGGGCATCTTCGCGCCGACCGGCAGCTACATTCCCGGCACCGACCTGCTCCTGAAGGCGAGCAAGATCCGCGGCGAGGACAGCAACGGCATGCTGTGCTCCAGCCGCGAGCTGCAGCTCGGCGACGACCATAGCGGCATCATCGACCTGCCGGCCGACACAAGGACCGGTGCGCCCGCCGCCGAGGCGCTCGGCCTCGACGACCCCGTCATCGAGATCAAGGTGACGCCCAACCGCGGCGATTGCCTGGGCGTGCACGGCATCGCGCGCGACCTCGCGGCGGCAGGCGTTGGCACGCTGAAGCCGGTCAAGGCCGACAAGATCAAGGGTACGTTCCAGAGCCCGATCAAGTGGACTCACGGCTATGAACCGAAGCCCGACAGCCCCTGCCCGCTGGTGGTCGGCCGCTATTTCCGCGGCCTCAAGAACGGCCCCTCGCCCGACTGGCTGCAGCGCCGGCTGAAGGCGATCGGGCTGCGTCCGATCTCGGCACTGGTCGACATCACCAACCTCGTGACCTTCGACCTCAACAGGCCTCTGCACGTGTTCGACGCCAAGAAGCTTGCGGGCGACCTCGTCATGCGCCAGGCGCGCGAAGGCGAAACGATTCTGGCGCTCGACGGCAAGATCTATACGCTCGATCCGGCGGTGTCGGTGATCGCCGACGCGAAGGCCGTGCACGGCATCGGCGGCGTCATGGGCGGCGAAGACACCGGCGTGCGGGACGGCACGACCGACGTGTTCCTCGAGGCGGCGTACTTCCAGCCCATCGGCATCGCAGCGTCACGGCCGCAAGCTCGGCATCCTGTCCGACGCGCGCTATCGCAACGAGCGCGGCATCGATCCGCAATCCTGCCGGTGGGGCGCGGAGGTGGCGACGCGGCTGATCCTCGAACTGTGCGGCGGCGAGGCGAGCGAGACTCGTGTCGAGCGGCGTGATGCCCGACTGGCAGCGCAGCTTCACCTTGCGCGCCGACCGGGTGAAGACCCTGACCGCGATCGACGTGCCGGCCCGGCAGACGGCCGACATCCTGGGCAAGCTCGGCTTCACCATCTCCGGCAATGGACCATGGACCGCTGGCGTGCCGTCGTGGCGGCCCGACATCGTGGGCGAAGCCGATCTCGTCGAGGAAGTGACGCGCGTCTTCGGCTTCGATCACATTCCGACGACGTCCCTGCCCCGGCTCCATCCGACCTCGCTCCCGGTGCGCACGCCCCTGCAGCAGCGCGCACCGCTGGCCCGCCGCGCCCTGGCGGCGCGCGGCATGAATGAGGCCGTGACCTGGTCGTTCATGGCGCGCGCCAAGGCCGAGCGGTTCGGTGCGCAGCAGAAGGCGGAGCTGCGACTGCTGAACTCGATCGATGCCGCGCTCGACACCATGCGGCCCTCGATCCTGCCCAACCTGATCGAGGCGGCGTCGCGCAATGAGGCGCGTGGGCTGAGCGACCCCGCCTTGTTCGAGGTCGGGCCGGAATACAAGGATGCGACGCCCGCCGGTCAGCGCACGGTGGCGAGCGGCGTGCGCCACAACATGGCCGTGCCGCGCAACTGGCAGGGCCCGGCGCGCACGGTCGACGCTTTCGATGCCAAGGCCGATGCGCTGGCGGTGCTGGCCGCCATCGGCGCGCCGGACAATCTCTCCACGCAGGCCGGCGCGCCGGACTGGTATCACCCGGGCCGCTCGGGCGCGATCAAGCTCGGCGACCGTGTGATGGCTTATTTCGGCGAGCTGCATCCGGAGATCGTGGCCGCCGCCGACCTCAAGGGGCCGGTCGCGGCCTTCGAAGTGTTCCTCGATGCGCCGCCGCTCCCCAAGGCCCGTCCGACCAAGGCGCGACCCAAGCTCGTGCTGTCGACCTTCCAGCCGGTCGAGCGCGACTTCGCCTTCATGGTCGACGCCGACGTCGAGGCCGAGAAGCTGGTGCGTGCCGCGCGCAGCGCCGACCGGGCACTGATCACGGCTGCACGCGTGTTCGACGTCTATGCGGGCAAGGGCGTGCCCGAGGGCAAGAAATCGCTGGCCATCGCCGTCACTTTGCAGCCTATGGAGCGTACGCTCACCGATGCCGAGATCGAGGCCGTGTCGGACAAGATCGTCGCGGCGGTCGTCAAGGCAACCGGCGCCCAGTTGCGTGGTTAGAGTGAAATGACCGACCTGTCGTTGATCCGCAATTTCTCGATCATCGCCCATATCGACCATGGCAAGAGCACGCTGGCCGACCGGCTGCTAATGCGTTGCGGGGCGGTGACCGAGCGCGAGTTCCACGACCAGATGCTCGAATTCGATGGATATCGAGCGCGAGCGCGGCATCACCATCAAGGCGCAGACCGTGCGCCTCGACTACCCGGCCAAGGACGGCAAGACCTACGTGCTGAACCTGATGGACACGCCGGGCCATGTCGACTTCGCCTACGAGGTCAGCCGCTCGCTCGCCGCCTGCGAAGGCTCGCTGCTGGTGGTCGATGCCAGCCAGGGCGTGGAAGCGCAGACGCTGGCCAACGCTTATCACGCGATCGAAGCGAATCACGAGATCATCCCCGTCCTCAACAAGATCGACTTGCCGTCGGCCGATCCGGAGCGTGTTTGCAGGGAGATCGAGGACGTGATCGGCATCGACACGTCCGACGCCATCCGCGTCTCGGCCAAGACCGGCCAGGGCATCGACGATCTCCTGGAGGCGATGGTCAAGCGCCTGCCGCCGCCCAAGGGCGATCGCAACGCGCCGCTCAAGGCGCTGCTGGTCGACAGCTGGTACGACCCCTATCTCGGCGTGGTCACCCTGGTGCGTGTGCAGGATGGCGTGCTGAAGAAGGGCCTGCGCATCCGCATGATGGCCGTGGGGGCAGCCTACGACCTCGACAAGGTGGGCACCTTCAGGCCCAAGCCGACCGACGCTGCCGAGCTCGGGCCGGGCGAGATCGGTTTCATCATCGCCGGCATCAAGACCATCGCCGACTGCAAGGTGGGCGACACCATCACCGACGATCGCAAGCCCGCGGCCGAGATGCTGGCGGGCTTCAAGCCCTCGGTGCCGGTGGTGTTCTGCGGCCTCTTCCCCGCCGATGCCGCCGAGTTCGAGACCTTGCGCGAGTCGCTGTCCAAGCTCCGGCTCAACGACGCTTCGTTCCATTTCGAGCCCGAGACCAGCGCCGCCTTGGGGTTCGGCTTCCGTTGCGGCTTCCTCGGCCTGCTGCACCTCGAGATCATCCAGGAGCGGCTGGAGCGCGAGTTCGACCTCGACCTGGTCACGACGGCGCCATCGGTCGTCTACAAGGTCACGATGACCGACGGCACGGAGATGGAGCTGCACAATCCGGCCGACTATCCCGATCCGATGAAGATCGCGGTCATGCAGGAGCCGTGGATCAAGGCCACCATCATCACGCCCGACGAGCATCTCGGCTCCGTGCTGACGCTTTGCCAGGAGCGCCGCGGCCAGCAGGTCGAGCTCACCTATGCCGGCACGCGCGCCATGGCGATCTACCGCCTGCCGCTGAACGAGGTCGTGTTCGACTTCTACGACAGGCTGAAGTCGGTGACGCGCGGCTATGCCAGCTTCGACTACGAGATGGCAGGCTACGAGGAGAGCGACCTGGTGAAGCTCAGCATCCTGGTGAACTCCGAGCCGGTCGATGCGCTCAGCATGATCGTGCACAAGGCCGCCGCCGAGAGCCGCGGCCGCGCCCTGTGCGAGCGCCTGAAGGACCTGATCCCGCGCCAGCTGTTCAAGATCGCCATCCAGGCGGCGATCGGCGGCCGGGTGGTGGCGCGCGAGACGATCAGTGCGCTGCGCAAGGATGTGCTGGCCAAGTGCTATGGCGGCGACATCAGCCGCAAGAAGAAGCTTCTCGAGAAGCAGAAGAAGGGCAAGAAGCGCATGCGCCAGGTGGGCGACGTCGAGATCCCGCAGTCGGCCTTCATCGCCGCGCTCAAGATGGACAACCGGTAAGCCTCACGTCGCGCGATAGAGAACTACACGGTTTTCCAGATTTTCCACCCTTTGGAAAACGTCCGGTGCCGATGGCATAAGGGTTTTAGGCCATTTTTTCCATTTTCCACCCCACCCCCCTCATCGTTTTTCTTGACAGCTTTTTCCGGGAGCAACGGACCTTTCACGAGAGCCCGCTCCGGGGCCGCCGGCGGCGCGGCGGACGCGAGCCGATGAAGCTCACCTCGGCTCGGCTGCCGATGCGGCGGCCGAGCCAGAGGAAAATCGTACCGGCGATCAGGAACATCGGCAGGGCCGGCAGCCTCAAGATCGGCAGAACGAGCCAGTTCCACAGTCCGACCGACAAGTGGCGTTGCACGGCGGACTGGGTCCGATTCATCGAGTCGAGGTCGAGGCGCGACCACAGCTCGCCCAGCGGCAGCAGGCGCAGGACGCCTTCGGACCACCAGACCAGCCCGTCATAGACCACTGCCCCGACGGCCATCGCCAGCAGCAGCCAACCCAAGGCCCGAAATAGGACCATTTACTCCCCCGCTCAGGCACGCAGCCTAGCCAAGCACGACGACCGGGGAAAGGCCGTTGCCCACGCCCCCTGTCGCGCTATAAAGCGCCGACCGTCTTTTAGGACAGGTGGCCGAGTGGTTTAAGGCACACGCTTGGAAAGCGTGCGTGGTGTAACAGCCACCGCGGGTTCGAATCCCGCCCTGTCCGCCAGCGTTGTGTAAGTCGATGTCTGCTGATGTTACTAACCCGCGAAAATCGGCTAAATTAGGCCACATCTCTCCCTTATGCTGTTCGTCAACGTCAACCGCTGTTAACTCGCAGTGTGGGGTAGCGGCATGGGTGTGGCGGACGGGAGGCTTGTGTGGCGGATGCCAGATTGACGGCGCAGAAGTTGGAGCGACTTCGAGAACCCGGCCGTTACGCAGCCGGAAACGGACTGTACCTGCAAATCACTCCAGCCGGCGCGCGAAGCTGGCTGTTTCGATTTCAGAGATATGGCCGGCGTCATGACATGGGCCTTGGTCCCTTCCCCATGGTGACGCTCGCGGCGGCTCGCCAAGCTGTGCTGGATTCGAAGCGGCTCCTTCATCGGGGCGAAGACCCCTTGGCGCTTCGCCGAGCCGAGCGGGCAAAGGTTCGCGCAGTCGCACCCGGTGAGACTTTCGAAGCTGTGGCGAAGACTTACATCGCCGAGCACGCACCGAGCTGGAAGCAAGGCGGAAAAAGCGTAGCCCAATGGCTCGCCAGCCTCGCAACCTACGCCAACCCTAGGATTGGGACGAAGGTCGTTGGCGACATAACGACAGAGGATGTGCTCGCGATCCTGCGTCCGATCTGGTCGAAGAAGAACGCCACGGCCACGCGCGTGCGAGGCCGCATAGAGGCCATCCTGGATTCTGCCCGCGTGCGCGGGCTCCGTGAAGGCGAAAACCCGGCACGCTGGAAAGGCCACCTCGCGCTTGCGCTGCCGGCGGCTACACGCGTCCACAAGGTCAAGCATCACGCTGCGCTTTCAGCAACCGAGCTTCCAAAAGTCATGCGAACGCTGGCAAAAAGGAGCGGAGTTGCGGCGCTGGCCTTGCGTTTCCTCGCGCTCACGGCCTGCCGCGCTTCGGAGGCAGTGCGGGCCACATGGGAAGAGATCGATGTGCGTAAGGCGATCTGGACCATTCCGGCGGGGCGCACTAAAGCTCATCGCGCCCACCGCGTCCCGCTTTCTCGCGAAGCGCTGGCGCTGCTGCTAGCAGCTTCAAAGCTACGCCGCGACAGCGTATCTCTAGTCTTTCCTGGCCAGCGGTCTGGCCGCCCGCTATCGCTGACTTCGCTTACGAAAGAGTGGCGCCGCTCGGGCGGCGGCGACACGACCGTCCACGGGCTGCGTTCCACATTTCGCGATTGGTGCGCCGAGCGCGGCGAGGATCGCGAACTTGCCGAGTTGGCGCTGGCCCACGTCGTAGGGGACGATACCGAGCGGGCTTATGCGCGAAGTGATCTGCTGGGGCGTAGGCAGGCGCTAATGCAGCGATGGGCGGACTTCGCCTGGAGTGGCGGCCGAAAAGCGCGCGAGCAGCCTCGGGACCGCTCCACGATGCGCCGCGCATCTGCTGGAGCGCAAGTGCGCTAATGCAGCGGTGCTGAGACATCACGCATAGTGGCGGTCGGAGCTAGCGATTATGTTGACCAAACGCGCGCCTGCACGAAAACGCCCGAGGGCTGTTAGGGCAGCCTCGAACCTAGAGGCGCGTGCGCTTAAGGAATGTTACTTGCCGGCCGTGCGTTACGCCGCCGAGAAGCTTGTCGCCGTTGCGATGGCCGACTTGGCAAAATTGCTGAAGCCGGTTCAACGCCATGCTGCACGGTCATTCTCCGCCAGCGATGCCTACGATCTTCCCGAGAAGGAAGCGAAAGTCATAGCAGAAGTACTTCGCGCTCACGCGAGCCGCATCACCTCGAAACGCAGAGGGGCTCCCCATAAGGCGGGCATTGGCTACTTTATGGACGCCCAGATCATGCGCCAAATTGGCGCCGAGGTTGCGCAAGGAATCGGCGTGGACAAGGCGGCCGAGATCGCACTTGCCGCTGCGGAAGATAAGCACCGAAAGATCGCGCGGATTTGGGCGCAGCGTTTTCCAAATGACCCCTTGAAGGAGTCCAAGCCTCCCACCGCGGCGGCATTGGCATCGCGGTACAGGCGCGCTCGGAACCACCAAAGCTGAAAATCACCAACTCCATCCGTTTCAAGCAGATCAATAATACGTCGAAATCTCTCGCTCAATTCGTAGGTTCGCATCGTAGCAAAAACGACGGCAATTATGATTTGATTAATACTCCTATCAGAGGAGTACTAATGCTTTCCGCTAACAATTCGACGTTGCCCAGCCAGCCCGTGTTGGTGACAGTCAAGGAGGCGATGCGCCTCCTTAGGCTATCGCGACCTTCTCTACGCGCTAATAAATTCCCGTCAACTTAGGACCGTTCGCTTCGGTCGCGCCCGACGCGTCCCGATGGCGGAAATTGACCGGTTGTCGCGAGTTGGCTTCGTGCCGCTCGACGGAGTGCCCGCGCAGCCCGCGAGGCACCTGAACATTCGGAACTCGCTGCGGCGCAAACCGCCGCGCAGGACTTCTCCTCTCTCCCATAGACCCAGAGGCCATCATGTCTGACTCCACCGAAAGTACGCCCGTCGCCTCCCGCGACTTACGCCCAACCATCGTCATCGATCCCGCCAACCTTGACCCGGCGTTCGGGAGATTGGCACTCGTGCTCCGCGGCACGCTGGAGCATCTCCTCGGCCCTGAGCATCCCGCCGTGCCAGGATTTTTCCTTAAGCGCCGCTATCTCGAGGACAAGAGCACGCCTGTTATCGTGCGACGTTGCGGGAATGGTTTGGAGACTGTGCCCGTGACGCCGCAATACTTCGCCGCGTGCATCGTGCCACGTGTCGCGAAAATCGAGCAACTCGATCGAAGAGTTCGCAAAGCCGACATGCTCTCGGTGGCAGAAGCGAGGATGTTTCTCGCAAGTCGCCACGCCCAATTGCTGCCGACGATCACGGAGCGAAATGTACCCGTGCCCATCGATATCGATTGGAAGGTAAAACTTGATCTGCGATTGCATCGACCTGTCCCGGGCTGAATCTCTTTCCTCGAACTCCCTATCTCACTTTCGGGGGCGAACCGCAGCCGCAGCCGTCTTCAATCGAGCCGCTGGAAAAGCAGTGACGACGATGTCCTCCAACACCGATCGCCGCGAAAAGTTACACGATGCCGTCGAAGGAGCGCGACAGCTGGTGCGAGCATATCCCGGTGCGATGCCGCTCGGCCTCGACGGTGCCTTACTCAATGATGACGGCACCGTCTGGGCCGTTCGCGTTAGCGACGATGGCGCCGTCGCTGTCACCACCATCACTGGAGAGCCGCTACCAGATCTAGCCAAGCGCCTCTTCACGTGGCTGAGCCGAAATGGTGTCGCCGTGGCGCTTCTGAGGCTCCCTCCACCTATGTCACCCGGAGGCCCCGCATGATTACTCACTGTTCACCGATCCTGTCATGGCACTCGCCGAAAAGATCGCCGCGCCGTACGGTGAGCATCCGGTTCGTCGCGGCCGGGACATCCTTGTGCGCTGCGTCATTCACGAAAACGACGGCGACCACCACAACCCGTCGCTAGCGTTGTGGCTACGCCCCGACGGCTCGATCGGAATGTTCTGCCAGTCACTGAACTGCCCCTATCGCGCCATCGTCGCCGAACTGCGCCGCCGCGGGATCGTCATCGGCAGGCCATCGAATGCGCTGGCGGTCGCCGCCACCGTATCGGAAGAAGACCGTCGAGAGGTCTCACTGCTGCGCGCCCGCGACATTCTCCAGCAGGCGTCACGTCTCGACGACGGCAGCGAGGCCGCCTTGTGCGTCCAGAAGTATCTGAAATTGCGAGGCCTCGACCTCGACGCGAACGAACGCGGCTTTCTGCGATGGGTGTGGTCGGATCGTCGCCGCGAAGTATCTTGGTCTGCCCAATCATCGATCTCGCGACACTTCGCGACATGCCCAAGGCTATGGGCGTCGCGACGCTGCCGCTATCGCGTGGCGGCGAAGCGCTACTCAACCGCAACGGACGCAAGATGCGCGCGATTTTCGGCAGACTGCGCGGCGGCGGCGTCCCCCTCGGCGTGGTCGGCGAACACATGATAGCCGCCGAAGGCATTGAGACCTGCGCCTCGGCTATGAAGCTGATGGGCGTGCCGTTCGGTATCGCGGCACTCAGTGCCGTCAATCTCGGCCGACTGGAGTTTCCGGCGGGCGTGTCGCGCCTCACCATTTGCATCGATCACGACAAGGCCGGGTTTGCGGTCGGCCGCCTGCTGTCGCTGCGGGCACGCGCCGCCGGCATCGTTTCGAGATCAAGCGACCGACGACGCCAGGCGCAGATTTTAACGATATTTGGATGCGCGCGGGAAAAGATTTGCTGTTTGACAAGCGCATCGAAGGAAGGACCACCCAGCCTGAGTGCTCAGACCAAAACGAGACAAGTACTACCGCAAGCGACAACGCCACGATTGGCGATCTCCTCGCTGGCCGTCGTCTGACCGATGTTGAGGACATTCCCGATCCGCTGGACGACTTGGTCAAGAGATCGAAAGCCGATGCCGGCGCAGCCTTCATGCCTGAGGTGCTCAAGCAGCTCGCGGCACTGAAGGAGGAGGATCGTCCCGCCTTTGAGTTGTTGCGCTCGAATCTCAAGAAGGCCGGTTGCCGCGTGTCAGCACTCGACGCGGCCATCGCTGAGGAGTTGGGCGCAATAGGTGGACGCGGCCCAACGCAGGCCGATAGGCTGGTGGAGTTGGCCCAAGAAGCCGAGCTGTTTCATGCGCCTGATGGCACCGCCTACGCCGATTTCACCATCAATGGGCATCGCGAGACTTGGCCTATCCGCAGCACTGGTTTCAAAGATCTGCTCACGCACCGCTACTACGAGGCGACGGCCGGCGCGCCATGCTGAGGCGCTTCAAGCGGGCGTGCCATAATTCGTTTGCGCCCGATACGATGGGCCGGAGCGCACAGTCTATGTTCGAGTCGCCGGGCAGGGCGACCATCTCTTATATTTGACCTACAGGAGATGAAAATTGGCGAGCTGTCGAGATCACCTCGAACGGTTGGCGCGTGATAAATAATCCGCCGGTTCGCTTCCGCCGGGCCGCAGGAATGCGGCCCTTGCCCGAGCCGGTGCAGCGGCGGCTCGGTCGAGAAGGCGCTGCGTCGATTCCCTGAATGTTAAGACGAAGCCGATTTCGTGCTGGTGGTGGCGTGGGCATTGGCGGTGCTGCGCAATCGCGGGCCCTATCCGACTCTTGGTTCTGTCGGGTGAGCAGGGATCGGCGAAATCCAGCTTCGCTTCCATTCTTCGCGCGCTGCTCGATCCAAACGTTGCTCCGTTGCGTGCGTTACCGCGCGAGGAGCGTGATCTGTTCATCGCCGCCACCAACAGCCATCTGCTTGTCTTCGACAACGTTTCCGGGATTGTCCCTCGTGGATTTCTTGATGCGCTTTGCCGCCTTGCTACCGGCGGCGGCTTTGCAGTGCGTCAGCTCTACAGCGATCAGGACGAGGTGCTGTTCAACGCCGCACGACCAATCATCCTGAACGGCATCGAGGACATCGTAACCCGTCCTGACTTGGCTGACCGCGCGTTATTACTGACGCTGGAGGCAATCCCAGACGAGCGTCGCCGATCTGAAACGGAACTATGGGAAGCCTTCAAAGCTGAGCAACCCCGCATTCTGGGGGCTCTGCTCGATGCCGTAGTCGAGGGTCTCAAGCGCCTGCCCGATACGCGCCTGCCCAGGCTGCCTCGCATGGCCGATTTTGCGCGATGGGCCTCAGCGTGCGAGACCGAGTTTTGCCCCGCCGGCACGTTCTGGGCGGCCTACACGCATAATCGCGACGATGCGTTCGACGGTGATTGGTGCCGACCCCGTTGCAGCTGCCGTGCGCGACTTCATGGTAACGCAGGGGGGAGTGGAAGGGAACGGCCTCGGACCTCCTGGGCGCCCTTGCAAATCAAGAAGGCGAGCGAGTTGCGAGATCGAAGCGCTGGCCAGGCAGTCCGCAGGCCCTATCTGGCCGCTTGAGACGAGCGGCCACGTTCCTGCGCGAGACCGGGATCAGCGTCGATCTAGGACAGCGCAAGGGACACGAGCGCATAAGGACGATCCGCATTACCACCCGGTCTGCTTCGCCAAGTCCAAAATTGGGTACCAAGCATCGTCCGCATCGTCCGCGATAACGGAAAACGCCCACGCCTCGATGCGCTTGGCGACCCTGCCGAGCGGACATAAGCAGCTTTTCTTGGAGACGCCGGCATCGTCCGCACAGGCATCTGCACTAAGTCACTAGACGACAAAGCGGATCACGATGCGGACGATGCGGACGATGATTTTCTCCCTCTCTAGCGAGCGATCGGCAACATGGTTAGTCCCCCCTCAACCTCTCTGGCGGCGATGAAGTTCGATCTGAAAGCCGATGAAGTACCTTCAGTGGGCGCGTTTCCCCTACGCCGCTTAGGCCTACTGGCACCGGGAGCGGAGGGGATCAGTCGTTGGGTGTCACGTGTGGGAACCGGCTCCGCCGACATGCATATAACCTGCCAAGGCGATTGGCTGCTGATCGATGGCCATTACGTCCCACTCGAGCACCTTCCGGCTTTCGGCTGCCGCCCGGCGTGCCGCCCGCAGTTTCGTTGCCCGCTCTGCAATCGTCGCTGCGGGCGTATCTACAAGGTGGCGCAGGCTTCGCACCCTTGGCGCTGTGTGCGCTGCGCCGGGTTGAAGTATCGAGCGACGCACCTCGATCCCATAGACAGAGCCGAACGAAAGTTGGTCCGACTTTCCTTGGAGGGACGTGAGCGAAAGCCGCACGAGAAGCGCGGCCGCTACTATCGGCGGCTGGCGCGCCTGATCGACGCCGAGCATAAGTTCACCGACATCGTCGCAAGGTACCTTGATCCAGCAGGACGAAAATGAGTGGTAGCAGGTCGCGGCACATCCAGATGCTGCCGCCTCACGTTCGTGATCTTTATCTATTCACTAGCGTCTCCAGTCGTGCCCGCAATCTCGCGACGCTCGCGGGATACCACTTGCCGCCCCTCGGGCTTTCGATCTCGCGCCGATTGAGCTCTTCAGCAATCGCCAAATAGGACTGATGCCCGCTCGCTAGTACGTCTGCGAGCACGTCGCGCAAGTCCTCAGCCCGTCCATCCGCTGCCCGCACAATCTCTGCCGTGGCCGCTCTGTTGCCCTTGTGGGCCTCCCTAAGGCACTTCGCGCCATTGGGATTGCCGAGCCTACGTCCCTCCCTCGCGAGCCTCTGGCGGGCCACCTGAAGGGCTTCCCGCGTCCTCCTACCGATCATCTCGCGCTCGTTCTGGGCAACCACCGCCATGATGCCCACGACGGTCTCGTCCGCGTTCGGCAAATCAGCTGCCACGAACCTCACGCCGCTATCCCTCAGCGTCAGCAGGAAGGCCGCGTTGCGTGACAGGCGATCCATCTTGGCGATTAGTAGCCGAGCTCCGCTCACCTTGGCGTGCTTGATAGCCGCTGCGAGCTTGGGCCGGTCGTTACGCTTGCCGCTTTCGATCTCAGTATACTCGGTGAGGAGACGTCCTGAGGTTGCGACCGCTTGCTCTTGCCTTCGAGAATGATGCAAATTTTCTCGAACACCTCTATTCCAGAAATGCACTTGACCAATTCCGCTCGGGCCAGCGTCTTGGCTTAAATGCCGACGCCGATCCGACTGATTACTCCACCTAGCCAAAGCACAGGCAAATGTAGCCAACGCGACGAGCCGCACAGTGTGACGCTCACGGCAGAGGGTGCCGGTCTGGTCAGAACGTCGGGCGTCCGCCACCTTCGAAGAAATCGGGAAAAGGGTCGCGCGAAGGCTCGGGATGGCCGGTCGCTTTGAACACCGCCAGGCGTTCCTCATAACTCGGCCGCGGCGGCACACCCGGCAATCAGAAGCCAGAGGTTTCCCGGCCCGAGTGATAGTAGATGTTTGGTTTTCTATACACGGCAAGCAACACTGCACCGTTCGGCGACCTGTTGTCGTGCTGTGAACCCGGCTTGCGCCAAATGTAGTCACCAGCAGTCGCGACGCCATCGTGATCCTCAACCGAGCCTTCCAACAGAAGCTCTGCTCTACTTCAGGATGCTTGTGAAACGGCACGTAAGCGCCCGGTTCCGATTTGAGAAGGCAGGTCATCTCGCCTTTCTCGGCATCTTCATAAAGTACCTTGATGGAAATCTTCTCGAATCGCGTTGGCTTCCAGTCCATTTGTGCTGGCTTGACATAGGTAGAGCCGCCCACCGTGCCTTCGAGCATGCAAGATTTATCGGCGATGTCAGTCATAATTTTCTCCCTGGCTCGACGACGAGCGGGTTGACCGGACAGTCATATGACCTCGATTTCGAACGATTGGGAAGCGCGCCGGATGTCGGGGCCGGGCACCATGCGGACATTGACTGGCTGCGGAAGCATGTCTGCTTTCGGGGACAAAGCGGACGTCAATCGAATGCGCAACGATGTCCGGAATTGACCCAGATCGGACAACGTTGATCGCTGAGTGGAATGGCCCGCGCGCAGAGGGCTAGTTGCGGAGTTCAGCCAACGCGGCGTCGATTTTGCCGACCATCAAAACTGCGCCCTGCCGCTCGGCCGGCCCACGCGCTTTTTCGAGATGCTGGCGCGCCAGGACCACGCTGCTTCGCTATCTTGTGCAAAGAGGCCTAGGTCCATATCGATGCGAGCCCGCACGGTGCCCTGATCATGAAGCTGCGAAGTCATGGCCAGCTTCCTCCAGCAATGCTCTGGCCAGACGCGCGCCAAATAATTTTCCACGTAGGATCGGACACCGAAATTCTTCAGGAGGGCTGCCGAGCGCCACCTTTTGTTGGCTGGCCAATATCTCAATATAGATTTCGGCCAAAAAGATCCGACCCAAGCAGGCGTTGCCGCGATCGCCATCTTTCTCGCAGGCATCAATCGCTCTTTCCAGGAGTGCTATGCCTTCCTTTATGTCGCCCGGTCAGCGCATACGCCGCCGCGATACCGCCGGTCATTAACCGTTCCAAGTCAAGGGAATCCGCTTCCGACGCCCAGCGCATCACTTCTTGCAATTGGGTCAGTCCATCATCTGGCCTGACCCCCAGAAAAATGCTTGCTGTCGCGCGGCCCCCAAGCGCGGCATAGCGGTCGATCGGCGCAATCGCGGTTCGCAAAGATTCCTCCGCGTTTGCAAGGGCATCTTCCTGTAACGCGCATCGACAATATTGACCCAACACAGCAGCCAATGCGCCATGCCAATAGCGCGACCCCTCGTCTCGTTCGCGGCCATCCGTCAATTAACCTCCAAAGCCCAGTCCCGCGCCTTGTTCATCAGGCCGGCGAACTCATGTAGTCAGCAGAGAACCGCGAAATTGGCCCAGTTCAAAATGTAGTTGTCGCGCGCGATCTTGCAGTCGGCAATCAATTCAGTACCCATTCCGCTCCCGCATCCCCTCGAATATCGCGCCATTATCGATGACACGTAGAGATCGGCGGTTCGCGCATAGGCCCGCGCTCGGGGATCTCGCAGGCGTTCGGCTATTTCGAGGTCTCTCTTCGCTAGCTCTTCGGCAGCCCGAAAATCACAACCCAGTCGCCACGACAAGACAATAGAAATAGAGCGCATATGCGATCTGCGGCGTGTCCCCCATCGCTTCGAGCGTATGGCAAATAACGCTCGGCGACACGCCTGACTTCGCCCTGATCACCTTTCAGATACGTAACCTGCAAAAGAAATGTAACGGTGTCGGCGACGGCGTGGGCGGACGCACATGGGGATCGGAGTCCACCAGGCGCAAGGCCTGGCGAAAGTGGCGATCGGCCTCGTCCAAACGAATAGACCTCAGAAACTCTTCCTGCCGGCCGCGCAGAGGTAGAGAGAAGGCTTTGTCGGCAAGGTTGGTGCGGGCGTAATGATGCGCCAGGCACTCTGCACGACTTCCTCTATCCGATTTCCGCTCCGTCGCTCGACCTCTTCCGCGACACTTGCCGATGGAGTCCCGTGCGGGGTGCCGTCGAGCGAGCTCATCCCGGAGTGCGTCGCGCACTAGCGCATGCTTGAAGACGTAGCTGCCGGACTTCTCGTCGCAATGCACGAGGTCGAGCGCGGCGGCGGTGGCGGAGCGGCCCATCGGGATCGGCCTCTGCGATGGCTCGGAGCAGCTCGGCGTCAAAACGCCGGCCAATCACTGCGGCAGCTCCCAAGCCGCTCGCTCGCGCTGCGAGAGCCGATCGATACGGGCGCTGAGCAACGACTGTACGCTCGCCGGCAGTGCCGAAGCGAGCGCGGCAGCATCGAAGTCCATCCCGCCGGCCTCGCGTTTCAGGATGAGGCTGCGCTCAAGGAGAAAACTTACAATCTCCTCGGCGAATAACGCGTTTCCCTCCGCTTTGTCCGCGACCAACCGCGCCAGCTCCTCGGAAAAGTTTATCGGCGCCGAGCCGCGCCTCGGACGATGCGCGCGGTCTCAGCGCCCGAAAGCGGCTCGCGCGCTAGCGCACTTACGGAGCGCTGCTCCTGCCATGGCGGCCCGCTACTCGGGCCGGCGGGTATGCACAATCATCAGCGCCAACCGTCCGCTGGTTTCGACGATCTTGCCGAGTAGGTCGTCGGACGCGCTGTCGATCCAGTGAAGAATCCTCAAGCATCATCAGCACGGGCGAGACGCGGCAACGCTCGGCCAAGAGTTGTTGGCAGGATCGCGCGTCTTGAGCCCAATGAGCGTGCCGTCGAGACCGGTGAGCGAACCCTCGGGGGGCTTCAGGCCGAGGAGATTGAGCAGTAGGCCCAAGATTTCGAGCGGACGCCATCCCGAGTACCTTGAGGCCGTCCTCAAGCTTCGACGCCACTGCCGCTTCCGCCTCGCCGACCGCGACTTCGAAACGATCCCCGCACGACCTCGATGAAGGGTAGGAACGGCGTCTGCTGACCATCCGGCGAAGCTCGCCGGCAAGAATGAAGGTTCTGGTCTTGGCAACGCGTTGATGGAACTCGTATACGAGGCGCGACTTGCCTATGCCGGGCCCTCCCGAGACATCGACGACGCGAAGTCCCGACCGCGCTTCCACTACTAGGCGCTCCAGCGTCTCGAGTTCGCGATCGCGTCCGATATAGGTCGTGAGACCGCGGCTCAGGGCCGCGTCGAAACGCACCGCGCCCGGTCGCAACGCATCCAGTTGAAATATCCGTTGAGGTTCGGACTTACCTTTGATCTCGCGCTCGCCGGCAAAACGGCTCTCTACCATCCTTCGACGAGCCGGTGCGTTGCTGCGCTCAACATGATGGTCGTGGGCTGGGCAAGCGTCTGGAGGCGCGCGCGAAATTAATCGCGTCGCCGAGCGCGGTGGATCCCCCGCCGCCTTCTTCGTCGACGCGTCCTACGACTGCCGTGCCTGTGTTGATGCCGATCCGGAGCTGGGGCCGCATTCCATGGATGGTTTCGATCTCCGCTGCTTGTGCGGCGAGCCGCGCTTGGATCAGGAGGGCGGCGCGACAAGCGCGGAGCGGCGCGTCTTCGAGCGCCTGCGGAATACCGAACAGGGCCATGATGCCGTCCCCGGTGAAGCTCGCTCACGGCGCCGCCATGCTCCTGGACTGCCTCGCGCAGCAGCTTGGCGATCCGCTGCATCAGCTTGTACGCGGCTTCTTCTCCCGATCGTTCGGAAAAGGCGGTAAATCCAACGAGATCCGCAAATAGAGGGTGATCCTGGCGGCGCTCTCCCTCGGGCTCCAGCACCCTGATTTCGCTCGACATTGCCCTCGCGGCAAGCTGGCCAACGTTTAGCTGGCGATCCGGTTCCTCTTGTTGGCGTTTGCTACTTTTCTCAATGTAACAGGGTTTTAGATTTTAAGGTATTACTCGCATCCTCGTCTTGAGAATGGAATTCCGACTCGACACCAGCGATCGAGGTCCGCTTCTGGCACAAAGCGGACGTTACCTCGGCGCGGAAGGATGTCCGCTTTCGGGGTGTGAGCTCAACCGGTCAGTGCAACACCGCTTGTAGTTTATCGGCTGGGGTTTCGAAGCCCAAGGTCTTTCGCGGACGTTGATTGAGTCGCAGGGCAATCGCATTGAGATGCGCTTGGGAGATGCGCGCGAAGTTGGTTCCTCTTGGGAAGTACTGGCGGACTAAGCCGTTAGTGTTTTCGTTGCTGCCGCGCTGCCAGGGACTGCGCGGGTCGCAGAAGTAGACCTGCACGTTGGTGGCGATCGTAAAGCGCTTGTGGGCATGCATCTCCCTGCCTTGATCCCACGTCAGCGAACGTCGCAACTCCTCGGGCAGTTTTCGGACGTGCTTGGCAAGCGCTGCAACGACCGTCGTCGTGTCCTTGCGAGGAAGCTTGACCAGCATCGTAAAGCGGCTGTGGCGCTCAATCAGTGTGGCGATGTGCGTATCGTTCCCTCCGGTAAGAAGGTCGCCTTCCCAATGGCCCGGCACGGCACGATCCTCGGCCTCGGCGGGCCGCTCGCGGATGGAGACCATATCGAGGATGTGTCCTTGCCCACTCCCGGCGTTGTGGCTCTTGGGGAGGCGCATCTGACGTCTGGTGCGCAAGTGCGCCGTCAGCTCCTTTTTCAGCACGCCGCGCGTCTGAACGAAGAGACTGCGATAGATCGCTTCGTGGGATATCTGCATGTTTTGGTCGGTCGGGAACTCCCGCTTCAGCCAGCCAGAGATCTGCTCCGGTGACCATTGCAGCGCGAGCTTCTGCGCCACACGCCACCGTAGCTCTCTGTGGAGCGCCAGACGACAAGGCTTGGGACGCAGCGCCCGTTTCCAAGCGCTCCTGTCCGCCTGGTAGGCACGGTAACGGTAACGTTGGCTGCCGCCGTTGCGCCTGATCTCCCGGCTCACCGTCGACGGCGCTCGTCCAAGGCCAAGTGCAATCTGTCGGATCGACTGGCCCACAGCAATGCCACGAGAAATCTCTTCGCGTTCTTCAAGCCTGAGCGCTGCCAAAGCTCTCCGGCGTGGCGCCGGCGCGATGCCGCCATGGAGCGTCACAATTCGCAGAACGCCAGTCTTGTTCCTTCGATCCAGTGCCTGGGAGATCGCTGCAGCACTTGACCCACCCTTCCAGCGCTCCCACAGCTGCGCCTTCTGCGCTGCCGTGAACCATATCCGTGATGTCACCATGGGCCACCCCCGAGCCAGTAAGACTAGGAGGTGTTGCGCCGACCTATCGAATTCCACCGGGGCAAAGCGGACATGCCCACGGACGTGACCCAATGTCTGCTTTTGACCCGAAGATGGGGTAATCGGCCGGCGTTTTTGTGGATGTTTTGGGTGCTGCGCTTCAGGCTGATGGTGAAACGAGGTCCGTGGTTACGGCCTCAAGCATCAGAAGGAGAAGCGCAGCATGGAGCATTTTGCCGGACTGGACGTATCGGTCAACGAGACCAGCGTGTGCATTGTGGATGACACGGGCAGGCTGGTGCGGGAAGTGAAGGTGGCGAGCGAACCTGAAGCTCTGCTGGCGGTCCTGACGAACCCGATCTACCGCTTCAAGCGGATTGGGTTGGAAGCCGGGCCGCTGTCGCAATGGCTTTTAGCGCGCTTGCCGAGGCGGCCTTGCCGGTGATCTGCGTCGAGACGCGGCACATGCGGGCAGTGTTGCAGGCGCAGATCAATAAGACCGACCGTAACGATGCGCGTGGCATTGCGCAGATGATGCGGGCGGGGCTTTATCGCCCGGTGCATGTCAAGACGCTGCGCAGCCAGAAGCTGCGGATGCTGCTGACCCATCGCAAACTGCTGCAGTCGAAGGCGATCGCGATCGACAACGACCTGCGCGGGACGTTGCGTAACTTCGGTCTCAAGGTGGGCGTGGTGGGAGCGTCGAAGTTCGAGGCGCGCATCAGGGTGCTTGTCGAGGACCTGCCGGATCTTGCCGGGCTGGTCGAACCGCTGCTGATTGTCCGGCGGACGCGCCCACGCCTTGAGCCAAGACCACTTCGCCAGACGCACCAGCACCAACGTCGGAGGTGATGGCGGCCAAATCCCCCTCCGCACATCCGCTGCTCGCTTTCGCCGAGGAGCTGGTACGCGCCGCGCTTAGTGGCCGTCTCCGCGCCTTCGATGAGATTGCCAATCGGATTGAGGGACGAGTGGCCAACGCATTCGAGACGCAGCCCGTCGACGATAGCCAGGCGGCAGCGGCTCGCCGGTTGATGATCGAAAAGGTATCCGTCGCGCTGGAGAAGACCGGAAGAGCGAAACGTCGCGGCCCGCGTTCGCCGCGCCGCACCGAGGCGCAAGCGTTGCTGGTTGCCTGAGAACGGCGGGATTTCAGGCCTGGTTGGTGGGCTAAGTGGTGGATCGAGGCCTGCCCGGCGGGGCCGAATGGCAACCGCCGCCTAATTGAGGCCTAAAGGCCTGTAATTAGTGCCTTTATTTATAGTAAAATATCTATACTATCCTTCTACCTATGGTTTAACCCCGGGGGCCTGAAAATCTGCAGAGAGAGGCCAAGCGAGCGCATCACATGGGTCCAGAGCAGCCGCGGCCATGGGCGAGCTTTGGCCACCGACGAGGGCGCGGCCTGCGCCAGTGAGGAAAACGAGAGCCAGACATGGTCCCCGATCGCTCAGCGGGCTCGGGCTATAGCCGGCGCCAGTGATCGCCAGCGCTAAACCGGGGATCATCTGTCAAACGATGCATTGTGCGCCAGGAGGCCAGACTGGGTGGCGCATCAGTTTCCTAAACTGAGGGCCGCAGGTTCGAATCCTGTCGGGGACGCCATCAACACCGTGCAATCGCCGGGCACTCACGCTGTAGCTAGCGCCGGACGGGCGGTAGCAGCTAGGGAGCTCTGCACTGGCATGGCAGAGCAACCGGGCGCGTCGGTCGCTGCTCTCTAGTCGGAGAGAAGGGTCACTCCACCCTGCCGTTGCGGCCGGCGCGCTTTTGGTCATTGCGGGACCTATTCGACGTATATTGAGAGCGGGCTCCTGCGTAAAGCACCAGATGCACGGTGGGCACCGCTCGCCAGATAGCGTTAAGAACCGTTTGAGAGGTGTCACAGGCCGCACATTGGGACAGCAGCTGCGGGCCACGCGGGCCGTGCGGCGGGTCCCTCCCGTCCGGGCGGCGTCGGCGGCCTTCAGTAGCAGCGTTACACTTCGACGTCGTCAGTCAGGTGCCTCGGGCCGGCCGTTAGCCGCGCCTGGTCACGGGGTGGCCGCTCGGATTTGCCGAAACGATGCTACTTCGGATCGAAACAACTCGACCGACATTTGGGCAAACTCATCTGTCGGATCTCCAACCAGAAGGCGCTCAGCCTCCTCCAAATCGGCCTGCGCCTGCTGAAGCGCGCGATCAAGCCGCTCTATCTCCACCTGTGACATTGCTTTACCCCCCAAAGGTAGGCGGGTTTTGGGCCGATGACGTTGTGGAGTTGAGTCGTTTGTCACAGTCAGGAACGCATTTGCAGATCCTTGGGCAGACAGAGCGTTAGTATCTACCACTAATGAGTGTGCGCCCGATGCGGACGGCCGGCTCAGATTCCCGATTGTTGTCTTCACGCACAATCGCTGCTGAAGCCGGAGGCTCCGCATGCCGTGGCATAAGTTCTTCGATCTCTCCGCGACGCTCGCCCTAGGCTGCCTGATCGGGCTGGTAGCAGGAGTGTTATTGATGGGCGCCTGATGTCGGGATGATGACCCTCAGGCTTAAGCTGGGGCCTATCCAGAAGTCAGGTGGCCCAACCTATGCGTCTCGACGATTAGTAGTCGTCCCGACCAACTCTGGCGCTCGGGCCTGCTAATCGAGCGGCAGAGGATGAGATTGCAATGTGATAGCCAGCCTGAATGAGCCGGGCGGCCCGGGCGACGACGGCTGGCATGGATGCGTAGGTTTCAGTCGTCCTCTCGCCATTGCCCGGATGTTCCATTTCCAGGGAATAGCTTACAAAATTATGGGGGCGGCTGCCCACTAGCGTGAGCCGCGCCTCCCTTAAGACTTCACGTTTCAAGATTGCGCCCCAAAAGGTATCACAACCACAATAGCGCATTTCGATGGCAGTTTCAGTCCGCTGCCATACGGTGGAACAATTGAAACAATCAGGACAAACATGCGGCGCAGTTTTTGCGTCATGTACCGCACCTTTGGGGGTGTGCATGCCGGCGCGAGACTGGACGGACTTTTTGGGTGTGTACTACCGGCCACATTTGATCGTCATGGACTTGGGAAGTCCAACCGACAGCGCGTCTGGGCAGAAACGGGTCAAGTTAGTGCGGCGACTTCTCAGAGCCTGGGATCTACGGCCGACTTTGCGATCTTGCTTGAGGAGCACGAAATCAAAGTTGCATTTGAGTGCGACTCGGACGCCGAGGCTATAGCTCGTGGCTCGTGTTGTCGAACGAGGCGGCGACGAGTGGGCGTCCAAGTCGATTTGCGACTTCGCATCGAGCGCACTGCGACACAAAACTCGTTGAGAACTTTGATTGAGTTGGTGCCGCGAATGAGAAAACTGTGTATGGTTCCGGTGGGTGTGTGAACGGTCGCCTTTGGGGGGTGGACCTTGCGTATGATGGGAACGAGCAAGTTCCCTGGCTTTGAAATTACAAAGCCTGGGAGCGGATGCTGTTGACCTGGAGCTAACTCTTCAGGCCATGAAGCGTCCCGTCCATGTTGCGGCGGGCGCCGACGTTATTCGCGCAGGCGATCCCGTTGGGCGCTCGACCGTTCTGCTCGCCGGGATGGCTTGCTCCTATAAGAGGAGCGAAGACGGCGCCAGGAGCATCCTTGCGTTTCATCATCCCGGCGATTTCTGCGATCTGCACCAATACGCCTTGCCGGTGCGCGATAGTGAAGTTGGCATCCAGGCACTGACTGATGTCGTGGCTGCCGCCATCGACCACCGCGATATGGACCGTCTTCTGGCCCGGCCCAAGCTGGCCCTCGCCTTCTGGCGAGCAACGATGCTAGAGGCCGCAATCCACCGAGAGCGACTGACCAATATAGGTCGCCGAACAGCGCTCGAGCGGGTGGCACACCTGCTGTGCGAGCAGCTGGCCCGCCGCGAAGCCGTTGGCATCGGAAGCGGCCGCCTGCCTCTTTCGCAAATCGATGTCGCCGATGCCACTGGACTTTCCGTCGTGCACGTCAACCGCACGATCCAGACTCTTCGCAGCCTCAACGTCCTGTCCAAGGCAAGCCATCTCGAAGTGATCGACAGGAACCAACTGGCGAAGGTGGGCAAATTTGACGGCCGTTACCTGAACATGCCGAAGCTTCTGTCGAACTGGGCGGTACGCGTCGAAGAGGGGCGACTTGGGGCCCATGAGTTCGAGGCCCTGGCAGCGACGAATTCAAACTACTTCGGCCAAGACGTCCCCGATGCTGCCTGACAACCCTAAGGATTTGCGAGCCCGCCGCACTGCGCTCAAGATCCCGCACAAGATGATGGCAATCGGCATCGGGCTATCCCCGACAGACATCCTATCAATCGAGGCGGATGCACTCATTGACGGCTGCGAAAGCGAGATTACCGACTTCTATACGTACTGGATTGGCCGGCTTGAGCGGCAGATTCAGGAGCAGCTCGATCTACAGATCAAGCACATCCAAGACGGCATGCGGTTCAGATGACGTCGAAACGGCCCGGCGTGTAGGGGAGCCGCTCGCCTCGCACTAGGCCTAGGGCCAGGCGAAAGAGGCCGCCCTGGCGGGCCGCAGCAACCCGCGGGACCATCAATTGATAATGCAGCGGCAACAACGGGTGATACGACGGAAATGCCGCCCATGAATGTCACGCAACGCACTAACACTATGGCTGATGCTGCTCGCGATTTGGTGAAGTCCCAGCAGTAATCGGCGGGCACCGCACCCGCTCCCAAGGTAAGGCGGGCCGGTAGAGAGACCCCCCGTTCTCTACCGGCTGCCCGCTCACTACCCCCGATCGGCCCTTCAACTTAGGCCGCTTGCGAGTGAGGCCGAGTTGGTTTGTCACAACCAGCCACTCGAGCGTGTCGCAGAGGGAGTACTACGATAGAGCCAACCAAAACTGCAGAAAACCGAACCGCGTAGGACGGGTTTTGGCGCGCGTCGATAGGCAGATGTGCGAGGCGCTTGGGATGAGGCCACGACCTTCCGAGGTCGACGGACGGACCCGCCCTGCTGAGCGGCTGAGGGTGGGTCCGTCGGGATCTGCCATCCGCCAGGGAGCGGCTATGGCATCTCCTACTCCAAGGATGCGCCGGCCCACGCCGCAGATCGAGCGGCCAACTGCTGAGCGCCGCGCATCTTTGGGGGTATTGGGCGTCGTCGCCTACTGCTTC
>CAVWKP010000009.1:0-14979 GCA_963755595.1 uncultured Alphaproteobacteria bacterium | reverse complement strand
CGAGTCCGACCGGGGGCACCAATTCGCTTTCATCGCTATTGATGAAGTTTCCCTTGTCGAGCCGAATAGGCGCAGGCCGCAACTTTCGGCCGGCAGTGGTCAAGAGTGACCATGCAAGACCCGGCAAAGCGCCCATGATCCCATTCGAGCGGTCCGCTTAAAGCGACAGTCCAACGCGCCGCAATAGCGCCGTGCGCGAAATACTTGGGATGGACGACAGGCTCATTGACGAGCCTCGACGGGTCCACCTGCAAGCGCAGGCGGATGAGAAGCCTACCGGGTAACCGGCTTCTTCGCGGACCTGATCGGCCGCTTCACCGCGGCCTTCAGACGAGATTCCCAATGGGATTGGATAGCCAAGCTGGTCGCTTGGGAGCCGAAACCAGGCGTCGCTTTCAGCGTGGGCGTGCAGACAGCGAGGAACGTTCGCCGGTTAGCGCCGTTCACCATTGGGTTGGTGATCTTGAGCCAACAGCGTCCCCATCATTCAAAGGAGCGTCACAACATGGATAAGGATCGTATTGGCGGCGTGGCCAAGCAGGCCAAGGGCGCCGTCAAGGAAGCGACCGGCAAGGCGCTCGGTGACAGCAAGTTGGTGGCCGACGGCAAGAGCGACAAGGTCGAAGGCAAAGTCCAGAACGCCGTCGGCGGCTTGAAGGATGCACTCAAGAAGTAGCCCAAGTTTTTCCAGGAAGGTGCAAAATGAGCACAATTTTGATCATTGTCGTTGTACTCCTGCTGCTAGGCGGCGGAGGTGGTTACTATGGCTATAACCGCTATGGCGGGTCAGGGCTCGGAGGCGTCGTGGGTCTGGTGCTTGTGATCATACTCGCGGTCTGGCTGTTCGGCGGTCTGCATCTCAATCCTGCTTGATCCGGAAAACCTGCTGCAGTTCCGACCGACCCGCGAGGCTGCCCCGAAGCTCGGGTGGCCGTTCGACGAATGGAAGCGGCAGATGTGTGGATTTGGTGGTTGAAATGACGCCTTCTGTTTCGATTCCTCAGCTTGGATCCGAGTTCGACGATTTCCTGTTTGCACCGGTCGGTGGCGAAAGCAACGGAATGATGGTCAGCGTCCTATCGGCGCTGGCGCGGCTGGACCTCGACCCTTGGGAGGAGGCCGCAAAGCTCGCCCGGTTGCCGGGGGAAACTGCAATCGAACGGCTGACATCATTGCTCGCGATACTACCCGGCGGGCTATGTGCGGACCCTGATCCCGGGACGATCGCTGCTCGCCTGATCGCGCTTTTGCCGCGCCGAACCGCACTGAGCATCGCGTCGCCCAAAACAAGGCTCAATGCTGGAACGGCGACCAATTTTCCGACCATCACACGTATGGTCGTTATCAACGTGCTCTTTGTTGCCTTCATGTTGGGCGCGCAATGGATCGTAGCAAGCAACCAACCGCCGACTCAGGTTACCGATGATCATGTGCCGACACCCGACGCACACGCCGCACAAGTCCCGTCACCGACCTCTGACCAGTGACGACTGACAGGTGTGGCGACGGACATCGCCGGGAACACGCGCTTCCTTCTTGCGATGGCTCAAGGATCAGTTACATCCGGCCGCCGAGCACGGTCGAACACCCTCTTGGATACGCAATAGCACTCGCACGAACGCTGCTTCAGGCCATTGCGATGTGCATTCGGCCGGGACTTGCCGGCGTTACACCGCCAGCAGCTGACCGAGCCGCGCGCGGTCGGCCTTGAGCTCGGCGGCGGGACCTGAAAAGCGCACCGTGCCCTTCTCCAGGACGTAGACGCGGTCGGCGAGCGCAAGCGAGAACTCGATGCCCTGCTCGGCGAGCAGGATGGTCAGACCCTGCGCCTTCAGGTCGCCGATCCTGGCAAGCAGCGCCTCGACCACGAGCGGTGCCAGCCCCTCAGACGGCTCGTCCAACAGCAGCAGCTCGGGATTGCCCATCAGCGTGCGGGCAATGGTCAGCATCTGCTGCTCGCCGCCCGAGAGAAACCCGCCCTGCCGGTCGCGCAGCGTTCCCAGCACGGGAAAAGCTCGATGACGGACTCGATCGTCCAGTGCCCAGGACGCTTCGCGGCGCGGCGCGCAACGTCGAGGTTCTCCCACACCGAGAGTTCGGAAAAAATGCGGCGATCCTCCGGAACGAAGCCGATACCGGCGCGGGCGACGCGATAGGGCGCCCAGCCGGTGATGTCTCGTCGACTTGAAACGGACGTGCCCCGTGCTGGGCGGCGTCAATCCCATGACGGATGCGCATCGTCGTGGTCTTGCCGACGCCGTTTCGCCCGAGCAGGCAGACGCACTCGCCCTGGTTGACCTCGAGCGAAATGCCGAACAGCACGCGGCTCAACCCATAGGCCGCGTGTATATTCTCGAGCTGCAGCAAGGCGCTCATGACCGCACGCTCATCAGTGGTCGCCCAGATAGACGCGCCGGACCTCGGCATCGGCGCGGACCGTCGCCGGGTCGCCGTGGGCGATGATGCGCCCCTGGTGCAACACCGCGATCTTCTGGGCGATCGAGAACACGACGGCCATGTCGTGTTCGGTGAACAGCAGCGTCAGCCCGCGCTCATGGGCGATGCGCTGCGATGAGCGCGATGGATTCGTGCGTTTCGCTCGCCGACATGCCGGCGGTCGGCTCGTCGAGCAGCAGGATCTTGGGATCGCTCGCCAGCGCAATACCGAGCTCGAGCTGCTTCTGGTTGCCGTAGGACAGGGTGCCCGCCGTGGTCTCGGCCTGGTTGCCGAGACCGATCGAGGCGAGCAGCGCCTCGCTGTCGTCACGATAGAGCCGCTCCGCGCGGGACCAGAAGTTCAGGCCCTGGCCGCGATGGACAGGAACGCTGCCTGTACGTTCTCGAGCACCGTGAGCTTGGGAAAGATGTTGGTGCGCTGAAACGACCGCCCGATTCCCATGCTGCAGATCTTGAACGGCGCCACGCCGGTGATGTCGCGCCCGTCGACCAGCACCCGGCCCGCGGTCGGCCGCAGATGGCCGGTGATCAGGTTGAACAGCGTCGACTTGCCGGCGCCGTTCGGCCCGATCACCGCGGCGATCTGGCGCTTCGGCGACCGCCAGGCTGACGTCGCTGACGGCCCGAAGCCGCCGAACGACTTGGAGAGGCCCTTCACCTCAAGCACTTGGCACCTCAAGCACGGGCGGCGCCCTTGCGCCTGCGGCGCAACCACGCAACGCCGGCAAACAGGCCGCCGACGATCCCGCCCGGGAAGGCGAAGAGCAGCACGAGCAGGATCGCGCCCAGCACGAAAGACCAGTACTCGGTGTAGGACGTGGTCTCCTGGTTCAGCCAGCACGAGCGTCGCCGCGCCGACCACCGGGCCCCAGAAATGCCCGATGCCGCCGAGGATGGTCATGATCATGACCTCGGCGGATTTCGGCCAGTAGACGTAGTCGGCAAAGACGCCGCGGTTGAAGATGCCGAACAGCGCGCCGGCGATTCCGGCGAAGCCGCCGGCGACCACGAAGGCGGCGAGCTCGTAGCGCGCGCACGTCGACGCCGATCGCGGACGCGCGCTCGGCGTTCTCCCGGATCGTCGTCAACATGCGGCCGAACGGCGAGCCGATGATGCGCCGCATCGCCGCCAGCGACAGCGTGACCACCACCAGGGTGAGCACATAGAACTGGTCGGCGATGCCGAAGTCGCCGAACAGCGGGATGCGACGATATCCAGTCGAGATCGGGATACGGCACGTCCGGCAAGCCTTGATCGCCGCCGGTCACGGAATTCCATTTGAAGGCGATCGCCCAGACGATCTGCGAGAAGGCGAGCGACAGCATCGCGAAATAGATCCGCGTGAGACGCACGCAGAAGAAGCCGAACACCAGCGAGGCGAAGGCGGCGCCCAGCGCCGCAGCCGGCAGCGCGATCGAGAACGGCACGGCGTACGTCTTCATCAGGATGCCGCAGACGTAGGCGCCGACGCCGAAATAGGCGACGTGCCCGAACGAGACCAGGCCGGTCGTGCCCAGCAGCAGGTTGAGGCTGACGGCGAACAGGCCGCTGATCGCGATCTGGGTCGCGAGAAACGTGTCGTAGCGCGAGCCGAGCCACGGCACGACCATTGCCACGAGGAAGAAGACGAGCGTCCAGGGGATAGCGCTGGGCGAGCTTTGTCATCGCAGCGGCTTTCCGAACAGGCCCCAGGGACGGACGATCAGGATGACCGCCATCAGGGCGAACACCGAGAACAGCGAGAAGCTCGGAAGTATGAGGATGCCGAACGACAGCACCTGGCCGTAGATGATCGCGCCCCAGAAGGTACCCCAGAACGAGCCGAGGCCGCCGATGACGACGACGATGAACGCCTCCACGATGACCTCGACGTCCATTCCCGGCACGATGCTTTCGATCGGCGTGACCAGCGCGCCGGAGAGGCCGGCGAGGAAGGAGCTTGCCATGAACATCGCGGCATAGAGGGCGCCGACATTGGCGCCGAGTGCGCCCAGCATCTCGCGGTCGAGCGCCGCCGCCCGCACCATGCGCCCGGCCGAGCTGCGCGCCAGGATCAGCCAGCCGACGACGGCGATCAACCCGCCGCTCAGCATGATGAACAGGTTGTAGACCGGCAGCACGGTGCCGAATATCTCGATGGCGCCGTCGAGGATGGGCGGGCGCGACACCGAGAGCTGTTGGGTGCCCCAGATCGCCTTGGCGGAGTCGCCCAGGATCAGGACCAATGCGTAGGTGAGCAGCAGCTGGTAGAGCTCGTCTTTTCCGTACATGTGGCGCAACAGCAGCCTCTCGACCAGGCCGCCGAGCACGGCGACAACCAGCGCTGCGAGCAGCGCCGCCAGCCAGAAGCTCTCCACCAGGGGCGTGAGCCACTGCACGCCCTGCCAGGCGAGGTAGGCGCCCAGCATGTAGAAGGAGCCGTGCGCGAAATTGAGCACGCGCAGCACGCCGAACACGAGCGACAGTCCCGACGCGATGAGAAACAGAAACATCGCCGTCGTCAGGCCGCCGAGGAACTGGGTGAATAGAAAGGACGCATCACCCATCGTTCAGCCCCTTGTCCAGCCCTTCGCATGTCGGGCCGCGCACGCGGCGCGCAGCAGAGACTGGCTGGAGTTTGCAGGTCCCTCACCCGGGAACCGCTTCGATGAGCGCAGTTACTGCGTGTACGGCCCCTGCGAGAGATACTTGGGGTCCTTCATGATGGCGAAAGGATAACGGTCGTCCTTCACCATCTGGCCCCAGTACTCGCCCATCGTCGTCTCGTGGGTCTTGGCGTTGAACGTGAGCTTGCCGATCGGCGTGTCGAAGGTGAGCCCGAGCATCGCCTTGGCGACGTTGTCCGACTTGGTGCTGTCCGCCTTCTCGATACCGGCCTTCAGCGCCAGGATCGACGCGTAGCCCATGATGGCCCAGCCGGAGCGCGTACTCCTGCTTGGTGAAGGCCTTGAGCTGCTCGATATAGGCCTTGTGCGCCGCCGGCTCGTTCTCCGGCCAGATCACCGGGTCATAGGCGTCGGACCAGATGCCGTAGGGATAATCGGCTTGCCCAGCGCCAGGGCCGCATCGCCGTGCCCACCTCGCCGCCGTCGACCAGGCGGTTGTTGATCGCCTTGAAATAGCCGAGCGGCGCCGCCTGCTTGGCCAAGGTGACGAAATCGCCGCCGAACACGTCGCAGAACACCGCGTCGGGCTTCTTGCCCATCTGCGCGGTGATGAACGGCGTGAAGTCGGCCTGGCCAAGCTTCGGCCATTGCTGGTCGACGATCTCGATGTCGGGCCGCGCCTTCTTGAGGTACGTCGACGAAGGCGGCGACGGCGTCGCGGCCGTAGGCATAGTCGGGCGCGATCGTGGCGACCCGCTTCACGTCCTTCCATTTCGGCGATGATCGAGGCGCCGGTGCGGCCGTCGATGTCGGTGTTGGAGGCGAGGCGGAAGATGTAGGGATGCAGGTTGGCCGGCGCGGTCGAGCTGGATGGTCTTCGCCGTCGGCGCGACAAAGACGATCTTGTTCTCCTTGGCGATGGTCGACACCGCCGGCGCCTCCGCCGAGGTCAGCGTGCCCGACAGGAAATCGACGCTGTTCTTGATGATCAGCTCGCGCGCCAGACGCACCGCCTCGTCGGCGTTGGCCTTGCTGTCGCGCGTCAGCAGTTCGAGCTTGCGGCCGAGCACGCCGCCCTTGGCGTTGATTTCCTGCACCGCCATTCGGCGCCCTTGGTGATCGGCACGCCGTAGACCGACGGCGGGCCCGGACAGCGGCATCGGATAGCCGATCTTGATCGTGCTCTGGGCTGCCGCTGCTGCGGGCAGCAGACCTGCAGCAACAAGCACTGCGAGAAGGCGCTGTAACGCCATGGCATCCTCCCTTGTATTTTCCTTGTGTTCTAGTCTTGGCTTGCAACACTCGCGTATTCTGAGTGACGCCACGCTACGCTGCATCGTGCGGCGCTTTGCCGACGAGCTCCGCTTTTCACGCTACCGACTAAACCAAGAGCATGACGCGACGGTAAGGGCCGGTCAATCCAACAGGGGAGCGCAAGGCCGATCCTGCGTGCGGCACGGCCGCACGCTTTGCCGGCTCGATGGATCGAACGACGTCAATTCTCGCGACGCACGGCGCTCTCGTGCCAGCGGCGCAGCAGCAGGTGGGAGACAGGCTCAGACCAGGAAGATCACGATGCCGAGGATCGACACCAGCACCAGCGCGGCGAACATGCGCGGGATCTTGAGCCGATAGCCCGCCTCGAGGATGCGCAAGGCGAGGCCCGACGCCGTTCCGCCGGAGCCGGCGACGAACTCGGCGACCACCGCGCCGATCAGCGCCAGGCCGCCCGAGATGCTTCAGGCCGCCAGGAAATAGGGCAGCGCGCTGGCAGCCGCAGGTAGCGCAAGGTCTGCCAGCGGCTCGCGCGGTAGAGCTCGAACAGGTTGAGCAGGTTGTGGTCGGCCTCTTCAGGCCGAGGATGGTGTTCGACAGGATCGGGAAGAAGGCCACGATCCAGGCGCAGATCAGCAGCGACAACAGCGTATTGTCGACCCAGATGAGGATCAGCGGCGCGATCGCCACGATCGGCGTCACCTGCAGGATCATGGCGTAGGGGAAGAGGCCGATCTCCAGCCATTTCGACTGGGTGAACAGGATCGCGAGCAGCGCCGCCGACCAGCACGGCGGCGAGCAGCGCGAGGCCGGTGATCTTGAGCGTGATCCACAGCGAGCCCGACAGACGTCGCCCAGTCGTCGACCAGCGTGCTGGAGGATGAGCGACGGGCCGGGCAGGATATAGTGCGGGATGTCCGGCGTGGCGCACGACGAATTCCCACAGCCGAGCGCGAGCAGCGCCGATCACGACGGGCGCGACGCCTTTCTGCCACCGCGCCGCGTGAGGCCGAGCCAGCGCCGCTCCGCGACGACGACGGGCGGCCTCGGCATCGGTGCCGTGCCGGACGTGTCGCCTCGGCGACTGAGCTTGGCCGAGACGACGCGGCAGAGCGGCGGCTAGTCGCGGCGAGGTGCGGAAAGTGGCGCCGCGCGGATAGGGCGCGTCGATCGGAGATCGGCGATGATGCGGCCCGGCCGCGCCGCCATCACGACGATGCGCTGCGACAGATAGACCGACTCGAAGACGCTAGTGCGTCACGAAGATGACGGTAAATCGCTGCTTCGCCCACAGCGCCAGCAGATCGTCGTTCAGCTTGAGGCGCGTGATCTCGTCGAGCGCAGCGAACGGCTCGTCCATCAGCAGCACTTCGGGCCCGGTGACCAGCGCGCGCGCGATCGACACCCGCATCTTCATGCCGCCCGAGAGCTCGCGCGGATAGGCGTCGGCGGAAGCCGTCCAGGCCGACCGCCGTCAGGGCCTCCTCGGCCCGCTCGGCGCGCCTCGCGCGCCGGCAAGCGCTGCAGCTTCAGCGGCAGTTCGACGTTGTCGAACGCCGTCGCCCAGGGCATCAGCGTTGGCGTCCTGGAAGACGAAGCCCGACGTCGGCGCGCCGAGGCGCTCGGCCAGTCGATGTGCCCGGCACTCGGCTCGCCCAGGCCCGCGATCAGGCGCAACAGGGTGCTCTTGCCGCAGCCCGACGGGCCGAGCAGGCTGACGAACTCGCCGGCGCGCAGGTCGAGGTCGACGCCGGTGACGGCGAGCGTTCCGTTCGAGTATCGCTTGGCGACACCGCGCAGCTCGACGACGGCGCTGGGATTGGTTCTGTCGATCGGCACTTTGCCGGCTAGATTGCCGCGAATAGGCGCGACAGGCCAGACGTAAGCCCCACTCCGTCGTATGGTGTGGCAAGACAAGTTTGGAGGACGCCATGGCGATGCCGGCCGAAACAGATACCACAAGCCCGAAATATCTTCGCGACAAGTACGCCATCGTCGGCATCGGCGAGACGAAGTACATGCGCGGCTCGGGGATGACGACACGGGCGCTCGGCACCTGGGCGGTGCGCAATGCGATCGAGGATGCCGGCCTAAAAGCCTCCGACATCGACGGCATGCTGTCCTACCAGGGCGTCAATTCGACCTTCTCGACCTTCGTCGCCGGCGACCTCGGGCTGCGGCTCAATTTCTACATGGACGTGTTCGGCGGCGGCTCCTCGACCGAGGCGCTGGTCGGCATGGCGATGGGCCTGATGGAAGCCGGCATGTGCAAGGCCGTGGTGATCTTCCGCGCCATGAACGGCTTTTCCCAGGTGCGCATCGGCGGCACCGGCGCGCGCGCCGTGGCGCCGGTGGCGGGCGACGCCCTGCATGGCCGCACCTATGGCTGGCAGAGCGCCGGCCAGATGTTCGCGCCGACCTTCATGCGCCACATGCACGACTATGGCACGCGGCCCGAGCAGGTGGCGCACGTCAAGCACTTCCATTCCTGCCACGCCTCGAACAACCCCAAGGCCTTCTACAAGAAGCGCTACTCGGTCGAAGAGGTGCTTTCGAGCCGGATCATCTGCAAGCCGCTGCACCTGCTCGACTGCTGCGTCGAAACCGACAACGGCACGGCTATCGTCGTCACCTCGGCCGAGCGGGCGCGCAACTGCCGCAACCACCCGGTGCTGATCCGCGGCGTGGTCGGCCGCTGCAGCAAGCCGCGCACCGACATGCACTACCAGCATGGACCGATCTCGACCGTTGCCGGCCACTACGCCAAGGAAATCCTGTGGCCCAACTCGGGTGTCGGTCCGCAGGACATCGACCTCACCGGCTCCTACGACGCCTTTACCTTCACCACCATGCTGCAGCTCGAGGACTACGGCTTCTGCAAGAAGGGCGAGGGCGGCGACTACGTGAGCAACGGCACGATCCGGCTCGGCGGCAACGGCCCAACAACACCAGCGGCGGCCATCTGTGCGAGGGCTACACGCACGGCCTCAACATGGTGATCGAGAACGTGCGGCAGCTCCGTCACGACGCCGACGATTCGCTGTCCCATCGGGGCCGACGGCAAACGCAAGCACACCTACGACTATCGCGAGGGCGGCTGCCGGCAGGTCAAGGACGCGGAGTTGTCGGCCAACCTCGGCTGGGCCAATCCCGGCACCGGTTCGGCCATGGTCATGCGGCGCGGCTAAGGGGAGGAAAACACCATGGCAATCCAGGCCACCTATCTCGGCATGCCGCTCGCCATCGACGATCTCGACGTCGAGAACCTCGCCTACTTCAAGCATTGCGCGGCACATAACTTCCATCTGCAGCGCTGCACCGCCTGCAATCTGCTGCGCTATCCACCGACCACCGCGTGCCCGTGGTGCATGTCGCCGAAATCGGACTGGGTGCCGGTCGAGGCCAAGGGCGCGGTGCACTCCTACACCGAGGTGCATCACGCCATTCAGCCGGCCTTCAAGGCGCACACGCCCTATCTCGTGCTGCTGGTCGACCTCGACACGCAGAAGGGCAAGCCCACCGAGCACGAGGCATTGCGCGTCATGGGCAACCTCACCACGCCCGACGGCAAGCTGGCGCCACCCGACATGGTGAAGAAGGTCGGCATCGGCACGCGGGTGCGGATGGTGTTCGCCGACGCCGGGCCGGGCCTTGCCGTCCCGCACTGGACGATCGACGAGGCAGCCAGCCAGCCCGCCAAGCCCTGGCGCTATCCGCAGGAGTGATGTCCAACCGGCTCATCCTCGACACCGACGGCGGTGTCGACGACGCCCAGGCGCTGTTGATGCTCATCGCCAACGGCCGCCCGCCGGACGCCATCACCACCGTCTTCGGCAACGTCGACCTGGAAGCGGCCACGCGCAATGTGCTGGCGACCCTGGCCGTCGTCGGCGCCGACATCCCCGTCCACAAGGGCGCCGCCGAGCCGCTCGCCCAGGAGATCATCCATGCCAAGCATGTTCATGGCGAGGATGGGCTGGGCGGAGCACCGCGGCCCGGCGAGACCAGGGATGCGGTGAGCTCCGACGGCGTCGACTTCCTCGTGGCCACGTTCAACGAGGCCGCCGCGGCCGGCGAGCAGATCGATCTTCTGACGATCGGCCCGCTGACCAATCTCGCTTTGGCGCTGGAGCAGGCGCCTGGCATTGTCGATGGCATCGGCCAGCTCACCATCATGGGCGGCACGGTCTTTGGCCGCGGCAACGTCACGCCGGCGGCCGAGTTCAACATCTTCGCCGATCCCGAGGCCGCGGCGATCGTGTTTCGCGCCGCGCTCGACACCGTGGTGGTGCCCTGGGAACCCTGCGTGACGCATTTCATTCCGGGCGCCGACATCGACCGGCTGTTCGAAGCGGTCGCGGAGGGGCTGGCCAAGGATTTCTCCTGGGCCCTGGTCCAGCACGCGCGCAAGACCGACATCGCGCGCGGTGACGGCGATCGCTTCCGCTTCATCGACCCGCTGGCGGCCGCCGTCGTCATCGACCCGCGGATCGTGACCAGGTCGCTCCGGGCGTCCGTCGACGTCGCCCTGGCGCCCGGCATCACCCGCGGCATGACGGTGGTCGATCCATCGGGACGGCTCGGTACCCCGATGGTGACGCTGGTGGAGGAAGCGAGGCTCGATCGCCTGGCGGCGTTCTATGCCGCGTCGATCGCCTACCGCTGACCGGCTACTTCCTGCCGTGGGACTTGAAGGTGATTTCCCCGACGGCGATCTGCTGGCCGTCGAGCGCTCTCACCGTCCAGACCAGGGTGTAGTCGCCCGCAGGCAGGGGCGATCTCTCGGCAAACAGCACGTTCGGCTCGGTCTTGAAGCGCGGCTGCAGGGTTTCGATGACCTCGTCGCCGCGCTTGATGATGAACTCCGACTTGATGTGGTCGACCGGCTGGTTGAAGCGGACGAAGAACTCGTCGGTCCGCCCGCCTTCGACTCCGTTGTTGACCGGGCCGGTATCCATGACACGCAGCTCGTCGGCCCACGCGCCCGGCTGAACGACCAGAAGACTCGCAAGCAGCAGCCCAAGCAACAGCCAAGGGCCTGCGAAACGCCCCAACACCATGATCGCAACTCTCCCCCGAGAGAGCGCCATGGTAACTCTGGCGCGAAGGGCGCGCTAGCTCTCCCTGAATGCCCGGGCGACCTCAGCCTTGATGGTCGAACTGATGCAGGATGCCGGCATATTGGTACGGCTGCTGGGCAACGCCACTGTTGTCCGGCGCGGCCGCGTGCGAGCCCGCGCCGCTGCCGTTGTCGCGCGCCACCGACCACATCGAGAGCAGCGCGAGCTGGGAATCGGTCTTGGCATAGTCGACCAGCGACTGGGCATCGGCCGGCGTGAAGACCTCAGAGGCGATATCGTTGACGCCGATCATCGGCGTGACGCCGATCTTGGCCACCAGGCCCATGTCGGCCAGCTGCCGCTCGGTCGCGATCGCTGCCGAGATGGCGTCCTGGCCCATCTGGCCGTTGTTGTCGACGTCCTGGCCGTAATCCATGGTCATGATGTTGACCGTGTCGATGCGTACGCCATCGTTTTTGGCGGTCTGCAGCACGTTGAGCCCGGAGGCGTCGAGACCGGTCGGCAGCACAGGCACGGTGAACGAGACTTTCAGGTCCGGATTGGCCGCCTGCAGGCCGACGATCGCCTGGTCGCGCAGGTGCAGCGAGTGCTGATCGAGCTCGGCGGCACCCTCGATGTCGAAGTCGATCGTATTGACCTGATAGCGATCGATCACCGACTGGTATTCGGCCTGCAGCGTCGCGGCGCTGGGCGCGGTCAGTGCTGCCTCCTGGCCGGCCGCGCCGCCGAAGGAGATGGTGATGTTGCCGCCCATCGCCTGGATCGCCTGGACCTGCTGCAGGATCGTGCTGCCGTTGGCCAGCGTGTCCTCGGTGATCGATCCCTGGCCCTGCCAACCGATGCCCCGGTCCGAGCTCAGCATGAAGGCCAGGGTGAAGTTCTGGATGCCCGATGCCTGGGAGATGGCGACGAGGTCGTCGTCCTGCGACATCGCCATGTCGATATAGGGCGAGAACATGTGGTTGGGGTCGGACGTCACGGTCGGCAAGCTTGGCGGCGTCGGCGTTGTCGGAATCGCCGGGTTCTGCGTGTCGACGCTCTGGACGCTGATCGCCGTTGGATCCACCTGCCCGTTGGCGGTGAAGCCGAAGCTGGTGTCGCCGTTCGCGCCGATCTGGCCGTTGTAGGGTGCGCTGGCGATGACGTAGCCGTTGGCGTCGTGCGAGATGATCGTGGCGTTCCAGAGGTTGGTGATCTGGTAGGGCATGTCGATCGCGATCTGCCAGCCGGCGGTCGGTGTCGCGCCGCCGTTGTGCACGTCGACGCTGGCGTTGAAGCCGCCGCTCCAGGAATTGGTCACGGTCAGCTGACCGCCGAGGCCGTCGGTGGGGGTCGTCGGCGGGGTCACCGGTGGCGTGACGGGTGGCGTCACGGGCGGTGTGGCCGAGCCGTCGTCATTGATGATGGTGGCTGTACCTGTGCCGTTGGTGATCGTGGCCCCGACCGCATCGGTCAGAACCACGGTGAATTGCTCGTTGGGGTCGTTGAGCGCGTCGGGTGTGACGGGAATGGAGATGGTCTGGGTCTGCTGGCCGGGCGCGAAGGTGACCGAGCCGCTGGTCGGCGTGAAGTCGCTCCCGTCGGCGTCGCCGGCGACGGTGTGGAAATTCACCGTCACGCTGCTGGTCGCCGGCGTGGAGAGCGTCAACTGGAAGACCGCCGCGTTGCTGCCCGGCGCGACCGCGCTCGAGTCGAAGCTGAACTCGATCGGCTTCAGGTAGTTGAGCTTGGCCTGGTTCACCGTGGTCCAATCGTCCTCGAGGATGCCGCCGGTGTCGCCCGAGTTGGGGTTCCACGACCACCAGGTCCAGCTCGGGCCCTGCTGGCCAGCCGGGATGTCCGACGTGCCGTCTTGTTGAAGTTGCCGCCCAGGTAGGCGATGATCGCTTGCAGCCCACTGCTGATCGCTGGGATCGGTGAGCTTGGTGCCGAACTCGCCGAGATAAACCGGCGCGATGTTGTCCTGATAGATGTAGCCCCAGATCTGGTCAACGGCCGGCAGGTTGTCGGGGAAGTCCGCCCCTGAACCAAGGCTGCGGATAGACCGAGGCGGGGTAGTCGTGCGGCGAATAGACGAGCTGGTTCGGCGTGTTGAGCACGACGGGATGGTCCTTCGCACCCATCAGGTTGCCGCCCCACCAGTAGCTCTGGCCGTTATAGGTCCCGATGCCCTCGACGAAGATCAGCCAGTTGGGATTGACCGCGAGGATGGCGTTGCCGGCCGCCGTCGGCCGCCAGCCGCCAGTCGGTGGGACCGCCGTCGCCCCAGGTGCCGGTGTGCGGCTCGTTGTGCAGGTCGGCGCCGATCACCGTCGGTTTGCCGGCGTAGCGCTCGGCCAGCATCATCCAGTCGGCGATCCATGCGCCTGGCTGTGGTTGCCGTCGTACCACAGCCCGTTCGTTGGGGCCGTCGCCGGCCATGGCACGGTGATGGTCGAGGATGATCTGGAGCCCGATCTGGCCGGCGTAGTCGACGATCTTGTCCATGATCTGCAGCCGCGTCAGACCCTGCAGGTCTGGATTGAGGCGTAATTGATGCCGGTCGGCTCTGCCGTCGAATAGCATGTCGCTGGAGAACGGCAGGCGGATGGTGTTGAAGCCCAGCTCAGCATCTGGTTCATCATGTCCTGGTAGTTGCGCGCCCACAGGCCGTCCGGTGACATGGTCGTCGTTTCCAAGCCGAACCAGTTGACGCCGGCGATCTTGACCGTGCTGCCGCGCATCGACGATCTGGTTGCCCGAGGTGCTGAGCCAGCCCCAGTCGATTGGCGTGCCGCTGGCGCCCGGAGCGCCCTCGACGACCGAGGTGTTGGAAATGCTGAGGCCGGGCAGGGGAGGCGGTGGTGGTGGCGGGGCGACATCGTCGTTGATGATGGTCCCGGTCGCGGTGCCGTCGGCGATGGTGGCGCCGTTGGGCGAGGAAAGATTGAGCGTCAGCGTCTCGTTGCCCTCGATCGCGGTGTCGCCGGTGACCTGCACGTCCACGATCTCAGTCGTCTGGCCCGGCGCGAAGGTGAGCGTTCCGGAGGCGGAGGTGTAGTCGCTGCCGGCGATCGCGGTGCCGTCGCCCGTGGCATAGGCCACCGTCACCGGCGTCGTCGCCTGTGCCGACAGCGTCACCGTGAAGGCGAGATCCTGCGTGCCGCTGTTGCCCTCGGTCACGCTGGCATCGCCGACCGACAGCGTGGGCAATGGCGGCGCCGGATGGTTGCCGACCGCGATGTCGTTGATCGTGAAACCGGTGGCCGCCGTGTCGCCGCTGTCGGTGGTCGCCTGGAAGCCGAAGACGGCGGTGCCGCGCGGGCCGACCTCGCCGTTCCAGCCGGCGTTGCCCACGACATAGTGGTTGCCGACATGACTGCCACGATGTCGGCGCCCCAGATGTTGCCGATCGTCGCCGTGCTGTCGAAGCCCACCGTCCAGCCGTCGAGACCGTCGCTGCCGGCCTCCACCCGCATCGTGCCGGTGAAACCCGATCCCCAGTTGCTGAGAATGTTGTAGTCGAGCGCGGGGGCACCCACCGCGGGCGGCGCCTGCACGTCGTCGTTGACGATGGTGC
>CAVWKP010000008.1:0-150772 GCA_963755595.1 uncultured Alphaproteobacteria bacterium | reverse complement strand
GAGCGCCGCGACCCGGTCGAAGTCGCCGAGCGGCCGGCCGGCCTGTAGTTCGGCGGCGATGCGGCCGAGTGGGGCAAGGCGGCGCAACCCTTCTTCGAGCAGCGCGCGGTCCAGGAGATCGTCGAGTTCCCACGGCATGTAAACGCTGCGCCGCAGCAGATAAGCGCCCGCCCAGTTGGAGCCGTACTGGAGAAGGCCCGCCGCCTTGGGATGGACACCGATGCCTGAGGCGATGGCAGCCGACATCAGCCGGCGGGCCAGAGCGCCGAGGCCGGGCACGAATCCGAACGGCCGCAGCAGATGCACGCTGCGCGGCACGTCGATGAAGGACGGATAACCACCGAAGCATTCATCGGCGCCCAGCCCACTCAGCGCCACCTTGATGCCGGCCTCGCGCGCCGCCTTGGCAACGAACCAGGTGTTGATGCCGTCGATGGTCGGCAGATCCATGGCATCGAAGATCGCCGGCAGGTCGCGCTCGAACTCGCGGCGATCGACGGTGCGCACGACGTGGCGGGCGCCGTAGCGCGCCGCGACCTCCGCCGCGATCGGCCCCTCGTCGAGCGGCGTGCCGCGGAATTCCTCGAAGGCCAGCGTCACGGCAAGCGTGTCGCGCGCGCCAAGCTCGGCCATGGTGCCGAGCAACGCGCCTAAATCGAGCCCCGCCGACAGGAACACGGCGACAGGAACGTCGGCCACGAGATGGTGGCGCACCGAATCGTGCACAGCGGCGCTCAGAGTCGCGCGCGCCTGGGCGGTGTCCTTCACTCCTCCCGCCCGCTGGCCGAGTGAACGGGCAACGCTGTAGTATTGCCGCGGCGCGTGCGGGCCGGTCGCATCGACGACCATGGTGGCGCCAGCCGGCACGGCGCGGATGCCCTGCCAGACGGTGAAGGGCTCAGGCACGCTGCCCAGCAAATGGAAGCCGACAATGCCCGCGGGATCGGGATCGCGCGATACGGCGCCACCCGCCAGCAGCGCCTTGGCCTGCGAGGCGAAGCGCAGGGTCCAGCCATCGTCGGCATAGTAGAGCGGCTTGATACCCAGCGGATCGCGCGCCAGACACGAGCTGGCGCCGCGGGGCATCCCACAAACCGAAGGCGAACATGCCGCGCAGCTTCTCGACCATGGCGGCGCCGTGCTCTTCGTAGAGCTGCAGCATCACCTCGGTGTCCGAATTCGGAGCGGAAGGCACGGCCCCTGGCCGCGAGTTCGGCTTTCAGCTCCTTGTAGTTGTAGATCTCGCCGTTGAACGTGATGGTGAGCTGGCCGTCGGCGCTGTGCATCGGTTGCGCGCCGCGTTCCGACAGATCGATGATGGCGAGGCGCCGGTGAGTGAAGCCGACGCGGCCGTCGGCGACGAACCAGTCGCCGCTGCCGTCGGGGCCGCGCGGCGCCATGCGGGCGTTCATGCGTCCGAGTTCGGCGCGCTCGACCGGCGGGGCGACGTCAAGGTAGGCGTAGATGCCGGCTATTCCACACATGGCAGAAGGACGAGCAGGGATACTGGACTTAGCGCGCGCCAGCGCCGCCAAAGAGCACGGCAAAAGTCCGCAGCACAATGACGAGGTCCAGCCACAAGGAGCAGTGCTTCAGGTAGAAGAGATCATACTCCAATTTCGAGCGCATTTCGTCGTGATCGTGGGCATAGCCCTGGTTGATCTGCGCCCAGCCGGTGATTCCCGGGCGGATGATGCTGCGCAGCGCGAAGTGCGGGATGTCGCGCACATAGGACTGCTCGAGATCGAGCGCTTCCGGGCGCGGGCCGACCCAGCTCATGTCGCCCTTGAGGACGTTGATGAACTGCGGCAGCTCATCGAGCCGCGAGCGCCGCAGGAACCAGCCGACGCGCGTGATGCGGCTATCGCCCTCTGCCGTGAAGCTCGGCCCCGACGCGCCACGGAACATTGTGCGGAACTTGATCATCTCGAAGCTGCGTCCGCGCCGGCCGACGCGCGTCTGGACGAAGAAGATCGGTCCAGGACTATCGAGCCTGATCGCCAGCGCCGCGGCTGCCAGCATCGGCAGGAAGACCGGAACGAACAGCACGGTCAGCAGCAGCTCGATCGACCGGCGCACCACGAGATACTGCCGCGACGGCAGGAGCGCGCCGAACTCGTTGGGCGTGAGACCGCCCAGCGGCGTGCGGCCGGTCATGGTTTCGACGATGTAGCGGCGGTCGAGCACCGGAACACCGGCGATCGCCGCGCCCGCCAGAGCCGAGACCTGACGCTCGGTGAGGCCGGCGCCGAGATCGGCCACGATGGCATCGACGCGAATGCCGTCGCGGTCGACGTTCTCGAACGGCAGCCAATGACAGGTCGGCAGGCCGGGCATCGCGTCGACAAGGCTTGACGGCAGGACGGCGTAGTTGCGGGCGAGGTAGCGCGCCTTCAATTGACCGACGAAGGCCATCCACAGGATCGCCAGGAAACCGCTGCCGAAAAGCTGCACGCGGGAATAGTCGGAGCGCAGCAGCAAGAGCACGACGGCGATCGTCGCATAGGCGATGGCCGCGACGGGCGCAATGTAGCCGATGTTGCCTTGCAGGGTGACGCGCGGAAAGGCCTCGAGGCGCCTTCCGCAGTACCACACGATCACATAGGCGGCCGCGGTCGCCAGGATGGTCTGTTCCATGGCGCCGATGCCGCCGGCAAATGGCTCGCCGGTCGCGTAGATCGGGATCGGCAGCACGACGCAGAACAGGAAGCCACCCATGGCATCAAGCCACGTCTCGAGGAAACGCTCCGGAGCCGAACGAATGACCGGCGACGGTGGTCCGGCCGAGGAAGAAGGCCCCGCCCCCACGGGCATCGCTTCTTGCATGCTCAACGCTCCTTCCAATGCCTTGGCCCGGGCGTCTCGACAGTAGTGGCAGTTCACCCCAAGTCGCGTGCCAGCGGCACACTAACTACACTGACGATGAATATAGTTTATTCCCTGTCGGTCGTAAAGGCCCAAGACGGCGGCGCCGTCCGAGAAAACGCCTGGGCCCAGCCCATGCCGAGAAAAGCGCTGACGAAAAAGCCGATCGCCGGGATCTGTAGGCTGAAATCGACGATGGAATGTAAAATGGCGATGCTTGAGATCGCAAAGGCGGCGGCCGGCAGATAGCGATGGCGGCGGCGCCAGGCGCCCCGCAAGCAGATGGCCCAAGGGATCAGCACCACCAGCCAGGCTGGGATGGCACCCGGTATGCCCAGCTCAACCACCGTCTCGAGCGGCGTCGAATGGGCCTTGTCGTTGGGCTGGATGATCTCCTTCGGCTGATACACCGCATAGATGTCGGCGAAGCTGCCAAGGCCCCAGCCCCACCACGGCGAGTCGCCGATGGCCTTGGCCGCCGTCCGCCAGATGATGACCCGGTCGGCAGTGTCGGACTGCTGGAAGTACGAGATCTTGCGGATCATCTGGCCGCCGGCGAGCAGGCCGATCGCCACCGCGACCGCGACGCCGACAAGAAGCGCACGCCCGAGCTGGTCGCGCGTCTTGAGGCGTTCGCGCATCATCAGGAAGAACAGCGCCATGACTCCGACGATGGTCGCGGCGAAGCTGGCGCGCGATCCCGAGATCATCAGGCAGCCGAGAAAGAGGAAGGCGAGCGCCAGCAGCGCGAGCCGCGTCCCCGTGATCCAGGTCAGGAACCGTGCGGATGCGCCTCCGCCTTCCTCATCGTCGAAATCGGGCCGACGGCGGCGCTCGACAAACAACAGCGCAATCACCGTGGCGAGGGCCATCCCGCAGAAGCAGCCGAAGTTGTTGCTGCTGACGAAGGTGCCCGACATCAGGCAGCGATCCTGTTGGTGGAATTCGGTCTGCTTCTTGAGGAAGCTGCCGACGAAGCAGAAGTTCGTCGAACTCTGTACGAAGACGGCATACGCCGTCACGATCACGCCGCTGGCCGCGAACGCCAGCAGCAACAGGCGGGCCCGGTTGGGGCTAAAAAACAGCGTCCGCGCAGTCAGGAAGATCAGTCCGCAGGCCACGCACTTGAGCAGCGTGTTGCGCGAGGCGTCGATGGCAAGGCTCGGCACGGCGGCATGGGCGCGACCAAGAACCTCGGCGGCCTGTGCGTAGTAGCGTGCACTTCCCGCCGGCGGCAGCGTGGTCATCTGCAGCAACGCCACCACGACCATCAGCATGAAGAAGGCGATCAGCGCAACGAGCGGCGTCTTCTCGGTCGCCCGAACCCGCCAGCCGTCGCTGCGGATCGTGGCCAGCGCGCAGGCGACGGCGATCAGGCCGACGACCACCGCCATCGGCGCCCAGGCCCAGTCGCGGTTGGCGCCAAGCGGCAGCGGCGCCACCACCAGCAGTAGGAGGAAAGCGCCAACGACAACGGCGTCCGGCAACGCCAGCAGGAGCCGCAGCGGCAGGCTTTCGCGCCAATGGCCGTGCCCCCGCTCGTCGGAGCTCACTTGTTCCGATACGCCACGATCCATTTCGTGAGTTCCTCTTGGGCGTTCGGTTCGTTGCGCAGGAAATAGCGGATGATCAACTCATCGGACGGCGCGCTAATTTCCGCCGCGAGAGCCGACCGATAGCCTTCACTCAGGAGAGCCGGCCGCTCCAAGGCCAGCCGCCAGGTCATGACGAAGTAGTCAGCGAGGCGGCCGCGTTGCTGATCGTCGAGATAGGGCCAAGCGTCGAGAATGACCCGCAACCGAGATTGCCAGAGCTGGTGGATGAGCGGCGCGGTCTCGATCGACATGAAAAGCGGCGGCAGCACGTCGCGCGAGGCGCCGTCGAGGACCTGGCGCACGACCGCCAGCCGCAGCCAGTCGATGCCGCGCACCGGCGCATTGGCGAGGCCGACCTGGAGATCCGATCGGGCGCGGCGCAACAGCGCGTCGCGATCGGGGTCGGGCAACTTCAAACTCGGCGTAAGGGCAGCGCCGGCCAGCAATTCGGAACGATCGAGGTAATGGCGCGCCACGGGATCGACGGCGATGGACCGGTTGAGCGCGTCGATGCCGGCCGCGACGGAAGCGGCTTCGAGCGGCCGCCCGAACCGCAGGTCACTGACGACCGCGTCGGCCTTCTGCGCCTCCCAGGCGCCCAGCGCGACCGGCCACGCCAACACGGCGAGCGCAACACCGCCCATCGCCATCAGCGCGCGCAGCAGCCAGTTCAGCACAAGCGACAGAGACGTTTCCCCCACAGCGACGCGACGAGCGCCCGCCCACTCCACCGCTCCCATTGCCCAATGTCAAAGACCTTCCGCCCGATACACTGCAATTTGGTCGCGGGTCCAGAGCATATTGGTCGAGGCGCTTGGTGCGATGCGTTTCCGATCAGATGGAACCGCAGGCGGTTCTATCTGATCGGAATCCGCATTCACGGAACGGGCCCCGGTGCGGAACTCTCCAGCCTGCGCACCTGCACTTCCACGTGCGCCGTGATGCCGACGCCCGCCGCGCCGGTGAAGGTGCCCTTGATCGGCATCGCCTGTTCGGGGTCGCGGCCGACGGCGACGCGGATCAGGCGATCCGAGCCGATCATGCCATTGGTCGGATCGAACTCCACCCATCCCGCGCCCGGCAGATAGACCTCCATCCAGGCGTGCGGTTGGGACGGCTGCCCGGGCTTGGACGCGCCCGCCGCGTCGAGTGCCGGGTCGTGGAGATATCCGGTGATGAAGCGCGCCGCGAGACCGAGCGCGCGGGCTCCTTCCATCATTAGCAACGCATAGTCGCGACAGGTGCCGCCGCCGGTCTCGAGCGTCGCGGCTGGCGGCTGCGTGCCCGGCTCGAAGCGCATGGCATAGTTGAGAGCCTCCTGGATGCCCTTGCACATCCGCGACAGCACCGCGAACGTCTCCTCACCACCGTCGCCGTCCAGGAACTGGCGCGCCCAGCCGCTGACCGCGGCGTTGGGGTCGGGATAGTGCCGCTCCACGTAGCGCGCCAGGTCCGGCGCCTCCTCGGCCAGGTAGGCGAACGGCAGCTTGCGGGCATAGTCCTCGATGGTTGGCACGTCGGGCGGCACGCCATAGTGCTCGAGTTGGATGGTGCTGACGAACTCCAGGGCCTGCACGGGCTCTTCGCCGAACGAAGCGATGGCGATCGAATTGCCGAACGCGTCGTGGATGTAGCGCACCTGCGCGGCCGGCTCGATCACCAGGTTGGTGCGCAGCAGCCGCAGGTCGTGGCTGTCGCGTGGCCGGAACATCAGGCGGTATTCGCCCAGCGTCACCGGTTCGGCATAGTCATAGTGCGTGCGGTGGACGATCTCGAGCTGGCGCATCCCAGTCGATAATGCCTGATGCCCTGCGAGGTTGCAGCAAGCCGAAAGGAGTCAGGCAAACGGATAGGGGCCGGGGAAGGCGCCTATCGGGCTGAGGTGCGTGACGAGGCCAACTCCCGGCCGCCAATGATGCAGCGGGCAGGCCGGCGGGTCGACATGCGAAGCGGGCTTGGCGTCGGGCCTCAGATGCAGGGCAATGGCGGTTGCCGTCGATGGCGAAGTGCAGAGCAACGTGCCGCCGAAGCGCAGTTGCATGAAGCGGTGGACATGGCCGCAGACGATGCGCTCCACCGACCGATGGCGCGATACGACCTGGCCAGCCTCTCGCCGTTGCGGCAGTGATAGGTGTCGAGATAGGGCACCCCGCAATCGAACGGCGGCTGATGCATCATGATGATCGTCGGGCGCTGCGCTTTAACCGACAGCACGCCATCCAGCCAATGCATCGAAGCCTCGTCGATGTCGCCGTGATGCAGGCCGGGCACGGTGACGTCGAGGGCGACGATGCGGACCGCGCCGTGCCCGCCCACCACGTAGTTGATGGGCCCGCTGGCGGGCAGATAGGCATGATCGCAAAAGGCCCTGCGGAAAGTCTCGCGGTCGTCGTGATTGCCGGGAATGACCAGGGCCGGCATCGAAAAGTCCGGCCAGCAGCTTGCGCAGGTTGGCATATTCGCACACCTCGCCCTTGTCGACGAGATCGCCGCTCAGCAGCACCAGGTCCGGGTGCGGGTCGAGCCCATTGAGGTGGGCGACCGCGGCGGCAAACATCGCATTCGAGTCGACCACGTCCTGATAGAGCACGCCGTCGGGCCGCACATGCGGATCGGACAGCTGGGCTATGAGCATCCTAGGCGGCTTTCCCGGCGTGAAGTGCCAGGCCGCGCCGCCCTTTGGGCGTCAGCGCGTAGACGCCACGCTCCACCCGTTCGAACCAACCATAAAAGTCGTCGCGCAGGATCGAGGCGGCATTCGGCGCATCGCATGCAGTGCGTAGGGCGGCCACCTTCATCGGCCCGTTGGCGGCGAGCGACGCGGCACAGCGCAGCGCTGCCTGACGGTAGGCCGTCATCATCGGCACCTTGGTGCTCGAGCCGCCGCGATTGGGATCGCCGACGCGGCGGGCGTGTTCGCCCAGCAGACGGCCGGCCTTGCGCTTGTTCTTGCGCGGCATGTAGGGCGCGGGATCGAACACGACGTCGGCGCGTTCCTTGGCCACGACGATGAAGCCCAATCCCAGCCGGCGGCAAAGCTTCTTCACGTTGCGCATGTTCTTGGGCCAGGCTCCGACCGCGAGATAGACCGCGTCGGACAGCGCCAGCCGGTCGACACCTTGCAGGACCAGCCCCAGCCCGAAGGCGCGCTTCAGCTCGACGATCACCGGCGGCTCCTTGCCCCGCACCGCGACCACGTCGCAGCCGCGCACCTCGCCCTTCACGCTGTACCCCTGCCCTTCAAGCAGCGCCTTCACCGGCGCGTACAGGTCGCTCTCTAGTGACATCTTTGGGCAGGGTACCATGCTAGGAAGAGCGCCAGACGGGGGAAATGTCGGAGATCGGCGACGGCCCATCATTTCGCGTGCAATTGTCCGGCGCCGAGCGACAATACGGCATGGCTCGCCGTCGACTATGCGGCTTCATGAGGCGCCAGGCGGTATCGGCGGCGGCAGCTCGACGCATCGCGCTTGCTGCACAAGGCTTCGCGACCGAGCGGCCAGACGGCGCGACCAATGCCGGACACGTCAGGCGCGCGATCGATCGGCTGGGCCTGCTGCAAATGGACTCGGTCAATGTGCTGACGCGCGCGCACTACCTGCCGCTGTTCGCGCGGCTGGGCAACTACGACAGCGCGCATCTCGACAGCCTCGCCTGGGGCCGCAAGAGCAGAGCGCGGGCTGTTCGAGTTCTGGGCGCACGAGGCCTCGCTGCTTCCCTTGTCGAGCCATCCGCTGTGGCGTTGGCGCATGGAGCGCGCTGCCACGAATGCCGGCGACGGCAAGGGCAAGCTGCACCTCTTTCGCCGCGAGAAGGCCAAGTACATCGACGAGGTCCGCCGCCAGCTTCGCGATCGCGGGCCACTCGCCGCCTCCGATCTCGAGAGCGGCACCCGCAAGACGGGCCCGTGGTGGGGCTGGAGCGACGCCAAGTTCGCCATGGAATGGCTGTTCTTCGCAGGCGAAGTGACGACGGCGACTCGGCGCGGCGCCTTCGAGCGCGTCTACGACCTCACCGAGCGCGTGCTGCCCGCCGCGGTGCTGGCGCTGCCGACGCCGAGCGCCGAGGAGGCGCAGCGCGAGCTGCTGCGCACGTCGGCGCGGGCGCTGGGCGTCGCCACCGAGCGCGACCTGCGCGACTATTTCCGCCTCGGCGTCGCCGACACCAAGGCGCGGCTCGCCGAACTGGTCGAGGCAGGCGAACTGCTGCCGGTCACGGTCGAAGGCTGGAAGAACCCGGCCTATCTCGATCCCGCAGCGCGCCAGCCGCGCAGGGTCGAGGCGCGCGCCCTGCTCGCGCCGTTCGATCCGCTGATCTGGGAACGCGAGCGCACCGAGCGCCTGTTCGACTTCCACTACCGCATCGAGATCTACACGCCGATCGCCAAGCGCAAGCACGGCTACTACGTGCTGCCCTTCCTGCTGGGCGACCAGCTCGTGGCGCGCGTCGACCTCAAGGCCGACCGCGCGGCGAGCCGCCTGCTGGTCCATGCCGCACATCTCGAGCCTGGCGCCGAGGCGCGAAAGGTGGCGGGCCCGTTGCGCGAGGAGCTCAGCCTGATGGCCCGATGGCTGGGACTGGCAGACATCTCGCTTCCGCGGCGCCGGAGCGCTGGGCCGGACGATGAGGAACGGCCGCCGGAACTTCTAATGACTAAAATAGGCGGAATCGCTCACCTGCGATAAAGTGAGACTGGGAGCGTAGCGTATGCTCAGCTTTGTCTGTCCGTCGTCGAGTGACTTTCCGGCATTTGCGCCGGTCCTTCGGAGGTCCTGGGGAGTTTGCGCAATTAGCGCGCTACCCCGCTACCCCCCTCGCACGACTTTCCGCCTTTCCGCTAGTGCGCTACCCGCTCGGGCAAGATGGCAGCACACGGCTGAAAGTCCATATTCCACCGTTTTTCGACCGTTTTTCACCGTTTTCGACCGTTTTCCCGATCTCCCCGAATCGAAATTCGTCCGAAGAATTAAGCGCTCGACCGTTTTTCGCCGGCCTCGCAGCCGTTAAAAAACCGTGAAAACGGGTTTAACGGCGGCGAACTCGGTGGCGCGCTTCGATGAGGAAAGCATGAACGATCTGGTGTCTGAAGGGCGGCAAGCTGATCGATCCGTCGCAGGGAATCGACAAGGTGACCGACATCGCCTTCGCCGGCGGCAAGGTCGCGGCGATCGGCGACAATCTCGCGGGGCGCGAGACGCGCGACGTCAAAGGCAAGCTTGTCACGCCCGGCCTGATCGACCTGCACACCCACGTCTATTGGGGCGGCACCTCGCTCGGCGTGGCGGCCGAGCTGCTGGCGCGCACCGGCGGCGTCACCACCTTCATCGACGCCGGCAGCGCCGGGCCCGGCAACTTCCACGGCTTTCGCAAGCACGTGATCGAGCCCTCGCCGGTGCGCATCCTGCCCTATCTCAACGTCGCCTTCCCCGGCATCTTCGCCTTCTCCAAGACGGTGATGGTCGGCGAATGCTCCGACATGCGCCTGATCGATCCGCGCGAGGCCGTGCGCGTGGCGCGCGAGCACAAGGACCTGGTGCTGGGCATCAAGGTGCGCGTCGGCAAGTCGGCGAGCGGCACCAGCGGGATCATGCCGCTCGACATCGCCCTCGATGTCGCCGAGGAAGTCGGCCTCCCGGTGATGGCGCATCTCGACGCCCCGCCGCCGGCGCGGCACGAGGTGATGCGGCGGCTGCGGCCCGGCGACGTGCTCACCCACTGCTTCCGCCCCTTCCCCAACGCGCCGATCAAAGCCGACGGCCGCGTGCGCGAGGAGATCCTGGCGGCGCGCGAGCGCGGCGTGATCTTCGATATCGGCCATGGCGCCGGCTCGTTCGGCTTCGGCACGGCGCGCGGCATGCTGAAGGCGGGTTTCCTGCCCGACGCGATTTCGTCGGACGTGCACATCACCTCGATCGACGGGCCGGCCTTCGACCTCCTGACCACCATGTCGAAGTTCCTGTGCCTGGGCGTCGACCTCGCCACCGTCATCAAGCTCGGCACCGCGGGCCCGGCCAATGCCATCAAGCGGCCGGACCTCGGCACGCTCAAGGTCGGCAGCGTCGGCGATGCGACGGTGATCGACCTCGCCGGCGGCAAGTTCGACTACAGCGATTCCCTCGGGGAGCGTCTGGTGGGCGACAAGCGTTTGCTCTCTGCCGGCGTCGTGCTGGCCGGCAAGTGGTGGCATCCGACATGAACGACGATCGCAAGAAGAACCGAGCTCGCCCGCCTGCCTCGCCCACGAAGCCGACGATGCCTACATGGGCTTCGCGACCCGCGACGAGCTCGCGGCCTTTCTGAACGAGCTGCTCGAGGCCGAGCGCGCCGGCACCGGCGTGGCGCTCAGGAGCGCCGAGGCCGCGCAGGGCACGCCCTATGTCGGCCTGCTGCAGGACGTCCACCGCGACGAGGCCCGCTGGTGCGCCATGCTGCTCAAGCAACTCAAGGTCCTGGGCGCGCCCGCCTCGACCAAGGTCGGGGCCTTTCAGGACAAGGCCATGGCCATCGACGCGCTGCCGGAGCGCATCGCGTTCCTCAATCGCGGCCAGGGCTGGGTCGTGCGCAAATTGAAGGAAATGTTACCGAAGGTGCGCGAGTGAAGCGCTGCACCGCGACCTTGCAGACATGCTGCGTTCGCACGAGATCAATATCGAGCGGGCGAGCGAGGCGCTGCGGACAAATTCTGGGGGCTGAGGCCTATTCCCAGACTTTAATTGGGGGTTTGCGGATTATCCGCAGTTTTGCGCCGAGCCCTGCGCAACCTTTCGCGCCCTGCCGCCGTTGATTGCGTGTGGCCGGGTCACTTGGCGTCGCCCCTGCCCCCCGCTCAGCGATGCCACCCTCCCCACTCGGCCTTATGCCCGCTCTCGAGGAAACTCGAGGGCGGGCACACTTCTTTCAGGGGGCTGCCACCAGATAGGTCACGGCGAAGAGGCGGGACGGATCGGTCCAGGTCTCGGCGACGCGCATGCCGGCGCTGCGGGCCAGGGCTTCGATGCCGGCGACGTCGAACTTGTAGGAGTACTCGGTATGCACCCGCTCGCCCTCGGCAAAGCTGAAGGTGCGGCCGGCGACGGTGGCCGACTGCGGGCGAAGGCTGCGGAAGTAGATCTCGATGCGCCCTTCGAGCGGGTTGTAGAAAGCCTCGTGCACGAAGCCGTCGAGATCGAAGGTCGCTTGCAGCTCGCGGTTCATGCGCCGCAGCAGGTTGAGCGTGAAGGCTGCGGTGACGCCCGCCGAGTTGTTGTAGGCATCGTGCAGGCGCCGCGGATCCTTCCTCAGGTCGGCGCCGAGAACGAGCGCGCCGTCGTTTCCCAAAAGTCGCCGCGCGCGGCGCAGGAAGGCCGTAGCGTCAGCGGGCTCGAGGTTGCCGATGGTCGAGCCGGGAAAGAAGCCGAGTTGCCGCGCGTGGCCGTTGATCTGCGGCAGCGCGTCGAGCGTCATGTAGTCGGCGCACACCGGTTCGACCTTGAGCGACGGATAGTCGCGCCGCAGACCGGCCGCGGTCTGGTCGAGATGCTGACGGGAAATGTCGATGGGGGAATAGAGCGCCAGATTTGGCAGGGCATCGAGCAGCAGGCGCGACTTCACACTCGATCCGCTTCCGAACTCGATCAACGCCGACCCCGGGCCGGCGCGGCTCGCGATGTCGGCGGCGTGGCGCTTCAGGATCTCGATCTCGGTGCGCGTCAGATAGTATTCGGGCAGCTCGCAGATCGCGTCGAACAGTGCCGAGCCCTTGGCGTCGTAGAGGAACTTGGGCGGAATGGCGCGCGGGGTGCGGGACAAGCCCAACAGCACCGCACGCCGAAATTCCTCCCGGTCGGCAGACTCGGCAAAATCGAGAGCGAGCATGGAGCCGTTCATCGGAGATCCTCCGCCAGGCGAATTCCCCCGAACATCCAGCGCGCATCCGGCGGGAAGAAGTTGCGATAAGTCGTGCGGATATGGTCACTCGGCGTGGCGACGCAACCACCCCGCAACACCATCTGGTTGGCCATGAATTTGCCGTTGTACTCGCCGATCGCGCCGGCGGGCTCGCGGTAGCCGGGATAGGCGATGTAGGGGCTCGCGGTCCATTCCCAGACCTCGCCGACCTGCTTCAGCTGATCGGCTCGCGGTCTCCCATTCCTGCTCGCGCGGCAGGCGCTTGCCGGCCCACTTGGCATAAGCCGCGGCCTCGTAGGCGCTGACATGGCACACCGGGTCTGACGCCTGCAGCGGCTGCAGGCCCGCGAGCGTGAAGACCTGCCAGCCGCCGCTGCCAGCCTGCCAATAGAGCGGCGCCTGCCAGCCGCGCTGGTTGACGCAGTCCCATCCGGCCGACAGCCAGAACTCGGGCCGGCGATAGCCGCCATCGTCGATGAAGGCGAGGTATTCGCCGCAGCTCACCGGCCGCGTGGCGAGCGCAAACGGATCGAGCCAGCACGCGATGACGCGGACCCTCGTTGTCGAAGGCAAAGCCGTTGCCGGCATGGCCGATCTCGACCAGGCCGCCCTCGAAGTCGATCCAGCTCACCGGCGTATCGCGCTCGACCGGTGGGGCACTCGCTGGCGCATAGGCCGGCTTCAGCGGATTGAGCGACAGCATGTGCTTGGCATCCATCAGGATCAGCTCCTGATGCTGCTGCTCGTGATTGAGGCCGAGCTCGAGCAGCGCATGCCAATCGCCGCCGTCCCGCTCGATCAGGTCGACCGTGGCCTGGGTGACATGGCGACGATAGGCCAGGATCTCCTCGACGCCGGGACGCGTGATCATGCCGCGCTGCGGGCGCGGATGGCGCGGCCCGACGGCCTCGTAGTAGGAGTTGAAGAGATATTCGTAGGCCGGATCGTAGACGCGATAGTCGCGCGCGTGCGGGCGCAGCAGGAAGGTCTCGAAGAACCACGTCGTGTGTGCGAGATGCCACTTGGTCGGGCTGGCGTCGGGCATCGACTGCACGGTCTGGTCTTCCGCCGACAGCGGAGCAGCGAGTTGCTCGCTGAGCGCGCGAACCGACAGGAAGCGGTCGACGTGTCGAGCGCCGTGCGGCTGCACGGATGGCGTTACCAGGTTCGACACGACACCTCCGCACCGGTCCCAACGCCCGCCAAAGATAGCCGGTTGCAATGGCCCCGTCGCGAACACGTTTGTGTTAGCCTGAACTGTCCCCAGCCAAGAGGACCCAGTGCCGATTTGCGAAATCGACCCGTGGCGAACTCAATATTTCGAGCGCGTCGCCTGCCCGGCCGATGTGATGATCCCCACAGAGGATAGTGACGCATGGTTGTGGAATCCCCGACACCGTTGGGTCTACGACAAGCTTGCCATCGCCTTAAGTCAAAAATTGGCAGCAGCCCCACATGGTGTCGCGCCGCCGTCATATCCAGTGTTTTCCAAGCCGATCTACAATCTCAAAGGCATGGGCGTCGGCAGCCGCCGGCTCGACGGCGAACAGGACTATGCCGAAGCTTACCGGGCCGGCCATTTCTGGTCGACGTTGCTGGAAGGCGAGCATGTCAGCAGCGACCTTGCTGTGGTCGACGGCGTGCCGCGCTGGTGGCGACATGCGCGTGGCATCTCCAGCGGCGAAGGGACATTCGACTATTGGGAGGTCGGGGCCGGCACCAATCCAGGCGTCGAACAGTGGTGCGATGCATGGTGCCGCCAGCATCTCGCCGGATACACCGGCATGGTCAATCTCGAGACGATTGGCGCACGCATCATCGAGGTCCATCTGCGCTTTGCCGACCAGTGGCCCGACCTCTATGGCGGTGATCCCTGGGCGGAGGCGCTGGTCGGGCTCTACCGGAACGGCGAATGGCGCTTCGACGATTCCCGCCGCCGCAGCGGCTACAGCATCGTGCTGTTCGTGCCGCATGGACGGCACTACCGCCATCCGCCGGCCGGGCTGCAGCGGGAGATCGTCGGCACGGCCGGCATCTCGAGCCTGCAGATCACTTTTCACGAGGATTTGGCGGCCGACCGGCATGCCATGCCGCCGGGCGGCTTCCGGGTGGCGATCGTTAACTGCTGGGACCGCGCGGCGGGGAACGCAGCCCGCGAGCGGCTGCGTTCCCACTTCGCCGGCGCCGCCTAGCTACGCTGGACGGCGATACGAGATCTCGCGCTGCACGCAGCGGTCGTAGCGCTCGGTGCCGCGGACCAGCCCGTAGGACGAGCAGGCTTCCTGCGAGTTGGCGGAGATCGCCGCCTCGGCATAGCTCGCCTGCATCCGACCGCGACGACGGGCGGCGGCCTCGCGCTCAGCACAGATGCGATAGGCCTCGGTGCCCGGCACGTAGCCATAGTAAGTGCACGAATTGTCGACGGGCGCCGGCACGACGACCGTTCTGGTCTCGGTGTGGGAGCATGCGGCGGCAAGCACGCCGGCCGCCAGCACGGCGCAGAGACGATAGGACATGACAGCCTCCAGTTTTGAGTGCGTTGGCCGCCTCAGAGGTTGCGCCGCGTGATGCCCGCGAACAGGCTCACGATGAACAAGATCAGCGCGACTACGAACAGGACCTGGGCGATTCCGGCGGCGGTCGAGGCGATGCCGGCGAATCCGAAGACCGCAGCGACGAGCGCGACGACCAGGAACATCAACGACCAGTACAACATGGGCTTGCTCCTTCCGCGGAGACGCGATTGGCGGACCGATAACGCCAGCCGCTCCGGACGGTTCCGCACAGTTGCGTCCGGCCACCCGAGGTCCGGGGGAAAATGCCGGCGCGCCGGCGCAACCGTTCCGTCGACCCGGCGTTCACTTCCACTGAGTCCCCCTTGCCCACCAACGGAGGCTCCCATGCAACGCGAACTAACTCCGGTCGAATCGCGCGGCGGCGTCGTCAGCGGACGCGTCCTGCTGGTGCTTGTCGCGTCCTTCGTCGGGGCGCTGATAGCGCTGGGCCTGAGCTGGGCCTTCCTGTTCCCCCACTGAACGCATCCCTCTTGTTGTCGAGTAGCGTCAGCATGCGCTCACCTGCCCACAGATTGACCGATGCCGAAGGCGCTCTGCTGGACGAGATCGCCATTCTGGCTCGCCGCGAAGGTCCCGAAGTTCCCATCAAGGATCTGGAGCTGCGCCTGGAAGAGCGCGGCTTCAGCGACGCGCAAACTCGGCGGGCGCTGATGTCGCTGCTGCGGCGCGGGCAAGTATCCTTGTCCGGTGCCAAGCGGGTGGCCAGCAAGTCCGAGGGCCTGCGGCCGGACAGCCAGCTCTAAGCGGAGTCGCTGTATTCCGGATGGCGGCGCACGAAATCGACCACGAAGCTGCAGGCCGGCACGATCTTGAAGCCGCGCCGGCGTGCGTCGTCGAGCGCCCCCCGCACCAGCTCCGAGCCGATGCCGTGCCCTTCGTCCTCGCTCGGCACCTCGGTGTGGGTGAAGACCAGCCGGTCGCCCTGCTGGTGATAGACGGCAATGGCAAGGCCATGCGGCGTGTCGAGCTCGTACCGACCGCGCGTCGCGTTGTGCCGCACGGTCGTCATGCGGTCCGCAGGCTCAAAGCGGCCGACGCGCCTCGTGCTCGTGCCGCACGCACTCTTCGTAGCGGTCGGAGTAGGGATGCAGTCCATAGGACTGGCAAGCCGACTGCGAGTCCGCGACGATGCGTGCCTCGGCGTAGCTTGGCGACACGCGGCCCTCGCGCCGCGCCTCGGCCTCGCGATCGCGGCATAGCCGGTATTCCGGCGAGCTGACCTTGAAGCCGTAGGTCGAGCAGACGTCGTCCGCCGCGATGACGGTACGGGTTTCGGTGACACAACCGGCCACGCCCAGCGCAACAAGGCCGGCGAGAGCAATGCGGTAACGCATCCAAAGCCTCCACGGGACGGCTTGCCCGTCCCGGCCCTACAACGCGGGGAAGCATCGCGAGTTCCCGCCGGCTCCTCACCGGTCAACCTCCCAGAACATCGGATAGGACGACCGGATCAAGCCCTTGAGGTCGCTGCGGTAGCCGGCCGGAATGGTGAACTGTCCCCACATGATCGACGGCGTGAGCTCATAGGCAGCGACCTGGATTTCGGTCGCGATGCGCTTGCGCTCCTCGGCCGTGCCCGCCCGCGTGAAGGCCTTCAGCAGCGAGGGGATGCGCTCATCGCATGACCAGCCTGGGAAGTCGTTGCACGTCGCCGCGACATAGAAGTGCGTGAGCGGCGAGTACATGTCGGTGCCATTGGAGTAGACCGGGAACATCGACCAGCCGTCCTTTTTGGCGCGCCGGGCCAGCACGGTCGGCCAGTCGCGCGGTTGCTGGTCGACGGTAAAGCCCACGTCCTTCATGTTCTGGGCCAGGAGCCGGGAGGCGGTCTGGCTGATCGAGCCCGCCACTTCGAGGATGATCACCGGCTCGCCCTTGTAGCCCGAAGCCTTGAGCTCGGCCTTGGCCGCCGCGAGGTCGAACTTCGCAGCCGCGGCACCGGCGTCGGTCGACAGCGGCGTGCCGCACATCCAGAAGGACGGGCATGACTTCGCGCGATAGCGCTCGGGCACGCCGATCGCCGTCAGCGTCGCGTCCTGGTCAACGAGTTTCCACAGCACCTTGCGCACCGCCGGATTGTCGAACGGCGGGGAGGCGTGGTTCAGGCGGAAGTTGCCCTGGAATTGGTGGATGCCGCCCAGCCCGACCATCTTCACGCCGCGCTCCTTCTCCAGGAGCGGCAGCATGTCGAACGGCAGGTATTGCATGTAGTCGATCTCGCCGGCCATCAGTGCATTGGCGCCGGTCGACTGGTCCGGCATGACGCGGAGCGTCAGCTGGTCGATCCTGACCCGCTTGCCGCCCGCCAGAAAATCCGGCGGCTCGTCGCGCGGCAGGTAGTCGGGATTGCGCTCCAGCACCATGGCATTGCCAGGCCGCCACTGATCTTTGAGGAAGCGGAATGGGCCCGAGCCGATCGCTTCGGGGATGCGCTGGTCGGCGGGCGTGGCGGCGAGGCGCGCCGGCATCATCACCGGCAGCGGCGCGTTGGGCTTGCCCAGCACCTCGAGCATCAGCGGGAACGGCTCCTTGAGCGCGAGCTTGAAGGTCCGCGCGTCAGCCGCCTCGAGCGAGGCGGTGTCGGCCATCAGCATCTTGCCCAGCGGATCGCGCACCGACCAGCGCTTGAGCGAGGCCACGCAATCGGCGGCCGTTACGGCAGTGCCATCGTGCCACTTGAGCCCGTCGCGCAACTTGAAGCTCCAGCCGAGCTTGTCGGCGGACACCTCCCAGCTGTCGACCATCTGCGGCTTGATTTCGCCCTTCTCGTTCATGGCGAACAGCATGTCGAAGACATGCAGGCCGAAGGTGCGGGTGATGGTGGCGGTGATGAAATGCGGATCGAGGATCGTCACCTCGGATTCCAGCACGACCGTCATGGCCTTTGCCGCGCGAGCCTCGCGCGGCCTGATCAGGGTCGCCGCGGCCAAGGCCGCGCCACCGGCCAAAGTCTCTCGGCGCCCCACACTACGCATACGCTCTCCCCCTTCGGTGCAGCCAACACCCTAGCGTCGTTGACCGCCCAACGAAAAGGGCCGGCTTCTTGGGCCGGCCCTTCATAAGGTTCGCAAACCGGAACGGCTAGATCGGCGACATCAGCTGGCACGTCACCTGGTCGACGAACAGGTCGGTACGCGGGCCGCGCACGGGCAGGCCCAATCGTTCGCCGGGACCTGCCGGAGGCACCAGGAGACGCACGTCCTCGACCTTCGCGGCATGGTTGGTGAAGTGGCAGTCGACGACGGCGTCGACCGTGTTGGCGCTGTTGTTGGTGAGATAGAGGATCGCCAACCAGTGCTGTCCCGGAATGGCCTGCAGAGACGGCGCATCCAGGTTAACCAGCGGAACCGTAGGACCAGCCGTGATGGGAACCACGCCCATCAGATTGGCACGCGGGCGCTGCAGCACGGTGCCCGGGACCATGGCGATCTGGCTGTGCGGGTCAAACGCCTTGTCGACGGCGGGATCCATCGGCCCCGACCTCGGGTCATTCAAAGGGATGATGTCGGGCGACCAGACCTTCCCTGTCCGCGTATCGGTGACGGGCGGGCCATTCTCGGCCAGCGCCGCGGTGGCAAGGCCAAGCGCCGCGAGGCCGCCGAGTGCGACTGTGGCTAGATGAAAAGTCGGTCTCATGACCGTCCTCCGCTCACATGCTCTTGTAGTGGCGTTCCCAACCGCTGACCTGGGCTTCGGCTTCCTCGTGGCTGATGCCGTAGCGGGTCTGGATCTTGCCGACGAGCTGCTCGCGGCGACCCTGGATCTCCATCAGATCATCGTCGGTGAGCTTGCCCCACTGCTCCTTCACCGCGCCCTTTGTCTGGGTCCAGCTTCCCTTGATCTTTTCCCAGATCGTGGCGGCGTCATTGCGCGTGGTGGTCGTGGTGGTGGTGGTCGACTGGGCGTACGCCACGACGGGCGGAGTGCCGAGCGCGGCAACCGCACATGCGGCGAAAATGGCGAGTGGACGCATCGCAAACCTCCTGCTTTCGCCCATCGGGGCGCGTTTCGTCGTCCTGTAACAAGTCTTCACCGGCAAGGTTGCTGCCTAGAACAGGAGCGATTTCAGGAACAGGGCGAGCGGCACGACGATCAGGATCGCGACGTAGAGGTCCAGCAATTCGCCTTCCAAGAGGCCGGCATTGGGCTCGTCATGATGCATGACGGCGTGGGGTTTCGGGTCGGTGCCAGCGCGATCGGCGCGCGGCCTCGCGGGCATCCGCAGTGTGGTCATAGGCGCCCCTCTTTAGCTTCCTGTGCGGGATTAACGCACGGATGATGCGAGGGGTTGCAGTGACGATCAGGAAGCAGCGGCCGCGCGCGCGGCGTGGTCAAGCGCCTGTTCGAGGTCGACCGACGAATAGGGCTTGGAGATGAACTGGATGCCGTCGCCCTGCCCGCCGACACGACCGTAGCCGCTGGCGATGACGACCGGCAGGCCGGGGAATTGCCGGTGCACCTCGGCGGCCAGCGTCTCGCCGCTCATGCCGGGCAGCCCGAGGTCGGTCAGGAGCAGGTCGAAAGACCGGTCCTTGGACAGGAGTTCGAGCGCTTGTTCCCCGCTGCCGACGGCCGCCACCGAGCAATCCAGCCGTTCGAGCATGTCGACCGTCGACATGCGCAGCACCACCTCGTCCTCTACCACCAGCACACGGCGCGGGCGGTCGGGCACGGGCGGGGCGGTCGTTGGCTGAGAGTCGCGCGGCGCGGGAGGCGTGCCCGGCCGTCGTGCAGCCAGCACGGTGCGTATCTTGGCCGCGAGCTCCTCGCCCCGATAGGGCTTGGCGATCATGGGATAGTCGCGCCGGTCCTGGCGCGAGATCAGATCGCGCGCGTATCCCGAAGTGAGCAGCACGGCGATCCCCGGGCGCAGGCGTTGTGCCCGCTCCGCCAACTCGACCGCCGAGGTCGCTCCCGGCATCACCACATCGGTGAACAGAAGGTCGAAGGAGCGGTCCTTTTCCAGCAGGCTCGCTGCCACGTCGGGATTTTCCGCGGCCACTACCCGATAGCCCCAGCTCGAGAGCATGTCGACGACCGCCCGCCGCACATCGTCATTATCTTCGACCACAAGCACGCGTTCGCTGCCGGTCAAGGCCGAGATGGGCTCGGCGGAGCTTTCCGGCACCGGATCGAACGTGCGCGGCAGATAGAGCTTGACGCTGGTGCCCTGCCCGATCGCGCTGTCGATGCGGATGTGCCCGCTGGATTGGTGGACGAAGCCATAGACCATGCTCAATCCCAGTCCGGTGCCTTTGCCCTCTTCCTTCGTCGTGAAGAAGGGATCGAAGGCATGGGCAACGACTTCGGCCGGCATGCCGGTGCCGGTGTCGCTGACGGCGACCAGAACATAGGGGCCGGGCGTGACCTCGGGATGGAGCGCCGCGTAGCGACGGTCGAGCGTTGCATTGGCGACCTCGACGCGCACCGAGCCGCCGTCCGGCAGCGCATCGCGCGCATTGATCGCCAGGTTGAGGATGGCATTTTCGAGTTGCCCCGGGTCGATCTTGACGTTCCAGGCATCGTCGGCGATGGCGAAGTCGAGCGCGATCCGCTCGTCCAGCGCATGACGCAGCAGCTCCGCCAGCTCCGACACCAGGCGCGCGACATTGGTCGGTTGCGCAGCGAGGGGCTGGCGACGGGCGAACGCCAGAAGTTGCTGGGTCAGCCGTGCTCCGCGTTCTGCCGCCGCCGCGGCGTTGTGGAGGCGGCCGATTGCCTCGGCGTTGGTGCCGACATCGGCCTTCATGAGGTCGAGATTGGCCTGGATGACCTGCAGGATGTTGTTGAAATCGTGCGCCATGCCGCCGGTCAGCTGACCGACCGCCTCCATCTTCTGGCCCTGCCGCAGCGCGGCTTCATCGCGCAGCTTTTCGGTGACGTCGACGCACCGTATGACCGCACCACCGTCCGGCATGTCGCCGCGCAAGACCTCGTACTCCTGCCCGTCGTGCGCAACCCGCGCCGTCAACAGGCCGCCAATCGAGGGTTGGCCGAGCTTCACGGGCGCCAGCAGGGCCCGCATGGTCGGCCATTGGCCCGACAACAGGCGATCGCGCGTAGGCACTGGGTGCTTTGCCGGGTCCCAGCCGGAAAGCCGGACGAACGATTCGTTCCAGGCCACGACGACACCCTCGGCATCGAGCACGAAAATCGGGTCCTGCAGCGTCTCCAGCGTCGCCTGCAGGAGATGCGAGCGCGCCGACAGCTGGCGCTGGGCATCTTCCAACCGGCCGGCGCCGCGCACGATGATGTACATGCCGGCAATGAGGCAGACAAAGGCGCCACCGAGGACGAGCAGGCCGGCGACGTCGGCCTGTTGCTGCTCGGAGCGCAGCGTGGCCAGCCGGCGCGTGAGCTGCAACTGCTGGCCTTCGATGAACGACTCGGCGACCTGCCGGATATGATCGGTGGTGGCGCGCCCCGCGCTTTGGTCGAGCGCCGCATCGCGGCCGTAGAGCTGGAAAGCCACGATCGTCGCATTCAGCTCATCGAGCTTCTCGCCCGCGGCGACCCGGAATTCGGCAATCTGCCGGCGCGCGTCGGGATCGCCGGCGGCAGCGGCGTCGAGCTGGCGCACGAGGGTGTCGATGCGCAGCCTCGCCCGCTCGTAGGGTTCCAGATTGGCAACGTTGCCGGTCAGAAGGTAGGCCCGCTGGCCGAGTTCCAAATCCTGAAGGGCTATAAGCGCACGGCGCATCGCCGATATGGTGTCGTAGTTGCTGACGACGAGCTGCTGTTGCTTGGCCGCCGAGTTGGAATGCACGATGGTCAGCATGGCCCCGGCCGCAACGAGCACGGCGATCGTCAGACCGACGACGAAGCCGGTCGAGCGCGCGGTACGCCAGGTGCTAGTCATCGCCGCCCTCCTCCTGCGGCATCGGGAAGGTCACCACGATACGAGTGCCGCCGCCCTCGCGCGGCATCACCACCGCCTTGCCCCCGAGCTGCATGGCCAGGCCATGGACGAGCGTCAGACCAAACCCGCCCTGCGCCCGCGAACCGAGAGATCCACGGTTGGTGTCGATGCCGTTGTCCTCGATCACGAGCTCGACTTCCTTTCCCTCCCTCTCTGTCGTCCCCTCTGTCGTCTCGATGCGGACTTCGGGCGTGGCGACGCCGGTGAAATCGTGACTCATCGCGCTGCCGACCGCCTCGGTCACGATCAAGCCGATCGGGATCGCCGTATCCGGGCCGACCGCCATGATCGGCGCCCGGATATGAAAGCGCGGCGCCGTGCGGTCGGGCCCTCGGCGAGCCATCGAGACCTGGCGCACGAGGTCGCTGATGAACTGTTGGAAGTCGACCAACGACCAGCTTGATCTTTCATAGAGATGGCGATGCAGGATGGACAAGGTCAAGACCCTGTTCTGGGCGTCGCCAAAAAAGCGGCGGATGCGCGGCGAGCGAATCTCGCCAGCCTGCAGGTTGAGCAGGCTCGAGATCATCTGCAGGTTGTTTTTGACGCGATGGTGGATCTCGCGAAGCATGTGATCGCGCTGCTCCAGGCCGGCGTTGAGCTCGCTCTCGCGGCTGGCGATTGCCGTCGCCATTTGCCTGACTGCATCGGCGACGGCCATCACCTCGGGCGTCAAGGGTCGTGGCGGCAAAAACTTGACATCCTCGCCACGAGCGACCCTGGCAGCAAATTCCTGGATGTAGCCGAGTGGACGCAGGCACCAGCGCGCCGTGCCGATCCAGACCGCAAGCAGCACGACCAACACTGCGACGACGACCAGGGCCAGAAGGCCCCAATCGGCCACTACGGTGGCGAAGGTCTCGCTCAAGGGCAGAGCGGTCACGGCAAAGGTCGCGCCGCTGGCCAGCGGCTGCACATGAAATTCCCGCGGCGATCCATCCTGCCCGTAGTCGGTGAAGACGAACTCGCCGGCCGAGACGGCGGACGCAAAACGCTTGGGGAGCGGCAGCGACGACGCCATTTCGGCGTTGCCGCCGATCATCGCTCCGCGCCGATCGACCAGGATGACGGCCGTCGCCTGGTTGGTGCCCGCCGATCTGACGAGCTCGGAAAAAGCCCTGAGCGAAATGCCGAGTGAGCACATTCCGCGGAAGCGCCCGTCGGCGACAATCGGGATGGCCATCGGAATGACGGTCTGCGTGGTGGCGCGGCTCGCGGTGTAGGCGCCAATCGAGAAGCCCAAGGTATCGCGCACCAGGTTGAAAACGTCGCGGTCGGCGAAGCTGGTGCCGACCACGGCGCGAACGCTGGAGCAGCGCGCCACGCCGCCCGCATCGGTGACGATCGCGGCGGAGTATTCCGCCGGGAATTGCTTCACCAGGCCGGCGAGATAGGCCTCGCACTCGTCGATGTCGGCCGGCGTTGCGGTCGGCTCGGCGCTCTTGCGCACCGCGTCGTTGGCGCATGCCGCCAACAGCAGGCGATGCGAGCCCTCGATCAGCTCGCGGTGACGGGAGACGGCGAGCTCGGCTGCGGCCGCCACCGCGTCGGCCCGCCGGCCCTTCGCCGCCAGGACGTCGTCGTAGGTGCGCCAGCAGGCGAGCACGAGGACGGGCAGAAGGGCAATCGCCGTCGCCGCCAGCAACTTCGTGCGCAGCGACCAGCGGGCCATGATCAGGCCGCTCCGCTCTCAGATCGAGACGGTATCCAGCGCCTGGGCAATCGCAGCCCGAAGAAGGTCGGGGTCGAACGGCTTGGAGATCACGAAGGCCGGCTCGAGCTGGGTGCCGGTCAGTAGCCGCTCGGGATAGCCCGTGACGAAGATCACCGGCACCGTCATCGCCTGCATGATCTCCTTGACCGCGGTTATGCCGCTGTCCGAGCCCTTCAGCTGCACATCGGCCAGCACCAGATGCGGCGAATGCTTGCGGGCCAGCTCCACCGCCGCTTTCTCCGTTGCGGCGATGCCCACCACCTCGTGGCCGGCATTGCGGACGATATCCGCCACGTCGAGTGCGATCACCGCCTCGTCCTCGATGACCAGCACACGGACCGAAGCAACGCGCTGCAATTCGCGGCGTGCCTCCTGGAGGTTGCGCTCGGCCGTATCGATGCCGATGCCGAGGATGTGAGCGGCATCGCCCACCGTGAAGCCTTCGAGAACGGTGAGCAGCAGGACCTGGCGCTGCAGCGGCGCCATCTCGGTGAGCAACTCCTTGAGCCGCCCGCTGACGCTGCCCGCCTCGCCTCTCTCCTCGAGACCGCCGAACGGCTGGCGCAGACGATGAAACAGGGCAAAGACGCCGAGCTTCGTGTCCTCGGCATCGGCGATCAGCTCAGGTTGCCGCATGGCGACCTCCGCGCACAGGCGCACCCACTCGTCGCCGCGCTCCTGGGAACCGGTGACGGCGCGGGCGTAGCGGCGCAGAAACGGCAGCGTTCTGGTGATTGCTTCGGACAAGGTCCTTGTTCGTCGATCCGTCGGACACCGAAATCCCCCTCCTCAACTGCTCACTCATCGCCAGCTCGTACAGTACGCCCTCGGAACCAACTGACAACCCCACGAACGAAGCTCCCGGCCGCAGGCGGCGCGGCCGGGAGCGATGTCTCGTCATTCAATTCGCAGCGTCTCTATCGGCCACTAGTAGTCGCGCCGTGGGGTCGTGGCAGCACCGATTGCCGCGCCGCCCAAGCCGCCGACCACCGCGCCCGCAATCGGCGCGCCGACCGTGGAACCTACGACCGCACCGGTACCCGCGCCGATCGCCCCGCCTGTCAGCGCGCGATCTGTCGGATTGTTGCCGCACGCAGCGGTCAACAGGCCCAGTGCAACCAACGCCGTTATTGGCGCATAGTCTTTGTACGACATGACCAGCCTCCTTAAGGTTCGCAGCCAACGCCAAATTTCGGCGTTTGTTCCCCCGCGCCTCACGATTTTCCCGTCCGGACCGCGGCGGCGGGATGGCGGAGGGGAAGAACTAAAGACCGCCAATCCAGTTCTTGACCTGCTTCTGCGCTTCATCCTTGGCCACGCCGTAGCGTTCCTGGATGTGGCCCACGAGCTGGTCCTGCTGCCCGTTGATCACCTGCAGGTCATCGTCGGTGAGTTTGCCCCACTTCTCCCTGACCTTGCCGGCAAACTGCTTCCAGTTGCCTTCGAACTCTGTCCCAGTTCATTTGCATGCTCCTTCCTAACCACTGAGTCCGTCATCAGTCGGTCAACGCGCCCATAGCGGGCCGGTTGCCCTGTCGATTTTCCCCTTTGCTTCATCGGAACAATTCACCACATAACGCATAGATGAACCGGTGCCGGCGGAAGGCATCGCGCCAGCCGGAGCGTTCACCTCGATGATGAAGGACGATATCGTGGCGTTGCTGCCGGATCTGCGCGCCTTCGCTCGCTTCATGTGCCGCGAGCGCGAGGCCGCCGACGATCTCGTGCAGAACACCGTCCTTGCAGCCCTCGACAAGCACGACCAGTTCGCGCCCGGTACGAACCTCAAGGGCTGGCTGTTCACCATCATGCGCAACCGTTTCTACTCGGATCTGCGCACGCAGCGACGCCGGCCTGCACCGATCGATCATGCCGCCATCGCGCCGCTTGCCGCCGTCGACAATCCCGAGGCGACGCTCGAACTCAAGGAGCTGTCCTCGGCCTTGTTCAAATTGAGCCCGCAGGCGCGCGAGGCACTGGTGTTGGTGGGCGCCGGCGGATTTTCCTATGAAGAGGCGGCGGGGCTCTGCGGCTGTTCCGTCGGCACTCTCAAAGCGCGCGTGTCGCGGGCGCGCAAACAGCTTGCGGAGCAGATGCGATAGCAAGCGCGACAAGGTCCGGATTTCAAGGACTTAGCGGGAGATTATGCCCACTCTGTAACCTTTCGGGCCTGGCTGCATTAATTAAGCACCGTACCTGTGCCGGAGACACCCCAATGGCTACCGACGCTGATACCCGAGATTTCCACGAGCAGCTGAAGGCGATCCTGCCCCGCCTGCGCGTCTATGCGCTGTCATTGACGCGCGATCGCGATGCCGCTGACGACCTCGTGCACGACACAGTGGTCAAGGCCCTGACCGGACGCGCGAGCTTCGAACCCGGGACCAACTTGTCAGCCTGGGTGTTCCGCATCCAGCGCAACGAATTCATCTCAGGGCTGCGGCGGCTGCGCCCGTCGGTGCCGGTCGATTCGGCCGTCGCCGAGAGCTTGTCGCACCAGCCGCACCAGGAGAGTCGCCTGGTGATGCGCGAGTTCATGTCGGCCTTCGGCAAGCTTGCGCCGACGCAGCGCGAAGCGCTGCTGCTGGCCGTGCTGGAAGGCCAATCCTACGAGGTCATCGCGGCCCATACCGGCGTGTCGGTGGGCACGGTGAAGAGCCGCATTTCACGAGCGCGCGACACCCTCGAGCGGCTCTTGCTGGAGGGCAAGTCCACGGCGCGGCCGGACGCCAACTCCGAGCGCGCCCCGCGCGCTTCGACTGCGACGTCGCCCGGCGACACCCCGGACAGGCGTTGATCCTCGAAATCATGCCGTGGACGAGTGACGCAAACATGGGCATTCTTACGAGGAGAGTTCTATGCCTCGGACAGGAATCCGCGGAATGGTCTTCATTCTGCGGGCGGCGTGCCATGGCCAGTGACGACAAGCCCAAAAAGGATCGCGTCGGTGAAACGGCGCGGGCAAAAATGAAAGCTTCGACCGAGCGGCCGTTCGACGTATGGCTGCAGAAGCAGTTGCACGCCATGTACGACGAGATCGCCGGCGAGCCGCTTCCCACGGATCTGCTCAATCTCATCGAGAGCGACGCGGAGAAAAAGGGCAAGCCGCCCGGCTCTTCCGGCAAGACATAGGCAACGTGCCCGGTGGTCCGTCCGTTGTGTGGGTTCACCTGCACGGAGGCCGCCATGACATCCGAAGACAAGGCCAAGGCGCTCAGCAATCCGAGCAGCCTGTTCAAGCGGCCGCGCGAGGTCGTCGCCTGCGCCGAGTTCACCCGGGCCGAGAAGGCGGAGATCCTCAAGCAATGGGAGCTCGACGCTCGCCTGCTCCAGGTCGCCAGCGAAGAAGGCATGGGCAAGGGCGAGCGCAGCCTGCTCGGCGAAGTGAAGGCCGCTCAGCAGAAGCTCGCCGTCGGCACGCTCAAGGAAGACGGTGCTCCGACCAAGCTCGGCCCCTGAAACGGAAAATGGCGGCTGTCTCGCGGCAGGCCGCCATTCCCTCGTTCGCGCCGCCGGTCAGCCCGGCCGGCGGGCCGCGAACTCGTCCTGGACGCAGCGGTCGAATTGCGCCGAACCACGCGGAACGCCATAGGAGGCGCAGGCAGCCTGGGAATCGGCGACGATTGCCGATTCGCTGTAACCCACTATCACGCGGCCGGCGCGCCGTTGGTCGGCGATCATTTGCTGGCAGCGCACGTAGTCGACGGAAGATGCGGTGAAGCCGTAGCTGGTGCAGGGGTCGGCGGCGCTCATGACGACCGTGTGATGTTCGCTGGTGCAGCCACCCATCAGCACCAGCATAGCGAGGACCAAAGCCTGCCTGGCCATTGCGACCTCCGTCGACGGCAATGCCGCCTGCCGAACCCAACGCAGCCGGCAATTTGAGGTTCCGCCGTCACCCGCTATACAGGCGCACTTTCAGGGGAGCGCGCGAATGAAGCTTTTCGATCTGTCCGGCCGGGTGGCCGTGATCACCGGGGGCAACGGCGGCATCGGCCTCGGCATGGCCAAGGGCATGGCAGGCGCCGGCGCCACCATCGTGGTCGCCGGCCGCAACGCCGACAAGAACGCCGCCGCAGTGAAGGAGCTGCAGGCAGCCGGCGGCAAAGCCAGCGCCATTCCCGTCGATGTCCTGCAGGAAGCCTCGTGCCGCAACCTGATCGAGGCGACGCTGAAGGCGCATGGCCGACTCGACATCCTGGTCAACAACGCCGGCATGAGCATCCGCAAGCAGCCCGAGCAATACACCCTGGCGGAATGGCACACGGTGATGGACAGCAACCTGACCAGCGCCTTCCTGTGCAGCCATGCGGCGTTTCCCGCCATGAAGCAGAGCGGCGCCGGCAAGATCATCAATATCGGCTCGATGATGTCGATCTTCGGCGCTGCCTTCGCCACGGCCTATGCCGCGAGCAAAGGCGGCATGGTGCAAATGACCAAGTCGATGGCCACGGCCTGGGCCAAGGACAACATCCAGGTCAACGCCATCCTGCCGGGCTGGATCGACACTGCCCTCACCCGACGCGCCCGCGAGCAGGTGACGGGGCTGCACGACTCTGTGCTGCGGCGCACGCCGGCGGCGCGGTGGGGCGATTCCGGACGATTTCGCCGGCATCGCGGTCTTCCTGGCAGCGCCAGCGTCGGATTTCGTCACCGGAGCGGCGATCACGGTCGACGGCGGCTACTCCGTCCAGGGCTGAGCGCGGCTTACGCGCCCGAGCCCGCTTGCGGCATGAAGTTTGGGTTGCGGCGGATCTCGAGGCTGCGCTGCTCGAGCGGCATCGCCTTGAGCTGCATGTAGTAATAGAGCTGGCGTTGCGCGCTGTGCTCGTCGAGATCGCGCCGGCTGATCTGCAGGGAATTCTCGAAATCGCCCGCCATGGCATAGGCGAAGGCGAGGTTCTGGCGGATGCGCGCGTCGGAGCCGCGCACCGTGGCGATCGGCGCAAGCTGGGCGACCGCTTCCTGCGGCGGCCCGGTGATGGCCAGCGACAGGCCGAAATTGCTGCGCGTCGGCAGATAGTCTGGCGCCAGTTGGATGGCCTTGCGATAATTTGCCTGAGCCTCGGCGTGCCGGCCCTGCATGTCGAGCGCCACGCCCAGCACGTTCAGCGCGCGATAGTCGCTTGAGTCGGCCTGCAGGACCAACGCGATCTGCTCCTCGGCAAGCGTCGGCTGACCCATGCCGATCAATGCCGCGGCAAGCCCGCGGCGAGCCGCGATGTTGCTCTCGCGCTTGGCAAGGACGTCGCGGAACTGCGCCGCCGCTTCCTCGCTGGCGCCGATCGAAAGATAAGACTGCCCCAAGCCGAGCTTGGCTTCGACGCCTTGTGGATTGGCCTGCAGGGCGCGGCCGTAGAGCGGGATGGCGGCGTCGAGATTGCCCGCGTGGCGCGCCTCGTCGGCCTCCTTCACGCTCGTCTCGTAGTTGTCGCCCTTGGGGTTGGGGTCCAGGCCCGTGCACGCCGCTGCGACAAGCGCCAGGCCCGCACAGATGATCGGCGCCAACTTCATCCCTACCCCGAAACCGCTATCCCCCACCAGCCGTAGGGGGTTTGTCGATTTGGCAACAATATCAAAATATTGAGGCTATCCGCAACTAAAGCCCCAAGGGTTGAGGTGAATATTGGGAGTTCAGGAGGTAACGCGGACCGCTTGTGCTTTCGCCCGCAGTGTTTTGCTGCCCAGGCCAAGGTAGCCGACGATGAAGTTGAAGCTGTAGGTGGCGCTGATCAACGTGCAGGTGATGTTGGTCTTGGTGTTGCAGTTCGTTGTGTCGGTATAGTTGACCGCCACGCTAGCACCCATGCTGCCTGCCATCTGGCTTTGCAGGTAGCTCGTGATGTCCGACGTTGCGTTATTGGGGTTCAGCGCATAGTAGCGCGCCGCCTGCTCGGTGGCGTACTCGAGGCCTTGGCGGACGTAGAACATGCGTCCGACGTCGACGGCGCCCAGCACCATTGCGAACAACGCCGGCGCCAACATGGCGAATTCTATGGCCGCGCCGCCGCGGCGGTCGGCGAATAGGGCGATGAGGCTCAACTTGCTGCGCATGTCAGCAGTTCGAGCTGGCACAGATCATGGTGACCGTGGCGGACACCGAGGTCGGCATCGTCCAGTTCCCGAGACGGAAGCTCGAGACCGAGAGCGCCGCAGAGAACGCCTTGGTCGTCGTGACGCTGACGTACTTCTTGGGTGAGCCGCCGCCTGGGCAGGATGTGCCACACGTCGCTGGCGGGGTTTGGCCGGCGGTGCATTCGCAGAACACGCTGCTGGTGGCAGTGACCCCGGTGAGGCCGGTAGCGTTCTGCGCTGTCGTGTTGGTACCCGACGCACCCGGGGCGAAGTGTCGGTTGGGTATTGGATGCCGTAGTTCGCGCCTTCCTGGGCACCCTGCAGCATAGCCGACTTCTGCATGCTGAAGCGTCCGAGATCGAGCAGGCCCAGCATCAGCACCGTCAGGATCGGCAAGGCGAGCGCGAACTCGATCGCGACGTTGCCGCCCCGGTCGGCGGCAAGCCGTTGCAGGGTCGACCTCATCACTGACCCCACACGACCTTGTTGGCAGTGGTGGTCGTCGTCGTGGTTACGCTCTGGTTCGTCGTCGTCGTCGTGGTCGTCGAAACGCCGGCAGGCGTAGTACCGTACGTGGCGCAGCCGCTCTTGTAGTTGTTGTTATAGGACGCAAACTTGATGTAGCGGCCGATCCAGATCGTGCAATTGCCACCGATGTTGTTGATGCTCGAGATGTCGATGCGGTTCTGAGGGAAATAGACGGCGCCGCTCAGAGTGGCGTTGTTGAGCGAGGCGACGGTGAAGATCTTCGTCGTCGACGTCATCGTGCCGGCGGTGGCCCGGCTGTCCTGGTAGAACAGCACTCCCGCATAGGTGCCCGTCGACGGCGCATTGAGCGTCACGTTGTTCTCGGAAGTGATGCTGACACCGCCGATGTCCGAGTTGCTTCCGCTGGTCTGCGTCAGCACAAAGGTAACGCCGGTGGTGACGCCATTGCTGGTGCCGCAGGTCGGGCACGAGACATTATTGTCCGACCTGATGAGCAGATCGCCATTGGCGATGTAGTAGGTCCCGGGCGTGAAATAGATGTTGCTCTTGTTCTGCACCGTCAAGCCGCCGCAATAAGTGCCGGGGCTCAAGGTCAGATTGCTGCCATTCGGCTCGACGTAGTTGGTGTAGGTGCAGGAGCCGGGCGACGGTGCACCAAGGCCGCTGTAGGGATCGTAAACCGCCGTCGTCTGGTTTGTCTGCGTGGCATCGGCCGAGAAGTGGTTGTAGCTCGACGTGGTGAAGCTTCCGCGCGTCCAGACACGGGCGTCTTTGGCTGGGTTGTCGATCGTCGCGTTGTTGAAGCTGCTCATGTTGATCGACGAGGTCGAGCCGGTCGTGCCCGTCGCGGTGGCGTTCGAGATGAGCGAGCAGTCAGAGCCGAAATTGTTGAACGACGTGATGCTGATGCCCTGCTCGGCGTTGGGCGTCAGTGCAATGATGCAGCCATCTGACGAATTGGTCGTCGTCGTCGTCGTGACGGGTTGCGTGGTCGTGCTGGTGGTCGTCGTGCTGGTCTGCTTCGCGACTGCGCGCGCCGTCATGTTGGCCGTAGGGCTCGACTGGCCTAGCAAGTTCAAGAACACGGCTCCGAGGCTGAAACCCATGTTCGCCTTCTTGATCTCCACCTTGGCCGCGGTGGGATCGCCCCTGTACGAAGGGGTCACGGTGACCGTGACGTTGTTCGAGCCGTCGGTGAAGCCGTTGCGCTGCGCCTCGTACTTCGCGGTCGCCGTGACCACAGTGCCGGGCTTGCTGGCGGTGGCATCGATGGAGGCCGCCAGCGCCGCAGCGTCCGCCGAGATCTGCATCTGCCGCTTCACGCGATAGAGCTGGCCCGTTTCGACGCCGACCGCCACCACGCCGGCAAGCACCGGCACGGCGACCAGGAAAGTCACCACCGAACCTGAGTCGTCGAGACCGATGCGATGGCACAAAGAGCGCGCGGCCGAAAGCCGGCGCGAAATCGCTGACAGCATTGTCCCCTCTCCATCAATTGTGTGCCCTGGGAGGCACAAAAATCACTTCTCAACTAAACTCGTAGGAATATGCCGCAAGTCTCGGAACTAATGGACATTATGTCAAGGAGAATGCCGACAGGATGGCCGGTGCCAGAAGCACGGTGATGAGCGTCGGCAGGATGAAAACCATCAGTGGCACTGTCATAAGTGCCGGCATGCGCGCGCCCTTCTCCTCGGCCTTCGAGGCGCGGGTCTGGCGGAACTCCTGGCTGAGGATGCGCAGCGAGGCGGCAAGCGGCGTGCCGTATTTTTCAGTCTGACGGAGCGCATTGACCAGGGCGCCCATTGCGGGCGAATCAGAGCGTTCCGACATGTTCTCCAGCGCCTGCTGGCGGTCCGGCAGGTAGGTGAGCTCGATCGCCGTGATCTCGAATTCGGCCGCCAGTTCGGGCATCGAGCCCTGCATCTCGCGCGACACCCGGCGGAAAGCGGCGTCGATGCTCAATCCCGCCTCGACGCAGATGGTCAGCAAATCGAGGCCTTCGGGCAGGACGTGGTTCAGGATTTCCCGGCGCTTGGTCGCGACGTTCTTGATATAGATCTCGGGCATCACGAAGCCCGAGAGCACGGCGCCGACGCAAATCGGCAGGATCAGGTCTTCCGACACCTCGATGATGTTGGTCACCGAGGTGAGAAAGATCATCAGAAAGCCCAGCGACAGCGGCAGCGCGAGCTTGACGAAGACATAGACGACAGCGGCGTCGCGCGACAGGAAGCCGGCCTGGCGCAGTTTGCGCGTCGTCTGGTCGGCCGCGGCGCCGCGCAGAAGGTTCAGCCTGTCGGCGACCGTGCGCATCAGCCCGATCGACGTCTCTTTGGTCGACGGCTTGGCCGACGCGCTGTGCTCGCTGCGCGTCTTCATGCGGCGCGTACGCAGCGCCTTGAGCCGTGCCTCGATCGGGGGCTGCCAGGTCGTGGCCACCCAGACGGCCCAGAACACGATGAACGCTGCAATTGCCACCATGATCGTGAAGCTCTTCTCGGAGGCGACGAGATCCATCGATCTATACCTTGATGGTGGCGATCTTGTTCATGATGAAGATGCCCAGCCCCATGCTGACGCCGGCGGCCGCCGCAACCATCTGGCCGGTCGAGCTGGTGACGAGCGGCGTGATGTAGCTCGGCGTGATCAGGAACAGGCCGCCGCCGACCAGGAACGGCAGGCCGGCCATGATCAGCATGGTGGTGCGCGCTTCCGAGGTGAAGGCGCGAATCTTCAGCCGCAGCTGCTGGCGAGCGCGCAGCAGGGCGCTCAGGTTGGCCAAGGTCTCGGCGAGGTTGCCACCGGTGTCGCGCTGGATGGAGAGCGCCACGATCAGGAAGTTGAACTCGTCGGTCCGCACCGTCTTGGCGACACGCCACAGCGCCGCATCGATCGGCACGCCGAGCTGCATTTCGTGCTGGGCACGGCGGAAAACGCCACCAACCGGATCCTTGATGTCGCGGGATACGGTGCCGATCGCCTCCTGGACCGGCAGGCCTGCGCGCAGCGCGCGCACGATCAGGTCGATCGCCTCGGGAAACAGCAGGTTGAACTGCCGGCCGCGCTTCTTTGCCTTCCAGCCGATCACCACGTTGGGCAAGCCGACGCCGATCATCAGCGAACTGAGCAGCGCCACGCCCGGCGCCAGGTCGAGCACGAGGTAGAGCAGGAACGCCACGGCCATGGCGAGTGCCAGCGTGGCGAAGGCGAAATCGCCCAGAGTGATGTTCATGCCGGTCGTCGCGAGCTTCTGGCGGACCGAGCTGGCGTTGGGGAACCAGCGCCACAGCAACTTGTCGAGGGTTGGCAGCCGGCCGGCCTTCTCGACACGCTTCAGCGTCGCCATCTGGATGCTGCGCGGGCCCGCCCGGGTCCGCGATTCGAGATCCTCCAGCCGGTCGTGCAGGCGACGCTCCGCGAAGAAGCCGCCGAACACCACGCCCAGCGCCAGGAGTGTCATTGCCATGCCGACCGCGATGAGGATCGTCACCTGCTCGATGCCTAGGCCGTGGCTGGCGTCACCGATCATCCAATCGCCTCCATCAAGACCTTGTCGAGGCCGTAGTAGGCGGCGCGCGGCAGGAAATGAGGCCGCAGACCCGAGCTCTTGAAGGCGCCGCTCAGGTTGCCGTCCTGGGTTTCGCCCTTGAATTCGTAGGTGAAGAGGTCCTGGGTGATGATGACCTCGCCCTCCATGCCCATCACCTCCGTGATATGCGTGACGCGGCGAATGCCGTCGCGCATACGGCTGATCTGGACAATCAACTGCAGCGAGCCCGCAATCTGCGTGCGGATCGCCTTGGGCGGCAGGCTGGCCACGCCCATGGTCACCATGTTCTCGAGACGGGTCAGGGCCTCGCGCGGCCGGTTGGCGTGCAGCGTACCCATCGAGCCGTCGTGGCCGGTATTCATCGCCTGCAAGAGGTCGATCGCCTCGGGGCCGCGCACCTCGCCCAGGATGATGCGGTCGGGCCGCATACGCAGGGCGTTCTTCACGAGGTCGCGCATGCTGACCTCGCCGTTGCCCTCGAGATTGGCCGGCCGCGTCTCCAGACGCACGACGTGCGGCTGCTGCATGCGAAGCTCGGCGGCATCCTCGATCGTGACCACGCGCTCGCCGTTGTCGATCATGCCGGAAAGCGCGTTCAGCATGGTCGTCTTGCCCGAGCCTGTGCCGCCCGACACGACCAGGTTGAGTCGGCAGCGCGCCGCGATGCGCAGCATCGTCGCCATGGCCGGCGAGATGTTGCCCTGCTGCGCCATCTGGTCGAAACCGATCTGCCGCTTGCCGAACTTGCGGATGGACACCGACGCGCCGTCGATCGCCAGCGGCGGGATGATAATGTTGACGCGGCTGCCATCGGGCAGGCGTGCGTCGCAGATAGGGCTCGCCTCGTCGACGCGCCGGCCAACGCGGCTGACGATGCGATTGCAGATATTGAGCAGGTGGGCGCTGTCTTCGAACGCCACCGAGGTGAGCTCGAGCTTGCCGCGTTTCTCGATGTAGATCTGCTTGGGCCCGTTGATCATGATGTCGGTGACGCCGTCGTCCTCGAGCAGCGGCTCGAGCGGACCAAGCCCCAGCATGTCGTTGACGACCTGATAGACCAGGTCGGACTGCTCCGGCCGGTTGAGCTGCTGCCTGTGCTCGGCCAGAAGCTCGCTGACCATCCCTTCCAACTGACGAACCAGCTCCTTGCGCGGCAGACTGACGGCGGCCGCCAGATCGATGCGGGTCATCAGCAGCGGCTGGATCGTCCGACGCGCCTGATCGACCTTGCTCCGCGACAGCCGGCTGGTCGACTTGTCGCCGACCTCGGCGCGCGGCGGCGGGTCGGGCGGCAACGCCGCCGGCTGGAGAAGCTGCGCGGCCTGAGGCAACGGCTTGCGCTCGGACAGGTCGGGAGTAGGCACCGCAAAGATTTCAGCCGCAGGCGGAGCGGCCTCCACGGATGCTGGCGCCGCTACGACCTCGGGCGCGCTGAAACTGGTGGCCGGCAGGACGGGGCGCAGCACCTCGGAGACATATCCGCGCAACTCGAGCGGCGACAACATGATGCCGTGACTGCGGAAATGCACCTGGGCCTGGAGGCCGGCCTGGCGCGTGACCTCGCCGGCCGGCATGCCCGCCGTGATCAGCGCGCGCAAACGCGGGGCGACTGTCGCGGCAAGGCTGGCGGCGGCCTCGGCGAGGCGGACCTGGCGATCGACCGGAGCGCCCGGCGCGGCGCCGTCGGACCGCGCATCGGCGCGTCGGCCGATTCGATCCAGCGGGCCCGCCGACACATCCGATACCGGTTCAGGAGTTCTTGTTGCGCAGGCCGAACATCGGTACCTACTTCTTCCTGCGCCTGATGCCCTGCGAGAACCGCGCGAGCACGCTTGTGGTTTTCTTGCCCACACCGTCGCCGCCAACGGCGTTCGAATTCGTCGAGGTTAGCCACCAGTGGGCGCAGGGCCTTGACTATTCCGCTGTTGGGCGCCGCCTCCGACAACGGCTTGCCGAGATTGACCGCTGCCAGCGCCGCCGGCACGTCGGCCGGAATCTGACAATCGATCTTGCGCTTGAGTGTGCGCTCGACGTCGGCCGCCTTTACCGCGGAGCGTCTGGAATCGATGACGCCGCTGGTTGCGAGATGAAGTCGAGCCGACGGCGCCACGTCATGCACAAGCTGTTGCAGTCGCATGGCATCGCGCACGCCCGGCAGCGAAAGATCGGTGATCAGCAGGACGTCGGTCGAAGCCTCGATCACCTGACGCTGGATCACCGGGTCGCCGCGAGGAACGTCGGCAACGATCCAGCGGAAGCGCCGGTGCACCGAGCGCAGGAAGTCGCTGGCCGCGTGCGGCCGCGCCTGGAAGCCGACAGTCGGCGCCTCCTCGGCGCCAATGGCGAAAAGATGTTCGTTCTTTTTCTGCGCGACCTGCTGGATGAACAGCGCGTCGATGCGGTCGGGCTGGTCCAGCGCCTCACGCAGGGCGTCGATCGCTTCGAGGTCGAGCGCCAGCATCAGCGACCCATAATGCAGATCGAAGTCGACCAGCAGCACCTCTTCCTTGAGGCGGGTACCCAGCATTGCTGCCACGGTGATGGCGACCGTCGTTGCGCCGAGGCCGCCGCGCGCTCCTATGACCGACAGCGTACGGGGCTTGGCGTCCTTGAGACCGGCGCTCGCCCCCATCGACCCCACGCCGCGCTCGCGCAGGTCGAACGCTCGCTCTGCTGCGCGCGCCACCACGCCTTCGCCCAGCGGCAGGGCAAGATAGTCGTTGAACCCTACCGCCATCAGGTCGCGATAGAGCGCGACGTCGTTGATGCCGCCGACGCCAATCACGACGCAGCCGCCGGGCACCGTGGTCTTGAGTGCGGCGGCATCGGCAACGGGATCGGCCGAGTCGGCCAGATCGACGATCAGCAGGTCGAGATCGCGCGGCCAGTCGCTGATCGCCAGCGCCGTGTCGATCGAGCCGTCGCGTATATTGGCCTTGCCGAGCGTCATGCCGAAAAGATCAGCCGACACGCGCGCTTGGGCCACCGCATCGGCGATGAATGCCGTCGCCACGATCGCCGCTTTTTCCTCTGCGCCGCCAACGGCAACGCGCTGGCTGCTGGCGGATGCCGCCATGATCCCCTCCTCTCCTCCTCAGAACGAGCTCAGCCCCCCGGAGCGCCGCCGCCCGCAGCGCCACCGCCAAGCCGCCGCCGCCACGCCGCCGCCGCCACCGCCACCAGTGGTGGAAGCGGCGGACACCGTGCGCACGCGGCCCTCGCGGTAGCGCTGGATGGCCTCGGCATTGACCCAAGCCTCGGCCGGCCCCGGCGCGCGGCCGATCGCGGCGTCGCGCGGGCGCGCCAGCATTTGGCCCATATTGTAGGCGTCGGCGCAGCCGAACCCTGGCATGGATGATCCGTTCGGATTCCCTATCGAAGACGGGTTGTAGTTCGGGCAATTGGTCGTGCCGAGTCGGTACTCGGAGCGCACGACCACCACCTGGCCCGGGCCCATGGCCATCGAAGGCTCAACCGACGAGCCAACCCACCGCGCGCCGGCGCTCGACAGGCTCTGCCTCACCTGCTGCGCACGCAGTTGCTGCATGGTGCCGCCCGAACCGTCGGTCACGACGATGAATTCGTCTCGCTGCGCGCTACGACCGGCGGCCACCATGGCGTGCAACTCGTTGGCCTGCCCTTGGTCCAGACGGCCGGCGCCTGGAGCAAAGCTCACGGCCAGCATGTAGTCGCCGCGTACGGGGTCATGCCGCGTGTCACGCGCAGCTTGTTCGGCGACTGGATTAGAGCAGGCCGCAAGAAAGGCGGCCCCGAGCAGTGGCAGGATTAGTGCTTTCATGGGGATTCCTAGTCGAGTTTGAAGCCCGCTGAGGGTCCAGCATATTGTTGCCCGCCGCCCGTGATCCGGGCTGGCGGCGTCGGATGATTGAAGCGCTGCATAACCAACCGATCGGCATCAGTCGGCGGCACGCGATCGGTCAGCGGTGTGCGTAGCCGTCCGCTGGTCGGCTCGACGAAGTACGGCGTAATGATGATGACCAACTCGGTCTCGGAACGTTGGTAAGCGTCCGACTTAAAGAGCGTGCCCAAGACCGGGATGTCGCCGAGCCACGGCATCTTGGTGATGTCCTGCTGGGACGTCTGATGCATCAGGCCGGCAATCGCGAAGCTCTGTCCACTGCCCAGTTCAATGGTGGTGGATGCCCTGCGGGTCTGAATGCCTGGTATCGATATCGTGGCCGTCGGGGTGATCGGCACATTGACCGAGCCGACGGGAGAGAGCTCGCTCACTTCAGGAGCGACCTTCAGGTTGATGCGCTCGCCGAGGATCGTCGGCGTCATGGCCAGACTGATGCCGAATTGCTTGTATTGGACCGTAATCGTGCTGGTGAGGCCACCCTGTGGCACGATGATCGGGATTTCGCCGCCGGCAAGGAAGCTCGCCGTTTCACCTGACATCGCAACCAGGTTCGGCTCGGCGAGAATCGTTGCTTGGTTGTTCGTTGCAAGAAGATCGACGAGGGCGTTGAGATCGGCGCTGTTGTATGCGGCCGTGGCCGACGCAGCACCTCCGGTCGCCGAAATCGTCGAAACGGCGTAACTGAGGCCGGATATTCCAAATAGGCTGGCCTTCTGCCAGTTGACGCCGATCCGCTGGAGGGCGTCGCGCCGCACTTCGGCAATCTTGACCCTCACCTGCACCTGCGTAGGCGCATCAACGCGAATGTTGTTGATGATCTTCGGATTGCCTGTGACGTACTGCAGCGCGATCTTGCGCGCGTCCTCGGCGATCTCCGCCGAGCGCACGGTTCCGCTGAGCACGATCGAGTCGTTCTGATTGTCGAACGACACGCCGTTGCCGGGATGCTGCTGGTCGAGCGTCATCTTCATGCGGCTGAACGGTGAACTGACGCTCACGATGGTGTTCAGCAGCACGCGATCCTGATCGTCCACGGCATAGAGCACCGTGTCGCCGGGTTTCTTGGCGAAGACGTAGATCATGCCCGGCGACTTGACCTGCACGTCAGCGATATCGGGCGCCGCCACGAACACCGTGGTCGCAGGACCCGGCAGCTTGATCGCAGTGCCCTTGTTAACCTCGAGGTGCAGGGTCGGCTGCTGGGTCGGCACGAGCTGGCTCTGGGCAAAGCTGCGGCTCGGCGCGCCAGTGACGTTCGGCGCCGGCGGCGGATTGCCGGCGGTCGGCGGCAGGATCGGCACGGGCGCCGGCGGCCGCGCCTGGACCTCCTGGATCTTCGGCGTAGGCGTCGGCGGCGGAGCGGCAACGACGGCAGGAGCTGGCTCGGAGCTCGGTTGCGTTGCGATGGTGGGCGTCAATGAGGCGGACACGATCGGCGGGCGCGGCGGGATAGCCGCCACGGTCGGCGGCTCCGAACCAGGCGCCGTAGCCATCGCGGCCCCGGCCGCGGCCAGCGGCACGATCGGTTGCTGCACCGGCGTTCGCGGCCCAGGCGTCTGCGGCAAAGCAGCGGCCGTAGTGTTGGTCGCCGGCGTTGCCGTCGGCGCAGGCGCTGCCGTGATCTCGCGGACCACCCCGGCGGCACGCTCGGCCTCGCGCCGGTTGAGATCGTCGGAGACATTGTCAGTCGGCGAGGTGCGTGACGCCTTCTTGGCGGCTGGCTTGGCCTTCTGCGGCTTGGGCTGCACCTTGGGCGGGGGCTGGTTGTCGCCCTCCATCGCCTGGGCGAGCAGGAGACTGGGCTGGAGCGCGAAGGCAAGCGCGGCGGCAAGCGCCAGCGAAGCGCCAGCGCGCCGCCAGATCGACGACGTCGATGGGTTGGCGAGTGAGGGGGTCATTGCTGCTCGCTTTGGCTCATCGGGGTGAAGGCGGTCTTGTTGGTCTTGTTCTCGGTGGGCTTGTTGCCGCCATCGGAAGGCGACGCGATTCGCGACGACGCCGTCGATGTCCTGCTTGCTGCGCGCGCTGCCGCGCAGCACGAGCACGACGGGGCGGGCAGCCGTCGTCGACGGGGCGGACGGTGGGTGGATCAGCTTGCTGACCTGAGAATCCTCGGTGAAGCTGTCGCCCGGCTCGGCCGGCGCGTTCTCCGCCGCCGCTGCGTCGCGCCCCTCGTCGTTGGCGTCTTGAAGGCGCGCAAGACGAGCGAGAGGTCGCCCATCTTGACCGCAAGGGTGACGAGCTCGGTCTGCTTGGGCGTGAGCTCGAGAGTCGCGGTCTTGCCGACGTCGGGCTTGTCGCCCGGCGAAAAGTCGAGCTTTTGGTCCATGGCGATGACACGCGCGTTTCGCAGGATCGTCTCGGTCGCGCTGTGTTGGCCTGTCTGGCCGGGGATCACATGGGTCAGCAGCACGTCGAACTCGGTCACCGGCATAGATGAAGCCCGACACGGCCGACGTCGCCGTGATCGGCACGCTCACCGCGCGCGTGCCGGGCTGGAGAACGGCCGCCATGAAGCCACGTGTGCCGGCCAACACGAGCTTGCCTTCCGTGATCGGCTCGCCGGCCGCGATGGCGCCGCGCACCACGGCGCCGACGAAGTCCGACAGCGGGCGCTTGCCTTCGACGATGTATGTCGGTGCGAGGCTGCCCTGCGGCCAAGACTGCCAGCGCATGTCGTCGGGTTTGACGATCTGGCCGGTATGGATCGCATTGCGCGCGACCAGAACCTGCAACGTCGGCGCCGCGACGGGCGCCTCGTGATGCTGGCCGACCTGCGCCATCAGTGCGGCGCGCTCGTTCTGCAGCCAGGCGCGTGCCATGAAGGCCGTCGCGCCGGCGACGATGACCGCCAGCAGCAGGAACACGACGCGCTTGCTATTCATGACACCGCCCCCCGTTGCTCACGATGCGTAGAGCGCGGCGACGACCCACAGGCCGCCGGCAGCTATTGCCGGGCCATACGGCAGGCCGCTGCGCAGCCGTGCGCGAACGGTGCCGCCAGTCGCTGGTGCCGCAGGGCCGATCGGCGCACCGGCAAGGACCGCAAGACCAAGCGCGCCGCCCACGAGGGCGGTGACGACGAGAAAGTCGATCACGTGTGCGGAGCCGGCGAACAAGCTCGCGGCGGCCAGCATCTTCACGTCGCCTCCGCCCAGAATGCCGGCGGCAAAACCCGCGACGCCGATAGCGAACACGACCGAGGCGCAGAGAACGGTCACGCCGATTGCGACCAGCGGCCGATGCGGCCATCGCAAAGCCCGCTGTCGCCCATACGGCGAAGACCGCGACCGTCGCCAGCGACAGGCCGTTGGCGATCCTGAGCGTACGCAGGTCCTGCCAGCCAGCCGCGATTAACAGGATCGCGAAAGCCGCCAGACAGCCGGTTTGAAGAAGCGTAAGCAGCGACATCCGACACCCATCCGACCGAGGTGCGCCCGAGCCGGACGCCCCCAAAGACCCGCCGCCTGACCGGCGGTGCCGTCATCCCGAATCTCGCCAGATTGTCGGTGTGCGAATAGCTTACGCAGCTATCTTGAATCTATAGTTAAAATAAATGCACGAACGACAAATAAGACAAAGGATAACGAATAATAACGATACAAAGGATATCTTCAGTGATACATCAAATCAAGGCTGTAATGCATTCAATTTAAAGAGAAATTTTGTTTCTGATACATCTTATAGGGGGTCGAAAGGAACGGGCAACCATTACTGGATCGCCCGCTTTCAGAACCGTTCAACCGGTCGGAAGATTTCAGGTCATCGAGTTCGCGACGTTGCTCAGGACGTTACTGACCTTGCCCCCGACGGTGCGCATCGAGGCGATGGCGGCAACGGCGATCAGCGACGCAATGAGTGTGTACTCAATCGCCGTGGCGCCTTCGGCGTTCTTCATCAGGCGACGAAAGATCGACAGCATCGGTATCTCCAAAATCTCAAAATTGGCGGGACCAGTGCGACTTGGGCCTGGGAGCTCAAATCGCAGTCGGCCCGCCAAATGGCGGAGTCTTCGGGAATGATGAGGGCACCCCTACGGAAGCGACCCCAACTCCACAGTACCGCTCCAAGTTACCGAACGTACTTAACGTGATTCTTGAGGTCAATATAATTTGGGAGAAAGTATGAAGAAATATTCCTATCTATCTGAAATCACGTCATCTTTTAGTGGCAAAACCTTGCCCGATCCGACTCGTCACTCAACCATTGGGAAGTGTCACAGAAAGCAAAATTCATTTCTTTGAGCCGGCTCCGAGCCGTAGGCTTCCAGGACGCGCTGAGCCGCCGTCCAGAAACAGAGCAGTGCGAACACTGCCGCAAGCCACGGAAAGCGTTGCCGGGAACAAGCAGAACAGCAGGAATGCCGCCACGGTTTCGCTGCCTTCGATCAGCCCTGCCGAATGGAAGAACGATTTGCGGCCGCGTGCGTCGTCATCGGGCTCTTGCTGCTGCGCCGCCATGATCGCCCGCCCAAGGAATGACGCTCCCGTGCACATGAATGATGCGAGCAGCAAGGCCGCCCAAACGGCATTGGTCGGGGAGGCAAGCGCGAAGCCCAGCGGCACGGCAGCGTAAAAGACGAAGTCGCAGACAATATCGAGATACCCTCCGAAGGGCGTGGGCGCGCCCTGTCGCGCGATCGCGCCATCGAGGCCGTCGAGCAGCCGGTTGAGCAGCACGATGATCAAGGCGGCGTTGTAGTAGCCGCCCGCAAGCAGTGGCACCACCAGCAGGCCGATCGCAACGCCACCCAGCGTCGCCTGGTTGGCCGTCAGCCCGCGATTGGCAAGCCACGCACCGGCTCCATCAAGTGGCGGGTCGATCAGCCGCCGCAGTAAAGGATCGAGCATGGCGCGCGACACTCACTCGCGCGATGACGGCCCCTGCTCTGCGGCGTGCAGAGTGACGACATCCCCGCTGGCCACCGCGCGCTCGCGCGACGCCTGGCGTTGGTAGGCGAGCCAGCTGAAGGGGATCAGGCAAATATAGACAAGCCCCAGCAACGACAGCCCGATCCAGGGTGAGCTCGCGATCACCCCCATCACAAGTGCCGCGCCAAGCAATGACGGCAGCACGAGGTGGCGTGGCACCCTGCCCTTCTTGAAGGAGAAGGTCGGCAGGCGGCTGACCATCAGACCGCCGACCACGACGAGCGTCGCCCCTACGACAAGCGGATGCCGCGGCCAGGCGGCCTCGGCCTCGAAGCTCACCACGAGCGGGATCAGTGCCAGCATTGCGCCGGCGGGCGCAGGCACCCCGGTGAAATAGGAGCCGGTCCAGGCCGGCGGCGGCGTGTCGGCAAGCAGGCCGGTATTGAAGCGGGCAAGCCGCAGCGCCGAGCAGATCGGGAACATCAACGTCGCGACCCAGCCCAGCGCGCCGCCATCCTTCAGCGACGCCAGATAGAGCACGAGCGCAGGCGCCACGCCGAAGCACAGGAAATCCGACAGCGAATCGAGCTCCGCGCCGAAGCGGCTGGCCACGCCCAGCCGGCGGGCGACCCTGCCATCGAGCGCGTCGAAGATCGCCGCGACGATGACGGCGATCACGGCGAGCCGGAATTCGCCCTGCAGCGCGAAGCGGATCGCCGTCAGGCCCGAACACAGCGCCGCAAGCGTCAAGACGTTGGGGATCAGCCGGTTGACCGAAAAGCCGCGCAATCCTCTGCGCGTCCGGAAATCGCTATCCATGGAGTGGACTCCTCGAACTCCTAGAACTCGACTGCCGGCCGCGGGGTTGCGGCGTTGGCGGCATCGAGCCCGGCCATGACGGTTTCGCCGCCGATCATGCGCTGACCGGCCGCCACCAGCAAACGCGCGCCTGGCGGCAGATAAAGATCGGTGCGGCTGCCGAAGCGGATATGCCCGAAACGCTCGCCTGCCGCCAATACCTGACCGGGCTTGATGTAGCAGACGATGCGCCGGGCCACCCAGCCGGCGATCTGCACGCAGCCGATCACGCGGCCGTCGGCGCGACGCAGCGCGATCGCCATCCGCTCGTTCTCGTCGCTCGCCTTGTCGGCCGAGGCGCTGAGGAACTTGCCAGGCCGATAGACCATGACATCGACGGTGCCGGCGCAAGGCGAGCGGTTGATGTGGACGTCGAACACGCTGAGGAAGATCGACACCCGGGTGAGCGGCTGCTCGCCCAGCCCCAGCTCGGCCGGCGGCACCGCCTCGGCCACCAGTTGCACCAGCCCATCGGCCGGCGCGATCAGGAGCCCATCCTGCTGTGGCACGCCGCGCGGCGGGTCGCGGAAAAAGTAGATCGACCACAGGGTGAGGACCATCAGCGGCCAGAACAGCCAAGCGAGACCGGTCAGCGCGGCCACGAAGGTAAGGGCGGCGAAGATGGCGATGAACCGCCAGCCATCGTCGAGGATAGGCACGAAGAAATTCGCCAGCATGGTCGTCAGTTGACCTTGGGCAGGCTGAATACCTGGCCGGGATAGATCAGATCCGGGTCGCGGATCTGACTCTTGTTGGCTTCGAAGATCACGGTGTAGTGCAGGCCTTCTCCATAGTGCGCCCGCGCGATGTTCCAGAGATTGTCGCCACGAACCACGGTCAGTCGCCGCTTGTCGCCGTTAGCCGGTGCGGTAGCGACGCGTTCAAACGGCATCTCCAGCCGCGATGAGGGCTTGCCGTCCTTGGCCAGGCGATCCAGGCGAAGCTTGTGCTTGCCGCTGTCTATGGGCGCCGTCGGCGCCAGCCGCCACTTGCCGTCAGCGCCAGCCATGCCTTCCGCCACCATTTTGTCATCGACATAGGCACGCACCACCGTGCCGGGCGCCGCCTGGCCCGTGATCGTCGCCTGGCCGCGCTCGTCATAGTCGAGGGTCGAGAGTTGCAGGTCGGCGGCTTTGGGTACGCCGGCCGATGTCGGCGGCTGGACGAGCGTTGCCGCGCCGCCGGGCGGTGCGATCATGACCAGCGTCTCTTTCTTGGCTTCGCCGGATGCCGGCTCCTGTGGCGCTGGCACGACCGCTACCACTACCTGTTCCGACGTCACGGGGGCGCGGCCCTCGATATGCTGGATCACGCGCAGCTCATGCTGCCCAGGGCCGAGCGGCGGATCCTGGGCGAGCAGCACCCATTCGCCACGCGCGTCGGCCTCGCCATGGGCGATCTCCTTTCCGCCATCCAGCAGCACGATCTTTGCGCCCGGCGTCGCACGGCCGGCGATCACGGCACGACCGTCGGCGCCGATCCGCGCGACATCGAAATTCGGAACGGTGACGGCGGGGGCCGGCGGCGAATTTGGTGCGGCGTTTGCTTCGGCCGGGGCCTGCGCGGGCGCAGCCGCTACCGCGGGCTTGGCAGCTTGGTTGATCAGGGCCTGATCGCTCATCTTGCCGCGCCAGGCCACGCCCAACGCCACGGCGATGACCACCCCGCCTATAGCAACCAGCGCCAAAACCGTGCGTGACATGCAACTCCCAGCGGCGCGACGAACCGCTATTGGCGTCGCGCCTTCCCATCACCAAATGATACCATGGCGTCCCGGTCCGGAAACTCGGATCCCCTACAAATAAAGAAGCCTTCTTGTCCGAGTCCGTACCCTCCTCCCTCTGTGTTTTCTGCGGCTCTCGCTTTGGCGCCAGCCCCGCCGCCCGCGACACGGCCGCGCGGCTGGGCGAGTTGCTGGCGCGCGAGGGCATAACCCTGGTCTATGGCGGGGGCGGCGTCGGCCTGATGGGCGTGCTGGCCAACGCCACGCTGCAGGCGGGCGGCAAGGCGGTCGGCATCATCCCGGGCTTCCTGGTGCGTCGCGAGGCGGGCCATCCGGCGCTGACCAAGACCGTGGTGGTCGAGACGATGCATCAGCGCAAGTACGAGATGTTCCAGCGCTCCGACGCCTTCGTGGTCCTGCCTGGCGGCATCGGCACCCTCGAGGAATTCTTCGAAGTTCTGTCCTGGCGCACGCTCGGCCTGCACACCAAGCCGATCGTGATCGTCGATGGAGGCGACTATTGGCGACCGCTGGCCGACCTGCTGCGCTCCGTCGTGGAGGGCGGTTTCGCCGACCGGATTCACCTCGACCACGTGGCCTTCATCAGCGATCTCAAGGACCTGCTGCCCACCTTGGCAGCCATGCCGCGCGACAGCGGCGTCGAAAAGCAGCTGGACCGGATCTGAGGCGCCGTTTGCGGCGTCAAGCGTCGCTTTGCGGCGCGAGAGCGTTCTTGGCCTCGACCTCGAACACGTCGATGAACAGCGCGCCGATCGTCTTGCGCTCTTCTCGGGTTCGATCGTGCCGGCGAGCGCGTCGAGGAACTGCTTGCTCGCGTCGGCGCGGACCAGCGGGATGTTGTAGTGGTCGCGGAACAGGCGGACCACCTGCCTCGCCCTCGTCCTTGCGCAAGAGGCCGTGGTCGACAAACACGCATTGCAGCTGATCGCCGATCGCCTCGTGCAGCGGCACGGCGACGACGCCGGAGTCCATGCATCCCGAGAGGCCGCAGACCATCTTGCCCTTGCCGACCTGCGTGATCGCGCGCTCACCCAACGTACCGACATATGCGAAGTCCCGCCCGTGCCGCGACAGGGCCATGTCGGTCCTCAAAAGGTCCTATTGCCACCGGCAAAACTTCCAAGCCTGACGCTCGGAAAAGGATAGGCCGAGTGCCCTGGCGACGTCGCCGTGCCGGAGATTGCCTTTGCCTCACGGCGGTGCAACAAGACAGGCCATAATCAGCAACAGATCAACTCAGCCGAAACGAAAGCGGCGCACGGAGGCGCAAGTATGTCAGATCTCGAGATCGTTTGGACGAAGGTTGATGAAGCGCCCGGGCTTGCAACGTTTTCCCTGCTGCCGATTGTCGAGGCCTTCGTCGGGACGGCCGGCGTGAAGATGAAGCTGAAGGACATTTCGCTGACCGGCCGCATCATCGCCAACTTCCCCGACAAACTGACGCCAGCGCAAAAGATCAACGACGAGCTCGCCGAACTCGGCAAGCTTGCGATGCGCCCCGAGGCCAACATCATCAAGCTGCCCAACATTTCTGCGTCGATCCCGCAGCTGAAGGCCGCGATCAAGGAGTTGCAGGGCAAGGGTTACGACGTGCCGAACTATCCGGACAGCGACGCGACGCCGGCGGACAAGGAAATCCGCGCCCGCTACGGCAAGGTGCTCGGCAGCGCCGTCAATCCGGTGCTGCGCGAGGGCAATTCCGACCGCCGCGCCGCCGGCGCCGTGAAGCAGTACGCGCGCAAACATCCGCACAAGATGGGCGCCTGGACCAAGGACTCGAAAACGCACGTGGCGCACATGTCGGGCGGCGATTTCTACGGTTCGGAGGTCGCGACGACCGTTGCGGCCCCGACCAATGCCCGTATCGAGCTGGTCGGCAGCGATGGCGCGGTCACGGTGCTGAAGGCGAAGACGCCGCTCAAGGCGGGCGAGATCATCGACGCGTCGGTGATGAACCGCAAGGCGTTGCGTGCCTTCTTCGCCGCGCAGATCGACGCCGCCAAGAAGGACGGCATCCTGTTCTCGCTGCACGTCAAGACGACCATGATGAAGATCTCCGATCCCATCCTGTTCGGTCATTGTGTTTCCGTGTTCTTCGCCGATGTGTTCGAGAAGCATGGCGCCACGCTGAAGCGCCTGGGCGTCGATCCCGACAACGGCGTGGCCGACATGCTGACCCGGATCGAGACGTTGCCGGAGGCTGAAAAGGCCGCCATCAAGGCCGATATCCAGGCCACCTACGCGAAGCGGCCGGGCCTGGCCATGGTCAATTCCGACAAGGGAATCACCAATCTGCACGTGCCGAGCGACGTGATCGTCGATGCATCGATGCCGGCGATGATCCGCGAGTCGGGGAAGATGTGGGGCCCTGACGGCAAGCTGCACGACGTCCTCGCCGCGATCCCCGATCGTTGCTACTCGACCCTGTTCCAGGCCGTCATCGAGGACTGCAAGGCGCATGGCGCCTTCGACCCGAAGACGATGGGCTCCGTGCCGAACGTGGGATTGATGGCGCAGCAAGCCGAGGAGTATGGCTCGCACGACAAGACGTTCGAGGTCGCCACGGGCGGAACGGTGCGCGTGGTCGCCGATGACGGCACGGTCCTGCTGTCCCAGCCGGTCGAGACCGGTGACGTCTTCCGGATGTGCCAGGTCAAGGACGAGCCGATCCAGGACTGGGTCAAGCTCGGGGTGCGCCGCGCGCGCCTGACCGGCAGCCCCGGCGGTGTTCTGGCTCGACGCCAAACGCGCGCACGACGCGCAGTTGATCGCCAAGGTCGAGAAGTACCTCAAGAACGAGGACACATCGGGCCTCGACATCCGCATCCTGGCGCCGGTCGAGGCCATCAAGTTCTCGCTCGATCGCATTCGCAAGGGGCTCGACACCATCTCCGTCACGGGCAATGTGCTGCGCGACTATCTGACCGATCTTTTCCCGATCATGGAGCTGGGCACGTCGGCCAAGATGCTGTCGATCGTTCCGTTGCTGGCGGGCGGCGGGTTGTTCGAGACCGGCGCCGGCGGTTCGGCGCCCAAGCATGTCGAGCAGTTCCAGCACGAAGGATATCTGCGCTGGGATTCGCTGGGCGAATTCCTGGCGCTTGGCGCTTCGCTGGAACATCTGGCGCAGACAACCGGCAATGAGGACGTGAAGGTTCTGGCCGAGACGCTCGATGAGGCCAACGGCAAGATCCTCGAGAACAACCGTTCGCCGGCCCGAAAGGTCGGCGAACTGGATAATCGTGGCAGCCATTTCTACCTGGCCCTGTATTGGGCACAGGCGCTGGCCCGGCGGGACAACAGTACGGCGCTGTCAGCACGCTTCAAACCGCTGGCGGAGACGCTGGCGGCCAACGAGGCCAAGATTGATGCCGAGCTGATCGCCGCGCAGGGCAAGCCGGTGAATACCGGCGGTTATTATCTGCCCGATCAGGCCAAGACATCGGCAGCGATGCGGCCGAGTGCGACGTTGAACGCTGCGCTCGCCGCTCTTTGACGCGGCGTCAGGCGGAGCCGCCCAGGGCAGCCGGGGTGGCTCGCTAAAGCGCCGCGCGCATTGAATTTTGGGGTTCGACAGGAAGCAAGATGCCGAAGATCAAGGTGAAGAATCCGGTCGTCGAGATGGACGGCGACGAGATGACCCGCATCATCTGGAAGTTCATCAAGGACAAGCTGATCCTGCCGTACCTCGACATCGACCTGAAATACTACGACCTCGGCGTCGAATACCGCGACAAGACCAGCGACCAGGTGACCGTCGATTCGGCCAAGGCGACGCAGCAGTACGGCGTCGCGGTCAAGTGCGCCACCATCACGCCCGACGAGGCGCGGGTGAAGGAGTTCAACCTCAAGGAGATGTGGCGCTCGCCCAACGGCACCATCCGCAACATCATCGGCGGCACCATCTTCCGCGAGCCGATCGTCTGCAAGAACGTGCCGCGCCTGGTGCCGGGCTGGACGCATCCGATCGTGATCGGCCGCCACGCCTATGGCGACCAATATCGCGCCACCGACTTCGTGGTGCCCGGCAAGGGCAAGCTCACCGTCAAGTTCGAGGGCGCCGACGGCAAGGTGATCGAGCACAACGTGTTCGACTACCCCGGCGGCGGCGTGGCGATGGTGATGTACAACCTCGATGACTCGATCATCGGTTTCGCGCGCAGCTCGTTCAACTACGGCCTGAACCGCGGCTGGCCGGTGTATCTCTCGACCAAGAACACCATCCTCAAGCGCTACGACGGCCGCTTCATGGATCTGTTCCAGAAGGTCTTCAACGAGGAGTTCGCCGACAAGTTCAAGGCCAAGAACATCACCTACGAGCATCGCCTGATCGACGACATGGTCGCCTCGGCGCTGAAGTGGCACGGCGAGTTCGTGTGGGCGTGCAAGAACTACGACGGCGACGTGCAGTCCGACACCGTGGCCCAGGGCTTCGGCTCGCTGGGCCTCATGACGTCGGTGCTGATGACGCCCGACGGCAAGACGGTCGAGGCCGAGGCCGCGCACGGCACGGTGACGCGCCACTACCGCGAGCACCAGAAGGGCCGGCCGACCTCGACCAATCCGATCGCCTCGATCTTCGCCTGGACGCAGGGCCTCAAGTATCGCGGCAACTTCGACGGCACACCCGACGTGGTGAAGTTTGCCGACGCGCTCGAGAAGGTCTGCGTCGAGACGGTGGAAAGCGGCAAGATGACCAAGGATCTCGCGATCCTGATCGATCCCAAGCATCCCTTCCTGAACACGGAGGATTTCCTGGCGACGCTCGACACCAACCTCAAGGCCAAGATGGCCAAGTGGTAGCCGCCATTTGATCGTCGCCGGCGCCGACGGCTGCCGCACCGGCTGGGTGGTCTGCCGGCGCCAAGCCGACGGCGCGCTGGATATAGGAGTCGTGAAGACCCTCGCAGAAGCCTGCGAGGGTCTTTCCGTTCTGGCGGTCGACATGCCGATCGGCTTTGTCGACGTGCCGCGGCCCGGACGCGCCTGCGAGGGCGAGGCCCGTGCCCTGCTGCCGGGCAAGGCCAGCTCCGTCTTTCCTACTCCCTGCCGGCCGGTGCTGGCCTGCACCACGCACGCGGATGCCAATGCCACCAGCAAGAAGCTGGGCATCGGCATCAACCAGCAAACCTTCCATCTCTTCCCGAAGATGCGCGAGGTCGATGAATTGCTGCGCGGCAATCGCAAGCTGAAGCGCGTTGTCTACGAAGCCCATCCCGAACTCGCCTTCGCCCGCATGAATGGCGGCGAGCCGGTATTGAGCAAAAAGCGTCAGCCAGACGGCTACGCCGATCGCCTGAAGCTGCTCGCCAGGCACGGCTTCAAGGCAACGGTCGAACGACTGCCCGGCGCGGCGCGCGACGACATCCTCGACGCAATCGCAGTGTGCCGGACGGCGACGCTGATTGCTGCGGGCACAGCCGCCCGGCTCGGCCCCGCCAAGGCGCGGGACCGTTACGGGCTGCCCATGAACATCTGGTACTGAACGCGCCGCCGCGACAAAACCCGGCCTCAGGTCAGGCCCAGCGCGTGCTTATAAGTATCGAGCAACGTCTCCTGCTCGGCCCGGTCGGCGGCGTCCATCTTCCGGAGCGACACGATCCTGCGCATGGTCTTGACGTCGTAGCCCACGCCCTTGGCCTCGCTGTAGACGTCGCGGATGTCGCCACCGATCGCATGGCGTTCTTCCTCGAGCTTCTCGATGCGCTCGACGAAGCTTTTCAGCCGGTCGGCCGAGATCGGCCCGGCTTTGGTCTTCTTGGAAACGGCGCTTCCGTCCGGCATGGCCCACGCTCCAGAAAATGCAATTCTGCGGCGGACCATAGGGGCGCAGACGGCGTCCGCTCAATGACGACGACGCGATGAATGACGGGGATAACGGGGACGGCTAGCCGTGCTTGTGGCCGGCCTTGTCGAAGGCCTTCTTCTGGTCGCCCGAGGCTTCCTTCTGGTACTTGGCCTTCCATTGGTCGTACGGCATGCCGTAGACGATCTCGCGTGCCTTCGGATCGGCGACCTCGATGCCCTTCTTGCCCGCCTCCTCGCGATACCAGCGCGACAGGCAATTGCGGCAAAAGCCGGCCAGGTTCATCAGGTCGAGGTTCTGCACGTCGGTGCGCTCCTGCAGATGCGCGACCAGGCGGCGGAAGGCGGCAGCTTCGAGTTCGGTGCGGGTTTTGTCGTCCATGGGACTCTCCTTGCTGCCGATATAGGCTCAGCGCAGCGCTGCCGCAACGGCGGCGCCAATGGCCGGCGCCAGCCGCCGGCCCCACAGCCTCGCCTCGTCGGGCGTGCCCATCAGATCCTGGCGAACCTCGAGCGAGCAATGTGGCAGGGCGCGTGGCTTGGCGTGCGCGGTCAACGTGTATTCGTAGGGCTCGCGCGCCGAGTAGGGTTCGTTGTCACCCACGACGAGCGAGCTGTCGCGGCGCAGCTCGGCGAGCAGCGGCTTCGGCAGGCGCGGATCGTCGTTCCACAGCACGCCGACGTGCCACGGCCGCCTAAAACCCTTCATCTCGGGCGTGAAGCTGTGCATGACCAGCAGACAGATACGGCGGCCGCCCGCCGTCATGCGGTCGAGCTGACGATCGACCTCATGGTGATAGGGCCAGAAGCAGGCCGCGGCGCGCGCATCGATCTGCTCTTTGCCGAGGCCCTTGTTCGCCGGCACGGCGTAGTGTCGCTGATCTCTGGCGTCGAGCCCTCACCACCTGGCCAGCGATTGCAGTCGATCACCAGCCGCGAGTAGCCGGAGGCGACGAGCGGCGCGTCGAGCTCCTTCGACAATTCGATCGCCGCATCCAGCCCACCGATGTCCCAGCCGACATGCTGCGAGAGCTCGGCGTCGGTGAGGCCGAGAGTGCCCAGCGCCTTCGGCACGGCCTTGCTCGCGTGATCGCAGAGCAGCAGCAACGGCGCCCTGCCCTTCTCATTGTGAACGGAAAACGGCGGCGGATCGCCCTCTTGAAGCAGTTGGCCCAGCAGCGGTTGCATCGCGCCCCTATAGTGGGAAGATTGACGCAAATGAAAGATGCTGACGCCCGCGCCCTGTTGCGCGATCTGTTCGATGCCGCCCTCGCCGCCGCCCGTCCCGCCACCTGCCTCGCGCCCTATATCGACAAGCTGCAGCCGCCGAAGGGGCGCACCGTGGTGATCGGCGCCGGCAAGGCGAGTGCGGCGATGGCGCGTGCCGTCGAAGATGGCTGGCATCATCCGATCGAGGGGCTTGTGGTCACGCGCTACGGCTACGGCGAGACCTGCAAGCGCATCGAGATCGTCGAAGCGGCCCATCCAGTGCCGGACGAAAAAGGCCGGGCGGCCGCGGGCCGCATCCTCGAGAAGGTCAAAGGCCTGTCGGCCGACGACCTCGTGCTCTGCCTCATCTCCGGCGGCGCATCGGCGCTGCTCGCCCTGCCGGCGCCCGGCCTGACGCTCGCCGACAAGCAGGTGGTCAATCGCGAGCTTCTGAAGTCGGGCGCCAACATCGTCGAGATGAACACGATTCGGAAGCATCTCTCGGCCATCAAGGGCGGGCGCTTGGCCGTCGCCGCCCAGCCCGCGCGCGTGCTGTCGTGGCTGATCTCCGACGTGCCCAACGACGATCCCGGCGTGATCGGCTCGGGTCCGACCGTGCCGGACCCCACGACCTTTGCCGATGCATTGGCGGTGCTCGCGAAGTACCGCATCGATCCGCCCGCCGACGTACGCGCGCATCTCCAAGCGGGTGCGGCCGGAAAGATCGAAGAGACACCCAAGCCCGGCGATCGTCGTCTGGCACGCGTCGAGGCGGTCCTGGTCGCCACACCCAAGCGCTCGCTGGAGGCAGCTGCAGCGCTGGCGCGCCGTCGCGGCCTTGGCGTCGTGATGCTGGGCGACAATCTCGAAGGCGAGGCGCGCGATCTCGGTGCGGAGCATGCGCGCCTGGCGCTCGACATCGCCGCCAAGGGAGGCAAGCCGACACTCGTGCTCTCCGGCGGCGAGACCACGGTAACGGTGCGCGGCGAGGGGCGCGGCGGCCGCAACGTCGAATACCTGCTGGCCGAAGCGATCGCCGCCGACGGCGCGAAAGGCATCTGGGGCCTGTCGGCCGACACCGACGGCGTCGACGGAGTGGAGGACATCGCAGGCGGCCTCTTCACGCCCGATACGCTCGCCCGCGCCCGCGCCAAGGGCCATGATCCGCAAGCGATGCTGGACGACAATGACGGCCACGGCTTTTTCGAAATGCTGGGCGACAGCCTTGTCACCGGCCCGACCCGCACCAACGTCAATGACTTCAGGGCAACCTTGATCGCACCATGACCACTTATCCCGGCTCCTGCCACTGCGGCGCTATCGAGATCACCTACACGTCGGACAAGAAGCCGGAGGAGATGCGGCCCGGCCGCTGCTCCTGCACCTTCTGCCGTCGCCACGGCGCCCGCACGATGGGCGACCCCGCGGGATCGGTCGAGTTTCGCGCCGCGCCCGGCGCCGTATCGCGCTACCGCTTTGGCCTCGGCATCACGGACTATCTGGTGTGCAGCAAGTGCGGGACCTATGTCGGCGCGGTCATGGAGGATGAGGGCCGGCTGATTGCCACCCTGAACGTCAACTCGCTCGATATTCGCGATACGTTCGATCCGGCGCCGCCGCTGCACGTTTATGATGGCGAAGACGAGCAGCGCCGTCGCGCCCGGCGCCGAAAGTTCTGGATGAAGGCGACGCTGAGCGCGTAACGTCGCGCCATGGCCATTCTGGGCATCATCGCCGACGACTTCACCGGCGCGACCGACATCGCGGGCATGCTGGTCAAGGGCGGCATGCGCACCATCCAGACGATCGGCTTGCCGGCGCAAGGCACGATTCCCGACGATGTCGACGCCGTCGTGGTCGCGCTGAAAACGCGCTCGATCGCGGCCAAAGATGCGATCGCGCAATCGCTCGGCGCCCTCAAGGCGCTGCAGGCGGCCGGCTGCGAGCGCTTCTTCTTCAAGTACTGCTCGACCTTCGATTCCACGGACCAGGGCAATATCGGGCCGGTCGGCGATGCCTTGCTCGATGCGTTGGGGGCCGCGCAGGCGATCTATTGCCCGGCCTTCCCCGAAAACGGCCGCACGATCTTCTTCGGCCATCTGTTCGTCGGCGAACTGCTGCTCTCCGACACGCACATGCGCCATCACCCGCTCAATCCGATGACGAACTCGAGCCTGGTGCGCGTTCTGGCACGCCAGACCAAACACAAGGTCGGACTGGTGCCGCTCAAGCAGGTGCAGGCAGGCTCGGCGAGCCTGCGCGCCTCGCTCGACAAGCTCGCGGCCGATGGCGTGCGCCATGTGATCGTCGATGCCGTGGCCGACACCGACCTCGGCATCATCGGCGAGGCAGTCGGCGACGACGTGCTGGTGACCGGTGGCTCGGGCGTGGCGCTTGGCCTGCCCGCCGCCTATCGCCGGCGCGGCCTGCTGGCGCACAAGTCCGGCGCCGATGCGCTGCCCAAGGTCGGTGGCGCTTCTGCGGTGCTGGCGGGCTCCTGTTCGGCGGCGACGCTGGGCCAGATCGCCAACTTCAAGGGCGCGCATCTCGCGCTCGACACCGACGCGATCTGCCGCGGCGAGCCGGTCGGCGAGAAGGCGATCGCCTGGGCCAAGGACAAGCTCGGCAACGGCCCGATCCTGCTCTCGGCCAGCGACAAGCCCGATGCGGTGAAGGCGCTACAGCAGAAATACGGCGTCGAGAAATCCAGCCGCGCCATCGAGGCGACCATGGCGACGCTGGCCAAGGGCCTCGTCACCGCCGGTGTCGGCCGCCTCGTCGTCGCGGGCGGCGAGACCTCCGGCGCCGTGGTCGGCGCGCTCGACGTCACGGCGCTACGCATCGGCCCCGAGATCGATCCTGGCGTGCCGTGGACGGCATCGGTCGGTGGCAAGCCGCTCTTGCTGGCGCTGAAGTCGGGCAATTTCGGCGCGCCCGACTTCTTCACCAAGGCCTTCGCCAAGCTATGAGCAAGGAAGACAAGTCGCGCGAAGCCGGTCTGCGCGCTGGGCGCCAAGCTCGCCGCGCGCGGGCTCTGCCCCGGCACCTCGGGCAACATCAGCGTGCGGATCGACGACGGCTGGCTGATGACGCCGACCAACTCCTCGCTGGGCGAGCTCGATCCGGCGCAGCTGTCCAAGCTCGACAGCAACGGCAAGCATGTCGGCGGCGATCCGCCGACCAAGGAGGCATTGCTGCACCGCTCGGTCTATGACGTGCGGCCGAAGGACGGCGCGATCGTGCACCTCCATTGCACGCACGCCGTGGCGATCTCCTGCCTCGATCCGTCGTGCCACCACAACAAGGAGACCACGCTGCCGCCGATCACGCCGTACTTCGTGATGCGGGTCGGCAAGTTGCCGCTGGTGCCCTACTTCAAGCCCGGCGATCCCAAGCTCGCCGACGCCATCCGTGACTACGCCAAGGGCCATCGCGCCGTGCTGCTGGCCAATCACGGGCCGGTGGTCGCCGGCACCTCGCTGTCGGCCGCTTCCGCCTCGATCGAGGAGCTCGAGGAGACCGCCAAGCTCCATCTGCTGCTGCAGGGCTTCAAGGTGCGTCTCCTGAGCGATGCCCAGGTGCGCGAAGTCGAAGAAGCCTTTCCCTCCTGAACGCCCTCTTGAACGGACAAGCAACATGCCCAAGCTCGCCGCCAACCTCTCTTGGATCTACCAGGAGGTGCCCTTCCTGCAGCGCTTCGGCGCAGCGGCCGCGCACGGCTTCATGGCGGTCGAGATCCTGTTTCCTTATGAAGCGCCGGCGGCCGACATCGCGGCCGAGCTGAAGAAGCACAAGCTGACGCAGGCGCTGTTCAACCTGCCGCCCGGCGATGCCAGCAAGGGCGGACGCGGGGTGGCCGCCCTGCCCGGCTGCGAAGCCGAGTTCTCGGCTGCGCTCGACAAGGCGCTCGACTACGCCAAGATCCTGGAATGCCGCACCCTGCACGTGATGTCGGGCATGATCGCACCGGGTGCGGACACCCGGGCCATGCACAAGACCTTCGTCTCGAACCTCAAGAGGGCCTGCGACCGCACCGCCAAGAGCGGCCTCACCCTGGTGCTGGAGCCGATCAACCACCGCGACATTCCCGGCTACTTCACCAACACGACCGCGCAGGTCGAGGCGATTATCCAGGAAGTGGGCGCGCCGCATCTCAAGCTGCAGCTCGACCTCTATCATCTGCAGGTGACGGAGGGCGATTTGCAGAAGCGCACCGAGCGGCTGTTCCCGCTCACCGCCCATGTGCAGATCGCCGGCAACCCCGACCGAAACGAGCCCGACATCGGCGAGGCCAATCACCTCTACCTGCTCGATGTCCTCGATCGCCTGGGCTACCAGGGTTACGTCGGCCTCGAGTACAAGCCCAAGACCACGACGGCCGCCGGACTCGGCTGGGCGAAGAAATACGGCATCAAGGCCTGATCCCATGACCGACAAGAACACGCCCGCCATCGCCTTCATCGGCCTGGGGTCGATGGGGCTCGGCATGGCGAGGAACCTGCTCAAGCACGGCCACAAGGTGACGGGTGTCGATCCCAGCGCCGCGGCGCGCGACGCCTTCAGGGACGCGGGCGGCACGATCGCCGACACGCCGGTAGCGGCCGCGAAGACCGCCGACGTCGTGGTGATCGCCGTCGTCAACGACAAGCAAGTCGAAACGGTGCTGTTCGGCGAGAACGGCGCTGCATCGGCGTTGCGCAAGGGCGGCCTCGTCATGCAATGCGCCACCGTGCCCGCGGCGTTCGCCCGTGCCCTCGGTGAGCGGCTGGCCAAGGCCGGCCTCGAGCTGCTCGATGCGCCGATGTCCGGCGGCCGCGCCCGCGCCGAATCGGGTGAGCTCACCTTCATGGCCTCGGGCTCGCCCAAGGCCTTCGCCACCGCCGAGAGCATTCTTGCCGCGACCTCGGCCAAGGTGTTCCGGCTCGGCGAGGCCGCCGGCATCGGCTCGCTGGTGAAGACGGTGAACCAGCTGTTGGCCGGCGTGCATATCGCCACCGCCGCGGAAGCCGTCGCGCTTGCGGCCAAGGCCGGCGCCGACACGCGCGCGGTCTACGAGGTGATCTCGGCCAGCGCCGGCAACAGCTGGATGTTCGGCAATCGCGTGCCGCACATGCTCGACGACGACTATTCGCCGCTCTCCGCCGTCGAGATTTTCGTCAAGGATCTTGGGCTGGTGCTGAACACCGGACACGAGCTTCGGTTGCCGCTACCGATGGCCGCAGCGGCGCATCAGCTGTTCCTCGCGGCGGCGGGTGCCGGTTGGGGTCGCCTCGACGATGCCGCCGTGGTCAAGGTCTATGAGCAGGCTGGAGACTTCAAAGTATCATCGCCGAAGCGCTAGACTGAATCATGCGTCGCGCGCGTTTCACCAAGATCGTGGCCACCCTCGGCCCGGCTTCTTCCAGTCCGGAACGCCTGCGCGCCCTGTTCGAGGCCGGCGCCGATGTTTTTCGCCTGAATTTCAGCCACGGCACACACGACGACCACAAGCAGCGCGTCGACCTGCTCCGGGCGATGGAGAAACACTACAAGCACCCGATCGCCATCCTGATGGATCTGCAGGGGCCAAAGCTCCGGCTGGGCGCGCTCGCCAAGGGACCGATGGAGCTGAAGAAGGGCCAGAAGCTCCGGCTCGACCTGGACCCGGCGCCAGGCACCGACAAGCGCGTGCCGCTGCCCCATCCCGAGATCTTCAAGGCCGCCAAGCCCGACGGCATCCTGCTGATCGACGACGGCAAGGTGGGGCTGCGCATAACGGCGCACACCGAAGACACGATCGACACCGTTGTCGAGGTCGCGGGCACGATCAGCGACCGCAAGGGCGTCAATCTTCCCAATCTCGTGGTGCCGCTGTCGCCGATGACGCCCAAGGACCGCAGGGATCTCGACTACGGGCTGTCGCTCGGCGTCGACTGGGTGGCGCTCTCCTTCGTGCAGCACGCCCACGACATCGCCGAGCTGAAGAAGCTGGTGGCGGGCCGCGCCGCGGTCATGGCCAAGCTCGAGAAGCCGGCGGCCATCGAGCATCTCGACGAGATCATCGAGCAGAGCGACGGCATCATGGTGGCGCGCGGCGACCTGGGCGTGGAGATGCCGCCGGAAGCCGTGCCGCCGCTTGCAGAAGCGCATCCTCGCCGCCTGCCGCATTCTCGGTAGGCCCGCCATCGTCGCCACGCAGATGCTGGAGTCGATGGTCCATTCGCCGACGCCGACCCGCGCCGAGGCCTCGGACGTGGCGACCGCGGTCTATGACGGCACCGATGCCGTGATGCTGTCGGCGGAGTCCGCGTCGGGCGACTATCCGGTCGAGGCGGTCACCATCATGGACCGCATCATCCGGGGTGCCGAAGGCGACCCGCTCTACCGCCGCCTGATGGATGCCAGCCGGCGCGAGCCCGAGGCGACCACCGCCGACGCCATCAGCGCCGCGGCGCGGCAGTGCGCCCACACGCTGTCAGCTGCCGCGATCGTCACCTACACCAACACCGGCTCGACCACGCTTGCGGGCGGCGCGCGAGCGGCCCGATGTGCGGCATCCTCTGCCTCACGCCCAACCTCAATACGGCGCGGCGCATGACGCTCGCCTGGGGCGTGCACCCGGTCCATGCCGAGGACGCGCACAACTTCGCCGACATGGTTCAGCGAGCTGTAAGGATTGCCCGCCAGCAGAAGCTCGCCCAAGCCGGCCAGCGGTTGGTCATCACCGCGGGTGTGCCTTTTGGCACACCCGGCGCCACCAACATCCTTAGAATCGCCTACGTCTGAACCTGAAAAAGTTCGGGGATGGTGGCAACGCTGCCGTCGTAACTTTTTCAGAAGACGACGCATTGCATGAGGCGAGCCGTGAACAGCCCCAACAAGCCCAAAGCCATCCCCTACCGCCCCAGAAGGGCGGCGCTGAATTGGGTCGATTATCTGGTGATTGCGGCCACCGTGCTCACCTTCCTGGTCGTCGTTGCCGCCAACAACCCGCACGCCGCGCGCGCCATGAGCCGCGCCGCCTCCGACATCATCCCCGCCTCCCAGCTTCCCGTGCAGACCAGCCAGCTCGGCAGCGAGGGCGGCCTGATTAAGGCAAGAATTGGGCTGGCTATGGGCCGTCCCTGGTTGTGACCTCGGCCGGCGGATCGAAGCCGAAGCGGCGATAGGCGTAACCCAGCCCCAATAGCGCCGCCCCCAATCCCAAGAACGACAGCACGCGCAGCAGGCCCTCGAGGCCCGCCATATCGATCAGGAAGACCTTGGCGACCACGATGCAGACCAAGGCCATGCCGGCATGGCGCAGCGCCGGCACTACGCGCCAGAAGCCGACCGCCAGCAGCCCGACGCCGAACAGCAGCCAGGTGAACGAATAGGCGTAGAGCTCGATCCCCTCGGCCCATTGCCAGCCACGCGCGAAGCCGGGATCGAAAAAGTGTCGCACCTCCAGCGAGACATAGACGAAGGCGAGGATGGTGCCCGCGATCTCGGTCGCGACGCGGGCGTTCCGGTCGTCCGGCCTGTCCAGCCAGCGGCGGCCCACGAAGGCCATCGCCGCCGGCGCGGCATAGGCCAGCAACAGGCCGTTCAGGATCGGTAGGCTGCCGACATCGGCCGTCACGGAGACTGGGTTGGCGACCATCACCTGCACGATCACGGCCGCCGCCAAGGCCAGCCCGCCGCTCAGCTGCCAGGACAAGGCCATGGCACCTCCGCGCCGTCGCGAGGTCCAGAGCGCTGCGAGCGCAAACGCGCCCCACACCACGACATAGACCGACCTTTCGATGAACCCGGCGTCGAACACCGCCATCGAGTCGCGCTGGAAGAGGCTGCGCACCTCGAGCGTGGCCAGCACGAAGGCGAGCAGCGCGATCGCCGCCTCGACCGCGAGGATAAGCGCTCTGTCGTTGGTCGCGAGCAGGAAATGTCGGCCGACCCCGAAGGCCACGATCGACAGGCCGTAGCCCCACAGGATCCAGTTGAAGATCGGCGTGAGGCCGAGCGGATAGCGCAGCACTTCGGGATTGAGCACGAAGCGCACCACCACGACGGCCAGCAACGGCCAGCACAGGCGGCGCATGGCATGCAGGTCGAGGCGGGCGGAGATCGCCGCCACGGCGGCCAGCTCGACGGCATAGGCGACGGTGATCCATTCGCGCCGCAGCTCGAGCGCAATGGCAGCGGCGATGAAGAAGCAGACGCCGGCGGCCAGCATGCCCAGCGCCTCGGTGCCGCCGGCCATGCGGGTGCGCCAATGCACCAGCCGCTCGGCGCCGACCAGGAAGGGCACGGCGATGGCGATGCTGATCAGCCCCCACGGCGTGCCGGGCGCGACGCTGCGCTCGGTGTACCAGACGAGCAGGAAATGCGTCAGCGCGGCGCCGACCGAGAGCGCCGCCCAGAAGCCCGGGCGGCCGGCGTTCCACATCAGGGCGAACGCCGCCGCGGCGTAGAAGCCGCCCATCAGCGCCGTCAGCCAGGCGAAGCGTGCGTCGTCCCAGCCCTCGACCTTGACGCCGACATGGACCGAGGCCCACCACAGCACGAGCGTGGCAAGCGACAGGACGGGCGCCAGGATCGCGACATACTGGAAGCGCGCCGTCCAGCGGCCGAGTGCGTAAACCCCGGCACCGTGCAGGCCGAGCGCGAGCCAGGCCGGGTCCTGCTGGCCCTGGTCCTGCACGATGGTCGACAGCAGCAGCACGCCGGTGACGCCGAGCGCGCTCCAGACCAGCGCCGCGACGTCGGCCGGCGGATTCTCGCTTTCACCGAGGCGCCGCCAGGTCGCCCAGACGAAAAGTCCGGCCACGGCGACGAGGAAGGCGCCGACCCAATGCAGCTCGAACGGACCGCTGGCGAGATGGCTCGAGGGCAAGCTCAGCATCCACACCACGGTCCAAAGGGCGGCGCCCGCCAACACGCCCCAGCCCAGCAGCCACCAACCGCGATGGCGGATGACGGCCAGCGTGCCGGCGGCGATCGCCAGCAGATAGCCGAACAGCACGGGCGTATTGGGCTCGCCGCCGATGATCGCGGGACTTGCAAAGCCGCCGACGAAAGCGAGTGCTGCGACCAGGATGCCATGCCGGAGCGACACGCCGATGGCAAAGCCCGTCAGCGCCAGCGCGGCGATGCCTGCCACGGGCCGCGGGATCATGTCGTAGAGCCCGACGGCCGCGAACAAGGCGCCGTAGATCGCCGCCACGCCCGCGGCGGCCATTGCCTGCGCCACGCGCTCGTCGCTGACACGCACTCTCTCTGCCGCGGCGATCAGGCCGAAGCCGAACAGCGCGGCCAGGATCACCCGCACTTCGGGCGAGAGATAGCCTTCCTCGATCGAGTAGCGGACGAGGAAGATCGCCGCCAGCGCCAGCGTGACCGCACCGACCCAGATGAAGGCGCGCGCACCGAGCCGGCGCTCCCAGCCGATATCCGCTGGCCGCGACGCTGGCGGTTGCCAGGCCGGTGCGGGCGGTGCCGGTGCGGTCGGTGCAGGTGGCGCTTCTGCTGCCGGCTCAGGCGTGAAGGGCGGCGGCAGGGCCGCCTCTTCGACCACGGGCGCCGGCGCCGGCGGCGCAGCAACGGGCGCCGCTCCCTCTCCGATCTGCCGGCGCAGGTTGGCGAGCTCGATCGCCAACCGCGCATTTTCATCGCGCAGGCCCGAGGTGCGGACGAGCGCGATCAACGCGACAATGGGCGTGCCGATCGCCCAGACGATCCCCAAGACGATGAGGAAAACCCACTCCAAGGGCGCCTCGGCGCGGGCTCCTCTCCGGCGCTACTCTGCCGCGACCCGCTGGGTCTGCTGCACGAAGTCGCCGCGCCTGTCCTTGGCGAGAAGGCCGCTTTTCACCACCAGGCGATGATTCTCCTTGCGCGCGGCGCGCTTGATGTCGGCCAGCGGATCGCCGTCGCACAGCACGAAGTCGGCTGAATTGCCTTCCTTGATGCGGCCCTGGTCGGAGAGCCGCATCAGGTCGGCGGCACTGGCCGTCGAGATGAAGAGCGAATTGCGCGTCGAGATGCCGATCTCGCACATGAACTCGAGCTCGCGCGCATTCTCGCCGTGCCGGTTGTGGGGCGTGCCGGCATCGGTGCCCATGGCGATCTTGCCGCCGGCTTTGTAGTACATCTTGATCGAGGCGATGTGGCGGTCGAACACGCGGCGCGCCTTCTCGATCACGTAGTCGGGGATCGAGCGGTCGCCGTCGTCGTAACCCTTGAGGATGTTCTTCACGGCGGCCAGCGTCGGCACCAGCCACACGCCGCGCTCCTTCATCTCCTTGATGCATTCGTCGGTCATGAAGATGCCGTGCTCGATCGAATCGATGCCGCCGCGCACGGCATTCAGGATTCCGAGCGCCCCCTGGGCGTGGCTGGCGCAACATTTGCCGAAGCGATGGCCTTCGGCGATGCCGGCCGCCATCTCCTCGGCCGAATAGTGCGCATCCTCGGGATTGACGCCCGGCGTCATCACGCCGCCGGTCGCCATGATCTTGATCAGGTCGGAGCCGGCATGGATCTGCTCGCGCACCGCCTTCACCACCTCGTCCGGCCCGTCAGCGACGCGGCCGGTGCGATTGCCGTGGCCGCCGGTCATGCAGATCATGCGGCCGGCGCAGCGCATTGTCGGCCCGAGGAACTTGCCGCTGTTGTAGGCGTCACGGATGGCGAACTCGATATAGTCCTTGCCGCCGCAGTCGCGCACCGCGGTGACGCCGCCTTCCAGCGTGGCGCGCATGAACTCCATGCCACGCACCGCGAGCTGCGCCGGGCTCAACCTGTCCTGCGCGGCACCGGGATTGCCTTCGGCGCCGGACAGCGAATGGACGTGGCAGTCGATGATGCCGGGGATGAGCGTGCCGCCCGAGGTATCGACCCTCTCGCCCGCGAAACCCGAGAACTCGCCGGCCGGCGCAATGCGCTTGACCTTGCCGCCCTCTTCCAGGACCGCGTGACCGTCCTGCACCTTCTCGCCATCGAACACGCGACCGCCGACATACAACGTGGCCATTGCCAACACTCCTTCAGGAATAACGTCGCGGCACTATCGGCCGGCGGTGCGCTGGCCGCAACCCAGCGGGTCTTCGGGGGTGTCGCCGCCCTTCGCCTTCAGGCGCTCGATTTCGGCATCGATTCCCACGATGTGCGGATTGTATTTCTTGGCGAGCTCGAAGGCCGCCACCGCGCGGCCGGGCTCACCCATTTCGGCGCGGATCATGCCCAACCCTGAATAGGCGCCGAAATGGCGCGGCTCGCGCTTGATGGTCTCGCAGATGTCCGACAGCGAGGCCGGGAAGTTGCCGAGCAGCCACTGCACCGTGGCGCGCTTGTTCCACGCCTCCGGAAGATCGGGCGCCACCTCGATCAGCTTGCTGAAGGTGGTGACCGCACTCTGCAGCTCCTGCTGCTGCATCTCGGCGATGCCGCGCAGCATCAGGGCGCGCTGCTGCGGATCGGGCACCATGGTCCACTGCTCCCAGATCGCCGCCTCCAGCGACTGGATGGCCATGGGATCGGTGGCGGTCTGCAGCTTGGCGAACAGGGTGTCGAGCATCTCGCTCCTCCCGGAGTTCTGCGCGGCGGCACTCGCGCACAGGATCAGGCCGGCGCACCCCGCAAGGCAAGCGCGAAAGACGTTCACGTGACTGCCACAGGCCTCGGCCCGCCCGTCGCCCAATCGAGCAGCTCGACGGTATGCACGACGGGGATCACGGTACCCGAGGCGATGTTGCCGACGCAGCCGAAGTTGCCGGCGGCGATCACGTCGGGATCGAGGCTCTCGATGTTCGCCACCTTGGCGTCGCGCAGGCGGCGCGACAGTTCGGGCTGCAGCACCTGGTAGGTGCCGGCCCAGCCGCAGCAGAGATGGCCGTCGGGCACGTCCTTCACGACGTAGCCCGCCTCGCGCAGGAGCCGCTTGGGTTGGGCGTCGACTTTCTGGCCGTGCTGCATGGAACAGGCCGAATGATAGGCGACCGTGAGCCCACGTCTGGTCACGTTCGCGAGACCGATCTCGAGCATGAATTCGCTGACGTCCCTCGCGAGTTTCGACACGCGCGCCGCCTTGTCTTTCCACGCCGGGTCGTGCGCGAACATCGCACCATAGTCCTTCACCGTCGTGCCGCAGCCTGAGGCGTTGATGACGATGGCGTCGAACTCTTCTCCCAGCCAGGCGTCGATGTTGCGCTTGGCGAGTTCCAGCGCGCGCTCGGTGTGGCCGATATGCTGCACCGAGGAGCCGCAGCAGCCCGAGCCCGCGACATTCACCACCTCGACGCCGTGTCGCGTCAGCAGCCGCACCGTCGCCTCGTTCACTTCCGGCGCCAGCACCTGCTGGCCGCAGCCCGGCATCAGCGCCACGCGCTTCCGGCGCGGACCCAGTGCCGCAAAAGTCTGCGGCCGGTCGACCGGCGAAGGCGAGGCGATCCGGTCGGGGATGGCCTCGATCATCGCCCGCAGCCGGCGCACAAAGGTCGCGCCGCCCGGATCGCTGCTCTTCGACGGCAGCAGCGATGCCAGCGGCTTGGCGAACCGGCCGAGCAGCGTGACCCAGCGGAACACGGCCGGCCGCGGCATCAGCGTGGCCAGCAGCCCGCGCATCAAGCGGTCGGGCAATGCGCGCGTGTATCTCTGCTCGATGTGATGGCGGCCGTGATCGACCAGGTGCATGTAGTTCACGCCCGACGGACAGGTCGTCATGCACGAAAGGCACGAGAGACAACGATCGATATGCCGCACTTCCTGCATTGTCGGCGCGCGATCGGCCTCGATCATTGCCTTGATGAAATAGATCCTGCCGCGCGGGCTATCGCGCTCGTCGCCCAGCAACACAAAGGTCGGGCAGGTCGCGGTACAGAAGCCGCAATGCACGCACTTGCGCAGGATCTGCTCGCTGCGCGCCGTCTCGGGATCGGCCAGCTGGGCCAGGGTGAAGTTGGTTTGCATCGCTAGCCCATCCGTCCGGGATTGAAGAGACCCTTGGGATCGAAGCTCTCCTTCACGCGTTGCGCCAGCGCGGCCAGGGCGGGCGATTGCGGCTGGAACACCGGGACGGCCTCACGCACCGTCTGAGGCGCGCGGACGAGCGTCGCGTGGCCGCCGGTCGCGCCGAGGGCAGCGCGCACCACAAGATGGTCGGCGTCGGCACTCGCCGGCAGGGCCAACCAGATCAGGCCGCCGGACCAATCGTAGAGCACCTTGAGCGCGGGCTGCCGTGTGCGGATGCGCGCGACGATCGCGGGCCCCTCGCTCGGCGGGCAGGAAATGCGCCACACGATCGAGTCCGGTCGCCGCTTCGAGCGGCGCGGCGTCGCGCACGTCGCGCCAGAAGGCGCGGCTTTCGAGGGTGCCGAACTCTTCCATCGCCGCAGCACTGTCCACCATCAGCTCGCGCAGGCCCTTGAGGCGCGCCTGCACCGAGGGCGCGACGCCTTCGACGCGCAACGCCGTGGTGCCGCCGGACATGGGCGGCGCCGGAGACTTCGTGCGGGCTGCCCATGGCGGCGCACATGGCCTTCACGGCCGCCCCGTCGCTGAGGCCTTTCAGGAGGAGCGTGGCGGTCTGGTCGGGTGCGGGCAGCACCTTGACCGAGACCTCGTCGAGCACGGCGAGCGTGCCCCAGGAGCCGGCTAAGAGCTTGGAGAGGTCGTAACCGGTGACGTTCTTCATCACCCGGCCGCCGGACTTGAAGCCTCGCCGCGGCCGTTGACGCCGCTGAAGCCCAGCAGGTGATCGCGCGCGGCGCCGGCCGAGAGGCGGCGCGGGCCCGCCAAGTTGCCCATCAGCGCGCCGACCAGCGTGCCCCTCGCCCGGTTCGCGGCCGAGCAGCGGGCCAAGGTCGGGCGGCTCGAAGGCCAGCATCTGGTTGCGCTGGGCAAGCAGCGCCTCGACCTCGCGCAAGGGCGTGCCGGCACGCAGCGTGATCACCAGTTCCTCCGGCGCGTAGTCGACGATGCCGCTCAGGGCCGAGAGATCGAGCACCTGATCGCAGCTCATCGGCTTGCCGAGCGAGAGCTTGCTGCCGCCGCCGCGCACGTCGAGCGTGACGCCCTCGTTGAGCGCCCATTCGACGGCCTGCCGCAGCTCCTTGGAATCGCGCGGCGCGAGTGTTCCCGTCATCTCTTGGCGCCCCGCGGTTACCGGAAGTGACCGTTAAAATAACGGGAAATTAACGGTTACTGCAGAGTAACCTTTAAAATAGCGGAAAAGTAAGGGGAGCACTTCTGCAAACACGTTCAACTCCTCGCCTGGCCCGCCCATCATACTCCCGGTCGACCCGAATCGACGATTTTGGTCATTAGAAGTTCTCCCGCAGTCGCGTAGCTTAAGGCGCATGTCGGGACGGACACGTTTGCTCGCGATTTTCGGTGGCTCGGCGGCGATCGCCCTGATCGCCGCAGTCGCCATCACGCTGCTACGGGGGCAAGAGGCGCAACCGTACGGCGAGCCCGGCCGATGGCCGGCGCAGGAGCGCACAGACTTTATCGAACTCGTGCGTCAAAAGTTGCCGGGCCGCGCCCGGCGTCATGCCGGCCCAGTATCCCGTATGCGATCAGGCCTGCAAATGCGGCGCCGACGAAGCCGAGAAGATCGTCACTGGCCAGGAGTTGGTGGAGATCTACCAGGCCATGCAGAGCGGCAAGCCCACCAACGAGCAGAACGACAAGCTGGAAAGGATGAAGGCGGCCGGCGTCGCCTGCGCCGCCCAAGGTGCCCGCCCCTAGAAGCGAGGGATGTCCGGGAATGGCAGCTTGCCCTGATGCACCACGACGCGCCCCAGCTCGGCGCAGCGCCTGAGCTTGGGGAACACCTTGCCGGGATTGAGCAGGTGGTCGGGATCGAAGGCGCATTTCACGCGCATCTGCTGATCGAGGTCGATCTCGGTGAACTGCTCACCCATCAGGTCGCGTTTTTCAATGCCGACGCCGTGCTCGCCGGTCAGCACGCCGCCCACCCGCACGCAGAGCCGCAGGATATCGGCGCCGAACTCCTCGGCGCGGCGCAGCTCGTCGGCGTCGTTGGCGTCGAACAGGATCAACGGATGCAGGTTGCCGTCGCCGGCGTGGAAGACATTCACCACGCGCAGGCGATAGGTCTTCGACATGCGCCGCATCTCGGCCAGCACCTCGACCAGCCGGCCACGCGGCACCGAGCCGTCGAGGCACATATAGTCGGGCGTGATCTGGCCGACCGCCGGGAACGCCGCCTTGCGGCCGGCCCAGAACAGCACGCGCTCCTGCTCGTCGCGACTGACGCGGACGGTCGTGGCGCCGCGGCCCCTGGCGATCTCCTCGACGCGCGCCACCAGGTGGTCGACCTCGACTGCCGGCCCATCGAGCTCGACGATCAGCAAGCCTTCGACATCGAGCGGATAGCCGGCACCGACATAGTTCTCGGCACATTTGACGGCGTCCTTGTCCATCATCTCCATGCCGCCCGGGATGATGCCCGACGCGATGATCGTCGCGACGCAGTCCGCTGCGCTCGACTCGGTCGGAAAGCCCAGCAGCACCGCACGCGCCGTCGAGGGCTTGCGCAACAGACGCACCGTCACTTCCGTGACGACGCCCAGCAGTCCTTCCGAGCCGGTCATCAGGCCCATCAGGTCGTAGCCGCCCGGATCGAGATGCTTGCCGCCCAGCCGCACGACGTCGCCGTTCATCAGCACCATCTCGATGCCGAGCAGGTTGTTCGTCGTGAGACCATATTTCAGGCAGTGGATGCCGCCGGAATTCTCCGCCACGTTGCCGCCGATCGAGCAGGCGATCTGCGAGCTGGGATCGGGCGCGTAGTAGAAGCCCTCGTGCTCGACTGCCTTGGTGACGCCGAGATTGGTGACACCGGGCTGCACGACGGCGCAGCGATTGGCGTAGTCGATCTCGAGCACCTTGTTGAACTTGCCCAGGCCGAGCAGGATCGCGTCACCGACCGGCATCGCACCGCCCGACAGCGAGGTGCCGGCGCCGCGCGGCACGACCTTGACCTTGTGGTCCTGGCAGTAGCGCAGGATGGCCGCGACCTGCGGCACGGTTTCGGGCAGCACCACGACCAGCGGCATCTGGCGGTAGGCCGAGAGCGCGTCGCATTCGTAGGGCCGCATGCCGTCTGTTTCGTCGATCACGCCTTCGCCTGGCACGATCGCCTTGAGGGCGGCCACGATCTCGCCGCGGCGCGCCAGGATGTCGGCATCGAGGGTGGGCATTTGCATGCCCCGATCATTACGCCAAATGAAAAAGCGGCGGAAGCCGAGGCTCCGCCGCTCGTGGTCGATCCAGGCGCTAAAGTTCAGCCCTGGCGGGCCTTGTAGCGCGGGTTGGTCTTGTTGATCACGTAGACGCGACCCTTGCGGCGCACGATGCGGCAGTCCTTATGGCGCAACTTCACCGACTTCAGCGAATGGCGGATCTTCATGGTCCTTACTCAACAAAAAGCCCCGGCCGGGCCGGGGGGAAATGACGAAAGCGGGCGGAAAATAGGGACCGGACCCGCCCCCGTCAACCCGATTTCCGGCTAGATTTGAGGGCAATAGCGTCTCAGGGAGGGGGCGCCACACGCAAATTGCCCCGCCGACGCCTGATCGGCTAGGCAACCGCGGCAGCGGCTGGCCCTCGGCCGTCATCCCGAGTATGTGCGAGGGATCCATGAGCGATAACGCCTACGACATCGACATCGTGATCCAGGGCTTTCCCGGCAAGTCGGTGTGCCATGGCGGGCTGGGCTGGAGCAGCGTCGTGCTGCTGCGGGGCAACGGTCGCGTGGCATTGATCGATACCGGCTCGTTCGGCATGCGGCGGCTGCTGATCGAGCGGCTGGAAAAGCGCGGGCTGAAGCCCAAGGACGTGACCGACGTGCTGCTCACCCACTCGCACCACGACCATTCGGTGAACTGGACACTGTTCCGCCACGCCCGCATCGTGATCGGCAACACAGAGCTCAACTGGTCGCTGAACGAGCCGTGGGGCGAGACGCCGGTGCCGGAGCTTTACATGCGCGAGCTCAACCGCTGGCCGAGCCTGGCGCGCACGCTCGACGGCGAGCAGGTGCTGCCCGCGGTGTTCGCCCACGTGGCGCCGGGCCACACACCGGGCTGTCTGGTCTTCGTGGCGCACGACAAGACGCGCGACTTCATCTTCACCGGCGATGCCGCCAAGAACCGCGCCGAGCTCATGTCGCGCACTGCCGATATGACGGCCAGCGCCGACCAGACGGCGCAATCGATGGCCATGATCTGGGAATTCTGGCGCCGCCGCCCCGGCAACATCCTGGTGCCCGGCCACGACCTGCCGATGACCCAGAAGGACGGCCGCACCTCGTATATCGGCAAACGCGAAGCCGCCGTCTCGACCTGGTATGGCGACGACCTCGAGCAGACGACGCTGTTCGAGCTCACCCGCGAGCGCGCCGGCGCCATCCTGGCGGCCGACGACTGATCACGTAGCGGCCTTCACTGCGGCCTTGATGTCCTCGATCAGCGCAGCCCGCGCTTTTCGGCGCGACGGCTCGTCGGGCATGCGCAGGATTGCGGATGGATGAGTCGTCACCATGACGTGCCGCCCATCTGCGAGTTCCAGCACCCGACCGCGTAGGCGCGACAGAACAGTGCTCTTGCCAGTAAGGGCGTTGGCCGCCGTGACGCCGAGAGCGAGGATCAGCTTCGGCTGGACGGCGGAAATCTCCCGCTCGAGCCACCACCGGCAGTTCTCGACCTCGTAGCGATCGGGTCGCTTGTGCAGTCGACGCTTGCCGCGCGGCTCGTTCTTGAAGTGCTTCACCACATTGGTGACATAGACCTTGTCGCGGTCCAGCCCTGCGGCTTGCAGCGCCTTGTCGAGCTCGCGTCCCGCCGGCCCGACGAAGGGACGGCCCTGGAGATCCTCCTGATCGCCCGGCTGCTCGCCCACCAGCATGATCTTCGCGTTCCCCGGTCCTTCGCCGAACACGGTCTGGGTGGCGTTGCGATAAAGCGGGCAGCGCGTGCAGGACCTTGCTTCCTTCGCCAGGCGTGCCAGTTCGGATGCGGTCGTGCTAGGCATGGCTCCTAATTTACCGGAGATTTTGCATGTCCAAGCTAACGCTCGCGCAGGCCAACAAGATCGTCGAAGTGGCGCTCGCCAAGGCGCGCGAAATGAAGATCAAGCCGCTCGCCGTCGCCGTGCTCGATGAGGCCGGGCACGTGAAGGCGCTGCAACGCGAGGACAATGCCAGCATGCTGCGCAACGACGTGGCGATCGGCAAGGCGTGGGCCGCCGTCGGCATGGGCGTGGCGAGCCGCACCCTGCTGGAGCGCGCCAAGGGCAATCCGCAGTTCTTCGGGGCGCTCTCGGCCACCGCCCAGGGCAAGTTCATTCCGCAGACCGGGGCGGTGGTGATCAAGGACAAGGACGGCACCGTCATCGGTGCTGCGGGGGCCTCGGGCGGCACGGGCGAGGAGGACGAGGCGGTCTGCATGGCGGGTATCACCGCCGCGGGATTGGCTTTCGGCTGAAGCCTTCTCTATTGTCCGCCCCGCAAAAGTGGGGCCGCCAAAGCGGGAAGGGGCAATGTTCGAGCCAGCAGAACGTCTGAAATCGGTCAAGGTGTCGGCCTCGGCAGCGATGACCCGCAAGGTCCGCGAGCTCAGGGCACAGGGCGTGAAGATCGTCGGGTTGTCGTCGGGCGAGCCCGACTTCCGCTCGCCCGCGCACGCCATCGAGGCGGCGCACCAGGCCGCACTTGCCGGCGAGACCAAGTATCCGCCGCAGGACGGCGTGCTGCCGCTCAAGAAGGCGGTGCAGAAGAAGTTCAAGCGCGACAACAACCTCGACTATGCGCTCGACGAGATCATGGTCTCCAACGGCAGCAAGCAGATCATGTACAACGCCACCATGGCGTCGGTGAATCCCGGCGACGAGGTGATCATCCCCTCGCCCGGCTGGATCAGCTATGCCGACCAGGTGAAGCTCGCGGGTGGCGAGCCGGTCGCCGTGTCGTGTCCGGAGAACAATCACTTCCACCTGCGCGCCGCCGACCTCGACGCCGCGATCACGTCCAAGACCAAGTGGGTGGTGCTGAACTTTCCCAACAATCCGACCGGCGCGGTGTGCACGCGCGCCGAGATGCGCGAGATCGCCGACGTGCTGCTGAAGCACCCGCACGTGCTGATCATGTCGGACGAGATCTACGAGCACCTGCGCTATGACGGCGTGGAGTTCTGCTCGATCGCCGAGGTCGAGCCGAAGCTGAAGGAACGGACGCTGACGGTGAACGGCGCCTCGAAGGCCTACGCCATGACCGGCTGGCGCGTCGGCTATGCCGGCGGGCCGAAGGCCATGATCGTGGCGATGATGAACATGCAGGGCCAGGGCACGGCGGGCGTTTCGACGGTCGGACAGGCCGCGGTGACGGCGGCGCTCGACGGGCCGCAGGACCTGATCCAGAGCCATCGCGACGACTACCAGAACCGGCGCAACCTCGTGGTCGGCTGGCTGAACGAGGCGCGTGGCATCAAATGCCACAAGCCCGAGGGCGCGTTCTACGTGTTCCCCAACATCGCGGGCTGCATCGGCAAGACCACGCCCAAGGGCAAGAAGCTCGCGACCGACACCGACTTCGTGACGGCACTCCTCGAGGAGCGCCACGTCGCCACGGTGCAGGGCACGGCGTACGGCATGAGCCCCTACTTCCGCATCTCGTATGCGACCGACCTCGAGAGCCTGCGCGAAGGCTGCAAGCGGATCCAGGAGTTCTGCGCCGACCTGCGCTGAAGCGGCCCCGCTGAACCTGCTTGTGCTGCGCCGGGATTGCCGCACAATGCCGCGCAACAACGGTTCCATGGGAGGAACAGATGCTCGTTCGTCGGCGTAATCTCCTGGCCGGCGCGGCGGCGATCGCCGCCGTGCCGCAAGCGGCCCGCGCGCAGGTCAAGCCGCGCGTCACATTCATCTCGCAATGGTCGTCGGGCAGCGACGGCGCCGCCATCAGCGGGCTCGGCAAGCGGCTCGAAGAGGAAGGCGGCATCTGGCAGCACAGCCCGGTGCCAGGCTTCACCACCGAGATGATGAACAAGCTGCGCGCCGACATCATCGCCGGCAACCCGCCAGCCGCCTCGCAGCTCAAGGGACCGGAAATCGCCGTATGGTCCAAGATCGCGCCGACGGTGAACCTCGACCCGCTGGTCGCCGCGGCCGGATACGAGAAACTGATTCCGTCGGAGCTGGTCGGCCTGCACAAACCGCAGGGCCACTGGATCGCGCTGCCCATGCAGGTCTACCGCACGACCACGCTCTTCATGTCGAAGCCGGCCATGAAGAAGGTCGGCGCCACCAAGGCGCCCAAGACCTGGGCCGAGTTCAACGAGCTTGCCACGGCGATGAAGGCTGCCGGCATCACGCCGGTCGCCAACGGCGGCATCCGCTGGGACGACGGCATGAAGCTCGAGATCGCGCTCAGCGGCATCAGCTGCGAAGCCTATCGCGGCGCGCTGATGAAGCTCGATCCCAAGGCGCTCAAGGGCGCCGAGATGCTCGAGGCCTTCGCCCAGCTGCGCAAGTTCGCCAACTGGATGGATCCGGCCATCGCCGCGCAGCATTACTCGGTGAACCTGCCCAAGTTCCTCAAGGGCGACATGGGCATGCTGATGATGGGCGGCTGGGCCCAGGGCGTGATCAAGAACCTGGGCGGCAATCTCGACGACGTGCTGATCACCTCGGTGCCGCAGAACGAGGGCAAGCCCGTGTTCGTGCTCAACGCCGATTCGATGATCTTCTGGGCCGCGCAAGGAGCCCGACCTCACGGCCGGCCAGCAATTGCTCGCCAAGCTCATGATGCAGAAGGACGTGCAGGAGAAATACTCGCAGACCACCGGCTCGATCCCGGTGCGCACCGACGTCGACCTTTCCGGCCCGGCGTGGACCGACGGCCAGCGCGAGGCCTCCGCCGTCCTGATCGAGTCCTTCAAGAGCCAGCGCGTGCTGCTCAGCCTTGCCCACAACATGGCGCAGACCAACCCGATCACCGCCGCGATGATCGATGTCCTCACCGAATACGTGCACAACGACAAGGTGACGCCCGAGCAGGGAGCGGCGCGGCTCGCCCAGGCCGTGGATAACGCGCGCGGATGAAGGGTCGGCTCGGCAGATACCTGCCGCTCCTCGTCATCTGGCTGCCGCTCCTGATCAATGCCGGCCACGTCGTGGGCTTCACGGCGTGGACGACGTGGCTTTCCTTCACGCCGTCCGACCTGCTGCCCGAGTACGACTGGGCCGGCCTGCGCAGCTACCGCGGCGTGCTGCGCACCGAGAACACCGAGGTCGCCTACATCAACCTGCTGATCTACGGCGTGGGCTTCGTCGGGCTCACGACCCTCGTGGGCTTCGTGCTGGCGGTGCTGATCGACCAGCGCATCCGCGCCGAGAACCTGTTGCGGACGATCTACCTCTATCCGCTCGCCGTGTCGTTCGTCGTCACCGGCACGGCGTGGAGCTGGCTGTTCAATCCCGGGCTCGGCATCCAGAAATTCGTGCGCAGTCTCGGCTGGTCGGATTTTCGCTTCGACTGGATCACCGACCGCGATTTCGCGATCTACACCATCGTCTTCGCCGCCGTCTGGCATGCGACGGGCTTCGCCATGGCGCTGTTCCTGGCGGGCCTGCGCTCGATCGATCCCGACCTCGCCAAGGCGGCGCAAATCGACGGCGCCGGGCCGGTGCGCTACTACCTGCGCATCGCCGCACCCGGCATCGCGCCGATCGCGATCTCCGTTCTCGTCATCCTGCTGCAGTTCGCCATCAAGACCTTCGACCTGGTGCGCGCCATGACCGGCGGCGGGCCGGGCATCGCCACCATGCTGCCGGCGGTCGTCGTCTACGACTTCATGTTCCAGCGCGGTCAGCTCGGCCGCGGCTCGGCCGCCGCCGTGCTGCTGCTGCTGTCGCTGGTCGCGGTGCTGCTGCCCTATTACGTCTACGCGCAGTGGCGGGCGCGTCGGGATCGCGCCAATGGTTGACGTCCATGCGTCCCGGCCGCTGGCTGCTCTACGCCGTGCTGGCCGCCTTCGCCGTCTTCTTCCTGCTGCCGCTGGTCGTGGTCATCCTGAATTCGTTCCGCACCGCGCAGGAGATCGCGCGCACGCTCGTGATCGGCTGGCCGCTCGGCCTGGCCTGGCAGAACTATGGGGCCAGGCCTGGAGCGGCTACTGCATCGCCCAGCGCTGCGAAGGCATCCAGCCCTACATGGTGAACTCCTTCCTGCTGGTGATCCCCGCGACGATTTTGTCGACGGCGCTGGGCGCGGTCGCCGGCTACTCGATCTCGCTGTGGCGCTTCCGCGGCGACACTGATCGTGTTCGCGATCGTCATGATGGGCGTGTTCCTGCCCGAGCAGATGAAGCTGATCCCGTGGGCGCATCGTGCTGCGCGACCTCGGCCTCTCCAACACGATCAGCGCGCTCGTCCTCATCCACACCGTGCAGGGCATGAGCTTCACCACGCTGTTCTGCCGCAACTACTACCTCGGCATCCCGCAGGACCTGATGAAGGCCGCCCGGGTCGACGGCGCGGGCTACTTCCGCACCTTCTGGCGCATCGTGCTGCCGCTGTCGCCGCCGATCCTGATCGTGACGGTGATCTGGCAGTTCACCGGCATCTGGAACGAGTTCCTGTACGGCGTGACCTTCACGACGGGCGGGCAGCAGCCGGTGACGGCGGCCCTGATCGCCATCGCGACCACCCCGGCGACCGACCTGGTGGAATACGGCATCCAGAGTGCCGCCGTGCTGCTGGCGGCGCTGCCGACCCTGCTGGTCTACTTCTTCGGCGGGCGATATTTCATGCGCGGCCTGACCGCCGGCGCGATCAAATAGGGGGACCGATGGCGGCGCTCAACGTGCGTGGCATTCACAAGCGGTTCGGCCCGGTCGAGGTGCTGAAGGGCATCGACCTCACGGTGGAGAACGGCGAGTTCGCCGTGCTGCTGGGTCCGTCGGGCTGCGGCAAGTCGACCCTGCTGAACGTCATTGCCGGGCTCGAGCGGCCGGACGGCGGCACCGTCGAGATCGGCGATCGCGTGGTCAACGCCGTGCCGCCCAAGGACCGCGACATCGCCATGGTGTTCCAGTCCTACGCGCTCTATCCCTCGATGACGGTGCGCGCCAACATCACCTTCGGCATGGAATGCCGCGGGGTGCCCAAGCCGCAGCGGGACGAAGCGGTGAGCCGCGTTGCGTCGTTGCTGCAGATCGACCGGCTGCTCGACCGCAAGCCGGCCCAGCTCTCGGGCGGCCAGCGCCAGCGCGTCGCCATGGGCCGCGCCCTGGTGCGCGATCCGCTGCTGTTCCTGTTCGACGAGCCGCTCAGCAACCTCGACGCCCAGCTGCGCGTCGACATGCGCACCGAGATCAAGCAGCTCCACCGCCGCATCGGCTCGACCATCGTCTATGTCACGCACGACCAGATCGAGGCGATGACCATGGCCAGCCGCATCGCCGTCATGAACCACGGCGAGCTGCAGCAGTTCGCGGCGCCCGAAATCGTCTACAACCGGCCGGCCAACCTGTTCGTCGCCCGCTTCCTCGGCACGCCGCCGATGAACACCGTGCCGGCCAAGCTGGTCGCCGAGGGCGACACGCTGGTCGCCGTCATCGGCGGCAAGGCGCGGCTGGCCCTGCCAGCGCAGCCCGCCGCGGCGCGCGCCTATCTCGACCGCGACGTGTTCCTCGGCATCCGGCCCGAATGCATCAGCGATCGCGCCGGCGGCATCCCGCTCGAGGCGGAAGTCGAAGTGAGCGAGCCGACCGGTGCGGAGACCCTGGTGCTGCTGCGCGTCGGCAGCGAGCGGCTGCGCGCGCGCGTGGCACCCGACGCCAAGCTGGCGCTGGGCCAGCCCGCCACCTTCTCGGTCGACACGCGAACGGCCTGCCTGTTCGATCCGCAAACCGAACGCCTCATCGCATGACTTTCACCCGATACAAGAGCCTCGAGGACAAGGTCGTGCTGATCAGCGGCGGCGCCAGCGGCATCGGCGAAGCCTTCGTGCGCGCCTTCGCCGACAACGGCGCGCGCGTGGCCTTCCTCGACCTGCAGCACGAAGCCGGGACGGCGCTCGCCGGTGAACTCGCGGGATCCCGGCACGCCCCGCTCTTCCTGCGCTGCGACATTACCGACACCGACTGCGCTGAAGGCGACCATCGCCGAGGCCAACGCGAAGCTGGGACCGGCGTCGGCGCTGATCAACAACGCCGCCAACGACCAGCGCCAGCGCTTCGCCGATGTGACACCGGACGAGCTCGACAGGACCATGGCGGTCAATTTCCGCCACATCTACTTCGCCTGCCAGGCCGTAGTGCCGCAGATGATCGAGCGCGGCGGCGGCTCGATCGTCAACATGTCGTCGATGGCCTGGATCGCCGGCGCCCCCAACCTCGCGGGTTACGCCTCGGCCAAGGCCGCGATCGTGGGCCTCAGCCATTCGCTGGCGCGTGAGATGGGCCCGCACCGTATCCGCGTCAACGCCATTGCGCCCGGCTTGGTGCTGACCGAGAAGCAGCAGCGGCTGTGGTATCCGACCGAGGAGAAGGTGGCGGAGATGGTACGGATGCAGTTCCTGCCCGAAATCATCCAGCCGGCCGACATCGCGAGCCTCGCGCTCTTTCTCGCCGCCGACGACAGCCGCATGATCACCAAGCAGACCTTCTCGGTGAATGGCGGCCGCGCCTAGAGCGAAAGAAAATTACACGGATTTTCCGCTCTTTTTCCATCGGTTGGAAAACGGCCCGATGCCGACGGCACAAGGGTTTTAGACCACTTTTTCCATTTGGCCTCCCACCCCCCTCGATTTGTAACTTGACAGCTTTTTCGCGCCTATTCCTCGGGCTCGGTCGAGAACATCAGCGGATAGCCCTTCTGGCGGCCCATCTCCGTGCCTTCCTTGGCTTTGCTCTCGGCGACGTCGCGCGTGAAGGTCGCCACGACGCAGGCGCCGCGCTGGTGGGCGGTCATCATGATGCGATAGGCCTGGTCCTCGGTGGTGCGGAACACCGCCTTCAGCACCTGGACCACGAACTCGCGTGGCGTGTAGTCGTCGTTCAGCAGCACGACCTTGTAGAGCCGCGGCTGCTCGATCTTGGGCTTGAGGATCGTCTCAGGTTTCAGGACGTCGATGTCATCGCTCATCGTCCGCTCCGCTGCCGTCTCCTAAATCCTAACGAGGTCGTCGAGTTGGCGGTAGTCCGGCAGGGTGGTGTCGATCGCCCTGCCCCTGCGGATAACAACGCGATCGGCCTGGAAGCGCGACAGCATCTCTGAATAATCACGCGCCTTGAGCACGATCAGATCGGCCGGAGTGCCGCGGCCGACATGGCCGAATTGCTTCAGCTGCATGATTGCCGCCGGCACGGCGGTCACCGCGCGGATCCAGTCGCCGTGCGGGTGGTCGAGATGGGCGATCTTCACCGCCTGGGTGAAGGTCTCCAGCATGTCGTGGTCCCCGTAGCCATAGAACGGGTCGCGCACGTTATCCCCGCCGATCGCCACGTCGAGGCCATGCGCCTTCAGCTCGTGCAGCAGCGTGACGCCGCGCCAGCGCGGCGTCTGGCGCGGCGCGTTGCTGCCGAAGGGACCGCGCGCCTGCAGATAGAGGTTCACCGCCGGCAGGCTCACGATGTCGATGCCGGCCTCCTTGCAGGCATCCATCGTGTCCTTGATGAACTCGTCGGTCTGCAACGCCAGGGCGCAGCAATGGCCGGCCAGGATGCGGCCCTTGAAGCCGCGCTTGAGCGCCAGGCGGGCAATGCGAATGAGCGTGCGTGCCTCGGGATCGCTCGATTCATCGACGTGCATGTCGAGGTCGAGGCCGCGCTCCTCGGCCAGGGTGAAGATGTGGTCCATCACGGCATCGAACTCGGGCGGTACCGGGCTGTTGTTCAGCTCGAGGAAGCGTGTGCCGCAGCCCAGGTTGCCGCCGATTTCGGCCACTTGGTCGGCAAGCTGCCGGCCCTCGTCGCGCATGAAGATGTCGATCGGCCCGATGGTCGAGGGCTGCAGCTCGATGCGGCCCGCCCAGTCGTCGCGCAGCTGGCGGAACACCGGAAAGGTGATGGCGGGCTGCGGCGCGCCTGAATCGAGATGCGTGCGGATCGCCACCACGCCTTTGGCCCAGGCGCATTGCAGGCCGAACTCCATGCGCCGGCGCACATCCGCGGCATGCCAGCGCGCCTCGCGGTCGGGCACCGACGCCGCGGCGGCACCCAGCAAGTCACCGGTCTGGTTGCGGGCGCGCGGCACGATGTGGCCTTTGTCGAGATGGGCATGGGCGTCGAGCATGCCGGGCAGCACCAGCGAGCGGTCGAGATCCGGTCCCAACTCCGCCGCGACCGTACCGGCAGCAGCGACGTCGGCCAGCTTGCCATCATCGATCACCAGATCGCACAGCACCAAATCGTCGTGGCCGGCCGGCGCGGGCGGCGCGCCGGTCAGCAGGCTGGCCGGGATGTGCACGCGACGCAGCGCGTAGCAGGAGGACTGGGGCGGCGCGAAAAACCCGGTGACGGCCATTCAGTACGGCTCTTTCAAGAATTGTTCCACAAGGCGGTCGGCGCGGCTGCGGTCGGTGAAGGCCAGATGCCGCGCCAGGTTGCGCGCCGAGGAGGCGAGATAGAAGCGCTCGTACTGCTCGTTGCGGCTGGCGAGGCCTGAGCCGGCGAAATCCCAGGCCAGCCGGAAGATCCGGATGCGCTCCTCGGCCGGCATGCCCTTGGCGCCGGGCAGGTAGCGGTCGATCAGCGGCCGTAGGTCGGCGTCGGCCATCTGCGCGGCCGTCGGCGTGGCGAAGAGATTGTGCGAGCCGATCATGCGCAGGATCTCGTTCACGCGCGGCATCCAGAGCGGCAGGGTGGCGCGCAGCGCATGTAGCGGCGGCCCCGCTGGCGTCCACATGCCGCTCGGCCATTCGCGCGCCTCGGCTTCGGCCGCGACAACGGCGGCGCGCGTGAACTCGGCATAGGTCCAGATCTCGCCGATCATGCGCATGGTCTCGGGATCGACGGCGTTGATCGCCCCCGCCATGCGCAGCGCCAGGCCCCAGGCGAAGTCGAGCTTCACCGAGGCGCGGATCATGGTCTGCTGCTGGATGTTGGGCGGCCAGCTGGTGGTCATCACCGTGTTGTAGGACTTGAGGTTGCAGTCGATGAACAGCCGGTCGCGCGGCACCTCGACGTCGTCGAAGATCACGAAGGCGTCCTGCTCGTCGAACCGGCTGCTCAGCGGATGGTCGAACCGGTTGGCGCCGCTCGACACGCTGTCGCGGCACAGGAACTTCAGCCCCGGCGCGCTCATCGGGATGCAGAAGGAGAGCGCATAGGCGTCGGCGCCCTGCGGCAGAGGCGCGGCCGGATATACGGCGAGCTCGTCGGCGAAAGGCGCGAGCGTGGCCAGCACGCGCGCGCCCCGCACCACGATGCCGTGCTCGGTCTCGCCGACCTTGCGCAGCGCGTGCTCGTTGCCCGCCCCCGGCGCGTCGCCCGTGGCCTTGTCCACGGTCGGCTGCACGATCGTGTGGGTGAGCGAGATGTCGCCGCGGCGCAGGAACTTCTGGTAGGCGACCAGCCGCTCGGCGCCGGCCTCGTTGCCGTGCGCACCCCATTCGTCGGGCCGGCCGGCAAAGCCCGCGTAGGTGACGTTCATATAGTCGGGAGTGCGGCCCATCAGGCCGACGGAATATTCGGCCACGGTGCGCAGCGCCTTGGCGCGGCGCGTCAAGTCCTCGCGCGAGCGCGGGATCATGTGGCTGACCGGGATCGGCTCGCCGCTCTCGGGATCGGGCATCAGGCAGGTCGCGGCCTCGACATGCTGCAGGTCGTAGATCTCGGCCAGCGCATGCGCCGCGCCGCGCAGCTTGGGATGGCTGACGACGTCGCTGATCCGCTCGCCATCGACCCAGATGGCCCGCTGCCCGCGCAACCCATCCAGGAACTGCTCGCCCGTCCGCGCCGGCATTCACTGTCCTCCCTGTTTCCTTCTTGGCCCTTCAGGCACGGTACCAAGGTAGTCCACGGCCGCAAGCGCATGTACGCGCAGCACGTGGTGGAACTCGGCGATGCTGACGCTCTCATCGATGCCGCCCATGCCGGCCGGCGAGCAGCCATAGACGAAAGCCGGGACGCCGGCCCGGCGCCAGAAGCGGGTGTCGGTGCCGCCCAGGCTCACGATCGGCTGCGGCGGATAGCCGAGCGCTTCGGCGGCATTGCGTGTCAGGTGGCCAACCATCTCGTGCGTCGGGTCGGACCATGTCGATTTCGGATTACCGGCCAGTAGTTCCTCGAAGGTAACCATCGGGTAGCGCGCGACGATCGCCGCCACCTTGTCGAGCACGGCGGCGCGCGTAATGCCGACCGGCAGGCGGAAGTCGGCCTCGAGCACGCACTCGGCCGGCAGCATGTTGATCTTCACCCCGCCCTTGAGCGTGCCGATGTTGACCGACACGCGTCGCATCACGGCCGCGCCGCCCGCGCCCAGCGAGCGGTCGGCGGCGCTCTTCACGTCGGCGCGATCGAGGGTCTGGCGCACCGTCGCGGGCTCGTCGGGCACCATGGCCTCGATCGCCTCGAGGTCCTTGATCAGCGAGGCCGCGATCTTGTTGGCGCTGGGGCTGGTATGGGGATAGGCGCTGTGGCCGCCCGGAACGGCGATGCGAAAGCGCAGCCACAACATCGACTTCTCGCCGAACCGCACCGTGTGCACGCCGCTCGGCTCGGTGTTGAGCACGCAGTCGCCCAGCACCTCCCCGGCACAATTGCGCACCAGCCAGTCGGCGCCCCATTTGCCGCCGGTTTCCTCGTCCGACACCACCGTGAGCGTGACGCGGCCGGGCAACTCGGTGCGCAGGCGGTGCAGGTAGGCGAAAACGAACAGCAGCGCGGTGGTGCCGCATTTCATGTCGACGGTGCCGCGGCCGTGTACCCGCCGATCAACTCCCTCGCCGACGATCTCGCCGGACAAGGGATCGCGCTTCCACACCGAGCGGTCGCCGATCGGAAACACGTCGAGATGGCCGTTCAGCACCAGATGGCGGCCGGGCTTCGCGCCGGCGAAGCTCGCGATCAGGTTGGGCATCGCGGCCTGCGGCGCCTCGGTGCGGTGCGCGATGCCCTCGCCATCGAGGAAGCGCCGGAAGAAATCGGCCGCCTCGCGCGTGTCGCCCGGCGGATTGCAGGTGTCGATGCGGGTGAAGGCGCGCAGGAACTCGAGTTGCCGCTCGCGCTCGTCGTCGAGCCAGCGGACCAGCCGCTCGCGAACGCTCATGGGCGCTTGAACTGCGGCGCCGGCGCCTCGTGCACGACCACGCCATCCTTGACGACGCCCAGGCACGGCGCGCCGCCGATCGCATAGGCGATACCGCGCGGATCGTCAGTGTCCCAGACGGCAAGATCGGCCGCACGCCCGATGGCAATGCGGCCGGCCGAATTGGAAAGACCGAGCGCGCGGGCGCTGTTGACGGTGAAGCCCTTCAGCGCCTCCTCGGGCGTCAGCCGGAACAGGTAGCAGGCGAGATGCATCTGCGAGGCCGGACACACCGTAGGCGAGCTGACCGGATTGGAGTTGGTGGCGAGCGCCATCGGCACGCCGAGCTCGCGGAAGGTCTCGACCGGCGGCTTGCGTGTCTCGTGCAGCGTCAGATGCGCGCCGGGCAAGAGCGTCGCCACCGTGCCCGCCTCCGCCATCGCCCGTATCGTGGTGAGCGAGGCATATTCGAGGTGATCGGCCGACACGCCGCGATGCTGGGCCACCATCGCGCCGGCGGCGAAGTCGGTGTACTGGTCGGCATGCGCCTTGACCGGCAGCCCGAACGACTGCGCCTTGGCGAACAGGCGACCCATCTGCTCGTGGTTGAAGCCGACCTTGTCGCAGAAGCCGTCGACCTGATCGACCACGCCCTGGCGAACGGCCTCGGGCAGCACCTCCTCGCACATGAACTCGACATAGGCGTCGCGCCGTCCGGCGTATTCGGGGGCAAGGCCATGCGCGCCGAGATAGGTCGACACCGTCGTGACCGGCAGGTCGCGACCCAAGGCCCGCGCGATCCGCATCAGCCTGAGCTCGGTCTCCTTATCGAGGCCGGAGCCCGACTTGCATTCGACCGTGGTGACGCCATTGGCGATCAGCCGACTGACGCGCGCGCGGGCGACGTCGTAGAGCGCCTCCTCCGACCACAGCCGCGTGCGCCGCGCGAGGCCGCCGACACCGCCGCCGCGCGACTCGAGGTCCCAGCGCCCGCCGCCATGCGAGAGCACCTCGAAGTCGATCAGCCCCTCCTCGCCATAGACGATGTGGGTGTGCGGATCGACCAGCCCGGGCGTGACGACCTTGCCGGCGAGATCCCAGGTCTTGCCCGCGCCGCCCGCCGGCACATCGGCCGCGCGGCCGATCCAGGCGACCTTGCCTTTGGTGATGCCGACCGCGCCGTTGCCTAAAAGGCCGAACGGCGTGTCGCCGTCCATGGTGGCGATGCAGCCGTTGGTCAGGAGCAGGTCGAAGGTCATCCGACGGGCATCGTTTCAGCGAGCGGTGCCAGCTTCACGACCTTCTCGTACCAGGCCGTGAGCTTGGGATGACCCGGCCGCCACGGCTCGTTGGCGTAGCGGAAGTCGAGATAGCCCAGGGCGCAGCCGATGGTGATCTCGCCGATCGTGTCGAGATTGCCGAGCGAGCCCGCCTGCTTCTCGAACTCGGCGACGGCGCGTGCGACCTTGCCCTGCTGGAGCGCGATGTATCCCTTGCGGCCCTCGTCCTGCGGCAGGGTGAGCTCGCGCCGGCGCGGCTGGGTCGCGTCTAAAATGCCGTCGGCCAGCGCCTCCTGCGTGAGCGCCTTCCAGCGCGCGGGACCCGCCGGCGGGAAGAGCTTCGGCGCCGAGCCGACGCTGTCGAGATACTCGCAGATCACCGGACTGTCGAAGATGTAGGCACCGTCGTCGGTAATGAGAGTCGGGACCTTGGACAGGGCATTGTATTGCAGCAGCGCCGGATCGGTCGTGCCGATCTTCAGCCGCGCGATCTTGTCGTTGATGCCGCGCTTGATGGCACAGGCCGTGACCTTGCGCACATAGGGGCTGGCAGGTGAGAAGGCGAGTTTCATTGCAACATTCCTCCAAGACGCGATCGTATCGCGCTATGTTAGCGGTCAAGAACGCCAGGAGGCTAGCATGGCCGCAAGCGACATCGACCGCCTCAAGGAACAGCAGGCGAAACTGCATCACGTCTCCGAGCACCTCGCCAACGAACGCACCATCCTGGCCTGGATCCGCACGGCCATCGCCGTCATGACTTTGGGCGTCGGCATCAACCGCTTCAGCCTCTTCCTGGTCGAGTTCAGCCACATCGTGCCCGGCGGCGGCCGCACGGCCAACATCCATGCCGAGGAGCTGGGCGTCGGCCTGGTGATCCTGGGCATCCTGATGATGCTGGGCGCGATCTGGCACTATCTCGACGTCGCCAAGGCGATCGACGAAGGCACCTACCGGCCGTCGCGAGTCAAGATCGTGCTAACCTCGCTCGCGGTCGTCGTGCTGGGCGGCGCCAGCCTGGCGTGGCTGCTCGGGTAGGCAATCAGCGATAAGCGGCGCGCTCGGTCACGTACCCTGCCGCCACGTCCACGGCGAGCGTCGCGGCATCGCGCGCTTGAGGATCGCCGTGCCCGCCGCCGCCTGGCGTGCCGAGCGAGACGGTGTCGCCCTTGTTGATCACGTACTGCTTCTTGGGATCGGTCTTCTTGCCGTTGATTAGAAGCTCACCCGGCGCGCCATCCTTGCCGCCCTCGATGCCGAAGGCGGGGAAGATCGTGCGCTCGGCGAGGAAGGAGACGGCGATCGGCGTGTCGCTGCGGCTTTCGATCAGGATCTCCTGCCCCAGCCCGCCGCGGTGACGGCCGGCGCCACCCGAGTTGGGCCGCAGCTTCTTGTGATGGAAGCGCAGCGGCGCGATGTGCTCGCTGATCTCGATCGAGGTCGATGAGACGTTCGATGGCCAGGACGAGGCAGGTGATGCCGTCGCGCTGCGTGTTGCCGCCCATGCCGCCGTTGTAGAAGAACATGTTGGCGTAGGGCTTGCCGTTCCTCACGCCCGACTGGTTCATGCCCCACATCGGCGAGCCGCAGGCGGCCATCACGCGCTCGGGCACGATCTGACCGAGGCAACCGAACACCAGCATCGGCACGTAGTGGCCGATCAGCATGCGCGAGCCGCCCGGCGCCGGGAATTGCGGATTGACGATGCAGCCTTCCGGCGCGCTGAGCCTGATCGGCCGCCAGGCGCCCTCGTTGTTGGGCAGGTTGGGGCTGGTGCAGACCTTCACCCCGTACATCGCCATCGCGTTGGTGTAGCAAAGCGCGCAGTTGATGGCGCGGTCGACCTGGGCGTCGGTGCCGGCGAAGTCCATGCTGATCTCGTCGCCCTTGATCGTGAGCTCGAGCTTCAGGGTGATCGGCGTCTCCATGATGCCGTCGGTCTTGAGCTCGCTTCTGGTAGGTGCCGTCAGGCAGCTCGCGGATCGCGGCGCGCATCGCCGTCTCGCAGCGGCCCTGGATCTCGCGGGCGAGATCGGTGAGGTCGGGCAGATCGTAGCTCTCCATCAGGACCCGCAGCCGATCCTCCATCAGATCGAGCGCCACCACCTGCGCCCACAGATCGCCCATCGTCTGGTCGGGCGTGCGCACGTTCTTGCGGATGATGGCGACCAGCGTCTCGTCGGTCTTGCCGGCCGCGATCATCTTCATCGGCGGGATCTGCAGGCCCTCCTCGAACACCTCGCGCGGCTCGGGGCTCCTGATCTTGCCGCCGATGTCGGGCGCATGCGCTGTTGTTGCGCTGAACGCCACCAGCTTGCCGTCCTTGAAGATCGGCTTGGCCAGCGTGATGTCGGGCAGATGCCCGGTGCCCAGCCAGATGTCGTTGGTGATCAGCACGTCGCCCGGCGCGAGCTGGTCCGGCGGGAAGAAGCGCAGGAAGTGCTTCACCGTCTCAGGCAGGGTGCCGATGAAGCTCGGGATGCTCTCGGAGGCCTGCACCAACGACTGGCCCGAGGCATCGGTGATGACGCAGGAGAAGTCGTAGCTCTCGCGCACCAGAGTCGAGAACGAGGTGCGCACCATGGCAACCGCGGCCTCGTCGACCGTTGAGATCAGGCGGCGCCACAAAAGCTCAAGCTCGATGGGATCGAACTCTCTATTCTCTTTGGGCGAGGCCATCACACGATCTCCGCCAGAATTGAACCATCGTCCAGCAGCCGCGCTGTTGCACCGGGGCCGACGATGAAGGTGCTCTCGTCCTCCTCGAACACGGCCGGCCCTTCGATGCGCATGCCGGGAGCGAGCGCGTAACGGTCCCACACTTTGGTTTGCAGCGTCTTGTTCTCGTCCGGGAAGAAGACGGGCCGCATGCCCTTGTTCGCCTTGGTCGAGGCATGGCGCGGCAATTCAAGCTTGCCGCCGCTGCCCGGCATCGGCGCGCTGACCGAGAGTCGGAGCGCCACGAACTGCACGGCGGCGCCGGGCGGCGTGCGGGCAAACAGCGCCTTGTAGGCCGCCTCGAACTCGGCGCGCACGCCCGCCTCGTCGAGCGGCCCTGTCACCGTTTCCGGCAAGCGGACGATGATCTCGCTGCCCTGGCCGATGTAGCGCATGTCGGCCAGCCGGCCGATCGAGCGCGCGGCGATGTCGGCACCGGTGAGGCGCAGCACGTCGAGCGCCTCCTTCTCGAGCTCGCCGAAGATGCGTCCGGCGACCGTGAAGTCCGCGCCGGCGAGCGGCTGGGTGAAGCTTGCAACGCGATCGACGCGGGCCGGCGCCATCAGCATGCCGATGGTGCTGCCCGCACCCGGCACCTGGCGGACAGACCACGCGCTTGACGCCGAGCTTGCGCGCCACGTGCCAGGCATGGACCGGCCCTGCGCCGCCGGTCGCCAGCAGCGCGTATTCGGAGGGGATGCGGCCGCGCTCGGCGATGGCGACGCGGGCGGCGCCCGCCATGTTCTCGTTGACCACGTCGTGCACCCCGAAGGCGGCACGGTTAGGCTCGACGCCCAGCGCACCGGCGAGCTTGCCGAAGGCGGTCTTGGTCGCGGCCCCATCGATCTTCATGGCGCCGCCCAGGAAGAAGTCTGCGTTGAGGTAGCCCAAGGTGAGATCGGCGTCGGTCACGGTAGCGTCGGTGCCGCCACGGCCGTAACAGGCCGGACCCGGCTGGGCGCCGCTGCTCTCGGGACCGACATTCAGCGTACCGAGATCTGACTTGCGCGCGATCGAGCCGCCGCCCGCGCCGATCTCGATCAGCTCGACGGTGGCGATCTGGATCGGCAGGCCGCGAGCCGCGCAGAAAGCGCTTCTCGCGCGCTGCCTCGAAGCCGTAGGCGACCAGCGGCTCGCCGTCATCGACCAGCGCCAGCTTGGCGGTGGTGCCGCCCATGTCGAAGGCGAGCACGCGGTCGAGGCCGGCGTTGCGGCCGAACCAGGCGCCGGCCAGCGCGCCGGCCGCGGGGCCGCTTTCCAGCAACTGCACCGGCGCGCGCTTGGCTTCGCTGACATGCGTCAGGCCGCCGTTGGACAGCATCAGGAAGAGGCCGCCGGGAATGCCTTCGGCGCGCAGCGCCTGCTCGAGCCGCTCGAGATAGATCTCGGCCAGCGGCCGGATATAGGCATTGGCCACCGTCGTGCTGGCGCGCAGATACTCGCGGATCTCGGGCGCCACGTCGGACGAGAGCGAGATCGAGAGGTTCTGGAAGCGCTCGGCGACGGCGGCGCCGATGGCGCGCTCGTGCGCGGCATTGGCATAGGCGTGCAGGAAGCAGATGGCGAGGCTTTCGACGCCGTCCTTCACCAAGTCGGCGACCTCTGCGAGCGCCGCGTCGACATCGAGCGCGATCTCGACCGAGCCGTCCGGCGCCGAGGCGCTCCTTGTGCCTCAGCGCCGCCATGGCCGCGGCACCAGCGGCTTGGGCATCTCGATGAACGAGATCGTAGAGCTCGTACTTGCGCTCGCGGCCGATCTCCAGCACGTCGCGGAAGCCCGCCGTGGTCAGCAGCCCGGTCCTGGCGCCCTTGCGCTCGATCAGCGCGTTGGTGAAGAGCGTCGTGGCGTGCACCACGCGCCCGATCTGCTCGGGCCTCGCTCCCGCCTTCGCGAGCACCTTGCGCGTGCCTAAGATAGCGCCGCGCGCCGGATCGTCGGGCGTCGTGCTCTCCTTCCAGATGACGGCGCGGCCGTCGCGGGGATCGTGGATGACGAGATCGGTGAAGGTCCCTCCGATATCGATGCCGAGGGACAGCGGTGCGGTGCTCATTCCGCGCGGATATTGCCCTGCTTGACCACCTTCGCCCAGCGTTCGCGGTCGTTCAGGATGGCGGCCTTGAAGGCGGGCCCGTCCTGCGGAATGGCTTCCAGCCCGCGCGACGCCAGCAGCGGCCGCGTCGCGGTATCGGCCACGGCGTCGAGGAAGAGCTTGCTGAGCGACTGGGCGATCTCCGGCCGCAAGCCGGCGGCGCGCTTGAGATGCAACAAGCTTCGGGTAGTCTCCGCGCCGCATGGCGAACGATTTCCACGCGGCCGATGTCTGGTCGCTGCTGGCCCACTGGGCGGAGGCGACGCCCGAGGCGCCGGCGTTCCTGCACGGCGATCGGGCGATCTCCTTTGCCGAACTGCATGAGCAGTCGCTGCGCGCCGCCCAGGGGCTGGCCGACCTCGGCGTCGGGCCGGGCGATCGCGTGGCGCTGTGGCTGCCCAACACGGCGGCCTATCCGATCCTTTATTTCGCCTGTACGCGCCTGGGTGCCATCGCCGTCGCGGTCAACACGCGCTATCGCGCCGTCGAAGTCGCCGACATCGTCGGCCGCTCGGGCGCCAAGGTGTTGGCCTGCGCGCCGGGCTTTCGCGGCATCGACTTCCTGTCGATCCTGGCCGAGATCGATCCGGCCACACTCGACGGGCTGGCGGCGCTGATCTTCGTCGGCGCCGCCCCCGAGCCGGTGCCGGCCGCCGTCGAACGGCTGCGGCGCGTGCCGTTCGACCGCATGCTGACGCGGCCGCGGCACGGCGCCAACCACGCCAGCGCCAGGGCACCCTGCAACATCTTCACGACCTCGGGCACGACCAGCGCGCCGAAATTCGTGCTGCATCGACAGGGCGCGATTGCGAGCCACGCCCAGCAGGTGGCGCGCGCGTTCGCCTTTGCTGCACCCGAGACCTTGTCGCTCGCTGTCCTGCCGCTGTGCGGCGTGTTCGGCTTCAACCAGGCGATGGCGACGCTCGCCGCCGGCAAGCCGACGGTGCTGGTCGAGTCCTACGAGATCGAGGCGATCGCGCGCCTGATCGAGCGCCACCGGCCGACCACCATGTTCGGCAGCGACGATATGTTCGCCCGCCTGCTCGAGCTGGTGCCCGGCGAGCGGCCGTTCCCGTCGATCAAGTGGGCGGGCTGGGCCAACTTCAACGCGTCGCTGGTGAACCTGCCCGAACGCGCCGAAGCGCGCGGCCTCCGTTTGTGCGGCCTCTACGGCATGAGCGAAGTGCAGGCGCTCTATGCCCGCCAGCCGCTCGACGCGCCGCTCGCGCGCCGCACGCTGGGCGGCGGCGTGCCGTCTCGCCGCTCGCCCATGTGCGTGTGGTCGACGGCGAGCTGCAATGCGCCGGCCCCTCGCTGATGGTGGGCTACTATGGCAACGAGAAAGCCACGGCCGAGGTCATGACATCGGACGGCTACGTGCGCACCGGCGATCTCGCCAAGCTCGATGGGCATGGCGGCTTCACCTTCTTGAGCCGCATGGGCGACGTGCTGCGGCTCTCGGGCTTCCTGGTCAATCCGCTGGAGATCGAGACCCACATCCAGAAGCTGCCGGCCATTGAGCCTGTAAAACGATTGCGGTGCCGCGGCCCGACGGCGTGCGCGCCCTCGCCTTCGTGATCCTGGCGCCCGGTGCCGCGCTCGACGAGGCGGGCGTCATCGCCCACTGCAAGCGCGGCCTCGCCAATTACAAGGTGCCGCTACGCGTCTTCGCGATCGATGCATTCCCCGTCACGCCCTCACCCAACGGCCCCAAGATCCAGCGCAACAAGCTGAGGGAACGGGCTGCACGTCTGCTCGCCTAGCGCCAGAGCTGCTTGCTGGCGAGCGCCGCGCCCTGGGCCAGGGTCTCGAGCTTGGCCCAGGCGATGTCGGAGTAGACGCGGCCGCCCAGGCCGCAATCCGTCGAGGCGATCACGCGCTCGCGGCCGACCAGGCTGGTGAAGCGGCCGATGCGTTCGGCCACCAGCTCGGGATGCTCGACGACGTTGGTGGCGTGGCTCACCACGCCGGGCAGGATCAGCTTGTCGTCGGGCAGCTTGGCCTCCTTCCACACCGACCACTCGTGCTCGTGGCGCACGTTGCCGGCCTCGAACGAATAGGCGCCGGCGTTGATCCTCAGCATCAGCCCGACGATCTCCTTCATGGGAATGTCGGTCATGTGCGGCCCGTGCCAGCTGCCCCAGCAGAGATGGAAGCGGATGCGGTCCTGCGGCAGTCCCTTGAGCGCATGGTTCAGCGCCTCGATCTTGGGCTCGGTGAACTTGCGGTACTCCTCGAAGGTGGGCTCGGGATTGATCTGGTCGAAGTTTTCGGCGATCGCCGGATCGTCGATCTGCAGCACCAGCCCGGCATCGACGATCGCCTTGTATTCCTCGCGCATGGCGTCGGCGCAGGCGAACACGAACTCGTCGTCGCTCTTGTAGTGATGGTTGCCGACGCGCGCGCAGCTCGCGGGGCCGATCGAGGTCATGAAGCCCTCCTTGGCGCCGTTGGCTGCAAGGGCCGCCTTGAAGTTGGCGATGTCGGCGGCGATCGCGGCATGGCCGGTGTATTTCACCGGCGCGACGGCGAACGGCCAGGTCGACAACCCCGGACCGGTCGTGATCCCCGACTCCGGATCGGCGTAAGCCGCGCGGAAGCGGATGCGGTCGCGGCGGTCGGCGAAGGTCGACAGCACGATGTTGCCCGGCGACGAGCGATGGACCGGCAGGTGTCGCGATTGACATTCTCGATCGTGAGACCGCTCAGCCGCGTGAAGGAGTAGCTCCACCAGGCGCGGTAGTTGACCTTGGAGCCCATCGACTTGCCGTACTCGCCGTCGCCGGGAACCGTGATCCCCGCCGCGACCTGGCGCTTCACCACGTCGGCCACGGAAGCCGTGAGCTTCTTCTGGAAGGCGCCCTCCTCGATCTGGCCCGCCTCGCGCTGGGCGTTGACCGTGATCAGGTCGTCGGGCCGCGGCAGGCTGCCGGCGTGGCTGGTCAGGATGCGATCGCTGCTCTTCAGCATGGCTCACCGTCCCTTGAACTTGTTGGGCTTGCGCTTCTCGGCAAAGGCGCGCGCAGCTTCATGGAAGTCCTCGGACAGGTAAAGCCTCTCAGGCGCGCCCATGAACATGACCTCGCGGCTCAACCGATCCATGTAGTAGCGCCGCATGCGCACCGTCGAGCGCACGCTGAGCGGAGGATTTTTGAGAACCTCCTCCGCAAGCCCGCGCGCCACCTCGAGATATTTGCCCTTGGGTGCCACGCGATTGATCAGGTTGGCCTTGAACGCCTCCTCGGCGGTGAAGAAGCGGCCGGTGAGCGCTGCTTCCATGGTGAAGGCGCCGCCGCCGCGATAATGCATCAGCGCCCAATATTTGCCGGCGCCCAGGCCGCGCGAGGTCTCGGTGATCTGGAAGCGCGTGCCCTCCTCGGCGACGATCAGGTCGCATTCGAGCACGATGCCGACCGACAGGCCCATGACGTAACCGTGGGCGGCAGCGATCACCGGCTTCCAGTTCACCGACTTGGTCAGGAGATCGGCGGAGTGCGTGCCGCGGCCCTGCGGGCCGCCGAGCTTCAGGAATTCCTCGCGGCTGCGCAGCTGGCGCTGCTGCACGTCGGCGCCGCTCGAGAAGGCGCGGCCGGTGCCGCACAGGATCGCGATGTGCGCGGTCTCGTCGGCGTCGAAGCGATGCAGCGCCTCGCCCAGCGCGCCCACCAGCTCGTCGGAGAAGGCGTTCAGTTTCTCAGGGCGGTTGAGCGTCAGCGTGACGATCTCGCCCTGCTGCTCATAGTTCACGAGCGCCATCGTTTCCCCCTCATTCCGTTCGTGCCATGCTAGCCGAGAAAATGGGGAGGGAACCATGCCGACCATTCGCATGGCAGTCGCGGCGTTCCTGGCATTCGCGCTCGGTATCGGCCCGGTAACGGCCCAGAAGAAGTACGACCCCGGCGCCAGCGACAGCGAGATCAAGCTCGGCCAGACCATGCCCTATAGCGGGCCGCTGTCGGGCTTCATCACGCTCGCCAAGGCCGAGATCGCCTATTTCGCCATGATCAACGACCAAGGCGGCGTGAACGGGCGCAAGATCACCATGATCTCGCTCGACGACGGCTTCAGCCCGCCCAAAACGGTCGAGCAGACACGCAAGCTGATCGAGGACGACCAGGTGCTGGCCATCTCCGGCTCGCTCGGCACCGCGACCAATGCGGCCATCCAGAAATATCTCAACGCCAAGAAAGTGCCGCAGCTCTTCCTGGCGTCGGGTGCCGCCCGCTGGAACGATCCGAAGAACTTCCCTTACACCATGACGCTGACGCCGATCTACACGGCCGAGGCGAGCATCTACGCCACCTACGTGCTCAAGGAGGTCAAAGACCCGAAGGTCGCGGTGCTCTACCAGAACGACGATTTCGGCAAGGACTTCGTGAGGGGCTTCCGCGAACGCCTGGGCAACAAGGCATCCTCCATCATGGCGCGCGAGGTGAGCTACGAAGTGACCGACGCCACCGTCGACTTGCAGATGATCGACCTCGCCTCGACCAAGGCCAACGTCTTCCTCAACATCACGACACCCAAATTCGCCGTGCAGGCGATCCGCAAGGCGCATGAGCTTGGCTGGAAGCCAACGCAGTTCGTCGACAATCCGGCGGCCTCGATCGGCATCGTCATGCGGCCGGCCGGCATCGAAGCGTCGAAGGGCATCATCTCGGCGGCCTTCGTGAAGGACCCGACCGATCCGCAGTACAAGGACGATCCCGAGTTCCAGGCCTGGGTGGCATGGATGAAGAAATACTATCCTGCCGGCAGCCTCGAGGATCCGCAGAACGTCGTGGGCTACGTGCAGGCCCAGACCATGGTGCAGGTGCTGAAGCAGTGCGGCGACACCCTGACCCGCGAGAACGTCATGAAGCAGGCCGCCAACCTAAAAGACTTCCACCCGGCCATGCTGCTCAAGGGCATCAACATGACCACCAGCCCGACCGACTACCAGCCGATGGAGGAGATGCTGCTCCAGCGCTTCAACGGCGACCGGTTCGAGGTGTTCGGCGAACTGCTGAGCGCCCGCGTGAACAAGTAAAGGAGAGACAAGCGATGGCAAAACGCAAGAGCATCATGTGGCCGGGTTTCAAGCACGAGAACCCGATCCCCAACGCCAGCATGAAGGGCAACATCCTGATGTCGAGCATCATCAGCGGCCGCGATCCCGGAGACCCACACCATGCCGCCCGATGCCGAGGCGCAGATCGCCAACATCTTCAAGCATATCAAGGCGGGCGTCGAAGCCGCCGGCGGCACGGTCGACGACGTCATCAAGGTCAATTTCTGGGTCAAGGACCCGGCGGTCGGCCGCAAGATGCTGAACGGCCCCTGGACCGCAGATGTTTCCCAACGCCGACTCGCGGCCAGCGCGTCATACGCTGACGCTGCCCGCCAACGCACCCAACCACGTCACCTGCGACTTCGTCGCGGTGATTGGCTAGGCGCGTTCACACGCGCCCTTAGCGACCCGGTATCCGGAGGTTGGCGATGGCCGCGCCGACGAAGAGCTGCGGCCGCGACTGGTCGCGCACGCCGAGCCGTCGCTCGAGCGTGTCCACGCAGGAACGCGTGCCGAGGGCCAGCTCACGCCAGGTGGTGGCGGCGCCGTCGAGCGTTTGCAGGAAGCATTGGTCGTAATACGTGTAGTCATCGTCGGCGCCGCAGCCGAAGCTCGTGCGGTCGGCCGCGGCCGCCGTCATGATGATGCGGTTCGGCTTCCTGGTCTGGTCGTTGATGAACGTGCCGCTGTGGCAGGCCGACACGACCACGACGGTCGGCACCGCGCCGCAGCCCGCGGTCAGCGCCCGCTCGAACGCGGCCGGGCTGAATCAGGCGGTCATCGGGCCGCAGGAAGAAGCCGCGTTCCTCGCCATGGCTGGTGACGAAAACCAGGCAGGCCTCGCCGCCGCAGCGTGCCGAGCACATTGCGGACGTTGGTCGACGACGACAGGCGCGCCGCATCGCCGGCGAACAGCAATCTGATGTCCTTGATGCCGAGCGCAGCCAGGCGATCATGCAGCGTGTCGACGCCATTGGCGAAAGCGGGGCTGCTGTTGTCGCCGGCCACCAGCAAGGCGTGCCAGCGATTGGCCGGAATGACGCCATTTGCCGGAAGCGGCACCGCCGCGAGCTGGGTCTGCGGCGACTCGGCGGCGGCGGCGCCTCGTCGGGCGTGCAGCCGCCGACGAGCAAGGCAACGATGACGGCGGCCGCGACGCGGACCAACATACCTGGATATTCTCCTGTGGCTCAGTTCGGCTTGGCGCCGGCCGAGCGCAATGCCATCTCGGCATAGAGCCGCGCCATCTGCTCCTCGCCCAGCCGTCCGCCGGGACCGTACCACATGGAGATATGGGTGCACTGGTCGAGCAACGCCATCGCCAGCGCCTTGAGGTCGCGCCGGCCGTCGACCTGAGGCGGATCGAACACGCCCCTCTCGACGCCCTGCACCAGCACGCCGACCAGGATGTCACGGATGGCGCGGCGGCTGCGGCGAATGTCGGTCACGCGTTCACTGTCGAGCCAGCCGATCTCGCGATTGGCGACCAGCGCCTCGACGCGCAGGCGGCAATGGCGCACGACATAGACGCGCACGAAGGCCGCGAGCTTGGCGCGCGGATCGTCGCCCGCCGCCGCCACCGCCTGCTGGCAGATCCGCTCGAGCTCGGCCTGCGTCGAGGCGATGATGTCGTGCAGCAGCTCGTCCTTCGACTTGAAGTGGTTGTAAAGCGCGCCCTGCGTCAGCCCGCAGGCCTTCATGATGTCGCGCACCGTCACCACCGGATAGCCGCGCTCGGCGAACTGGGCGAAGGCGGCGGCACGGATCGCCTCGACAGGCTGGCGCGCTTCGCGCTCGGCGGGCGGACGTCCGTCGCGCTCGGCGGGCGGCGGAGCGACAGGGCGAGCCGTCGTCTTGCGCTTGCTCATCGCGCTGCTCCGGCGATGCCCTCGACCAGGCGCCAGCCCAGCTCGGCGGCGGGACGGACCAGCTTGCCGGATTCGGCCGCGCGCATATTCGACGCCGTGCCGTCGAGCGCGCGGGCATAGACGCCCTGACGGATGCACGACACGCGAAAGAGATTGTAAGCCATATAGAATTCCCACAGTGCCGAGGCGGGCACGGCACGTTTGGCGAGACTGCAGTAGTAGGCGACCATGTCCTGCTCGGTGGGCAGGCCAAGCGCTGCGAGGTCATGCCCCAGCAGCCCGCCCCAGTCCATCGGCGTGCGCCACAGCATGCAGAGATAGGAAAGCTCGGCCAGCGGATCGCCGAGCGTGGAGATCTCCCAGTCGATGATGCCGAGCACGCGCGGCTTGCTCGAATGATAGACCATGTTGTCGAGCCGGTAGTCGCCATGGACCAGCACGGTCTCGTCGTTCACCGGCAGGTGCGCCGGCAGCCAGTCGAGCAGCTTGTCCATGGCCTCGATGGTTTCGGTCTCCGACGCCTTGTACTGCTTGCCCCAGCGCGAGATCTGGCGCGCCACGTAGCTGCCGGGGCGGCCGAAATCGGCGAGGCCGAGCGTCACGTAGTCGACGCGCGTGCAGCTTGGCGAGCGTCTCGAACTTCGCTCGGTAGATCGCCAGCCGCCCCTCCTTCGGCACCTCCGGCAGCAGCGGATCCCACAGCACGCGGCCGTCGCAATACTCCATGATGTAGAATGCGGTGCCGACCACGCTGTCGTCCTCGCACAGCGCATAGGCGCGCGGCGTCGGCACGTCGGTCTTATTCAACGCGGAAATAACGCGAAATTCCCGGTCAACCGCATGGGCCGATGGCAGCAGCTTGCCCGGCGGCTTGCGCCGCAGCACGTAGCGACGACCGGCAGCGTCGGTCAGGCGATAGGTCGGATTGGATTGTCCGCCCTTGAATTGCTCGACGCGGATCGGCGCGGTGAAGCCCGCGACCTTGTCCGACATGAAGTGCGCAAGTCGCAGCTCGTCGAAACGATGCTTCTCCTGCACCTCCATGGTGCCGATGTAGTCCGCGCCTCTTCTTGCCACCGAAGCCCCTGAACGAGCGTTCACATTGGGCCGAGTTTGCTCGCCCGTTCAAGGCCATGCAATAAGCGTCGGCGGGAGTCCGCGTGGCCGATCTGCTGTCGATTTATCCCGTCACGGTGTGGGTCGTCCTTCTCGCGACAGGCATTGTCATCGGCCTGCTGGCCGGGCTGCTGGGTGTCGGCGGCGGCATCCTCGCCCTTCCGGTCTTGCTCGAAGTGTTCGATGCCACGGGCGTGCCGGCCGACGTTGTCGTGCCGCTCGCCGTGGGCACGTCACAAACTTGCATGCTGATCGCCTCGCTTACCGCGGCCTCCGCCCACTGGCGCGCCGGCACGATCGATCGCACGCTGGTGAAGGAGTGGCTGCCGGCGCTGATCGTAGGCACGGCGCTTGGTCTGGCTTTGGCGCCGTTCGCACCTGCGAAGGTGTTGACCGTCCTCTTTGCCGCCAGCGCCGCCGGCCTCGGCCTCAAGATGGCCTTGGGGGACCATGTGGTGCTCAGCCGCCATCCGCTGACAGGTCCCGCTGCACAGCTGCCCCCGACACTGGTCGGCGCCCTGGCCGCGGCACTGGGCATCGGCGGCGGAACGTTGAGCACGCCAGTCCTGTCGCTGTTTTCGTTCCCGATCCGGCGCGCGATCGGCGCGGGCGCCCTGTTCAATCTGCTCGTCTCCCTGCCGGCCACCATCGCGTTCCTGGCGATGGGCTGGCACACGCCCGGACGGCCAGCGGATTCGGTTGGCGACGTGGCGATGTTTTGCGTGGCGGCGCTGTCATTGCCCGCGCTCTTTGTCGCGCCCATGGCGGCGCGCTGGTCGAGTTCGAGCGCCGGTCGTGCTATTGCGGCGGTCATTCGCGCTCTGCCTGTGCGCCATCGCGGTCCGCATTGCCCTGCGGGCGTGAACTTGGTGCCTTTGCGCAGCGTGCGAATCGTGTTTATCTAGGGGTTGGGGCCGGTTCGGAGATTCGAACCCAATATCTGAGAGACAAGCGTACGCGTCGGGGAGGCATCGTTGAGGCGATTCCTAAGCAAGGACTTCTTGTCCGGGGTGATGTTCATCGCCTTCGGACTGACCGCATTGTGGCTCGGGCGCCACCTTGCGCTCGGCACGTCGGTGCGCATGGGGCCGGGGTATGTGCCCCACATGCTGGCCGAAATCATGATGGTCCTCGGCACCTGCATCTGCCTGGTGCCGCTCTATGCAAACGCCAAGACGCGCGAAAAGGAAACGATCTGGGCGCCGGTGGGCGTGGCGGCCCTCGCGCTGATCGCGGCCATCCGCCTCGTCCTGCCCCTGCCGGTGTCTCTGGCCCAGCTGGGAACCGATTGGCTGCTGCTGATCGCCATCGTCGGCGTGTTCGCTCTGTTGCTGATCTGCGTTCTGGTGAACATGTCTCGCGGATTGCACGCCTCGGCGAGAGAAAAGATCGACCTCGTCGAGCCGCCAAAATGGCGGCCGATCACCATGGTGACGATCGGCCTCGTGGCCTTCGCGCTGCTGCTCGAGACGACCGGCATGTTTCCCGCCCTGGTCGCGCTGGTTCTCCTCGCCTCCTTGGGCGGCGACGAGTTCAAGCTGTGGGAAGTCGTCGTCAACATCATCGTGCTGACGATCATGTGCATTATCGTCTTCAAGGTCGGCCTCAGCATGAACATCTCGATCATCGAAGGGGTCTGGTAAGATGGATCTCCTTCACAATCTCGTCCTCGGAATGGGGGTAGCCCTCTCGTTCCAGAACCTGTTCTACGCGCTCGTCGGCTGCATGGTCGGCACGCTGATCGGCGTGCTGCCCGGCATCGGTCCGGTGGCAACCATCGCCATGCTGCTGCCGATCACCTTCCACCTGCCGCCGACCGCCTCGCTGATCATGCTGGCCGGCATCTACTACGGCGCGCAGTACGGCGGCTCGACCACCTCGATCCTGGTCAACCTGCCGGGCGAAGCCTCTTCGGTCGTGACCTGCATCGACGGCTACCAGATGGCCCGCCAGGGCCGCGCCGGCGCGGCGCTCACGATCTCCGCGCTGGGCTCGTTCTTCGCCGGTACGGTGGGCACGCTCATCATCGTGTTGTTCGCCGAACCGCTGACGCAGATGGCGCAGAAGTTCGGGCCCTCCGACTATTGCTCGCTGATGGCCCTTGGTCTGGTGGCCGCCGTCGTGCTGGCCAGCGGCTCGGTGCTGAAGGCGATTGCGATGGTGTTCCTTGGCCTGCTGTTCGGCCTGGTCGGCACCGACGTCAACACCGGCGCCCAGCGCTTCACCTTCGACATTCCCGAGCTCAGCGACGGCATCGACTTCGCGCCGATCGCCATGGGCCTGTTCGGCATCGCCGAGATCGTCGTCAATCTCGAGCGCAAGATGTCGAGGTCCGGCGCGATCAAGGTGACGTCGCTGTGGCCCACCCGCGAGGAAGCCAGGCGCGCCTGGCCGGCCGTCATCCGCGGCACGGCACTCGGCTCCATTTTGGGCGTGCTGCCGGGCGGCGGTCCGACGCTCGGCGCCTTTTCGGCCTACACGCTAGAAAAGAAGATCTCCAGGACGCCCGAGCGATTTCGGCAAGGGCGCGGTGGAAGGAGTCGCGGCGCCTGAATCGGCCAACAACGCGGCGGCGCAGACCTCGTTCATCCCCATGCTGACCCTCGGCATCCCGTCCAACGCCGTCATGGCGTTGATGGTGGGCGCCATGATCATCCAGGGCATCCAGCCGGGGCCCGAGGTCATGACCAAGAATCCAAGCCTGTTCTGGGGCATGATCGCCTCGATGTGGGTCGGCAACTTGATGCTGGTCGTGATCAATCTGCCGATGATCGGCATGTGGATCAAACTGCTCACCGTTCCCTACCGCTTTCTGTCTCCCGCGATCCTGCTGTTCTGCGCCATCGGCGCCTACAGCCTGCAGAACAGCATCTTCCATGTCGAGCAGGTCGCGATATTCGGCGTGCTGGGCTACATCTTCGTCCGCCTCGGCTGCGAGGGCGCGCCGTTCCTGCTGGGGCTGGTCCTGGGGCCGCAGATGGAGGAGTATTTCCGGCGCGCCATGCTGCTCTCGCGTGGCGATCCCATGGTGTTCATCCAAAGGCCGATCAGCCTCGGCCTGTTGATCACCACGGCCATCCTGCTCGTCCTCATGGCGCTTCCGGGCATCAAGAAAGCCCGCGAACAGGCGTTCCAGGAGGAAGAAACCTGATCGCCCAAGGAGTTCCGCCGATGTCCGACCTGCCCAAGCGCGTGACCATCGACGAGGAAGGCCCTCGCGAGGGCTTCCAGTCCGAGAAGAAGACGATCCCGGTGGCCGAGAAGGTGCGCCTGATCGAGGCGCTGGCGGACACCGGGCTGAAGCGGATCGCCTGCGTATCGTATGTGAACCCGAAACGCGTGCCGACCATGGCCGACGCCGAGGAAGTGGCGTCGAAGATCCGCCAGAAGCCCGGCATCCAGTACAGCGCCCTGTGGCTCAACCAGCAGGGCCTCGAGCGCGCCTTGCGCGGCCCCTTACATGTCGATGGCGGCGTGCGGGTCACCGCCTCGGACACCTTCTCGCGCAAGAACATCGGCAAGAGCGTGGCTGACGCCATGATCGAGCAGCGCATGTCGCTCAAGACCTTCAAGGACCGTGGCATGCCGGTTGAATGGGGCATCATCCTGGGCGCCTTCGGCTGCAACTATGAAGGCGAGCTCACGACCGGGCTGATCCTTGAGCGCGTGCAGCTCGCGCTCGACGAGGCCGAACTGGCAGGCTTCAAGCTGAAAGGCATCAAGCTCACCGACGCCATGGGCTGGGCGACGCCGCAATCGGTCGAGCGCCTGATCGGCGCCATTCGCAACAAGTGGCCCGAGCTCGAAATCTCTCTGCACCTGCACGACACGCGCGGCACCGGCATGGCGGCGGCCTATGCGGGGCTCCGGCTCGGCGTCACCAAGTTCGACTCCTCGATCGCCGGCCTGGGCGGCTGCCCGTTCGCCGCCACCGACGGCGCGGTCGGCAACATCTGCACCGAGGACTTCGCCTTCATGTGCGAAGAGATGGGTGTGGAGACCGGCCTCGACGTCGACAGGCTGATAGAGGTCGCCAAGATCGCCGAAGAGGTCGTCGGCCGGCCCCTGCCCGGCCATGTGATGCGCGGCGGCACGCTGAAGGCCGCCAAGCAACGCGCCTCCCAGAGGGCTGCAGCATGAACGCCGAAACCATGCTTGCCGATTCGACCTATGTCGACGTCGACAAGCTCCCGTGGACGCAGACGCGCTTTCCCGGGATCGAGAGCAAGATGCTGATGGAGAACAAGGCGACCGGCATGTCGACCCAGCTGATGCGCTGGGCGCCGGGCGCGCGCCTGCCGCGGCACGAGCATGTCGAGATCGAGCAGACCTATGTGATCTCCGGCTCGTTGGCCGACCATGCCGGCGTCTGCAAGGGCGGCCAGTATGTCTGGCGCCGTGCCGGCAGCCGCCATGAGGCCTGGACCGACGAAGGCTGCCTGGTACTGGCCGTCTTCCTGAAACCCAACACTTTCTTCGACTGATCGTCTTCAAGCGAGAGCATGATGCCGGGCGTCCTGGAAGGAATACGCGTTCTCGATTTTGGCCGGTACATCGCCGGCCCCTTCTGCGGCACCATGCTGGGCGACCTCGGCGCCGAGGTGATCCGCATCGAGAAGCTGGACGGCAGCGAGGATCGCTGGGTGACGCCGGTCACCGAGGGCGGCGAAGGCGCCATGTTCCTCCAGATCGGTCGCAACAAGTTGGGCCTCACGCTCAACCCGGTGAAGCCCGCCGGCCGCGAGATCGTGAAGAAGCTGGTCGCCGTTTCCGACGTGGTGATCGCCAACCTGCCCTATGAAGATCTCAAGAAGATGGGCATCGACTACGAAACCATCTCGGCGATCAACCCGCGCATCATCCTCGCCACCAACTCGACCTTCGGGTCGGAAGGCCCCTACGCCACCCGCGTCGGCTTCGACACGATCGGCCAAGCCATGTCGGGCGCGATGCACCTGTCCGGCGACGGCAAAGTGCCGACCCGGGCCAACGCGCCCTATGTCGATTTCGGCTCGGCGCTGCTCAGCACTGTGGGCGTCTTGGCGGCCCTGATGGACCGCGCCAAGAGCGGCAAGGGCCAGAAGGTCGAAACGGCGTTGCTGCGCACGGCGATCAACATCACCAACAGCCATCTGATCGAGCAGGCGATGCTCAGCCTCGATCGCGTCGCCACGCTCAACCGCGGCTTCACCGCCGGGCCATCCGATACCTTCAAGTGCAAGGATGGCTGGATCTACGCCATGACCATCGGCCAGCCGCTGTTCGTGCGCTGGTGTCGCCTGATGGGCAACGCGGATCTCGCCGCCGATCCGCGCTTCAAGGACGACCTGGCGCGCGGCGACAACGGCGAGGCGCTGTCGGCGATCATGCAGAAGTGGTGCGACAGCCGCACCGTGGCCGAGGCGCTGGAAGCGCTCGAGGCTAACCGCATTCCGGCCGGCGCGATCTACACGCCGCAGCAGGCCCTCGACGATCGCCATGTCCAGGAGGCTGGCTTCTTCCAGGCCATGGACTTTCCCGGCGCCGCCAAGCCGGTGCCGGTGCTCAAGGAGCCGGTGAAGCTGTCGCGCACGCCGCTCACCATCCGCCGCCGCGCGCCCAAGCTCGGCGAGCATACCGACCAGATCCTTCAGGAACTCGGCTACGAACCCGCCGTTATCCAGAAGTTGCGGGCCGAGCGGGTCGTCTGATGGCGCCGGGCTTCCGCGGAAGAGTTGAAGGGAACCGGCGAATGTCGAGGTGGCTCGCCCTGTCGGTCGCGTTGCTCGGAATGGGCTCCCCAGCTGTCGCCCAGGACGCCTCCTACCCGCCCGTGGTCACCTTCGCGGTCTTCCGCAACGGCGAGAATATCGGACGGCATGTCATCAACTTCCAACAGAAGGGCGACGCCCGGATCGTGACGGTCGACGTCGACATCACGGTGAAGGCGCTGGGCGTCGCGGCGTACCGCTACGTCCATCACTCCAACGAAGTCTGGGTCGGGGACCAGCTGCAGTCCTTGCAATCCACGACGGAGGACAATGGCCGCAGGTTCAGTGTCTCCGCTCAACGCGTCGGCGCCAACTTGAAGGTCGAGCACACCAACACCGGGCCCGTCGCGTCGGCCGCCTATGACGGGTTCCAGGCGCCCGATGTCAGCCGCGAGACGCTGCCCGCCAGCACGATGCCGACCAGCCAATGGAACTTCCGGCAGGTCAAGCAGACGACCCTGCTCAACACCCAGTACGGCATTCCCGCCCATGTGAAGGTCGTGCCGGGCCCTCGCGAGCTGGTGCGGACCTCCAAGGGCAGCATCGAAGCCATGCGCTATTCCTACAGCGGCGACCTGCACATGGATCTGTGGTTCGACGACCATAATCGTTGGGTGAAAGGCACATTCGCCGCTTTCGACGGCTCGACGGTCGAGTACATTCTGCAGGAATGACTGCAGCCGATCGCTTCGCCCGTCTTTCCCATCTGCTCTCTGCCGATACCGACCTGCTTCGCCGTGGTCGCTGGCTCAGCGTCGAATGCCGGGTCGATATCGGCAATGAACCGTTCTTTCTGTCCATTCGCGACGGCGCGCTGTCGGCGTTCGAGCGCAGCGCAGGCTTGATGCGGTCGACGGCGTTTGCCGTGCGCGCCTCCGAGGAGGCCTGGACCGGCTACTGGAAGCCGATCCCCGAGCCGGGCTGGCATGATCTCTTCGCGCTCGCCAAGCGCGGCGTCGCATCGATCGACGGTGACCTGCGGCCCTTCCTGCAGAACCTGCAGTACTTCAAGGATCTGCTGGCCCTGCCGCGGAAAGAGGCCTGATATGGCGCCCCAACTCGAACCCATGGTCGGCCGCTACCTGCGCACGGACATCGACGGCATCGCCCATCGCCTCTATTTCGAAGAGGCCGGAGAGGGCATTCCGCTGGTGTGCCTGCACACGGCCGGCGCCGACAACCGCCAGTACCGTCACCTGCTGACCGATCCCGACGTCACGAAGCGCTTCCGCGTGCTGGCCTTCGACATGCCGTGGCATGGCAAGTCGACGCCGCCCGACGGCTGGGAGCGCGGCGAATACCGCCTGACCACCCAGTCCTACACCGCGGCCATCCGCGCCTTCTGCCGGGCCATGGAGCTCGACCGGCCCGTCGTCATGGGCTGCTCGATCGGCGGTCGCATCGTGCTCAACCTGGCGATCGAGCACGCCGAGGAGTTTCGCGCCCTGATCGCCCTGGAGGCCGCCGACTTCCAGCAACCCTGGTACGACACTTCGTGGCTGCATCGACCCGACGTGCATGGCGGCGAAGTGTGCGCCGCCCTGGTCTCGGGCCTGATCGCGCCGCACAGTCCGTCGGTCAACCGGCACGAGACGCTCTGGATGTACATGCAGGGCGGCCCCGGCGTGTTCAAAGGCGATCTCTATTTCTATCGCGTCGACGGCGACCTGCGCGAGAAGGTGAAGAAGATCGACACCAAGACCTGCCCGCTCTATCTGCTGACCGGCGAGTACGACTTCTCCTGCACGCCCGAGGATACGCTGCGCACGGCCAAGCAGATCCCCGGCGTCGAGGTGCAGGTCATGAAGGAAGTCGGCCACTTCCCGATGAGCGAGAACCCGGCCAAGTTCCGCGACTACATCCTGCCGGTGCTGGCCAGGATCGCCGGCTAGACCAAGATTTCCGGCGTTTTTCCAGCGCGTGGAAAACGTCTGATGCCGATGGCACAAGGGTTTTAGGTCCCTTTTTCCATTTTTCCGCCCACCCCCTTGGGGTCAGGTCCTTGATTTCAAACGATTGTCCTCACGCGTAGCCCGAAAAATCACGTGATCCACGTAGTGCCGTACGTGAAACACGTAGTTTGGCCTAAAGGATGTGGAAGACCTCGTAGACCGGTCCGGTCGGCTCGCGCCGTCCGGTGGCGACGCAGACGATGCGGTTCAGGAACCGGTACTTCTCCGACGCCGTCTCGAACCACGGCGTGGTGCGGAAGTAGTATTGGTTCGGATCGACCTTCTCGCCCTTGTTGAGCGCCTCGATCACCCAGGCCGGGCCGTGCCGCATGCCTTCGTAGCGCATGTAGATCAGATGGCCGTCGTCGGTCTTGAGCGTCAGACGCACATTCAGCATCAGGATGCCGTCGCGTCGCTGCAGCAGCCAGTCGCCGGCTGGCGCCGGCAGCACCGTGCCTTTGAGCTCCTCGCCCTCGAAATGACCGCCCGTGACGGTACCGATGCGGCGGCGGCCGTACGGCGTCTCGCCTACGTCGGTGAAGTTGGGATCGACTTCGAGCGCGAGCGTGAAGAGATGCGCTGAGCGAAGTGTCGGTTCGGTCATGGTCGGCCTCAAATCCTGGCGCTGCGGCCGGCCCAGTAGGGCTCGCGCAGCTCGCGCTTCATGATCTTGCCGATGGTGCTGCGCGGCAAGGACTTGCGGAATTCCACCGTGACCAGCCGCTGGGTCTTGCTGAGCTGGCCGTTGGCCCAGTCCATGACCTCGGCCTCAGTCACCTTGGTGCCCTCGCGCCGAACGCACAGCGCCATCGGCGACTCGCCCCACTGCTCGCTCGGGATGCCGATCACGGCTACGTCCACGATGTCCGCGTGCTTCAGCAGCAAGACCTCGATATCAGCCGCATAGACGTTGAAGCCACCGGAGATGATCATGTCCTTCTTCCGATCGAGCAGCACGACGAAGCCATCTTCGTCGATCCTGCCCATGTCGCCCGACTTGAAGAACAGCCGGCCGTCCTTGTCGTACCAGAAGAGGTCGCGCGTCTTGTCGTCCTGCTTGTAGTAGCCCTTCATCATGATCTGCGCGCGGCCGGCCAGCTCGCCCACCTCGCCTTGCGGTAGCACCTCGCCCCGCTCGTCCAAGACTACGATCTCGCTGCCGAGGCCCGGCTTGCCCACGGTGTGCAGCTTGTCGGGAAAGAGGTTGGCCTCAAGCGTGCAGGACCCGCCGCCCTCGGTCAGGCCGTAGATCTCGATCAGGCGGCCCGGCCAGCGCTTCGAGGCAATCCGCCTTGATGTGAGCGCGCAAGGGCGCACTGGTCGAGAGTTTGGCCTTGAAGGATGAGAGGTCATATTTGTCGAAATCCGGATGCGCCAGGATGCGCTGGTATTGCACCGGCACCAGCATGGCGTGGGTGACGCGCTCGCGCTGGGCGATCTCCAGGAACTTCACCACATCGGACTTCGGCATGAGAATGGTCGTGCCGCCGACGCCGAGAGTCGCCAGCACGGCGACCAGAGTGGTGTTGGAATAAAGCGGCGTCGAGGCGAGCGAGATCGAGTCGGGGCCGTAGTCGAAGGCTGTGAGGCGCACGGCCAGGAGATCGCGCATGACGTGGCTGTGCAGGATACCCTTGGGCAGGCCGGTCGTGCCCGAGCTGTAGATGATGTTGAAGTCGTCGAGCTCGGCGATCGGCATCTCGAACGGTGCGTCGCTCGCGGGCACCAACCACGCCTCGAAGTCCCGCCAACCGTCGCGCTTGAAATCGTAGGCGATGCGGCCGCCCTCGATCAGCTTGCCGAGCCTGCTCTTCGTACGGCTCGACCACGCCGCGATACTGGTCCGACAGGAACAGCACCTTGGCATCGCAGTCGTCGAGCATCTTCTCGAGCGCATCGGCCGCGGCCATGGTCGAGAGCGGCACGACGCAGGCGCCGGCACGCAGCCCGCCCATGAAGGTTTCCAGATACTCCACCGAGTTGGCCGCGAGGATGGCGATCTTGTCGCCCTTGCCTACGCCCATGCCGGCAAGCGTGCGGGCAACCTTGTTGACCCGCTGGTCGAACTCCGCCCAGCTGCGCGTCTTGTCCCCACACACCACCGCGCGCTTGCCGGGAAATGCCTTGGCATGCTGCGCAATCCTGATCGGGATCGAGACGAATTCGGGAAAGTCGCCGACGGTCGGTTGCGGCACCAGTGCAACGGCGGTATCGGGAGGAGCCATCGCTATTTCTTGGGCTCGACCTTTTGACCGGGTCCGCCCGCCTTCTTCCAGGCGCCGAGCCCGCCTTCGAGATGGGCGACCGGGGTGAGGCCCATGTCCTGCGCCGTCTTGGTCGCCAGGGCGGAGCGCCAGGCGCCGGCGCAGAAGAACACGAACTTGTTGCCGGTCTGGAAATACTCCTTGGCGTAGGGGCTCTCGGGGTCGATCCACATCTCCAGCATGCCGCGCGTGACGTTGATGGCGCCGGGGATCGTGCCGTCGCGCCACAGCTCGCGCGGATCGCGGATATCGATGAACGTCACCCCCGGCTTGCCCACCAGCTTGATCGCATCGGCAACGCTCACGGTCTCGATCTGGCCGTTGGCCTCGTCGACCATCTGCTGCACCGTCTTCTTCATCTTCAGCGGCATCGCCCGTTCTCCCTACGCGAGGCTGCGACTCTACCGCTCCGGAACGTTCTGGGCGAGTTCGGCCAACCACAGATCGGGGCTGCCGTCGGACGGCGCGCGCCAGTCGCCGCGGGGGACAGCGAACCACCAGACGAAATCTTCGGTCCGTTGGGCAGCGCCGAGCGTTTGAACTGGTTGGCGAAGAAGCGCCGCAGGAAAAGTGCCAACCAGTGGCGGATCTCCTTCAGCGTGTAGGCGCGCTCGCTGCCGACCGGCATGTTGGCGGGCCATGCGCCCTTTTTCACATCGTGCCAGGCGTTCCAGGCCAGGAAGGCGATCTTCGACGGCCGGTAGCCGAGCCGAGTGAGATAGAACAGGTTGAAATCCTGCAAGGCGTAAGGCCCGACCGACTGCTCGGTCGATTGCACCGCGCCACCCGCGCCGGCAGGGATGAGCTCGGGCGAGATCTCGGTGTCGAGGATGTCGTGCAACGTCGCGGCGGTTTTCTTGTCGACGTCGCCGGACGCGGCGACGAAACGGATCAGGTGCTGGATCAGCGTCTTGGAAACCGAGCCGTTGGGATTGTAGTGCGACATGTGATCGCCAACGCCGTAGGTGCACCAGCCGAGCCCGAGCTCGGAGAGATCGCCGGTGCCGACCACCATGCCGCCATGCTGGTTGGCGAGGCGGAACAGGAAGTCGGTGCGCAGGCCTGCCTGCACATTCTCGAAGGTGACATCGTAGACTTTCTTGCCCTTGCCGAAGGGGTGGCCGATGTCGGTCAGCATCTGCTTGGCCGCCGGCTTGATGTCGATCTCGCCCGCCGTGACGCCGAGCTCGCGCATCAGGCGCCAGGCATTCTTGTAGGTTTTGTCGGAGGTGCCGAAGCCTGGCAGCGTGTAGGCGAGGATGTTCTTGCGGTCCTGACCGAGCTGGTCCATGGCGCGGCAGCAGACGAGCAGCGCCTGCGTCGAATCGAGGCCGCCCGACACGCCGATGACCGCCTTCTGCACGCGGCTCGACTGCAGGCGCTGCGCCAGGCCCTGGACCTGGATGTTGTAGGCCTCGTAGCAGTTGTCGCGCAGCTTGGCGGGATCGGACGGCACGTAAGGGAAGCGCTCGATGGCGCGCTCGAGCTTGACGGTCGCCCTGGGCGCATCGAGCGCGAAGGCGATCTTGCGAAAGCGGGCGACACGATCTTTCTCGAAGAGCGCGCCCTCGGCGAAGCCGTTGTTGCGTAGGCGCTCCTGACGGATGCGGCCGAGATCGACGTCGGCCCGCACCAGGGTCAACTCCTTCTCGAAGCGCGACGACTCGACGAGCGAATCGCCCAACTCGTAGATCGCGGCATGGCCGTCCCAGGCGAGGTCCGTCGTCGATTCACCCGGGCCCGACGCGGAATAGGCGTAGGCCGCGATCGATCGCATCGACTGGCTACCGCACAGCAGGCGGCGCGCCTCGGCCTTGCCGATAGTGATGTTGCTCGCCGACAGGTTGACCAGCAGTTCGGCGCCAGCCAAGGCGGCGTGGCTTGAAGGCGGCACGGGCACCCAGATGTCTTCGCAGATCTCGACATGGAAGGTGAGCGGCACAGAGCCGCGCGAGCGAAACAGCAGGTCGGTGCCGAACGGCACCGTTTGGCCCGCCAGCACGATCTCATGTTCGATCACGTTGGCGCCCGACACGAAATGGCGCTTCTCGTAGAATTCCCGGTAGTTCGGCAGGTAGGTCTTGGGCACCACACCCAGGATCGCGCCGCGATGGACGACGATCGCGCTGTTGTAGAGACGGCCGGCGACCCTGAGCGGCGCGCCGACGATCAGGACGGGGAAGAGCTTTTTCGACGCCTCGACCACCTTGGCGACCGAGCGCTCGACCTGGTCGAGCAGCGCGTCCTGCAGCAGCAGATCCTCAATGGCGTAGGACGAGAGCCCCAGCTCGGGAAAGACCATGACCGCGGCCTTGGCCTTGTCGCCCTGGGCGGCGAGCTTCAGCGTCTCGCCAAGATTGTAGTCCGCGTCGGCAACGCGGGTGCGCGGCACGCAGCAGGCCACGCGCACGAACTCGTGTGAATAGAGAGAAAAGAAATCGGAGCTCAAGGGATTGGGGTTCGGGCGATGGTGGGCGCGACAGGGATTGAACCTGTGACCCCTACCATGTCAAGGTAGTGCTCTCCCGCTGAGCTACGCGCCCATCGCCAGAAGTGCGGTCGTCTACATCGGCGTCCGAAACTTGGCAAGTCGGGCGCGTGACGTGTATCGGGTCGCACGCTATGAGGCTGGGATGACTTTGCCGCTGCTTTCGACCGACCACCAGGCCCTGGAGTGCCTGCTGCCAGAGCGCCAGACCGCGCCGATGGTCGTGGCCTCGCCCCATAGTGGTGCGTCTTATCCGTCGGAGTTCCTGGCCCAGACGGCGGTGCCGCTGGCGGCGCTGCGGCGGGCCGAAGATGCCTTCGTCGATGAGCTGTTCGGGGCGGCGCCCCGGCTTGGCATGCCGCTGATCGCCGCCCGCTTCCCGCGCTCCTATGTCGACGCCAACCGCGAGCCCTACGAGCTCGATCCCGGCATGTTCGAGGGGCCCTTGCCGCGGCCGCTGAACCACCGCACGACGCGCGTCGCGGCCGGCCTCGGCATGATCCCGCGCGTGGCGGCCAGCGGCGAAGCGATCTATCGCGGCCGCGTGCCGGCTGATGAAATCGAGCATCGTCTCGAGAGCTGCTGGCGGCCTTATCATGTGGCGCTGTCGATGCTGGTCGAGCAGACCTACAGCCTGTTTGGCGGCGCGCTGCTGGTCGATGCGCATTCCATGCCCTCTTCCGCCTCGGGCATCGGGCCGCGCGAGCGCGACCAGCGCATCGATGTCGTGCTGGGCGACAATCACGGCGAGGCTTGCGCGGCGGGCCTGATCGATTGCGCCGAGCGGTGGCTTGTCGCACGCGGCCTGCGGGTTCGGCGCAACCAGCCTTATGCCGGCGGCTTCACCACCCAGCGCTACGGCCGGCCCAGCCTCGGCCGGCACACGCTGCAGATCGAGCTCAACCGCGCGCTCTACATGGACGAGGCAAGGCACGAGAAGCTGGCGGGCTTCGCCGCCACCCAGGCGCTGATGACAGGCCTGCTCGAGGAACTTGCCCAGGCCGCCCTGGAAACCCTGCTGCCACGGCCTCTGGCGGCCGAATAGGCGCCGTTGAAGGGCCAAAAAAAGGGGCCGTGACAAGCACGGCCCGAGTTTAGGGAGGAAACGCCCAAGACGGGCATACAGCAAACAAAGAGGCCACCGAGGTGGCGTTTGCTGCCCACTAAGAATGGTGCACCTGCGAAGGGAATGCAAGACGGAAAAATGTGCGGAAATACACAGAGTTAGCTTCCGGATGTGTCGTGCAAATAGTGTGACTTTTCTGCAACGCACAAGAAATGCGGGAAGCTGATCTGCAGAGCACGCAAAGCTGACGCTAGGGTCATTTCTATAGATTGCTCAAGGGTTTAGGGGAGGCTCGGGTGGCGCGGAAGTTCGTAGTCGCAATGATGATGCACGAGACGAACACGTTCTCGCCCCTGCCCACACCCATCGAGTCCTTCGCTCGCGCCAGCGCGCTGAGCGGGCCGGTCGCGATCAAGGAGACCGAAGGTACCAACACCTCTTTGGGCGGCTTCATCGAAGTGGCGCGCAAGGCTGGCGCGGAGTTCACGGTGCCGATGGCGGCCTCCGCCAATCCCTCCGGCCCGGTCACCAAGGCTGCCTACGAACAGATGACCTCGGCGATCGTCGAGGAGATCAAGAAGGGCTGCGACGCCGTCCTGCTGGCCTTGCACGGCGCCATGGTCGCGGAAGAATACGACGACGGCGAAGGCGAGCTTCTCAACCGCATCCGCAGGATCGCGCCCGACGTGCCGATCGCCGTCGCGCTCGATTTCCACACCCAGATGACCGACGCCATGATCAGGGGCGCCAACATCATCACCGGCTATCGCACTTATCCACACATCGACACCGCCGACACCGCCCGTCGGGCCGGGCGCACGCTGATCAGGATGCTGGCCGGCGAAGTCGAGCCCAGGATGGTGTGGGGCAACCGGCCGATCATGAGCAGCTCGCTGGTCCACACGCCCTCGCGCGAGCCGATGAAGACGCTGATGGACATGGCCAACCACGCCGAGGATTCGGGACAGGTGCTGAATGCCTCGGTATTCGGTGGCTTCCCGCAGGCCGACATCCCTCACCTCGCCCTGTCATCAGTCATCGTCTGCGACAAGCGCACCGCCGAAGGCGAAGTGCTGCTGAACAAGATCCTCGATACGGCTTGGGCGAAGCGCGAAGGTTTCCTGTTCCATCCTGAGCCTCTGTCGGTCCAGGTAGCGCGGGCCAAGTCGCTCGACGGCGGCCCGGTAGTCATGGCCGATCACGGCGACAACACCGCTTCGGGCGGCACGCAGGACGTCATGAGCGTCATTGAGGAAGCACTGAAGCAGGGCCTCGAGGACGCCGTCGCCGGCCCGATATGCGATCCCGCCTGCGTCGCCGAGATGATCAAGGCCGGCGTCGGCGCCGACGTGACCCTCCAGCTCGGCGGCAAGATCGACATGCCGGCCATGGGGCTGAAGGGCAAGCCGCTCAAGGTCACGGGCAAGGTGAAGGCGATCACCGACGGCCAGTTCGTGGTCACCGGACCGATGTCGACCGGTGTCACCATCCGCATGGGCCGCACCGCCGTGCTCGACACCGGCAAGATGCAGATCGTGGTCTCCGAGAGACGCTCCGAGCCGTTCGACCTAGGCGTCTTCACCCACTGCGGCATCGATCCGCGGCGCAAGAAGTACGTCCTGATCAAGTCGCGCCAGCATTTCCGCGCCGGCTTCGAGCCGATCGCCAAGCACATCGTGATGTGCGACGGCGACGGCTGCACGGCGTCTGACCTGAAGCTTTTCAAGTACACCAAGATCAAGCGGCCGCTCTATCCGTTCGATCCCGACATGCGGCTCGGCCGCAACGAAGCCTAGGGAGGACGTCCATGGCGACCTACGACACCGTGATCCGCCACGGCCAGGTGGCCGACGGAACGGGCAAGAAGCTGTTTGCAGCCGATGTGGCGCTGAAGGGCGATCGTATCGCCGCCGTCGAGCCGCCGGGCACGCTGCGCGGCGACAACGAGATCGACGCTACAGGCAAGGTCGTGGCGCCGGGCTTCATCGACGTGCACACACACGACGACACCGCCCTGATCGACAATCCGACCATGGCGATGAAGGCCAGCCAGGGCGTGACCACGGTGGTGTGCGGCAATTGCGGCGTCTCCGCCGCGCCCTACCTGCGCAACGACATCGGCCACTTCCTGTCGCTGATCGTGAAGAAGCAGCAGAACGTCTCGAAAAGCTTCGCCGAGTTCGCCGGCAAGGTCGATGCGGCCAAGCCGGCCATCAACGGCGCTTTCCTGATCGGGCACGGCACGCTACGCATGAACGCCATGGGCGACGATCTGGTACCGCACGGCCACGGCCGCCGAGATCAAGGTGATGCGCGAGCTGCTCGACCAGAGCCTGGAACAAGGCGCCATCGGCATGTCGAGCGGGCTTTTCTATGCCGTCGCCAACGCCGCCTCGACCGACGAGGTGGCCGAGGTCGCCAAGCCGCTCGGCAAATGGGGCGGCGTCTACACCGCCCACATGCGCGACGAGGGCGACCACATCCTGCGAGGCGATGGACGAGACCTTCGAGATCGGCCGCCGCGCCGGTGCCGAGATCATCGTCTCGCACCACAAGTGCTCGGGCCGCTCCAACTTCGGCCGCATGAAGGAGACCCTGCCCAAGTTCAGCGAGGCGATGAAGCAGCAGCAGATCGCCTTCGACGTCTATCCCTATGTTGCCGGCTCGACCATCCTGCGCCCGGACATGCTCGAGCGCGCCGACAAGGTGCTGATCACCTGGTCCGACACGGTGCCTGGCATGAGCGGGCGAGACCTCAAGGAGATCGCCCGGGAGATGGGCTGCTCGATGCGCGAGGCGGCCGAGCGCCTGCAGCCGGCCGGCGCGATCTACTTCATGATGGACGAAAAGGACGTGCAGGCCGCCATGGCCCATCCCGGCGCGATGATCGGCTCGGACGGCATTCCCTTCGACACCCATCCACATCCCCGCCTGTGGGGCACCTTCCCGGGGTGCTCGGCCACTACTCGCGCGAGCTGAAGCTCTTCCCCTTGGAAGACGCCGTGCGCCGCATGACCTCTTACTCGGCGCAGCGTTTCAAGCTCGCCAAGCGCGGAGAGATCCGGCCGGGCTACTATGCCGACATCTGCGTGTTTGATCCGACGACGGTGATCGACACCGCGACCTTCGAGAAGCCGATTTCGCCGGCAAAGGGGATCGACATCGTCTGGTGCAACGGCGCCATCGTCTGGCGCGACGGCAAGCCCGGCGGCGGCCGCTCAGGCCGCGTCATCAGCGCGCGGCGACGAAGGCTAGTCGCTTCGTCGCGCCGCGTGCGTTCGAGCCGCTCGTGGCGCTCCTGCGCCTCGACGCTCAGCGTGGCGATCGGACGGGCCTCCAGGCGCTTCAACGAGATCGGCTCGCCGGTCTCCTCGCAGTAACCGTAGGTGCCCTCCTCGATCGATTTCAGCGCCGAGTCGATCTTGGAGATCAGCTTGCGGAAGCGATCGCGCGTACGCAATTCGAGCGACCGGTCGGTCTCGGCCGTGGCGCGATCGGCAAGATCGGGCTGCGCCAGGCTCTCTTCCTGCATGTTCTGCAATGTCTGGTTCGATTCCTCGATCAGTTCGCCTTTCCATTTCAGCAGCTTCTGACGGAAGTACTCCTGCTGCATCGCGTTCATGAAAGGCTCTCGGTCCGTCGGCCGGTAATTCTGCGGCAACGTAATCGACATCGTCGGCAACTCCACTCCCAGCGACTACACGTCCGCCTCGGGGGAAGGCGGACCTCCAAAAAGGCGCGCGGAGTATAGGGACGGACGGTCGCCCCGCAAGTTCGTTGATGGTGCCGCGCCAATTCTTGTCGTGCAGCGCAGCAAAAGGTGGGCCAGGGAATCAGCCCAAAATATGCCGTGTTACAGGACCTTGAAATCTTCCCTATTGCACCGCAGCAAACGCCTGCGACGACAGCAACCGGGAGAAGCTGGTCGACAGATCGAAGGCGGGCTCGGCCGACAAGGCGGCCACCGCCGCGTCTTCGAGCGACCGCCCGGCTGCTAGCGCCTCCAGAAAGCCCGCCTCGCCCGCGCTCAGCGCGACAAAGCCTGCGTCGTCTGTGTGACGCAACACCAACAGGCAAGCTTCACCGCTCGTTAGCTCGACTGTCTCGTCCGGGGTGCCGTTCTGCGAGGCGGCCCAGATGCGGTCGATGGGATAGCGTGAGCGGATTACGGCCGCGCCGGGTGCCAGGGCCACCGACTTCGCGGGCAATTGCTCTGCCGGGATCGTGGCGAGATCGCGAGCCGCGAGCCTCGGCTCGGTCGGACTATGGAAGGCCACATTAAGCGCCCAATCGAGCCGGGCGATGTCGGCCAGGTACGACAGTCCCACAGCCGGTGTATAGCCGTCGATGAAAGCGGAGAAGCTCGCGCCATATTCCGCCAGCACCGGCTGCGACGGCAGGGCGGCCGCAACGAAAGCCCGGGCAAGGCCACGGAAGAATTCCTCGCCGACCAGCGCCTGCACCGTCGGGAAAGTCGCAGACAGCGTGCCGGCGAGACTGTGAAAAACATGATGGCGATAAACTCGCAACCGCGCCGCCGCGGAAATCGAATCGCCCGAGACCGCCGCGATCAGATCGGCGCGATCGCCCTCGACGATATGGGCGGCGAAGGCCGCCTGCAGGTCATGCAGCGCGAGCGGCATGGGCGACTGCGGAATGGATCGCACTATCGGCGCGCCGCGCTTCGTCGAGCAGCACGGAAAGCGCCGGAATGTCGGTATCCCATTCGATCAGGGTTGGCCGGGGACCGAAGCGCCTCACCACCTCGTCGAACAACGTCCACACGGCGTCGCCGACCCGACTGCCGTGATCGTCGATCAGGATCGGCTCGCCATCGGCATCGTTCACGGCGTGGCCAGCCAGGTGGTACTGCGTGATGGCATCGGCCGGCAGCGCCAGCCAGTCGCGCGGATCGAGCCGCAGGTTGTGCGCCGTCACGTGGATGTTGTTGGCATCGAGCAGCAGGCCGCAGCCGCTGCGACGGGCCAGCTCCGACAGGAATTCGGGTTCCGACATCGTCGATTGCGAAAAGCCGAGATAGCAGGACGGATTTTCGATCGAGACCTGCCGACCCATGGCGTCCTGCAGGCGATCGACGTTTCGAGCAACGACGTCGAGAGCTTCCTCCGTGTAGGGCAGCGGCAAGAGATCGTTGAGGTAACGGCCGCCGGTCACGCTCCACGACAGATGGTCGGAGACATAGGCCGGCTGCAGGCGCTTCACCAGTGCTGCGACACGGGCAAGATGGGCGCCATCGAGCCCCTCCGCCGAGCCTAGCGACAGGCCCACGGCATGAACGGAGAAGGCGTAGTCGGCGCGCAATCCTTCAATCGTTCGCAACGCCGGCGATACCGCAAGGTAGTTTTCGGCGTGGATCTCCAGAAAGGCGATCGCCGGCTTGTCACGCGCGATCTCCGCGAGGTGCGGCGCGCGCAAGCCGATGCCGGCGACCTCGCTCATCCCTTGCTCGAGGTGAGCGAGCCGCCGACGATCTTCTCGCAGGCGCCCTTCGGCATTGAGACCCAGGCATCCTTCTGACCGTCCGACTTGGACGTGCCGGCGCAGGACGAATGGTCGGTCTGGCAGTCGTTCTTGCCCGCCTTGGCGATGCCGAAGCATTTCTCCATGTTGCCCTGGGCATGGACCGTGAAGACGGGCGAGGCGATCGCGGCGGCAAGCGCGGCGGCGATGGCGACACGAGTGGCTGTCATGCAATGCTCCACGAGATGGTGCGGTTCTTATACAAGAGAATAGCCCAGCTTGCTTTCACGCGGCGGCTATCGTTCGCATGGCCGCCCCTCACGGAAACTTGACGCCGTCATGCCCGAAAAAGCCGGAAATGCCGGGCTTTCCCCCGGTGACTTCGTCCGCCATCCCGGCCGGCCTGACTGGGGGCTGGGCCAGATCCAGTCGATGGTAGGCGCTCGCATCACCGTGACCTTCGAGAATGCCGGCAAGCAGCTCATCGACGGGAACGTGATCGAGCTGGAGTTGGCCGACCCTGGGCCAGCCGGCTTTCCGCCGCGCTGAGTTCCTCCGGCGTGTTGATGTTGACGAACGCGGCTTTGTCGCCGGGCCAAGCGAGTTCCGCGTAGGTGTGGCGCCGGGCGAATCCCTCGACCCGCCGCAGGCCCTCTTTCAGGATGGCGTGCCTGAGGTCGCCGGCAAGTCTCACCGACCAGATACCGAGCGCATGCTCGCCGCGGATCGTCAGCACGTCGGGTTCCGGCACGTGCATGTGGCCGCACAGCCGCACCGTGAGATCGAGCGGCAGAAACGGCACGTCGGCCGGCGCGGTCAAGATCCAGCCGACATGCGGATGGTTGGCCACCGCCCACTCCATGCCAGCCAGGATGCCGGCGAGCGGCCCCAACCGCCGGCCCTCGCGCTTCGCCGCCCGCTGGATGTCGGCCGGATCAGGAATCACCGGCACGCCCAGGCGGCGATAGGCCGGCTCGGGATCGTTGGCCACGATCACCAGGTCCATGACCTGCGGCCGCAGGCGTTCGACGACATGGGCGACCATCGGCCTGCCGCCGAGCTTGCGCAGCGGCTTGGCAACGCCAGCCCCCATGCGCCGGCCCTCGCCGCCTGCCAAGACGACGCCGACCAACGCCCCGCTGCGGACGGGCCCGGAATGTTGAAGCGCGTTGACCGCCATGGCTGCACTATGCGAAGCGCTGAGGCCAAGGCCAAGAGCAGAGGCAGCGGGAGGAACAAATGGCATTGAACATCGCCAAGGTCGCGAACTGGCTGCATCGGGTCGACAAGGCCCGCGCCGTGGTCGGCTGGTGGCCGGCGCAGTTCGCGACCGACGATGAGCGGCTGGCCTACAAGGTGCAGGACGCGTTCCTGAAGAAGCAGGTCCTGAAGCAGGGTCCGCTGGCCGGCTACAAGATCGCGCTCACCTCGCCGCAGATCCTGGCGCAGACCGGGCTCAAGGGGCCCTGCTATGGGCCGATCCGAAAGAAGCGCGTGTTCGAGCACAAGGCGACGGTCCGCGCCGATCGCTGGACGCGGCTCGGTGTCGAGCTCGAGATCATCTTCATCATGGGCGCCAACGTGCCCGCGCCGAAGGGCAAGCCGCACGACAGGGACTCGATCGCCGAGTACGTGGGCGAGGCGCGCGCCGGCTTCGAGCTGATCGAGGATCGCGGCGCCGACTACAGCCGGCTGGCGGTCAATCCGCTGATCATGGATGCGGGCTGGAACGGCGGCTCATTGCTCGCCAAGCCGAACAAGGACTGGCGCAAGCTTGAGATCGACAAGCTCGAAGGGTCGATCTCGTTCGACGGCACCGTCATGCGCACCGGCCATTCCGGCGACGTGCTGGGCCACCCGCACAACGCACTGGCCTGGCTCGCCAACAAGCTCGGCGAGCACGGCAAGACGCTGAAGAAGGGCATGATCGTGTCGAGCGGCAGCATGGTCGCCTGCCAGTTCGTGCCACCCGGCAGCACAGCCTTCGGCAAGATCGAGGGGCTGGGAGAAGTCACCTTGAAATACGAGCTGCCGCGCTAATCCATGTCTTCGTCGCCAGCCGACTCCCGGTGGCGAATCACCGAGCCGCAGCCAGCAGCGCTCCTAGCGCGCCAGTCTTACTACGAGTGGCTGATCGTAGGCGTAACCTGCATCGGTGCCTTCATCGGCCAGCTCGATGGCAGCATCGTCCAGCTTGCCCTGCCGGCGCTGACCGTGGCGTTCGACAGATCGGTCGACGATGTCCGGTGGGTCGCCATCACCTATCCGCTGGCTTTCGCAGCGTTCCTGCCGGTGTTCAGCAGGACGTGCGAAATACATGGGCGCAAGCTTCTCTATTTGGCCGGCTTCGCGATCTTTGCCGTTGGCTCGCTGCTCTGCGGTTTCGCCTCGAGCCTGGTCTGGCTGGTGGTGTTTCGCATCGTGCAGGGGATCGGCGGAGCGATGCTGGGCGCCAACAGCATGGCCATCCTGGTGAAATCGATCGACAGTTCGCGGCGTGCTCACGCCATCGGACTCTTCACCACGGCGCAGGCGATCGGCGTCAGCGCCGGGCCTGCCGTTGGCGGGTTGCTGCTCGAGATGCTGGATTGGCAATGGGTGTTCTGGGTGGCGGTGCCGTTCAGCCTGACTGCCGCGCTGGCCGGCTGGTTTATCCTGCCTCGCACGCACGACCTGACGAGCGAGAGGCGCTTCGACTGGATGGGCGCAACCCTTTTGGTGCCATCGTTGGTACTGGCGATCCTCGCCCTGAATCAGGTTTCCGTCTGGCCGCTGGCTTCCACGTCGATGATCCTGGTCATTATCGGCGCCGTGACTTTGTTCGCGCTTTTCGTGTGGCGAGAACGCGTCGCGCCCGCGCCCCTGGTCGACCTCGCCCTGTTTGGCCATCGCGCCTTTACCGCGGGCGTGCGTCGGCGTCTCGCTGAGCTATGCCCTGGTGTTCGGCATGTTCTTCCTGATGTCGTTTGCGCTGATCCACGGCTTCCACAACAGCGCGCTGCTAGCCGGCCTCAAGCTCGCCATCATTCCGGTGGCGATGGGCATCACCGCCCCGCTGGGAATAGCCGCAGCCAAGAAATTCGGTTCGAGCGTCGTCTGTGTCTCCGGCATGGCGCTTGCTCGCTGCCGCCCTCGTCGCCTTGTCGATCATTGGCGACCACCCGGTCAACACGCTGGTCACGGGCTTGTCGTCTTTCGCCGTGTTCGGCGTCGGCCTCGGCTTGTTCATGGCGCCCAACAACCACGCGACGCTCGATTCCGCTCCCGCCAGCCGTGCCAGTCAGGCGGCCGCGATGCTCAACCTGTTCAGAGTGTTCGGAAGCTGCCTGGGCGTGTCCGCCGCGTCTTCCCTGATGTCATGGAGGATCCACCAGCACGACGACATTTTTGGCGGCCGTCCGCTGATCAACGCAGTGGAAAGCAGTCTGGCCTTGCTGATTGTATTCGCCGTAGTCGCCGCCGGCGTTTCGCTGGTGCGTTCGCCCAAGCCGGCCTGAAGCTATCGCCGCTCGCGCTCCCAGGCGAGATCGGCCAATGTCGCGTCGGGCCGCAGCTGCCGCCATGACAGGCGGCGCACGGCGTCGCGGCCAACGACCAGCGCGTCATAGTCGTCGGCAAAGAGCTGGGCAATCGCGGGATCGAGCGCATTGAGACCGCCGGCATAGGCGCCGAACGCCGGCAGGATGACGCGCCTGCCGTCCGTCAGGAAACAACGCCGCCGGATGCCGCGGCCGCGCACGGTGAGCGCCGCAACCGGATGGAAGTGGCCCGAGATCTCCCCGTCAGGCAACCCGAACCGCGCCTCGTGCCGGAACACCAGCGGCGCGTCGGCGATTTCCTCGGCGACGACGCCCCAGTCTTGCGGCGGCGGGGTGGGATCGTGATTGCCGGCGATCCACACGAAATGGGCACGCCGCGTAAGGCGCTCGATCTCGGCGCGCTCCTGCCTCGGCAGCCGTTCGATAGCCTCACGATCGTGGAAGGAATCGCCCAGGCAAACGACCGTGTCGGGTTTCAGCGCCTCGATCAGCGTGGCGAGAGTTGCCAGCGTCTGGCGTGTGTCGTGGCGCGGCAAGAGCTTCAGCGCATTGACGGCGTAGGACGAGCCCTTCTCCAGATGCAGGTCGGCCACGGCCAGCAGCCGCCGCGCCGGCCAATGCAATGCGCCGGACGGCAGCGCCTTCAGCCGCTCGCCAGCGCAGATGAACTCGAACGGGCTCATTGGTGTGGCGCCATCGTCAGTGCGCCGTCCCGGCGCCATCCTCCCGCCATGAAGTCCAGCCATGTCATTGCTTGCACGATTGACCGGCTCCGGCCGGATGCGCAAGGTGCCTTGATGCGACTGCTTGTGCGTTTTCTCGCCGCCGCCTGTCTGCTGTGGCCTTCCTTGTCGGAGGCGCAGGTGCAGCCGCACCGTGCCGAATATGCCCTTCGCCTGGGCACAGCCGTCAACGCGCCGAGGATCGGCACGGCCGTGCAGGATCTGTCGCTTGACTGCGCCGGCTGGCACCTCAAGCGCGACATCAACACCGAGATCGCGCTCACCAACTCCTGGAAGCTCAATGTCGCATCGAAGCTCGACGCCGACGAGCAGCGCGGCGGCAATGCGCTGCACTACCGAATGCTCCAGAACCAGAACGGCAACGAGCGCGAGATCCGCGGCCGCGTCCAGCGAGCCGGCGAGGAGCTGCGGGCAGAGATCATCTATCCGAACAGCGCGCCGCTCCAGTTCCTGCTGCCGCCGCCCACCCTGATGCCGGTCGCCGCGATCGACCACATGATCGAGCGCCTGCGCGCCGGCATTGACGCCTTTCCCGCCCTCGCCTTCGACGCTGAAGTGATCGGCGACGCCTTCCTGGTCGATGTCAGCCAGCTCGATCCCGGCGCCGTGCGCGGCACGCCGCCGGCCGACCGGCCGGTGGCCGTTCCCGGAACGTCCTGGCCGGTGTTCATGACCTTCACGCGCGGCCGCGACCAGCAGCAGAGACCGCTATTCACGGTCAGCACACAGGTTTTTGAATCGGGCGTGCTGGACCATCTGACCGTCGAAACCGGCCTGGTCAGCATCGCCGCGGACCTGCAATCGCTGGAAATGCGCAAGGCGCCGGTCTGTCCCAGATCCTGAGCCTGCCCAGGCTCATCCGCCCACCCCTCCCCAACGTATCTCGACGGAGACTTCGGGTGGGGACGTGCCTGCTTCTCTTGTCTGGTTCCGCAATGATCTTCGGCTCGCCGACAACCCGGCGCTGATCGCCGGCCTCGGCTCCGGCCGGCCGGTGGTGCCGGTCTATGTGCTCGACGAGGAGACCGACGGCATTCGGCCGGCCGGCGCGGCCTCGCGTTGGTGGCTGCATCACAGCCTTCATGCGCTCGACGCCTCGCTGCGCGCGCTTGGATCGCGTCTCATCCTGCGCCGCGGCACGGCCGAGCGGGTCGTCGAGGATCTCGCCGCGGAGTGCGACGCCTCTGCGATCTACTGGAACCGCGCCTACGATCAGGGCGCGCGCGAGCGTGATGCGCGCCTGAAGCAGGCGTTCAACCGGCGCGGCGTGGTAGCCGAGGGTCTGAAGGCCAATCTGCTGTTCGAGCCGTGGGAAGTCCTCACGACGAATGCCGGCGCCTTCAAGGTATTCTCGGCCTTCTGGCGTGCCTGCCGCGGCTTGCCGTCGCCTGGCGCTCCGCTGCCTGCGCCGCGCACCTTGCCGGCACCGCCGCACTGGCCGTCGAGCGAGCGCGTTGCGGAGTGGCGGCTGCTTCCCTCGGCGCACGATTGGTCGGGTGGGCTGGGCGCCAGCTGGACCCCGGGCGAGGCATCGGCGGCGCTTCGCCTCATGGCGTTCCTCGACAACGCACTGGCTCGCTACAGGCTTGAACGAGATCTGCCGACGGTCGACGCCACCTCGCGCCTCTCCCCGCACCTCGCCTTCGGCGAGATCAGCGCGCGGCAAATCTGGCGGGCCGCCACGACGCGCGGCCACTCGGCGGCAGCCGAGAAATTCCTGACCGAGTTGGGTTGGCGCGAGTTCGCCTACCACCTGCTTTTCCATCACGGCAATCTCGCCGAGCGCAACTTCCGGCCGGAATTCGATGCCTTTCCCTGGCTCGACGAAGCCGACGCCCTCGAGGCGTGGCGCCGCGGCCGCACCGGCTATCCCATCGTCGATGCGGGCTTGCGCGAGTTGTGGGCCACCGGCTGGATGCACAATCGCCTGCGCATGATCGTGGCGTCCTTCCTGACCAAGGACCTGATGATCGATTGGCGGGCCGGCGAGCGCTGGTTCTGGGACACGCTGGTCGATGCCGACCCCGCCAACAACGCCGTCGGCTGGCAGTGGGTCGCCGGCAGCGGCGCCGACGCAGCGCCCTACTTCCGCGTCTTCAATCCCGTCCAGCAGGGCGAGAAGTTCGATCCCAGCGGTGACTATGTGCGCCGCTGGGTGCCGGAGCTCGCCTCCCTGCCAGCCGAGACGATCCATCGGCCCTGGACGGCCGACACGCCATTGCCGCCGGAGATCTATCCGGCACGCATCGTCGACCATGCCGCCGCCAGCGAGCGCGCGATGCAAGCCTTCCGCGCGCTCAAGCGACCGGCCTAGATTCATGTCGAGGGGTAGTCAGTCATGAGAATCGCCGTCGTCGGCGCCGGCGTCGCGGGTCTGGGCGCTGCCTGGTCGCTCAGCCGCCACCACGAGGTGGTGGTCTACGAGCGCGAGAGCCGCTTCGGCGGGCATTCCTGCACCGTCGACGTCCCCTCGCCGGACGGCCGACAGCCGGTCGATGTCGGCTTCATCGTCTACAACGAGCGCAACTACCCCAATCTGGTGGCGCTGTTCGCGTATCTCGGCGTGCCGACCCAGGAATTGGACATGTCGTTCGCCGTCAGCCTCGATCGTGGCCGCTTCGAGTATGGCAGCTCCTATGCCGGTTATTTCGCGCAACGGCGCAACGTGGTGCGACCCTCGTTCCTGCGCATGACACGCGACATCCTGCGATTTAATCGAATGGCGCCGTGCCTGCTGGCGAAAGCCGAGAACCTCGACTTCACGATCGGCGACTTCATCGTCGACGCCGGTCTCAGCGACGTCTTTCGCGACCGCTATCTTCTGCCCATGGCATCCTGCATCTGGTCGACGCCTCTGGGCCGCGTGCTCGACTATCCGGCGCAGACTCTCGCGCGTTTCTTCCACAATCACGGCCTGCTGACGGTCGGCCCGCAACTGCGTTGGCGAACCGTCCGTGGTGGCAGTCGGTCCTATGTCGAACGCATCGTGGCGCCGCTGCGCCGCCAGGCGCGGCTTGCCATGCCGGCCAGCGCTCTCCGTCGCCCTGCTGAGGGCGTGCAGGTGCGCGACGCCACCGGTCACTGGGACCGTTTCGACAAGGTCGTGCTGGCCTGTCATGCCGACCAGGCGCTGTCGTTACTCACCGACGCGACGGAGCGCGAGCGCGACCTGCTCGGCCGCTTCGCCTACTCCTCCAACACGGTGTGGCTGCATAGCGATGCCAGCCTGATGCCGCGGCGGCGCGAGGTGTGGTCGAGTTGGAACTATGTCGCCGAGGCCAGTCAGCGCGACAGCCAGGACGGGAGCAAGGCGAGCGTGACTTACTGGATGAACCGGCTGCAGAATTTGCCCGAGACGCCGGCGCTGTTCGTTTCGGTCAATCCCGGCCGGCTGCCCGACATCGGCCAGGCCCACGCCTACTTCACCTTCGAGCATCCGATGTACGATTGCGCCGCCATCCGCGCCCAGCGCGATCTGCATGAGATCCAGGGGATACGCGACACCTACTTCTGCGGCAGCTACTGCGGCTACGGCTTCCATGAGGACGCGCTGTCGGCCGGCCTCGAGGTCGCCGAGCAATTGGGCGCGCGCCGGCCATGGCCCAAACCCGACGAACACCGCCGCATCGGCGCTCCGCCCAGGGTGGTGGCCGATGGTCCGCTGTTGTCGCCGCTGCCGCTGCCGGTGGCGGCAAGTGTGATGCCGGAGACGCCGTGAGCATCGCATCTCACTCCGTCATCGACGCCGTAGTCGTGCATCGGCGGCTGCGGCCGCGGGAAAATTCCTTCCGCTACCGCGTCGCCTATCTCTGCCTTGGGCTCGAGGCCCTCGATCGCGCCGCCGGCCGCTGGCTGACGCTTGATCGTCCCGGCCTGGTATCCTTCCGTCGCGCCGATCATGGCGCGCGCGACGGCGGCGATCTCGTACCCTGGCTCAGGCAGGTGCTCACCGAGCGTGGCCTGGCCGATGCGTGCGATGGCGAACCGACGCTCATGACCATGCCGCGCATGCTGGGCTACGTCTTCAATCCAGTGAGTTTCTGGTTCTGCCGCGATCGCTCGGGGGCGCTCAGGGCAGTGCTGTGCGAGGTCAACAACACCTTCGGCGAAAGCCACTGTTACCTCGTGCATCACCCAGACGCCCGTCCACTAAAGCCCGACGAATGGCTGGACGGCCGCAAGGTCTTCCATGTCTCGCCCTTCCTGCCCGTCGAAGGCGGCTACCGCTTTCGCTTCCGGCTCGACGAGCAAACGGCCCATGTCGATGTGAATTACCACGACGCCGGGGGATTGATGCTCGCCACCTCGGTGAGCGGCCGGCGCGAGCCCCTGACCGACCGTGCCGTGCTCTACCGCTTTCTCGGCAACCCGACGATGACCCTGGGTGTGATCGCCCGCATCCATTGGCAGGCCTTGCAACTGTGGCGAAAGCGGGTGAGATTTTACCGCAAGCCCGCACCGCCACCGGAGTTCGTGACCCGCTGCCGCCCCTTTCCGCCCACTTCGCCATAAAGGCGCTCGACCGACTCGCCATCGGCCGCCTGACCTTGCATCTGCCCGACGGCACATGCCGCACTTTCGGTGCGGCCGACGCCGAGCGGCAGGTCGCACTGCACGTCAAGGATTGGCGTTTCTTTCGCCGCATCCTGCTCGACGGCGACATCGGCTTCGCTGAAGCCTACATGGACGGCGACTGCGATTCGCCCGACCTGCCGAAGCTGGTCGCGCTGCTTGCCGAGAACCAACAGGCGCTGGGCGGCATGGCGCGCCCCAATCCGCTGCAAAACCTGGCGCTCAAGTTCCTGCACCGCCGACGGGACAATTCGCGTGAAGGCTCCAAGCGCAACATCCGCGCCCACTACGACCTCGGCAACAGTTTCTACCGCCTGTGGCTCGATCCGACGATGAGTTACTCCTCGGCGCTCTACGGGGGTCAGTCGGACAAGTCGCTCGAAGCGGCGCAGACCGCCAAGTACGACCGCATCCTGGCCCAGATCGGCGCCAAGCAGGGCGACAGCATCCTCGAGATCGGCTGCGGCTGGGGCGGCTTCGCCGAGACGGCGGCGCGGCGCGGCATGCGGGTGACGGCGGTCACCATATCGAAGGAGCAACTTGAATTTGCCCGCGAACGGCTGGAGCGCGCCGGGCTCGCTGACCGGGTCGACTTGCAGTTCCGTGACTATCGCGACATCGAGGGCAGCTACGATCACATCGTGTCGATCGAGATGATCGAAGCGGTGGGCGAGCGCTACTGGCCCGACTATTTCGCCGTGCTGAAGCGCCACGTGGCACCCGGCGGCTCGGCGCTGGTGCAGGCCATCGTCATCGCTGACGAGTTCTTCGAGACCTATCGCAGGCGACCGGACTTCATCCAGACCTACATCTTTCCCGGCGGCATGCTGCTGTCGCCGCAGCGACTGGGAGATCAGTGCCGCAAGGCCGGGCTGAAGATCGCCGAGCTCTACAGTTTCGGCCTGGACTATGCGCATACGCTCGAGACTTGGCTCGGTCGCTTCGACCAGGTCGCCGATCAGGTGGCGAATCTCGGCTTCGATGAGCGTTTCCGTCGCATGTGGCGTTATTACCTGGCTTATTGTGCCGCGGGTTTCTCGACGCGGCGCACGGATGTTTTGCAAGCCCACTTCAAGCATCTATAACAGTCGCCAACGACAAGCCGCTCTGGCAGGGCGCGGGTGAACAGGTAGGAACTGGGTGAACGCAGGAACGTCCGAGCTCGGCAGCGCCACCGCGCGCGCCAAAATCAAGTTCGGTCGCTTGGTCGCCTACTCGACCCTGCAGTTGCCGTTGTCGATGGCCGCCCTGCCGGTCGTGCTCAATGTCAGCCACTTCTATGGCGAGGTGCTGAAGCTGTCACTGGCGGTGATGGGCCCGATCTTCATCGTCGCCCGCATCGTCGACGCCGTGCAGGATCCAGTGATCGGCCTTATCAGCGACCGCTTCACGCGCCGGGGCCCGCGCGGACGGCTTGCCTTCGTCGCGCTCATGATTCCCGTGCTGGCCGGCGGCTTCTATATGCTGTTCGACCCGCCGGACGCCTGGTTCGGCAGCCAGACGCTGATGGCTACCTGGTTGATGGCCGCGCTGTTGCTGGCGCATTTCGGCTATTCGGGCGTATCGATCAGCTATCACGCGCATGGCGCCGAGCTGACCGACGACTACAACGAACGCACCAAGGTGACGGTCGGCCGTGAGGTGTTCGGCTTGTTGGGTTTTGCTGTCGCGGTCGTGCTGCCGACTATCCTCACGGAACCCGAGAGGTTCGGAAAGACCGACGGCTACATGGTGCTCGGCCTGCTTTTCGTGCCGATCGTCATGCTGTTCAGCGCGCCGACACTTTTCGGCGCGGGCCCGTCCGTGCATCCGCCAGTCGTCCATGGCGAGCGCAATGCCTTCATCGCCTTCTTCGCGCCGCTCAAGAACCGGCTGTTTCGACGCCTTCTGTTGGTCTTCATCGTCAACGGCGCCGCCCTCGGGGTCGCCGTCACGGTCATGCTGTTCTATGTCGATCACGTGCTGAAGGGCACCAACAAGCATGCCGGCATGATCCTGTTGACGTATTTTTTCTCCGGCGCGGTGAGCGTGCCGTTGTGGCTGCTGCTGTCGCGTCGAGTTGGCAAGGCGGGCGCATGGTTCGTCGGTATGATCTTGACCATGCTGGCCATGTGCTCGGCATTCCTGATCGGACCTGGCGACTTCCATTGGTTCCTGGCGATTTCGGTCGTTACCGGCATCGGACTTGGCGCCGACTACGGCCTGCCGCCTTCGATCCTAGCCGACGTCATCAACTCGACCGAAAGCGGCGACACCAAGGGCAAGACCGGCACCTATTTCGGCCTATGGGCGCTTGCGACAAAGCTCGCCACCGCCTTGGGGGCTGCGGGCTCTCTGCCAGTCGCGGCGGCCCTCGGATTCAATCCGGCGCGCGGGCACTACAGCAGCTTGGCGCTGATCATCGTCTACATCGCCCTGCCGCTGGCGATCAAAGTGGTCGCAGCCATTCTGATCTGGTTCATCCGCATCGAGGCCGAGCGCGGCTCGGTGCGCGAGGAGATGATGAAAAGGTCCGCCTAGGCGAGGAAGCCGAGCTGCTGGCGGTCGCGCTGGCCGAAGTCCTTCTGCAGGCCCCAGCAGCCGCGCGCCACCGTGCTGTAGACGTTCCGGAAATCCATCGTGTGCTTGAGATCGCCATCCTGCAGGTCGGTGAGCGACGGATAGACCCCATGCAGGCCACCCTTGACCTTGCCGCCCATGACGAAGTGCGGCGCGGCGGTGCCGTGGTCGGTGCCGCCGCTGGCATTCTGCTTGGCGCGGCGCCCGAACTCGGAATAGGTCATGACCACGACATCGTCCCACTGGCCGGACGCGATCAGGTTCTTGCGCAAGGTGGCGAGCCCATTGGAGAGAACCGAGAGCAGGCGCTCCTGGACCGGGACCTGATTGGCATGGGTATCGAAGCCCGCGAGCGCCACCTTGACGGCAATCACGGGCACGCGCGCCAGGATGATGCGGGTGGCAAGATCGAGCTGGCGGCCGAAAAGGTTGTCCTGGGCGTAGGCGACGGCCGGCACAGGCCCATCGTGAAGCTTGTCTTTCAGCCCGCTTGCAGCGCCGTTCACCTCATGGCGAACGGCCAGCAGGTGGCGCAACGCGGGATTGCCGCCGTCGGCCACGCCAGGCGCGTCTTTCATGGCCTGCGCCTGGCGCAGGAAATTCTCGGCGTCCTGCATGACGACGGTGCGCAGGCTTGGTCCCGCCATCGGCAGGGCGTTGTTGTCGACAATGATCGTATCGACGCCGGCGCCCTTCGGCAGCGGGGTGCCGTCGAAGGTGCGCGCCACCCAGCCCTCGCTCAAGGTCTGGCTCGAGGCGGAGGCGGTGTCCCAAATCTCGATTGAGCGGAAATGCGAGCGGTTGGGATAGGGATAGCCGACACCCTGCAGGATCGCGAGATCCTTGGCCTGCCATGACTCCATGAGCGGCGTGAGCTTTTCGTGCAGCCCGACCTTCTCGTCGAGTTGCAGCGTGCGCTCGCGTGCCACGCCGATACCGCCGCGCAGTTGATGGTAGTGCGGGTCGGCGTAGGGAATAACCGTGTTCAGGCCGTCGTTGCCGCCCTTCAACTCGACCAACAGCAGGATGCGGCGTGCCGCCTGATCGGCAAGAGCCGAACGGCCGGCCAGCACCACAGTGAGGGCGCCGGCGCCGAGAAGGAAATCGCGACGATCCATGGCGGACCTCATTTCAACTGATAGGCGGAATTCGAGCATGGCTGCGGCCACGACTGCGCCCGGTTCGTCGCCTTTGCCGGCACCATCGATCGGCGTGCGGGGCAGCAGCGTGCGGGTGAGCGTCGCGGCGTCGACGCCAGCGAGCGTCGGGCCAATCCGCACCTCGGAGCCGGCGTTGCGCAGGCTGCGACCCTCGATCGGCCGCTGCTCCATGGTCTGCGCCGGATCGTTGCCCGGTGGCATCTGCTCGCGCCGGTCGGTGCGGCGATTCGGCCGAGGCGACATCATGTTACCCGCATCCATCGGCGAAACGGTCGTGGCCTCGACCATGCGGCGCAGGAACTGCTGGCGCAGCAGCAGCGTGTTGGTCGTGATCCAGGCCTCGCCGCCGGGCCAGCCCTTGACGTTGGGAGGGTCTAACGGCGACTGGCCAAGGCCTGCCATCATGCGCACCAGCCCGGTCTTCTCGGGCACCGGAAGGCCCAGAACATGCACCGTGCCCACGATCAGCTCGACAGGCGACTTGATCAGCGCGCCGCGATTGGCCGGATCCCGGAACGCCGGCGACAGCAGGAGTGCGCGCAGCACTGACTTCATCTCGTAGCCGCCGTTGCGGAAAATGGCGGCCAGTCGCTGCACCTCGGCGGGGTCGGGTTTCAGTGACACGAATTCGCGCCACAGCTTTTCGACGATGGTCTCGGCGGTGCGCGGCTGGCGCAGCAGGATGGCGATGATGTCGTCGCCATTGAAGCGGCCGCTCTGACCGAGGAAGGTCTTCTCGCCGTCATCGTGCTGCTGCAGGTGGTCGACAAAGTGGCCGGTCTCGCGATCGATCGACCAGCCGGTAAAAGCGCGCGCGGCGTTCTTGATGTCGGCCTCGGTGTAGTGGCCCTCGCCCAGGGTGAAGAGTTCGAGCAGCTCGCGCGCGAAGTTCTCGTTGGGCTGGCGCGCCACCGAGCGCACGCCATCGAGATAAATCAACATCGCCGGATCGCGTGCCACGGCTTTCAACAGCGTTGCGAAGTTGCCCAGCGCCTCGCGGCGGAACAGCAAGTTCTGCCGATAGAGCGACGGCACGTAGCCGCACCTTCTGCACCGAGGAGGTGAAATGGTTGTGCCAGAACAGCGTCATCTTCTCGACCAGCGGCTGGTCGGTGGCGAGCATCTCCTCGACCCACCAGGCGCGCAGCTCGCGGCCATGTTCGCGCACTTGCTGCTGCACGATCTGCGCGGGCTTGGCCTCAACGCCGTCCTTGGCGGCCTTTGCAGCCGCCTGCTGGCGCAGGAAGGACGGACCTTCGTTGACCCATGCAGGGCCCGCAGTCAGAGCTTGCGGATGGGTCTTGGCAAGCAGGCGATCGACCGCGGTTGGATAGTCGAGCGAGGCCAGGGCCTGGATCTCGGCCGGCGTTGCGCCGAAGGAAGTGCGCGAAAGCAGATGCCGCGCATCGTCGAAGCCCATCGCCTGGGCGGCGCGCGCGAGACGCGGCAGCCACAGCGCGGCGGAGAACGCTGCCGCCCCGCCCACGAAACCACGTCGACCGAGACGAGCGATCATGACGATGCTCCTACTGTGGCGGACGCCCTGGCGGCCGCCCGCCTCCGGCCCACGGCGGATTGCCGAAGCGGTCGGCCAGGATCTTGTGCAGCTTGTCGCGCTGCTCGGGCTTCAACTTCGATGCCATCTCGGCGATGGAGCGCATGTTCTGCTTCTGCGCCTCGCTACGGAGGTGGGTGATCTGCTCGATCAGCGGATCGATCTTGCTCATGTCGAAGTCGGGCTTCTGCAGCTCGGTCACCATGGCATCGCGCAGCTTCTGGATCTCGCGGAAGCGATCGCGGCGGGCGTCGGCATAGTGCTCGAAGACCGGGCGCAGCTCCTGGCGCTGGCTGTCATCGAGCTTGAGATCCTGCGCCAAAGCCTCGATCGGGTTCATGCCGCGCGGTGGCGGCCCACTGCGCTGCCAGTGCGGCGGCTCAATCCAGCTGCGCCAGACGAAGCCTGCGAGGACGAAGCAGTTCAGCAACAGCGAAAGCGCCAGCAGAACCTGGGTCAGCCGAGCCGACATTTAAGTCGCGTCCGCGAACAGGTCGTTCAGCTCGTTGGTTGTGTCACGGCCAAGCGGCTTGCTCAGGGTCACGCCCGCGGGCTGTGCCGAGGCATACTTCTGCGTCGTGTAGCTTTCACCCAGCCCGCCGCCCAGCATGAAGCCGACGGCGGCCACCGCGACAGCCATGCCGGCCAACGCGCCGCGCTGCATGCCAAAGCCCTGACCGAACGCCGGCAGCAATCCCGCCAGCCACGAGCCGCGGCTCGCGCGCTTCTCGGCCTCGAAGCCGACCAGCGCCTGGGCGCGGACGGCCATGCGCGGCGGCGGTGCCGGCAGCGGCTTTCCGAGGATATCGGACAGCTCCAGCGCGGCACGGCGCAGCTCGGGATTGGCCGAAACGGCGGCGTCGATGCGGGCAGCGTCGGCCTCGCCCAACTGGCCTTCCAGCCAGGCGGCGAAGTCCATCTCCGAGACGGCCGCCGGCGCAACTGGGTCCGTGGCCAGGCTCCGCCACAAGTCCTCGTCGCTCAAAGGGGTACGTTTCGTGCTCATTGGGGTCTCCTGCTCAGCTTACGCCACGATGACGGGATTCATCCCCGCCTTATGGCGCCTCCCCGTCAAAGTACTCTCGCAACCGCAGCAAAGCCTTGTGATGCGTACTGCGGACGGTTTGGGCATCGATTTTCAGTAGCTGTGCAACCTCCGCCACGTCCCGCTCCTCGTCATACAGGCATTTCAGGATGAGGGTCTGGCGGTCGGTCAAAAGGCCTTCGGGAATCTTGAGCTTTTCGACATGGCGGTCCTCGACGGCCAGGGCCGCCTCGGGAACGTCGTCGATCGGGGTCGTGGCCTGGCGCCGGCGGCGGGCGTAATCCACAGCCGCCGAACGCGATACCACGGCGAGCCAGGTCGACAGCCCGGCCCGGGCGGGATCGTAGGTCTTGAGCAGCCGGAAGTCGTTGGCGCAGAGGCGGACGAAGACGTCCTGGGCGGCGTCCATGACATCATCCTCGCTCAGCCGGTAGGTCGCGAGCGCCCGGCGGATAACGGCATTGATCAGCGGCGTGGCCGCGACGACGAACGCGTCCCACGTCCTTTTGCTGCCCGCCGCGAGTGCCCGCAGGTCGATCTGGTTCAGTTCCGTCACGCCTGCGTTTCCGTTCTGCGCCCGTCCGCACAGCAGTTTATCAGGGTTTGTGGCGAAATGAGGCCCCGCTACAGTCGCTGCGCACGACAGGCAGAAGGGACATTGATGAGCGAGTCGCTGACCCGGCAACAGAAGATCACCAAACAAGCCGTTCATGGCAAGGGCGTGGTCGTCGCCCAGAATTGCCGGGCGGCCGAGGTGGGCGCGGACATATTGCGCAAGGGCGGCAACGCCATCGACGCCGCCGTGGCGACCGGCATGGCGATCGGCGCGGTCGAGCCGTGGATGAGCGGCATCGGCGGGGTCGGCTTCATGACGGTCTGGAGCGCCAAAGAAGGCCGCGCCTGGACGGTCGACTACGGGCCGATCTCGGCCAAGAAGCTTGATCCCGCCAACTACAAGATCGTCGGGCCCGGCCCTGCCAACGCCTTCGCCTGGCCCGACATCTTCGAGCAGAGGAACGAGGTCGGCTATCACTCGATCGCCGTGCCCGGCATGGTCGCGGGGCTGGGCAAGGCACTTGAACGTTTCGGCACGATGCCCTGGAAGGACGTGCTCGCTCCTGGCGTGGCTCTAGCCGAACGCGGTATGCAGCTCGACTGGTACATGCAGGTGATGATCGCCAATGGCGCGGAGCACCTGTCGAAGTTCGCCGCTTCGAAGGCCAACTATCTCCCCGACAATGGCCGCGTGCCCACCCTGGATTGGCAGGCCAACACGCGTTACCTCAAGCTCGGCACCCTCGGTACGACGATGCAGCGCCTGGCCGATGGCGGGCCACGCGAATTCTACGAAGGCAGCCTGGCGCGAGATATCGCTGCCGACCTGCAGTCCGGCGGCTCGGCAATCTCCTACGACGATCTTAAGTCCTACGAGGCACGCATCGTCGAGCCGCTGTCGTTCGAGCATCACGGCGTGACCATCAACGTCGCGGGCGGGCTCACTGCCGGTCCTACCCTGCGGCGGACGATGGAACTCGCCGGCGACAAGACCAAGGGCAAGGGGGCGCCCGGCGCCGACTTCTTCGTGGCGATCGCGCACGGCATGCACCAGGCCTACGAAGAACGCCTCAAGACCATGGGCGAGAAACCCACCAACACCTGCACCACACATTTTTGCGCCGCCGACTCCCAAGGCAACATGGTGGCGCTGACGCAGACATTGATGAGCCTGTTCGGCTCGTGCGTGATGCTGCCCAAGACCGGCATCACCATGAACAACGGCATGCTGTGGTTCGATCCCGAGCCCAACCGCCCAAACTCGATCGCGCCCGGCAAGCGGCCGCTTTGCAACATCTGCCCGGTGGTCGTGGCCAAGGATGGCAAGCCCTGGTTCTGCATCGGCGCGTCGGGCGGGCGGCGCATCGTGCCTGCTGTCACGCAGCTTTCGCTGATGCTGATCGACCGCGGCCTCGACGTGGAGACGGCTTTCCACCAGCCGCGCATCGACGTCTCCGGCGTCGGCCCGATCCGCGTCAATTGTGACCTGCCGGATGCGGTCAAGAAAGCCATCGCCGCCAAGCTTCCGATCACCGAGGTCGCCAACCAGATCTCCCCGCTCGGCTTTGCCAACCCGTCCTGCATCGTGCGCGATCCCGCAACCGGAGCGCTGACCGGCATGAACGAGGTGATGTCGCCATGGGCTGGCGGCGCAGCGCAGTAGCAGCCCTGGCGTTGCTGCCGGCGGCGCCGGCGCTGGCGCAGACGCCGGAAGTTCGCCTGCCGGTGCTGGTGCCGCTCACCGGTTTCGTGGCCCTCGAAGGCACCAGTCAAAGGAACGGCGCCTTGCTCGCGGTGGGCCAGATCCGGGACGTCGCCCTGAAACCTGAAGTCCTGGACACGGCTGCGACGCCTGAGGCTGCCGTCAATGCCTGGACGCGCGCCGTCGGCACTCCCCCGCCGCCGGCCGTGATCGGCCCAATCCTCGGCACTGAGATGCTTGCCCTGTTGCCGCTCGCCAAGGAAAGCGGCGTCCCCTTGCTCACCATCTCCGGAACCGCACGTCTCAGCGAGCTCGGCGTGCCGCAGTTCTTCCGCTTCTTCCCGAGCGACGCGACAGTGAAGGTCGCGCACGCGCGCTACGTCGTGGAGAAGCTCGGCGCCAAGCGGCCTGCCGTGATCTACCAGAGCACGGCTTACGGCCAGTCCGGCCACGAGCAGCTCGCCAAGACCTTAGCCGAACTCGGCGCGCCGCCAGTGGTGGAGGAAAGCATCGCGCCCACGGTCAATGATCTGTCGCCGGCGCTGCTGCGCGCCAAGGCCGCCAATCCCGACGTGCTGGTACTGCATCTTCACGCGGCATCGACGGTTCTGGCGGTGCGCCAGGCGCGCCAGCTGCTGCCTGGACTGCCGATCGTCGCGGGCTCGGCCATGCATCAGCCGGCGACGGCGGCGCTGCTCGAGCCCGCCGAGCTGAAGGGCGTGTGCGCCGAGACGGCTGCTTCTCCGGTCTCGGCTACCAGTCCGCCGATGCGCGACTTCCTCGCCGCCTATCGCGCGGCCTACAGCAGCGACCCAGACGCCTTCGCCGCCGCCCAGTTCGACGCCGTCCAGATGCTGGGCCACATCCTGAGCGAGCTCGCGCACACCAACCAGCCGGTCACGCCGGCGGCAGTGCAGGCTCGCCTGGCCAGCGAGGAGTGGAAGGGCGTGGTCACGACCTACAAGTCGGACGGCAAGGGAAACATGGCCCACGAGGCCGAGATCATCTGCTACGACGGCACCAGCCGCGTCCCTGCCTTGGCGGCGCGCTACAACCTCAGGTGACTGCAACTTTAACCTCAGATGACTGCAACTTTCCGGCGTGCCGATCACGAGAGTGCGATACCTGACATTTTGAGCACGACGGTCGCAACGCAGAGCTCCCTGCGGCGTTCCTTGTGAATGATGGCGGCAAATCGGCCGACGATCGCCACGTTGGTGGCATTAGCGTTCTCGGTCTCGGCCGCACAGGCTCGCGACCTGCGCTTGGCCGACGCGCATCCGCCGGGTTCGCCGACGGTCGAAGCCGCCGACTACATGAACAGAATCATTCGTGAGCGTACGGAAGGCCGCCAAAGCATCGAGATTCGCCAGGCCGACCGGGACAGTGAAATTTTCACTATCGCCTCGGTCCGCAATGGGATGCTCGACATGGCGCGGGTCGATGTTGCGGGACTGAACTCGCTGGTCCCGGCGACGATCGTGCCGACGCTGCCCTACCTCTTCAGATCAACTTGGCACATGCGCCGCATCCTCGACGGGCCGATCGGTGAGGCGATCCTGGCCAGCATCTCGAGCGCGGGTCTGGTCGGCCTCTGCTTCTATGACACGGGCGCGCACTCGTTCTACAGCCGTACGCGAGCCATCCGGCGCGCCGACGACCTGCGCGGCCTGATGGTACGCGTGCAGCCGGGCAGCACCACGGGAGCGATGGTGCGCGCGCTCCAGGCCATACCGGTGCCCTTGCCGAGCGATCGCATCCAGGCGGCCCTCAAGGCGGGCGTGATCGATGCTGTAGACGACAACTGGACGAACTATGTCGCGAGCGGCCACTACCAGATCGCCAGGCACTACGGGCTCACCAAGCACTCGATGGCGCCGGGCGTGCTGGTGGTCTCCAAGATCGTATGGGACCAGCTGCCGCAGAACGACCGCGCCATCATCCGCGCCGCCGCCAGGGAATCGGTCGCCCGGATGCGCACGAGCTTCGACGCTTTCGAGCTTGCGGCACGCCACCAGGCCGAGCAGGCCGGCGTCGAAGTGATCGATGATGTCGATCGCAATTCGTTCGCAGCGGCACTGACGCCGCTCCATACCACACTCATCAGGGATCCCAAGCTGCAGGACATGGTGAGGCGCATCCAGGCCGACGACGAGGTCGCCCACCAGCATTGACGGGCGATTTGCCCACCCGGCGGCCCGACGCCACAATGACGCCGTCCACCTGACATGACGACGACGGCAACCGCTCCTCCTCCCGCGCCCACCGAGACGACCAAACGGCTGCTGCCCTGGCTGGTGGCGGTGGCCTTCTTCATGCAGTCGCTCGACACCACGATCCTCAATACCGCGGTGCCAACGATCGCGCAGGCAATGGATGTCACGCCGCTCAACATGAAGTCGGTGCTGGCGAGCTACACGCTGAGCCTCGCGGTCTTCATCCCGATCAGCGGCTGGATGGCCGATCGCTTCGGCACGCGACGCGTCTTCGCTTCGGCGATCGGCTTGTTCACGGTGGGCTCGTTGCTCTGCGGCGTATCGACGAACATCAACATGCTGGTTGCCTGCCGCGTCCTGCAGGGCATGGGGGGTGCCATGATGGTACCCGTGGGACGCATGACCATGGTGCGCACCTTCCCGAAATCCGAGCTGATCCGCGCCATGAGCTTCGTGTCGATCCCGAGCCTGGTGGGGCCGATGCTCGGTCCGGTGATCGGCGGTCTGATCGTGCACTACCTTCACTGGAGCGTGGTGTTCTTCGTCAATATTCCGGTCGGACTGGCGGGGCTCTATCTCGTCTGGCGCTTCCTTCCGGATTACCGCGAGGACAAGACGCATCCGCTCGACATTCTCGGCCTGATCCTGTTCGGCTCGGGCGTGGCGCTGCTCTCCTACGTGCTGGAAGTGTTCGGCGAGAACAGCCTGGGCGAGCTCGAGATCCTGGGGCTGCTCGCCCTCTCCGCGCTGCTGCTGACGGGCTATGGCATCAATGCCATGCACAATCGCCATCCCCTCTTGCTGCTCGGTCTTTTCCATCTGCGCACCTTCCGCGCCGCGGTGGTCGGCAGCTTCTTCAGCCGGCTGGGGCTGGGCGGCATCCCGTTCCTGTTCCCGCTGCTCTATCAGATCGGGCTCGGCTATTCGGCGGTGCAGTCGGGCCTGCTGGTGATGCCGCAGGCGATGGCCGCGATGGGGCTGAAGGTCATTGTCCCGAGGATCCTGGCACGCTTCGGCTACCGCAACGTGCTGCTGGCGAATACCCTGATCCTCGGCGTGCTGATCATGTTGTTCGCTACCATCGATGTCGGCACGCCGGCCTGGCGCATCGCCCTGCAGGCCTTCATCCTGGGCTTCTTCACGTCGACGCAATACACCAGCATGAACACGTTGGTGTACGCCGACGTCACCGCCCAGCAGACCAGCGCCGCCAGCACCATCGCCAGCACCGGCCAGCAGATGTCGATCAGCTTCGGCGTTGCGGCGGCATCCCTGATCGCGGCGATGTTCGTGCCCCGAAAGCTTGCGCTCGAATCCGACCGCGCTGATCCATGGCGTGCATCAGGCCTTCATCGTGTTGGGCATCATGACCATGGCCGCGGCGGTCATCTTCATGGGCCTGCGCAAGGACGATGGCGGGGCCGTCAGCCGCCAGAAGCCTACAGCAGGCTAGCCCCGACATTGATCGTCAGCGCCAGGATCGCGGTGTTGAAGGCGAAGGCGATCACGCCGTGGACCAGCGTGGTGCGGCGCATCGCGGGCGACACGGTGTTGACGTCGGCTGTCTGCGTCGCGCAGCCGATCACGAACGCGTAGTAGAGGAAGTCGCGATAGTCGGGCGGCCGCTTGCCGGGAAATTCCAGCCCGCCGGGCGTGCCTTGGCCGAGCGGCCGATAGTAGAGGTTGGCGTAGTGCAGGGTGAAGATGACGTGGGTGAAGGTCCATGACAGCACCACCGTGGCGCCGGTCACCACCAGGCTGATGAGGGGCGGCGCGTGTCCCGACTTGATCGCCGCCAGTTCGGCGAATATGGCGACGAAGCTGGCCGCCGAACTCGCCACCACCAGGGTCATGATCACCCAGTCGCTCTCGTCGTAGAGGGCGGCGCGCGCATGGCAGGTCTCGATCGTGGAGCGCGCGATCATCCAGAGGGCGGCCCCGACATAGATCACCGAGGTCAGGTCCCAGGCCAGCAGGTAGCGCGTCGCCGCCCGGTATGAGGCCGGCAGCACCAGCAGCAGGATCAGGCCGGCCGCGACCGACGTCATGAGCCGGCGGCGGGCGATCAGGATGCGAACGATGCGCGAACTCGGGCCGATGTGCCATGGGTTTTCCAATAGTATCTTAAAGAAACCGACTAGGTGGGCAGCCGGGTTAACGCCGATTTACATTGCCGGTCCTGTGGATGAACGCTAAACACACGGCCGTCATTTTGTCGCAAGCGGCGCGGGGGAAACAGCAGCATGGCGACGAAGAAAAAGGCGGTCGTGCCGGGTTCGCAGCCCGGTGCAAAGCCAGCCGCCAGCAAGTTGAACGGCAAGGCTATTTCGGCTCGGGCGACCGGCACGCCGGAAGCCCGCGATACGGCGCGGCTGCTGCTCGAGATCGAGGCCATCCACTGCCGGCCGGACAATCCGTACATCTTCACCTCGGGCCGGGCGAGCCCGGTCTATATCGATTGCCGCAAGCTGATTTCGTTCCCCGAGGCGCGGGCACGGATCATGAATCACGCGCTGAAGTCGGTCGAAAAGCAGATCGGCTGGAGCAAGATCGACGTCGTGGCGGGCGGCGAGACCGCTGGCATCCCGTTCGCCGCCTTCCTGGCCGCCCTGGCCAAGAAGCCCATGGTCTACGTCCGCAAGCAGCCCAAGGGCTTCGGCCGCATGGCCCAGATCGAGGGCGACCTCAAGCCCGGCAAGCGCGTGCTGCTGGTCGAGGATCTCGCCACCGACGGCGGCAGCAAGCTGGTGTTCATCGATGCGCTGAAGAAGGCCGAGGCCAAGGTCAGCGACTGTTTCGTGATTTTCCACTACGGCATCTTCCCGCAAAGCGTCGAAACGCTGGCCGTCGCCGGCGTCAAGCTGCACTCGCTCGCCACCTGGTGGGATGCACTGGAAGCGGCGCAGAAGCACAAATATTTCGACGAGAAGGGCCTGACCGAGACGCGCGCCTTCCTCGAAGCGCCGGAGCAATGGTCGGCCAACCATGGCGGTCGGCCGCCGGCGCCGCGCTCGATGCTGGGACGCTAACCCGCAAGCGCCGTAGGGCAGTTTCCAGGCGGTAACCGTTAAAATAACGGGAAATTAACGGTCGCTTTTCGTAACCACGGCGATTGGCCAACTCGAGTCGCACGCAACATAACCTGCCGCGGTCCCAATCGCCTAGTTTGGTCATTAGAAGTTCAACGGCGCGCGCCGGAGAGAAAAATCCGCACTAGCGCCTCTTCATCTCGGCGAAGCGGCGCCGGCGCTCGTCGCCGACCTGTCAGCAACCTCTCCCGCTCCGCCGGATCGACGCGGCTATAGCGCTCGCGCCAGCCCGGGTCGTCCTTCCACTCGACCGGCGCCTGCACCGTCGTGCGTGGGCCGCTGGCTGTCTCGAGCGTGCTGCAGCGCCAACCTCACTACCTCGCGCTGCATGTCGCGGTTCCACGGATGACCGACGGGGTTGCCGAGCGGCAGGTCGGTGAACACGAATCGCGGCACGCCGCAATGCTCGACGATGTCGAGGGCGGAGCCGATGATGACGGTCGGCAGTCCGTTGGCTTCGAGATATCGGGCGACCAGACTCACGGTCTGGTGGCAGACGGGTCAAAGAGGAACGAGGATCGCCGCCTGGGCGCCGTCGTCTCGCAACCGCGCCAGCACCTCGGGAGCATCCTGGGTCAGCGTCTTGCGATGGCTGTATTCGGTCGGCACGCCATGAAAACGCGGCGTCAGGTGCGCCAGTTCCGACGCCGCCTCGATGGGCAGAAAGGAAGCCCGGTCGTCGGTGTGCGTCGTCTCCCGGTCCCAGGCCACGTCGGTGGCGAGCCGTTGCGGCGGCGAATCGATCGCGCCCGACCAGACATGCCGCATGCCATTCTCGTCGCGCGGATAACCGCCCGGCGGGCCGGCCGTGGTGACGAGCCCGATGCGGGTCTCGCTTAGCGGACGCGCGAGCGGCGTGAACGGCACGTCGGCGAAATGCGCCCAGACGTAGTCGTTGTGATAACCCAGCGCGCGGTAGTAGAGGCGCGTGCGCTCCATGTAGCGGATCGGTGCGTCGCTCCTGATCCATGGCCGCGAGGATACGCCGGTGGCAGTTGCCTTGCCACGGCGCTGATGCGACCGTGCAGCGAAATGATTCGCCGCCTGCTGTCGCTCACTGCCGCCGTCTCCGCATACGCCTGCCCCGCCTTCGCCCTGGACGAGCTGGTGCTCGGCATGAGCACCGCGCCCGGCACGATGAACCCGCTGATCAGTTCGATGCTGGCGACGACCTTCATCAACAGCATGACCGTCCGGCCGATCACCGCCTACGACGCCGACTGGAAGCTGGTTTGCATCCTGTGCACCGAAGTGCCGACCGTGGAGAACGGCCGGGCGCGCATCATCGACCTTCCATCCGACGACAAGGGCAATGCGCGCAAGGGCATGGAAGTAGACATCGAGCTGAAACCCTTCACCTGGGCGGACGGCACCCCGCTCACGGCGCGCGACGTCGCGTTCGCCATCGAGGCCGGCAAGAACCCCAAGACTGGCGTGCCGGCGGCCGAGGACTATCGGCGCATCCTGAAGGTCGAAATCAAGGACGACCTGCACTTCACCCTGACCAAGGACCGCGTCACCTTCGACTACAACAGCCTCGATTTCTCGCCGCTGCCCACGCACATCGAAAAGCCGATCTTCGACGCCAATCCGGTTGAGTACCGCATCAGGACCGCCTACGACGCCGATCCGACCAATCCCGGCCTTGCCTTCGGTCCCTACCGCATGGTCGAGCTGGTGCCGGGCACTCGTATCGCGCTCGAGCGCAACCGCTACTGGACCGGCGCGAAGCCGGCCTTCGATCGCGTCCTGATCAAGATCTTCGAGAACTCCGCCTCGCTCGAAGCCAACCTGCTCTCCGGCAATGTCGACTATGTTCTGGGCGAGAGCGGCTTCTCCCTGAACCAGGCCGTCGCCTTCGAGCGGCGACACAAGGACAAGTACAACGTCGTCTACAAGCCGTCGCTGATCTACAGCCACATCGACGTCAAGCTCGACAACCCGCTGCTTGCCGACCGCCGTGTCCGCCGGGCGATTCTGATGGCGATCGACCGCAAGGCCATTTCCGACAAGCTGTTCTACGGCAAGCAACTCGTGGCCGACGGCGACGATCAATCCGCTCGATCCCGATGTACAGTCCCGGCGCGCGCCACTACGCGTTCGACCCCGTCGGGGCACGGAAGCTCCTCGACGAGGCGGGCTTCGCCGACATCAGGAACGGCATCCGCCAGAATGCCAAGGCGCGAGCGCCTGTCGCTCGTGCTCGCCTTCGCCAGCGGCAACCGCATCAGTGACGAGGTCGCGCAGGTCATCCAGAGCCAGCTCCGCCAGGTCGGCATCGAGCTGCGCCTGAAGGCGGCGCCCGCACGCATCTATTTCGCCGCCCTCACCCGCCGCGACTTCGACAGTCTCGCCATGTACTGCTTGGGTCTCCCGGCCCCAAAACGTGCCGCGCACGACCCTCGCCTCCACGGAGATCCCGTCGGCGGCGAACGGATGGAGCGGCCAGAATTACCCCGGCTACGCCAATCCCGAGATGGACAAGGCGCTCGACGCGCGCCGAGCGCGAACTCGATCCTGCCAAGCGCCGCGCCTTTTTCGCCGACATCCTGCGGCTCTACGCCGACGACCTGCCGGTGCTGCCGCTGTACTTCCGGGTCGATGCCTTCGTCATCCCCAAGCCGCTCAAGGGCGTGACGCCGACCGGCAACCTCAGCAGCTCGACCCTTTGGATCGAGCACTGGCGCTGGGCGGAGCTGAAAGGCCGACCGTGGGCCGCTATCTCGCCTCGCGCGCCGTCCAGATCGCGATCACGCTCGTGATCATGAGCTTGGTCGTCTACCTGCTGATCGGCCTGATGCCGGGCGATCCGATCGACCTGATGATCTCGGGCAATCCAAAAATGACCGCGGAAGACGCCAAGCGCCTGCGGGCGCTCTACGGCGTCGACAGGCCGCTGCTCGAGCGCTACCTCGCCTGGGCGCAGCAGGCGCTGCACGGCAACTTCGGCTATTCGCGGTCCTTCAACCGGCCGGTGCTCGACGGTGCTGCGGCCGCGGCTGCTGAACACGCTCGAGCTCGCGGGGCTTGCCTTCGTGCTGTCCATCGCGATCGCCCTGCCGCTCGGCATCTGGGCCGCGGCCCGGCCGCGCAGCCGGGCCGACTACCTGGTCAACCTGCTCTGCTTCGCCGGCATCTCGACGCCGACCTTCTGGCTGGCGCTGCTGCTGATCCCGCTGTTCGCCGTGGCGCTGGGCTGGCTGCCGGCCGGCGGCATGGCGGATCTGCGGCCAGGCGCCTCGTGCCTGACGCGCTCGGCCAGCAGCTGCGCTTCGCCGCCCTGCCGGTGCCGACGCTGACCATCCTGCAGCTCGGCGTCCTACACGCGCTTCATGCGCGGCGCCATGATCGAGGTGCTGCGCCAGGACTATCGTCCGCACCGCCCGCGCCAAGGGCGTCGCCGAGCGGCACGTGCTGCTGGGCCACGCCTTCGCCAACGCGCTCGCCCCCGTCCTCACAGTGCTGGCGCTGTCGCTTCGGCGCGCTGTTCTCGGGCGCGCTGATCACCGAGACGATGTTCGCCTGGCCCGGCATGGGCAAGGCTGATCTACCAGGCGATCCTGAGCAACGACTTCAACCTCGCGCTGGTCGGGCTGCTGCTCGCGACCTTCGCCACCGTCGTCGGGCAACCTCGCTGGCCGACGTCGCGCTGGCCGCCGTCGATCCGCGCGTCTCGCTCACCGACGTCGCATGAGCGCCGCGGCCAGCCCCTCCGCGCATGGTCTGGCGAGCGGCTCCTGCGGCATCGGCTGGCGCAGGTCTCGCTGGTCTTCCTCGTCGCGCTGCTGGTGCTGTCGCTCGCAGCGCCGCTGATCGCCAGCTGCGCGGCGTCGATCCCGCCACTGCCGATCTCCTACCACCGCCTCGAAGGCCCCATCGGCGCGCACACTGGCTCGGCACCGACGACCTCGGCCGCGACCTCTTCCAGCGCCTGCTCGACGGCGGCCGCGTTTCGCTCCTGGTCGGGCTTCGCGGGCGCGCTCCTGTCGGCGTGCTGGGCGCGATCATCGGCGTGGTCGCGGGCTATCGTCGGCGGCCGCCTCGACAGCGTGCTGATGCGCGTCACCGACGGCGTCATCGCGCTGCCGCTGCTGCCGCTGCTGATCGTGCTGGCCGCGATCGACCCGACAAAGCTCGGCATCTCCGGCCGAGCATCGCGCAGTCGGAGACCTTCTCCCTCTACCGCATCGTCGTGATCGTGGCGCTGACCGGCTGGACCACGGTGGCGCGGCTGGTGCGCGCCGAGACGCTGTCGCTCAAGGCGCGCGACTTCACCCGCGCCGCCCGGGCGCTCGGCGCGCGCCCCGCGCGCATCATGTTCCGCCACATCCTGCCCAACGCCGCCGGCTCGCTGGTCGGTCGCCACCACGCTGTCGATCGGCAGCGCTGATCCTGCTCGAATCGACGCTGTCGCTTCCTGGGCCTCGGCATCCAGCCGCCGGCGGCGAGCTGGGGCAACATGCTGACCGGCGCGCAGGAGCTGCTGCAGGAAGCGCCGCTGCTCGCGGTCTGGCCGGGCCTGCTGATCTTCCTCACCGTCATCGCCTTCAACTTCCTGGGCGATGGCCTGCAGGACGCGCTCGACCCGCGCAGCGAGCGGCGCACTTGAGCTACAGCTTCCAGTTCCGCGACGTCTTCGCCGCATGGGAGTTCATGCTCGAGGGCCTGGTGCTGACGCTGGAGCTGTCGGTCGTGACGATGATCGCCGGGTTTATCATCGGCGTGGCGGGCGCGGCGGCGCGCGTCTACGGACCACAATGGCTGCGCACCATCGTGGCGGTCTATGTCGAGGCGATCCGCAACACGCCGCTGATCGTGCAGCTCTTCCTGATCTTCTTCGGCCTGCCCAGCGCCGGCATCAAGTTCGACGCCGAGACGGCGGCGTTCGTCGCGCTGTCGATCAATCTCGGCGCCTACTCGATCGAGATCGTGCGCGCGGGGCTGGAAGCCATCCCCAAGAGCCAGATCGAGGCCGGTCAGTCGCTCGGCCTCTCGCCTCTCCAGATCTTCCGCTACGTCGTGATCTTCCCGGCGCTGCGGCTGATGTATCCGGCGCTCGCCAGCCAGTTCGTGCTGCTGATGCTCGCCACCTCGGTGGTCTCGCAGATCTCGGCAACCGATCTCTTCCACATGGCCTCCATTATCCAGTCGCGCACTTTCCGCGACTTCGAGGTCTATATCGTCGTGGCTGGCGCCTACCTCGCCCTGGCCCTGCTCTTTCGCCTCCTGTTTGCCGGCCTCTACCAACTTGTGTTCGCACGTCGATGATCAGAGAGTTCACCTTCACCGATGTGCTCTATCTGATCGCCGCCATGCGCTGGACGCTGGCGCTGACGGCGATCGCCTTTCTGGGCGGCGGCATCGTCGGCCTGACCGTCGCCCTGTTCCGCGTCTCGGCCTTCACCCCGCTGCGCTGGCTGGGCGCGATCTATGTCCATGCCGTGCAGGGCACGCCGCTGCTGGCCTGGCTGTTCGTGTTCTTCTTCGGCCTCTCGATCGTTGGCGTCGAGGTCTCGCCCTGGGTCGCCGCCGCCGCCGCCTACTCGATCTATGCCGGCGCGTTCCTGGGCGAGATCTGGCGCGGCTGCCTGCAGGCCATTCCCAAGACCCAATGGGAAGCCGGCGCCTCGCTCGGCCTCAGCTTCACCAGCCAGCTGCGCTACATCATCGTGCCGCAGGCGACGCGGCTCGCGATCCCGCCGACCGTCGGCTTCCTGGTGCAGCTGATCAAGAACACCTCGCTCGCCGCGGTGATCGGCTTCATCGAGCTGACCCGCGAGGGCCAGCTCACCACCGCCACCACCTTCCGCCCCTTCACCGTCTACCTGACCGTGGCCGCGCTCTACTTCGCGATCTGCTTCCCGCTGACGCAAGTGAGCCGGCGGCTCGAACGGAGGCTGCATGTCGCTCGTTGAACTCACCAACGTGGTCAAGCGCTACGGCACCAACACCGTGCTGGATGGCGTGTCGCTTAGCGTCGAGCCGGGCGAGATCATCGCCATCATCGGCCGCTCGGGCTCCGGCAAGAGCACCCTGCTGCGCTGCGTGAACGGGCTGGAGCCGATCCAGGGCGGCCAGGTGCGCTTCGAGGGTACGGTAGTGAACGATCCCGCCACCGACCTGCGCAAATTGCGCCAGCATGTCGGCATCGTGTTCCAGAGCTTCAACCTCTTCCCCCATCTCAGCGTCGAGAAGAACATCACGCTGGCCCCCAAGGTGGTGAAGGGCGTGCCGCCCCAGCGAGGCGCGGCGGCTCGCCGAGGAGGTGCTGCGCAAGGTCGGACTCGCCGAGAAGATCGACGCCTATCCCGACCAGCTCTCGGGCGGCCAGCAGCAGCGCGTCGCCATCGCCCGGTCGCTTGCCATGTCGCCCACCCTGATGCTGTTCGACGAGATCACCTCGGCGCTCGATCCCGAGCTGGTCGGCGAGGTGCTGAAGGTGCTGGAGGAGATGGCGCGCGACGGCATGACCATGATGCTGGTGACGCACGAGATCGGCTTCGCCCGCCGCGTCGCCGACCGCGTGGTGTTCATGCATCATGGCAAGATCTGGGAGCAGGGTGCGGCGTCGACGACTCTCGCCAAGCCGAGCACGCCCGAGCTAGAGACCTTCCTCAGCGCCGTGCTGCACTGAACCGAGGGGCGCCCCTCTCCAAGGAAGCGCATGACCGTAACGTATCGAACTGTCCTGCTCGCCGCCTGCGGCCTCGCCCTTGTTTTCGCGATGTCCGCCTGCCAGATGGACAAGCCGCAGACCGCCGCCGGCCCGAACTACCAGGCCCCCGTCGCCAAGTCCGCCCCGCCCGCCAACCTCCATTCCGTCTGCTTCGTCGATCCCGACCTCGCCGCCTTCCGCGCCCGCATGGTGCAGCAGGAACTGGTGGTCGGCGTGCTGAGCTGCCCGGGCGCCGACGGCAGCCGCAAGCTCGACAAGCAGTACGCGGCCTTCATCGCCAAATTCACGCCCGAGCTCGCGACGCAATGCCCAGGACCTCAAGAGCATCGTCGCGCGCAAGGGCCGCAACTTCGACGTGGTGATCACCGAGATCGCCAACCGCACCGCCCAACAGCCGACCGGAGACGCGGCCTTCTGCTCGCGCCACGAGCGCGCGCTCGAATGGTCGCTCAGCCCCTCGGTCACCTCGCTGACGCAAGTGCCCTCGCCCTACGACTTCGGGCCGGAGATGAACGTCTTTCCCTGCCCGGCGAAGTAGGCCCGGCGAACGAGCTTCCGCCTTTTTGGGGGGGTGGGTGATGCCGTCGGGTGGACGGCTCCGGAGGATGTGAGCGTCCTCCGCCCCTGGTTGCCAGGGGCACCTCCCGCCGCCCAATAGCCTTATTTTCGCCCAGGGCGCCGGGCGCACGGGTTGACCTGCATCAATGGCACCCCTCGCCTGGTGCTCCATAAAGACGTGCGTGCGCCGTGCCGCGCGTTCGTGTTCCTCGAGCGACGAGTTTACATCCATGAAGTCCACCAGGATCGCAATCCTGTTCGTCATTGCCTGCGCAGTTGGCGGAGTAGGTCTTTCCCTGTCGATCAACCGCTTCTTCGCACCGTCGAAGCCGGCGACGGACTCGTCTGCCGAAGCCGTGGATTTCGATGGTCTCTACCATGCGTGTGTCGACGGGATGTGGCCAACCGAAGCCGATGCCCAACGCCGGTCGGAAGCCTGCTCGCAGGTGCTGCAAACGCGCCAACTGCGGCTCGATCAGGTCGCCCTGGCGCGCCTGACGCGCGGCGTCGCCCGCACCATGCTCGGCAGAAAGCTGGCGAGCTCGGAAGATTATCTCGAGGCGCTGAAGCACTACGACAGCGTGATCGATCCGCGCAATCCGGATGCGCTCAGTGTCTATCGCCGCGCCGTCGCCGAGCACGGCCTCGGCCAGACGGATCGGGCGCTCGCCGACTACAGCGACGCCATTCGCCTGGATCCGCAGAACCCATTGGCCTATCTCGGCCGTGGCACATTGCTGGCGTCGCGCGAGCGCAACTACCTGCGCGCCGTGGACGATTTCAACAGGACGTTGCAGATCGAACCGCGCAACGTCACCGCCTTGATCGCCCGCGGCGACGCCTGGAGCCAGCTCGGCGAGTTCGGGCCGGCCTTGGCCGACCTCAACCAGGCTGTCCAGCAGGCGCCCACCAATTCCCATGCCTTGGTCATTCGTGGGCTGGTGCGGGCACGACAAGGCAACGACCAGCTGGCCCTGCAGGACTATGATGCGGCCCTGGCGATCGCGCCGCGCGATTCCTTCGCCCTCTCCAACCGGGCAGCGATCAACGCCAAGCAAGAGAAATACGCCCTTGCCGTCAGGGATCTCGACGCTGCCCTGGAGATCAACGACCGGAACGCCCTGGCGTTCTACAATCGCGGCTACGCCCAATTTGCGCTGGGCAAATATGCAGCGGCCATCGCCGACTACGACGCAGCATTGCGGCTCGACGACAGCATGGGCCTCGCCTATCTCAACCGTTGCTTCGCCCGTGTCGTCGCGGGCCTCGCCGCCAAGGGCGACATCGCCGACTGCGACACGGCCCTGAAGCTGATGCCGCTCAACCTCGAGGCCCGCGAGACCCGGGGGTTCATCTTCCTGAAGCTGGGCGAACCGGCAAAGGCCCTCAAGGAATACACCGCCGCGCTCAATATCGACCCCAACCGCCCGCTCGCCCTCTACGGCCGCGGCTTGGCCAAGTGCCGGCTCGGCAAGGAGCAGGACGGCGAGAAGGATAAGGCTGCGGCAACGGCAATCGCCCCCGACATCGAGCGGGAATTCACGCGTTTCGGCGTCAGCTAGGGAGCGAAAGACGCCCACCACGCGGCTAGCGAACGCCCGACCAGGTCCGGTTATACTCGCCCGGCGACAAGGGAGAGAGCGGCGTTGAGCCTGGCAAAGATCATCGAAAAGTTCGTCGATTCCAAAGTGCTCCTGGTCGGCGACAGCATCGTCGACCTCTACACCTACGCCACCGCGATCGGTCTTGCCGCCGAGACCCCGACCATCGCCGCCCGCCAGGAGAAGGTGCAGGTCTCGCTGGGCGGGGCGGCGCTGGTCTGCCGCAACCTGCTCGAGCTCGGCGCCTCGGTCCGTTTCGTCACCCTGGTGGGCGACGATGAGGCGGCACGGCACATCCGGTCGTTCAAGCACCCCAGGCTGGAGTTGACCGCGCTGGTCTCGCCGGAGAAGCCGACCACGGTGAAGCACCGCTTCTGGGTGGACGGCTACAAGCTCCTGCAGCTCGACCAGCGCGACGATCGCCCGATCTCGCAGCCGCTGGCGACGGCGCTGATCGGCGAAGTGGAAGCAGCCCTCGCCCACGTCGATCTCACGGTGATCTCGGACTACCGCCACGGCCTTTTAAGCGACGAGCTCTTGCCCCGGCTTCTGGCCACCGTCCGGCGGCCGGGCAAACCGGTCTTCGTCGATTTGCAGGTGGCACAGAACGAAGCCAATCATCGCCTGTACCGGGGCGACGGCATCATGTGCCTCAACCTGAAGGAAGCGCGCTGCATCGACCCGGCTTTCGAGCCGGCGCCGGATGCCGCGAGCTTCGCGACCCTGGTGCGCGAGCTCGCCACCCGCCAGATCGTCGTCAAGCTGGGCGACGCGGGCGCCCTGGCGCTCGATGGCGACAGCATCTCGTCCGCACCGGCGTCGACGGTCAACGTCGTCGACACGACCGGCGCGGGCGATGCCTTCCTGTCCGCCTATTGCCTGGCGCGCACGATGGATTCCGGGGGCGATCCCGCGTCGGCCCTTGCCTTGGCAAATGCCTGGGCGGGGCTCGCGGTGCAGGTCCACGGGACAGTGCCGCCCAGCCGCGCCGATTTGCTGGCGATGCTCGGCACCTCGACCTAGGGGCCGTGCAGGAGCGAGCCTTGTCCGAGGGGTGACGACACGGGCGGATCAATCACCAGCGTGCCGCCGGAGCCGTCGTTGCCGGCGTGGAAGTCGGCGACCGTGTAGTTGCCAAGGAGCGCCAGGTGCGCGGTATGGGTGCCATCGGTCACCGTCAACGTGCCGCTCTGTGTGTTGCCGGTGTAGCCCAGCGCTTGCAGCGTGGCGACGTTGATGTCCGCGAAGTCGACCACCTGCGATGCCGTCGCCAGGCCCGCGACGGTTCCGCTGAAGTGCTGCGAGTTATCGAGCACCAGCGTGCCGGACGAGATCGTGATCGTGCTCGAGCCCAGTCGTGCCGCTGCTATGGATCTCGATCTTGCCACCACTGATCGTCGCGCCACTGAGCGTGCCCTCCCGACTGACACCATTGCTCTGACCGCCCGATGAAGACCACCGTGCTAAAGGCGGTACCGCCCCGGACAGGATCACCTGCTCGGCGTTGACGCCCGAGAACAAATGCCGCTGGCGACTGCCGGTGTTGCTGACATCACTCGAAGCCACCGTCCTGCACCGTGCCGGTCGCGCGGCCGCCGCCTCGACGTCCTAAACCACCAGCACCCGACACCAGGGTGGCGCTGGCCGAGCCGAAGATCAGCTAAGCCCCATTCACGTGTGACGGCCGACGCTGCGTGATGTTCGGATGCCGCCGTTATCAACGCGCCGCGCTGTCGACGACCTCGTTGACCACCACTGTCGACCGCCGTGCCGCTCGACCGTGGCGGCGAGCCGACCATTCTGCGCTGCCGCCGCTGAGCACGGTGCCGCTCGCGACGCCGCCTGAGGACACATCGTCCAGCGCCGCCGCTCAGGACCGTGGCAGTCGCCGGGCCCAGGCCGTATGTCCTGCTCGCCGCCGCTTTCGATAGTTGTCGCTCGCCACGCCGCCGCTCAACACGCCTCGTCACGCCGACCGCTGCCGATGAGCGTCCTCGATGGACGTGCCGCCGATAGACACTCGTTCCCGGCGCTCCGGAAACCGTGCCGCTCGCCGCGGCGCCGCACTGACGTTCAGCAGGCCGCCGCTGTTGACGATCGTGCCGCTCGCCACGCCGCCCGACCGCATCCACCATGCCGCCGCTCCGCACCGTGCCGGTCGCCTGGCCAGGACGAGTCGAGATCGCCGTTGTTGACGGCCGGGCCGCTCGCGAGCCGCCGGAAGACGCAGTCACGCCGGCACTGTTGATCATCGTCCCGCTCGCCACACCGCCGCGATAGACAACTCGTCGCCGCCGCTGTCGACCAACGTGCGCTCGCGTGGCGCCGTCGTCGACGGTCCGCATGCCGTTGCCGCTCATCGTCGTGCCGCTGGCCACGCCGCCGGCCAAACGGACATGGTACGCCGCCGTTCAAGCACGGCGCCGCTGGCCGTGGCCCCGGACGACCCCAGACCGCCGCCGCTGACACACGTGCCGCTGTCGCTGCCGCCGCCCAACGACGATCTCGAGGCCGCCGGACACGACGGTGCCGATCGCCGCGCCGCCGGACGACACGATCTCGGTACCGCCGGCAGTGACGGTCGTCCGCTGGTAGCCGTCTGCCCGACGAAATGATGTGCATCACGCCGCTCGCTGACGGTGACGACGTTGCCGTTGACGATCGCCTGGCACCGGCCGACGAGGACGACGTTGCGCGGACGCCCGCTCACGATGTCGAGGGTGCCGCCGCTCAGCACGGTGGTATTTGTGGCACTGCCGCCGGAGGCGATCTCCAGCGTCTGGCCGCTCTCACGTCAATGCCGCTGACCGTATAGGCCGGGCCGACTCTCGAGGCTGCCCGGCTGCAGGTCCTGGTCCCGCTCACCAGCGCGCCGCCCAGCAGTTCCAGCGTGCCGCCGCTGTCGACCGTCGTGTCGCTGATGGTGCCGCCGGCGAACACGATCTCGATGCCGCCGTTGCCGATCGTGGTGCCGCTGGCGACGCCACTGGACAGAACGAAGTCCTCGCCGCCGTTGTTGATCGTCTCGGCGCTGGCAACGCCGCCGGACAATTCGCCCATGATGCCGCCGCTCAGGACACTGGTGGAGACCGCCAGGCCACCGAAGGACACGGCCTGGACGGTGCCTGAGAAGACAGTTGTGCCGCCGGCGACACCGCCGGACGACACCACCTCGGTGCCGCCCGAGATGATCGAAGTGTGCTCCCCGTGCCATAGACCGTCTGGCTGCCACCGTTGACAAGGTCGCCGCGCGCGATGCCGCCCGCCGAAACCGTGCCACTTGCCCCCGGGTTGAGCGACGCACCGCTGGCGACGCCGCCGGACAGGACCGTCAGAGTGTCGCCGATATAGAGCGTGAGGAAGGAGGAGGTCTGTCCGCTGGAAACGACATAGCCCGTGGTCGGAAGGTCGGCGGAGGTGACGGTCACGCTGTTGGAGCCGAAGGCCGTGCCGACCGTGAGGCCGCCGCCCGCGCCGACGATCGTCCGATCTTCTAGATTTGGCAGCGCGAAATTCGTGGTGCCGTTGCCGCCGTACTGCGTGCCGAGCAGCGAGAACAGTGCCTGGTTCTGGTTGATCGGCAGCAGCTGCCCATCGGCGAGGGCCCAGCCGCTCGGTGCGAAGTTTCCGGCGAAGGTGTCGATCTCCCCGAGGTAGGGCTTGCTGGTCGATGCTGCCGCCGGCCATCCCGTGACGGGAAGATTCCCTGCAACGCGATGATGTAGGTCAGCGCGAGCGACGGCTCCATGTTGTTGAACGGCTGAACAGGATCGTTTCGGCCGTCCGGCGCCTGGTTGTTCGCGACTCACCGTCTCCTGACCGACCTCCGTTCCGATCGGGTCATTGCCCGAGGCGCCGATGATCGTGCGCCCGCGCAGGTCCGGCAGCGCGAAGGTCGTCTGTCCGTCGCCGCCATAGGTCGTGCCGATGAGATTAAACAGGTACGCTGTTCTGAGCGATTGACAGCAGCGAGCCATCGCAGAATGCCCAGCCCCCCGGCGCGAAGTTCCCAGCGAACGGCACGATCTCGCCGATCATGTCGTTGAGGCTCCGCCGCCACCCCCTGAGACGGATAAACGCCGAACTCGTGAATGATGTAGTTGATCGGCAGCGACGGCTGATGTTGCCGAAGGGCTGGCTCGACCCGCCGATGTCGGGCGGCTTGCTGGCACTCGTCAGGATGACGGTGGACGAACCGGTTGGCACGCCTTCGATTTGCTGGCTGAGCCCCGACCCTTGCCCCGTGCCGATCATGGTCGAGCTGGTCAGGTTGGGGAGGGCAAAATTCGTTGTGCCGTTGCCGCCGTAGATCGTGCCGAGAATGCTGAACACGGCGGTATTCTGGCTGATGGAAACGAGCTGCCCTGCCGCCAGGGCGACCCGTCCGGGCCGAAATTGCCGGCGAAAATTCCGATCTCCCCGATGAACGAACCGCCGGCATCCCATCGCGCGGCAGAAAGTTCCCGGTCATCGGGAAAAAAGTCGTCATCGCCAGCGACTGCTGATCGTTGTCGATCGCCCGCCGGGCCGCTTGCCTGCGGCGGCGGCGCTACGGGAGCGGCATCGCTGGCGGGCGGTGTCGTACCTTGAATTTCATCGAAACTGCCAAAAGGCGATGCGCCGGAAGAGCCCACCCGACATCGTCGTAGAAAACGACGTCGCCAGTGCTTGTGGTGCCCGAGGAAATGACTCGCGTCATGGCAGCCTCCGGTCGCGACAACTGTACGCCTCCCTTCGCCATCAACAAGAGTGGTGCGCCTCGAAAACTTGGCGAATTTCGACACCTTGCCCAACGTTCTTGAGCTGT
>CAVWKP010000007.1:0-104819 GCA_963755595.1 uncultured Alphaproteobacteria bacterium | reverse complement strand
AGTGCCATTCAGTTAGGGCCAACCAGACAGGAGAGCGGGATATGAGCGGGAGCAGTGCATACGTGATCGCCGGGCGGGGACTAGCCGGGGCGATCATCGTCGGCGTCGGGATCACGCCGAACACCCAGCTGGCCGAGGCGGCGGGCCTGCAGGTCAGCAACGGCGTCGTGGTCGACGCCGGGCTGCGGTCCTCCGACCCGGACATCTTCGCCGCCGGGGACGTCGCCAGCGCCCTGCACCCGGTGCTCGGCCGGCACATCCGGGTGGAGCACTGGGCCAACGCGCTGAACCAGCCGCAGACGGCCGCCCGGGCCATGCTCGGCCAGGACGTCGCCTACGACAAGGTTCCCCTACTTCTACACCGACCAGTACGACCTGGGCATGGAGTACTCGGGCTACGTCGAGCCGGGCGGCTACAACGAGGTCCTGTTCCGCGGCGACGTAGACCGGCGCGAGTTCGTCGCCTTCTGGCTGGGCGGCGGCCGCATGTGGCCGGCATGAACGTCAATATCTGGGACGTCAACGACGCCATCCAGGTCCTTGTCAACGGCGGCCGTCCGGTGGACCCGGCCCGGCTGGCCGATCCGGGCGTGCCCCTGGAGGAAATCACCGGCTGAGGCTCAGCGGCCCGGCCCGGGAGCTTGCGCCCATCAGGCGCCTGAGCCGGAGGATCTCGGTGTCCCGCGCGTCGAGCACCGGCTCGATGACGTTCATCGCGGCGTGCACGGCGGTCTCCGGGTCACCGGAAATGCCGTAGCGGAGGAAACTCCGGCCCAGCGCCGCCGGAGAGGAGCGTGGTCGAGCCGGCGAGCAGGGCGCCGCCGAACAGGACCAACGTGCCGCCATTGGCGACGGTCGTGTCGCTCGCCGTGCCGCCCGACGAGAGGACCTGGGAGCCGCCGGCCTCGATCGTGTTGGCGCTTGCAGTGGCCCCGCCCGACAGCGTCTGCGCGCCGCCGCTGACGATGGTGTCGTTGGCCGCGCCGCCACTCAGCACGGCCTGCGTGCCGCCGCCGCCGATCGTGCTGCCGCTGTCGACGCCGCCGGACAGCACCGTCTGCGAGCCGCCGCTTTCGATCGTGTCGGCGATCGCGATGCCTGACAGCAGCTCGACACCGGTGCCGCTGACCGTCGTGCCGCCGGCGGTGCCGCCGATGCGGACGCGCTCAGTGCCGGCGATCAGGCTGTCGTTGTCGATGCCGCCATTGGAGACGACCTGCGTGCCGCCGCTGCTGACGGTCGTGTCGCTGGCCACGCCACCTGACGCGATATCGAGCGCGCCGCCGTCCAGCACGATGAAGCCGGCCCCGGTCTGGCCGGAAGAGATCACCAGCGTCTGGCCGCTGCTGACGACGATGGCCGAGGTCGTCCCGACGGCGCTGCCGCCCGCCAGCACAGTGAGGGTGCCGCCGCTCAGCACGACGGTGTTGCTGGCCACCGCGCCCGACGACACGGTCTCGATGGCGCCGCTGGAAACGATGGTGCCGCTCGCCACGGCGCCCACTTCGACGAAGAGCTGGCCGCCCGATGCCACGACCGCGCCGCCGACGCTGCCGAAGTCGTGCACGACGCCGCCCGACGAGACTTGGGTGCCGGACGCCACGCCGAACACATTTTGTACGCCGTTGTCGCCGACGGTGGTGCTGTTCGCCGTTCCGCCGGCAAATACGTTCTCGGTGCCGCCAATGATGACATCGTCGATCGCCGTGCCGCCTGACGAGACGGCGTCGGTGCCGCCGCTGTTCAGTGTCCCGGTCGCCGTGCCGCCGTTGAAGACGCGCTGCGTGCCGCCGCTGCCGATGGTCGCGCTGATCGCCACGCCGGAGACGACTTCGCTGCCGCCATCGGTGACCGTCCCCGAGGTCGAGCTGCCATCCGCCTTCACGTTCAGAAGGCCGCCGCTCGACACCGTCGTGCCGATGGCGACGCCGCCGCTGCTGACGATCTCGGCGCTGTTGCTGAAGACGAACGTGCCGACGGCCGAGCCGCCCGCCGACACGATCAGCTCGGCGTTGGTGCCCTCCACTGTCAGGCCGCTAGCGATGCCGCCGCTGTCGACGACTTCGGTTCCGTCGCTCACCGTGCTGGCGCTGTCGACGCCGGCAACTTCCTGCGTGCCGGCGTTGAGGATCGTCGTGCTGATCGTGGTGCCGCCCGCGGCGACGATCAGCAGGCTGCCCGGGTCGGTGACGATGTCCCCGATATCCGTGACGCCCGACGACACAATAAAGGTCGCGCCGCTACTTACCGTCCGAACAGGCATGACAACGTACCCCCCAAGTCCAATTCTCGCACACTAGTGGGCCTCAGGTACCGACCGACAGATGGCGCACGTATCGTTTGTTGCTGCGCTGAGCTGGTTGACGTTTACGTAAAGGGAAACTACTTAAGCTTCACTGGCGAAGGCTCGGTCGGCGGCCCAAAGTCATCGGCAAGACGCCACAAATAGAGCAGAGAGGAACCGCCGTGACGGCACTGGCAGCCCATTACACGCCCGAACATGAGATGTTCCGCGACACCTGCCGGCGGTTCTTCGAGAAAGAGGTCACGCCTTTCCACATGAAGTGGGAGGAGGAGGGCATCGTGCCGCGCGAGCTGTGGCGCAAGGCGGGCGCCCAGGGGCTGCTGGGCATGACCATGCCGGAGGCGTATGGCGGGGCGGGCTGCGACTTTCTTTATAGCGCCATCCTGATCGAGGAGCAGGGGCGGGCGCTGGCCTCGGGGCCGGCCTTCTCGCTGCACAACGACATCGTCGTGCCCTACCTGCTGCACTACGGCACCGAGGAGCAGAAGAAGAAGTGGATCCCCAAGGCCTGCTCGGGCGACGCTGGTCACGGCGATCGCCATGACCGAGCCGGGCACCGGGCTCGGACCTGCAGGCGGTCAAGACCAGCGCGGTGATGGACGGCAATCACTGGGTGATCAACGGCTCGAAGACCTTCATCTCCAACGGCCAGCTCGCCGACCTGGTGATCGTCGTCGCCAAGACCGATCCCAAGCTCGGCGCCAAGGGCACCTCGCTGATCGCGGTCGAGACCGACACGCCGGGCTTCAAGCGCGGCCGCAATCTCGAGAAGATCGGCATGAAGGCGCAGGACACGTCGGAGCTCTTCTTCGACAACGTGCGCGTGCCGGCCGACCATCTTGCTCGGCGACGGCGCCGGCATGGGCTTCGTCCAGCTGATGCAGCAGCTGCCGCAGGAGCGGCTGGTCATCGCCATCCAGGCGATCGCCGCGATCGAGGCGGCCATGGAACTGACACGCTGGCCTACGTGAAGGAGCGCAAGGCCTTCGGCAAGCCGATCATCGATTTCCAGAACACCCGCTTCAAGCTCGCCGAGCTCAAGACCAAGGCGCATGATCGCCCGCGTCTTCGTCGACGACTGCATGGCCCGGCACCTCAAGGGCGAGCTCGACGTCGCCACGGCTGCGATGGCCAAGTACTGGACCACCGACCTGCAATGCGAGGTGTCGACGAGTGCCTGCAGTTCCATCGGCGGCTACGGCTACATGTGGGAATACCCGATCGCGCGGCTCTACGCCGACAGCCGGGTGCAGAAGATCTACGGCGGCACCAACGAGATCATGAAAGAACTGATCGGCCGCACGCTCTAGCAGGGATACTCGAGGTGAAGGAGAACGACCATGACCGACGCATTCATCTACGACGCCGTCCGCACGCCGCGCGGCAAGGGCCGCAAGGACGGCTCGCTGCACGAGGTGACGCCGGTGCGCCTCGCCGTCACGGCGCTGCAGGCGATCCGCGACCGCAACAAGCTCGACACGCACCTGGTCGATGACGTGGTGCTGGGCTGCGTCATGCCGATCGGCGAGCAGGGCGCCGACATCGCCCGCACCGCGGCGGTGATGGCGGGCTATCGCCGAGACCGTGTCGGGCGTGCAGGTCAACCGCTTCTGCGCCTCGGGCCTCGAAGCCACCAACATGGCGGCGGCGCAGATCATGTCGGGCCAGAGCCAGGCCGCGATCGGCGGCGGCGTCGAGAGCATGAGCCGCGTGCCGATGGGCTCCGACGGCGGCGCCTGGCCGGTCGATCCGGCGGTGGCGATGCCGATGTACTTCGTGCCGCAGGGCATCTCGGCCGACCTGATCGCCACCAAGTACGGCCTCAGCCGCGACGACGTCGATGCCTATGCCGTCGAGTCGCAGAAGCGCGCCAAGGCGGCGTGGGACGCCGGCTACTTCAAGAAGTCGATCGTGCCGGTGAAGGACCAGAACGGCGTCGAGTTGCTCGCCCACGACGAGCTGATGCGCCCGCAGACCACGATGCAGACGCTGGCGGCGCTCGAGCCCAGCTTCAAGATGCAGGGCGAGATGATGCCGGGCTTCGATGCGGTCGCCCAGCAGCGCTATCCCGAGGTCGAGAAGATCACCCACGTCCACCATGCCGGCAATTCGTCGGGCATCGTCGACGGCGCGGCGGCGATCCTGCTCGGCACCAAGGAGTTCGGCGAGAAGGCGGGCCTGAAGCCGCGGGCGCGCATCCGCTCCTTCGCCTCGATCGGCTCGGAGCCGGCGATCATGCTGACCGGCCCCGCGCCCGCCTCCGAGAAGGCGCTGAAGCGCGCCGGCATGAGCGTCAAGGACATCGACCTGTTCGAGCTCAACGAGGCCTTCGCCGCCGTCGTGCTGCGCTACATGCAGATCCTCAAGATGCCGCACGACAAGATCAACGTGAACGGCGGCGCCATCGCCATGGGCCATCCGCTGGGCGCCACCGGCGCCATGATCCTGGGCACGCTGCTCGACGAGCTCGAGCGCCGCGACCTCGCGACCGGCCTCGCCACGCTCTGCGTCGGCGGCGGCATGGGCACCGCCACCATCATCGAGCGCGTGTAAGGGAGCGCCGACCATGATCAACTACAACGTCGACACCGACGGCATCGCCACCATCACCTGGGACATGCCGAGCCGCACGATGAACGTGCTGAACGAAGCCTCGATCACGGCCTACGCAGGGCGCGCTCGAGACGGCGCTCAAGGACGACAAGGTCAAGGGCATCATCGTCACCTCGGGCAAGGCCGACTTCATCGCCGGCGCCGACCTCGAGATGCTGCTGAACGCCGACACGTCGGACGCGGCCAAGCTCACCGAGCAGTTCAGCCAGCTGCAAAAGCTGTTCCGCCGCCAGGAGACCGGCGGCAAGCCGGTCGTGGCGGCGATCAACGGCACGGCGCTGGGCGGCGGCTTCGAGATCTGCCTCGCCTGCCACTACCGCATCGCCGCGGCCAATCCCAAGGCCAAGGTCGGCCAGCCGGAAGTGAAGATCGGCCTGCTGCCGGGCGGCGGCGGCACGCAGCGCATCCCGCGCCTGATCGGCGTGATGAACGCCGCCCCCATCCTGATCGAGGGCAAGGACCTCACGGTCGATGCCGCCAAGGGGCTCGGCCTCATCCACGAGGTCGTGCCGGCGGGCGAGCTGCTCGCCAAGCGCGAAGGCCTGGCTGACGGCGCGCGCCGACCGAGCAGGTCGTGCCGGAGTACGCCGGCAAGGGCGCCAAGCCGATCGACGGCCGCGCCGTGCAGCCGTGGGACCGCAAGGGCTTCAAGACGCCGGGCTTCCCGGGCGGCCAGGTGTGGAGTCCGCCGGGCGTGCAGACCTTCATCGGCGGCAACGCCATGATCGCCGGCAAGACCAACGGCGTCTATCCCGCGCCCAAGGCGATCATGTCCTGCGTCTACGAAGGCCTGCAGCTGCCGTTCGACAGTCGGCCTCAAGGTCGAGACGCGCTACTTCGTGTCGCTGCTGCGCAATCCCGTGGCCAAGAGCATGATCCGCACGCTGTTCTTCGGCCTGCAGGAGGCGAACAAGCTGGCGCGCCGGCCGAAGGGCGTGCCGAAGCAGGAGTACAAGAAGATCGGCGTGCTGGGCGCCGGCCTGATGGGCGCGGGCATCGCCACCGTGTCGGTGCAGGCCGGGCTCGACATCGTGCTGATCGACAAGCGACCAGGCATCGGCCGACAAGGGCAAGGAGCACATCGCCGATGAGCTCGACAAGCTGGTGAAGCGCGGCCGCATGGACCAGGCGAGGCGCGACGCGCTGCTCGCCAAGGTCAACGCCGACGCCCGACTTCGGCGCGCTCAAGGACTGCGACCTGGTGGTCGAAGCGGTGTTCGAGAACCGCGAGGTCAAGGCCGAGGCGACCAAGAAGGCGGAGGCCTCGTTGCCCAAGGGCGCGGTGTTCGCCTCCAACACCTCGACCTTGCCGATCACCGGCCTGGCCGAGGCCTCGGCGCGGCCCGATCACTTCATCGGGCTCCATTTCTTCTCGCCGGTCGAGAAGATGCCGCTGGTCGAGATCATCGTCGGCAAGAAGACCTCGCCCGAGACCCTCGCCGCGCTCGATGGACTTCGTGCAGAAGATCCGCAAGACGCCGATCGTGGTCAACGACAGCCGCGGCTTCTTCACCAGCCGCGTGTGCGGCGCCTTCATCAGCGAAGGCCATCGCATGCTGAAGGAGGGCATCCCCGCGGCGATGATCGAGAACTGCGCGCGCTATGCCGGCATGCCGGTCGGCCCGCTTGTCGCTCAACGACGAGGTGGCGATCGATCTTTCCTGGAAGATCATGGACCAGACGCGGCGCGACGCCGAGGCGAGCGGCCACAAGTACGAATCCTCGGGCACCGAGGACATCCTCGACCTGATGGTCAAGAAGCTCGAGCGCTTCGGCCGCAAGAACGGCAAGGGCTTCTACGAGTACCCGGCCGACGGCAAGAAGCGGCTGTGGCCGGAGCTCGCGAAGTACTGGCCGGCCGATCCGCGAGCTGCTCTACGGCGAGGGCGAGGAGAAGCGCGCCAAGGAGGCCGAGATCCGCAAGCGCCTGCTCTACGTGCAGTCCGTCGACACCGCGCGCTGCCTGGAAGGCAACGTGCTGACCGCGCCGCAGGACGGCGATGTCGGCTCGATCATGGGCCTGGGCTTCGCGCCGCAGACCGGCGGCGCCGTCAGCCTGATCGACCAGGTCGGCATCAAGCAGTTCGTCGCCGAGTGCGACGACCTCGCCAAGAAGTACGGCAACCAGTTCGAGGTGCCCAAGCTCCTGCGCGACATGGCGGCCAAGGGCCAGAGCTTCTACGGCAAGACGGCCGCCAAGGCGGCGTAGGCTCGTATGCCTGCGCCGTCGCCCCGAGCGTAGTCGAGGGGCCTTGTCTCGACGAACGGCTGTGGGGGGTGGAGAGAAGGTCTCTCCACTCCGCTTCGCTGCGCTTCGCTTCGGTCGAGACGACGGAAGCGTGCTAGGCACCATGTGGACCTGGTTGGAAGGGCTGGCCGTCCGGATCCTCGGATGGCTCGGCCTTTCGGCCACGACCGCGCGCCAGCTGATCCGCTTCGTGCTGGTCGGCCTCGTCGCCGCCGCCGTCTATGTCGCGGTGATGTGGCTGGTCGTCGATGGCTTGCGCGGGCGCGTGCTGTGGGGCGCCTTCTTCGCCTTCGTGATCGCGACCTTCGTGTCGTTCCTCGGCAATGCGCTGTGGAGTTTCGACTCGCGGGCGACGCCCGGAAAGGCCGCCTGGTTCTTCGCCATCAATACGGCGGGCCTCGGCCTCAACATGTTGATCGCCTGGCTGCTCGAGCGGGCGGGCGTGCATTGGCTCTTGATCAGCCTTACGGTGCTGATCGTCGTGCCGATGTTCAATTTCGCCGGACATCGGCTCATCACCTTTGCCCGCTCGTGACCGGAGGATTTTCATGGATTCCAAGCAACTCGACGCTCTCGCCGACCAGATCGCCGCGGGCCGCAAATCGAGGAAGCCGATGGACATCGCCGCCGCGACGGCCGGCCTCTCCGAGGCCGACGCCTACAAGGTGCAGTTCGCGGTGCACGACAAGCTCTGCGCCGGCGGCGCCGACAAGATCGCCGGCTGGAAGGTGGCGCTGACACTGCCGGTGCAGTACGAGCCGATGAAGCTCTCCGGCCCGGTGTTCGCCGCGATCTACCAGAGCGGCCTGCGCCAGAGCGGGGCGGCGTTCGACAAGGGCTGGCCGCTCCGGGCCGGCATCGAGCCCGAGCTGGTGGCGCGCATCTCCAAGGACACGCCGACGACCGGCACCGCGTCCTACACCGCCGACACGATCCGCGCCCACGTCGCCAACCTCTATTGCGGCATGGAGCTGGTCGACAACCGCTACGTCGATGTCACCAAGGTGAGCGGCCCCGGCCGCATCGCCGACAACGTCCTGCAGGCGGCTCTCGTCACCGGCACCGAGATCAAGGACTGGCAGAAGCTCGACTTCCCCAACCTGAAAGGCCGCTCGCTGCTCGACGGCAAGGAGCTCGCCAAGGGGCCGGGCAGCGCCGTGATGGGCAGCGCCCTGATCTCGCTCGCCTGGCTCGCCAACAAGCTGATCGAGCACGGCCGCAACCTGCGGGCCGGCGACCTGATCCTCACCGGCTCGGTGCATCCGCCGGCGTTCCTGCCCGGCCCGGGCGTGGCGCGCACGGAGTTCGAGGGGCTGGGCGGGACGGAGATCACGATCAAGGTACGGAGTCAGTCCGAAGTCGCTGTCACCGGCGCGGCTCAGCCGGCCGCCTTCAGGGGGCGCACCGCCAGGATTTTGCTCACGATTTCCTGGCCCCACAGCTCGAAGCGGACGAGGTCCGACGTCTTGTCCGGCGTTTCTGGCTTGGTGTGCTGGTTGCGGCGTCGGCCCTTGCGGACCTTGTCGACCATATTGTCCTTCGGGGTCCCCAGGTACAGGTGCCGGGGATTGAGGCACGACCGCACGTCGCAGCGATGGCAGACGAGCATGCCCTTCGGAATCCGCCCGTTCCTGGCGGTCCAGGCGGCGCGGTGCGCCAAGTATGTTCGCCCGGCATGGGTGACGACGCCGTAGCCGCTGTGGTTGCGGGTCGCGGTCCAGAGGACGCAGCCGGATTTGGGGTCGCGCACGCTGTGGTGGTCGAGGCGCTGTTGCAACGAGCAATTTCGGGGAGATCGAGAGGCGGACATCGGGTACTCACGCTGATGTTGACGCCCATCAATATAGTCGGGGTCCCTCGGAACCACCTAGTTTGGTCATTAGAAGTTCGGCGCTACCCGGCCGAGCAGGGCACAGGAAAGTCCTCGATGTTGCCGAGCTTAGGCCGCGGAAGTTCCGGAAACGCCGCAAAGGCATCTTCCGGAGTCACGGATGGACCGGGTTGCCGGATCGGCACGCGTCGCTCATAATCGAATTTCGATTACGACTTCCGATATAGTAGCGGGTAGCGATGAGGGAGACCAAGCACCAGGACTTCCTGGCCGGCCTGATCCGTCTTCACGTCCTGCATCACGCCGTCGAAGGCGAGTTCTTCGGCAATTGGATGCTCGAGGAGCTGCGCGAGCACGGTTACAGGATCGGCCCGGGGACCCTCTACCCGATGCTGCATGCCCTCGAGCGCAAGGGGTACTTGAAGTCCAGGACCGAAGGCAAAGGCCGCCGAGCGCGCCGGCACTACCGGGCAACGCCCAAGGGGCGGGCCGCCCTCGTCGTCGCCGTCGCAAAAGTGCAAGAGCTGTTCAACGAGTTGGTCAAGGGCCGATGACAGGGATCGCGGACTCCACGCCAAGACCTGCACCCGGAACCTGGACCGAAGTCCTGGCGGTCTTCCTGCGGCTTGGCCTGACTTCGTTCGGCGGTCCGGTCGCCCATATCGGCTATTTCCGCGAGGAGTTCGTCGCCAAGCGCCGCTGGCTCGACGATCGCAGCTACGCCGACATCGTCGCGCTCTGCCAGTTCTTGCCGGGGCCTGCCTCGAGCCAGGTCGGCATTGCCATCGGGCTCTCGCGGGCGGGCTATGCCGGTGCCTTCGCGGCCTGGACCGGGTTCACGTTGCCTTCGGCCATCGCCCTGGTGGTCTTTGCCTATGGAGTCGACGCCCTTGGCGGTGCCGGTGGGACGGGCTGGCTGCACGGATTGAAAGTCGCGGCTGTGGCGGTCGTCGCCCAGGCGGTGCTCGGCATGATGCGCTCGCTGACGCCCGATCGCGAGCGGGCGACGATGGCCGTCGCGACGGCCATCGTCGTTCTCGCGTTGCCCTCGGCATGGACCCTGGTCGCCATGATCGCCCTCGGCGGCCTCGTCGGAGCGGGCCTGCTGCGCAGCGACACGCCGACCGATCATGTCTCGCTACCGTTGACGGTGAGCCGTCGCACGGGCGCGATCATGCTGGCGATCTTCTTCATCCTGTTGGCCGTGCTGCCGCTGCTCGCCGCCTCGACCTCGGCGCAAAGTCTCAAGCTGATCGACGCCTTCTATCGCGCAGGTTCGCTCGTGTTCGGCGGCGGCCACGTCGTGCTGCCGCTCCTGCAGGAAGCGGTCGTTCCGCGGGGATGGGTCGCCAACGACGCTTTTCTCGCCGGATACGGCGCCGCCCAAGCCGTGCCGGGGCCCTTGTTCACCTTCGCCGCCTATCTCGGCGCCGTCATGAAGCCCGATCCGCACGGCGTGGCGGGCGCCGCGCTGTGCCTCGGGGCGGTGTTCGCGCCGTCGTTCCTGCTCGTCTTCGGGGCGTTGCCGTTCTGGGAGGAGCTGCGCCGGCGCGCCGCCGCGCAGGCAGCGTTGCGCGGTGTGAACGCCGCCGTCGTCGGCTTCATGCTGGCCGCCCTCTACGACCCGGTCTGGACGGCGGGCATCACGGGCGCGCGTGACTTTGCGCTCATGATCGGCGCGTTCCTGCTCCTGTTCATGTGGAAGACCCCGCCGTGGCTGGTCGTGATCGTCTGCGCGATCGGCGGTGCCATCGTCGCTGCCTTGTAAGAAGCCTGTTTGCGTCATTGAAGGAGGACCTCATGTTCGTACGCGTCTTGCTGTTCGTCGTGTTGACCGCCGGGATTGCGCTGTCTGTCCTTGGCCTGGGGCAGGCGCAGACGCCCCCGGTGGCCCCCGCCGCTGGCGCGGCCGCACCGCAAGCCTACCGGCCCGGCCTGGGAGATCTGATGACCATGACCGTGCAACCCCGCCACACGAAGCTGGGCTTGGCGGGACAGGAGAAGAATTGGGCGTATGCCGCCTACGAACTTCACGAGCTGGAGGAAGCGTTCGAGCGGGCGGCGCGCGTCTGGCCGACATATAGGCAGACCAACATCGCCGAGACGATCGTCGCCACCACCAAGGAGCCGATGGAGGCGGTGTCCGCAGGCCATCAAGAGCGCCGACTCCGCCAGGTTCGCCGAGGCGTACGGCCGCCTCACGGCGACCTGTAACGCCTGCCATCAGAGCACGGAGCGCCCGCTCGTCGTCATACAGGTGCCGAAAACCTCGCCGTTTCCCGACCAGGATTTCCGGCCGACAAAGCCCTGAGCGCACGGCGGCGGCGCATGCTGGACACCTCGGAAACACGCAAGCTCCGGAAACGGGCCACGACAATCCTTGGACATGCGGTCCTGCCGCGTGCGGTGCCAGACTGATAACGACAGGAGAGGGCGCCCGGCCCGGGGTTCCCTCACAAAGGAGTCTCTCGATGTTGCCGAACGTCCTTTTCCTACGCGTGACATCGGCACCGACCCCGCGTGCTGGGCGGCGAAAAGGACTCCGCGCAGGGCATGATGGAATCCATGGACGACATCGTGAAGACGATCGCGTCGGCGCTGATGCTGGCCCATATCGCTGCCTTCGTCTCGGCCGGCTTACTACGCCGAGGATCGCGCCCGTCCTCGCGCTCAATATTCTCGTCAGCGCCGGCGTGATCGCTTATTGGATTCCGCGCATCTCGGAACTCTTCCACTACGTCGACGCGATGCAAGGCTTCGTCGTTCGAGCTCGCCGTGATGGCGACATCACTCCTTGCGGTTGGTCGCTTCCGCGTGCCGCGCGCCTTGATATGGATCGAGTTCGCCGTGCACGCGCTCTTTGTCGCCGCTACCCTCGCCTTCATGTTCACGTTCAAGCTGACCCGGCTGGTCTGAGGTTGGGTTGGAGCGAGGCGAGGGACCCCGGAAACCCCGCAAACTCCGGAAAATCAGCGGCCGGTCGGGACGGAGACCACGATCAGGTACGCTCCGTCGCGCGCCGCCAGTCGTCGTTCGCCGCCTTCGGCGGGCGCGGCTCCTTCATCTGTTCCTCGGCCAGCAGCATCAGGAGCAGCATGCGCTCTCCCCTGTCCGAGGTCTTTCTCAACAGACTGCGGAAGTGCTCGAGGTTGTTTTGGCGGATAATGTCCTGCATGGCACGGCCCCAAGGCAACAAGGCTCGCTGCAAGCGTCCGCCTTTTGCGGATGCCTGTCGATCCTGTCCAAAACAGAACACCCAGCGAGGAGTCTTCGATGTTGCTGAACGCCCTTTTCCCCACGCGTGACATCGGCACCGACCCGGCGAAGATCCGGGATTGGGCACAGGCCGCCGAGGATCTCGGCTACCACGGCATCGAGGTCGCCGATCACGTCTTTGGCGCCGCCCCGCGCGGCGACTGGAAGCCGATCTACAGCGAGCACCATCCCTTCCACGAGACCTTCACGACCATGGCCTTCATCGCCGCCGTCACCAAGAAGGTCGAGCTGTGCAGCGGCGTGCTGATCCTGCCGCAGCGCCAGACCGGCGTGGTTGCCAAGCAGGCGGCCGAGGTCGACATCCTGAGCGGCGGGCGGCTGCGGCTCGGCGTCGGCGTCGGCTGGAACCATGTCGAGTACGAATTGCTCGACATCGAGTGGAAGACGCCGCGGCGCCCGCCAGGCCGAGCAGATCGAGGTGATGCGCAAGCTGTGGACCGAGGACCTGGTCAATTTCACCGGCCGCTTCCACAAGATGATCGACGTCACCATGCTGCCGGTGCCGGTGCAGCGCCCGATCCCGATCTGGTTCGGCGGCTCGTCGGACGCCGTGATCAAGCGCGCCGCCCGCATCGGCGACGGCTGGATGCCGATCCTGTCGCCCGAGGCCGCCGAGCCCAAGCTCGCCGCCCTGCGCGAGCACCTGAAGTCGTTCGGCCGCGATCCGGCAACGTTCGGCCTCGAAGGCTGGCTGCGCATGGACACGGCCGACCCGAAGCTCTGGGTCAAGGCCGCCGAGGGCTGGAAGCGCCATCGGCGCGAAGATCGTGATGCTCTATCCGATGTACCGGATGGCCAAGCTCGACGACCAGATCGAAACGCTGCGGCGCGTCAAGGAAGTGCTGGCGGGGTAGAGAGCGGCCGGGTGCGTGCGCGGATGGCCGGGTGCCAATGGCCCGGCGATCTTGCTGAGTTCGCGTGACGAGGGCGGCCAGGCCCTGCTATGGCCGCTCTTGTCCTCCATCGCTCCGGCCGCGGACGGCGGCCGGAGCGATAACAAGGCTTGGCTTATGTGCTTACTGGTGGGTCCCGGGCTGCCTGTTGCCGGCACTCTGTGCCGCCGGCGGCGGCGCCAGGGTCGCGACCGACGTTGTTGCCTCCCGTCGAACCCGCAGGACCGGCATTCTGGACCTGTGTCGAGGATCCGGCATCAGCGCCGCTAGTAGTGCCGCCGCTCGCACCGGAGGACGGACCCGGAGAGGTGAAGGCCGAGCCGACACTGTTGGCGCCGGTCGATCGAAAAGCGGGCCGCCGCCTGACCCGTCGACATCCCGCCTTCGAGCGCCGCCACAACACGCTCGCGCAGATCCAGGCTGTACGGCTTACCCATCGATCCCTCCGGCCACTACCTCAGGAATTGAATCATTCTTCCTCACCCTTGGGAATCCCTCTCGACTCTTTTTCCGGGAAATGCCCGAGACACCGCCCTTCACCCCAGTCGGTAGCGCAGCCAGACCGCGCCGCCCTCCAGCACCTCGTGGCTGGCGAGCGTCATGCGCTCGATCGGGGCGGGACCGAGATCGACGTCGCCGGAATTGAAGACGGTGGGCGCGCCGGAGCTGCCATCGACCACCGGTGAGACCACCAGGCTGATTTCATCCACCAGCCCCGCGCGCAACAGCGCGCCGTTGGCGCCGCCGCCGCCCTCGAGCAGCAGGCGCTCGATGCCGAGCTCGCGATTGAGCGTCTCGAGCGCCGCGGCAAGGTCGATCGTGGTCTTGCCGGCGAAGATGTAGGACACGCCGTCGCCGCGCAGCCCGGCCAGGTGCCGGTCGGAGACGGCCTCGGTCAGGATGACCAGGATCGGATCGCCGCCGATGTCGGAGCGCTCCCACACCGCCTTGCCATGGGCATCGAGGAAGATGCCCCAGGCCTTGGCGTCGCGCCGGGCGAACCAGTTTTCGCGCGGGAACTTCCGGTCGCTCGGCGGATACTCCGTCTTGTCCTTGCCGCGGGCGAATTCCTGGGCGGTGACGCGGCCGCACAGCCACGAGCCGCCGCCCTGTTGGCCGCCACCGTGCTCGGCGACGAGCTGGTCGTGCAGCTTCTCGAACAGGTTCGGCACGACGTTGGCCTTGGGCCGCCAGCGGCTGCCCCAGATCCGGCCGTCGATGCTGGTGACCATGTGGCAGATGACGTGTGGTTTCATGCCCGGCAGCTTAGCCGTAGAGTGGCGCCATGGTGAAGGCGTCACCTCCGGCTGCAGGCCCTCTCCGGGTCGAGGGGGTCTATGAGCTCGGCCACGTGCTTCATGTTCTCGACGCCGATCTGCACGGCTTCTCGCGGGGCGACATCGAGCGCGTCGAGTGCTTCTGGACGTTCGGCGACCTGCACGAGAGTGCGGCGGGGTTCGTCCTGGCGCTGCGCGACGGCCGCCGCGCCTATGTCGACTTCCTGCACTGGCATGCCTTCGAGCAGGACGAGGACTTCAGGATCGAGGCCGAATTCCTGCAGAGCGATCAGCCGTATCCCGCCTTGTCGTCGCCGCAACTGCCGCCGGCCGACTGGTCATCGGACACCGGCCACCTCGGCAAGCTGCTCGCGAGCGGGCCGCCCGCTCAGAACTCGACCGGATAGGGCGGCAGCTCGCCGCTCTCGTAGCGCTGCGGCAGGTCGGGCGTGACGTTCTCCCAGACGTAGAGCATCGAGCGCTTCTTGGAGTAGCCCTGGTGGCGGATGTCGGCCGGCATGGCGGCGACGTCGCCCGCCTTCATGGTGACCCGCGCGCGCGGGGAGCCGGTGTTCTTGTCGGCGACGTCCCAGACGATCTGGTCGCTGAGCTGGATGAACCATTCGACGCGGTCGTTGCCGTGGAAAACCGGCAGGATGTATTCCTCGGTCGTCGGGCAGGCGAGCGAGGCCTTGCACACCGCGGTGACCGACGGGTTCCACGTCACGTCCGAGCGGCTGAGATACTTGAACAGGCTGAAGGCGTGGAGCTGGCCCTCGAAGCCCGGCTCGGCGACGATCTCGGGCTCGTCCTGGGGGACGTCGGCGAAGGCTCGGTTGACCGGCATGTCGTTGCGCAGCGGCGAATCGCCCGGCAGGCCCGGCATGCGCTGGGTCGCCATGCGGGTGCGCTCGATGGCGGCGATGTTGTCGCCCTGCTTGGTGCCGAAGGCGGTGCCGGTCTCGACCGGGGCGGCGAAGGGATCGAAGCCCTGGTTCACCCAGTCGCGCAGGATCGCCTTGAAGGTCGCCATGATGTGCGCCGCCTCGAAGCGCTCGGTGTAGTCGACGCCCGCCTCCTTCATGACGCCGTTGAAGCTGCCGGCATACATGTCGACCTGGCCGTAGAGGTTGCGCGTGCCGATGACGTGGTCGAAGTTCACCCAGCCGTAGAAGAAGTTCCAGGCGACGTCGCGCATGCAGGCGCGCAGGAAGGCCTCGGCCGACATCTGGTGCGAGCGCATCTGGCCCTTGGCCGGCCAGCGCACGGTGACGAAGTATTCGTCGCGCGCCAGCTCGAACTTGCCGAGCTTGAAGGTCCGGTAGCCGGTCTCGTTGCTGGGATCGGTCGAGACAACCGGGGCAAGCGCCGTCGACATCGCCGTTCCTCCTATTGAAGGCAGATCTCGTTCCACTTCTGGCGGCTCAGCTCGCCCAACAGGGTCTGCTGCAGGATGACGCCGAGCCTGGTGGCCTTGAAACGGTAGCCGCAGCCCGCCGGCAGCAGCGCCTGGTGGCCGCGCTTCAGCCTGATCAGCCCCATGCGCTGACCCTTGGGAGAGTCGCCGATCAGCACCGCGCCGTCCTTGCCGGTCGGCGGCTGCGCGAGCTTCACGAGCTCGACCTCGACTTCGCCATCCATGCAGAGCGCGAACTCATCGTGGGCGCAGGCGAACCACGGCGACGTGCCCTCGGCGCGCATCACTTCCTGCACGTATTCGAGGTTCTTGCCGACGACCACGCGCTCATACGGCGGCGATTTCGACGCCACCTCGAAGATGTTGGAGAAGACGTAGTGCTTCGGATCGCCGCTCACGATCTCGATGCTGCCCTTCTCGAAGTCGGCGATGGAGCCGAACACGGTCGTGGACGCCATGCCTCCCTTGCCCTTCTTTGTTGTCGTTATGGGCGGAACTGTAGGGAGCCGCAGAGACAGAGGCAACCGGGCACTACTCCGCGGCCATCTTCGCACCCTGGAACGCCGGCATGACCTCGCGCGCGAAACGGCGCAGCTGGTCCTTGAACTCGGCCGGCGACAGGCCCTCCGCCCAGTGGATCATGAAATCCTCGAGCCCGGCGTATTTCGCCTCGATCGACTTGATGCCCTCGATCACCTCGGCCGGGGTGCCGCAGAACCACGCCTTCTGCTTCACGCCGTCGCGGATCGAGGGGATGGAGGCGGGCGCGCCCGGGCGTGCCCCAGGTGCGGCCGTGTTCGTCGGCGTAGCGCACGAAGCCGAACGGCGCGAACCACTTGTAGCGCTCGTCATGCGCCGGCTCGACCCGGCGGATCGCCTCTTCCTGGCTGCCGGCGATGTAGAGACCGGCCCCCCAGATCATGTCCTCGCCGAGCTTCTTCTGCCGGCCGTGCTTGGCGCAGGCGGCCTGGTAGGCGCGCACCGAATCGTCGAGGATCTTCTCGCCGTTGAGGTCGACCATCGCCTTCAGGCCCATAGCGCGCCATCATGTCGATGGTCCGGCCGCTGGCGATCGGCATCCAGACATCGACCGGCAGGTGCTTGGGCCGCGGCACCATGGTGATCTCCTTCATCTCGTAGCCGCGGTAGGGCACCGGCGGCGGGCGTTCGAAGTACTTGCCCTTGTGGTGGAAGGCCTCCTCGTTGAAGCACTTCAGCAGGAGCTGGAGCTGCTCCTCGAAGTATTCGCGGTTGGCCTCGGCATCGAGCAGCGGGGCGCCGAAGGTCTCGACCTCGCGGCTGTGATAGCCGCGGCCGACGCCCATGATCACCCGGCCGTCGGTCACGATGTCGGCCATCGCATAGTCTTCGGCCAAGCGAATGGGATGCCACATCGGCAGCACGTTGAAGGCGCAGCCGAACTTCATGCGCTTGGTCTGCGTCGCCAGCCACAGGCTGAGCTGCACCAGGTTGGGCAGGCACTCGTAGCCTTCGCGCTGGAAATGGTGCTCGGCCGTCCACAGCGCGTAGTAGCCGAGCTCGTCCATCAGGCGGGCCACGTCGCGCGTGGTCTCGAAGACCTCGCTCAGGCGCTGGTTGGAATAGCGGCGGTCGTTGGCCGGCGTGCCGTTCAGGCCGACATTGTCGAGATCGATCTGGCCGACATAGAGAGCGTGGAAGCGCTTGATCATGGGTCCCCTCCTTCGCGGGGCCATGATACCGGGTCCTCCAGCGCCAGTCTTGGCGTGCGTTCGCAGAGCGAGGGACCTTGGAAACCCCGCGAAATGAGAGACTGGCCCTTATCGCGCGTTGCGCCGGACCACGAGGCAGGTGATGTCGTCGGCCTGCAGGGCGCCGGCGGAGAAACTCTCGACGCCTTCGATCACCGACAGCATCAGCTCCTGCGGCGAACGGCCGGCCAGTCCCCGCACGGTCTCCAGCAGGCGCGGCGCGCGGAACATCTCGCCCTCGCGATTGGCCGCCTCGGTCACGCCGTCGGTGTAGAGGAACAGCATGTCGCCGGGTGCGAGCGTCACCCCGGACTCGACGAACGTCCGCCCCGCCATGACGCCGAGCGGCGGATTGCCGGCGCGCTTCAAGAGCGCCGCCGTGCCGTCCGCGCGCACGACGATCGGCTCGCAGTGGCCGGCATTGACGAACTGGACGATGCCGCTTGCCTCGTCGAACTCGCCGTAAAACGCCGTCACGAACATGTCGACCGGGTTCTCCCGGCACAGCGCCTCGTTCACCCGCCCGATGCACTCGGCCGGTGCAACGCCCCTGGATGCAGCATCGCGCAGCATGGTCCGCGTCACCGCCATGAAGAACGCCGAGGCCACGCCCTTGCCCGACACGTCGGCGACCACCAGTCCCAGCCGGCCATCCTGGATCGGGAAGACGTCGTAGAAAGTCGCCGCTCATTTCCAGCGCCGGCCGCATCGCGGCGGCGATGCCGGTGGCACGGTAGGTCGAGAAGTCGGTCGGCAGGATCGCGCTCTGCAGCATGCGCGCGGTGTGCAGATCGTCGTCGATGCGCGCCTGCTTCTCCTCGAGCTGGCGGTTCTTCTCGGCGACCTCGGCGGTGCGCTCGGCGACCCTCTGCTCGAGCATCCGGTTGTACGCCTCGAGCGCGATCTCAGCCTGCCGCCGCTGCGCCAGCACGGCCACGGTCAGGAGGCCGGTGAAGGTGATGACGGCAATGAAGATCTCGAGCAGCAGGACCGTCTCGTCCGGCGTCCGGCCGACGAACTGTCCGACGCCTTGGCTTGCGTTGACGATGGTGACGACGGTGATGGCCGTCGCCGCCAACGTGACGCCGCGCGGTCCGCCGCCGAAGGCCGCCCACAGCAAGAGCGGGAGATAAAGGAAGTAGATCGGCCGTTCGCTCCACATGGCGGTCGCGCCGATCGCCAGGCTGGCGGCGATCGCCCCCAGCGAGACGGTGACGATCTTGCGGTCGAGCCTGGGCTCGCGATGCCAGGCGAGCACCAGGGCGCCGAACACGGCGATGCCCGAGGCGTCGGCGAAGATGAAGGTGACGAGCGTGGCCAAGAGCTCATGGGCCGGCACGAAGCCGCAGGCCGACATCGACAGCGTTCCGATCGTGCCGCCGACCATGGCCGCGGCGAGCGCGGAGATCAGCAGAAAGATCACGACCTGGCGCGGGCGCTCGAAGGGATATGGCGTGCCGGCGAAGTTCTGCAGGGTCGCCGCGGCGAGCAGCGCTTCCAGGATGCCGCCGATGCCGGTGCCGATGTTGGCCAGCGCATACATGGGCAGCGTCGTGTCGGGCAGCAGCAGCAGCGGAAAGCCGTTGAAGAACTGGCCCAGGAAGACCGCGGGCAGGATGCGCGGCCCGAGGATCGCGGTGGCGGCGAAGGCGATGCCGGACGGCGGGTAGATCGGGCTGATCTTGGCCGGGCCGATGCCGAAGAACAGGATCACCGCGCCCAGCGCACTGTAGGCCACCAGCACCAGCAGATTGAGCGCGATCCACCCGCCCACGCCGCGCGGCGTGCGGTCAGCGGCTACAAGCATGGAGCGTCAGCGAGGCAAGGCGGCAACGGCGGCATCCACGGTCCCGTGGACCGAGAACAGCTCCATCAGGCCGCTGATCTCGAAGATCTCGGACACCTCGTACTGCATGGCGGCGAGCGCGACCGCCTTCTGGCGGGCGCGGCCATGCTTGGCGAGCAGGATGAACGAACGCAGGCCGGCGCTCGAGACGTAGGTCATGCCGGCCAGATCGACGACGATGTTCTCGCCGCGCGCGATCACCACCTGGACCCGCTCCTCGAGCAGCTTCGACACCGAGCTGTCGACCCGTCCGACAATGCGCAAGATCGTAGCGCCGCCGGCACGAGCTTCTAAGACTTCCATCGAATGTTCCGTTGGGCCAGGTCCGTCGATTATGCCGTCGCCCGGAGTCGGACGCCACTAGGTTCCTCTGGCGATGTCACGTAGGATGGCGCCTGCGAGTAGAGAGATCGAGATTGTCAATCGTTTCCAGTCTGCTGGCCCACCTGCGGCACGAGCCCACCGACGAGGACAACAGGAGGCAGCGCCCGCCGGTGAAACCGGCCGGCGTCACCTGGGCGGTCGATCAGCACCCGCCGGCCCATGTGCTGTGGATCGCCGCGATCCAGCACGTGCTGCTCGCCACCGTCACGACGGCGTTTCCCCTGCTGGTGTGCGAAGCGGCTGGGGCGTCGCACGACACGACGCGCCAGATGCTGTCGGCCTCGCTGCTGGCGGTCGGCGTGGGCAGCCTGCTGCTCAGCCTCCGAACGCGCCTCATGGGCACCGGTGCGCTGATGCCGGCCTCATTCTCAGGCGTCTGCTTCACCGTTACCGTCGCCGCCGCGCACCAGGGCGGGCTGGCGCTGGTCGCGGGCATGACGGTGTTCGCCGGTCTCGTCCAGTTCGTGCTCGCCCGGACGATCCATTGGCTCAGGCCCTACCTGCCGACCGAGGTCGCGGGCTTCGCCATGCTGACGAGCGGGCTGACGCTCGGCGTGATCGGCTTCAACCTCATCACCGGCGTGGCGGTGACCTCCGACGTGATGAGCGCCAGCATGGAGCCCCGCGCCGCGCTGGGTCTGGTCTGCCTGCTGGCGACGGTCGGCCTCTTCGTCTGGGGCGCCGAGGGCATCCGGCTCTACGTCGTGCTGATCGTGCTGGCCGCCGGCTACGCCATCGCCGCGGTCATGGGTTTCGTGCCCTTCGGCGAGATGCGCTGGTCGACGGTCCTGGTGCACACGCCCGTGCCGGAGGGATCGTGGGCCTTCGCGTGGAACCTCGTGGTGCCGTTCGCGGTCGGTGCGATCGCTACGTCGCTGCGCGCCATCGGCGACTTCAGCATGCTGCAGAAGATCAACGACGCCAACTGGCAGCGACCCGACATGGAGATGATCCGCCGCGGGCTCACCGCCAACAGCATCGGCATGATGCTGGGCGGCCTGCTCGGCACCGTCCCGATCGGCACCTCGTCCAGCTCGGTCGGCCTGACGCTCAGCACCGGCGTCAACAGCCGCGTGGTCGGCCTGGCCGCAGGCGTGGTGTTCATCGTGCTGGCCTTCCTTCCCGCCGCGCACGAGCTGATCATCCTGGCGCCGCGTCCGGTGCTGGGCGGCGCGCTGGTCTTCACCTCGTGCTTCATCATCGTCGGCGGCATGCAGGCGATGGTGAGCCGCCTGATGGACGGACGGCGCACGGTGGTGATCGCCATCGCGCTGCTGCTCTCCTTCACCCGCTACCTGTTCCCGAACTTCTATAGCGATGCGCCGACCTACCTGCAGGCGCTGGTGAGCTCGCCGCTCTCGATCGGCATGATAGTCGCGCTGGCGCTCAACGCCCTGTTCCGGATCGGCATCAGGAAGTCGGCGTCGCTCGAGTTCGTGCCGGGTGCCGCCGCGTTCGACCAGCTCGAGCAGTTCGCCGAGAGCCAGGGCGGCATCTGGGGCGCGCGCCGCGACGTTATCCACCGGGCGATCCGGGCGATGATCGAGACCGGCGAGGCGCTCGAGCTGCTGGCCGAGCCGGACACCAAAGCCCGCGTCACCATGACGTTCGACGAATACTGGCTCGAGGTGACGACGGAGTACCAGGGCAAGCCGCTCAGCACCTCGGCCGCGGTGCCGCACCACGACGAGCTGCTGGCCGACGACAGCCAGCTCACGCGGCTTTCCTCCGCCATCATCCGCCGCCTGGCGACCCGGCTCACCACGACCTCCCACGGCGACACGCAGCGCATCCGCCTCGGCTTCGAGCATTGAGCGCGGCGTGGCGGGCGAATTCCTGTCGCTCACCGTGGCCAACGATCTGGCCGACATCCCGCGTGTCGCAACCGAGGTGGAAGCCTTCTGCCTCGGCCACGGCATTTCCCACCGCGACCTGAACCGCTTCAACCTGGCGCTCGAGGAGGTGCTGACCAACGTCATCTCCTACGGCTTTCCCGCCGGCGGCCGGCACGACATCGAGGTGCGGATCGCCTGGCGCCCCTACGATCCCAATGAGGGCGCGCTGCGGGCGACGGTGAGCGACGACGGCGTGCCGTTCGATCCGCTGGCTGCAGAGCCGCCCGACCTCGGCCGCCCGGTGGAACAGCGCAAGGTGGGCGGGCTTGGCATCCACCTCCTGCGCGCGCTCGCCGACGCGATCGATTACCGGCGCGACGGCGGGCGCAACGTGCTCACTTTCCGCCTGCGTGTCGGCGAGCGCCGCTTCTAGGCCAGCAGCGCGTAGAGCTCGGCGTCCTCGGTGGCGCCGTAGATCTCCCAGTTGATGCCGGCGGGCGAAAGCTGCTCGGCCTTGCACCAGTCGAACAGAGTCCGCCAGGCCATCGGCAGGTTCTCGAAGGAGCCCTTCATCGAGAGATGCGCGGCGCGGCCGGCCGGCAGCTCGGACGCCACCACCTCGCCCGCCGGCGCGACGCGGCGCGCCACGACCCGGCCGATCTCCATCGCGAGCTTGCCGCCGGCGGGTGGCGTCCAGCGCGTACAGGTCGGGCCGAGCGCCCCGGTGTCGAGCGACGGCAGGAGTGCTGCAAGCGTGGCCCGCGTCGCGCGCTGGACCTCGGGCATCTGCGCGAAGGCGGCCTCGGCGCGGATGACGGCGGTGAGCTGGCGGTAGACGGTGACGATCGTGCAGGGGCCGGGCATGGGATATCTATTGTTAACCTTATGGTTAAGTATTGGGAACTCGCCAACGCACTGTCAATCCATGTGAGAAATGCCACAGCGGTCCGCGCCCGGTTCGCCTAGACCTTCCCTTGCCAGCGCTATTCAGAGGGCTCTCCTACATCCCAGGCAGACCCTCGGCGGCCGCCGCCTTGACACACACCCACGATAGGCGGCGGCCGCCACTTCCAACCGCTCCGCATCCTCAGGATGAGGTGACTTTCTAGCCGCGGGCGCGTTCGGCCTGTTGGCCCAGGGCAGCCAGGGCCGTCGCCACGATGTGCGGTGCGTCGAGGCCCGCCTCGGCGTACTGCTTGGCGGGCGAGGCCTGATCGATGAAGCGGTCGGGCAGCACCATCGGCCGCACCTTCAGCCCCTGGTCGAGCAGGCCGGCCGTGGCGAGATACTGCAGCACGTGGGCCGCGAAGCCGCCGACCGAGCCTTCCTCGACCGTGATCAGCACCTCGTGCTCGCGCGCCAGGCGGCGGATCAGGTCGGTGTCGAGCGGCTTGGCAAAGCGGGCATCGGCCACGGTGGTGCTGAGCCCCTTGGCCGCCAGATCCTCGGCCGCGACCAGGCATTCGGCGAGCCGCGTTCCGAGGCTCAGGATCGCGATCTTGCTGCCCTCGCGCAGGATGCGACCCTTGCCGATCTCGAGCGGCGTGCCGCGCGCCGGCAGTTCGATGCCGACGCCCTCGCCGCGCGGATAGCGGAAGGCCGAGGGGCGGTCGTCGATCTCAGCCGCCGTCGCCACCATGTGCATCAGCTCGAGCTCGTCGGCCGCCGCCATGACCACGAAGCCCGGCAGGCAGGCGAGATAGGCGACGTCGTAGGAGCCGGCGTGGGTGGCGCCGTCGGCGCCGACCAGGCCCGCGCGGTCGATGGCGAAGCGCACCGGCAGGCTCTGGATCGCGACGTCGTGCACCACCTGGTCGTAGCCGCGCTGCAGGAAGGTCGAGTAGATCGCCGCGAACGGCTTAAAACCTTCGCAGGCCAGGCCGGCGGCGAAGGTGACGCCGTGCTGCTCGGCGATGCCGACATCGAAGCAGCGCTCGGGGAAGCGCTCGGCGAACTTGTCGAGGCTGGTGCCCGAGGGCATGGCGGCGGTGATGGCGACGATCTTCTTGTCGGCCTCGGCCTCGGCGATCAGCGCCTTGGCGAACACCTGCTGATAGGCCGGCGCATTGGCCACCGGCTTGGACTGCTTGCCGGTGACGACGTCGAACTTCACCACGCCATGGTACTTGTCGGCGCTTGCCTCGGCCGGCGGATAGCCCTTGCCCTTCTGGGTCACGACATGGACCAGGATCGGCTTGTCGAGCTTGCTATCGCGGGCGTTCTTCAGCACCGGCAGCAGGTGGTCGATGTTGTGCCCGTCGACCGGGCCGACATAGTAGAAGCCCAGCTCGTCGAACAGCGTGCCGCCCGCCACCATGCCGCGGGCGAACTCCTCGGCGCGGCGGGCCGCCTTCTCGAGCGGCTTGGGCAGCACCTCTGCGAAGGCGCGGCCGAGATTGCGCAGGGTCACGTAAGGCCGGCCCGACAGCAGCTGCGAGAGATGCGCCGACATCGCGCCGGTGGGCGGCGCGATCGACATGTCGTTGTCGTTCAGCACCACGATCAGGCGGCTGCGCAGGTGGCCGGCGTTGTTCATCGCCTCGTAGGCCATGCCGGCGCTCATGGCGCCGTCGCCGATCACGGCGATCACGTGGTTGTGGCCGCCGGCGAGGTCGCGCGCCACCGCCATGCCGAGCGCCGAGGAGATCGAGGTCGAGGAGTGCGCGGCGCCGAACGGGTCGTACTCGCTCTCGCTGCGCCGGGTGAAGCCCGACAGGCCGCCCTCCTGGCGCAGCGTGCGGATGCGCTTGCGCCGGCCGGTGACGATCTTGTGCGGATAGGCCTGGTGGCCGACGTCCCAGATCAGCCGGTCCGTCGGCGTGTCGAACACGTAATGCAGCGCCACCGTGAGCTCGACCACGCCCAGCCCGGCCCCGAGATGGCCGCCGGTCACCGACACGGCCGAGATCGTCTCCTGGCGCAGCTCGTCGGCCAGCTGGCGCAGCTGGTCGGCCCGCAGCCGGCGGATGTCGGCAGGGATATCGACGGTGTCGAGAAGCGGCGTCTTACTCGAGGTGCTCATGGGGCAACATGTCCATATATAGTCTGCACCAGGGGCTCATGCCCGCCGATTGACCACAAAATTCGCAGCCTGTCGCAGTAAAGCGGCCTTATCGCCGAAAGGGTCCAGGTGTGCGGCAGCCTGTCGCGCCAGCATGCTGGCCTGCGCCCGGGCGCGCTCCACCCCCAGGATGGAGACGAAGGTGGCCTTGCCCTGGGCGGCGTCCTTGCCGGTCGCCTTGCCGAGCTCGGCAGCGTCGCCTTCGACATCCAGCAGGTCATCGACGATCTGGAACGCAAGGCCGAGATCATGGGCATAGGCCGACAACGCACTGCGCATCGGTTCGGCTGCCTTGCCGAGGGTCGCACCCGCGGTGCAGGAGAACGAGATCAGCGCGCCGGTCTTCAGCCGCTGCAGACGGGTGATGGCGCCGATCGACATCTCGCTGTCCTGCTCTTCGGCCAGCAGATCGAGCATCTGGCCGCCCACCATGCCGTGCGCGCCGGCGGCCTTGGCGAGCTCGCTCACCAGCGCCGCGCGCACCGCCGGATCGCCGTGGGTGTCGCTGTCGGCCAGCACCTCGAAGGCCAGCGCCTGCAGCGCATCGCCGGCCAGGATCGCCGTCGCCTCGTCGAACTGCTTGTGGCAGCTGGGTTTGCCGCGGCGCAGGTCGTCATCGTCCATCGCCGGCAGGTCGTCATGGATCAGCGAATAGGCGTGCACGAACTCGATCGCGCTTGCCGTGCGCAGGGCAGGCAGCGCGCCCACCTTGAACAGCGTGGCGCCGGCCAGCACGAAGAAGGCGCGCAGCCGCTTGCCGCCACCGAGGCTGGAATAGCGCATGGCCTCGAAGACGCGGGCCTCGCCTGTGATCTCGCCGGGAAACGCCCGCGGCAACAGCCGCTCCATGGTGCGCTCGACCGACTCGGCCGCGAACGCCAAAGCGGCGTCGAACTCTCGATACGACGACAACGGCATGGAGACGACTAGTCGAGGTCGGCCGGCTGGCTGCTCACCGACCCGTCGGCCGAGAAGACGATCTTCTCCACCTTCATCTTGGCCTCGGCGAGCTTCTGCTCGCAGTGCCGCTTCAGCAGGGCGCCGCGCTCATAGGCCGAGATTGCCTCGTCGAGCTTGACCTTGCCGCGCTCGAGCTGCTGGACGATGGCCTCCAGCTCCTTCAGCGCGTCCTCGAAGGACAGGCCGGCAATGTCCTTAGGCAGTGCAGGTTCTTTCGCCAATTTCGCCTCTTTAGGGGGTGCGGCCGGATGGTAGCCGGACGCACCCGGCCGAACCAGCCGGACGTCCACAGGAAACGTGTAAATTCGTCTGATTCCGCGAGGGTTTTTGCCTTTTCTCAACCCTTGCGAAAGAAACCCGCATCTGCGGCATGGCCGCCTTGCATGTTCGCAGGCCAAAACCCCTCCCCGCGCATTGCGGCACGTATGAGCCGGTGGCAGCTTCGGTTTCGCAAAGAATAAACAGCCATTCACCGGAGAAAACGCCCATGGGCAACGTCAGTCACCTCGTCACCCGTACCGCCGCCCTGCAGAGCTCCGTCGAGAACGGTCTTGCGGAGGGCGTGGCCACCAAGGATCGCCAGTTCGTCACCGCACTCGCCCGCGGGCTCGACATCCTGCGCGCCTTCCATGCCGGCGAAGGCATGCTGGGTAACCAGGAAATCGCCCATCGCACGGGCCTTCCCAAGCCGACCGTGGCGCGCCTCACGCACACGCTGACCGAATTGGGCTATCTCAATTACATCCGGCGCTTCCGCAAGTACGAGCTTGGCGCCTCGGTGTTGGCGCTTGGCTATGCCGCGATCTCGAGCATGGATGTCCGCCGCGCCTCGCGCCAGCCGCTCGAGACGCTCGCGCATGCGCTTAACGCCTCGACGGCGCTGGGCGGCCGCGACCGCCATTCGATGATCTACCTCGAAGCCTGCCGCGGTCCCTCGGTGGTGGCGATCACCCACGATGTCGGCACGCGCGTGCCAATGGCCAGCACGGCGATGGGCCGCGCCTATCTCTTTTCGCTGCCCGACGCCGACCGCAACAAGCAGGTCGATGCGATCCGCCGCCGCTGGCGCGACGACTGGGCCAAGGTGAAGACGGGCATGGAGCGCTCGTTCAAGGAGCTGGCCGATCACGGCTTCTGCGTCACCTGGGGCGAGTGGTTGCCCGAGCTTTGCGGCGTCGGCGCGCCGCTGCGCAATACCGATGGCACCGCCGCTTACGCCATCAACGCCTCGGCGCCGATTTACCAGATCAGTCGCGACCGCCTCGAAGCCGACTGGGGCCCGCGCCTGGTCAAGGTGGCGCGTGACATCCGCACCGGCATGGCGGCCCAGCCGTCGGCCGGCACCGCGACGGCGCCGGCAGCGCCGGTCCGTCCGGCGACCAGCGGCAACGGCCACAGCGCCCGCCGATGGCCGCGATGGCGCGCCGCTAACTCATATTCCGGATCCCACGAAATCGAACGACCGGCCGCGAGGCCGGTCGTCTCATTTTGGCTTGCGACTTTCGCTATGCCGTTACTTGGGCATCGGCACGATGCGCAGGTAGGGCTTGGGTGCCTTCCAGCCGTTGGGATACTTGGCCTTGGCCTGCTCGTCGTTGACGGCCGGCACGATGATCACGTCCTCGCCGTTCTTCCAGTTCACCGGCGTCGCCACCTGGTGCTTGGCGGTGAGCTGGCAGCTCTCCAGCAGCCGCATCACCTCGTCGAAGTTGCGGCCGGTGCTCATCGGATAGGTGAGCATCGCCTTGATCTTCTTGTCCGGGCCAATGATGAACACCGAGCGCACCGTGGCATTGTCCGCGGCCGTGCGGCCTTCCGACGTCGAGCCCGCGCCTTCCGGCAGCATGTCGTAGGCGGTCGCGACCTTGAGCTCGGGATCGCCGATCATCGGATAGGTGACGGCGTGGCCTTGCGTCTCCTCGATGTCCTTCGCCCACTTCGAGTGGTTGCGACACAGGATCGACCGAGAGGCCGACGATCTTGGTGTTCATCTTGTCGAACTTCGGGCTTCAGGCCGGCCATGTAGCCGAGCTCGGTCGTGCAGACCGGCGTGAAGTCCTTGGGATGCGAAAACAGGATGGCCCAACCATCGCCGATCCACTTGTGGAATTCGATCGGGCCCTGCGTCGTGTCTCGGCCTTGAAGTCCGGCGCGGTCGAATTGATGCGAAGTGTCATGGTGAAACCCCTCCTTGTCTTGCCTTCGGCGCCGTAACTCAGCCCTTCCGGCGTCGCGGGTCAAGCCTTGGCGAGGAATCCAGCTGATCAGGCCCAGTCCGCCATCGACTTCTACCGTCGTTCCCACGACATAACGGCCAAATCTTTCTGACAGAACGGCGACAGCGACCTGCGCGATGTCGTCGGGAGTCCCCGCGCGGCCCAAGGGGATTTGCGCCACCAGCTCGTCCATGTTGCGCGCGAAGCCGCCGCCTGGAATGGCGCCCGGTGCGATCGCGTTGACCCGGATGCCATGGGCGCCAGCACGCGCGCCAGCTCCTTCATCACCATGGTCATGCCGGCCTTCGACGCCGAGTAGTGGGCGAGCGTGCGCGGCGTGTCGCGATGCAGGGAGGTGATCAACAGGATACGGCCCTTGGTCCTGCTGTCGCGCATGTGCCTGCCGATCTCGCGGGCGAGGAAGAAGCCCGAGCGCAGGTTGACGCCTGTCATGGCGTCCCAGGTCTCTTCGCTCACCGTGAGCGGCGTGTCGCCCTCCAGTCGTCGAGGGCTCGCGGCATGGACGAACAGCGAGATCGACCCGAGCTTCTTGACCGCCCCTTCGAGCAGGCCGCGCCAGCCGTCCTTCTTCGAGAGATCGCCAGCCAGGAAGTCGATACCGTCCTCAGTGGGTGGCGCGTTGATGTCGGTGCCCAATACCGTCGCGCCTTCGGCCTTCAGTGCCTTGGCGATGCCACGGCCGATGCCGCCCGCGCAGCCGGTGACCAGGGCGCGTTCGCCCTCGAGAAGTTTCGTGTTCATGCCCGCCATGCTAGCAGGGGAGCGATGGCGGCCAAAACCCGGCTCGACGTGGCGCTTGTGGAGCGCGGCCTCGCGGAGACCCGCGCAGCCGCGCAGCGGCTCGTCATGGCGGGGCTCGTGTTCTCTGGCGAGAAGCGGTTCGACAAGGCGGGCCAAGCCGTCACTGCCCGACACCCGCTCGAAGTGCGCGGCCAGCCGCATCCCTACGTCTCGCGCGGCGGGCTGAAGCTCGAGAAGGCGCTGGATCATTTCGCGATCCCCGTCGCCGGCCGCATCGCGCTCGATGTCGGCGCCTCGACCGGCGGCTTCACCGACTGCCTGCTGCAGCGCGGCGCCGCGCGCGTCTATGCCGTCGATGTCGGCACCAACCAGCTCGCCTGGAAGCTGCGCTCCGATCCGCGGGTGGTCTCGATGGAGAAGACCAACATCCGCGCCGTCACGCGCGGCGCAGATCCCTGAGCCGATCGACCTCATCGTCTGCGACGCCTCGTTCATCGGCCTGCGCACCGTCGCTGCCAGCGGCGCTGGCGCTCGCAGCGCCCGGCGCGCACCTCGTGGCGCTGATCAAGCCGCAGTTCGAGGTCGGCAAGGGCCGCGTCGGCAAGGGCGGCATCGTGCGCGATCCCGAGCTGCACAAAGAAGTGTGCGACACGATCTCGGCCTGGCTGGCCGAGCAGCCGGGCTGGACGGTGCTCGGTGTCATCGAAAGCCCGATCACCGGCGCCGACGGCAACAAGGAATTCTTGATCAGCGCACGGCGCGCGTGACGCGAAACTTGTTGTTGTCGGCCAGTGTCTCGAACGAAGCGAATGCCGGCCTTGAGCAGCGGCTCGTAGGGCAGGCCGCGATTGGCGACCATGTAGAATCGCCCGCCGGGCTTGAGCGCGCGCGCCGCGGCTTCGATCACCTGCTGGCCGAGCGCCGGCGTCGCCGCGCGGCCGGTATGGAAGGGCGGATTGCAGATGATGGCGTCGTAGGTCGCAGGTGTCGGCTCCGTCGCGAGATCGAGCCAGTGAAACGTCGCGCGCTCAGTCCTTGATGTTGGCGCGCGCGGCGTCGAGCGCGAGATGCTCGGCGTCGATCAGGTCGATGTGCCGGATGCCGGGCGAGCGCGCGAGCGTCTCGCGGGCGAGATAGCCCCAGCCGCAGCCGAAATCGGCGACGTGGCCCGCGAGATCGTCGGGCAGGTGTGGCCGCGAGCAGGGCGGAGCCGTCGTCGATGCTGTCCCAGGCTGAAGATGCCGGGCGTGCTCAGCCAGGAGCTGTCGCTCACCGGTTGCAGGCCGGCGAGGCCGCGCCAATAGGCGGGCGGTTCCTTCTCGCCCTTGGTGAGCCAGAAGACGCGGCAATGGAATTTCGACAAGCGTGCCCGCGAGGCCCAACGCCTTCGCGACATGCCTCTCCAGGCTCGCGGCGCCGTCGTCATTGGCGCCGGCGCAGACCAGCGTGCCGCCGTCGGCCAGCAACGCCCAGCCGCGCGCGATGTTGGCGAAGTTCTCTTCCTTGTGCTTGGTCAGCAGCACCAGGCCGAGCGGATATGAACCGCTCTCCAGCCGTGGCGTCGCCTGCCTTCAGGCGCAGGAACGCCGGCCGGAAGGACTGCTCGCACACGATGTCGGCGAACGGCGGATCCTCGGCGCGCAAAAAGAACGCCCGCTTGTCCGCGAGCGCTCCTGTTTCGAAGGCGTAGGCGAGGGCGCGGCTGCCTGGCTCACGGCACCAGTACGGCGCGGCCCATGACGAGCCCCTTGCGCAAATCCTGCAGCGCCGCGTCGGCCTCGTCGAGCTTGCGCTTGATGATCGGCACCGGGCTCGCCTTGCCGGCGGCCACGAGGTCCATCATCTCCTTCATCTCGGCGGGCGTGCCGGTGACCGAGCCCATGATCTGTGTTGCCGGTGAAGGCGAACATCGGCAGCGGCGTAGTGAAAGTGCCGCCGAACAGGCCGACGATGATCAGCCGCCCGCCGCGGCCCAGGGCGCGCCAGCCGAACTGTGCGGAGGCCTCGTCGCCGACGAAGTCGATCGCGGCGGCGACGCCGGTGCCGCCGGTCAGCTCCATCACCTGCTTGCGCGCTTCCTTCTCGCGCGGATCGACCACGGCCGAGGCGCCGTTCTTCAGCGCGAGCTTGCGCTTGTTCTCGTCGATGTCGGCCACGATCGGCTCGCGGCCCAGCACCGCCTTGGCGAAGCGCACGCCCATCAGGCCGACGCCGCCCGCGCCGATCACCAGGATCGGCTTGCCGGCATCGTGGCCGACCGCCTTCTTCACGGCGCCGAAGGCGGTGATGCCCGAGCAGGCGTAGAGGCAGGCGAGCTCCTCGGGCAGGCTGCCGTACGGGTAGAGATATTTGGCATGCGGCACGAGGACATGGTCGGCATAACCGCCGTCCTTGTTGACGCCGAGCGCGTGCGGTGTCGGGCAGAGATTCTCCGTGCCGTTCTCGCAGTACCAGCACTTGCCGCAGCCGATCCAGGGATAGACCACGGCCTTGTCGCCGATCTTGGCGCCCTTGGAGTCCGGGCCGACCGCCTCGACCACGCCCACGATCTCGTGGCCCATGATGCGCGGCGGGTTCATGGTCTTGGCGGTCGAGTACTTGTTGCCGCCGCCCATGTCGAAGAAGCCTTCCCAGAGATGGACGTCGCTGTGGCAGACGCCGGCGGCAGTGATGCGCACCAGCACCTCGGACGCCCTTGGGCCTGGGGGTGGGCTCCTCGACCTTCTGCATTGGCTTGCCGAACTCGACGACCTTGTAGCTCTTCATGGGCGCTCCCGTGTCTTCTATCCTTGGCGGCCGAGCATAGAGCATCCGACGGCCTTTGTGCTAGTAGTTCGGCCGCAAGAAACGTTTGGGAGGCAAACATGCTGAGACGCGAACTCGCCGCTGCCGCGGCTCTCGCACTGATTTCCCCCGGAGCCGTCGCGCAGGACACCGTCAAGATCGGCTTGATTCTGCCGATGACCGGCCAGCAGTCCTCGACCGGCAAGCAGATCGACGCCGCGGTGAAGCTCTACATGGCGCAGCACGGCAACACGGTCGCCGGCAAGAAGATCGAGGTCATCCTGAAGGACGACACCAGCGTGCCCGACGTCACCAAGCGGCTGGCGCAGGAGCTCGTGATCAATGACAAGGTCGCCTTCCTCGCGGGCTTCGGCATCACTCCGTCGGCCATGGCCACTGCGCCGATCGCCACCCAGGCCAAGGTGCCGGAGATCGTGATGGCGGCAGGCACCTCGTCGATCACCGAAGCCTCGCCCTTCGTCGTGCGCACCACGTTCACCCTGGCGCAGTCGTCGGTGCCGATGGCGGAGTGGGCCTACAAGAACGGCATCAAGAAGGTCGTCACCCTGGTCAGCGACTATGGTCCTGGCATCGACGCGGAGAAGTCGTTCAGCGACAAGTTCAAGGCCGATGGTGGCACGATCGTCGAGAACCTGCGCATCCCTATGCGCTCGCCCGACTTCGCGCCGGTGCTGCAGAAGGTCGCCGACGCCAAGCCCGATGCGCTGTTCGTCTTCGTGCCCTCGGGCACCGGCGCGCAGTTCGTCAAGCAGTTCGTCGAGCGCGGGCTCGACAAGTCTGGCGTCAAGCTGATCGCCACCGGCGACGTCACCGACGACGACCAGCTGAACGGCATGGGCGAGGTGGTCGTGGGCGTGATCAACGCGCACAACTATTCGGCCAACCACAACAGCGCGCTCAACAAGGCGTATGTCGACGCCTTCAAGAAGGCCAACGGCGGCATCCGGCCCAACTTCATGTCGGTCGGCGGCTATGACGGCATGGCACCTGATCTACGAGGCGCTGAAGAAGACCAACGGCGACACCGACGGCGCCAAGCTGATGGCGGCGATCAAGGGCATGGCCTGGGAGAGTCCGCGCGGCCCGATCTCGATCGATCCCGACACGCGCGACATCGTGCAGAACATCTACATCCGCAAGGTCGAGAAGGTCGACGGCGAGCTCTACAACGTCGAGTTCGACACCATCGCCAACGTCAAGGATCCGGTGAAGGCGGCGAAGAAGAACTGAAGCGTGCCAGCGTTGCGTACTTCCTCTCTCCCTGACGGGAGAGAGGAGAAATGCCTATAGCCATGGCCACCATCCTGTTCGACGGCGTGGCCTACGGCATGCTGCTGTTCGTGCTGGCCTGCGGGCTGGCCGTCACGCTGGGCCTGATGAACTTCGTCAATCTAGCGCACGGCGCCTTCGCCATGGCGGGCGGCTATGTGACGGTCATCCTGATGGATCGCTGGAACGTGCCGTTCCTTGCCTGCCTGCCGCCGGCGTTCCCCGTCCCGGCGGTGCTCGGCCTCGTCGCTCGAGCGCACGCTCTATCGCCACATGTACGGACGCAGTCATCTCGACCAGGTGCTGTTCTCGATCGGGCTGGTCTTCATGGCGGTGGCGGTCGACCGACTATTTCCTGGGCTCGAGCCAGCGCAACATCAAGCTGCCGGCCTGGCTGCAGGGCCGGGACGAGATCCTGGGCGTCAGCGTCGGCATCTATCGCTCCTTCATCATCGTGCTGTGCGGCGTGCTGGCGCTCGGCCTGCAGTCCGGGCTGATGAATACCCGCTTCGGCAGCCGCCTGCGCGCCGCCGTCGACGATGCCCGCGTCGCGCGCGGCCTCGGCATTCCGGTCGGCACGGTGTTCGCCGTCACCTTCGCCGTCGGCTCGGGCCTCGCCGGCCTGGGCGGCGCGCTCGGTACCGAGCTGCTGGGCATCGATCCCTACTTTCCGCTGAGCTTCATGATCTACTTCCTGATCGTGGTCACGGTCGGCGGCACCTCGGGGATCATGGGGCCGTTCCTCGCCTCGCTGCTGCTGGGCGTCGCCGATGTCGCCGGCAAGTACTACCTCTCCTCGGCGCTCGGCGGCTTCGTGATCTACGTCGTGATGATCGTCGTGCTGGTGCTCCGGCCGCAGGGCCTGTTCGCGCGCGCCAGATGAGCAACAAGTTGAGTGCCGCCGCAAGCCTCGCGCGGCGCGCCCGCTGGCGCTGGCCGGAGATCGTCTTCTGGATCGTGGCGTTCGCCGCGATCGCTCGCGCCCGCGGGCAAGCACCTGATCCTGAACGAGATCGCCATCCTCGCCCTGTTCGCGCTCTCGCTCGACCTGATCCTGGGCTATGCCGGCATCATCTCGCTGGGCCACGCCGCGTTCTTCGGCTTCGGCGCCTATGCCGCCGGCCTGATCTGCAAGTACGTGACGCCCGATCCGCTGGCCGGCCTGCTGCTCGCGATGGCGCTCTCCGCGGTGCTCGGCCTGCTCACCAGCCTGCTGGTGCTGCGCGGCAGCGACCTCACGCGGCTGATGGTGACGCTTGGCGTCGCGCTGGTGCTGCACGAGATCGCCAACGCGCTGCCGCAATGGACCGGTGGCGCCGACGGCCTGCAGGGCATGACGGTCGGCCCGTTGCTCGGCCGCTTCGATTTCGACCTCTTCGGCCGCACCGCCTATGGCTACAGCATCGCCACGCTGTTCGTGCTGTTCATGGTGGCGCGCCGCATGGTGAAGTCGCCGTTCGGCCCGTCGCTGATGGCGATCCGGCGCAATCCGCTGCGCGCCTCGGCGCTCGGCGTGCCGGTCAATCGCCGCCTGATCGCGATCTACACGCTGGCGGCGGCCTATGCCGGCGCGGCCGGCGCGCTGCTGGCGCAGACCACGGCCTATGTCTCGCTCGACGTGCTGGAATTCAGCCGCTCGGCCGACGTGCTGCTGGCCCTGATCATCGGCGGCACCGGCTGGCTCTATGGCGGCATCGTCGGCGCCCTCGTGTTCAAGGTCCTGCAGGACACTGCTGTCGTCCAGTGCGCCGCAATTCTGGATGTTCTGGATGGGCCTGTTCCTGGTCGCGCTGGCGCTGGTCGGCCGCGACCGGCTGATGGGCGGGCGCGCGGCGTGCTGGCGCGGGTGAGACGATGACACCAGCCCTCGAAACCCGCGGGCTCGCCAAGCGCTTCGGCGGCCTGGTGGCGACCAATGATGTCACTTTCACGCTCGAGAAGCGGCGCGCGCCAGGCGCTGATCGGGCCCAACGGCGCGGGCAAGACGACCTTCGTCAACCTGCTAACCGGCGTGCTGCCGCCAGTCGCCGGCCAGGTGCTGCTGGCGGGCGAGGACATCACCAGCCTGCGGCCGGAGGCGCGGGTGCGGCGCGGGCTGGTGCGGACCTTCCAGATCAACCAGCTCTTCGCCGACCTGACGCCGCTCGAGACCCTGTCGCTCGCGGTCGGCGAGCGGCTGGGCCACGGCCGCGGCTGGGCGCGCGCCGTGGGCGGCGAGGCGTTGACGCGCGAGGTCGATGCCATCGCCGACCGCTTCGGCTTCGGCCGACGTGCTCGACCTGCGCACCGACACGTCTGCCCTACGGCAAGCAGCGGCTGCTCGAGATCGCCGTGGCCTTCGCCTGCGCGCCGCAAGTCCTGCTGCTCGACGAGCCGGCAGCTGGCGTGCCGGAGGCCGAGCGGCGCGACATTCTCGACGCCATCGCTGCCCTGCCGGCCGACGTGTCGGTGCTGCTGATCGAGCACGACATGGACCTGGTGTTCAGCTTCGCCAGGCGCATCTCCGTGCTGGTCGACGGCGCACTGCTGGTAGAGGGCGAGCCCGGCGCCATCGCGCGCCGATCCACGTGTGCGCGCGGTCTATCTTGGCGAGAACCGCAATGGCTGACCTTCTGGCGATCAGCGGGTTGAGCGCGGGCTACGGCCGGGCAGTGGCCTTGTCGGATATCTCGTTCCGCCTGGGCGAAGGCGAAGCGCTGGCGGTGCTGGGCCGCAATGGCGTCGGCAAGACCACGCTGATCGACAGCATCGTGGGCGTGACCCGGCGTTTTGCCGGCTCGGTGCGCCTCGCCGGGCGCGAGCTTGCAATGCTGGCGCCGGAAGCGCGGGCGGTGCTGGGCATCGGCTGGGTGCCTCAGGAGCGCAACATCTTCCGCTCGCTGACGGTCGAGGAGAACCTGACTGCCGTGGCTCGGCCGGGCCCGTGGACGATCGAGCGGGTGTTCGAGCTTTTCCCGCGGCTGAAGGAACGGCGCAAGCAACCGGGCGGCTCCTTGTCGGGCGGCGAACAGCAGATGCTGGCGATCGGCCGGGCGCTCGCGACCAACCCGAAGCTACTGCTGCTCGACGAGCCGACCGAGGGTCTGGCGCCGATCATCATCGAGGAGCTACTGCGCGCGTTGCGCCGGCTGTTCCGCGAGGAACGCATGGCCGGCATCATCGTCGAGCAACACGCCCACAAGATCCTGCCGATCACCGACCGCGCGATGGTGCTGGAGCGGGGCGGGTGGTACTCGAAGCCTCGAGCGCATCGTTGTTAGCGGATGCCGCGCCGCTCGAGCGCTTTCTCGCAGTCACTGGTCGGTAACCCGCACAATTTCGAAACGCCGCGAGATTTTCGAAAAAGCGTTTTACAGGCCCCGGCTCGTTATCCCACTCTCCGGATAACGGCACTCCGACAAACAAACGTGCCGGGCGGAGGAAACGATGGTCGATCGGAGGGGCGCCTGGCGCCGTCGTCGTGTCTTGGCCGGCATGGTGGGAGCAACCGCCGCATTGGCGGCGCCGGCGATCCTGCGGGCGGCGCCTTCGGGCAAGCCGGTGAGGGTGGGTGGCACGCTGTCGCTGACGGGCTTCCTCGCGCAGACCGCAGTGATCCACAAGATCGCGTCGGAGATGATGGTCGAGGAGATCAACGGCCGGAACGGTTTGCTCGGCCGGCCGGTCGAATACGTGCTGCTCGACGACCAGTCCAAGCCCGAGGTGGCGCGCAGCCTCTACGAGAAACTGATCACCGTCGACAAGGTCGACCTGATCCAGGGGCCCTATGCAACGGCGCCGATCCTGGCGGCGATGGGCGTGGCGCAGCGCTACGGCAAGGTGATGATCCAGAGCAGCATGGGCATTCCCAAGCTGCAGACCTACGACCGCGCCTTTCCTGCGACGCCGTTCGGCCCCGAGCCCAACGTCACCTATCCCAACGTCATCCTCGACGCGATGGCGACGTTCCCGACGCCGCCCAAGTCGATGGTGGTGCTGACTTCGAAGTTCCCGTCGGCGCAGTTCATGGCGCTCGGCATGAAGGAGCAGGCCGAGAAGCGGGGCGTGAAGGTCGTGCTCTATCTCGAATACGAATCCGGCAACCGCGACTTCGGCGCGATCGCAGCGCGCGTGAAGGAGGCCAATCCGGATCTCCTGTGGGTCGGCTCGCTCGGCCTGGAGAGCAACATGCTGCTCGAGGCGGCGCGCAAGCTCGACTATTCGCCGAAGAACCACTTCCATCTCTATCCGGCACCGGGCCCGCTGGCGCTGTCGCCGGACGGCGACAAGGCGCTTTGCTCGACTTTCCTCGAACCGGACGAGCCGTTCATGTCACGGCCCGGCATGAAGCACTTCGCCGAGGAGTTCAAGGCGCGGGCGACCAAGGCCAACCTGCCCTACAGCACGATCGACGCGCAGGCCTGCGGCATGATCTCGGAATGGCAGATCCTCGAGGCCGGGGTGACTGGCGCCAACAGCCTGGACGACGAGAAGATCGCGGCCTGGCTCAAGAAGAACCGGGTCACGACCGTCTACGGCAGTTTGCGTTTCGACGGGCCGTACAATCACGGCGACGCCGCCCAGTTCATCAAGCAGGTGCAGAGCAAGGAGTGGAAAGTCGTCTGGCCGAAGGAGTTCGCGGCCCCCGGCGTGAAGCTGATCGCCTCGTAAATCGGGGATGCCCAGCGCCACGCTTCTCGGTCAGGCGCTGATCTCCGGCGTCCTGGCCGGCGGCCTCTATGGCCTGCTCGCCATGGGTCTCAGCCTGAGCTGGGGCCTGCTGCGGCTGGTCAATCTCAGCCATTTCGCGCTCGCCTTCCTCGCCGCCTACCTCGTCTACGAGCTCGGCACCAACTACCACGTCGAGCCCTGGTGGTCGGCGGCGATGATCGTGCCGGCGATGTTCGCGATCGGCGCGGCCCAGCATTGGCTGTTCGACAAGTTCCAGGTGAACGAGCTTGCATCGCTGCTGATCACCTTCAGTTTCGCGGTGATCCTCGAAGTGGCGATCCAGCTCTACTGGACAGCCGACTTCCGCCGCTACGAGACGGAATATTCGACGCGCTCGATCAAGGCAGGGCCGTTCTACATCCCGGTGCTGGAGCTGACGCTCTGCCTCGTGGCCGGCGTGCTCGCCTGGGGCACCTGGCTGTGGCTGCGCCGCACCTATGTCGGCAAGGGCCTTGCGCGCCGCCGCGGAGGATCCCGCCATCGCCGCCGCTTACGGCGTCGACCACAAGAAGCTCGCCTATCTCCTGTCGGGCATTGGTGCTGCCTATGCCGGCATCGCCGGCACCTTCATCGCGCTGATCGCGACCCTGGCGCCGGCGCAGATCTGGACCTATCTCGGCGTCGTCTTCGCGGTGGTCATCATCGGCCGGCTCGGCAACCCGCTGGGCGCGCTGCTCGGCCGGCATGCTGGTCGGCGCCAGCGAATCGCTGGCCCAGGCGGTGCTCAGCCCCGCCTGGTCGCCGGTCGTCTCGTTCTCGATCCTGATCGTGATCCTGCTGTGGGATCCGGAATGGCTATGAACGCCGCCCGCGATCTGCCGAAGCTCGCCGCGGTGCTCGCCATCGGCGTGCTTCGCCTTCCTGCCGATGGCGCAGCTGCCGGCGTTCTACGATTCTTTCCTCTATCTCGTCTTCTTCTGGATCTCGCTGTCGACCAGCTGGGCGCTGCTGAGCGGCTTTGCGGGATATTTCAGCCTGGGTCACGCCGCCTTCTTCGGCGTGGGCATGTACACCACGGCGGTGATGACGACGAAGTTCGGCGTGCCGTTCCTGCTGACCCTCCCGGTCGGCGGCGGTCCTGCCGGCGCTGCTCGCCGTCGGCATCGGCGCCATCGTGTTCCGTCTGCGCCGGCTGCGCGGCGAGCTGTTCGCGCTGCTCACGCTCGCCGTCACCTTCGTGATCGCGACCATCATCCTCAATACGCCGATCGACGGCGGCGGCGGCATCTTCATGAGCGCCGTGCCGCTGCCGGCGATCATGCCGACGCCGACCGGCTCGATCTACGCGCTGGGCTTCGTGCTCTGCGTCGCCACGCTCGCGATCGCCTGGAAGGTCGTCCATTCGCGGTTCGGCATGGGCCTGTTCGCCATCCATGACGACGAGGACGTGGCCGAGGCCAAGGGCGTGCCGACCTTCCGCTACAAGCTCGCGGCCTTCGCACTGTCGGCCGGCATCGCGGGCGCCGTGGGCGGCGTGCACGCCATGTATGTCGGCTTCATCACCGTCGCCGGCACGTTCGAACTCACCGTGCCGCTCTATGTCGTGCTGATGAGCGTGATCGGCGGCTCGCGCAGCTGGTTTGGACCGGCGATTGGTGCCGCTTTCATCACCACCTTGCTCTATGCCTTCATCAGCGGCGGTGAGGCGATGGTCGGCCGCGCCATCGTCGGCGTCATTCTGATCCTTTCCATCTTGTGGCTGCCGGATGGGCTCGTGCCGGCGGTGAAGAAGTGGCGCGCGAGGCGTCGGGCCGGGGTGACAGGGCAGCTGGTCGCCGACGTGGCTCCGATCGTGCCCGGTGCCAGGCCCATCGGTCAGCGCGCGCTCCTGCAGGTGCGTGGTGCCAGCAAGCGCTTCGGCGGTCTGCAGGCGCTGCACGATGTCGACCTCGACGTGCGCGAAGGCGAGATCCTGGGTCTGGTCGGGCCAAACGGCTCGGGCAAGACGACCCTGATCAACGTCATTTCCGGCTTCTATCCGCTGAGCGGCGGCACCATCACGGTCGATGGCGCCGAGATCGGCCGCGTGGCGGCGCACGACATTGCCCGCAGGGGTGTTGCGCGCACCTATCAGATCCCGCGGCCGTTCGTGAACATGACGGTGTTGGAGAACGTCATCGTAGCCGCGACCTTCGGCGGACCGCCACGAAGAGCCGCGGAAATTCGCGACGAGGCGCTGCACTGGATCGGCTTCACGGGTCTTGCCGGCAAGGAGGACGTGCTGCCGGCCGGGCTGAACCTGCACGAGCGCAAGTTCCTTGAATTGGCGCGCGCGCTTGCCGCCAAGCCCAAGGTGCTGCTGCTCGACGAGGTCCTGTCCGGCCTCAATGCGGCCGAGGTCGACAATGCCATCCGCCTGGTGCGCGCCATCCGTGCGCAAGGCGCCACTATCGTCTTCGTCGAGCACCTGATGCGCGCGGTGGTCGAGCTGTCCGACCGCATTGCCGTGCTGAACGAAGGCAGGTTGTTTGCGCTGGGGCTGCCGCGCGAGGTGATGCGCGATCCGCGCGTCGTCAGCATCTACCTGGGCAAGGCCTATGCTGCTTGAAGCGCGCAACTTGCATATCGGCTACGGCGATGCATCCGCCGTGTGGGACGTCTCGCTCGACGTCGACGCGGGCGAGATCGTCTCGGTGATCGGGCCCAACGGCGCCGGTAAGACGACGCTGATCAACGCCATCGCCGGCCTGTTGCGTTGCCGGCGGGGCGAGCTCAGGTTCGACGGCTGCGACATGAAGCGGGTGGCCGCGCACGACTATTGCGGCCACGGCATCGCGCTCGTCCCCGAGGGCCGTCGCCTGTTTGCCAAGATGTCGGTCGAGGAGAATCTCGAGCTGGGCTGCTATCTGCGCGGCGCGCGGGCGGAGCGCGCACCGTCACTCGAGCGGGTCTACGGCCTGTTCCCCATCCTGCGCGACAAGCGCCGGCAGCCGGCGGGTGAGCTGTCCGGCGGCCAGCAGCAGATGGTGGCGATCGGCCGGGCGCTGATGGCGCGGCCGCGCATCGTGCTGTTCGACGAACCGTCGCTCGGCCTGGCGCCGACCGTCGTCGACGACATGTTCGACATCATCGAGCGCGTGCGCGCCGACGGCGCCGCCGTGCTGCTGGTCGAGCAGAACGTCCTGAAGGCGCTCGACATCGCCGACCGGGCCTACGTGCTGGAGCAGGGCCGCATCGTGGCCCATGGCCTGCCCGATGACCTTCTGAAGCAACCCCACATCCGCGAAGCCTATCTCGGAGTCTGAGACCCATGGCCAAGATCCTGCAAATGCCGATGGCGACCACCGCGCCACAGGATGTCAGCGGCGAGGATGCCGCGACGTTCGACGTGCTGCGCCACATGCGCGAGGACATTCTGTGCTGTGCGCTCAAGCCCGATCAGCGCCTGCGCTTCGGCGAGCTGCGCCAGCGCTACGGCACCTCGGTCGGCACGCTGCGCGAGGCCTTGTCACACCTCGTGTCCGAGGGCCTGGCGCGCACCGAGGCGGGGCGGGGCTTCTCCGTCGCCCCGGTCTCGCTGGCCGATTTCCTCGATCTCAGCGAGCTGCGCGTCTACCTCGAGACGCGGACGCTCTCCGATGCCATCCGTCACGGTACCGATGCCTGGGAAGCCGAGATCGTCAGCTCGTATTTCCTGCTGTCGAAGCTGGCACCGCCGCGCCAGGACGATCCGGCCGGCGTCAAGCGCGAATGGGGCAAGCGGCACAAACGCTTCCACGATTCCCTGGTGGCGACCTGCACTTCGCCGTGGTCGCTGCATTTCCGCAGCGAGCTGTTCGACCAGGCGCGGCGCTACCACTGGCTGACCATGATCCATGCCCGCTCGCGACGGCGCAACGAGCACCTCGAGTTGCGCGATGCGGTCCTGGCGCGCGACGTTGACCTCGCATGCCGGCTGATCGAGAAGCACATTCGCACTACAGTGCAGCAGGCTGCGTCGGAAGTGCCGGGCCTCAGTCTGGGCGGGGCCGGCAGGTCGCGAAGCAAGATGTCAAGGAGAGCGTGATGAAGCAAGTACGGTATCGGCCAGCCTGTCCTGCGTTTCGAGGACCCGCGCCTGCTGCGCGGCCAGGGACGCTTCATCAACGACGTCAACCTGCCGGGCCAGGCGCTACGCCGTGTTCGTGCGCTCGCCGCACGCCCACGCGAAGATCCGCTCGATCGACGTCGAGGCGGCGAAGAAGGCGCCCGGCGTGGTCGCGGTCCTGACCGGCCACGACGTGAAGGCCGACGGGCTCGGCATGCCCAAGGCCAACATGCCGCGCAAGCGGCCCGACGGGAAGCCGATGTACGCCCCGCAGCGGCCGCCACTGGTCACCGACCGCGTGCGTTATGTCGGCGATCCGGTGGTGATGGTGATCGCCGACACGCTGGCCGAGGCCAAGGACGCGGCCGAGCTGGTGACCATCGACTACGAGGCGCTGCGGTCGGTGACGGCGACCGAGGACACGGTGAAGCCCGGCGCGCCCGCGGTGTGGGACGACTGTCCCGACAACATTTCCAACAACGTCGAACGCGGCAACAAGGCCGCGACCGACGAGGCGATCAAGTCGGCCGCCAAGGTGATTAAGCGGCGCTACGTCATCACGCGCGTGCATGCCCAATACATGGAGCCGCGCGGCACGCTCGGCGTCTACGACCAGGGCGAGGATCGCATCACGCTTTATGCCGACGTGCAGTATCCCCATCGCGTGCGCAACATGCTGGCGCAGAACGTCTTCAAGGTCCCCGAGAGCAAGATGCGGGTGATCGCCCAGGATGTCGGCGGCGGCTTCGGCACCAAGGGCTGGCAGTATGTCGAACATCGCCTGACGCTGTGGGCGGCGCGCAAGCTGCTGCGGCCGGTCAAATGGACCTGCGAGCGCAGCGAGGCGGTGATGGCCGACGAGCACGGCCGCGACAATATCGGCGAGATCGAGCTGGCGCTCGACAAGGACAACAAGTTTGTCGCGCTGCGCCTCAACATGCTGGCCAACATCGGCGCCTATGTCGGCTCCGACCGCAACCTGCTGTCGCCCTTCGGCATGATCGGCACGGTGCTGGGCGTCTATCTGATCCCCAAGGCCTATATCAATGTGGTCGGCGTGCTCTCCAACACCAATCCGACGGCGCCCTACCGCGGCGCCGGCCGGCCCGAGGCGATCTACCTGATCGAGCGGCTGATCGACGATGCGGCACGCGAGCTGGGCATCGACCGGATCGAGCTGCGTCGCAAGAACATGCTGCCTGAATTGGCGCTGCCTTATCAGAGCCCGGTCGGACCGTTCTACGACTGCGGCAAGTTCGAAGAGAACATGGACATGGCGCTGAAGCTGGCCGACGTCGCGGGCTTCAAGGGCCGGCCGAGGAGTCGAAGAAGCGCGGCAAGCTGCGCGGGCTCGGCATCGTCAATGCCATCGAGCAGGCCGCCGGCCCGCCCAGCCGGAATATGCCGAGATCCGCTTCAACCCGAGCGGCACGGCGGCGCTGCTGATGGGCACCAAGGCCCAGGGGCAGGGCCACGAGACCATGTTCAAGCAGATCCTGAACGAGCGGCTCGGCATCGACCCCAACGAGGTGCAGTACATCGACGGCGACACCGACCGCGTCGCCTTCGGCATGGGCACCAACGGCTCGCGCTCGACGGTGCTGGGCGGCTCGGCGGTGTTCTTGGCGGCCGGCAAGGTGATCGAGAAGGGCAAGAAGCTCGCCGGCCATCTGCTCGAGGCAGGCGAGCAGGACATCGAGTTCGCCGAGGGCAACTTCACGATCAAAGGTACCGACAAGTCGGTGTCGCTGAAGCAGGTCGCGATGGCCGCCTTCAATCCCACCAAATGGCCCAAGAATTTCGAAGGCGGCCTCTACGAGAACGCGACCTTCAAGGCCGAGAGGGACACCTATCCCAACGGCTGCCATATCTGCGAGGTCGAGGTCGATCCCGAGACCGGCGAGGTCAAGCTCGACCGCTATTGCGTGGTCGACGATGTCGGCACGGTGATGAATCCGACCGGGCTGAAGGGCCAGATCCATGGCGGCGTGGCCCAGGGCGTCGGCCAGATCCTGAGCGAGCAGGTGGTGTGGGACCGCGAAAGCGGCCAGCTGCTGACGGCAAGCTTCCTCGACTACGCCATGCCGCGCGCCGATGCGCTGTGCAACATGGAGATCAAATCCAATCCCGTGCCGACCAAGTACAATCCGCTGGGCGCCAAGGGCGCGGGCGAGGCCGGTACCGTCGGCGCCATGCCGGCGGTGATGAACGCCATCATGGACGCCCTGGCGCCGCTCGGCGTCAGGGACGTCGACATGCCGGCGACGGCGCAGAATGTGTGGCGCGCAATCGAAGCGGCGCGAAAATAAAAGACCCGACGCCACATGGTCGGGACCGGGTTTTGACCCAAGTCAATGGATTGCGCCGTTTTGTGACCTAATTCTTACACCCGAATGTGGGAGGTCCGTCATGCGGCGACTTCATGATGTCATTCTCGATCAACAACCCCTGACGTTGCCGCCAACGGCGACGGTGAAGGAGGCATGCGCGGCGATGCGCGATCGTTGCGCCGGTTCTGTCCTGGTTACTGCCGCGAACGGGTCCTTGGTCGGGATATTCACCGGCCGCGATGCGGTATGCCGGGTGCTGGCGGCAGGCAAGGACGCGGCAACCGCCAAGCTCGGCGACGTCATGACGCCCAACCCCGCCACGATGTCACCCGACCACACGGCCGTCGACGCCCTGCGCCTCATGTGGGATCGGCGGATTTCGCCACACGCCGCTTGTCAAAGCGGGCAAGGTTGTGGGCGTCGTGTCCCGCGGCGACTTCAAGGGACTTGAGCACAATCGGCACGAAGAGGAGCGCGATCTCTGGGAGCATATGCGCTGACCACAGCTCCTGGCGGCAACTGCTGAAAGGCTAGTCGACGATGGCAATTCACAAGCGAATTCTCGAGTGGCAGGCTGCGCACCCGACCATCACCTGGATCGTCTGGGCCGTCATCTGGATCGTTGTCCTGATTGTGCTGTTCAAGCCAAAAAGCACTGGAGCGTTTTGGCAGTGAGATCCATTGGCTCGAGCGTCGAGCTACTTTCAAGCTGCTCCAGGCATGTTCCTAGGGACTGGCGTGCCCGATGAAGCGCTCCGGCGGCCGCTCGCCCCATTGCGACTGGAAGCCTTCCTCGGCGCTGATGAGGTTGCCGCCGTTCGCCGCGTTCAGGCGGTCGGTGTCCGCCCAGCGCTCGTGCACGCGGCCCCAGGGTCGGACCAGTAGTCGAAGACCTGGCTGCCGAGCAGATGCCGGCCGATGCCCCACATGTGCTCGATACTTGCCGAGCTTCGTCAGGTACTCGTGATCCTGGAAGATCGCATCGATGTCCTGCGCCTCGTAAGAGACGTGGTTCAGCCCCGTCTTCTCGTTGTGCACGCAGAACAGCACGTGATGATCGACATAGTCGTCACCGCGATCGAGGCGGCTGAACGAGCCGATCACGTTGTCCTTGTCGCCGGCATAGACGTCGTCCGAGCGGATCATGCCCAGCGTATTGCGGAACCACGCCACGGTCTCCTTGACCTTGGGCGTGGACAGCACGCCGTGGCCGATGCGCTGGATCGAGGTCGGCGACTTGGAGAGCCGCATCAGCCGGCCGACCCGGCGGTGCGGCTCGTTGCCGGAGTTGGCGAGGCCGCGTTCGACCTTGATCGGCGCCACGCTCTGCATGCCGGCGATCACCTCGATCTGATAGCCGTTGGGCTCGGTGAGGCGCACCCGCTTGCCGCCGCCCGGCTCGTTCACCGCCTCGATGCCCGAGGCGCCGGGCAGTTTCGCAATGCGCTTCAGGTCGTCCTCGTCGGCGACGTGGTAGGCGAAGCCGATGAACTTCGTGCCGCCCTTTTGCGTGACATGCAGATGATGGTGGCTGTCGGCGCCCCGCATATAGAGCGCATCGGGCGTGCGCTCGGCGCGGATCAGGCCGAAATGGGTGAGGAATTCCTCCATTTCGTCGAGATCGGGCGCCTCCATGCGCGGAAATGCGAAATCGGCGACCTTGATTGTAGCCATGCTTTCCTCCGAAACTGTTGGCCCAACGCTAGCGCCGACGCTCAGCAATGAAAAGGAGAGAAACCATGTCCAAGCCACCGGTCGCTTCATGCCGCCGCGACGCGTGCGGGCGTTTGCGCCCAAATTCGATCGATCTCACCGAGAAGTTCGTCTTCGGCGACGTCTGGGAGCGGCCCGGCCTCTCCAAGCGCGACCGCAGCCTGATCACCGTGCCACCCTGGTCGCGATGAATCGCACCGAGCAACTGGTCGGCCATTTCCAGCGCGCCCTCGACAACGGCGTCACCAAGGACGAGATCATCGAGATGATTACCCATCTTGCCTTCTACGCCGGATGGCCGGTCGTCCATGTCGGCGGCGAATGTCGCCAAGAGAAGTGTTCGAAGGAGGAGACAAAAGTGAAGCTTTGCTATTTCAACGATTTTCGTCTGGGCGTCGTCAAGGGCGACCAGGTCGTCGACATCACCGACGCGGTGAAGGACCTGCCGCATCGCGACACCCGCGACCTGATCGTCGGCGTGATCGAGCATTGGGACACATACAAGGCCAAGGTCGAGAAGGCGGCCAACGACGGCAAGGGCGTGCCGCTCTCGGGCGTGCGCCTGCGCGCGCCGGTGCCGCGGCCCGGCAACATCGACTGCATGGCCGTCAACTACATGGAAGACGGCACGCTGAAGGAGAAGCCCGCCATCAACTGCTTCCACAAGGCCTCGACGGCGGTGATCGGCGATGGCGACACGATGGTGCTGCCCGACGTGCCGGCGACGATCTTCGAGGGCGAGGCGGAACTGGCGCTGATCATTGGCAAGCGCGCCTGCCAACGTGAAGGCCGCCGACTACAAGCATACATCTTCGGCTACACCTGCTTCATCGACGGCTCGGCGCGCGGCCTGCCGCCGCCGGGCAACGTGTTCTTCCAGATGAAGTCGCGCGCGACCTTCGCGCCGATGGGGCCGTGGATGGTTACGGCGGACGAGATCGCCGATCCGCAGAAGCTCGCCATCGAGCTGAAGAACAACGGCGTCAGCGATGCAGAAGTTCAACACCGACGACATGGCGCATCAGATCCCGCGCAGCTATCGAGTGGCTGAGCTCGATCCATACGCTGGAGCCCGGCGACGTCGTCGCCACCGGCACCAACCATCGCGGGCTCAACTCCTTCATGGACGGCGACAAGATCGAGCTCACCATCGAGAAGGTGGGCACGCTTGAAGTTCAACGTGAAGGACGAGCACAAGCGCACCTGGGCGCGCACCACGCGCTCGCAGCACAAGGACGCCGGCAAGGAAGGCCCGCACACGCCGCAGCTCACCGGCAAGTACGCGGCCAAATAGACCAAAAGAAGGCGCCGCGGTTTCCCGTGGCGCCCTCTTCCCGGGAGACAGCCTGCTGCAGGCTGCGTCACTGCATCTTGGTTAGTGCGTGAGAGCCGGCTTGGCGGCCTCGGCCATGATCTCGATCGCACGGGCCTTCTTCTCTTCCGGGATCTCGCGCTGCAGCTCGATCGTCAGCAGGCCGTTGGCGAGCTTGGCGCCCGTGACCTTCACATGGTCGGCGAGCTGGAAGCGGCGCTCGAAGTTACGGCCGGCGATGCCGCGATAGAGGAACTGCTTCTCGCTCTCGCCGTTCGGCGCAGTCTGGCCGCTGACCAGGAGCTCGTTCTCCTTCTGGGTCAGGCTCAGTTCGCTGTCGGCTGAAGCCCGCGACCGCCATGACGATCTTGTAGGCGTTCTCGCCGGCCTTCTCGATGTTGTACGGGGGATAGCCGTTGGCGTTGCCTTGGCCGGCGACTGAGTCGAGCAGGTCGAACACGCGGTCGAAGCCGACGGTGGCACGATAGAACGGGGAATAGTCGAAAGTCCACGCATTTGTCATCCTCCAGTGAGCGATGTTGAAACCGCCGCCCCGGGATGGGCACGGCTGACAGTGACGGGATTTAGGAAGGCGCCTGCGCGGCTTCAAGGGGTGGAAAAGGCTGCCGCGGAAGAAATTTTCCTCGATGTGCCCCTTGGCAGAAGGATTTTGCCTGGTTGGCCGGGAAACCTTCGGAAACCCCGCCCTGGCGAGACGTGGCAAAAAGTCGCCAGATCGCAAGGACATGGCCGGGAGCCCGCCATGTGCATTTCGTCGACCACTCATCCGACCGCCGCGCTCTGGCTGTTCGCCGTCCTGCAGGGCCTCGCCATGCTGGGCCTCAACGTGGCGCTGCGGGCGCTCGTGCTGTGAAGCACCTGCCGCTGTTCTTCGACTCGCCGGACGGCGGGTCGTGGTGGTGGGCAGGGCCCGGCCGCCGACCGCAAGGCAGCGACTGGCGCGCTCGGCCGGCGCCGCGGTCCTGCAGGTCGAGACGGCCGAGGCGGCGGATCTCGACGGCGCCGTCGCGGTGTTCGTCGCGACCGGCAATCTCGAGAGCGCGACCGACGCCCGCCCATGCGACCGCCAAGGCGCGCCGGCGTGCCGGTCAACGTCGCCGACCGGCCCGGCGCTCTGCGACTTCATCCTGCCGGCCATCGTCGACCGCGATGATGTGGTCGTTGCCGTTTCCACCGGCGGCGCGTCGCCCACCCTGGCGACGGTGCTGCGCGGCAGGATCGAGGCGTTGCTGCCCGAGCGGATCGGCGCGCTCTGGCCGACCTCGCCCGACCTTCCGCCGCCAGGCCAATGCGCTGATCGCCCGCCCCGCCGACCGCCGCGCCTTCTGGCGCCGGCTGGTCGAGGGCCCGGCCGCACGCTTGGCGCTGGCCGGCGACGACATCTCGGGCGCGCGGCGCGTGGCGCTGAGCGAGTTGAACGACGCGCGCCGCGAGCAGAAGCCGTGTCGGCATCGCGCATATCGTCGGCGCCGGACCGGGCGATCCCGACCTTCTGACCCTCCGCGCCGCGCAGCTGCTGCAGGAAGCCGATGCGATCCTGCACGACGATCTCGTGCCGCCAGCGATCCTCGACCGCGCGCGGCGCGATGCCGAGCTCGTGCCGTCGGCAAGCGCAAGGGCAGGCGCAAGCTGGGCGCAGCGCGATATCGAGGCCGAGATGATCCGCCGCGTGCGCGCCGGCCAGACGGTCGTGCGGCTGAAGGCGCGGCGATCCGTTCGTCTTTGGCCGCGGCGCGCGAGGAAGTCGACGCGTTGCGCGCGGCAGGCCTGCCGGTCTCGGTCGTGCCGGGCATCACCGCGGCGCTGGGCATCGCGGCCGCGACGAACATTCCCCTGACCGACCGGCGGATCGCCTCGTCCGTCACCTTCTCTCGGGCCATGCCGCGGCGCAATGCCGGCGGCGGGCACACCTACGTCATCTACATGGGCGCCATCGGAAGCCGCTTCCGTGCGCGATCGTCTGCTGGACGCCGGCATTGCTCCCACAACGCCGGTCGCCATCGTCGAGAACGGCACGCGGCCCGATCGAGCGGGTCTCGACCGGCCGTTCTCGCGGACCTGGCGCGGCTCGCCCTTCCCCACACCGCGCAGGCGACGCCGGTCCCAGCCTCATCATCGTCGGCGAGGTGGCGGCACTCGCCGTCGCCGCCGACGCAACCTCGCTCTCGCGAAGGTGTCCTGATGGCCAAGAACCTCACCGGCGACCTGCAGGTCGCCTCCGCCAACCGCCTTACCGACGGCGTGGTGGTCTTCCTCGACGACGCGGCCAGTGGACCCGGCAGCTCGATCGCGCGGCGCGTCGGCGCGCGACAGGCGCGGCGGCGAGATCCTGCTCGAGCGCGCCAAGGCCGAAGCCGCAAGCGTCGTCGATCCCTTCCTGGTCGCCGTGCACGAGGACGACGACGGCACGCTCGAGCCGCTGTCCCTGCGCGAAAAAATCCGCGCTTCGGCGGCCTCACCTTCGAGGCCATCGCCGCCGAGGCGGTGCGTTATGCCTGACACCCATTTCTACCGATACGACGACTACGACCGCACGCTGGTCGCCGAGCGCGTCGAGCAGTTCCGCGACCAGGTGCGGCGCCGGCTGGCGGGCGAGCTCACCGAGGAGCAGTTCAAGCCGCTGCGGCTCACCAACGGGCTCTACCTGCAGCTTCACGCCTACATGCTGCGCATCGCCATTCCCTACGGCACGCTGTCGTCGCGCCAGCTGCGCAAGCTCGCCGACATCGCGCGCAAGTACGATCGCGGCTACGGCCACTTCACCACGCGCCAGAACCTGCAGCTCAACTGGATCAAGCTCGAAGACGCGCCCGACGCGCTGGCCGCGCTGGCCGAGGTCGACATGCACGCGATCCAGACCTGCGGCAATGTCATCCGCAACGTCACGGCCGATCATTTCGCCGGCGCCGCGGCCGACGAGATCGAGGATCCGCGCATCTGGTGCGAGATCGTCCGCCAGTGGTCGACGCTGCATCCCGAATTCTCCTTCCTGCCGCGCAAGTTCAAGATCGCCGTCACCGGTTCGCCCAACGACCGCGCCGCCGTGCGCGTGCACGACATCGGCCTGCGGCTGTGGCGCAATCCGAAGCGGGCGAGGTCGGCTTCGAGGTGATCGTGGGCGGCGGGCTTGGCCGCACGCCGATGATCGGCAAGACGCATGCGCGAGTTCCTGCCGAAGGACGAGCTGCTGGCCTATCTCGAAGCCGTGCTGCGCGTCTACAACCGCTATGGCCGGCGCGACAACCTCTACAAGGCGCGCATCAAGATCCTGGTGCACGAGATCGGCGTCGAGAAGATGCGCGAGGAGGTCGAGGCGGAGTTTGCCGCGACGAAGGACAGCGCTCTGAAGCTCGACCCGCAGACCATCGAGGCGATCGCGAGCCAGTTTGCGCCGCCGCCGCTGCCGCATCGGCCGGCCGTGGTGCCCGAGGTCGAGGGGCTGAAGCTCGAGAACCGCGACTTCGCGCTGTGGCTCAAGTCGAACACTGCCGCCGCACCGCATGGCGGGCTATCGCATCGTGACCGCGTCGCTGAAGCCCGCCGGCGCGCCGCCGGGCGACGCCAGCTCGGCGCAGATGGAAGGCGTGGCCGACATCGCCGATGCCTACAGCCAGGGCGAGGTGCGGGTAAGCCACGAGCAGAACCTCGTGTTGCCGCATGTCGCGATCGAGGACCTGCCGGCGGTCTACGCGCGCGCTCGAGCGGCTGGGCTTTGCCGAGGCCAATGTCGGCAAGATCACCGACATCATCGCCTGCCCGGGGCTCGACTACTGCGCGCTCGCCAATGCGCGCTCGATCCCGGTGGCGCAGCGCATCTCGAACCACTTCTCCAACCTCGCGCGCCAGCACGACATCGGCGACCTCAAGATCAAGATCTCGGGCTGCATCAACGCCTGCGGCCATCATCACGTCGGCCACATCGGCATCCTGGGCGTCGACAAGAACGGCGTCGAGCTCTACCAGATCAGCCTGGGCGGCGACGTCGACTTCGGCAGGACGTCGCTCGGCGACGATCCTCGGCCCCGCGGTCGCGGCCGACGAGATCGTGGAAGCGGTCGACGCCCTGGTCGCGACCTATCTCGAGCGCGCGCCAGCCAGGGCGAGCGCTTCGTCGACACCTATCGGCGCATCGGCGTCGAGCCGTTCAAGGAGCGCGTCTATGCCGCTGTATAGGGAAGGCCGGATCGCACCCCTGGCGCCACGACGGGCCGGTCGCGTGCGCTCGACGACTGGCTGCAACACCGAGCAGACGTGCGCTGGCCAACACCGACCAGCCGGCCGAGCTCAGCGCACTCGGACGGCTGAATCTGATCGTGCTCGATTTTCCCAAGTTCACCGACGGCCGCGCCTACAGCCAGGCCCGCCTGTTGCGCGAGAGGCTGGGCTATCGCGGCGAGTTGCGCGCCAGCGGGCGGTGTTTCTCGACCAGTTGCCGTTCCTGCTGCGTTGCGGCTTCGATTCCTTCGAGACCGACCAGAACGGCTTCGGTCGAGCGCTTGCCAGGGCGCGCACGCTGTTCAGCGTCGTCTACCAGCCGGTGGGCGACGGCAGGATCACGGCGAACGCTGCGGCTGCGGCGGCTCGCGGTGCCAATGGCGGCCGACTGAGCGGCGCTAGATCTCCGGCTGCGCGGCCAACCACTTGCGCGCCGGCTCTTCCTCCAGGAACACTTTGCCCGGCCGGCTCGACTTCGAGAGGTTGAAGAAGCGCTTGGCGAGGTCCGATGCCGCCTCGCTGGCGGCGACGAAGGCGACGGCGCCGCGCGGCTCGAGGTTGGCGGCATAGGCGCTCATGCGCGCGCCCAACATCATGATGTCGTTGTCGTTGTACTTGGCGATAGCGAGGCGGCCGTCGAACAGCTTGCGATAGGGCAGCGCGCCTTGCACGACCACGGCGTCGAGGAACTTCTCGACATCCTCCAGCCCGGTTTCGCCCTCGGCCCGGGCCTCGACGTAGCGCTTGTCGTGATCGATCGTGAAGTGAATTGGCATGTCCCCGCAATCACTACGATAACCGCGGGGTGAACGACAAGCGTCAGTTACGTGCGACCTGGGCCGCCACGCACAGCCACTTGCCGCCGCGTCTCGCCCAGATATCGGTGTAGCGGCCGTCGCCCTGGCGGCCATCGGGCAGGGCGTAGCTCGTGCGGGCATGGATGATCGCGAAATCGCCCATGACGCGAATGTTCACGTCGTGGCACGCCAGGTCGGAAATCTTCGCCTTCGGTGCGATCTGTGCGAGGAAGCCGGCACGATCGACCAGCGAGCCGTCGGGATTGGTGTTGAGGAAATCGTCCGACAGGATCTCGTCGAAGCGCTTGATGTCGGAGTGCTGCACCGAGGCGATGTAGTCGCGGTTCAGTGCGGCCAGGGTCTCGAGGTCGCTCACGCCTTCACTCCCTCATGTTCCAGCAGCCACTTCTTGCGCGGCAGGCCGCCGCCGTAGCCGGTCAGGCTGCCGTTCGAGCCGATCACGCGATGGCACGGCACGACGACGCTGATCGGGTTCTGGCCGTTGGCGAGCCCGACGGCGCGCACCGCCGTGGGCCTGCCGATGCGCCGCGCCAGCTCGGCGTAGCTGATGGTCGTGCCGCATTGATCTTGCGCAGCGCGCTTCCACACGCTGCGCTGGAACGGCGTGCCCGCGGTCTTCGACGGGCAGTTTCTCGATGACGGCCCGTCGCCCTTGAAATAGCGCCGCATGGCGCTCGACAGGCCGCCAGGATCGCGGGCCGGCGTCAGCGTGTAGCGTTGCCCTTGCCGTATTGGCGGTCGAGCAACTGCATCATGCGCGCTTCGTGTTCGGTCCAGTCGATCGCGCGCAGGTTGCCCTCGGGTCGGCGATCATGATCATCTCGCCGATCGGCGTGGCGATCCGGTCGATCAGCAGTTCCAGTTTCTCATGCGGCATTGGCGGCGAGCCTCAGATGTTGTTCGGCATAGGCGTGCCAGGGCCGCCACGCGGCGGGTGCCCTCGTGTCGAGATTGGCGGCGGAGATCTCGCCGTCCCAATCGCCGGGTGCGCGCACGCCGGGACGCTTGGCGATCAGCGGCGCGAGCTTCGGGTCGCGCGCGAGATGGCTGTCGATGGTGACGATGTCGGCGCCAAGATCGAACACGCGCTTCACCCGTGCCACGATCGCCGGGCAACGCCTTGCACTTCGGGGAAGCGGATGGTGATGGCCACGGCATTGCGCTCGGGCAGGTGGGCCACCGAGACCGTGCCCTTCTTGCCGTCGAGCTCGAGCAGGCGGTGCCAGACGCCGTTTTCGATCCGCTCGATCTTCTTCGCGGCGCGCGCGCGCAAGGCGTCGAGCATGCCGGGCCAATCGTAGGGCGGGCGGTACGAGAGCCGCAACGTCACGCCTTCGCTCGCGGAATTGTCGGGCCCCTGCTGGCGGCGCAGCGCGCTCGGCGGCCGGCCGAACAGCTTGGCGAAGGTCTCGTTGAAGCGCCGCACGCTGCCGAAGCCCGCCGACAGCGCCACCTCCGTCATCGGCAATTGCGTGTCGTGGATCAGCTGCTTGGCGAACAGCACGCGACGGGTCTGCGCCACGGCGATGGGCGAGGCGCCGAGATGCTGGCTGAACAGGCGGCGCAGCTGGCGGCCGCCGACGCCCAGCTTTTCGGCGAAGGCCTCGACGCCGGCCTCGCTCTCGTCGAGCGCGCCCTCGGCGATCAGCTTCAGCGCACGGCTGACGGTGTTGGACGAGCCGCGCCAGAAGGCGAGTTCCGGCGCGATCTCCGGCCGGCAGCGCAGGCAGGGCCGGAAGCCGGCCTCCTGCGCCGCCGCAGCCGAGGCGAAGAAGCGGCAGTTCTCGAACTTCGGGCGTGCGGGCGGGGCAGATCGGCCGGCAATAGATGCCGGTCGAGGTGACGCCGACGAAGACGCGGCCGTCGAAACGGGCGTCGTGGCTCTGGAAGACCTTGTAGCAGGCCTCGCGATCCATCATTTCCATGCCCAATCTTTCCACGGGTCGGCCATCGACGCTCGCGGTTTTCGGACTTCATTGCCTGAGGCCCAACGCCCGGCAGGAATTGATGTGGACGAAGCCCGCCAAAAGGCCCACGCCTGCATGGTGCTCAACTTTCCCAACTATAGCCGGTTCTACGACGAGGCGGTGCATGCTGTCCGCTTTTGGGGGCACGATGGCGCCATGGAAGCGGCGTTCTTCGTTGATGAGGACGCGCTGAAGAAGATCCACCCCGGCGTGGCGCTCGACGAAGCCGGCCTGCTGGCCGCCTTCGACGCTCATCGCGAGTTGATCTGGGCTGTGGCAGCGAAAGTTTATGGCCGTGGCCGCAAGGGGTCGTACGACCTGCGGCATTCCGACTTCTGACTCGTTTAAGTCGCTTCGACCGCCGCCGAAACGTCGGCCTTGGCCGGCCGGGTAGGGATGCGTCCACCACCAACCACAGGAGCACCCTATGGCCGATCTTCACACGCTCAAGGATGGCCTCTCGTCACGGCCTTCTGGGAAGCCAAGCCCGGCGAGACCGACGCGCTGGTCGATATCATCCGGCGCTTCCTGCCGCAGGCCCAGCGCGAACCCGGGGTCAAGGCGTTCCAGATCCACCAGTCGACGACGAAGCCCGAGAAGTTCTTCTTCTACGAAGTCTTCAAGGACGAGGCCGCGTTCGCCGAGCATCAGCAGAGCGCGCACTTCAAGACCCTGATCGCTGGAACAGGCGCTGCCCAAGCTCGCCAAGCGCGAGCGCAGCCAGCATCGCTTCGTCTAGCCGACGGCGCCCGGGGGCGCAGTCGCCCCTGGCGCTTTTCCCAGTGCTACAGTCGGCCGGCATTGGGAGGAAGCAGCGATGGCCAAGCTCACCCTGTCCGTCGCCGTCGGGCGACTACGACCGCACCCGCCCGCTGATCGATGGCGGCGGTGCGGATCGACGGCGTCGAGCCGACGATCATGACTGCTCGACGCCCGAAGAGATCTTCTTCCGCGCCTTCCGCGCACGCCGCCCTTCGACATCTGCCGAGCTGTCGCTGTCGCAGCTTCACGCGTCAAGACCGCTTTGCGGCGACTGTCCTTATGTCGGCGTGCCGGCCTTCCTCGTCGCGCGCCTTCCGCCACACCTCGATCTACGTGCGCAAGGACCGCATCAATTGGCCGCAGGACCTCAAGGGCCGCAAGCATCGGTGTCGCCGAGTACCAGCTCACGGCCAATGTGTGGGCGCGCGCGCTGCTGGCCGACGACCAGGGCGTCGCAGCCGACGATGTGACCTGGGTGCGCGGCGGGCTCGAGGAAACGGGCCGGCTGGAGAAGGTCGCGGCTCGACGCTGCCGGCATCGCTTCGCGCTCGAGGCCGCGCCGGAAGGCGCGACATCTGTCGGGCCTGCTGGCGGGGGCGGTATCGACGCCGTGATCTCGCCGCGCGCGCCCTCGTGCCACGCACGGCGCGACCCGCATGTCGGCTGGCTGTTCGACGATCCGGTCGCGGCCGCGCGAAGGACTATTACCGGCGCACGCGCCTCTTCCCGATCATGCACCTGGTGGGCATCAAGCGCTGCAGCTGGCCGAGCGCCATCCCTGGCTGCCGGCGGCCGTGCTCAAGGCCTTCACTGCAGTCGAAGGATGCCGCGCTGAAGCACCTCGGCGACACCGCCGCGACCAAGGTGACGCTCCCGTTCGTCGAGGAGCAGCTCAAGCGACGCGCGGGCGCTGATGGGCGACTGATTTCTGGTCGTACGGACTCGCGCCCAACCGGCACGTGCTCGAGGCCTTCCTCGCGCCATCACCACGATGCAGGGCCTGTCGCCCAAGCTGGTGCGCGCCGAGGAGCTGTTCCATGCCTCGACGCATGAAACGGTGAAGGTGTGAAGCAAGCGGTGGCGTCGACCACGTGGCGCGCGCTGGCGCGGCCGGAATGGCTGCCGGCCCTGGCCGTGCTGCTGGGCGGCGTGCTGCTGACTTCGATGAACGTGCTGCTGCTCGCCACGGTGCTGCCGACAATCGTGGCCGAACTCGGCGGCGAACGGTGATGCACTGGCCGACCACGGCGTTCGTGGCCTCGTCGATCATCGCCGCACTCTGCACCGGCGTGCTCGTAGCCCTGATCGGCGCGCGGGCGACGTTCTGCGCCGGCGCGCTCGTCTTCGGTGCGGGCGCCATGCTCTGCTGGCTGGCGACGACGATGGCCTGGATCATCGCCGGCCGCTTCGTGCAGGGCCTGGGCGGTGGGCTCCTGATTGCCGTCGCCTACGTGCTGGTGCGCAACACCTTTCCCGAAGCGATGTGGTCGCGCGCGCTGGCGCTGCTGTCAGGTATGTGGAGCGTGTCGATCCTGATCGGGCCGCTGGTCGGCGGCGCCTTCGCCCGCTACGGCGACTGGCGCAACGCCTTCGTCATGGTGACGGCCTTCGCCGCGATCCTCGCCCTGGGTGCCTTTCGCGCTTTGCCGGCGACGCCACCGGACCGTTCGACGAGGCCCAGCGTGCCTGCCGGCAGGATCGCGTTGATCTGCCTGATCATCGCCGGCACCTCGTCGGCCGCTATAGCCGCGACGCCGCTCGCCAAGGCAGGCCTCATCGCCCTCGCCTTGGTGGCGCTGGTGATCATGGTCCGCATCGACCGGCGCGCGACCTCGCCCTTGCTGCCGAGCGACGCTTTCTCCTTCGGCACACCCACCGGCGTCGGGTTGTGGCTCGTCCTGCTGCTGTCGATCACCTACAGCCCGCTGCAGATCTATGTCGCGCTTTTCCTGCAGCGCCTGCACGGTCTCGATCCCTTGGCGGCGGGCTACGCCGTGGCCGGAGCGTCGCTCGGCTGGACCGGCGCGGCGCTGCTGGTGGCCGGCGCCGAAACCAAGTGGCAGAACCGGTTGATTGTGCTGGGACCGCTCGTCATGGGCGCGGGCCTGGTCGCCATCGCCGGTCTGATGCCGCTGCCGCTGGGCTATGCCGTGGCCCCGGCGGTGGTGCTGACCGGCGCCGGCATCGGCATCTGCTGGGCGTTCGTGGCGCAGTGCGTCATGAGCGGCGCGCGCAAGGGCGACGAGACCGTGGCCGCCTCGTCGTTGGCGACCGTGCAGCAGCTGGGCTTCGCCATCGGCGCCGCCGTTGCCGGCCTGGTCGCCAATGCCAGCGGCCTCGCTCACGACGTCACGGCAGCGGCGTTCTGGGTGCCTGTCTGTTTCGTCGCGGCGGCCGTCGCGGCCTTCGTTGCGGCGTTGCGACTGCGTGCCGTGCGTTAGCGCAGCAGCGAAACCTGCGCCGCCGCCTTCCACGGGCCGACGTCGAGGTAGGTGCTCTGGTAGGTCGCCCCTTCGCCCATGTCGGTGTAGCGGTCCGAGCAGAGCATGTTGATCGTGCCGGCGACGGCCTCGCCGATCGGGCGCTGGCCGGGGACCAGCACGACGCCGGGCTGCACCTCGTCGCTCACCTTCAGCACCAGGCCGACCTCGCCGCGGTCGTTGAACAGACGCACGTCGGCGCCGTCGTCCAGGCCGCGCCGCTCCGCATCGTCGGGATGGAGGATGCAGAACGGCTTGCCCTCGCGGTGGCGCAGGAAGCCGACGCCGGAGAACGCCGTGTGGGCCTGGAAGTAGCCGGGCGCGGTCAGCAGCCGCAGCGGCCACTTCGCGGCGTCGGCCGCCTCGATCGGATCGTCGTTGCCAGTCGGGCATCGGCGACGATGCCCTGCTTGGCCAGCTGCTCGGAATAGAACTCGAGCTTGCCCGACGGCGTCGCGAACGGCTGGCCCTGCCAGTCGTGCGCGATATTGATCGGCTCGCCGGCGAACATCTTCGCCGGGATCGGCTTTCGCGGCCGGCCCGGTCGCGCCCTTGAACAGCTCCTTCGCCGCGTCCTGCGGCGACAGGGTGAAGATCCGGTCGGTGAGGCCCATGCGCTTGGCCAGCGCCTGCGCCACGTCGAAGTTGGAGCGCGCCTCGCCCTGAGGCCTGGCGGCCTGCTGGCCCCACTGCATCCAGTAGGCGCCATAGGCGCGATAGAGATCGTCGGTCTCGAGGTAGCTCGCCGCCGGCAGGACGATGTCGGCGTACTTCGCCGTGTCGGTCAGGAAGGGATCGTGCACCACGGTGAACAGGTCCTCGCGCGCCAGGCCCTTCCGCACCTTGTGGACCTCGGGGCAGGTGACGGCGGGATTGTTGGCCGACACGTAGAGCGCGCGGATCGGCGGGTCCTTCATGTTGAGGAGCTCTTCGCCCAGCCGCAGGTGATTGACCATGCGCGCGGTCGCCGGTCCCGACGGCTTGCGCATGGCGTTGTAGTTGAGATCGCACGACGCGGCGGTGAGGAGGAGGGCGCCGCCGCCCTTCACGTCATAGTGGCCGCTGACGCCCGGCAGCAGCACCACCGATGCGCAGCGCCTGGCCGCCCGCCGCCAGACGCGTCATGCCTTCGCCGAGGCGGATGAGGGCGGCCTTCGCCTTGCCGTACATCGCGCCAGCTTCTCGATGTCGGCGACCGAGAGGCCGGTGATCTCGGCCATCCGCGCCGGCGTGAACTTCGGCAGGATTCGCGCTCGACCTTGTCGAAGCCCAGCGTCTTCTTGGCGATGTAGTCGCGGTCGGCGAGCCCGTCGCGCACCAGGATGTGCATGATGCCGAGGGCAAGCGCTGCATCGGTGCCGATCCTGATCGGCAGATAGAGATCGGCGGCCTTGGCGCTGCGCGTGCGGCGCGGATCGATCACGACGAGCTTGCATGCCGCGCTGTCTTCCTTGCCTTCCTCGCAGAGCGCCCAGAAGTGCACGTTGGTCGCGGCGAGGTCGGCGCCCCACGAGATCACCAGATCGGAGTGCACGACCGACTCCGGATCGGCGCCGCCGACCGGGCCGACCGTCACGTCCCACGCCACCTCGCAGCAGGTGTCGCACACCGTGCCGGCCTGCAGGCGCGAGGTGCCCAGCGCATGGAAAAGCCCGTTCACCAGGCCGCGGTTCATCAGGCCCTGGTGGGCGGAGTAGGCATAGCCCAGCAGCGCGAGCGGGCCGCTCTCCTTGATGATCGCCTTCCACTTGGCGGCGATCTCGTCGAGCGCCTGGTCCCAGCAGATGCGCCGTGAACTGGCCGGAGCCTTTCGGGCCGCTGCGCTTCAGCGGCGTCCGTGATGCGCTCGGGCGAATTGACGTTGTCGGTGTCGCGATTGACTTTCCCGCAGGCGAAGCCCGCGGTGTAAGGCTGGTCGGGATCGCCCTGGATGCGCACGACCTTGCCGTCCTCGACGTCGCGATCAGCGAGCACATGTCGGGGCAATCGTGCGCGCAAACGACTCGAACCTGCTTCACCGGCCTCCCGCCTACCTCATCCTAGGAGATCGGAAGCGATGCGTCTCGAAGGATGGGAAGCACCAAGACTGGATCACCCTTCGAGACGCACGCCTTCGGCGTGCTCCTCAGGGTGAGGGCATTCGATGCGCAGTGTAACAAAGAAGGGCGAAGAGCCCGGCCTTACTTCTTCTTGGCGGCGTCCTTAGCCGGGGTCGCCTCGGCGGCTTGGCGGTGCCCGCGGTCTTGGTGCCGGCCGACATCGCCGAGCCGGTCATGCCGAAGCGGTCCTTGAAGCGCTGCACGCGGCCGCCGCGGTCGATGCTCTGGCGCACGCCGGTCCAGGCCGGATGGGTCTTGGGGTCGATATCGAGGCGCATCGACGCGCCTTCCTTGCCCCAGGTCGACTTCGTCTCGAAGGACGTGCCGTCGGTCATCACCACGGTGATCTTGTGGTAGTCCGGGTGGATCTTCTCTTTCATCGCCTAACTCCTGCGCCTGTGGGGCCGATTCCGACCGGCCCGCGCGATAAGGCGGGGGGTATACAGGCACGAAAGCGTGTCCACAAGTCCAGTTGTACGGCCCCCGGAGGGCCTGTTAGACCGGCCCGCACATGAGCGATTTCAGCCTTCGAGAGCCTGGCCGACAGCCTCCTGGAAGCCCTCGAGGAGGGCCTGGGCAACGTGCGGATGCCGAATTGCAGGCCGGCGTGCTGACCGTCGAGGGCGGCCCGGAATCGGTGGCGGCACCTGGGTCATCAATAAACACGCACCCACCCGGCAAATCTGGCTGAGTTCACCCAAATCGGGCGCCCGGCACTATGCCTTCGATCCAGGCTCGGGCCTGTGGCGCGACACCCGTGGCCCCGGCGACCTGCTGACGACGCTCGCCGGCGAACTGGGCGCCGTCCTGGCCTGGCAGCCGGCATGAAGCGCTTTGCCGGCCTCGGCCTCCTCGGCCCCTATCTCAGGCCGTATCGCGGCCGGGTGGCGCTGGCTCTGCTGTCGCTGCTGGTGGCGGCCGGGACGGTGCTGGCCTTCGGCGCCTGCCTGCGCGCCCTGATCGATCGCGGCTTCGCCGAGGGGCGGCCGGACGTCCTCAACTATGCGCTGGCCTCGCTGCTGGTCGTGGCGCTGGTGCTGGCGGTCGCCTCGGGTGGGCGCTTCTATCTGGTGTCGTGGCTCGGCGAGCGGGTCGTGGGCAATCTGCGCCGGGACCTGTTCGCGCACGTGCTGCGCCTGGGCCCGCCTGGTTCGAGATCAAGCGCTCGGGCGACGTGATGAGCCGCATCTCGGCCGACGCGCAGCTCATCGAGCAGGTGATCGGCTCCTCCGCCTCGGTGGTGCTGCGCAACACGCTGATGTGCGTCGGCGGCATCGCGATGCTGGTGATCACCAATCCCAAGCTCGCGCTGCTACGTCCTGGCCGTGGTGCCGCTGGCCGTGGCGCCGATCGTGATCTTCGGCCGCAAGGTACGCGCGCTGTCGCGCGAGGCCCAGGCGCGCATTGCCGACCTGGTGGCCGACGGCGCCGAAACGCTCGACGCCGTGCGCACGGTCCAGGCCTTCGCGCAGGAAGACCATGCCGGCCGGCGATTCGGCGACGCGACCGAACGGGCCTTCGCCGCCTCGCTGCGGCGCATCAGCCGCCGCGCGACCATGACGACCCTGGTGATCTTCATCGTCTTCGCCGCAGTGGGTTTCCTGCTGTGGATCGGCGGCCAGGACGTGATCTCGGGCCGTATCAGCGCGGGCGACCTGTCGGCCTTCGTATTCTATGCCGTGCTGGTGGCGAGCTCCGGCGGCGCGATCAGCGAGAGCATCGGCGACCTGCAGCGCGCCTCCGGCGCCGCCGAGCGCCTGGCAGAATTGCGCGACGAGGTACCGGTGATTGCCGAGCCGTCTGCTCCGCAATCGCTGCCCAGGCCGACCCAGGGCGCCGTCGCCTTCGACGCGGTCTCTTTCCGCTATCCGACGCGGCCCGACAGCCTGGCGCTCGACCGCTTCGACCTCAGGATCGCGCCGGGCGAGACGGTGGCGATCGTCGGTCCCTCGGGCGCAGGCAAGACCACCGTCTTCAATCTGCTGCTGCGCTTCTACGATCCGCAGGCGGGACGGGTGAGCATCGACGGCGTCGACATCGCAGCACTCCGCCTGGGCGAGTTGCGCCGGGCGATCGCGATCGTGCCGCAGGAGCCGGTGCTGTTCACCGCGTCGGTCACCGAGAATATCCGCTATGGCCGCCCCGAGGCGTCGGACGCCGAGGTCAGGGCGGCCGCGGAAGCAGCCTCCGCGCTCGGTTTCATCGAAGCCCTGCCGCAAGGCTTCGCGACCGATCTCGGGGCACGCGGCGTGCGCCTGTCGGGCGGCCAGCGTCAGCGTCTGGCGGTTGCCCGCGCCCTGTTGTGCGCCGCGCCGATCCTGCTGCTCGACGAGGCGACCAGCGCCCTCGATGCCGAAAGCGAGCTGGCCATCCAGCAGGCGCTCGACCGGCTTGATGCACCAGCGCACGACGCTGGTGATCGCCCATCGCCTGGCCACGGTCCAGAAGGCCGATCGGATCGTCGTGGTGGACGGGGGCAGGGTGGTCGATGTCGGTCGCCACGCCGATCTGGTGCGTCGCGGCGGCCTTTATGCGCGCCTCGCCGAACTCCAGTTCAATCTGCCGAGCGTTGCCGCCGCAAGCTAACTTCTTGCAGAGAGTATCACTAGTTATATATTGAATATCAGCTAGTTATACGATATAGTTGACAGATAATTTAAGAATTTTGACATTGACCAGATGTTGGATCCCATGCTCGCACGCTTTCCTTTGCAGTCTTCCGCGCCGAACGAGCGTTCTCAGCCGGCTGGCCGATTGGTGGCCCGCGGCGATCATTGGCCTCCTGGCCCTGCTCGGCGCGGTTCCCGACGGCAACGCGCAGACCCTGCTCGGCCTGTTCTAGCTTCTAGCTGGCGGCCTTCCGCTCGGCGTCCAGGCGGCGCAACTCGCGCCGCATGATCTTGCCCGTGGTGGTGAGCGGCAGTTCGGCCACGAATTCGACCTCGCGCGGATATTCGTGCGCCGCCAGCCGGGTCTTCACGTATCCCGCCAGATCGGCCTTCAGCGCCTCGGTGGCGGCAATCTCGGGCCGGAGCTGCACGAAGGCCTTCACGATCTCGGTCCGCACCTTGTCGGGGATGCCCACCACGCCGACCATCGCGACGGCCGGATGCTTCATCAGGCATTCCTCGATCTCGCCCGGGCCGATGCGATAGCCGCCCGAGGTGATGACGTCGTCGTCGCGGCTCTTGAAGAAGACGTAGCCGTCCTCGTCCATCCGGCCGAGGTCGCCGGTCAGCAGCCAGTCGCCGGCGTACTTCCTGGCCGTGTGCCTCGGGGTTGCGCCAGTACTCCAGCATGACGATTGGATCGTCGCCGCCAGCCGGCGATCTGGCCTTCCTCGCCCGGCGGCAGGACGTTGCCCTCGCTGTCGACGATCGCGACCTTGCGGCCGGGGCAGGCGCGGCCGCACGAGCCCGGCCGGACCTCGAACCAGTCCGGCGAGTTCAGCATCATCAGGTTCATCTCGGTCTGGCCGTAGCCTTCCGAGATCGTGGTGCCGAATGTGTCGCGGCCCCAGGCCAGCAGTTCCTCGCCCATCGCCTCGCCGCCGGTGAAGAGGGCGCGCACGTCGTAGTCCCAGCGGTCCTGCGGCTTGTTCACCTGGCGCATCATCTTGAGCGCCGTCGGCGGAATGAACGTCACGCCGACGCTTGTGCTTGGCCAGCATGGCGAAGGCGCGCTCGGGATCGAACTTGGCGAAGCGGTGCGCCAGCACCGGCGTGCCGTAGTACCAGGCCGGGAACAGCGCGTCGTAGAGGCCGGCGATCCACGCCCATTCGGCCGGCGTCCACATCATCTCGTTGCCGCGCGGCCAGTGGCTGAGCATCTGCTCCACCGCCGGGATGCAGCCGATCATCATGCGATGCGCATGCAGCGCGCCCTTGGGCTGGCCGGTCGTGCCCGAGGTGTAGATCAGCAGCGCCGGATCCTCGGCATCGGTGTCGACGGTGGCGAAGCTGTCGGACGCGGCCGCCAGCAGCCGGTCCCAGTCGAGGAACTCGGCACCGTGCGCGCCGGCGCCGATCACGATCATCGTCTTGAGATGCGGCAGGCGATCGCGCACGGCCAGGATCTTCGGCAGCTGGCCATGTCCGTGATCACCGCCTAGGCCTCGGCGTTGGCCAGGCGGATACTCGACCGCCTCCTCGCCGAACAGGGTGAACAGCGGCAGCACGACCGCGCCCATGCGGTAGCCGGCGAGGTGGCAGAGCGTGAGTTCGGCGCCCTGGCTCAGGAACACGCCGACCCGGTCGCCCTTTCCGATGCCCTTGGCCTTGAGCGCATTGGCCAGCCGCGAGCTCGCGGCGAGAAGCTCGCCGAACGTCCAGTGGCGCACGCTGCCGTCGGCATTCTCGACGATCATCGCCAGCGCGTGGCTGGGATGTGCGCTCGCAGACCGCGCGGCCGATATTGAAGCGTCTCGGGCTTGGGCCAGCGGAACTGGCGCATCGCCTCTTCGTAGGGGACGCCGCGCGGTATCATGTTTTCTAGGGTAGTTTCCCTGCGGTAACCGTTAAACTAACGGGAATTTAACGGTTACCAAATGTAACTCTCTCTGCCAGCCCCCAATCATCCTCAGTCGAGGCCAGGAACGTCGAGAAACTGAGCCGCTGCCATCTTGGCCGTGACTATACGCGCAATTCGCGGCCTCGACCTACTTTGGTCATTAGAAGTTCGGCTGCGCTTTCAAGGGCTTACGCGGTTGATGACGCCGCCCGCCAGCAGTTCCTGCGGCGTCGGCACCCAGATCGACGCGGCCGGCGTGTCGACAACGCGATCGGCGAATTCCGGCGTCAGCCGGGCGCTGTAGATCAAGAAGCGGCGCATGCCGCGGTTGCTTTCGTACATGTCGCCGTCGTCCATGCCGGGAAAGCTGGCGCGGTGGAAGCCCAGCCGCCCCCTGGGCCCGATGCTGCGCTCGACGCCGCCCAGGAAGGCCAGCGTGCAGGCCGAGGCGCAGCCGGTGTCGACGCGCGTGGCAAGCTTGCGCTCGCGGAACAGGTGGAAGAGCTCGAAGCCGGTCAAGGCACGCCCGCCGGGCCCCGCGAGCACGACCTCACGGATGCCTTTGTTCTCCGCCAGCGCCCGGCGCACCGCATCCTCGCTGCGCAGGCCGTAGGTGCCCTCGACATGGAGGGTGCGGCCGTCGGGGCTGACGGTGACCGCGAGGTCGCCATTCAACCGCGCATCGCCGGTATAGAGCGTTCCACATCTCGTCGAGCGCGGGCACGGCGCGATCCCAGATCGGTGAGCCCGATCAGGAAGACGCAAGCTGCGGCCACGCCCGCCGTCAGCGCAAACTGCCAGCGTCGGCCGCTGCGTTCCGCAGCCTTCACCACCAGGAAGATCTGCCAGACGGCGAACAGCGTTCCCACGACGCAGAGCAGGGCGGGGAGCGCGATGTGCGCCCAGGTGAGCTCGCCGCTGCCGAACACGGCGATCGATACACTGCCGAGGCCGACCAGCAGGGCGAGGGCGGCCCATACGCCGCGATAATGGAGCGACTGGGACAACGACGCCGTGCCGTCGCGCCACAGCGGCACGCCGATGGCCTCGAGAGGACCGCGGCCGATCTGCTTGCGGCCATTGCGGTAGCCCAGTGCCGTCGCGAGTTTCTCCGGCATCGCACCGGGTCCCAGGCGGATCTCCTTCAGGCCAAGGCCGCGCGCCGCCGTGTCGGCGACCTCCGCCAACAGGCGCGCATGCTCGTCGTCCGGCGCCTTGAGATGCTCCACGAGCAGATGATCGCTGGCCTGCACCAGCTCGAGCACGGCGAGCACTCCGCCCGGTCCGTCGATCACGAACGTGGCGCGGCGATCGGCGGTGGCCGACGGCACGAGGCCGGGCACGAGGGCGGCGATGCCGGCCGCATCGGCATCGGTCGCGCGACGGATGTGGGGTGTTGCCATGGCCTGGTGCACGCTAGAGCATAGTCCGTCCGGCTATAGCCGGCGGACTATGCCCTTGATCGAGGCGCCTCGTACAACGCGTTTCCGATCAAATAGAACCGCTTCGCAGTTCTATTTGATCGGAACCCGCTCTATGCTGCGGCACTTCTCGCGGAGCGTCCATATGTCCCCCGATGATCATGCCTATGCGCCTGACGCACAGGCCAAGAACAAAGAGTCCGGCATCACCATCGTGCCGTCGGTCTGCCCGCACGATTGCACCAGCACCTGCGCGCTGGATGTCGAGCGCCTGAGCAAGACCCGATCGGCCGGGTGCGCGGCTCGCAGCGCAACGACTACACCGCGGGCGTGATCTGCGAGAAGGTGGCGCGCTACGCCGAGCGCATCCACCATCCCGACCGGCTGATGAAGCCGCTGCGCCGGGTCGGCCCGAAGGGGTCGAAGCAGTTCGCCGAGATCTCGTGGACCGACGCGCTCGATATCGTGGCCGAGCAGTTCATCGCCAAGGCCCGCCAGCACGGCAGCGAGACGATCTGGCCCTACTACTACGCCGGCACGATGGGCCTGGTGCAGCGCGACGGCATCAACCGGCTGCGCCATGCGATGAAATACTCGCGCTGGTTCTCGACGATCTGCGTGTCGCTCTCCGACACCGGCTGGATCGCCGGCACCGGCGTCAAGCGCGGCGCCGACGTGCGCGAGGTCGACGAGCATTCCGACCTGGTGGTGATCTGGGGCGGCAATCCCGTGAACACCCAGGTCAACGTCATGACCCACGCGATGAGCGCCAAGAAGCGCGGCGCCAAGCTCGTCGTGGTCGATCCCTATCGCACCGGCACCGCCGAGCAGGCCGACATCCATCTCGCGGTGCGCCCCGGCACCGACGGCGCGCTGGCCGTCGGCGTCATGCATGTCCTGTTCAAGGAGGGCTACGCCGACTGGGACTACCTGCGCGAAATACACCGACGCGCCGGACGAGCTGGCCGCGCATGTCGCCACGCGCACGCCGGAGTGGGCGTCGAAGATCACCGGGCTTGTCGGTCGACGAGATCGTGTCCTTCGCGCGGATGTACGGCCAAGCCAAGGCCGCCTTCATCCGCTGCCATCACGGCTTCAGCCGCAGCCGCAACGGCGCCGCCAACATGCATGCCGTGACCTGCCTGCCGGCGGTGACCGGGGCGTGGAAGGTACAAGGGCGGCGGCGCGCTCTACGGCCACACCGGCATGTACCCGATCAGCAAGGCGCTGATCGAGGGCACCGAGATGATCGACACCTCGATCCGCGAGCTCGACCAGTCGCGGCTCGGGCCGATCCTGACCGGCGATCGCGAGGCGCTGAAGGACGGCCCTCCGGTCACCGGCCTGCTGATCCAGAACACCAACCCGGCGATGGTCTGCCCGGAACTCGAGAAGGTGCACAAGGGCTTTGGGCGCGAGGACCTGTTCACCTGCGTGCACGAGCAGTTCCTGACCGAGACCGCGGCCTATGCCGACATCGTGCTGCCGGCCACCATGTTCCTCGAGCACGACGACTTCTACACCGCGACCGGCCACACCTTCTTCCAGGTCACCAAGGCGGTGATCGAGGCGCCGGGCGAATGCCGCGAGAACCACTATGTGATCTCCGAACTCGCCAAGCGCCTGGGCGCCAAGCATCGCGGCTTCGACATGACGCCGTGGGAGATCATGGACGAGTTGCTGAAGAAGTCGGGCATGTGGGACGCCGAGACCAACTGGTCGAAGGGCGGCCAGGACTTCCACCTGGGCTTCGAGACGTCGCACTTCCTCGATGGCTTCGCCTGGCCCGACAAGAAGTTCCGCTTCAAGCCCGACTGGAAGGCGTATGGTCCGCGCGGCCACGAGATGCCGGTCGCTGCCCGACCATTTCGACGTGATCGACAATGCCACGGCCGAGAAGCCGTTCCGCCTGGTCGCGGCCCCCGCGCGCACCTTCCTGAACTCGACCTTCACCGAGACGCCGTCATCGCAGAAGCGCGAAGTGCGGCCGACGGCGATGATGAATCCCGAGGATTGCACGGCGATGGGCATTGCCGACGGAGATCGCGTCGAGGTCGGCAACGAGCGCGGCAAGACGATCGTCCACGCCAAGGCCAAGAGCGGCCAGCAGCGCGGCGTCGTGGTGGTCGAAGGCATCTGGCCCAACCGCAACTTCGAGACCGGCATCGGCATCAATGCCGTGACCTCGGCCGATCCCGGCTGGCCCAACGGCGGCGCGGTGTTCCACGACACCGCCGTCTGGATCCGCAAGCTTTACGCTTGAGCGACGAACCTACACTTCCCCCTCTCCCACCTCCCCCCAGCGGGCGAGAGGAGAATGAATAATGACGGCACGTTTCGTCCAGCCTCGAATCCCAGCATCGTCCAGACCCAGGCGGCGCGGCAGCCCGGGCGGGCGCATGTGCTGGTGATCGGCAACGAGAAGGGCGGCTCGGGCAAGTCGACGACCGCCATGCATATCGCCGTGGCGCTGATGGGCGACGGCGCGAAGGTCGCCACCATCGATCTCGACGCGCGCCAGGGCACGCTCAGCCGCTACGTCGAGAACCGTGCGGCCTATGCCAGGCGCAAAGCCGTCGAGCTCTGCGATGCCGGTGCATGCCGCCGTGCCGGCCTCCGGTGACGAGGCGGACGAGAAGGCGCGCTTCGAGGCGGCGCTCGAGCCGGTGCTGGCCTCGGCGGACTTCGTGATCATCGACACGCCGGGCAGCGACACGCACCTGTCGCGGCTCGCCCACACCTGGGCCGACACGCTGCTGACGCCCCTGAACGACAGCTTCATCGACCTCGACCTGTTGGCGCGCATCGATCCCGAGACGCTCAAGATCGTGCGGCCGTCGGTCTATGCCGAAGCGGTGTGGAAGCAGCGCCAGGTGCGCGCCGTGCAGGGCGGCGCGGCCGGTCGACTGGATCGTGATGCGCAATCGCCTGTCGTCGCTCGCCGCGCGCAACAAGCGCGACATGGGCACGGTGATCGAGGCGCTGGCCAAGCGCATCGGCTTTCGCATCGCCGCGGGCTTGAGCGAGCGGGTGATCTACCGCGAGCTGTTCCTGAACGGGCTCACCTTGCTCGATCTCAAGCGCGGCGGCTCCGGTCCTTCGCTGACCATCAGCCACGTCGCGGCGCGCCAGGAAGTGCGCGACCTCGTGGCGGCGCTCAATTTGCCGCCGCCAGCTCCCGCGCTCCATCGGCCGGCCCCGCGACAGAAGCAGCCACGCCAGGCCGGCCATCTGCAGGATGAACAGCGCGCCGAACGCCCAGGCGTAGCCATCCGGCGAGTAGCCGGTCGCCGTCCTCGGCCACAGGTCGACGACTTTGCCCATCGCCCATTGGCCGGCGAAGATCACGCAGGAAGACCACGAGATTGCTGCTGGTGGTCACCCGGCCGGCATAGTGGGCGGGGAAGGCTGTCGACCATCACCGGCATGTACTGGATGGGACAGGCGCCGAGGAAGCCGAACAGCACCCAGGGCAGCACCGGATGGACCGCCGGCAGGAAGGCGAGCCAGCCGCACACCAGCGCGAACAGACAGCTGATGACGCTGGCCGAGGCGAAGTCGCTGACGCCGATGCGCCGGCACCAGCGCGGAGATCAAGCCGCTGCGCCGAAGCCCAGCGCCATCGCGGCGGTGGCATAGAGCTGGATGTCGGCGCGTTGCTCCGCTGTCAGCGATACCGCCCACGTCGCGCAGCCACGGGCCGATCCACAGGCTGATGCAGCCGATGAAGGCGAGCTGCTGGACGGCCAGCAGGGGCTGGATGCGCCAGTAGAAGCCGTCGGTCAGGACGATGCCGGTGACGCGGAACTGCTCGCGCAACGTGGCCCTGCGCCGCGCGCGTCGGCGCGCTCGGGCACGACGGCGAAGAGCAGCGCCGACGGTCGCAAGGCAGATGCCGGCCAGCCAGAAGAACAGGCCCTGCCAGCTCGTCATCGACAGCGACCACTGGACCGGCCAGGTCGCCGCCATCGAGCCGACGCCGCCGGCCATCATGTGGAAGCCGGTGACCAGGCCCCAGCGATGCGGCGGATACCACAGCGTGAAGACCTTGATCGCGGCCATCAGGCCGCCGGCGAAGCCGACGCCGATCAGCACGCGGGCCAGATCAGCTCGGGCAGCGAAGAGCCAGTCCGAACAGCGCCGAGCCGAGCGCGGCAACGACCAGCAGCACGACCTGCACCTTGCGCGGCCCGTAGCGGTCGAGCGCCACGCCCTGCAGACCGGCTGCAGCCGGCGAAGAACAGGAAGAAGGCCGAGGTCAGAAGGCCGAGATCGGCCGCGGTGATGCCGATATCGCGCTCGAGATAGGGGAAGATCACGGCGTTAACGCCGCGGAAGATGTAGGACAGGAAATAGGCGAACGCGAACGGCAGGAAGACCCGCAGCAGCAGCTTCGCAAACGATGGGGCGTTTCCGGTCATGTCTCTTTTGGCGCCACGTACGCATTTCTCTTGGCGCGACCGGAATCATATCACGGCGCCTTGCTGCAGCTGAAGGTGATCTGCCGCGGTGTGAAAGTGGGCAGGGGCAACTCGGGCCTTGGCGACGCGGGCCACGTCCCGTCCTTGAGATGCTTTTCGATCGTTGGCAGCAACTGCTGCAAGGCGATCCAGCCATGTAGGCGGACGCCGGCATAGGTCAGATGGACGGCATCGACGAAGAGATCCGGGTCGAACGGCAGGTAGCGCGCGACGTCGACGAAGGGCAGGTGGTGCACCGCCGCGTACTTGGCCAGCAGCCGGTTCTGGAACTTCGCCAATCGCTCGAGGTCGCGATAGCGGAACGGATAGTTGGCGACGTTGAGTTGCTCGAGGATGTATCTGTGCCGTATCGGGTCGAGCACGATGCCGTCCTTGACCATCCAGACGAACGAGCTGATAGCGAGTTCGCCGCCAACTGTCGCCAGGTCGGAGCGTATGCGATCAAGGTCGCGTTGAATGACGTTGAGGCTTACTGGCAGGTTCGGATAGGACAGGTCGGGATCCTGTTCGTCCAGTCCGGCCGGCCAGACCACCCGGTAGTCCGGCTTCGGCCATTCGCCGCCATCCAGGTCCGAAGAGGCACGGCCGACGGCTGACAGCACGCGGCCCATCAGGGCCGAGTATCGCGCGGCTGCGCGCAGCCACGCCGGCGCCGTTGTCGCCTGCGTCCGCGGCGGCGCGGCGGCGCTCTGATCCGGCATCTTCTCGACGACGGAGGCCGGCCGGAACTGGTTGACGCCTTCGTAGTACACGACGAGGTCGGGGTTGAGCGGCAGGACCTCGGTGCGGACGATCGCCGCTATGTCGGTGGAGACCACGCTTTCGCGTCCCGCGTTCAGCACCTCGAAGCGAACGTCGAGATGCTTGGAGGCCGCCCACATGTCCAGCCAGTGGCCGAACAACTCGGGATGGGAAAACGGCAGACGATGGGCGTCGATGGTCGTCGAGGCGCCGACGAACACGATGCGCACCGTCTTGTCGCCGCGTGGCACCTGTATGGGGCGGCCGCGCCAGCCGATCTGGTCGGTCACCAACCAGTCAGGCAGGGTCACGTCGGGATAGAAGCGATAGGGCGGAGAAGGGAGGCCGTCGGGCGGGTCGTAGACGAAAAGCCTTCCGGGCGAATGCCGCAGGAAACGGTGCCTGCACGGGTCGCCGACAAAAGCGCTGTTCCAGACCTTGTAGTTGTCGATCGTACGGAATTCCGGATCACCCGTGGGGTGATCCTCGAGGTAATGGAAGAGCTGTTGCCAGCCGTCCGGTGGCGGGCGCCGATTGGGCAGTGGCGCCGGGTCGCCGAAGAACCATCGGCGATCGACGCCGTCTGCCAGCGGTATCTGCTCGAGCTGCCCGGGCTTGACCTCCGCGGAATCGACCGCCTCGGGCAGGCGGAAGGCAAGCAGCGGCTGGCCATTGAGGACGCGGATAGCGCCCTCGGCGGCGGCGATGCTGAACACCACCGACGCGATGATCAGCAGCGTGTTGGCCAATGGCGAGGGGCGTCGTTTCTTCGTGCGGGCAGTCACGGCCACGGCGTCTCCTCAGCAGCCCTTGCCTTGCCTGTGGCAGAGAGCGTCGAGCAGAGGAGTGATCTCTGGCATCATCGCCTTCGACAGCGCGATGTCGGCTTTGCCATTGGGATGGGGATCGGGAACCGTCACCCACAAGCTCGCCGGATCGAGATTCTCGATCGTCGGCAGAAGGTCGACGAACGGCACGCTTTTGGCCTTCCACGACGGCGCGAACCTTGGCCGTGATGTCGGCGAACGGATAGGGCTTGAGTTCGCGCAGCTCGGGAATGTTGAACACGATCAGAGTTGCTCCGATCTCGCGGGCCAGCGCGGCGAAGGCCGCGAGCGACTGCTGGGTCGTTTTCCAGCCCGGGGGCGTCGTCCGTTGTAGAGATTACGATAGTATTTCTTCCAGTCCGGCTGGACCTCGCCTGACGGCGCAGCAAATCGAGGCGGTACTTCATGACGACCCAGGCCGCCGAATGCTCCTCGAGCCAATCGCTGCTCGTCGTAGGTCGGCATCGGCTCGCCGTCGTTGATGAAATAGACAGCACGATGATGTCTGGCTTCATCGCGCGCCGTTGTCACTTGTAACAGGCCAGCTCCTGCTGGGTGTTGTAGTTGCCGACGCCGAGATTGTAGCCGTCGACTTTGCGGCCCTGCGCGCCTTCAGTGCGGCGACGACCTGGCATCGGAAATCGTGTCCTTTTCCGCCACGCCCCAGCCCATGGCGATCGAATTGCCGGAGAAGGCGATGCGCGCCACGCCCGGCGCGCCTCCTCGGGGATCTCGGGGCCGCGGAAGCCGTGGCGTCGGTCCGCACATCCTCACCCATCAGCGGGCGTGCGCGTTGGGCCGGTGGGCGATGGCCGATATCGGGCCGGAAGTCGCGCGCCTTGACCTCGCGTCGCGTACTTCCACATCTCGAGCTCGTAGATCTTGCCGGTGTCGAGGAAGAGACACGTCATCGGCTCCAGAGCGAGTAGGCTCAGAGAATAGTCACAACGACGAACAACAGGACATTCTTCAGGAAGACGGCACGGCGATCACTCGTTCTTTTTGTCTATCGAGTCCGTCGTATTTTCGGGCGGGCCTTATACCCGTCCGCAGATCTTGGGTCATCCGGCCCAACATGTCACGATTGCGGGACTGCGTGGGAAGAAGGATCATCCCGAGGATAAGCAATGCGACGATCGTCCCTTCTCCGCGCCGCGACACCGACGCCTTCCTGCGCGAGATCTCGCGCCTGCCGGCGGCGCGCGCGGCACCGCGGACGGCTGCTGTTCGCCATGGATGCGACGGCGAGCCGCGAGCCGACCTGGGATCATGCCTGCGGCATCCAGGGCGAGATGTTCGTGGCGGCCGATGCGCTGGGCGGCCTCGACGTGCGGCTTGCCTTCTATCGCGGCTTCGATGAATTCAAGGTCAGCCGCTGGACCTCGGACGGCCGCGAGCTGGCGCGGCTGATGGGCTCGGTGCGCTGCCTTGCGGGCCGCACGCAGATCGGCCGCCTGCTGCGCTATGCGGGCGAGCAGCGGCGCGAGAGCCGGATCGATGCCGTCGTCTTCGTCGGCGATTGCTGCGAGGAGGACGTCGACCAGGTCGGTCACGAGGCGGGCCAGCTCGGCTTGCTCGGACTGCCGGTATTCGTCTTCCAGGAAGGCGATGACCGTGTCGCTTCGCGGCTGTTCCCGCAGATCGCCAAGCTGACGCGCGGCGCCTACTCCAAGTTCGACCGCAACAGCCCCGACCAGCTCAAGCGCCTGCTGGGTGCGGTCGCGGCCTATGCCGCCGGCGGGCGCGACGCCCTGCTGAAATACGGCAAGGACAAGGGCGGCGCGGCCGCCCTGCTCACAACCAATTGAAGTGACGTCGGAAAGCCTCTAGGCGCCGAGCAGGCGCGCGGCCCAGCTTGCGGGCAGGAGGCCGGCGAACCACACCGCGGCCTTGGTCGGCGATGGGAAGGCGATGCGGGCCTTGTTGCGCGCGAGGCCGCGCGGATGATCGCCGAGGCCCGTTCGGCCGACATCAGGAACGGCATCGTGAACGGCGCTTGGCGGTCATGCGGCTGACGACGAAGCCAGGGCAGATCACGCTGACGCCGATGCCGCTCTTCTTCAGTACGTAGCGGATGCTCTCGCCCCATACGCGAACGCCGCTTTGCTCGCGTTGTATGACGCCGAATAGGGCAGGCCCATGAAGCCGGCCAGCGACGACACGACGGCGATCTGGCCGCTGCCGCCGCGCCATCATGCGGCCGACCAGCGGCTCGACCGTGTTGAGCACGCCGTCGACATTGATCGTCGAACGTCTTGCGCACGATCGCAGAAGTCGTCGAGCGAGGAATTGTCCTTGTCGATCGACATCGCCGGCATTGGCGATCACGAGGTCGACCGGATGGGCGTCGTCGAACCTAGCAGCCAGGCGGCGGCGCCGCACGGTCGACGACGTCGATCTGGCCGGCATCGACGATCGCGCCCTTGGCGCGGCAGGCCTCGGCCACGGCCTGCAGGCGCTCGCGCATTGCGGCCGCAGAGCGCGAGGGCTACGCCCGGCGCGGCGTAGTCGAGGGCCAGAGCCTCGCCGATGCCGCTCGATGCTCCGGTGATGACGATGCTCTTGAAACTCTTCATGGGATAACCTTTCGGCGCTTGCGTTGTGCGCGGCATGGGGCCGATACTAAAGTGCCTCGCCGCATCGCGGCCAGTGGAGCAGAAGTATTGATTGCAAGCATGACGGGATACGCCCGGGCGCAGGGATCGGATGAGCAGACGGCGTTGGGTGTGGGAAGCGCGCAGCGTCAATGGCCGCAATCTCGAAGTCCGCTGTCGGGTACCGCAAGGCTTCGACCGCCTGGAAAACCCGGCGCGCAATGCCGTCGGCACCCGCATGAAGCGCGGCAACGTGTCGATCACGCTCACGATCACGAGCGAACGCCAGGCCAAGCCATTGCGCATCAACCGCGCCTTGCTGGCCGAACTTGGCGCTCTGGTCGAGGAGGTGCGCAAGAGCACCGGCGCCGCCGCACCGTCGGCCGACGGCCTGCTGCGCGTGCGCGGCGTCATCGAGGAAGAAGACGAAGGCGAGGACGAGAGCGAGGAGGCCGTCGCTGTTCTCGACAAGGCGCTCACGGCCACGCTCGAAGAAGCGCTGAAGGCCCTGGTAACGGCCCGCGCGGCGGAAGGCAAGGCGCTGGACAAGGTGATCGACGGCCATGTCGGCGAGATCGAGGGCCTGTGCAGGCGCGCGACCGAGCGCGCCCAGGTGCAGATCGGCACGGTGCGCTCGCGCTTCGAGAGCCAGCTCGCCGAGCTGCTGGAGCGCGCGCCGCCCTTGTCGGAGGAGCGTTTCGCCCAGGAAGTCGCGTTGCTGGTCGGCAAGGCCGACGTGCGCGAGGAGCTCGATCGGCTGACGGCGCACATCGCCCAGGCGCGCAGCCTGCTCAAGCCGACGCCCGGCCCGACAATCCGGTCGGCCGCAAGTTCGATTTCCTCTGCCAGGAGTTCAATCGCGAGGCCAACACGCTCTGCTCGAAGTCGGCGGACATCGAGCTGACGCGCATCGGCATCGATCTCAAGGGCGCCGATCGAGCGCATGCGGGAGCAGGTCCAGAATGTCGAATGAGGCCGAAGCGCCGACGATCCAGCGGCGCGGGTTGATGCTGGTGCTGTCCTCGCCGTCGGGCGCGGGCAAGACGACCTTGTCGCGGCAGTTGCTGGACAACGATTCCCACATCCAGCTCAGCATCTCGTGCACCACGCGCGACAAGCGGCCGGGCGAGAAGGACGGCGTCGACTACAAATTCATCGATACCGCCTCCTTCCGCGGCATGATCGATCGCGGCGAATTCCTCGAGCATGCCCGCGTCTTCGATCACTACTACGGAACGCCGCGCGCGCCGGTCGAGGCGGCGCTCGATGGCGGGCCGCGACATGCTGTTCGACATCGACTGGCAGGGCACGCAGCAGCTCAAGGAGAAGGGCCGCGAGGATCTCGTGACGGTCTTCATCCTGCCGCCGTCGACGCGCGATCTCGAGCGTCGGCTGATCTCGCGCGCCCAGGACACGCCGGACGATCGTCGCCCGCCGCATGGCGAAGGCGGCCGACGAGATGAGCCATTGGGCGGAGTACGACTACGTCATCATCAACCGCGACATTGCGACCAGCCTGAACCGAGCTCAAGTCGATCCTGACCGCCGAGCGGCTGAAGCGCGAACGGCAATTCGGCCTGTCGGCCTTCGTGAAGGCGCTACGCGAAGGCCGCTGAGGCGGGCTTCTCGCTGCCGGTCTCGCCTTGCGAGCGCAGCACCAGCCGGGAAGGCGCGTAGGGACGTCCGGAGAATTCGGCGATCAGGCGGTCGCTGGCATTCTCGATGGTTTCCTCGAGACGACGCATGAAGGGCTGCTTGTCGAGCCCGGTCTCGATCGGCGGCAGGAATTCGATGGCGGCGCGGCCGGCGCGCTTGCGCCAATCGCGGCGATTCCACAGCAGGCCGAGCGAGTTGGCGACCGGCGTCACCGGCAGGCCGAGGTCGCGCGACAGGTAGTAGATGCCCGAGCGATAGCGCTCGCGCTCGCCGGGCTGCATCAGATGGCCTTCAGGATAGATCGCAATGTGCCGGCCGCTGTCATAGGCGCGTTTGGCGAACTGGGCGAGATTGTCGCGTTCCTTGCCGCCGCCGCAGGCATCGACGCGGATCATCTGCAGCCGGTAGAGGATGGCGCCGATCACCGGCAGGCGGAACAGCTCCTGCATGGCGACGAAGGCGATGCCCGGGATCTCGGCGGCGAGCAGGATGCCGTCGACCTCGGCCTGGTGCTTGCAGGCGAGCAGCGCGGGCCCCTGCTTGGGCAGGTGTTCGCGGCCGCGCACCTCGACCTTCATGCCGCCGATCCAGCGCATGCCCCACACCACGGCACGCGCATAGCGATGCAGCAGGCCACGCAGCAGCTTCGGCCCGGGGATGGGCACCAGCACGATGCCGAGCAGGGCCGCCAGCACGGTCAGGACGTAGAAGTAGACGTTGAAGGCGAACGACCGGATCATGGTTCGAGATAATAGTGAGTACTCACTCACAAGTCAAGTGGCCCCGTCCCATGGTAACTGGCCCGGATGAAACCTGACGAATTGGCGCGTTACCGCGAGAAATGGCGCGAAGCGCCGCGCGGCAGCGACATGGACGGACGGGTTTTTTCCACAGACCTGCTGGCCCTTGCCGATGCCGACCTCCTGTCGGCCTGGGATGCCATGGCGGCCCGGCGCTATGCGGGCGAGATCGGCTGGCTGGTGCCGCTCTACGCCGACAGCTTTCGCAGCCGGCAGGTGCTCGAGCTGGGGTCGGGGCTGGGTTTCGACGGCCTGCGTTTCGTGGAAGCGGGCGCGGCCTGGACCTTCGCCGACATCGTGCCGGACAACCTCGCCGTCATTCGCCGGGTTGCCGGCCTGAAGGGGCTGGAGGGGAGGGTGCGGTTCCACCTGATCGGCGACGACCTGTCCTTCGACGGTGTGGCCGACGACTACGACGCGATCTGGGTGTTCGGCTCCATCCATCACGTCCCGTTCGACATCGCGCGGCGCGAAGCCCTCGCCGCACTTGGTCATCTCAAGCCGGGCGGCCGCTGGATGGAGCTGGTCTATCCGCGCGAGCGCTGGCTGCGCGAGGGCGCGCCGCCGTTCGAGCAGTGGGGCAAGCTGACCGATGGCGAGCGCACGCCCTGGGCCGAATGGCACGACATCGAGAAGGTGCGGCGGCGGCTGTTCCCTGCGCCGTTGCGCACCGTGCTCGATTTCGAGTTCTGCGCGCAGAACTACCGCTGGTTCGACCTTCGTTACGTTGCCAAGCGGCCGTTTCAGCTTGCCGACTATGACCTGAACGCGCTGTCGACGTCGTGCGATCTGCTGGAAGAACCGATCGCACGCGAGGCCGGCCGTGCCTTGCCGTGGCGTGGAAGTTCCTTCACCTGCCCGGAGGGCCTGTTTGCCCGTGCTGCCAGCATCGATCTGGCAAAACCTTTGCAGCGACTGGGCAAGGTCCCCGGCGTCGCCATCGATCTCGAAGTCCGCGTGTCTCGCGGTTCGGTCGGGATCGGCCTGATTGCTGAGAATGAGGCCTATCTCCCTGCCGCCGAGGCTGTGATCGACGCCGGCCCAGACACCCGGCTGGTGACGTTGCGTGCCGTCGACGGAGAGCGCGCCGCCCGGTTGGTCTTCCGCAATCTACGCGCCGGCGCGCGCAGTGGCTTTTCGCTGCAATCAGCGGTGCTGCGCCCCGCTACTTAGAACCCAGGCGTTGGCCAGTCGCACAAAATCGCCGATCGACAACTCCTCGGCCCGGGCGGTGGCAGACAGGCCGAGGCCAGCGAGGGCGCCCGACGGGTCGGCAAACAAGCCGGACAGCGCCCCGCGCAGCATTTTGCGGCGCTGGCCGAAAGCGCCGGCGGTGATCCGCTCCAGCGGCCTGAGATCGGCGAGGCGCTGGCTGGCTGGCCGCGGCGTCAGGCGCGCCACGGAGGAAGTCACCTTGGGCGGCGGCACGAAGGCGGAAGGCGCCACGTCGAACAGCCGGCGCACCTCACAGACGTGCTGGGCCAGCACCGAGAGTCGGCCGTAGTCCTTGTTGCGCGGCGCGGCTGCGAGGCGGTCGACCACCTCCTTCTGAAACATCAGCACCATTTCGACGATCTCGTCGGCCGCATGCAGCCAGCGCACCAGCAGCGCGGTGGAGATGTTGTACGGCAGGTTGGCGACGATGCGGCGCGGCGGCGGGCCGAGTGTCGCAGGATCGATCGCGAGAGCGTCGCCTTCGACCACCTCCAGACGACCCTCGGAAACCGCCTGCAGCTCGTGCAGGGCGTCGATCGCCCGCCGATCGACTTCGATCGCAACGACGCGCGCGGCGCCTTCCAGGAGCAGGGCGCGGGTAAGGCCGCCCGGACCGGGCCCGACTTCGATGATCGTGCCTTGATCGAGCGGCTGGGCGGCCCGCGCGATGCGGCGCGTCAGGTTGAGGTCGAGCAGGAAATGCTGGCCGAGCCGCTTGCGTGCGTCGAGGCCGTGGCGGGCGATGGTCTCGCGCAGCGGCGGCAGCGCTGCCACGCCCTCCATGGTTCAGGTCTTGCGGCGTCGGGCCATGTCGTCGGCCATGGCAAGGGCCGCAATCAGGCTCGTCGGGTCGGCGCGGCCGGTACCGGCAATGTCGAGCGCGGTCCCGTGGTCGGGCGAGGTACGCACGTACGGCAGGCCCAGCGTGATGTTCACGCCGCCCGAGAAGTCGATGGTCTTGATCGGGATCAGCGCCTGGTCGTGGTACATGCAGATTGCGGCGTCATACGTCGCCCGCGCGGCCGGGTGGAACAGCGTGTCCGCCGGGGCCGGACCGCGCACGTCGATGCCATCCTGGCGCAGCGTGGCGACAGCCGGCGCGATGATCCTGGTCTCCTCGTCGCCCATGGTGCCTTGCTCGCCCGCATGTGGATTGAGGGCGGCGACCGCCAAGCGCGGGCGGTCGATGCCGAACAGGGACTTGAGACCTGTGGCAGCGATGCGGCCCGCGCGCACGATGACCGCGGGATCAAGCGCGCGCAGGGCCTCGGCAAGCGACAGATGAATGGTCGCCGGCACCACCCGCAGCTCGGGACAGGCCAGCATCATGGCGACTTCGGCGCCGCCTGCGAGCTCAGCCAGGAACTCCGTGTGGCCGGGGTGGCGGAAGCCCGCCTCCTGCAGCGTCTTCTTCTGGATGGGGTTGGTGGCGAATCCCGCGATTTTGCCGGCCTTCGCGAGGCCCGCGGCGCGCTCTATTGCCTCCAGCGTAGCGGGCGCATTGGCGGGGTCGGGGTGCCCGGCGCGGGCCTGGGTGCGCAGGCGAACCGGCAACACCGGCAGTGCCGTCGCAAAGACAGCGTCGGCCTCCGCGGGCTCGTTGATCTCCTTGATAGAGACCGTGAGGCCGAGATCGCGGGCCAGCGTCGCAAGTCGTGCTGGATCGTCGAGCACGCAGAACGGCCTGGTCGCGGCCTTGCGCGCCAGCCACGCCTTGAGGCTGAGTTCGCCACCGATGCCAGCCGGCTCGCCCATGGTCACGGCGAGCGGCAGCGGCGCGGTCATGGTTTCTTGATCTCGATGGTGGCGACGCGGCGCAACTCGCGCATATAGCGGCGCCCGGCAGCTTCAAGCTTCTGTATGAGGATCTGCTGGGAGATCACGTCGCGCGTGGGCAGGCCGCTGGTGCCTTCCTTGCTGCAGAGCGCCACGACCTGAAGTCCCTCGGCGACACGGAAGGGGCCGGCCACGGCGCCGACCGCCAGGCGCGGGATCTCGTCGTACATTTGCCGATTGGCGGCAAGATCGCCGACGCGCACGTTATCCAGGCGACCCGAGGTGGCGCCCTTGAGCTGGCGCGCCTGGGCATCGAGATCGTTGCATTGATGCACCGCCGCCATCGCCTTCTGCGCTTCCGTGGTGGCGCGACTGGTTTCTTCGGCGGACGCATTGACCGGAAGTGCCAGCGTCAACTGGACGAGATTCAACCGCACGTCGTCGGGTCGCGCCGAGGCGAACTGGCGGCGGTCGATGACGTAGAGGATGTGGAACCCGGCCGGGGTGCGAACCGGGTCAGACGCCTGACGAAGCGGCAGCTTGTCGACGACGGCTTCGAGCGCGGGGTCAAGCGAGCCTGGCAGAATCCAGCCGAGGTCGCCGCCTTGCTGCGACGAGGCGCCCTGCGAGAATTGCTGGGCGAGGGCGGCAAATGGCGCGCCGCGCTTGAGCTGCTCGACGACGCGGTCGGCGGCGCGCTTGGCGTCGTCAGCCTGCTCGACCTTGTCGATCGGCACGAAGATCTCGGCCACGCGCGACTCGGTCTTGCCTACATTGCCGCGGATGCGGGTCAGCGCGTCGTCGATCTCGGCGTCCGAAACCTCGACCTGCGGGCGCACGCGACGGCGCACGATCTTGATCCAGGCTATGCCCGCCTGCATCTGCTGCACGGCGACCTCGTAGGGCACGCCGATCGACTGCACATATTGCCTGAACTGCCCCCGCGGCATGCCGGCCGCCCGTTCGATCTCCGATACGCGCTGGTTTGTCTCGGCTTCCGTGACGGGGACGCCAAGTCCCTTGGCATGCTGGATCTGCAGCCTTTCGTCGATCATCTGGCGCAGGATCTGGGCGGCCAGCCGCTGGTGCATGTCCGGACTTTCCTGCATGCCGGCGCTGCGGACGGCAAAGACGACCCGCTGATTGAGCTCGAAATCAGTGATCGCCTCGTCGTTGACCCGCGCCACCACGCGCACCTGGGCAGAGGCGAGGGCGGGGCAGAGGGCGAGGGTGATTGCGACGAGGGCGCGGAGGAATAGCGCTGACATTGAACCGGCTGAAGGGGGAAGCAGCGTTTGCAGTATACATTCGGCAATTTTGTGGCCGCAACGGACTGTCCCTGCAGCGTATGGCCGCTGGCGTGCTTGACGCTTCCCCACAGGTGGTTTAGCCGGGACTTGATAATGAGGGCTAATATCACGCCCATGATTGCCGTCAGCCGTCCATCAGCCAAATTCGGAGTGTGGGAGCAAATAGCCTCGGGCGTGGGCTATCACCTCGACAATTTGGGGCGCCGGCTGATTGAAAATGTGCCGCGACTCGGCGCGTTCTACGCCACCTTGTTGGCGCCCAATGTCCCAAGACCGCTGGCCAAGCCCGGTTGGCGTTTTGCCGGTGAATACTATGAACAGCGCCTTTGGATGGCGTGTCGGCGTGGCGCGCTATGGGAGGCGGCCAAGAAGCTAGATCCCGCGATGCACCTGTTGATGCCCTGGTACGATGGCATGACCGTCGACGTAACCTTGGGCAACGACAACAGCCTCTGCCTCTATGTCTGTGGGTCGTTCGAACCCAACGAGTTCTCGTTTCTCGACGAATTTCTGAAGCCCGGTATGGTCTTCGTCGATGTCGGCGCCAACGACGGATACTTTTCGCTGTTCGCCGCGCACAGGGTCGGCACGACGGGCATCGTCGTGGCGATCGAGCCCAGCACACGCGAGCGCATAAATTTGCGGCGCAATCTTATTCGCAACGGTTTCGCGAATATCCACGTCGTGTCCACGGCGCTCGGCGCCGCGTCTGGCGAGGCCGACTTGCGGCTTGCCCAGAGCACACACTCCGGACACAACACGCTGGGCCGCTTCGCGTACGACGATGTCAAAGCGGCCAATATCGAACGGGTGACGCTGAAGACGCTGGATCAGGTTGCCATGGAACTCGGCTTATCCCGCATTGACTTCGTCAAGATCGACGTCGAGGGGGCGGAAGCTAGCGTGGTGGCGGGCGCACGTTCGGTTCTGACATCCATGCGGCCGCTCATGCTGCTGGAAATCAACGATCGCGCCTTGAGTGCGCAGGGAGCCACGGCGCAAACCCTGCTGACTTGCCTCAGGGACGATTTTCGCTACGAAATCCTAGCCTTTTCGCCAATGACCGGATTGCTGGAACAAGTCTCAAGAGGCGGCGTTCTGTCGGCCAATGTCGTGGCCGTGCCGAGGGAGCGGCTCGCCGAGACAGGGGTGTCAGCCTGATCCTCGCCGCGCACCTTCAGCCGGCCGCCATTCGCCTTCGCAAATGGGCAACGGACCAGGCCCTTCCTCTATGGGCGGACGCGGGCTTCGACCGTCGACATGGCCGATTTGCCGAGCGGCTGTCGTTGGGCGGCGAACGCATATCCGACGTTCCCGTGCGGCTCATGGTGCAGGCCCGCCAGATCTTCTCGTTTGGCATTGGCGTTGCGGCGCGGCTGGTATCCAGCGGCGCGTCCGCTGGTCGAAGAGGCTTACGCTTCCATGGTGCGCGATTTCTATCGTCGGGACGGCAGTGACGGGTGGGTGTTCTCGGTAAGTGATTCCGGTGTCATAGCCGACGCTACGCGGGATCTCTATGCCCATGCCTTCGTCCTCTTGGGGATCGCGTCCTATGTGCAAGCCACGGGGAAGCGCGAGGCCCTGGCCTTGGCCGACGAAACGCTCGACTACGTCGACCATCATCTGAAAGCGCCGCGGGGCGGCGGCTACCTCGATTCGTCGGTGTCCAGCGATGCAGTGCGACGCCAGAACCCGCACATGCACATGTTCGAGGGACTTATCGCTTTGTGGAAGGCGTCGTCCGAAGCGCGCTACCTGAAGCGGGCCGAGGGCATGTTCGAGCTGTTCCAGAAGCGCTTCTTCCGGCCCGACAAGGGCGTCCTGCTGGAATACTTCGATGCCGAGCTACGGCCCGCTGCGGGGCAGCAGGGGAAGATCGTCGAGCCCGGTCATCACCTCGAATGGGTGTGGCTGTTGCGCCACTTCGAAAAGGAGAGCGGCCGCAACGTGCAAGTGTATGTCGATGCGCTCTATAGCCATGCCGACCGGCATGGCTACGACACCCTGGGATTGCTCGTCGACGAACTTCTCACCGATGGTCGCGTGCAGACGCCGTCACACCGCGTGTGGCCGGTCACCGAGGCCATACGGGCGAACGTGCGCGAGGCGGCCGGCGGCAGAGCAGGCGCAGCAGTCAAGGCGGCGCGCCTCGCTGACGCCCTTTTCGATCGTTTCCTCACGAAGTCACCGGCCGGCGGCTGGATCGATCGACTGGACGCCAAGGGCGGGCCGGCCACTGACTTCATGCCGGCGAGTACGCTCTATCACATCCTCGGCGCCGTCGAAGAGCTGGTGAGCGCCTCGCCTCACTGAGTCCCAACGTCCCTCCAACCCTGCTTGCGATCGAAGCGCAACAGCTCGTCGTCTGGAATGTAGATGCCGGCGGTGATGGTTGCCGTGCGCCAGCTCTCGAGGGCTTGCGCCATGAGGCCGGCCCTCTCGTAGCTCTGCGCCAAGTCCACATAAAGGCGCGCCTTCAGCATTCGATCCGGCGGCGGGGTGCGGATCGCCGACGACTCCTGCACGTCGCCCGCGCGCCACAGCGCCTTCAGCACGCCGGGCCAGGCACCATCACCGGTATATCGTCGCTTGATCAGGCGATCGACGAGGTCGGCCTTGGTGGCGCCGGGCAGGGACTTGCCGTGCGCTGCCACGCCGCGCGTGCGGCGCGGCGGTATTCGTAGTCGGCGTCGTAGAGCACGCCGTCGAGCAACACGGGAGGCTGCGCGGCAAGCGCGTCCATCATGATCCTGTACTCGTCGCGCGCCATCTCCGCCTTGCCGATATTGATGGCGTGAGTGCAGAACGCCCGGATGTGTCCCCAGATGAACATCGCCCGCAACAGCGGCTGGTCGCCGAAGAAGCCGCCCAGGTGCGCAGAGGCTGCTGATGCGGTCCATGCGGCCGTGCACGTGTTCGAGCACGTTGCCCGACGTGTTGCTCATTTGCCCGGGGTGGGAGGCGTATTTGGCGAATGGACCCGCCAGATATTTTATCCGGGTGCTGGTTGCCAGCCGGCACCACAGGTCGAACTCGACGGCGATCGGGCTCCAGCTCTGCGTCTTGAGGCCGATATCGTTCAAGGCGCTCGTGCGGAAGAAGCTCGACACGAGGTAGGGTGAATAATCGACCGTGCAGATAGTCGACAAGGTTGAACGGACCGCTGGTCCATGAGCCAGTGATGTTGCCGTCGATATCCGTGACCAACGCGTCGCCGGTCGTTGCGCCGACCTCAGGCTCTGCCTCGAACGCCCGAACCGCTCGTTCGACGGCATCGGGGAGCAACTCCTCGTCTGCCAGGCACGAGCCGAGGATTTCTCCGGTGCATCGCCCGATTGCCCTCCAGAATGCCTCGGTTGGGCTGGAGTTGGGTTCGGACCTCAGCTTTATCCGGTCGCCGTAGCTCTTGAGGATGTCGAGCGTACCGTCGGTCGAAGCACCGTCTTGGACGACGAACTCGATGTTCGGATAGGTCTGTGCCAGGACACTGTCGATGGCGCGGCGTACGGACCGTGCGCCATTGCGCACGAACATGAAAATCGAAACGAGGGGTCTCACGATCGGCTATCCATAGTGCACGGGCCGCATGTACGCTAGCTTCGGTTGCGATGAACACCACGGTCGGCGACGTCAACACTCACCATATCACCGATCTCGGCCAGATCGTTGTGCTCGGTGCTACCGGCCTGGTCGGCCGCCATGTCGTCGAGGCGCTGGCCGCGAAGCGTGCACGCAATGTCCAGGCGACTTATCGGGTCCGGCAACCGTTCGCCGTCCCCAACGTCGCTTGGCACCAAGCCGACCTGCTTGACTACGGCTCGGTTACGGCGGCCGTGAGCGGCGCGCGCATCGTGGTGCTCTGTGCGGGCAAGATATCGACTACCGCCGAACTCCGCCGCGATCCGGTGCGATCGATCCAGGACTCCCTGCGGATCGGCATCAACGCCCTGGAGGCGGCGGCAACAGCAGGCGTGGATCGTTTCGTGCTGCTGAGTTCCTGCACCGGCTATCCCGAGGGGGGTGGCGCCAAGGAGGAGGTCGGCATGTTCAGCGGCGATCCGCCGGCAGGCTGGTTCGGTGTTGGGTGGATGCATCGCTTTCTCGAGAAGCAGCTCGAATGGTATTGCGCGCAGCTCGGCATGATCGGCGCAGCCGTTGCCTTGAGGCCGACGCTGATCTACGGGCCGCACGACGATTTCAAACCGGAGTCCGGCCACTTTGTGCCGTCATTCATTCATCGCGTGGTCGGCCGCGAGCGTCCGATCGAGGTATGGGGTGACGGGAAGCAGACACGAAACCTCATTCATGCCGCCGACGTCGCATCAGCGATTGTGGCAGCGCTTGCCCATGACAAGGGCTATGCGGCCTTCAACGTCGCCGCGCCACGCAGCACGAGCGTAAACGAAGTGCTAGCGACCCTGCTGGAGTTGGATGGATTTAACGACGCTGAGGTGGTGCACCGTCTCGACAAGGCGGGGGGCGCATCGGCGCTCGACGTTTCGGCCAGAGCGTTCGCTCATCGGTTCGGCTGGCAACCTTCGCTGTCGTTGCGCGAGGGACTTGCCCACACACTACAATGGTATCGCCGGTCAGTCGGGTCAGCGCGTTAGGAAGCGGTCGCCTTCCGTGCGCACGCGATGGCGCCAGTAGTCGAGCAGATCGCCCAACGTCTTTTCGTAGGGGATCTCCGGCTTCCAGCCTGTGTGAGCGTGGAACTTCGCGGTATTGGGGACCTGCAAGTCGGCATCGATAGGCCGCAGCCGGTCGGGGTCAACTTCCACTCGGATGGATGTCTTGAGCGGCTGAAAAGGACAGCAGCGTGTCGAGGATATCCTTCACGGTACAGGTGTGATTGCCCCCAATGTTGTAGTAGGCGCCCGGCGTCGGCTTCACCGTCACGAGCATGTAGTACGCGCGCACGGCGTCGCGCACGTCGGCGACGGTCCGCTGCGATTGCAGGTTGCCGACTTTCACCACGGGCGGAATGCGATTGTGCTCGATCATGGCGATCTGCTTGGCGAAGGTCGACTTGGCGAACACATCACCGCGCCGCGGACCGGTATGGGTGAACATGCGGGTCGTCATCACAGTCATGCCGTAAGCTTCGGCGTAGAAGCGGCCGACGAGATCGGTACCGACCTTTGAAATGGCGTAGGGCGAGGCCGGGTGGAATGTGCATTCCTCGTCGATCGGCAGCTTCTCCTTCGGCACCCGACCGAATACCTCCGAAGACGCGCAGACATGGATGATCGGCCTTTGGCGCATGCTGCTTCAGGGCGTCGAGCACGCGCACCGTGCCCTGGACGTTGGTGTCCATGGTATCGAGCGGGGAATCGAAACTGGTGCGGGGAAAGCTTTGGGCTGCGAGATGGAAGACGTAGTCCGGCTTGGCTGTACCCACGACATGTTGGATCGACATCGTGTCGCGCAAGTCGCCGTAGAGCAGCGAGACCCGGTCGCCGGAATTGATACGCCCGGCGATGTTGACGAGGTTGTCGAGCGGGCTGCGCCAGCGGCACATGCCGACGACATCCCAATCAGTCTTCTCCAGGAGAAACTCGGCGAGATGAGATCCAACCATGCCGGTGATCCCGGTGATCAATGCGCGCGGGCGTGCCATTTCCGATCCTGTCTATAACGCCCCGCGATTGCCGCCGGACGCCGCGAATGGCGCGCAAAATAGGGCAGGCGACCGTCGTGCGCCACCCTTCTGTCAGCGCCGAGAGGCCTGTTCTTGTTGGCTTTTCAACCGCTTGACCTACCGATTCCGACCCGTCACATTCCGCCACCTTTAGCGGGACCCTTGTGACCTCCAAGTTATTCGACATCACCGGCAAGCGCATCTGGGTGGCCGGACATCGCGGCATGGTGGGGGCGGCAGTCGTGCGCCGTCTCGGCGCCACGGCCTGTCAAGTCGTCACGGCAGGTCGCGAGGAAGTCGATCTCACAAGGCAGTCGGACGTTGAGCGCTGGGTGGAAAAACAACGTCCCGACGCGGTGGTGATGTGCGCGGCGCGTGTCGGCGGCATCCACGCCAATTCGACGCTGCCGGCGGAGTTCTTGTTCCTCAACCTCATGATCGGCGCCAACGTCGTCAACGCCGCCTTTCGCGCCGGCGTGCGCCGTCTGGTCAATATCGGAAGCAGCTGCATGTATCCCGCAGCGGTCTCGCAGCCGATGGCCGAGTCGAGCCTGATGACAGGACCGCCGGAACCTACGAATGCCGCTTATGCCATGGCCAAGCTCGCGACGGCTGGGCTGGCCGGGACCTACCGCAAGCAATATGGCGTAGATTACGTCACTGCCATTCCGACCAACCTTTATGGACCGGGCGACAACTTCGATCCGATGATGAGCCATGTCGCGCCGGCACTTATGCGGCGCATGATCGAAGCGCGCGACAACGGCGCACCCAAAGTCGAGATCTGGGGATCGGGCAAGCCGCGACGCGAGTTGATGTTCGTTGACGATGCCGCCGATGCCATCGTGTTCGTGCTCGAGCGCTATTCGGCGGAGCGAGCCGATCAATATCGGAACCGGCTCGGACGTGTCGATCCGAGAGCTCGCCGAGATCATCGCGCGAATCGTCGGCTACCGCGGCGAACTGCCCTTCGATGCGAGCAAGCCCGATGGCGCCCCGCGCAAATTGCTCGACAGCTCGCGACTGACGGCGCTCGGCTGGAAGGCGTCTACCAACCTTGCGGACGGCCTGGACCGGATGTATCGCTGGTACGGCAATCACAAGGTCGATGTCGGCTGGCGACTAGATGGAAGAGCGTAAGAATAATCCTGCCGCCCGTCTTTATCGGTCGATGTACCTGATCCGCCGTGTCGAAGAGGAGATCATCCGGCTTTATCCCGACGGACAAGATCAAGAGCCCGGTCCATCTCAGCATCGGTCAGGAAGCCGTGTCGGCTGCCGTCTGCGATCACCTCGAAAGACGCGACTATCGCCTTCGGCACCTATCGCGGCCACGCGCTTTATCTCGCCAAGGGTGGCGACGTGCCGCGCATGATGGCCGAACTTTACGGCAAGGTGGACGGCTGCGCCCGCGGCAAGGCGGGTTCGATGCATCTCGTCGATCCCGACGTCGGCATGATGGGCACGTCGGCGGTTGTCGCCACGGGCATCTCGAATGCAGTTGGCGCTGCGCTGGCGCTGAAGATGCAGAAGTCGAAGGCGATCGTCGCCTGCTTCTTCGGCGAAGGCGCGGTCGACGAGGGCGCCTTTCACGAGAGCATGAACTTCGCCTCGCTGAAGAAGCTGCCGATCCTGTTTGTCTGCGAGAACAATTTCTACGCGATCTACAGCCACGTCCGAGACCGTCTCGCCGGCCCCGGTCTCGGCACGCGCTCGCGGGCGCTACGGCATAGAGGCAGAACTGATCGAGGATCACGAGCCGATGGAGCTGCACGAGCGCGTCGGCGCGGCCGTGGCGTCGGTGCGCCGGGGCGACGGGCCGCGCTTCCTCGAGTGCATGACCTATCGCTGGCGCGATCATGTCGGGCCGACCGAGGACCGCGTGCACAAATACCGTGCCGGACGCCGAGCTCGACGCCAAGATCGAGGGCGACAACCTGAAGATCGTTGGCGAGCTGCTGCCGGCCGAGACGAGGCCGTCCATCGAAGCGACCGAGGAGAAAAGCGTATCGCCGACGCCATCGCCTTCGCCGAAGCCAGCACCTTTCCCGAAGACAGGGAGGTCTACGACCATGTCTTCACCAACTGAAGCGGCCGCACGCTCACCTACGCGCGAGGCCGTGTTCGAGGCGACGCGGTCGAGATGGCGCGCGATCCCAAGGTCTTCGTGATGGGCCAGGGCGTCGACGATGCGCGCGGCATGTTCGGCACGACGCTCGGCCTGCACAAGGAATTCGGCGCCGAGCGCAATTTCGACGTGCCGCTGGCCGAGGATGCCATGACCGGCATCGGCATCGGCGCGGCGCTCATGGGCATGCGGCCGATCCAGGTCCATCAGCGCATGGACTTCGTGCTGCTCTGCATGAACCAGATCGTCAACATGGCCGCCAAGATGAGCTACATGTTCTCCGGCGCCCATCACGTGCCGCTGGTGATGCGCGCCATCATCGGCCGGAGCTGGGGGCAGGGCGCCCAGCACAGCCAGGCCTTCCATTCGTACTTCATGCACGTTCCCGGCCTGCGGGTCGTGGCGCCGACCACGCCGCACGACGCCAAGGGCTGCTTGATCACGGCGATCCGCGACGACAATCCGGTGATCATGATCGAGCATCGCATGCTGCATAACGTGAAGGGCGTGGTGCCCGAGGCGAGCTACGAGATCCCCTACGGGCAAGGCGCGCGTCGCTGAGCCCAGGCAAGGACATCACGATCGTCGGCATCAGCCACATGGCGCTGGAGTGCGTGCGCGCCAAGCATCTGCTGCTTGAAGCCGCGAACATCGACGCCGAGGTGATCGATCCGGTGTCGCTCTCGCCGCTCGATGGCGAGATCGATCGCCGCGCTCCGTCGAGCGCACCGGCCGGCTGCTGGTCGTCGATACCGGCTGGCTGAGCTGCGGCGCTTCGTCGGAGATCCTGTCCGAGGTTTTCGAGCGGATCGGCCACAAGCGGCCCTTCGCTGGCCAGCCGGCTGGGCTATCTGCCGACACCGTGCCCGACGACCAAGGTCCTCGAGAATCTGTACTATCCTTCGCCGCAGTCGATTGCGCGGCGGCCTACCGGCTGGTGCGCGGCGCCGACGCGCCGCGCTGGCAGCCGGGCAAGGTCGACAGCAGCGAGGTCGCCGAGTTCCGCGGGCCGTTCTAGAGATTGATTCCAGCACCTCGAGGGGTTGATGGCCAATCAAGGACGCACTGCGCGCATCCGTGTTCAAGGCGGTCGAGGCCTATTGCGCCGCCGACTTCGGCTACGCGTTCGACCCCAAGAACCCGATCGTGCGCCTGCACGAGCCGACCTTCAGCGCCGGCGAGATCAACGCCGCGCTCGAGTGCCTGCTCTCGACCCACGTCACCATGGGCCCGAAGGTGAAGAAGTTCGAGGAGACCTTCGTATCGAGCTTCGGCTGGACCGACGGCGTGATGAACAACTCGGGCTCCTCGGCCAACCTGCTGGCCGTGGCGGCGCTCGCCAATCCGGCGACCGAGGACGGGCTGCAAGCCCGGCGACGAGGTGATCGTGCCGGCGCTCTCCTGGTCGACGACCGTGTGGCCGATCATCCAGTGCGGCCTCGTCCCGGTGATCGTCGACATCGATCCGGCGACCTTCAACATCGATCCCAACGAGATCGAGAAGGCGATCGGGCCGAAGACGCGCGCCGTCATGATCGTGCCGGTCTACGGCAATCCCTGCGCCATGGATGCGATCGTCGACATCTGCAAGCGCCGCAACCTGATCCTGATCGAGGATTGCTGCGAGGCGCTCGGCGCCTACTACGACGGCAAGGCGGTCGGCAAGTTCGGCCGCGTCGGCACCTTCAGCTTCTACTTCTCGCACCACATGACGACGCTCGAGGGCGGCATCACCGTCACCGACGATTTCGAGCTGGCCGAGCTGATGCGCATCCTGCGCGCCCATGGCTGGGTGCGCGAGGTGAAGGATCGCGACCGCTGGCTGAAGCAGTATCCCGACATCGACCCGCGCTTCCTGTTCGTGAATGTCGGCTACAACCTGCGGCCGATGGAGTTGTCGGGCGCGATGGGCCTGGTGCAGCTGCCGAAGCTCGCGAAGTTCGTCGACACGCGCCGCGAGAATTCGGCCTGGTTCCGCCGCGAGCTCGCCCAGTTCGGCGACTTCTTCGACTTCCAGGAGGAGACGCCCGAAGGGCCGCAGCTCGTGGTTCGGCTTCCCGGTCCGCGTGAAGGGCAATGCGGGCTTCAAGGTGACCGAGCTCACCAAGGCGCTGAACGCCAAGCACGTCGAGACCCGCCCGATCATCGCCGGCAATATCGCGCGCCAGCCGGCGCTCAAGATGTACGAGCATCGCGTGGTCGGCGACATGAAGCACTCCAACGCGGTGATGGACGGCGCCTTCTCCTTCGGCAACCACCAGGACGTCGATTCGGGCGCGCGCCAGTATGTCGCCGAGCAGGTCCGCGCCTTCCTGCGCGTCGCGATCGCTGATCTGATCGACACATGATCATCACGCGCACGCCGCTTCGCGTCTCCTTCTTCGGAGGCGGCACCGACTATCCGGCGTGGTTCCGGGAGCATGGCGGCGCCGTGCTGGCGACGACGATCGACAAGTACCTCTACCTGCACTGCCGCTACCTGCCGCCGTTCTTCGACTTCCAGCAGCCGCATCGTCTGGTCGCAGATCGAGCAGGTGCAGAGAGCGTAGCGAGATCGCCCATCCGGCGATCCGCGGCGTCCTGGAATGGATGAAGATCGACGAAGGCGTCGAGATCCACCATCACGGCGACCTGCCGGCCCGCACGGGCCTGGGCTCGAGCTCGTCCTTCACGGTCGGCCTGCTGCACGCGCTTGCATGCCTTGCGCGGCGAGCTGGTCTCCAAGCGCACGCTCGCCGAGGAGGCGATCTACGTCGAGCAGACAGGTGCTGCGGAGAATGTCGGCGTCCAGGACCAGATCCAGTCGGCCTTCGGCGGCCTGAACCGCATCGACATCCGGCACGGACGGCTCGTTCGAGGTCATGCCGCTGGTGGTGCCGGGCCGAGCGCCTGGCCGAGCCTGCAGAAGCACCTGCTGCTGATCTATACGGGCCTGTCGCGGCACGCCTCGGAGATCGCCGCCGAGCAGGTCTCGACCATGGGCAGCAAGACCGCCGAGATGCAGCGCGATGCGGGCGATGGTCGACGAAGGCGAAAAGATCCTGGCCGGCACCGGTCACGCTGCGCGACTTCGGCCGCCTGCTCGACGAAGGCTGGAAGCGCAAGCGCTCGCTCTCCAGCAAGATCGCGCCCGCGCTGGTCAATGAAATGTACGACGCCGCGCGCAAGGCCGGCGCCGACGGCGGCAAGCTGCTGGGCGCGGGCGGCGGCGGCTTCATGCTGATTTTCGTCGAGCCGGAGAAGCGCGCGGCGGTGCTGCAGGCGCTGGACAAACTGCTGCCGGTGCCGTTCAAGTTCGAGCGCGGCGGCACGCAACTGGTGCTGTACGAGGCCGAGACGCAGGACGGCCGCCGCCGCGGGACACTGACCGAGTGAGCGCATGAGCGACGCGCGTCCTGATCTGCGGAGCGACCGGCTTCATCGGCCGCAATCTCGTTGAGACGCTGGCGCGCCGCGATCCGACCTCGAAGTCCATGCGCGTGCGCTTCACACGGCCGGCCTACGACGTTGCCGGGCGTGACTTGGCACCAGGCCGACCTGCGCGATGCGGCCGCCGTCAATGCGGCTCGTGCAAGGGGATGGATGTCGTCATCCAGGCGGCCGCCACGACCTCGGGGTCGCGCGATATCGTCAAGACGCCCTATATCCACGTGACGGACAATGCCGTCATGAACTCGCTGCTGCTGCGCGCCTGCTACGACCACAAGGTCGGCCACTTCGTCTTCTTCAGCTGTTCGGTGATGTACCAGCCGCGCGAGACGCCGTGGCGGGAGGAGGAGTGGGACGCCTCGCAGGAAATGCATCTCAACTATTTCGGCATCGGCTGGACCAAGCTCTACATCGAGAAGATGTGCGAGTTCTTCAGCCGCCTCGGCGTGACGAAGCACACCGTCATCCGCCACACCAACGTCTTCGGCCCGCACGACAAGTTCGATCTCGAGCGCAGCCACGTGTTCGGCGCCACCGTGACCAAGGCGATGACCAGCACGACGGCAGCATCACCGTGTGGGGCAGCGGCGAGGAGGCGCGCGACCTGACTCTACGTCGACGATCTGGTGCGTTTCGTCGAGCTTGCCGATCGACCAGGCAGACGAAGCCGTACGAGATGCTGCACGCGAGCGCGGGCCGGCGATCCAGATCAAGGACCTCGTCGCCCGCATCGTCGCTGCATCCGGCCGCGCTCTTCGTATCGAGCACGATCCCGCCGGGCCGACGATCAAGACCTCGTTTTCGCTCGACAACAGCCGGGCGCTCGAGCGGCTCGGCTGGAAGCCGGAAGTACCTTCGACGAAGGCGTGCGGCGCACCGTCGAATGGTGGCGCGGGGCATTCCGCGCCAGCCCGCCATGAAATGCTGGACTCTCGAGATCAATCTCTGGCAGCGCTTTTTGTCGTCCAGCGTCAGGCGTCGTGAAGGACCAGACTGGCCGAGCTTTCAGTGTCCCATTTGGCCCGGCAGAGCACTCGCTGCTCGAGGGGCGCATCCGCCAGTCCCCAGTTTTCCGGCTGGGTCGGCACCGGCCGCGCGCCGCGCGCCCAACGGCTGGCCGGCCGCACGAAGTTTCGCTCGATCGACGGCCCGAGCAGCGGAGTCGATGCCGCGCACCGTCCGACGCGGGTAGTCGAGCCATGTGCGGGAGCGGTGGGCCGCGGTCTTCGCTGATCTTTTCCGACAGGAACTTGTCGAGCCGGCGTTGCCAGGGACGCCAAATCTGCTTGACCCGGACGGTCGCTGATTTTTCCGTGGCTCGGCTTGAAGACGCGACAGGAATTGGGCCAGCGGCATTCGTGCACGCCCTGTGCGGCCGCCGCATGCATGACCAGCGAGTCGATATCGAGCGACAGCACCGTCGTGTCCCGCGGATGGCCGCGCAGGAGATGCCAGTGAGCCGCGCTCATCAACGTGAAGTCGCCGCAGGCGTTGGTGTGCAGGTCGCGCAGCTCCCAGAACGGCATTTGCCTGATCAGGCATGCGGATTTGAGGGAAGCGACGTCAGCTTGGCGAGCAGCGCTCGTCGTCGAGATCGAGGATGGACTCGTCGTTGATTGCGATTCGTGCCGCGTGATGCGGTACATCGTGTCGGCGTCGAGATTGCGTCGTGCGATCATCGCGATGACTTCGGGCGAAAAGTACGTGTCGCTTGCCTTCGGCGTGACGAAGCGGCCGCGCGCGCGCCGTATGCCGACGTTGCCGGCCTCGGCGGTGTGCACGCCGCGCTCCGTCGAGAGCCGCGAATCGGCGTGATGTTCGGACGCCGACGATGACGCCGCGGATCGTCACGTGCCGCAACGACTTGCGGCAGTTGCGATGACGTCGAGCAGGAGCGGCCGGTCGGCCGGCGGATTCCAGTCGACAGATTACGATCTCGGAATCGAGGCCGGCCTTCTCGAGCTGATTGGCCAGGCACAGCGTCGCGCGCGTTACACGCCGGACATAGCTCGGCGTGTATCCATCGTTCCGGCCGTAGGTGACGAAACTGACGTAGGGAACGGTACTCACATCTTGCCCAACTACCTGTCCTCGATCCACGCGTCCCGAGTTCGGCCTGGCCGAGCATTTCAGTGTACGCCGCCTCCAGTTTGCCGGGCAAACTGCCGGGAGTCTCCCTATCCATGGCGACCGACATCTGACGCAGGTTCGGCGCAGCGTTTTGAGCCGCGGCAGGTCGCCCGCGAGCCGGGCCGCGATCTCTATGTATTGTTCCGGCGTTCGTGCAACAAGGTCGGCGCACCCGGCGGCGGCCACCAGGGAGGAGCCATAGCGCGAGCTGAATCGGGCGCCGCACAGGCTGACGACGGGAACGCCCATCCAGAGCGATTTCGGCGACGTGTTGCCGCCACAATAGGGCCAGGTGTCCAGGCTGACGTCGATCTTGGCATACTCCGCAGCAGGGCCTTGCGATCGACGCCCTGGGCGAGGGTCAACCGGTCGCCGCGATGCCGTGGGACGCGAACTGACTCGAGACCAGCCGGCGGCTGTCGGCCGAGGAGAATTGGGGTTGCGCAAATATAGCGAGGAATTGAGGAGATCGATGCAGGAGCTGCGCCCACAACCCGATCAACTCGTGGTTCAGTTTTCCGCCATAGCCGAAGCAACCGAAGTCGGACGTCCGGAGCGCTCCGACGGCGGTTCACCCGGCTCCGGGCTTCCGAGCCGCGATAGTCGAAACAGAAGAAGCATCCCGGCAGGCGCCAGAGACGCTCGGAATAGTAGGACTGCACGTCGCTGTTCGACGGCGTGCAGATCTCGTCGGTGATGATGTAGTCGATGTTGGGAACCTGGCTCGAAGCCGTGTGGTTCAGGAAGCTCACCTGCACCGGCGCGCAGCGCTCGCTCATGGCGCGGAAGCGGTTGCCGGGCGAAAACCCGGTCAGTTCGACCAGGATGTCGATCTTCATCGTGTCGTACCACGATATGTACCGCGTGATGGCCGGCGCGCCCGGCTTCCTTGACGACCTGCACTTGTCGCAATCACGTCGAGACAGGGAGCCAAATCGGAGCGAAGACGTTGGGCGAATAGGCGTAGATCTCGAAGCGCGACCTGTCATGGGCCTTCATGACGTTCCGCATCATGTAGCGTATCGTTTCCTGATCCATGAATTCGCAATGGTAGCCGACGCGAATCTTGCCGCCGCGTGTCGCCCGATTGCTTCTTGAGGACGACCGGCGCGCGCTGCCGGATGTGGCGCTGGACCCATAGCCGCTGATGGTTGGCGATCATCTGTCGTTGCGTCGGGGAGCCGAGCAACGCCTGGGCGCCAAGCTGTCGTAGGTCACGTTGTCCGGCGGCCGGGCGTGCTCCCACATCTCCAGCGCCATTCGTCTGGCCGCGCCCCTCGTAGCGCGAACCGACCTGCCGTAGAGTTCCGCGAACATAGACGAGCGCGATGGTGCGCCGGGATGGAACCTAGACATCGGCACGTCCGGCAATCACCTTGCGCTTGTAGGCGGTAGCCAGCCGAATGTGGCATTCCAGATCTGGTAGGCGATATGGATTCTCGCGCGCTCACCGAGCCCGAACGCGCAGCTTAGGATTCTCTCGAAGGGGCACGACAGCAGACCGAGTTGTGGCTGCGGGTGCAGAACAGCCGGTGAAGGCTCTTCAAGGCTCGATGGTCGCCATGCAACAAGGCGGGAAATCCCGCGACGACCGCCTGCAGGCGCGAGAGGGCCGGATTTGCCCTGTGCGAACCCCGCCGCCTCGAGCCGCATGCCATGGCGGCCAGGAGATTCGCTTGTGCTTCCAGCAGTAGTGCCGGTCGGGACCCCAGAAGCCTTCGTCGGAGAAACCTGGTGAGGAGGTTCATCCTCTCGTTGACGGTCTGACTCGCATTTTCGGGCAGGGCTTCGGTTAAAGTACTCCGGCGGTCCTTGACAATGGCGTTGTAAATTGTGGAAGCCGAAATCGCTGGCGACGCGAAGACACAGGTCGAGTTCGATGCTCGCGTCCGCCAGCCGTCAACGTGGAGGCCGCAGGCGCGCAGCGCCTGAAGGCGAAAGATGCCTGCCGGCAGAAACGGCTGACTGCTAGTGAACAGCAGCGTGACGATGTCCGCCCGGTCGATGGGCTTGCCATGGTTGTCCCGGAGGAAGCCTCGCCCGCAGACCGCTCCGGCATGGGGCTGCTTCGAGAATTCGGCAACAGCGGTTTCGAGCGCTCCCGGGTCCAGTTCGCCTTCCATGGGCCAGAAGGCGACGTAGTCGCCGCGACAAGTGCGCAGGGCCGCGAGCAGCGCCGCGCCGGGCCCAAGCCGTGCTGTTCAAATCATGGACGACCACTTCGCAGTGGACGCCACGCTCGGCCAGAGCTCCGACGCACGACTTTGCCGATGCGGTCCCATGGCGGCCGATCCAGCAATTAAACCAGCGGTTGGGCTTCGACGCCACCGGAAATAGGCGTGCGCGACGTCTGCATCGTATTCGTGGATAACAAATCTGCTTCTAACCCGATTCTTTGCAATCGATTGGCTGATTTCCAGCACAAAGTCAAAATATCTGCGGAACATCGGGAACGACCCTAGAAGCCCGTTTGCATGGCCACGGGCCGCTTTTGTTCGGTACACTGGCTGCCGCAATGAGCCCTGAGCACACCGAACGACCGCTCGTTTTTTTCGATCTTCATGTTTGTGCCAACGGTGGGAAGTCACTTCGACGCGCGATCGACAGCGTGATGGGCCAGACTTATCCGAATATCGAGTTTGTCGTACAGGACGCGGTCTCGACCGACGCGACCCTCGACGTCCTGCGAAGCTACGGCAACCGCGTCAAGGTCGTGTCGGAGCCGGAACTCCGGCCCCAGCGAAGGGCTGTGGCGGGCGATCAACCGCTGCACGGGGGAGTTTGTCGGCTCGTGCCTCGCCGATGGAAGAGCTGATGCCCGACGCCGTTGAGCGAGCGGTCCGGGCCTTTCAGGAGAATGCGAGCACTGGAGCCATCACTGGCGACGCCTTGATCACGGACTTGGATGGCAAGGTCACTGGATCGTGGACCAGCGGTCCGTTCAGCCTCGTCGACTATCTGCTCGGCGATTATTCGCCATACTTTGTCTCGAGCTTTTTCCGGCGCAGCGTCCTGTCGGCAGTCGGCCTCAGCGAGAAAAACTGGAATCTTGGACTGCGTCGAGTTCGAGCTGTGGTGCCGGATCGCCAGCCGCAGCCACGTCAAATACCTTCCCCATGTCCTCGCCAATATGCCAGGCATCCTGGCCAACTTAGCAGCTCGCACAACGATGCCCTGGTCCACATCGAGGGCCGGCTGGCCAATATCGTCGCCCTGTGTGCGCCCGGCGGTTTTTTCACGCCCGTTCCCTGATGCGCAATCTATTCATCTGGGGTCACGCTCGCGCTTTCTGCAATCACGCGCTTCAGGTCGCCAGCCGAGTTGGCCCGCTCGAGTCAAGCTCGCCCGGTAGCGCGGCGGCGCATCGTCGGTGTTCCTGGATGTACATTGATACGACGAAATTATAGCAATGCCGTGCCGAAGCCCACGGGGCTCCGCGCGCCAGCCGTTCGCAGCCAGGATATCGAAGCGCTGGCCAACTCGGTCTCTTGCACTCCCCGCCGAAAATGAATTCCCTCTGCCGCCGCCGCCTGACAGCAGCTTAAGGCGAAGCTCTATGCCCAGGAGGGGCTCTTGCGATGGAGCCAGAGACAATGTGCTGGCAGCGCGCGATAGCTGGCATGCTGCCGCCGTAGCAGCCGGCCTGCTCGGGGCCGGCGGAAGCGGGTTACCGGACTGATCGAAAATATGGTTGGGTGGCGGTGGCTCCCTAAGCTATTGATGTCCTCAGCAAGCGCTGATCATCCCTCAAAGGAACCAACGGCCTCGATGCGCGTCGCAACCAATCTGTCCGAGCTACAGGGCTTGGGAAGGTATAGCCTCCATCCGGACAACGACGACACCCGTTTTTTGCAACAGGCCATCGGACGGCTGCTGCCACACACCCAATTCGACGGGTTCGTGGAAAAGCTGTCCAAGGACCAGGATACCGTCATCACGGTCGACAGCAGATGGCGGGAGGCGCTCAAGCGCGGCTCGATGCCGAAGGACCTCGTGGTGTTTCCCGCGACCGACGTGGTCGGCTGGGAGTTCTGGCACTTCGGCCGGCAGGTCATCGACCGGTGTGTTCCCGGCAGCCCAGCTGTTCTCGCCCATGGCAGATTTCATCGACTTCCTTTCACGTTGGGAGCCGCCTGCCGTCAAGGTGGATGGGGCCGGAGCAATACGCTGCTTGCCGGGGACGATACCACACCAAGGAGGTGACCGAACGCAATGCGTTCAAGGGTGTCGCCGACTTTGTCCTAGCGCGCTGGAAATGAGGAGAGCAAGCGCGCCTATTCGACCGCCTTCCAGGGCACTCCGTTGGACGTCTGGAAGCACTATGTCAGTTCAGTGTTCACCAAGACCCAGTACGAGCAGTACATCAAGGTCGAACCGGGCAATCCGTCTTGAGCATCGGCATCGATGAAGGAATGGAGCTGCCGTGGCTTTGCGCGCGAATGCAGGGCCAGGGTACGATCCACGCCATCGATCCCTTTGGTCTCGACTTCCTCAGCAAGTACGTCTGGCAGACGGTCGGATTGCTTTCCCGGGCTGATCAAAGAACACGGCTGGCGATGAGCGGCTACAACGGCGAAGCGAAGCTGCCGTTCTGGGGCACCATGGCGTCCGGCGGGCAGCTCAACAATGTCGACGAGAAGAAACACGTCACCGTTCCCTGCTCGACGGTCGACGATTCGTGCGGCTGCAGCATGTTGCCGCGGGTCGATCTCATCAAGATCGACATCGAGGGCGGCGAAGAGTTCCTGATCGAAGGCATGAACAAACCATCAAGCAAACATCGACCGCAAATCGCGATCGCGATCTATCACACCTATCATCATCTCTGGTCGTTGCCGCTTCGTCTGATGAGCCTGTGCCCCGACTACAGGTTTTATCTCGACCACTACGGCTTCAAGAAATGGGACACGGTCTCTACGCGGTGCCGCGCTGAGAAAGTGCAGCCCCATTACCGGACGCCATCTTCGCCGCTGCTTGTCCTGAAGTAGACATGCCGGTCGAACCGACCTTCGGCAGATGCTGTCTCTGGATTTGTCGCGCCTGAAGAAAGTGGCGGAACGCCTGGGACGAGGCCACGCTGGAGGTTTCGGACGGCGCGACCGGTTGCGGCGGATCAATCGCGGGCTGGGCGAATGGCTGGCCGCTGGTGGCCACGAGCGCACGGTCTGCCATGCTCAGCCGGTTGTCGAAGCGGACGCGATCCTTCCGGTTGAGATGAAGCGGACGACGGTCCGTTGCAAGCCGCTGAAATCGATCAGCTTCGACAGAAGGGCTGCCTCGATCTCGGGCAAATGCTGAGCGCCGGGCAGGCTGCAGAAGTGGTGGCCCATCTCGGTTCCAAGCCGCTCCGATCGGTCACGCCCCCGGCCGTTGGCAAGGAGAGACCGCGCTCGACTGACGTGCCGCGCGACCAGAACTACGCCAGCTATGGCTACCTTGACCTTTGGTCGAGCCCGCACCTGCTGGAATTTGCGCGACACAGGACAGGCTTCTCGACCTTGCGCAGGGCTATCTCGGCTGCATGCCCACGCTCTCTGCCCTGAACGCGTACTGGGCGCTCCCCGAACGTCTTCCGGAGTCCCGACTTGCAGGCCTTTCATCGCGACCTGGATGACTGCAGGTCGCTGACGATCTTCACTCTTCTGACCCCCGTCGACGTGCCGGAGGAGGGCGTGCACTTCTATGTCGAGAAGTCCCACGAGCCGGCGCTGCTCGAAGAGTCACTGCGGGCGGATGGCGTCGGCACCAAGATCGACTACCTTTTGACAGGACCCTTTGTCGCGCCGATGGCGATGCGGCTGTTCAATCGCAGCGCCCGGCGCTTTCATGGGCCGGCAGGCTCATCATTGTGCGCCGATGCTTACGGCTTGCATCGTTTTGTCGTTCCACGGTCGAGGCCGAAGCTCTTGCTTGAGCTTCGCTTCGGAACCTTTTTCAACGAGCACGTCTACGACATGAAGCTCGATCGCGACGCGACGCGCGCCGACTGCTCCGACAAGTCACTGGCGCCGCGCTGCGCCATTGGGGGCTATTCGACGAGGCCCGCCTCGAGCAGGTGCGCCGCACCCTGCGGCGAATTCCGGCGACGGCGCGCCACCAGTATGTTTTCCGCTACATGATCGACGGCTTCTCGGCCGAGCTTTGAACGGTCGCGCGGTCGCTCAAACGGCCGAGAGAGCGTCGACCATGTACCTGAAGACGTAGCGATGACGCGGCGTGTCCGGAATGCGCTGGAGAGCCCGCTGGCCTCGGCGCGGGCGGCGCCGCGCAGCGGTAACTGTACATCGTCTCGTTGTAGAAGTTGCCGAAGCGGAACCACAGCAGCAGACGTGGACGGGAGCGCGGAACGACGGCGCGATGCAGGCCATAGCCGTCGCCGCAGAAGGACTGCCCCGCCGGGCCGTCGAATCGACGCGCGCTGTGTTCGAACAACCTCATTGCCACCGGTGCGATGACCTCGCCGATCCTGCCCGACAGGCTTTCGATGTCCGCGCCGGCGACTCCTCTGGCGTTGAGTGACCGTTCGAACATCTTCACGTCGTGCGACGTCTCGACGTAGTAGTGGGCGCCTTCCTCCGGCTTCCAGACCGGAGTCAAGGAGGGTGAAGACGACCAGCGACCGATAGTCCTCCCAGTCCCGATGGAACAGCTGCGAATAGGGATGCGGTTGGCGATTGGGAAACGACCAGAAAGCGTTGATCGAGTACAGGGTCGGCGTGCAGCCAAGATAGGCCTGTGCCAGGTCCAGGATCCTGTCCTGCGTCGCATACTCCAGAATGTGCGGGCTCGACCACAGATCGAGATATTCATAGCAAGCGTAGTTCTGGTCGGCAGGCACATCGCCACGCGAGGGAACGGTAGGGGCACCTATGTGAGCATCGTGACAGAGCAGGACGTGCTTCGATTTCAGGTGCGCGTGGATCGATTGCAGCTGTTCGCCGCGCATTGCCTCGCCGAGATCTGCGCACCCGTTCGCGATCGCGTCTGCGCCTCCGGTGAAAGGCTGGACGACCTTGCCGTCCGCACTTCTGCGGTCAGGACCCGATCGGCACGGGCGATCTTTTCCTGGTTTCTTGCGCGCTCAAGCGCCGGACAGCTACCCAGGGTGTCGCCCATGTAGCGGTTGAGGCGGTGAAGCTGATCCGTCGGACTGAGGCGCTTGAGCCCCAGCGTAGGCCTTAGTTTCGCCCATCGAGGTTGCCGCGACCATGAGCCGCTTCAGGTCGAGCTTCACTCCGACAGCTCGTCTCGTTCCGTTCCGAAAAGTCTTGCCAGGAATGACATGCCGAGCCCCGGGGGCGCTTGTGCGTCAATGGCGCCCATCAACGCGAAGAACTGAGGACGATGGCGCGCTGCTTCGTGTCCATCCGCTTTCTGACGTCCTCGGACATCGAACGATATTTCGCATAGCCCACGACCACGCCTTTGTCCGGCCCAACCATGACCTCAGGTGTCAGCGCATCAATGACCTTTTCAACATCGAAGTCGAAGTCCAGCACCTTGTGCTGGTGGAAGTCTTGAAGCAGTTCGATCGCGCAGTCGCCATAGTTGAACAGGTCGAATAGCGTGCAAAGCCGGAGCAGGGCTAGCGGAATCCAGGCGATGGAAGTCCGGCCGGCCGTTCTGTCGGTCACCGGATCGCGAAATACATGTCGTCGCCGGGTCAGCGCCTTGGCCGTAGCGCGATTGGATCTGGCCGGAGGTTGTCGAGGCCGCGTCGGCGCATTACGCAGTCTGCGCCAGCCGGCCTGCCGGCAGACTGCGGCGCATGTAGGCTTGGTAGTTATGCATTTCCAGATCGAACAAATAGAAGCCATTCGCGCGCAGGAAAGTGTCCAGATCGGCGAATGGGGGCTTACTCCTTGAAGGACAGAATCCCACGAGAACTCCGTCTTGATGGCAAGGACGCGTTTGTCGTGAGAAGCATGGGACTTGCCGCCGCGTAAAACGTCGAGTTCAGAACCTTCCACGTCGATCTTGATGAAGTCGACATGATCGTCCGAAAGGGTCTGGGCGAAGCGGTCGAGTGTCGTGGTCTCGACGTCCAGTTCCTCGACGACAACCATGTTGTCCCGGCAAGGCAGGCGCTCGAAGTACTTCAGATGTTGGGTTTGTGCAAGCCCGAGGAAAAAGGCCAGGCGGCTTTGAAGAACTTTCCGCCCCGTGCTCGCCAGCCAGAATGGTCGCGTGGTGTTCGTAATGGATCGCAGCAGCTTCGTCGGGCTGGCATTCCTCGGCTGTCGAGTCGAATCGAAGCCAATGACCTTGAGCTGTCCGGCCAGGGGCTTGTAGTAGCTTTCGCCTCTGCTACTACCCTATGTCCAGAAAGACGAACTGTCCGGCCGGCCGACCGGCCATGTTGCGCAATGTTGGGCGAATCCGAGCGGGAATTCAATTGAGCAAGCGTCACGTTTAGTAACCTGGCCTTGGTGAAGGGACCTTTCGAGCACACTGTGAGGCACAGCCTGCATGGCGCAAAGACGACTGGTTCATGGGAGCGCGGCTGCAGTTCCTGTCAAGCTGTCATCAAGGCGTGACTGGAGTGGCGGAATTTCGGTTCCTCCGGTGAATTGTGGGCGCTGGCCCCTACAGAACACCAAGAACCCCATCGAGCGCGGTAGCGGCCGCCGTATTGAGCCCGGCGGCCAGCATCCGCGCTTCCTTCGCTCTCGACGGAGCTGGAGGTCCCCTTCGACGAGGGTGTGCGCCGCATTGTCGATTAGTGGCGCGCAGCGCCCGGCGGCGCGCTAAAGGCGCAGGCCGAGGAACTTGCGGAAGTAGAGTTCCGGACGATCATCCACAGCACGAGCGAGCCGTTATAGATGATGGAGCGCTTGCTGACGCCGCCGATGCGCAGCGGCTCGTCGCCCTGGAATCTCGATCCCGGGCTCTCAGCCCACGCAGCGCGCAGATGCCGGTAAGGAGTGGTTCCAGCACCGGTCCCTTCAGGTAAAATTCCAGATCCGGATCGACGATGTCGCGGCGATAGCCCCGATAGATGTTGAGTGCGTCCGTCACCGGGATTTTTGCGCGGCCGCATCAGGCGTGAGAACATCCAGTTGCCGAACGCGGTGAGAAATGATCGCCATACGAGGTCGCGTGTGCGAGATAGCGAGAGACGACGACATGGGCAGGGTACACCATCTCGCAGCTTGTTCACCAGTTCAGGCAGCTGATCGACCTGGCAGTTAACCGTTGCCGTCGGGCTGTGGAACTCGATGATGAAGTCGTGAGGCAGGGCGTGAGCCACGTCTAAGATCGCGAATTGAAGGCCGGGCCTAAGCTGGCTCACGATCGTGAACGCCATCTCTGCCGCGTATTCGACAGTGCCGTCTTTGGATCCGCCGTCGACCAGATGATGTCATCGACCAGCGAGCGGTCGATGAATGGGGCGATCGCCTTGAGGCCTTGCAACTCGTTCAGAGTTGGTAGAAGGAGAGCGATGGTCCGCCGTTGCATGTCAACCGCTTCCGCCGCCACTTTGCCTGGCGCGTAGATATCCACCATCGCTCCGTCATTTCTAGTATGGCCGCGAAGCCACTGCAATTCTCGGCAAGCACCCTCGACCGTGATTGCGAATGGAAATTGTAGCTGGCCTCTATAGGATGTACGAGGCAGAACTTCTTTCAAGCGGGGGAATGAATGTAGCACCTCGACGTCCAATGCTGCGCCGGGTACCGCGATCCTTGTCGAGAAAGGCGGCCGCTTTTTCATATACGAGCCGGAGCTGGGCGTGATCGCAGCGGACGATACTGTGGAAAAGGCCTACGCAAATTCCTCAGTGCCAAACGCGCATATCTGGACGACGTGGCGCAAGCCGGATTGACCGTGGCCCCTGCAGCGGCTGCTCCTGCCGGGCAGGCGATCGCGCCCCGTCAGTTCGCCGGCGAATTGGGGTTGTTCCTGGCGAAGCCCTGCATCGTGTTGAATTCTCGCGGGGGCGTTTGTCCTGATCGCGGTCGATCAGGCAGGGCGTGCCGTCAGCCGCTTGGCATCGGGTGTCGATCAGGCGATCGTACCCTTGAAGTCGATTTCTCTGGCTGATCTGGTCGGCAAAGTGGCAGATATCGCCAACGATGCCCAGGCCTGCCGGCGGGAAAAGAAGGAGGCGCTGCGTCGGAGCATCGGCACCATATCGCTTGAAACTGCGCCTTTCGTCGACGCCTGGCGGAATCCACCGCAAGCGCAGCCTTCGAGAAAACTGCCGGCTGCATACCAGAAGTGATGAACAGTTTGGTTTGGCCTCAGCGCCGCGGCGTATTGGTGGCGGGGAAGGCGTTGCCGGTGGCGTCTACGCGTGCCGCTTTGGCCATGTTTGTGTTCGCGGCGGGCGTCGTCTTGGCGTCGCGCCCAACATTGTCCATTTGTACGGCATTCACAACGACTACGAGATGGCGATATACGCCGCAGAGCGCTCGAGCTTCTTTCAGGAATTCCGGGCATCTCTTGGCGATCGGTCGGCCTGTCGCTGCGTTGCTTTCCAACATCCCGATGATACCGGTCCGCGCCTTCGACGACTTCAGGTGGACGCGCATCTTCTCGACGCTGACCGTGTGTCTTCTCGGAGTCCAGATGATCTGGATTTGCGTGCGTACCCTGCAGGTCAAGGTCGTGGACGCGGTAGCGCTCGCCCTGGCGACGTTTCTAACCCCGGCATTCATCTACTCGATCCTGAACACGACGGCCTGGGCTCCGCACCTGGTGACGATCTTCTTCTTCCCATTCGTTGCCTATGCCGTCTTGTCCGGGTCGAACGTCCAGGCTCTGGCTTTTCTGGGCCTGCCGTCATTGTCGGATTACCGGGGCATGGGCCGACAGATCGTAGCCTATGCGTCCGTCCGGCGTGTCCTGATGGCCTCGCTGGTGAGGCAAGCCAGCTCTCTACGATTTTCCGCCAAACGCCCTTATCATTGCCGTCTTCCCGGTGATCTGCCTTTTGTTTTCACGTGCGCCTTCGGCGTATCGGACGCTGCTTGCCT